>JADJVX010000001.1 GCA_016710385.1 Actinomycetales bacterium
GTGGGAGCGCTGTCGTGGGAGCGAAAAGGCTGCCAGGGCGACCCTTTCCTTACCGCATCTTCGGGCCGGGCCGAGGCCTGTGGATAGCTTCTGAGGCCGCTCACCGCTGAGCGGGCATCCTGGCGAGGTGCACTGGCCGACCAGTCCGGACGAATTGCAGCTGACCACGACCGCCTGGGCCCTTACTCCGCGGACGAACGGCGGGTCGGGGCTGACGCGCGGGGCGATGCGGTGGGCTCTCCAGCGGGGCCGATGGCAACGGATGCACCATGGGGTGATCCTCACCCGGCCCGGACCCGTGGACTGGATCACCCGGGCCGCCGCTGCCCTGTTGTTCTACGGCGAGGCGGCGGCACTCGACGGGCCCTCCGCCGGAGTGCTGCACGGACTGGTCGCCGCACCGTCGGGCCTGTGGCAGGTCGACCACCTCGGCGGGCCGCCGATCCACGTCCGGGTACCGGCCCAGCACCGGCCCGCCCGACAGCTCGGAGTCGTCCTCCGCCATTCGGATGTCGGCCGCATCGTGGAGACCTGGCCGAGGCGCACGGCATACGACACGACCGTCATCGACCTCATCGGTCTGATCGACCGGCTCGATCGGGGGCGGTCCGACGAGATGACCAGCCTGCTCGCTTCGGCATTGCGGAGTCGGCGCACCACACCCGGGCGACTTCTCGCGGAGCTCGAGGGGCGACAGCGGTGTGCCCGGCGGGCCCTGGTGCGCGACATCCTCAGCGATCTTGCAGGAGGGGCCGAGAGCACCTTGGAGGTCCGCTTCGTCCGGGATGTGCTCCGGCGGCATGGGCTGCCGTCCGGGGTCGGGCAATGGCCGGCGAGCGTGCTGCCGAGCTCTCCGACCGGTCCGGACGATGGCACCGGTTGTGGCGCCGGCACCCGCATCGGTCCTGGTCCCGGCCAGCGCATCGGGGCTGGCCCCGGCACCTCACAGCCAGACCGCAAGAGTTCGACCGGAGCATCCCGCAATATCGCGTGCTGTTCGAGCTCGACGGCGAGCTGTATCACTACGGAGCCAGGCGTGCGGTGGATCGGCACAAGAGCAGCACGGCCGCCCGGGCTGGATGGTTGTTGTTGCGCTACGGCTGGGACGAGTGCACCGGCGGTGCGTGTCGGGCGGCGGCCGAGATCGGGGACGAGCTCGCTCGGCGGGGGTGGACGGGGCGACTCACGATGTGCGGGCCACGCTGTGAGCTGCGCTGGCGGACCGAGACCAGTGCGTGAGGGCGGGACGAGATGGGGGAGTGAAAGGGCTGCCCTGACGACCTTTTCGCTCCGGCAAGTGGCGCGGCATACCATGAAGGTCCTCGCTCGCCCGTTCCGGAGGTAGTCATGAGCACTCAGACGTTCCAGGTCGATGGCCTGACCTGCGGTCACTGCGTCGGCCACGTCACGACCGAACTCACCGCCGTCGAGGGCGTGCAGGACGTGCGCGTCGACCTCGTCGCCGGTGGCACGTCGACGGTCCACGTTGACCTCGCCGCAGACCAGGCGCTGACCGACGAGCAGATCGTCGCGGCCTTGGAGGAGGCGGGCAGCTACACGCTGGTGCGATGACCCAGCACGGCGAACCGACGCCACCCGCCGCTCTCGAGACGCCTCGCGCAGCCGACGGCGGCTCACAGCCGACGGGCGACCGGCAGACCGAGCTGGTGGTCGCCGGGATGACCTGTGCGTCGTGTTCGGCCCGCATCGAGAAGAAGCTCGGCAAGCTCGACGGCGTCTCCGCAGCAGTCAATTACGCCACCGGCAAGGCCTTCGTCCGCCACCCGTCCGCCGTCACCGTCGAGCAACTCCTGGCCACTGTCGACGCCAGCGGGTATGCCGCGACGCTCGCTCCCGACCGCGACCTCACCACCGCAGCGGATCCGACCGCAGCCGACCCGGAAGCCGAGCACACGGCATACATCTGGCGTCGCCTTTTGGTGGCCATCGTGCTCACCGTGCCGGTCGTCGCCATCTCGATGGTGCCGCCGCTGCAGTTCGCCGGGTGGCCGTGGGTGGTGCTCGCGTTGACCACGCCGGTCGTCGCCTGGTGCGCGTGGCCCTTCCACCGCGCGGCTGCGGTCAACGCGCGGCACGGCGCGACGACCATGGACACGCTCGTGTCCGGCGGCATCCTCGCGTCCTATCTGTGGTCGGTGTGGATGCTCGGGCAGCACGGCGACCACGGGCACTACTACTTCGAGACCGCTGCGGCGATCACGACCTTCCTGCTCACCGGCCGGTATGCCGAGGCGCGGGCCAAGCGTCGCTCCGGGGCGGCGCTGCGGGCCCTGTTCGACCTCGGCGCCAAGGACGTCGCGGTGGTGCGATCGGGCACCGAGATCCGCATCCCGGCTAGCGAGCTGCTCGTTGGAGACGAGTTTGTCGTCCGCGCGGGGGAGAAGGTGGCGACCGATGGTGTTGTCGTGCAAGGCAATTCGGCAGTCGACGCCTCACTGTTGACCGGCGAGGCGGTGCCTGTCGAGGTCGGTGTCGGCGATGCGGTCGTCGGGGCGACGGTCAACACCGCCGGCCGCCTGGTCGTGCGGGCGACCCGGGTCGGCGGCGACACCCAACTTGCTCAGATGGCCCGCCTGGTCGAGTCGGCGCAATCGGGCAAGGCCCAGGTGCAGCGGCTGGCCGACCGCGTGTCGGGCGTCTTCGTCCCAGTCGTCATCGTCCTGGCACTGGTCACCCTCGGCGGATGGCTGCTCACCGGCCACGCCGCTGAGCAGGCCTTCACTGCGGCCGTCGCCGTTCTGGTCATCGCCTGCCCCTGCGCGCTCGGATTGGCCACTCCGACAGCACTTTTGGTCGGCACCGGTCGAGGCGCCCAGCTCGGCATCCTCATCAAGGGCCCCGAAGTCCTCGAATCCACCCGCCGGGTCGACACCGTCGTGCTCGACAAAACGGGCACGGTCACCTCCGGGCAGATGGCCGTCACCGACGTGTATGCCGTGCCCGGCGCCTTCGAGGGCCAGGTGCTCATGCGGGCTGCTGCGGTCGAGGCCGGGTCGACCCATCCGATCGCCAAGGCCGTCGTCACCGCCGCGACCCTGGAGCGGTCGGCCCAGCGGGACGCCCGGCATACCGTCACTGCCACCGACTTCCGCGACACCCCCGGGCGCGGGGTGAGTGCGACGATCGCCGGGTCTCTCGTGTCCGTCGGCACTCTCGCGTGGCTCGCCAGCGCGGAGCAGGGGTATGCCGCCCCCGATGCCACCCTGAGTCAGGCCGCCGAGCGGGCGATGACCGCTGGCCAGACCTGCGTCTGGGTGGCCTGGGGCGAGCAGATCAAGGGGCTCATCACGGTCGCCGACACGCTCAAGCCGACCTCGGCGGCGGCCGTCACGGCGTTCCGGGAGCTCGGGCTGCGGCCGATGCTGCTCACCGGCGACAACGCGGCGGCGGCGCGGGCTGCGGCGTCCTCGACCGGCATCGCCGCCGAGGACGTGCTGGCGGAGGTGCTTCCCGCCGAGAAGGTCGCCGAGGTCGTCCGGCTGCAGCAGCAGGGCCGGGTCGTCGCGATGGTCGGCGACGGGGTCAACGACGCGGCGGCGCTCGCGCAGGCCGACCTGGGCATCGCCATGGGGTCGGGCAGCGATGTGGCGATCGAGGCGTCCGACCTCACTGTCGTGCGCGGTGACCTCGTGGCAGCGGTCGACGCGGTGCGCCTGAGCCGGGCCACGTTGCGCACGATCAAGGGCAACCTGTTCTGGGCGTTCGCCTACAACGTCGCCGCGATTCCGTTGGCGGCGTTTGGGCTGCTCACCCCGATGATTGCCGGTGCCGCGATGGCGTTCTCGTCGGTCTTCGTAGTCACCAACTCGCTACGCCTGCGTGGCTTCCACCCCAGCTGATCGGCTCGGTCAGAGGTCGACGACCTCCACCCGGCAGCGCACGCCTGGGGCGCGAGCCAGCCGTCGGTCTCCGGTGAGAAGGGTGACGCCGAGCAGCTCGGCGAGTGCGACATAGGCCGCGTCGTAGACGGTGAGGTCTGGCGCAGCTCCCAACAGCGGGCGAGCAGGGCCACGTGGTCCGTTCCCGGGTGCCCGGGTCCGCGCTACCCTCCCGCGCGGGCCTGGTCGTGGCTAGGCTCGGGAGGCATGAGCATCCCGCAGATCACGGTGGGCCACGGCCCGCACCACGTCTACGTCCTGCACGGCTGGTTCGGCTCCGCCGACGGGTGGGGGCTGTTCCCGACCTACCTCGACGGTGAGCAGTTCACCTATCACTTCTTCGACAACCGCGGGTATGGCGCCCGGATGGACGAGCGGGGCGACTACAGCCTCGACGAGGTCGCCGGCGACGTCATGGCCCTCGCGGATTCCGAAGGGGTGCAGACCTTTTCGTTGATCGGCCACTCCATGGGTGGCGCCGAGGTGCTGCGCGTGTTGGCCAAGGCTCCCGGTCGGGTGCGCAAGATCGTGGGCATCACGCCCGTCGGTGCCAGCCCGACCCCCTTCGACCAGGCCGGCCATGACCTCTTCTACGGTGCGCCGGACAACCGCGATCTGCGGTTCGGCATCATCGACTTCACCACCGGCAACCGCAACACCGCCACCTGGGTCAACTCCGTGGTGGAGCACTCGTTGTCGCACTCGACCGTCGAGGGATTCCGCGGCGCGCTGGTGGCCTGGGCGACCCCCGACTTCCTCGCCGAGATCGCCGGCGACGAGCACGAGATGCTCGTCATCCCCGGTGAGCACGACCCCGCGCTCGGCGAGGCCGCCGTCCGCCAGACCTGGGAGCTGCACTTCCCCAACTGCCGCATCGAGGTCATGCCCAACGCCGGGCACTACCCCATGTTCGAGACGCCGGTGCAGCTGGCCACGGTGATCGAACGCTTCCTCGCCGACTGAGGTGTCGCAGGACCTCGCCGATCTGCCCGACCGCGCCGCCGCGCGCGGTCGGGTCGACGCGGCATACGCGCTGCTGTCCGAAGACGACCGCGCGGCGACGCGCCTGATCCACGACCCGGTCACCTATACCCGCGAGGTCCCGTATGCCGCCCTGGCGGCACTGCGCGACCGGCACGGTGTCGTTCCGGTCGCCGAACCGGAGTTGCCCGGCTGGCCCGAGGGCACCGGCTACTGGCTGGTGCTGCGCCATGCCGACGTCGATCGGGTGCTCAAAGACCCGGGCACCTTCTCGTCGTCCTTCGGCGGCACCCAAATGCGCGACCCCCGCACGGTCGAGGACCTGCGTTATGTGCGCCGGATGATGCTCAACATGGACCCACCGGAGCACTCCCGGCTGCGTCGGCTGTTGGCAAAGTCGTTCACCCCCAAGGCGATCGGGGCGCTGGAGGCGCAGGTTGCCGGCCACGTGACCGGAATCGTCGACCGGATGCTGGCCGCCGGTGCGAGTGCCGACGGCAGCGTGAGCGGCGAGTGCGACTTCGCCAAGGACGTCTCGGCCGACCTGCCACTGCTCACCCTCGCCGACGTCATGGGGGTGCCGCCCGAGGACCGCTGGCTGATGTTCGACTGGGCCAACCGGGTCATCGGCTGGCAGGACCCCGACTATCGGGTCAGCGCCCACTTCGACCCGGCCGGGGCATCCGAACTCGGCCGCACGGCATACGCGTTGCGCCCCGAGCCGGGACCGGACGGCCTGATGCCCGACCCGCGCTCCCGCGCCGGGATGCCCGACCTCTACGCCTACGCCCACGCGCTCGGCACGTTGCGCCGCGAGCAGCCCGGCGAGGACGTCATGTCGATCCTCATGGCCCAGCGCGACGACGGCGAGGGGGGCGGCTCGGTCTCGGTCGAGGAGTTCGAGAACCTCTTCTGGCTCTTCGCGGTCGCCGGCAACGAGACGACCCGCAACGGTATGCCGGGTGGCTTGGTCGGGTTGCTCGGTGACCCGGCCGCGCAGCGGGCGCTGCGTGCCGACCCCACGCTCATCCCCAACGCCGTCGAGGAGATGCTGCGCTGGTGGACCCCGGTGATGACCTTCCGGCGGACGGCCACACGCGGGGTCGAACTCGCCGGGCGGACCCTGCACCGAGGCGACAAGGTTGTGGTGTCGTTCGCTGCGGCCAACCGCGACCCGGCCGTCTTCACCGATCCCGACCGCTTCGACATCGGGCGCGACAATGCCCGTCGCCACCTGGCCTTCGGGGCCGGGCCACATGTGTGTCTCGGGGCGTTCCTCGCGCGCTCGATGATGACTCGGATGGTCACCGAGTTGCTGGGTCGCACCCAATGGATCGAGAGTGCCGGTGGCCCGGTGTGGCTGCAGTCCAACTTCCAGCGTGGGGTCAAACGCCTGCCGATCGCCTGGCGCGCCTGACTGCGCCACGTGCCGGACGTTAACCCGTCGCCGAATGGACCGGTCGGAGGGCACTCTGGAACACATGACAGGGACGACGGTGGGTGTCGACGAGGCCGAAGCTCACCTGCCCGCACTGCTGGCCAAGGTCACGCGGGGTGAGACCGTCACCATCACCCGGCATGGTCGACCGGTGGCGCGACTCGTGCCCGTCGACGTCGTCCGACCTGCTGAGGAGGTCATCGTGGACCTCCGTGCCCTCCGTGAGCATGTCCGGCTCGATGGGACGACCATCCGCGAGCTCATCGATGAGGGCCGGCGGTGACTTTCGTCCTTGAGGCGTCGGTGGCGCTTTCTTGGGCCTTGCCGGAAGCCGACGCGGCTGCTGACGCCGTGCTCGATCGGCTCGTGGCACAGCGGGCTCTGGTGCCTGCCTTGTGGCAGTACGAAGTGGCCAACGTCCTGGCTCAGGGGCAGCGCCTCGGTCGCATCGACGCTGCGCGGGCGTCGGCTGCCAGTCAACTGCTCGCCTCGCTGCCCATCGATATCGCTCCGGCCGCGGAGATCGCCGATCTCGTCGCGTCGGCGACTCGCCACGACCTCACTGCCTATGACGCGGCATACCTGCTCTTGGCGGCGACCACCGGCACGCCGCTCGCGACCCTGGACCAGAAGCTCGCTCGGGCCGCACGTGATGCCGGGGTCACGCTGCTGCTGGCCTAACCTTGCGGGCCGCATCTAGAGTCGAGGCCATGACCGAGGCGAGCCACCCCACCCAGCCGACCACCTTCGCGGTGCCCACCGACGAGGCCACCGTGCGCGCCAGCGATCGCGCCCATGTCTTCCACTCGTGGTCGGCGCAAGGGGCGATCAACCCGCTGCCGATCGCGCGCGCCGAGGGCAGCCGGTTCTGGGACTACCAGGGCAAGGGCTACCTCGACTTCACCTCGGGCCTGGTCAACGTCAACATCGGCTACAACCACCCGCGGATGATCGCCGCCATCGCCGAGCAAGCTGGCCGGATGACGACCATCGCCCCCGGGTATGCCGTCGACGTCCGCTCCGAGGCCGCTCGCCTCATCGCCGAGCGGGCCCCGGCAGGCCTGAACATGGTGTTCTTCACCAACGGTGGGGCCGAGGCGACCGAGAACGCCATCCGGATGGCCCGGCTGCACACCGGCCGCCACAAGATCTTCGCGGCCTACCGCTCCTACCACGGAGCAACCGCGGGAGCCCTGACGATGACCGGCGACCCGCGCCGGGTCGCCAGCGAACCCGGCATACCGGGCGTTGTGCACTTCTGGGGGCCCTACCTCTACCGCTCGGCCTTCCATGCCGAGACCGAGGCGCAGGAGACCCAGCGGGCTCTGGCGCACCTGCGCGATCTCATCACCGTCGAAGGCCCCAGCTCGATCGCCGCGATCATCCTCGAGACGATCGTCGGCACCAATGGCGTCCTCGTGCCGCCGGCGGGTTACCTCGCCGGCGTGCGCGCGCTGTGCGACGAGTTCGGGATCGTCATGATCGCCGACGAGGTCATGGCCGGGTTCGGCCGCATCGGGCAGTGGTATGCCCTGCAGCACTGGAATGTCACGCCCGACCTCATCACCTTCGCCAAGGGGGTCAACTCCGGCTATGTGCCGCTGGGTGGCGTGGTCATCTCGGACGCCATCGCCGACACCTTCCGCGACCGGGTCTACCCCGGCGGGCTGACCTACTCCGGCCACCCGCTGGCTTGCGCGGCGGCCGTCGCGTCGATCCAGATCTTCGAAGACGAGGACGTGCTCGGGCATGCCCGGATGCTCGGGGAGGAGGTCATCGGCCCCGAGCTGGCCAAGATCGCCGACAAGCACCCTTCGGTCGGTGAGGTGCGCGGCCTTGGGGTCTTCTGGGCGCTCGAGCTGGTGACCGATCGCGACACCAGGGCACCGCTGGTGCCCTACAACGCCAGTGGAGCGGCGGCCAAGCCGATGCTCGACTTCGCCGCAGCCTGCAAGGCGCAGGGCTTGTGGCCGTTCACCCACTTCAACCGCACCCATGTCGTCCCGCCGTGCACGACGAGCGTCGAGGAGGTCCACGAGGGCCTGGCGATCCTCGACGACGCACTCACCGTCGCCGACACCTACTACACAGGCAGCTGAGCCGGCGCGGGCGCGACCTCGGCCACAGGTGCCGCGTCCGCTACTCGCGCCGGGGTCGGCTCGACAGCCGAGTCGGCCCGATGGCGACGGCGCTGCGCGGTGAGCCACAACGACTCGCCGACATAGAACGCGATGTAGCCCAGCGACGCCGCGACCACCCAGGCCGGCGGCGTGGGCAGGGAGGCGACGATCACGGCATACGCGAGCAGCCACAATCCGGCGCCGACCATGTTGGCGACCCACCAGGTCTGGGTGCGGGAGGGGTAGACGTAGCCGATCGGCACGAAAACCAGTGCGGTGCAAGCCAGGACGAGCGCGCTCGTGGCGACTGTCCCGAGCCCGAGAACGACGACATAGAACGCGATGACGTTCCAATAGGACGGGAAGCCGAGGAAGAGGTGGTCGTCGGTCTTGGCGTCCATGCGACAGAACTGGAAGCACGAGGCCAGCAGCGGCGCGCATGCGACGACCCAGCCGAGCGGCCCGGTCGGCAGGTAGCCACCGAGCCACAACAGGGTCACTGGCGCGAAGCAGTAGGTGAGGTAATCGACGATGTTGTCCAACAACGCTCCGTCGAAGCTCGGCCACATCTCCTTGACCCGGAAATGGCGGGCCAAGAAGCCATCCGTCCCGTCGACGAGCATCGCCGCGAGGAACAGCCAGAGCGCCATGGTGATCTCTCGCGCCTGGATCGCGACGACCATGAGGAAGGCGAGCACCGCGCCGATAGCGGTGTAGGCATGCACCAGAGCCGCAGCGAAACGGCTCCCTGAGGCCGGCGGCACGGGCGGTCACCTTCGCATTCGGGCAGTGAAGTCGCCCAAGTATGCCGTGCCGCCCGCCTGTAGTGCGGTGTTTGGGCCGCTTCGTGAGGCAGGATGGTCCGGTGCCCAGGACTCCGGTGAGCGTGGAGGTTGTGGAGCCTCGCATCGCCGATCGCGTCCGGCGTGGCGCCGACCTCTATTGGCTGGTGATGTATGCCGCCCTGGCCGTCCTCGCGATCAGCCTCGGCAATCTCGCCGTCGGCACCGCCGGTGCCCTCGAGCAGGACCTTGCCGGCGCGACGAGCGGGGTGCCCCGGCTGATCCTCGCGCTCATGGCGTGGGTTTCCGGCACCGGTGTCTTGCTGCTGCCGATCGCCGTGGGCATCGATCTGGTGGTGCGACAGCGGGCCTGGCAGTTCGTGCTGTCGCTGGTCGGAGCGGCGATCGCGGCGGGGATCGGGCTGGCGATCAAGACCGCGATCAGCGATGGCCAGTTGACCACCGTGCTCGCGGTGCTCACCCGACCGAGTCGCAGCACGGGGCGCACCAACGCGCTCGACCTGGTCGTCGTCGCCCTGACTGCCCTGGTCGTCGTCGCGAACATCTCCGGGCGGCGCTGGCTGGTGCCGTTTGCGTCGTTGGTCCTGGGCTCGATGAGCGTCACCACTTTCCTGGCCGGATCCAACACCGCGTTGGCGCTGCTGTGCTCGTTCCTGCTCGGCGCGATCGTCGGGCACGCCGTGCGGTTTGCCTTCGGCACGAGCGCGACTCGGGCTCCCGGCACCGACGTGGCCCGTGAGCTGATGCTGGCCGGGACCCCGCTGCACACCCTCGTCCTCGTTGACGACTATGACGAAGGGGCCCGGCTTTATCACGCCCGGGGGCCGCGGGGATCTCTCGATGTGCATGTCTTCGACCGTGACACCTTCGGGTTGGCGTCGGGGCGGCGGCTGTTGAGCCGGCTGCGGCTGCGCGGGGCCACGACCCGGGCTCCGTCTTTCACCCTCCGCGGCGCGGTGGAGCACCGAGCGTTGCAGGCCTTCTCCCTGCAGTGGGCGGGCGTGACCGCCCCGGTGCCGGTGGCGATTTGCGACGTCGGCGGGGTGTCGGCGGCGATCGCGACGACGCGGGTCGAGGGGCGCACTCTGCGTGAGATCGGCGACGGACTCACCGACGATCAGGCCCGGGCGGTGGTGCAGATGCTGCTCACCCTGCAGCAGCACCGGATCGCGTTCCGGGGCTTCAGCCGGGATGCGGTGGCGATCCTGCCCGATGGCAAGGCGGGCTTGGTGGCCACCGGGGACGGCGACGTCGGCAGCGACGACCTGTCGCAACGCACCGACGCAGCCCGGGTTATGGTGATGCTCTCTCTGGGCATGGGAGCCGAGCGAGCCGTCCAGATCGCGGTGCAGGAGGGTGGTGCGAAGTTTGTCTCCCGCACCCTGCCGCTGCTGCAGCCGTTGGCGTTGGGCCGTGGCCTGCGGCTGGACCTGGCCAGCCGCAAGAAGCTGCTCGACGAGTTGCGCGAGCAGGTGCTCACTCTCGCGCCCGCCCAGGAAGAACCGGCCAGCATTCAGCTGCGCCGGGTCTCGCCCAAGGGCCTGCTCACCCTCGTGGGTGGCGCGGTCGCGGCATACATCGTCCTGCCCCAACTCGTGCAGGTGGACTTCGGCGCGGTGCTGTCACGGGCGGAATGGGGCTGGGGGCTGGCCGCGCTGGCCAGCGCTGTGCTGACCTTCGCGGGGGCGTCGTTGGTGCTGCATGGCTCCGTGCCGGTGCGACTGCGCTTCGTGCGGACCTATCTCACCCAGCTGGCCGTCGCCTTCAGCAGCCTCATCGCACCGGCGACGATCGGCAATATCGCGCTCAACACCCGTTACCTGCAGCGGTCGGGCATCACTCCGACGGCGGCCGGGGCCAGTGTCGGTTTGGCGCAGGTCTTCCAATTCACCTCGTACGCAAGCCTGCTGGCGCTCGCGAGTGTCGTCGCGGGGACGGGGCCGCAGGCGTCCTTCCAGCCGCCGGCGAAGGTCGTCGCCGCGATCCCCGTCGTGCTGGCCGTCATCGCAGGCCTCTTCGCCATCCCGCGGGTGCGGAAGGTCTTCCGCGAGCGGGTCTTGCCGCAGCTGCGTGCCGTCGTGCCGCAGATTCTCGGGGTGCTCCAGCGGCCGGCCAAGCTCGCCGAGTTGCTCGGTGGAGCGCTGGTGCTCGACCTGAGTTTCGTTGCGGCGCTCTATTTCTCGTGCCGGGCATTCGGCGCCCAGCCGGCTGTGGCTGCCGTGGCCGTCGTCTATTTCGCGGGCGCCATTATCGGGTCGGCAGTGCCGACTCCCGGTGGCCTAGGAGGCATCGAGGCCGCGATGTCGGCCGGCCTCACCATCGCGGCGGGCGTCGACGCGTCGACCGCCTTCTCGGCGGTGCTGCTCTATCGCATCGTCACCTACTGGCTGCCGATCCCGGCCGGCTGGTTCGCCCTGCAACACCTGCAGTCCCACGACGCCATCTGAGCGTCGGCGGGGAGGCCCTCTGTCTGAGTGAATCCCTGGGGCAAACAGGTGGCCGGCCGCATGGCCGTTAGCATGGGCGGCGTGCAAGCGCTATGGAATCCGCGGGGTCGCTCTTGGCAATTGAACCTGATTCGCGATTCGCAAGACCCTGAGCGTGGTCCGGGGCAGGGGGGGCGTCCAGTCGGGCTGAAAGCTGCTGAAGCGACCGTCGAGCTCCCGCATGCTGTGGTCGAACCCCATCCGGACGCGGAGGCGCTTGCCGCCCTGGTGATCGTCCGACCGTGGATCGGGAAACGCCTCGTGGTCCGACGAGGTGTCTCGCCGGCATTTGCCGCACTCGTGTTCCGGACATTCGGAATCGAACTGTCTCCCGTTGACGACAACCTCATGCCGCGCGCCCCGGGAGCCTCGCCGGTCCTGTCTTACAGCGCCGGCTTCGACTCCTCGGCTGCGTCGGTGCTGCTCCCAGAGGCACCCCACCTCTACCATCTGCGGGCCGACCATCCGAAGTTTCCTGGCGATCCGGCATATCAGTCGCTCGCTCTCGCGAGAATGGCGGCCGCCGCGGGAGCGCATCGACGTGACGTCAGAATCATCCGAGCTGACTTCGAGCATTTGGTCGACCCGTACCCATCCTTGCCGCATTGGTTCGGCTTCGCAGTCGGTGCCCTCCTGATGTCGGAGGAACTGGATGCGGGAGCCATCGCATTGGGGGGAACTCTCGAGACCTGGTACATGGACATGGGGCGCAAATGGACCGGGTCTCCACCCATCGGTTTGGGCATCGATCCTTTGCCGGAGATGGTCGGGATGCCGATCATGCGACCGACCGCTGGGCTCACGGAGATCACCACACTCCGGATCTCCACAGAGTCGGAACTCAGTGGACTCGCGCGATCATGCGTGCGTGGCAGCGGTGCGAGCCCCTGCCATGTATGTTCAAAATGTATTCGTAAGGACCTCATTGCGGCCACGGTCACCGGCCAGTCGGTTGGGCAGCTCGACCACCTCGACCCGCAGGGTGCGGGCTGGAAGGCAATTATCGGCGGCGCTCGTCCGCTGTACATGCAGGCGCAATTTGAGTACTGCCTCGCGCGATACACCTCGCCTTCGGCGGCGCTGGACGAGCTTCGAGCCGAACTCGCCCCGAATCCGGTTGACACGGAGTGGCTGGACAAGGCGCATCGGCCGGCCATCGGCAATTTCGTGCCGTTGCGTTGGCAGCACGTCATCCAACAACGAATCGGCTCTCTCGTCGAGTGGATGACGCCGAAAGATGAAGCCGCGATGGCGTCGTTCGACCGGACAACTCCTGCTGCGACGTGAACCCGCGTCCGAATCGACCCCTCGACTCGACGCGTTCGGTCGGTGCTCGGCGCCGTGATGGGCTGCTAGCCGGCCGCGGCGGCCTGCTCGTCGGCCGTGGCCCGGCGCACGACGATCCGCGTCCAGGCGCCCACGTAGATCCGGTCGCCATCGTCGAGCTCGCGCTTGGGACCCACCTCGATCGGGTCCTCAGGCAACGGGGCAGCGATCTGGCCCACGAAGGTGCCATTGGAGGACCCCAGGTCCTCGACGAACCACCGGGTGCCGTCGGTCGTCAACTGGGCATGCCGCCGGCTCACACCGCTGTCGGTGGTGCAGTCGATGTCCGGGACGATGTTCTTGCTCGCCGAAACCCGCCCGATGAGCGCGCTGCGCACAGTGAGCGGCACGACGACCGGCAACCCGGGGGAGGGCATCGGCTCGTCGGCCTCCTGCCCGGCATACCACTCGGGGTCGACCCACACCTCGGCGACCCACTCGGGAGCCACAGCAGGAGGTATGCCGGTGCCCTCGGTCGGCGTCGGCACCGGCAGGGGTGCGGCGCCCACCTCGGCTCCGCCGGGTGCGCTCTTCGGGTCGCCGCCAGGTGCTCCGCCCGGGTCGCCGCTGGGTTCGCTGCCGGAGCCGCCCCCGGTCGCGCCAGTCGCAGCCGCTGACCGGCTCTCCCCGGATTCAGGGGTGACCGAACGGGGCGCCACTCCCCGGGGCATGGCCCCGGTGGTGAAGTCATAACCGCAGGCCTCACAGAAGAGCGAGTCCGGAGCGCTCTCGACGGCGCAGTTGGGACACACCTGATGCGCGGGGTGCGTCGGCGGCTGTGCCCCACCAGCGGCACCCGCAGAGGTGGCGGCCGGGGTCGGGGTGCTCGCCGAGGTCGGGCCGCCGTTGCCGGCATCGGGCGCGCCAGCGAGGTCAGCGCCGCACGTGTCGCAGTAGTCGGTGGCCTCGGACGTGTGGCCGTTGGGGCAGACCTTGCTCACTTCTTCACCCTCCGGGTCTTGGTCGAGGCGGTGTCGAGCGCCATTTCGTCGAGCCGCTCGACCGCCTTCTTCAACCGGACCGTGCCCGTTTCGGCGTTGTCGATCTCGACGACCTTCTTCAATCGGGAGGTCATCTCCTCGTCGCCGGTCTGGGTCGCGATCTGCACGGCCCGGCCCAGCTTGCGGGTGGCGCCGTCTTCGTCGCCGGCAGCCTTGGCGGCCAGTCCGTCCTGGATGGCCGCGGCGAGCTCGGCCTGGCCGGTGTAGCGGGCCACCTGATCGTCGATCCGAGTGGTCAGCGATTCGTCGCCCGACCAGGTGGCCTTGACCAAGGCCTGGGCCTGCACAGCGTCGCGCACCATGACCTGCACTCGGGAGGCCAGTTGCTCCTGCCCGACACTCTTGGCCGGCAGTCGCACGGCCACGTGGTAGTCACGGCTCTCGTCGGCCCACGCTCCGGTGGGGAAGGACGCCGTCAGCGCATTGACCAGAGACCGTTTGGCGGTGATGTCCTCCAGGTCGGGGGCGACCTGCTTGACGAACAAGACCTGGGCTCCCTGCGGCGCCCACACCCGCAGGTCGACGGCGGCCACGCCGCGCGCCATCGATGCCCGGACCAGCGCGGCGAACTCCTGCGCCATCCGGTCCGGCGACGGAATGAGGTCGACCGTGCCGAGCAGGGCCGACGCGATGCGGCGCACCTCGTCGACCTGCCAGCGGTCACCGAGCCCGCGACAGTCGCACTGGAAGAACCCGGTCGCCGACTGGATCGCCCAGGTCAACTGCTCGGGCGTCTCGTGTTCGTTGGCGCCGTCGGTGAGCAGGATCGCGTGCCGCTGGGTCACCTGCGGCACCGACAGGAAGACCTCCTTGGCCTTGGTCAGCCAGGTGCCCATCGCCGTGCCGCCGTCGGCCTGGAACCGCTGCACAGCGGCGATGGCCTCCGCCCGGGTGCGCCCGTCCATCCGCACCATCTGCTGCGTCGAGCGTCCCGGTGGGTAGACCAGCGTGCCCACGTGGTTGCCCGCGATGACCGCGAACCACGTGCCGTCGGTGATCTCCTGCAAGGCGACCGACGCGGCATACCGGCCTTGCGCGATGCCGGTCGGCCCCATCGACCCGGAGGTGTCGACGATGACGATCTCGGCCGCCTCGGTGCCCGCGTCGGCTCCGGCCTGCCCGGCTCCCTCACAGGTGACGCGCACGATGGCATGCACATCGGTGCCGCCATCGGGCAGGAACTCGTTCTGGAAGACCTCAGTGCGGAAGGTTGCCATCGGCGCCATCCTCTTCGGGTGCGGGTGCGGGTGCGGGTGCGGGTGCGGGTGCGGGTGCGGGAACAGGGACAACAGCAGTCGGTATGCCGTCCGGGCCAGGCACGCGGGCCAGGGCGGCGGTGATGTTGTCCATCCCACCACAGCCGTTGGCGAAGTCGACCAAGGCTTGCGCGACCGCGACCGGCGACGCCTGACTCGGCGAGCCGGCGGGGCTGAGCGCAGCAACCGTGCGCCCCACGAGGTCGCGCAGGTCGTGGGCGTCGGAGCAGTAGTTCCACAGCCCATCGCTGCACACCAGCAGCCACCCGGGTTCGACGAGCTGGGCCTGGTCGATGTGGGGGGTGAGGTCAGGCGGTGAGTCGACGCCGAGCCACCGGGTGATCGCGTGCGCCTGCGGCCCGGTCTCGGCCTGCTTACGCGGGATGCCGTCGCGGATCTGCTCGGCGGCGAACGAGTCATCGGTCGACAGCTGTCGCGGCTCGGAGCCGGGGGCATCGGGCAACCAATAGGCGCGGCTGTCACCGACATTGCCGACGACAGCCAACCCGTCGTGGATGAGCGCCGCGACGAAGGTGCACGACGGTGGGGTCTCGGTCGCGCCTGGACCCGTGGCGGGGGTGGTCTCGACCACCGCCCGGCGAGCCGCGGTCACGGCATCGCCGAAGCGGCGACTCACGGCCGCGAGCATCGCTTCGCGCAGCCCCATGGCCTGCGGGATGGGGGCGGCGAGAACCTCCCGGGCGGCGCGGGCTGCGGCCAGGCTGGCGATGTGGGAGTCGGTCGTGTTGGACACCCCGTCGCACACGACGATCACCGCGTGAGAGAGGGTCGGCTCCTGCGCCAGCAGCGCCATCCCGTCCTCGTTGCGGGTATGCCGTTTGCCGATGTCGCACACCCCGGCCACCCACGCAGCGGGGGTCTCGGAGAAGTGGTCACGAGGATTGGGTTCCTTGCCGCCGCACTGGTCGCAGTAGCCGTCGAGGTAGGACCCCTCGCCGCATTGCGCGCACCGCACCCCCTCGGGGGCTGCGACAGACACGGCGACGGCACCACCGGCGACCGGACCGGTCCAGCCCACGTCCAGTGGAGACTCTTCCCCAGCGGCAGCGGTCTCCAATCGCACTGGTGCGTGCCGAGATTGGGTCTCGCCCAGCGCGACCGGCGGAGAAACAGGACCGCCGGCAGCAGGCGCCGCCGTCGCAGAGGGTGCAGCCGCGGAAGCTGTCGTCCCGAAGTCGAGCCCGCACGCCTCGCAGAAGGCCGCGTCCTCGGCGCGTTCGGCGCCACAGGCCGGACAGAGCAGCCGGGCGGCCGGGGCGCTCACCACGTCGTCCACGGGCGCACCTCGTTGGCCTTGTCGACCAGCGCGACCCGCGCCTGCTGGTCGGGGGTGAGGCTGGCCAAGCGACGATAGGCCGCCTCCAACCCCTGGCGGATGCCCGGCTCGGTGGCGACCACGCCGCCGGGCAACTGGCTCACCGCGGGCTTGGCACCCTGCGGCGAGCGGATCCAGGCCAACGCATTGGTGAGGACGTCGACCTCCAGCTCGGCCTTCGCGATGGGCTCCACGGTGACCCCGTCGAGACTGCGCAGTGCCTCGGAGAGGTCGTCGATGCCACTGCCGTGGGTGGCCAACAGCCGAGCCCGCTTCTCGCGCGCCAGCGGGTAGGCCCGCGACGTGACCGGAACGAGGTCGAGAGCCTCTACTGCTGCGCGAACGTCGTTGCGGTTCAGTCGGATTCGTGCCATCCCGAACGCACCGACCGGCGTGTATGCCGCGTCGGTACGGGCACACACGGCATACAGGCTCTCGGCGACATCGGGCTCGCCGCTGACCTCGCACGCGTAGGCGAGCGCGAGCTTGGGGGCGAGTTCGCCTGGGACTTGGCCGTAGACCGCATTGAAGGCGCTCTGCGCGCTTGCTGCGTCGCGCTGCTGCAGGGCCCGCAGGCCTTGCATCCACACCGCGCGCCACTCCCAGGGGTCGTCGCGGAGCATCTCGCCGGTCGCCATGTCGACCACACCGATGTCGCCGCGGTCGAGACCGACGCGAGCGAGTTCGAGGCGCACGTCCGGAGTCGGCGGGTCTGCCGCGCGCAGCGCGTCGGCGCGCTCGTGCGGCCGCATCGCGCGGACCTCGCGGATGAGCGCGGCCTGCCGGTCGTGTGGGTCGGGCCGCAGTGCGGGCAGTGACCACCAGTCGAGCTGGTCGCTGGCGATGGCGGGCTCCTCGAAGAGCACCGACACTGCCGAGGTGGACGCGCGGGTGGCCCCGGAGTCCTGAGCAGCGACCTCGCGGAGCACGCCGATGAGCTGGACGCGCAGTTCGTCGGCCGAAGCGAAGCGGTCATCCGGTGAGGTCGCGGTGGCCTTGAGCAGCAGCCGATAGAACGCGTCGTAGTGCTGGAACACCGGCGTCTGATCGACCGGCGGCAGCGAGTCGACATAGGTCGTCTGATAGCCCTTGAACTCGGTCGTCAAGACGACCAGGGTGCGCCCGATGGTGTAGATGTCCGAGGCCACTGAGACGCCCTCGACCGCCACCTCGGGCGCCTGGTAACCGACCGTGCCGAAGATCGCCGAGTCGTCGTCATCGGCCCGGCGCACCCCGCCGAGGTCGATGAGCTTGATGTCATCGCCGATCTGGATGAGGTTGTCGGGTTTGAAGTCGCAGTAGATCAGCCCGAGGTCGTGCAGGTACTGGAAGGCCGGCAGGATCTCGATGATGTAGGCCAACGCCTGGTCGACCGGCAGCGGGTCGTAGCGCCCGCTCTTGCGCATCCGCTGCTTGAGCAGGGCCTTGAGCGAGGTACCGCCCACATACTCCATGACGATGTAGCCGGCACCCTCGAAGGTGACGAAGTTGTAGATCTCGACGATCTGCGGGTGCTCGACCTGGGCCAGGAAGCGCTGCTCGGCGATGGCCGCCGCGAGCGCGTCGGGGTCGCCGGAGTTGAGCAGGCCCTTGAGCACGACCCAACGGCCGGAGACATTGCGGTCCTTGGCCAGGTAGATCCACCCGAGGCCGCCGTGCGCGAGGCACCCGGCCACTTCATACTGTCCGGCGACCAGGTCACCCGGCTTGAGCTTGGGGTCGAAGGAGAACGCCTGGCGGCACTTGGGGCAGAAGCCTGTCGTGCGGCCGGGCTTGTCGCCGGTGCTGCGCCCGACCTTGGTGCCACAGGCCGAGCAGAACCGTTTGTCCTCGGGCACAACTGGGTCGGTCATCAGGGCTGCGGAGGCGTCGATCGCCGGCAGCGGCGGCACGGTCGTGATCCCGGCGCCCAGGCGAGCCGCGCGCATCCGTTGCGAGGACGAGGAGAGCCGGCGGGTGATCTTCGAGCCGGACTGCCGCGCTCGGGCCGAGCCGATGACGGTGGCCGACAGGCGGTTGCTCGCTGCGGTGCGGCTGGAGGCGATCGGGCTGCTCACCGGCGATTCGGTGCCGGGGGGAGGTGCGTCGGCGGAGCTGCCGCAGACATCGCAGTAGCCGTCGAGGATGGTGCCCGAGCACCCCGGCTGAGCGCAGGGTGAGCCGTCGGGCAGGGCCGCCGGATCGGTGTGACCGGCGGCGGCTGGGGCGGGGCTGGCACCGGTAGCCGGCGCGGGCGTGGCAGCGGGAGGGGGCGGCGAGGCTGGCGCGGGCGCCGCAGCCCCTCCTGCTGGCGCGGTCGATGCGGCTTGGGGGGCGGCTGCGGGAGTCCCGCACACGTCGCAGTAGCCGTCCAGGATCGTCCCGGTGCAGCCGGGTTCCTGACAGGTCGCAGGTGTGGTCATCGGCGGCTTCCTGAGGTGGGGAGGGCACGGTCGAGAGCTTGGTATGCCGTGAGCAGCGCCTTCGCGCGCGGCACATCGGTGGGCGTCGCGGCGAGGACGGCATCCAGGCGGCCCCGCAGATGATCGAGGTCGGGGTCGGTCCGCCCGGCTGCGCGGGCCTGAGCGGCGAGGGCGCCGGCCAGGCCGATGATCTCCTCGCGGGCCGCCAAGGCGTCGCCGTATGCCGTCTGCACCCGGGTCAGCGCGCGGGAGACGGCGTCCAGCTTGACCAGGTAGGCATCCACTGCAGCCGGGTCGGTGGGCACGTCGCCGAGCGCCCGCACATCGGGCACACCGAACCGTGGTGCCGGCGTCACCAATGCGACGACCCGGGTCACGAGGTCACCGACGGCCGCGCCGCGGGCCAGCAGCTCCTCACGTTGGCGTTCGGCCCGCTCGGCGTCGCGCGCGTCGGTCAGCCGCTCGCCCGCCCCGACGATGAGGTCACGTTCGGTGCCGGCCGCGTCGTGCTCGAGAGGGGCGAGCAGCCCGCCGACCTCCGCCCCGCGCTTGGCGCGGTCCGTGACATCGAGCAGGCGCTGCTCCAGTCGGGTGAGCAGTCGCCGGCCCGCTTCGCGATCGGTTCCGGCCGGCACCAGGGCGACCTGGTCGCGGATCCGCTCGACCGTGGCCCGCACGTCCTTGAGCCGCGTGCCGACCTCGGCCCCGGACGGCTCCAACGACAGCCGCGCGCGCAACGACGAAGTGAGCGCGTCTGAGAGGCGGCAGGCTTCGGGTAGCGACAAGGCCAGCGCTCCCGAGGTCGAGGGTGCCACGCGGGCAGCCGGGGAGTCGGGCGCAACGTCGAGGCGGCCCCAGACAAGGGTCGAGAGCCGGGCGGCTTCGGTCGGTCCGACCCGGCCCGAGTCGAAGGTCACCGACAGCAGGTCGTAGCGGTCGGCGATCGCTTTCCACAAGGCCATCGACATCGTCAGGTCACGACTGAACGCATCCGCCTCGCTGGACGCCAACGCCGCCGAGTCGAGGGCGTCGAGTTCGGCCTTGCGTTTGTCGCGCCACACCCCGAGGTCGCGCAGGTAGGCGAACGCCTCCTGCCCGGACAACGGCATACCAAGCCGCCCGGGTGCCTCAGGCGCGACGGTGCCCGACGGCACCCCCCGCGACCCCCCGGACGGCGCGTTCCCGCCGACCCCGGGTGGGGGCACCGGGTCATCCAGCGACAGGCTCATCGGTTCACCGCCCGTAGACCGCCACGGGCGGGGCGGGAGCCGGCCCGAGCGGGCCGGCCAGCCAGGTGTCGTAGATCGCCTTCCATCGGCCGGTGCTGCGCAGTTGCTCCAGGACCGTGTTGGCGTACTTCACGAAGGTGACGTCGTCCTTGTTGAACCCCAACCCGTAGGGCTCGGCGGTGATCGGGTCGGACTTGGGCACCACGGCATACGGGTCCTGCGCGGCCAGCCCGGCCAGGACCGTGTCGTCGCCGGTGATGGCCGCGACCTGTCCCTGCTGGAAGAGCACGAGGCACCCGGTGTGAGTGTCCGAGCCGACGGCCTTGATGTCGGGGTACTTCGCCAAGGCGGCCATGCTCGATGTGCCCAAGGGCGCGCAGACCGCCTGACCGCCTAGGTCTTCGAGCTTGGCGGCCGTCGAGCCCTTGCGCACGAGCACTTTCTGGCCGGAGTGGTAGTACTCGCTGGAGAAGGCGATCTGTTGCCAGCGCGCACAGGTCATCGTCATATTGCGGGCCACGACATCGACGGTGCGCTCCTGCAAGGCCGGGATGCGCTGGGCCGCGGTGATGACGGTGAACTTCACCTTGTTCGGGTCTCCGAAGATCGCCCGTGCAAGCTCGCGGACGATGTCGATGTCGAAGCCCTCGATGGCGTTGGTCAGCGGGTTGCGCGATCCGAGCAGCAGGCTGTCGCTGGACACCCCGGCGATGAGATAGCCGCGCTGGACGATCTCGGCGAGGCGCCCGCCGAGTGTGCCCGCCTGGGGCAGCGACGCCAGCGGGGAGTACGAGGTCGTCGCGTTGTCGCACGTGGCGGGAGGCGCGGCGGACGTCGGTGCCGCGGAGGTGGTGGCTGCCGCGCTCGCGGCCGGGGTGGGCAGCGGGGTCGGAGCGTATGCCGTGGAGCAGGCGGTCAGCACGCCCACGAGGGCGAGGGCTGCTGGCCATCCGGCGCGGAACCTGGTCACTCGTACTCCTTGGTCCGGGCCGCGAAACCTCGTCGGGTCGCCGCGGCGGCTCCCAGTCCGAGCAGGGCTGTGGCGAGCGCGGCGATGGCGAGTTGGCCCTGCGGCGCGTTGATCTCCCGCTGCAACGATTGGTCGAACTGCCGCAGTGCCGCCGCAGACGCCTTGTCGAAGGCCGAGAAGGTGACGGTGGGACCTCCGGCGGCACCGGTGACCGCGGCAACTGCGCCGTCCCAATCGCCCTTGTCGTCGAGACTGCGTGCCAGCTTGTGTGCCTCGACGTAGGCCGCCCAGGGATCCGTGACGTCCTTGAGCGTCCCCGATCCGGCCGGCCAGGTCAGCCGACCGAGCCGCTCGAAGTCGGCCGAGATTTGGGTCTGCCGGAGCTTGACCTGGGCTTCATATGGAGCAGCCTGGCCGCGGGCAATGAGGCCGAGGCTCTCGTTGGCCCGGGCGTCATAGGCCGCCGAGCGGATGGCCGTGAGGCTGAGGGTCCCTTGGACACGGTTGTCGCGGGCCTGTTGGGCCGTCGATGCCGCGGAGACTGCGAACCCGGTCGCGGTGACCAGCGCAGCGACGACCGCAGCGGCTGCGACTACCAATCCCGCGTTGAGCCGACGGCGGGTGCGACCGGCGAGCCAGACGCTCGCCCAGGCCAGCGCCCCGAGCGCCAGCAGCCCGGTGACGAGGAGTGGCCAGGACGACCCGGCACCATCGATCTCACCGTCGACCCGGTCGCGGTTGGCCGTGATGAGGTTGTCGAGAATGGGCAGGGCCTGCCCGCGCAGGGTCGTGCTGGCGACCTTGAGGTACTGAGCCCCGACCGGCAGGCCCTCGCGGTTGTAGGCCCGGGCGGATTCGATGCCGGCGGCGTAATCCGTGACCAGGCCGTTGAGCGCTGCCAGCGCGGTGGCATCGGCCGGCTGCGCCGCGGCCGCCGCGGCGATCGCCTCGCTCACCCGACCCATCGCGGCTTCGTAGTCGGCGCGCTGCGCGGCGTTCTCCAAGCCGCCGACGAGGAAAGCGTTCGTGGCGTTGGCATCGGCCCGCAGCAGGTCGGCGTAGATCGACTGGACGGTGACGACCTGCGTGACATTGGTGCCGGCGCGGCCCAGCGCCGTGCGGTTGTCGATCAGGGTCACACCACCGACGACCGCGAAGACCGTGCACACCGTTGCTACGAGCAGCGAGATCCGCCGCAGCAGGGTCGGGGTGTCGGCGCCGCTGCGCGCAGCGGCGCCGGGAGTCGGTGCCGGCACCGGCATACCGGTGGGCCGGGCCTGGCCGGGTGCGGGCGCGCCGCCGGGCGCTGCCGGGGCTGGGGCCCCGTATGCCGTGCTGCCGGCGGCCCGCGGAGGGGGCGCGGGAGCGGCGGCAGCTGCGGGCTGACTCATGCCTGGTCTCCTTGCTCGGTGGCGTCGGAAGCGTCAGTGGGCGCGGCGGAATCTTCGGTGGCCTCGTCGGTGGCCTCGGGGGTCGCCTCGTCGCTGCGGAAGTCCTGCTCCAGCAACTCGCGCAGTTGCGCCTCGGTGGGATCACTCACCGAGTGCAACCGCCACGCCTGCCGCGCGATGGCGTTCTCCAGGTGGTTACGGGCGAACCGGCCGTTGCCGAAGGACTGGTCGCGCGGCGTGGCCGCCAGGACCTCGCGGAAGTAGGTGATCGCCGGGTCGGTGACGTCGTAGTCGCCCGCCGCCGCGAGTTTGCGCAGGATGGCGACGATCTCGTCGTCGCTGTAGTCCTCGAACTCGATGACGGTCTTGAAGCGGCTGGCCAGGCCCGGGTTCTGGGCGATGAAGACGACCATGGGGTCGGGGTAGCCGGCCACGATGACGACGAGATCGTCGCGGTGGTCCTCCATCTCCTTGACCAGGGTGTTGACGGCCTCCTGGCCGTATTGGTCGCCGGAGAGCGAGTAGGCCTCGTCGATGAAGAGCACCCCGCCATAGGCCTTGGCGCAGGTCTCGGCGGTCTTGATGGCGGTCTGCCCGAGGTAGCCGGCCACCAGCTCGGACCGATCGACCTCGATGAGTTGACCCGTGGGCAGCAGCCCGAGCGCCCGGTAGATGCCGCCGATCATCCGGGCGACGGTGGTCTTGCCGGTGCCGGGGTTGCCGACGAAGACGAGGTGTCGGGTGAGGTCAGGGCTCTTGAGGCCGGCCGCCGTGCGTTTGGCATCGATCTGCAGCATGGCGACCTGCTGGTGCACCTCGCGCTTGACCCGTTCCAGGCCGATCATCGCGTCGAGCTCGGCGAGCAGCTCGTCGAGGGACTTGACCGGCTCGGCCGGTACCTCGGGAGCCGGGGCTGGCACGCCGTTCCCGGCAGTTGCGACCGGCGCCGGGCCGGTCCCGTTGGTTGCCCCGTCAGTCCGGGGCGATCCGTCGCCGGGCAGCGGCGACAGCGTCGGAGTGGGCCAGACAGGCGGCATACCGGCAGTCGCGGGCCACGGGGGAAGCGAGCGCGCGTCGGGCGGTGCGCCGCCGGTCGGCGAGGCGGCTTGCAGTTGAGCCGCAGCCGCGCCGGCCGCCGTCGCAGTGACCCGCATGGTCGGCTCGCCGAGCGAGGCCGCGGCGGAGGCCACCTCGGTGAGGGCGGTCGCGTATGCCGTGGCGTGCGAGTTCGCGGTGTCGAGCAGGTGGCGCAGCAGGGTCGTGGCGCCGACGCGGTAGCGCCGTCCGCGAGAGGCCGCGTCGAAGAAGGCGGTGTGGATCTGGTGTGCCTCAGAGCCGGCCAGGCCACCCGAATCTGCTTGGGCTGCAGCCCAATCCGCAGCTGCCCGGGGAGCGGCCTCGGCGATCGCGGCAGCGAAGCTCATCGCCTCTTCGCGCGCCGCCTCGGCCGGTATGCCGGCCTGCTCAGCCACCGCGACCAGGGCATCGACCGCCGTGCGCAATTGCGACATGCCCGTGATCCTCCTCGACACCTGGGGATCAAGCCATAGGGGAGTCCCCTGGTCGTTCCCGCTCCGAGACCCCAATCTACGAGGTCAGCCAGGGTGCGGCCACCTCCGGCAGACCCGGAGATGGTCGTGGCGTCCCTGGCATCCGACGGCACCCATCCTCGCGAACGTGAGGATCGGCCTGACTCCGGCGTCCCTTGCCTCCGTCTTTCATGAGTCCGTGAGGCCGCTGCCGTGAGGTAGCTGGATGAGTGCGGGGACCGCGGATCGAGTGCGGGTAGGACTGAGTGCCGCGTGGCGCTGCGGTGCGGGTCTCCAAGGGCTCCGGTCGGGGGTTGATAGGACGGTCAGGCTGCTCGCGGGATGGCGATGATGCGGGCGAAGACCGGGCGTCTTCGACCCCGGGCCAGGTCTCGGGAAGCGCAACCGCCGTTGCCGGCCGCCGCGGGTGATCCGGGCGGGGACGTGCAGCAGGCGGTACCGCAGTGCCTTGGGCTCACAGGTGGCGAGCCGCTCCGGGAGGGCGAGGAGGCGAAGCCAGGCGATCAGGTCGGCCGCGATCGCCACCGTCGCGAGCCAGGCCTGGTTGATGGCGTACTCCCTGGAGGGGAGCCGACCGAGGCCGGTGTCCTTGGCGTGTCGGATCCGGTCTTCGACGCGGGCGTGGGCACGGTGGCGGGCTTCGAGGAACTGCAGGGCACCGGCGTGGTGGTGTTTGGTCGCGAACGCCTGGTAAGCGCCACCCGTCGCTCTCTTCGAAGAGGGACAGCTGGGCGCCCGGATGGGGTCGTTCGCGGCGCACGATGACCCGCATCCCGACCGGCCACAACTCCCGGACATGGGCTGGGAGCAGGCCGGTGATCTCGGCGACGTCCGCCTTCTCGCGCGGGTCGCCGTCGGCGTTGACCGCCGGGGACCACACTCCCTTCTTCGGGATCGCGGCGATCGCGGTACGGACGTGCTCGGTGACCGCGAAGCCGACCGAATAGTCAAGGCTGCGGCCGCGTTTGGCGTCCTGGTCGGTGAACCAGTCCAGCAGCGCGTGTGACGCGCCCGCCCCGTCGACACGGACCAAGAGCCGCTTGCGGGTGTGCCCGCGGACCTGCGCCACCGCGGCGGTCAGGACCTCGATGTGGTCGGCCGCGGTGTTCGCGCCGGCGTTGCCCGGACGAAGCTGCAGGGCCAGCAGCTCGAAGGTGTTGTCGCACCAGACACCGAGCGGGTGGAACCCGAACGTACGCTTGAACGTCGCCGCCGCGTTCTCCTTCTCGGAGTGGGCGAGCACGATCGTGGCATCCACGTCGAGGACGACCAGGTCCTTCTCGAGGGTGCGTCCGGCGACCCGCGCCGCAGGTGGTCCGCCGGCCAGATCCCACACCCGCGATCGGGTTCGCGCCCGTGCCTTCTCGACCCGTCGCAGCCTGGCCGGGGTGAGCTCATCCAGGGCGCGCCACACCGTCGGCGGCGAGGCCACCGCACCCAGCACCGCGTCTTGGTGGCGCAGGGTGTCGATGTCGGCGATCGCCTCTGCGCCACCGGCGAGCATGGTGGCCACATCGACCAAGACCTGTCCGCGGTCGTGCCCCGGGACGAACCCACGACGCGACAAGGCGCTGGAGAGTTCGGCTGTCAGGCCGACCCGGTCCGCCAGCAGACGCACCGCGACTCCGCCGGCGTGGGCGACCACGCCGACACCATCACCCGAGACCGACAGGCCAGCAGCCCACGCTCTTCACGTGCCAAGTGCCTTCCCGTGCCGGGTCTTTGTGACGTCGCAATCACAAGTATTCCGTTACAGGACAGGCACTTTGGTACATCCAGGCGGCGCGTCACCCACCCACCCATGAAGGGCCGAGGCTTGTGAGGTGTACGTCCGATCTTGAAACGGCATGATCCCGGAAGAATAATGGTGAAGCGTTCGTTCATTGCCGCACTCCGATCCGCAGGACTTGAAAATGCGCTATCCCAGCGTCTGTTCCGTGACCGACCATTCCTTACGCCAGCCGATCGTGCGAGCTGCGGGGTTACTGGCGGCACTGACGGTCGTCGGCTTCCTGGCCGGCTGCGCGAACTCGACGCCGTCAACGGCGGGAGCCACCAGTCCTACTGGAGTGAGTCTGCGGCCCACCTCCACCGCTCCGACGACATCGATGGCACCGAAGACGATCACGTCCACGACCTCAGTGTCACCGGCCACGTCGCGGCCCGCCACACCCTCGGTGACAGCGACAGCACGCCCCACTGCGGCGGATCCAGCCAACCCTGCGACGTGGATCGTCGAGCCTGCGGGCGTCGGACCCCTCCGGGTCGGTGGGAAGGCGTCGGCTCTGGTCAAGGCGGGGCTGGTCCAAGCTTCCGCAGAGGATCTATGCGGGACGAAGTACGAACCGAGTGCCAGGGTGGAAAGGACCCCAGGAGGGATCGACCTGGAGTTTCGAGACGGCTCACCGGAGGATCTCGACTTCATTTCGGTGGACGCTCCGCAGTTGCGCACCGCCAAGGGGATCGGGGTGGGCAGCTCTCGCACCGACGTCATTGCCGCGTACGGGAAGTTGCCCCAGGTGCGGGTGAGCGAAGGCCCTGACTACAGCGAGGCGATCTTCGATGGTTCCGGGCACGGTCTGGCCATCTTCTACGAGGGAACAACCGCCGCCACCGCGGGTAAAGTCACCGGCTTTGAGACCTTCAAGGGCAGCTCGCCGACAAACCTGCGGCACGGTTGGTGGGAGTGCTGACCGACCTGTCCAGAAGCCGGCGGGCCGGGTGGCATCGGGGCGACCGGAGCGTTCGGGCCGAGCGCGAGCTCGCCGCCGGTCGTGGCGTGCCCGAACTTCTCCTGGAGGAACCGGCCGTGGACCACGAGCGACTCGGCGTCGGCGCGGTTGATGGCGACGACCACATTGGCTGGTCGGCCGGTCCAGGGGCGCCGGGTGCCCGCGGCGGGTGCCTTTCCAACGCGGAACATCCCCATCGGGAATAGTCGTGCTCGACAACGTCTTCGGCCATGCGCCCCGTCGATTAGTGACGGTGTCGCGAGCGCGCAGGCCCTATGGGAGGTTGTAGGTGTTGAGCGTGAGATGACCGTTCTGCACCTGACTGGCCCAGACGACACGTTGAGAATCGCAGCCGACACCACCGAGTTGGAAGAAGCTGTCGGCCTCGCCCAACAGAATGCTCGTAGTCATATTGTGCAGCGTGAGACGAGCGGTTTGTGAATCTACGTACACAATCCATGCGCCGCACACTCGGAGGAGGTTCTCCGCCGTGGGGTCTATTGTTTGAACCGGACCCAAGGTGAGATCTGACTGATAGTGTCGCGCCACAATAGAGTGCCCACCGGACGCAGGATTCTCGATCCAGGCGACCACTCCCGACCCAATTCTTGGGCCCCATGCGCGCCCGGTTTCCGAGGCCAGGACTGTCCGACCGTCGTCGGTGCGCAGTTGAACATCGGTTCTATATGAGTCCTGGGTGGGCCATGTAGTCAGCAGGCTGCTGATGACGTCGTTGGACGGAGCGGATCCCACGAGGTTGACGTGGTGGGAGATCTCGGTCTTGGTTCCAGTGTTCGGAGAGTAAGAGAAGGTGTTGGAAGTTCTCAAGGCGAAACCGGCATACTCGTCCCAGGTCAACCTCTGGCTGTCGCAGTTGAGTGTCGGCGG
>JADJVX010000002.1 GCA_016710385.1 Actinomycetales bacterium
TCACCGGACCTGGTCCGGCGCTGGCTTCCGGTGGCCGGTTGGCCTCGACCGCAGTCGAGCCGACCACGGTCGCCCCGCGGAGTCACCTTCAACGAGCCGGTCACAGGTCACTGCAGACACGTTCTACATCCAGAACCTCAGCACCGGTGCGAAGGTACCCGACCACCCTGGTCTCAACAAGCTCGGGTCGTCGTTGGCAGCTGCAACCCCTTGCGCCGCTTGGGACGCCCACGACTGGGTGGTCGCCGTCGGTGGCATCACCGCGATCCGCGATAACATTGCCGGCAACCCCTTCTCGACGGTCTCGTGGACCTTCCTCACCAGCTGGCGTCCTACGCTGCTCACCCGCGTGGTCTGTACCCGACCGATGCCACGGCGGTTCCGATACTCCAGCCCGGTGACGCTCTGCCTTCTCCGGAAGCAGGTGATCGGCGTGTCATTCGACGACGCCGCTGCAAACCAGACAGCCCGGCGCCGCAAGGTCGCGGCCACCTCGACCACTCCAACAACGGCGCGACGGTCTACAGACCCGCAGCCGAACGCAGCGCTCAGCTCGGGCCGGCGGTGCCGCATCCACTCTCTTACCGCCGGGGCTGGCCGCCATCCGTGATGTCGCCGGCAACCCGTTGGCCTCGATAGCCTGGAACTTCCACCACCGGCTGACCGACCACCGGCCAGGCCCGCCTCAGGGCTGGGGCGGCGCCAGCTTGGGACCGGGCAACTATTGCCGGTCCACACGCGTTAGCGTCGGGCACTTCAGGCTTCCCGGTGGGCGTGGGCGTTAAGGCCTGGGAGCGACGGGTCCCAGGGGACCGACATGGGCAGAAGCCGGATCGGATGATGTTTGCGCGGGCGCGTTGCGTCTTCCGCTGACCAGCGTACGCGATCTCCCCCGCTGGATCGAGTCCAGGCCCGCGCTGGCCGAGCGTGGGGATCAGCGTCGGGCGCAGCACGCTGGAAGCTTCGGCGAAACAGTCGCCGGTGCCGCGCGGGCTGCAGCCTCTTCTGCGGGTCGTATGGCGGCCCTCGAGGGAGATCCTGGAGTCACCCGGGGCTCACACCGGGCCGCTGGGCGAGCACCCTACCCCACGTGCGTCACCATGGGGTCGGCCTCGATCAGGTCGGCACCTTTGGACGCCATCGGATGCGGGGACCCTGTCGACTCCATCCGGGTGCGCCAGGGAATCACCCGCGTCTGGGTGTCCAGGCGGGCAGCAACGACCCATCCAGCGTCGATCTCGTGCTGCGCGACCCGGCCAGATCAACCCGCATTCCCCTCGTGGTCTTCGGCGGCACCGGCGTGGACGCCGCCTCCATGCACTGACCGTCGACTGTGGCCGGGTGGGACCGGATCGCGAATGGGCACGAAGTGCTCGGTGATCGAGGTGCTGCTGGATCGCGACTATCGCAAGGGTGAGACCTCCTCCTGCTCCGGTAGCGGTGCAAGGGGGACTCAGCGGTGCCGCAGACCGAGTTCGTGAAGTTTTCCAGCGAAGACGTGCACTTGAGCGCCTGGTGGATACCTTCCATCCTGATCGGCTCCCGGTGAAATGGGGCACTTCGACGCCCGTGACCTCAACGCCGATCTGTCGGTCCAGGCGCTGCACCCCGGGTCCCTCGCCGGCTGAGAGTGGCGTCGTGCGTGAACGCGTCCGCCGTGGGGTGATCGGGGATCCGTTGGGAGTTCGCCGACCAGCCGTGACCAGCCGGGTCACGCGCGTGGCGACATCGCGCGTGGCGACACCGCACGTGGCGGGGGTCAACCAGCGCGGCGGATCGAAAAGGTGAAAGTGAGGCGTCCGCCACGGAGTCCCCGACCGCCCTCGGCATGAATGCGCATGGCCAACCCGCCAAAACGTGATCCCGAGCTTGAGCAACTCGCCCTCGGTGATGACAGATCGCCGGCGTGGGCTTGCGCAGGAAGTTCATCCCGACGCTGGTCGTCACCGCCAACGCGACAGTCCCGATCTGGGCCAACACGAGCAAGTGGACGGAGGCGTCGAACAGGGTGAACATCGTCGGCCCAGAGATCGTACGCCCGGTCGCAGCGTCGACTCGTGAGCCGGCAGCTTAACGCGGATGCAGCGCTCGTCGACGTGCTCGACGCGGAGGTCGAGGATGCCTGATCTCGGGAACTCGTAACCCAGGAACTCCTGCAGCTGGCTGCGAGCTCTTGAGGGGTCACAGCGGCGATGGTGTGCCATGCCGCGCACCCCGCAGTCGCGAGCGGACGGAGGCGAGCCGACGGAAGGCGAGGGGACGGGAGGCGAGCGGACGCAAGGCAGGCGGACGGCATACCGGCGCGCGGCCTTGCTTTGGCGCCACCGAACCCAACCGTGGGCGGTGCCAACCCCGGAACGACTCATCGTGACGGGAAGCCCCCCCACTCATGGCGGCATTCGGCTGGAAGCTCCTTTCAAAGGCGACGGACACCGGCTGGCGCCGGGCGAGGTGGTCGCTCCCGACGAGCGGCGGTCGGGGGAGCAAGACGGTGCGCGGGGCTGGGGGGCGCAGCACGTCGTCGCGATGTTCGGGGCGACCTTCGTCTTCCCGATCCTCGTGGGCTGTCCGCCCAGCTCGCGATCATGATGAGCGGCATCGCGACGATCATCTTCCTGCTCTTGGCGAGCGGCCGGGTGCCGTCCTACCCCGGCACGTCCTGGCCTGGTTCGTGTCGGGGTGGCGGCCGCGATCCGGGGCCCGAGCCGGGGCCGACCTGCGCACCGTCACCGCGCGCGATCCTACCGGCGGGCGCTGGTCTTGGCGCTCGTGGGGCCGCGATCCACTTCCTCCCGGCTCCGGGGCAGTCATCCATCAGATCCTGCCCGCCGGTCGTCACCGGGCGCCGTCGCCATGCTGATCGGGCGGGTTCAACCTGCGATGGTGTCGCCAATGTCTACTGTCGCAAGACCGGGGGATTCGCTCATCGTCACGACCTTCGCCATCATGTGCGCGGTGGCCCTCAAGGGCCTCCCCGGGCGGATCTCGATCTTTCCTGTCGCTGGTCTTCGGCTTCGGTCCCCTCGGCCGGGTCTTCGACCGCGGCTTCGGGGGCAGATCACCTCTCACTGACCCGGGGCCGGCAAGGCGACGACGCACTGGCGGGTCAACCCTCGACGGGGTCGCGCGAGCGCACCGTGAACCGGCTTCGCCAAGGGCACGATGATCGCCGACGGCGGGAAGGGTCGGGGTGCACGCGCCGACCCTTCTCCCTGGCCGCTGCTGCTCGTCGTGCGCCTGCCGGCGATCATCGCCGTTCAACGCGGAGAACACCGGGCACGTCAAGGCGGTCGCGGAGATGACCGGGTTAACCTCGACGACGTCATGGCCGGGCGATTGCCGCCAACGGTGGCGCAAAAATGGTCATACCTCGGTCGGCGGCGTGCACCGACGACGGCCTGTGCCGAGAACATCGCGCTAGCGGTCGCTTCGGGTCTACTCCACCGCCGCCTGCTAGGGCCGCGCTCAGCGCGATCGTCTTCGGTCTCTCGCCGAAGTTCGGCGCGCTGGTGGCCGCGACCCCGGCGGGGTGCTCGGCGGGGATCACCGTCGTGCTCCACGGGAGAGCTCAGCCTGCTCGGCGCGAAGATCTGGAAGAGAACAACCGTCACTTCGCCAACCCGGTCAACCCCGTCCCGGTCGCGGCGGGCATCATCCTCGGCATCGGCAACTCCTCGTTGAAGATTTCCGAGACCATGAGTTGGCCGGCATCGCGCTCGGCACGATCGTGACGATCGCGGCATACCACCTGGCCCGTGCCTTTGCGCACGCCGAGGCCTGCCGGACGCCGACGGGGGCGCGGTGCTCACGGTCGGTCACGAAAGAACGACCGGGTCCGAGCCAGCCACCGGCGCACCGGAGTGTGAGGCGTCGACACCCATTGCCCAAGGTCCTGTCGGCGCCAGCAGTCACGCCTTGAGTGGAGGCGCTCCTCCTGGAGGGGGCGCCTTGGCGATCTCCACACCACTCCCCAGGGAATGCCGTGCTGGAAGCCGTGCGGCACCGAGGCGCGCACCGTTCCCGTGCTATTCTCCGCTTCCTCGACCGTGGGCACCATCCTCCTGCTGCCTGCCGATCTCGCGCACCAACGGCGAGGAAGCACCCAATGTGCCTCGCCGCGGCGTTCACAGCAGTGTCGGCCTCGTGTGTCACCGGCCTGTTGGCGTCGTCGACACCGCGACCTATTGGTCGACCTTCCGGGCGTTCGGCACCACGCTGCTCATGTCAGGTCGGCGGCTTCGGCATCATGACGATGGCCACCCGGCTGGCCATCCTCTTCGGCGGCTCGGCTCCAGGTACCCGGCTGGTCGCCCAGAGCGAGTCGCATGCCCCGTCGATGGGCAACGTCAAGGCCATCCTGCGCACCATCGGCACCACCGTCGTCATCACCGAGGTCTTTTTGTGGGACTGGTGCTCGCGGCGCGCTTCTACTTCAGCTACGGGTGTACACTCGGATCGGCACTCTGGCAGGGGCTGTTCCACTCGATCTCGGCCTTCAACAACGCAAGCTTCGCGCTCTACTCGGACAACCTGGGCGGGGTTCAATCAGGACATCTGGATCATCGGCCTGATCAGCGCCGCGATCGTCGCCGGCGGCTTGGGCTTTCCGGTGTTCTACGAGGCTCTACCGCCGCTGGCGGGTGCCGGAAAAGTGGACCGTCCACGCCAAGGTGACGATCCTCGGCTACTTCGCTGTTGCTCGTCGGGTGCGTGGGCTTCGCGGTGTTCGAATGGAACAACGACGGCACCATCGGCCAGATGTCGTTGTGGGGCAAGTTCATCAACAGCATCATCGGCAGGATCACCCCACGGACCGCAGGTTTCAACGCGATCGACTACGGCAAGGCGTCGCACGAGACCTGGGCGCTCGACGACGCGCTCATGTTCATCGGTGGTGGCTCGGCCGGCACCGCGGGCGGCATCAAGGTCGGCACCTTTGTCCTGCTCGCTTTCGTCATCTGGAACGAGATCCGCGGCGAGGCTGACGTCGTCGTCGGCAACCGCACCGTCCCGCGCGAGCTGCTGCGCCAGGCGGTCACCGTCGTCCTGCTGGCCATCGGGGTCGTGGCCATCGGCACGATGACCCTGCTCATCCTCACCGACTATTCCTCGACGTGCTCGCCTTCGAAGCGATCTCGGCCTTCGGCACCGTGGGCCTGTCGACCCGGGATCACCCCGGTGCTGCCCGGTGCCGCCCAGCTCGTGCTCATGGCCCTGATGATGTCGGGCGCATCGGCACCGTCACGACCGCCACGGCGCTCGCCCTCAACACCCGCCACAGGCATTACCGCCTGCCCGAAGAAAGGCCGATCATTGGCTAACCCATTCCGGCGCGACGACGACAACAGCCCCGTCCTCATCGTGGGGCTGGGTCGGTTCGGCTACTCCGTCGCGCGCTCGCTTGTCGCCATGGGCCAGGAAGTCCTCGCCATCGACACCGATCCCGTTCTCGTGCAACGGTATGCCGACGAACTCACCCACGTCGTGCAGGCCGACGCCACCGATCACGACGCCCTCGAGCAGCTCGGCATCAGCGACTTCGACAAGGCCGTCGTCGGCATCTCGGTCAACGTCGAGGCCAGCGTCCTGGCGACAATCGCGCTCTCCGAGGCGGGCGTCTCAGACATCTGGGTCAAGGCCAGCAGCCTCGACCACGGCAAGATCCTCGAGCGCATCGGTGCCCACCACATCGTCTACCCCGAGCGGTCGATGGGCGAGCAGGTTGCCACATGATCGTGGGCGGGATGAGCCAATACCTCGGAGTTCGACGACGACTTCGCTATCGCCCGCACCATGGCGCCCGCGGAGCAATGGGGAAAGACGTTCAGCGAGACCGGGATTCGGGCGAAGCATGGCGTGACGATCGTCGGGGTCAAGCGCATGGGCGAAGACTTCATGTATGCCGTCCCGGAGACTCTCGTGGAACAGCACGACGAGCTCGTCGTCTCGGGTCCGACGAAGAAGGTCGAGCACTACTGCGCGCTGGCCAAGCCGAAACTGCATCGTCCCCGCAGCTGACCTGCCGCTGCCGCGCGCTGCCCGGTGCTGCGGTGCGCTTGCCGCGTGCTGCGGTGCGCTGCCGAGCGCTGTGGTGCGCTGCCGAGTGCTGCCGATCCGACCGCTTGTGGCTCGTCGTGCCGATCGTCTTGGGTGGACAGCTGATGACGGCCGGGTAGCGTCCGGGTGACGTTGCGCTGCAACGGACTTCGTATGTGTCGGGGCCCACGTGCGGCAGTGCCCTCGCCCGGGCAGCTGACCGGATTCCGCGAGTTACCCTTGAGTAGACGGCATGCAGAAGCGCACCGACGCGCCTACCTGGGGAGGGTTGACGTCACATGACTGGCCGGGCCACCGAGATGACCACCACGGACTGCTGGGAGATGTTGCGGCGGCAGGAGTTCGGTCGGCTGGCGTATCACCTCGGCGAGGGCGTGCAGATCGCGCCCATCAACTACGCCGTCGACGGCGACTGCATCATCTTCCGCACCGCGGAGGGCTCCAAGCTCAGCGGCATCCTCGGCAACGGTGACGTCGCGTTCGAGATCGACGAACTCATCGAAGATGCCGCCGCCAGCGTGGTCGTGCGCGGGCGGGCCGTCGAACTCGCCGGCGACGCTGCGATCGCAGTCGACCAGCTGCGCTTGCGGCCCTGGGTCCGCACGGTCAAGAACCACGTCATCTCGATCAAGGTCACCGAGATCTCCGGACGATTCTTCATGCTGACCAAACCCTGGCTGCACATGGTCCCGAGCTGAGGTCTCGCCGCTTGCTTCCTGAGAGTCTGCGCCCCCCGGCGGTGGTCACACTCGGGGGGCGCAGTGTTGCGCCGAGGTTGTGCCCAAGATGGAGGGCAGGTCCGCACAGACAGGTATGCCGTCCGGTCGGGTGACCGGACGGCATACCTGTCTGTGGTTGTCCTGCCCCCGAAGCGGCAGGTGAGTTTGTGATCAGTCGGTGGACTTGCCGTCGGTAGCGGCAGCGTCGGCAGCGTGCTCGACCGCGTCCGCCGCGTCTCCGGCGGCGTCAGCGGCGTCGGCGTCGGAGCCGGCCGCCTCGATCGCGTCACCCAGATCCTCAGCGGCGTCGGCAGCCGGGTCCGCAGCCGTCTCCGTGACCTCGGCCGCCTTCTCGACAACGGCGTCCTTGGCCTCGCTCGCCGCGGCCGCAGCCGTGTCGAGGTAGCTCTGGGTCTTGGCCGGCGACAGGTAGGTCGGCTCGCCAGCGGGAGCAGCCCACGGGTCGTCCTTGGAACGAGTCGCGAGGTAGGCCGCGATGGCGGCTCCGGCGGCGGCGCCGATGCCGAAGAGCAGGAAGATCGCGCCCTTGCGGCTGCGCTTGCGCGAGGCGCGGGGGGTTGCGTCCGCGACGGCCTCCTGGACGGCAGCGAAGGTCGCTGGAGCGTCGGCGACCGCAGCCGACGCCACGTCGGCCGCCTGGGCCTTGGCGGTGCCGGCGGCGGCGACCAGGCTCGAGACGGCGGCGGCCACCTTCGGCAGCAGGTCATCGACGATGTGGTCGCGGGTGGCGTCGACCTTGGGGCCGAGGTCTTCGACCGCCTTGACCACCTTGGGCCCGGCGACTTCGACGCCGTGCTCGAGCCTGGGCTTGGCCCACTCGACGCCCGCCTCGACATACGGCGCGGCCTTTTCGCGGCCAGCCTCGACATAAGGCTGAGCCTTCTCCAGTCCCGCTTCGAGCAACGGCGCGGCCTTGTCGCGGGCCTTGTCGCGGGCCTTCTCGGCAGCGTCGCGAACCACGGGCGCGGCCCTTTCGGCTGCGGCAGAGGCCTTGTCGGCAGCGGCGGCAGCCTTCTCCTGAGCGACCGGGCCGTAGCTGCGGGCGACTTCGGCCGCTGCGGCTGCGGCTGCGGCGGCCGCAGCCACGACAGCGCTCGCCTTGGACTTCGCGACCGGTGCATACGCCTTGGCCTTCTCGGCACCCATCGCCGCCGCGGGCGCGAGAGATGCCCGCAGCTCGCTGAGCCGCTCGGCTGCCGACGTGCCGTCAGCCTTCTTCGTCATCCGGAACACTGGGTCCTCCCAAAAGTCGGGGCATGTCGGGTATTTCCCACAACCCCGACGCGTGCAGGACGCCCGGGGCGCGGCTCACGTTCCATCCTGCCCTGTTCGGGGGGCAAGTACACATCCCTGGGAGCAGGATTCCCCGGATGCTGGCCGGCGGATGCCCCTGTCGTCGCCGGCGAAACCTTCCGACTCGCCGTCAAACCCGCCCTCCGGCCCCGGCCATGCCGAGAAACCTTCCGATCCGCACAGTCACACCTGCGCCGGCCCGAGCTCGGGTCGTCGCCGGCGAAACCTTCCGACTCGCCGTCAAACCCGGCCTCGCGGGCTTGGAAGTGCCGTGAAACCTTCCGACTCGCCGTCAAACCTGCCCTCCCACGGCTCGGGGATGCCGTGAAACCTTCCGATCCGCTGAGAAGTCCGCCTCCGCGACGGCGGATGCCCGCGATCGTCGCCAGCGAAACCTTCCGACTCGCCGTCAAACCTGCCCTCCCGGTCCCGGGTATGCCGGGAAACCTTCCGATCCGCTGAGAAAGTCCGCCTGCGCGGCGGCGCGTGCCCGTGTCGTCGCCGGCGAAACCTTCCGACTCGCCGTCAAACTCGGCCTCGCGGGCTTGGAAGTGCCGTGAAACCTTCCGACTCGCCGTCAAACCCGCCCTCCCACGGCTCGGGTATGCCGTGAAACCCTCCGATCGGCTGAGAAGTCCGCCTGCGCGACGGCGGATGCCCCTGTCGTCGCCAGCGAAACCTTCCGACTCGCCGTCAAAAGTCAACTGTCTCCAGACAGTGACAAGGCCAGCCTGATCCGGGCGGTGACGGGCACGGCATACCTGTGGATGGGCGCGGTCGGAAGGTGACCAAGGCATGGGAGGATTCACCCCATGAAGGCAACCTTGCACACCAACCACGGCGACATCAACGTCACGCTCTTCCCCAACGAGGCCCCCCAAGACGGTCGACAACTTCGTCGGGTTGGCCAAGGGCACCAAGAAGTACAAGGACGAAGCGGGCCGCACCGACCCGACGCCGTTCTTCGACGGGCTGATTTTCCACCGGATCATTGCCGGCTTCATGATCCAGGGCGGCTGCCCGCTCGGTCAGGGCTACGGCGGGCCGGGCTATGCGTTCGACGACGAGCCGCACCCGGACAAGACTTTCACCAAGCCCTACCTGCTGGCCATGGCCAACGCCGGCAAGCGGATGGGCAAGGGCACCAACGGGTCGCAGTTCTTCATCACGGTGTCGACCCCGACCTACCTCAACTTCAAGCACACCATTTTCGGCGAGGTTGCCGACCAGTCCAGCCGCGACGTCGTCGACGCCATCGCCACCGTGCGCACCGACCGCAACGACAAGCCGCTGCAGGACGTCGTCATCACGTCGGTCACCATCGAGGACTGACGCTGAGCACCCCCGGCGGATACCCAGGGACGGGCGCTCCGGCGCCCGTCCCGGTCTGCTCGCGTCATCCCGAGCGGCCTTCCTACGTCCGCTGCCAGCGCTGCCACCGGCCCACCTGCCCCGACTGTCAGCGCCCGGCGCCGGTCGGCATCCAGTGCGTCGACTGCGTCGCCGCGGCAGCAGCGAGTATGCCGCGCCCGCGGTCGGTGCTCGGGGTGCCTCTGACGGGTGACCAGCGACCCACGGTGACGATGTCGATCATCGCCGCCTGTGTGCTGGCCTATGTCGGCCAGCTCATCTCGCCGCAGGTCACCGCCCACTTCGCGTTCACGCCCTATCTCGGCTGGTCAGAGCCCTGGCGCGCGATGACGGCGGCCTTCCTGCATTCGCCGTCGATGCCCCTGCATCTGGTGCTCAACATGCTCTTCCTCTGGCAGATCGGGCCGGCCCTCGAGCACACGCTCGGCCGGGCGCGCTACCTCGCGCTCTATCTGCTCAGCGCATTCGGCGGCAGCGTGGCGGTCGTTCTGCTGGCCAATGCCCCCACCCGCTGGCTGCGCGGCGCAGCTGATGCCGCGGCATACCAGTCCTGGGTGCAGGCAGTCGTGGGCGCGTCGGGTGCGGTCTTCGGACTCTTCGGGGCGCTGCTGGTCATTAACCGGCACTTCGGGCGGTCCTCCACGGCCCTGTATGCCGTGCTGGCCATCAACCTGGCGTTCGGCTTCATCTACCCGGGCATCTCCTGGCAAGGCCACCTCGGTGGACTGGTGACCGGCATCGCGGTGGCCGGCAGCGTGCTGGCCCTGCGCGCCCCGGCTCGGCGGCCCCACCAGTGGGTGGCGATCGCGACGATCTTCGTCGTGCTCTTGGGGGTCGTCGTCATCAAATACCTCACCGTGCCAGCGTTCTACCGCTGACACCCCTATCGACCCTGAAGAGTTATCCACAGGCTTGTCCCCAGGGTGGGGAGAACTACACGCGTGTAACTCGCCTAGCTCTTTGCGACAGCTGGAGAGCGTCGGCTACTTCCACTTCATCGTCATGGCGAACCCGGTCAAGAGCAGGCCGAACCCGACGATGAGGTTCCAGTAGCCGAACGACTTGATCGGCCAGGCGCCCTGGGTGACATAGAAGACGACAATCCAGACCAGCCCGAGCACCAGCAAGGTGACGAACACCGGCGCCCACCACGTGGGGTTGGGGGCAGCCGCGGCTTGGGCCCGGCGCCGGGCCTCCTGCTCGGCGGCGGCGCGCTTGGCGGCGGCCTTGGCGGCGGGGGGCACGACGGCCGCCTTGGCGCCGTCCGATGACCGGTCGCGGTCTGCGGAGTCGGACACGGGGTCTCCTTGCGTGGGTGCTGGTGTGCCTTAGCGTAGTTGTCGACCCGCACGCTACCGTCACCACAGCGCTCGCCTCACCCCCTGAGGCCCGAGAGAGGAGGACCGGGTATGCCGTCCCTCTCCCCGCGGGTGCCGGGCAAGCCCTGGCGACGGGCCCGACCGACCAGTCCGGCGACCGCAACCACGCCAGCAACCAGATCTGGCCCAGCGACCACAGACGGGTCAGCAGCCGCGCTCACGCCGGCGGCCACGCCCACGCCGGCGGTCACAGCATCGCGGTCGATCTGGCGCTGGATGGCTCCGGTCATCTTCGCCGTCGCCGGCCTGCTCTTCACCACGAGTTTCCAGACCGCGCGCGGCACCGACCTGCGCAGCGATCGCGGACTGCCCGGTCTCATCGAGGCCAGCGCCCGCTCGGTGGCCGACAAGGCTGCGCGGGTCACGACCCTCCAAACCCAGATCGACGAACTCACCGCGTCGGCGGCTGCGCGGGGGGATGGCACGATCACCAAGCTCACCGTGAGCGCCGACCAGATCGCGTCGGTAGCGGGGCTCACCGAGGTCGATGGTCCCGTGGTCGCCGTCACCCTCGACGATGCCAAGAAGGGATCGGCCCAACTGCCCGACGGGGTCACCCCCGATGATTTGGTCGTGCACCAGCAGGACGTGCAGGCGGTCGTCAACGCCCTGTGGCGCGGAGGGGCCGAGGCGATGATGATCCAGGACCAGCGGGTCATCGCGACCTCAGCGGTGCGCTGCGTCGGCAACACCCTGATCCTGCAGGGTCGGGTCTACTCGCCGCCGTTCGTCATCAAGGCGATGGGCAAGATTGACGCGCTCAAGGCCGCGCTCGATGCCGACCCCAAGGTCGAGATCTACCGGCAGTATGTCGACGCCATCGGCTTGGGCTACGAGGTCAAGGTCATCACCAAGTCGCGATTCCCGGCGTTCACCGGGGCGTTGGGGCTGAGCCAGGCCGTCGTCCCGCGGTAACCTCCCTGCAGGGTCGTCGGCACACGGTGACCCGACGGTCCAAGTGCGCCGGGGGGCGCGGCATACAAGGAGGACGAGCGTGGCTGGTCGACGCTGGCGCGCGGTCGTCGGGGGCATCGGCGAGGTCTTCATCACGATCGGCGTGGTGTTGGTGCTCTTCGTCGTGTGGCAGTTGGGCTTCGTGGCGATCGTCGACTCGAACGCGCAGCGCGGGGTGGTGTCGCAACTCGAGGCGCAGTTCGCGGCTGGCGGCGAGGGCTTGCCCGAGATCCCGCTGACTCCCGGTGGCACGACCACCGATCCGGGCGGCGCGACCAACACCCCCAAGGTCACCCTCGAGGACGGCAAAGTCTTCGCGATCCTCCGGGTGCCGCGCCTCGGTGGCCCGGGGTGGGCCCGCCCGATCTACGAGGGGGTCGGCCTGCCGACCCTGGCCAAGGGCCTGGGCCGCTACCCGGACACCGCACTGCCGGGCGCGATCGGCAACTTCGCTGTCGCCGGGCACCGCGCCGGCCACGGCAACCCGCTCATCGACATCGACGCGATCCGCGAGGGTGACGTCATGGTGGTCGAGACCCGCAGCGGGTATGCCGTCTACCGGGCCCAACGGCATACCATCGTGCCTCCGACCTCGGTGGACGTCGTCGCGGCCGTGCCGCAGAAGCCGGGCGTCAAGCCGACCGAAGCCTGGTTCACGCTCACCTCGTGCGACCCGCGGTTCTCTTCGACCAACCGCTACATCGTCTTCGCCAAGCTCGAGCGGGTCATCCCCCGCGCCGAAGGCCTCCCCGCCGACCTGCTCGCCGACCCGAGGTAGGACAGCCCATGTATGCCGCCCTGTGGCGCCGGCTCCCCGGCAGCCGACTCGTCAAGTCGCTCATCGCGCTGCTGTTGTTCCTCGCGGTCGTCGCGGTGCTCTTCGTGTGGGTCTTCCCCGCGGTCGTGCCCTATCTGCCCTTCGAGAACGTCACGGTCGACGGCGCCGGTCAGTGACGGGGATGATGACCGGTATGCCGTCCGCTCCCCGCATCCTCGTGGTCGACAACTACGACTCGTTCGTCTTCACCATCGTCGGCTATCTCGAGCAGCTCGGCGCGCAATGCCAGGTTGTGCGCAACGACGCCGTGACCCCGCAGGAGGGGGCGGACTTCGACGGAGTCTTGGTGTCGCCCGGGCCGGGGACGCCCGAAGCCGCCGGGGTGAGCATGGCGATGATCCAGGCCTGTGCCGAGCGGCGACAGCCGATGCTCGGCGTGTGCCTCGGGCACCAGGCGCTCGCGGTGGTCATGGGCGCGACGGTCGGTCGGGCCCCAGAACTCTTGCACGGCAAGACATCTCAGGTCGAGCACGACGGCACCGGGGTGCTTGCCGGGCTGCCGCAGCCCTTCCGGGCGACCCGATATCACTCGCTGGCCATCGACCCAGCGACGCTCACCGACGAGCTCGTCGTCAACGGACGCACCGCCAGCGGCGTCGTCATGGCCGTGCGTCATCGCGAGTTGCCCTTGCACGGGGTGCAGTTCCATCCCGAGAGCGTGCTCACCGAGGGCGGGCACCGGCTGCTGGCCAACTGGCTCGCCGAGTGCGGATCGGCCGATGCAGTCGAGCGCTCGGCCGGGCTGAGCCCCCTGGTCCACCAGGCCGGCTGACTTCGACGGTTCCGCGCGGGCCCCGGATCGCACCTCCCGCAGCCCAACTGACGCGTTTGGTTGGTTGCCGCGCCTGGAAGCAGCCAAACGCGTCAGTGCGATAGCTGACTGCGCTCACAGCGGTGACCGCGGCGCGCAGGGCGGCAAGGATGCCGGCATCGTATGCCGTGAATCAATCGTCGACTTCACCGGCCCGTCCATTGAGGGCTCTTCGACCTTCCGCGGGGTGGGGCTGTGGTCATGCTGCGTCTCGTCGCGGTCGGGTGAGCGCGATGGTTGAGAGTATCCGGCGCTGGTAGTTGTCCAGGTTGCGGAAGCCGCAGGCGACGCGTTTGGTGTTCTTGATGATCCGGTTGAAGCCTTCGGTGCGGGCGTTGGTGACGTCCATCGTGAGCGCGACGTGAATGGCCGGCCACCAGGTTTCGATGGTGGTGGCCAACCTGGTCGTTTCGGGCATTGCCGCGTCGGCGGCGTCTCGATAGAACTCGTACAGGCGGTGCCTGATCAGGTGTTCTTCGGACTCGGCTAGGAGCATCCTCAAGCGTTCTTTGACGCCCCAGGCCGCGCCGATCTCGTTCGTGGGGTCCTCGGCCTTGAGGGTGGCCTTGAACCGGGCGCGCTCCTTGAGGCTCAGGTGCTCGTACCCGGTGAGCAGCAGTTGCCGGTTGGCCCACACCTTCTCGGCGGTGGTGCCACGGCGGGCGTACCGCTGGCGGGTGACCCGTTGACGGACCTCGGTGACCATGGTGTTCGCCAGGGCGACCAGGTGCCACTTGTCCAGCGCAATCCGCGCGCCGGGCAGCGCTGCCCGGATCCCGCTGGCGTACGGCGCGGACGTGGGGGGGGGGGGGGGGGGGGGGGGGGGGGGGGGGGGGGGGGGGGGGGGGGGGGGGGGGGGGGGGGGGGGGGGGGGGGGGGGGGGGGGGGGGGGGGGGGGGGGGGGGGGGGGGGGGGGGGGGGGGGGGGGGGGGGGGGGGGGGGGGGGGGGGGGGGGGGGGGGGGGGGGGGGGGGGGGGGGGGGGGGGGGGGGGGGGGGGGGGGGGGGGGGGGGGGGGGGGGGGGGGGGGGGGGGGGGGGGGGGGGGGGGGGGGGGGCCGGCGGCGGGGGGGGGGGGGGGGGGGGGGGGGGGGGGGGGGGGGGGGGGGGGGGGGGGGGGGGGCGGGGGGGGGGCGGGGGGGGGGGGGGGGGGGGGCGGCGGGCGGGGGGGGGGGGGGGGGGGGGCCCCCCGGGGGGGGGGGGGGGGGGGCCGGGGGGGGGGGCGGGGGGGGGGGGGGGGGGGGGGGGGGCCGCCGGGCGGGGGGGGGGGGGCGGGGGGGGGCGCCCCCCCCCCCCGGCCGGCCCGGGGGGGGGGGGGGGGCGCGGGGGGCGGGCGGGCGGGGGCGGCGGGGGGGGGGGGGGGGGGGCGGGGGGGCCCGCCCGGGGGGGGGGGGGGCGCCGGGGGGGGCCCGCCGGGGCGGGGGGGGGCGCCGCGGCGGGGGGGGGGGGGGGGGCCGGGGCGCCCCCGGCGGGGGGGGGGGGGGGGGGGGGGCGCGGCCCCCGGGGGCCGGGGCCGCGGGGGGGGGGGGGGGGGGGGGGGGGGGGGGGGGGGGCGGGGCGGCGGGGCGGGGGGGGGGGGCGGGCGGGCGGCGGGGGGGGGGCCCCGGCCGGCCGGGGGGGGGGGGGGGGGGGGGGGGGGGGGGGGGGGGGGGGGGGGGGGGGGGGGGGCGGGGGGGGGGGGGGGGGGGGGGGGGGGGGGGGGGGGGGGGGGGGGGGGCGGGGGGGGGCGCCGGGGGCCCCGGGGGCCGCGGGGGGGGGGGGGGGGGGCGCGCCCGGCCCCGGCCCGGGGCGGGGGGCGGGGCCCCGCCCCGCGGGGGGCCGGGGGGGGGGGGGGCCCGGGGCCCCGGGGGGGGGGGGGGGGGGGGGGGGGGGGCCCCGGGGGGGGGGGGGGGCCCCGGCGGGGGGGGGGCCCCCGGGGGGGGCGGGGGGGGGGCGGGGGGGGGGGGGTGTCGATGACGACGATCTCGATCGCGGCCCGGAACTCGGAGCTGTGCTCAGCCAGCCAGTGGCTCACGCACGCCCCGGACCGGCCTGGCGCCAGGCCGAGCATCCGGCCAGCACTGGTGGTGTCAGCGTCGACGAACGAGGTCAGCCACGGGTCGGTACGGCGCCAGCCTGCGTCGGCCAGGACCCGCCGCACCGACCTCGCGCGAGTCTCGTCGATCCCGAGCACCCGGGTCAGCTCGGGATCGGGCAGCCACCGCGCCGCGGCAGCAACCAGTGCCCGGTGTGCCGTTGCCCGGTTCCCCGAGGCGATCTCGGTCGCAATCGCCGCACGCAGCCGATTAGTCAGCCGCGCCCTCGCCGGGTTCGCCACGGACTGCTGCGTGAACGAACCCGTGGCGCACAGGGACTCCGCACAAACCAGGCGACGCTTGCGCCACCACAGTTGGACCACCTGCCCACCCGCGCGTAGGTCCTTGACCCGCACCCACGGCCGCTGCTTCACCCGCGAGGTCAGGACCCCGCACTCCGGGCACGGCGCCTCCCGTTCCTGGTGCTCAATCACGACCCGCAGGTCGTTGCTGCCCAACCGTTCAAGGCTGGCGACGACGAACTCGCCTTCCAACCCGAACAACACTGACGTACTGTCGATCATGCTCGTGGCCTCGTTGCGGCTGACGGAGTAGAGACCAACAGCATGACCAGGCCACGAGCCCTCTCAACTCAGGACACCCCGCTCAAAGTCGTAGAACCGCCAATCAACGATGGCGGCCCACCTGGGCCGACCGGCGCCCCGTTGGAATGGCAAGTTACTGGCTGGGTCCCCTGATAGCCACCTATGACTCCACTCCTCGATCGGGCACCACCTCCGGTTGAGTTCGAAAATCATCACCCGCAGGCTACGACCGCGACCCCCATCCCGGAGATCGCGTAACCAACACACCCTGCCCGAAACCGAGCACAGTTTCAGTGGCATCCCGCCTGGACTGTTGCGGATGGAAACAAACCGGCCGACGAACAGCCACTGCGGCCCCTTGGTGCATCCTCAAGCCCCAAGGGGCCGCAGTGCGCGTCCGAGGGAGCTCAGTGCCGCCCGCGTCGCGCTCGCACGCTCCCGACGGTCAGCAACGTGCCGAGCGAGAGTAGCCCCACCGCCCACAGAGTGAGGTCAGCCCACGCACCGCCGGTCGCCGCCAACGAACCCCCGGGGGGATTACTGCTGAACGGCGACGCAGCGCTCGGACTGGCGATCGGCGGTGTGGCCACCGAGCTCATCGGCGTCGGAGTGGTGCTGCCTGAACTCGTCGGCGTCGGAGTGGCACTCGACAAGGTCAGTGACACGTGCGTGAACGATCCGACCGCGTTTGTCGCGCTGATGGCGGCGACGGCGAAGTCCGTCGACACCCCGATCGGCAGGTCGCCAAGGGTGATATCGCGAACTGTACCGTCGCGCGTTCCGATGACCACGTCATTGACCTTGATAGCCCACTTCGCCGGCGAATCGCTTGCAGTCCAGACAAGTGCTGCCGCTCCGGCAGTTCCCGTGACGGCACTAGCCGTCAATGACGAAGGGGCCGAAGGTCGGGCAACGGTGGGGGGCGGCGTCCCCACGTGCACCTTCGCGCTCGCGCTGGCCACTGTCGCGTTGTCGGCACGCACCCGCACCTGGAGAAGTCGGTCGCCAGCAGTGCCATAGCTATGTTGCACCAGGGGCCCTCCATCGACGAGGTCGAACGCGCCATCCCCGTCGAAGTCCCAGTCGTAGGAGGTGATCTTGGCGCCGATGACGGAGGACTGCCGGGCATCAAAGGTGAACTCGGCCGCCGACTCTCCGTAGTAATCGGCCAGCGGAAGGCGCGCGACCGGCCTGGACTGAATCTTGTTGAGCGCCGTGACGAGTGCGGTCGCCGTGCCCTCCGTCTGCGGGACGACCTGGCCAGAAGTCGCGTCCGCCAAGGGCCGGTAGGTCTCGGCCAAAGGGTCAGGCACGACGGGGTACACGTTGACGGGGTCCACCTCCAGAGAGCGCCGGATGACGTCAGCGGTCGTTGTTCCGTCTACCTCATCTGGGCTGTGGAAATTGGCGTCCGTGAGCACGACGGCAGCCTTGGTCGCCCCGGGCGTCCAGTCCAAGGAGTTGAACGACGTCATCAACGCGTGTAGCAGCGCCTCTGGAGTGTCACCGCCGCCGTCAACGCTGAGCAGCGAAGCCAGAGCTGCGTTGAACTTGCTGTCCGAGGTGGTCAACGCTTGAACCACTTGGGCGGTATAGCTATCGCCGGCATCGCGATAGGCAACGACGGCCAGCCGGGCGCCGAGCGCATGGAGGGCGCTGCCGCTGGATTTGGCGAGTTCAAGGGCAGCCGCGATATCGCTGTACATCGACCCCGTGGTGTCAATGACAAACACTACGTCGAGACCCGCGCGACCGGCGGCGATGGGAAGTAGGTGCGCCTGAAGATCGCTTGCTGCATCGGCGGGCAGGACGGACAGCAGCTTCTCAGCGATCTCTACAGCAGCCTTCGCGATGGGGCCGCTCTCGACCTTGTACTCGCCATGAGTCGCGGTCTTGGTGACAATTGGGGAAGCTCCGCAGACGAAGTCATCGTGGTTGCACCACAAACCTGTCTGGGACTTGGCAAAGTCGGGGACGTAAGGGACCCGCGCGCCCAGAGATCCTTCGTCGGTCCCGCAGTCGGGAACCAGTCGACGCCACGCAGAATTGTCCTTGCTGCCTCGGCAGGCAGCGGGCCAGACCCCCTTTCCTTCCGGCAGGTACAGTTTGGGGTCTCCAAAATGGGCCGAAAACAGGATACGCCGCGCCACGGACGGACGCTCCGAGTTAAGCTTCTCCATGGTCTGGCCCACGACCTGCGCCCCCTGCGAGTAGCCGCCGAGCACGAATTGGGCGGTCCCGCACTTGTCAGTGCGTTGGATGAGGTAATTATACAGCTCACCGACTCCGGTATCTACGCTCTTTCCGTAGTCGAAAGCGTATCCAGATCCCGCCCAAGCGCCGAGAGGGTTGCCGTTCCAAATGTTGTCCACGTCGACGGGATCGTACGAGTGTCCCCCGTATCCGCCGGACCCCTTGTCCTGTCCCAGCTCATAGTGGTGCACGGATACCTTGGAGGTCATAATGAGGCGGTCCAGCTCGCTCACCCATCGGGCCTGATCTCCGGCTCCGAGGTCCTGACCGGAACCTGCTGCCCACACGGTTTCCACCACCGCGCACGGCGTGGACATCTGCGACCCTCCGGCGCCCTGTGCCGGCGTGGCGGCCAGGCCCAGCGCCGACATGGTCAGCAGGGCACTCGACAGTATGTGGATCGACGTTCTCATGATGCTCTCCAACTTCGAGGAAATGAGTACTACTTGACGGTGATGTAGAGATCCACGGACTTCTCGGCATCCGCTGGGCCACGGAGAACTGCCCGTAAGGAGTGGCCTGAAGCATCGACGCTAGCCGCGCAGGACACTTCTGCACCCATGTCTCCATTTGGCCGCGGCTTGCAGTCTGCGCCGGCTTCGAAAGTCAGCGGACCCAAGATCGGGCCAAAGGCCTCCATCACTTCACTCCCTCCGGTAGGTGCCGGGACCGTCCAACGGACGTGGGCCTCGCCACATTTTCCGGAGAAGCATGGGATACGCGGCGGGTTCACGTTGGTGCTTTCGACCACCCACCCGGGCGGGGTCGCGGCGCGCTCAATGAGGGCCTGAAGCTCCCCGGGGCTGGTAGCACACGAGATCGCAAAGAGGGGCACCAAGAAAGGGAGGGCCTTCGCCCAACGAAGAGAGGGCGAGTACGCATGAGACACAAAGCCGCAGCATAGTCAAAAGAGGGGGATGCCTGCCAAACACGGAGGTTCCTCTTGTCGGCGGCAACGAAAAACTGTCCGGAGACCGCCACGAAGCTGCCTGCTGTCGGTTACTGCCCGCTCACGGGACATGGAATCTGCCTGACACGACGTCGTCTGCCTCCGCCCTACGGGGTTGAAGCCCTTCCTCGGGTGCGATGAGCTGTGCGGGTGCGCTTTATCGCGTCCGAGGAAGGGATGAGCTTGAGTCTGCGGAGGAGATCATGAGTACTTTTGAATGCCTACGACCTGACCGGGTCGTTGCGTGATGCCGGGGAGCTGGCTGGCTGCTCCCACCATACGGTCAAGCACTATGTCGAACGGCCTTCTGCTGGCGGCGAGCTGGATCGGTCGGCTGCTCGGCCGCAGCTGATCGATGAGCATCTGCTCAAGGTCGAGGAGTGGGTCGAGCCGTCCTGGGGCAAGGTCCGTGCCGACGTGGCCCACGTTTCGCTTGTGGCGTTGGGCTACAAGGGCTCGGAGCGCACCTCCCGCAGCGCAGGCCCCGGATCGCACCTCCCGCAGCCCAACTGACGCGTGTGGTTGGTTGCCGCGCCTGGAAGCAGCCAAACGCGTCAGTGCGAGGGCGAGGGCGGGCATCGGTCAGGCTGCTGAGTGCTAGTCGCACCCCGGTCAGGGGCGCGGGGTCTGCCCCGACGAGCCGGACGTCGCGCCGGGGTTCGACGTCGTCCCGGGAGTCGAGGGAGTGAAGGTCACTGTTGCCGTCGGACGACGCGAGACGGTCACCTTGACCGTGGACCCGACATCGACGAGGGTGTCGGGCGCGATGTCCTGGGCGACGACAGTGCCCTCGAGCTTGGTGTCGTCCTCGACGCGAGTGGTGTCGTCGTAGACGAGCTTGAGCCCGGTCACCGTGGTGCGCGCCGTGTCGGTGAGCAGGTCGACCAGCCGCGGCACCTTGACCTTGCCGCTGGCGATCCGCAGCGTGATCGACTGGGTGAGCGGCACGATGGTGCCCACCGCCGGATCGCTCGACACGACGGCACCCTTGACCTGCGAGGGGTCATCGATCTCGACCCAGCCGGTCACGGTGAAGCCGGTCGTCGTCATCACCTGTTTGGCCGACTCGAGCGGTTGCCCGACGACATTGGGTACGGCCTTCTCGCCAGGCCCGCTGGACACCTCGACCGTGACCGTCGACCCGATGGGCACCTGGGTGCCGCGAGGTGGGCGCGTGTCGACGATCAGGCCCACCGCGACGTCGGCATTGCGCACCGGTTCGGAGACCATGACGAGGTTCTTGGCCGCCAGGATGGTGCGCGCCTGCTCTTGGGTCTGCCCGGCCAGCGGCGGCACGTCGACGAGGGTGGGTCCGGTGTCGCGGAAGAGCCCCTGGGTCAGCGCGGTCGCCAGCACGAGCGTCACGGCCGTTGCGATCCCCAGCAGCAGGTATGCCGTGCGCCGGCGCCGTCGGCTCGCGGCCGATCGCCTGGCCACCGCTGTGGTGGGGGCATCTCGACGGGCGCCGCGTGCCTGCGCGCGGGTGGTGGGTAGCGCCTCGGCGTCGGCGGACGGCATACCGGCGGGGTATGCCGTGCCGTCGGCCGCCCCGACCGCCCCATCCCCGACAGCCCCGACCGCCCCATCCCCGCCAGCCCCGACCGAGTCCCTGCTGCCGCCAGCCACCCAATCCGACTGCGCGCCAGCCGTGCTGAGCGCGGCGGCGCTCACCTGCTGACCGGAGCGAGCGCGGGCCAGGTCGGTGCGGAACTCGGTGGCGTCCTGATAGCGGCCGTCGCGGTCCTTGACCATCGCGTGCAAGGTGATCGCGTCGTAGGCCGGCGGGATGTCCGGCTGCACGGACGACGGTGCGACCGGCGCCTGTCCGACATGTTGATAGGCCAGCGCCACTGCCGTGTCGGCCACGAACGGGGTTCTGCCGGTGAGCAACTCGAAGAGCATGCAGCCAGTGGAATAGAGATCGGACCGGGCGTCGACCGGCATACCTTGGGCTTGTTCGGGCGAGAGGTATTGCGCCGTGCCGATGACTGCGGAGGTTTGGGTCATCGTCGCGGCAGTGTCGGCGATCGCGCGGGCGATGCCGAAGTCCATGACCTTGACCTCGCCGGCCGGCGACAGCATGACGTTGCCGGGCTTGATGTCGCGGTGGACGATGCCCATCGAGTGGCTGTAGGCCAGCGCCGCGAGGACCCCTTCGGTGACGCGGGCGGCGTCGCGCGGGGCGAGGTGGCCCAGCTCGTTGAGCCGTTCGCGCAGGGTGTGTCCGCGCACCATCTCCATGACGATGTAGGGCACCCGGGTCGGCTGGCCGTGCGCGTCGACGCCCTCGTCGTCGCCGGAGTCGAAGATCGCGACAATCGAGGGGTGGTTGAGCTGAGCCGCGGCCTGCGCCTCGCGCCGGAAGCGCACGAGGAAGTTGCCGTCGCGGGCCAGATCGGGGCGCAACAGCTTGATCGCGACCGGGCGAGACAGCCGGGTGTCATAGCCGGAGTGGACGTCGGCCATCCCCCCGCGGCCGATGACGTCCCCGAGTTCGTACCGACCGCCCAGCAGTCGGGTCACGCGCTCACCTCCGGCAGCACGACTATGGCGCCTGTGTCGATGCCGACGGCGCCGACGTGCTGAGGCTAGTCGCCGGCGAGCTCGAGGTCGGCGCCGGGCCCTTGGAGACGGTGATGGTGATCTGGGTGTCGACGGCGACCGTGCCGGTCGGCGCGATCTTGAGCACCGTGCCCTTGGCCTCGGTCGAAAATGCTTCGACCGTGCGGAGTTTGGTGAACCCCAGCCCGGTGAGCGTCTGGCGGACGGCACCGATCTGCTGCCCGAGGTAGTCGCTCTCCGAGGATGACCTTGGTGGCGACACCCGTGGTCGAGGGCGCCGCTGAGGTCGTCGTCGGCGGAGCTGACGTGGTCGTCGGGCTCGCGGACGTGGTCGTCGACGCCGAGGCGGACGTCACGGTCGGCACCGGCGCGGGCTTGACCGGCTTGCTGTCCCGCGTCTGCCAGTAGAAGAACCCGCCGACGAGCAACGCGACGATGACCGGCACGAGCCACCACCAGCCGCGTCCGCGGCGCTCGTCGTCCTCGTCGTCGTAGTCCTCGTCGTCGTCATACTCGACCGGCACGGGCGGGTATGCCGTGTAGCTGGGTCCGCCGGCCGGCAGCACCGTGGTGGCGGCAGCCGGTGGAAAAGCCGGTGGAAAAGCCGGGGCAACCGTCGGGGGGGCCCCGGCCGGTGCCACCGGGACGGCAGGGCTGGGCGGTGCGGCGACCGGCGGGGGCACCACCTGGGTGGCATCCCCCAGGTCGGGGCGCGGAGGGGTCGGGCCGGGGAAGGCCTGGGTGACCCCGAGGTCGCTGATCGGCACCACATGGGTGGCCAGGCTGGCCTCATGCACCCCGGCGACCGGCATACCGAGCAGGGCGGCGAGCGAGGCGGCACTGGCCGGACGCTGGGCGGGTTCCTTGGCCAGGCACGCCTCGATGGCGGCCCGCAGCGGGTCGGTGACGTGGTCGGGCAGCGGTGGCGGGGCGTCGTTGATGTGCGAGAGCGCGGTCGCGACCGCGGAGTCGCCGTCGAACGGCCGTGTGCCGGTGAGCATCTCGAAGCCGACGACACCGAGGGCATAGAGGTCCGTAGCGCCGGTGACCGGGCGACCGAGGGCCTGCTCGGGGCGAGATATTGCGGCGTGCCCATGACCTCGCCGGTGCGGGGTGCCCGGAGCCGTCGGTGGCGCGCGCGATGCCGAAGTCGGTGAGCTTCACCTGGCCCTCGGGGGTGACCAGGATGTTGGCCGGCTTGACGTCGCGGTGGACGACCCCGGCCTCGTGGGCGGCGGCCAGCGCCAGGGCACACTGCCCGAGGATGGTGCGCACCCGGTCGGCCGCCATCGGCCCCTGCCCGATGATCGTCGAGAGCGGCTCTCCCGGAACGAGTTCCATCACGAGGTAGGCCGTGCCGTCCTCTTCGCCATAGTCATAGACCGTAGCGATGTTGGGGTGGGACAAGCCGGCGGTATGCCGTGCCTCGTCCCGGAACCGCATCGCGAAGGCGGTCTCCTGGTCGGCCCGGGGGCGCATGACCTTGACGGCGACGATGCGGTGCAGGACGGCGTCCCGCGCGGCATACACATCGCCCATGCCACCGGTGGCGATGCGCTCGGTGAGGGTGTATCGACCCCCGAGCGTGCTTCCGATCGTGGGACTCATCGGGTGATCACCGCTTCCATGACGGCTTTGGCTATCGGTCCGGCGAGGCGGCCGCCGGCGGCCCTCCTCGCCCATGTTGCCGCCGTCTTCGACAACGACAGCGACGGCGACTTGCGGGTCGTCAGCGGGGGCGAACGCCGTGAACCAGGCGTGCGGCGGCAGACCGTTGCCCTGCTGGGCGGTGCCGGTCTTGCCGGCGACGGCCACCCCGGAGATGCGGGCCGGCTTGCCGGTGCCGGTGTCGACGGTCGACACGAGCATCCGGGTGAGCGTCGCGGCGACCTCGGGGCTGACTGCCTGGGAGAGCTGCTGTGGGGTGTGCTGGTCGAGGATGTCGAGGTTGGCGCCGACGACCCGCTCGACGAGATAGGGGGTCATCAGGACGCCGCGGTTGGCGATCGCCGCGCTGACCATGGCGACCTGCAGCGGGGTGACCCGCACGTCGTATTGTCCGATGGCCGACTGCGCGAGCTGCGGTGGGTTGAGCTCGGCCGGCACGGAGCTCGGGGTGACCCGCAGCGGCACCCGCAGGCTCTCGCCGAAGCCGAACTTCGCCGCCTGGGCGCGCAGTGGGTCGGCGCCGACCTTGAGCCCGAGCCAGCCGAAGGCGGTGTTGCAGGAGATCTCCAAGGCGTGCTGCAGGGTGGTCTGCTCCCCCGGCCCGCAGGGCGCCTTGTCGTAGTTGGGCAAGCCAACACTGGTCTGCGGCAAGTCCATTCGAGCCGGTGCGGGGATCTGCGTCGTCTCGGTGACCGTCTGATTGGACAGTGCCGCAGCCGCGGTGACGATCTTGAACACCGATCCCGGGGATAGAGGTTGCCGCCGATCGCGCGGTTGACCAGCGGCCGGGTGGGGTCGGCATTGAGGGCGTTCATTGCGGCGACCGCGTCGTTGGAGTCGTGGGTGGCCAGCGCGTTGGGGTCGTATTCCGGATGGCTCACCATCGCGAGGATCGCGCCGGTCTTGGGGTTGATCGCGACGACGGCACCGCGCTGATTGCCCAAGCCCTTGCTCGCGGCGGCCTGGGCCTTGGGGTTGAGGGTGAGCTGCAGGCTTGCCCCGGTGGCCTGCTTGCCCGACAGCAGGTCGGAGACCCGCTTGTAGAAGAGCGCATCCGAGGAGCCGGACAGCAGGTCATCGGAGGCCGCCTCGAGCCCGGCCGCGCCATAGACGAAGGAGTAGTAGCCGGTGACGTGCGAATAGAGCGGCCCCTGCGGATAGCTGCGCAGATAGGCCAACTCACCGGCCGACGGCTTGGAGCTCGCGATCGCCTGGTCGCCGGGCAGCAGGATCGCCCCCCGCGCGCGGGAGTAGTTGTCCAGCAGGGTGCGCCGGTTGTCCGGCCGCGCCCGCAGCGAGGGTGCCTGGGCGAACTGGATGACCGTCGTCGCGATGAGCAGCGCCGCGAAGAGCGCGGTGACAACACGGGAGAGCCGGATGATCGGGAGGTTCACGGCATACCTCCCGCAGGTGCGGGGTCGCGCAACGGAAGGCGAGCCGGTATGCCGTCCGCTTCCGGCACGGGGCGCCGCGCCTGGTCGGAGATGCGCAGCAGCAGAGCGACGATCGTCCAGTTGGCCAGCAGCGCCGATCCGCCGAGCGACATGAACGGCGTGGTCAGGCCGGTGAGCGGGATGACCCGGGTGACCCCGCCGATGACGACGAAGACCTGGAGGGCGACCGAGAAGGCCAACCCGATGGCCAGCAGCTTGCCGAAGCCGTCGCGCACGCCGAGGGCGGTGCGCAGGCCCCGCTCGACGAACAGGCCGTAGAGGACGAGCAGCGCGAACACCCCGAACAGACCGATCTCCTCACCGAGGCTGGGGAAGATGAAGTCGCTGTCGGCGAAGGAGGTGATCCACGGGCGGCCCTGGCCCAGGCCGGTGCCGAACAGCCCGCCGGAGGCCATCCCCATCAGGCCCTTGGCGAGTTGGTCGGACTGCTCGATCGACTCCTTGGAGAAGGGGTCCAGCCAGAGGGTCACCCGGCGTTGCACGTGCGGGAAGAGCAGGTAGGCGATGTAGGTGCCGGCGGCGAACAGGCTCAGGCCGATGGCGATCCACGAGATGCGCTCGGTGGCGACGTAGAGCATCGCGACGAACAGCCCGAAGAACAGCAGCGAGGAGCCCAGATCGCGCTCGAAGACGAGGACCGCGAGGCTGACCACCCACGCGGCGATGATCGGGCCCAGGTCGCGCACGCGCGGCAGGGTGAGTCCGATGACCTTCCGGCCGGCCAGCGAGAGCACGTCACGGGTTTGCACGAGGTATGCCGCGAAGAAGACGGTCAGCGCGATCTTGGCGATCTCGCCGGGCTGGAAGGAGTAGTTGCCCAGGCCGATCCAGATCCGGGAGCCATAGATCTCCTTGCCCAGCCCGGGCACCAGCGGCAGCAGCAGCAGGGCCAGACCGGCGGCCATCGCGGTGTAGGTGTAGCGCTGCAGCAGCCGGTGATCGCGCAGCAGCCAGAGCACGGCAGCAGCGACGACGAGCGACAGGCCGGTCCATTGCAGTTGCCGGAAAGCGTTGCCGCTCAAGCTGTCTCGGCCGCCGGCAAGGTCGAGCCGGTGGATCATGACCAAGCCCATGCCGTTGAGCAGGGTGGCGACGGGCAGCAGCAGCGGGTCGGCGAAGGATGCCCGCCAGCGCAGCACGAGGTGAAAACCCACGACGAGCACGAGCAGCCCGATGGCGACCGTGGCCAGGCCTGCGGGCAGGACGCCCTTGAGGGCGAGATCGACGTTGACCCAGGCGGCCAGGACGATGGCCATCGCGAACAGGCACAGCACCAACTCGACGTTGCGGCGGGTGCGCGGGGTGATGGTCTCGACGGTCGTGATCACCGGATCGACCCCCCTAGCGTGCGGGCCGGGGTGGAGCCTTGGGAGGCAGTCGAGGCGGGGGTGGCCGCCGGCTGGGAGCTGCCGGACGGCATACCGGGGCTGGTGGCTGTTGCCGGTGTCGTTGGCGTTGGGGTGGTGGTCGCCGGGGAGGTGGTCGCCGGGGAGGTGGAGACCGGGACGGTCGTGCCGCAGCGGGTGCCGCTGGCGTTCTGGGTGCGGCAGTCGAAGGCGGCCTTGCGCAGCTCCTCGACGCGGGCGACCGCGGCGGCCTGGTCGGCGACGAGAATGCCGCCGCTGAGGCTCTCCTGGGCGTAGCCCGGCAGGTCGCTCACGAGGACGTCGGTGCGTTCGCGCAGGGTGGCCAGGCTGATCGGGCCGAGTTGCTGGCTGATGCCGCGGTAGACCGCGACGTAGCCGCCGTCGTTGCCGAGGAAGAGCTGCTGCTGGGTCCAGCGATAGGCGCCGTAGCCGCCGCCGACGAGCAGCACCGCGGCGAGCGCGAGAATGCCGAGGGTGCGCGCGAGCAGGGCTCGGCGGCGCGGGAGCACCTCCTCGGCGAGGGTGAGGGGTTCCTCCTCGGCCGGTATGCCGGTCGCCTCCCGGGTGAGAGCCGCGGCCTTCTCAGCGGGGCTGACCGGCAGGGCCCGGGTGCGCCGACGACCGCGCGGGCGGACTGCGGCGGCAGCCCCGACGATCTCGGGCGTGGTCGAGGGGGGCTCGCCCGCGTCGTCGGCGGTGAGGTCGACGACGTCGGCGATGACGACGGTGACGTTGTCGCGGGTGCTGGCCTTGAGCGCGATGTCGATGCAGCGTTCGGCGGCGGTGGCCGGGTCGGGTGCCTCGGCGAGCACTTCATGGACGATCTCGGCGCTGACGAAATCGGTGAGCCCGTCCGAGCACAGCAGATAGCGGTCACCGACCTTGAGCTCGCGGATCGACAGGTCGGGCTCGTCATCGGGGTTGCCGGTCATCACCCGGGTGACGAGCGAGCGCTGCGGGTGGTGCTGCGCCTCGTCGGCAGTGATGCGGTGCTCGTCGACGAGTTGCTGCACGAACGAGTGGTCCTTGGTGATCTGTGAGAACTCGCCGTCCCGCAGCAGATAGGCCCGGCTGTCGCCGATATGGGCGGTGACGAGCTGGATCCGGCGCGCAGCGGCGATCGTCGTCGAGCCCATGCCGCCGAGGTCAGGTCCTCCAGCACAGGCTCTGAGCTGGGCGGTTTGCCTCGCGCAGCTCCTCGCCAGCACGCAGCGCGCGCCTCACCAGACAGGCCTCGTCATCCAGCGGCGCCAGCGCCCGACGATCATCGAGCTCGCGGACGTCACGGGCCGCATGCCCGCCCATCCCGTCGGCCAGGACGAGCAGGTGCGGGCCGGCATACCCGCTGTCCCGCGTTGCGGCCTTTTCGGCCGAGGCCCAGTGGGTGCGGGCTGCGTAGCGCAGGGCGATCGCCATGGGTCAGTCGCCTCAGCCGCGAAGCCTCGATCGTCGTGCGCCCGATGCGCAGCGTCGACCTGACGGTAAGACCGCCGCTGTCCGCAGCGGTGGCCGTCGAGCTGGGTGCCATTGGTGGAGCCGAGGTTCGACGTGCCAGGTGCCGTTGCGGGTGAGCAGGCGGGCGTGGCGGCCGGAGGCGAAGTCGTCGTCGAGCACGAGCGCGCACTGGGGTTGCGGCCGATGAGGATGCCGGCCGGGGTAGCGGGACGGGTGCCCGCGAGGCGGTTTCCCCGGGGTTGGCGCGCTTGGGGCCGACCTGTTGGGGCACCGCGGCGGCGCGGGCGGCCTTGGCCGCGGCGCGCTGGCTGCGCCGGGACACGCGGGTGCCGTAGAGGTCGGTGCGCAGCACGCCGACGACGCTGAAGACGAAGAACCAGAGCAAGACGACCAGGCCGAGCCGGAAGACAGTGAGGGAGTTCGCTCATCTGGTCACCTTGGGCCGGCGTGGAAGACGACCGCCGTGCGGCCCACGGTGAGCCGGAAATGCGCCGTCCTGGAGCCGGACGTTGGTGATGCGCTCGTCGTTGACGAAGGTGCC
>JADJVX010000003.1 GCA_016710385.1 Actinomycetales bacterium
GAAGCTCATCGAGCGGCATCGGGAGCGCATTCACCGCATCACCGAGGAGTCCGCAACGATCCACCGTCGGATCACCGGCTACCTGCGCGACATCGACCAGGCCGAGGCTGAGCTGCGACCTCACCTGCTGGCTGCCCGCGCTGAATACGCCCAGCTGGACGCCTCGCGGCACGCCTGGGATGCGGTCTTGGCGGGCACCACCGATAGCTACCAGCACCCACAGGTGACCGACGGCACAGCTGCGCTCCCCCTGCCCATGGTTGGCGAGCGGCATGCCCTGCCAATGCTGCCGAGCTTCGACACCCCCGTCTCGGCGGAGGACCTCGCAGCTGGTGCCACCGCGGCCCGGCCGACCGAGGCTGGCGTCCCGATGCCTCGGATTGCCCGCACCCTTGGGGGCGCCTCGGTCAAGCGCAGCGAGCTGCACACCGTGCCCCCGATCACCACGCCCGAGACGCAGCCACGCGCGAGCTGACGGGTATGCCGGGTGGCCAAGGTGGGCATGGGGTGCCAGGCTGTGGCCATGGACGAGTCGACGATCGTCGTGCCTAGCCGGGACGGCATACAGCTGCAGGTATATCGGTGGGCGCCCAAAGGTGAGCCGCTCGCGGTCGTCCAGGTGCAGCACGGGTTGGGCGAGCACGCCGGGCGCTATCGGCGCTTCGGGGAGGCGCTCACCGCGTCGGGCTACCTCGTGTATGCCGCGGATGGGCGTGGCTCGGGGCGCACCGCGGCCGGTGACTACGGGAAGTGGGGGCCGGACTCCTGGCCCGGGTGGGTCGACGACGTCGCGCAACTCAACGCGCGGATCCGGGCCGATCACCCTGGGTTACGGCGAGCGCTCTTCGGGCACTCAATGGGTTCCTTTGCGACGCAACAGTTTTTGGTCGACCACGCGGCCGATGTCGATGCCGTGCACGCGGTCGTGCTGTCGGGCACGACGGATGTCGCCGGCCTGGTGCCGCTGCTCGACAGCCCCGTGCCGGCGGACCTCAGCTCGTTCAACGCCGGGTTCGAGCACCGGACCGGCTTCGAGTGGCTCAGCCGTGACCCGGAGGAGGTCGACGCCTATGTCGAGGATCCCGGGTGCGGTTTCGAATCCGAGCCGTTCCACGGCATACCGTCGCTCTTGGCGGCCGCCGACCCGCAGCGGCTGGCCGCGATCCGGGCCGACCTGCCGATCCTGCTCGTCTCCGGTGACGCCGACCCACTGGCCGGCGGGGGCGCGGCGGTGCAGGTGGTCGGGCAGCGCTACCGCGACGCCGGGCTGACCGACGTGACGGTGCAGCTGTATGCCGGTGCCCGGCACGAGCTGCTCAACGAGACCAACCGCGGCGAGGTGACGGCCGACATCATCGCGTTCCTCAACCGCACTGTGGGCTGACGGACGGGTGGCTGAGCGCTGATGGGCAAGGTCATCCCGTTCCCGAACTCGGGCTTCACCTGGCCGGTCCGGCCCAACTGGGTGCTGCCTGCCGACGACGGCATCGCCGGCGCTGTCGACGGCGACAACATCGAAGACGACGACGCAGACTGGGTCGACGACGGCCAGGTATGCGGACCAGACACCCCGATGCGGCTCTACATCGACCTGGTCGACGCCAAACCGCGGGTGTCCCGTGAAGTCATGGTCCCTGGAGACCTGACCATGGACCAGGTCCACGAGGTCATCGTCGCGGCGATGGGGTGGCAGGACTATCACCTGCATGCCTTCATCCAGGGCGGGGTCGACAACCCGACGGCCCCGCGGCTGCTGACCAAGGCCGACGTCGCCGAGGGCGCAGAGGCCGCAGAAGGGTTGCTGGAGTCGGACGTGCGGCTGTTCCAGGTGTTGCGGCGCAATGGTGACGAGGTCGGGCACGAATACGACTTCGGCGACGGCTGGCTGCACCTGGTGCGGCTCATCGCGTCCGGAGACGAGGCCGACGCGATCCCTCCGGGCGATCCGGTCTGGGCGGTCGCCTCCCGCGACGCCGATCCGACGGCCCGGGTGCGGCTCATCGACGGTCACGGCGCCTGCCCACCCGAGGACATCGGCGGGATCCACTATTACAACGAGGTCGCCGCCTGGCTGCGCGGCGACCGGGGTGCCTCGGTCGATGACCCCGAGGCGCTGCTCACCTGGCTGCCGGAGGGCTTCGACCCGCGGGAGTTCGACGTCGCCGAGGCCCAGGGTCGGCTGGCCGCCACTCAGGCCGCGGGCGGCATCGACCCGGGGGCGCTGTCGGAACGGATGCGCGATGCCCTCGACCGGGTCGGTCCCGCGCGCCGCGAACTCGCCGGGATGCTCATCGAGGCGGCCTTGCCGCGCCGGGGAGAGCGCCACGTCATCGACGAATTGAGTGTCGTCGAGGTGGTCCGCGCCGCTCGGCCCTGGCTCATCCTGCTCGACGAAATCCCTTCCACCGGGCTGAAATTGACGGCAGCCGGCTATCTGCCGCCTGCGGTGGTGTCGCGGGTCTTCGGCGCATTGGGTTTCGGTCCCGACGCCGTCTGGGGCAAGGGCAACCGCGAGGACAACGTGCGCCCGGTGCTCGACCTGCGGGAGGCCGCGATCTCGATCGGACTGCTGCGCAAGTCTCGTGGGCAGCTGCACCTGACGGCCGAGGGCCGCGCTGGGCAGGCCGACCCGCGGCGGTTGGTCGCCCGCGTGGTCAGCCGGTTGCCGCTCGGCTCCCGCGACTACGACCGCGACGCCGGGCTGCTCGCGTTGCTCGCGCTGGCATCGGTCGCCACCTATCCGCCCGACGTCGTCCCCCTGGTCTGGCCGACCCGGCTGCGCGAGGCGATCGAGCTATTCGGGGCGTTCGGGTGGCGCCAGGGCTACGACCCGGTGCCCGAGTGGCTGGTGCGGCGGATGATGCAGCCGACCTTCGCGGCGCTCACCCGGATGGACGGCTTCGAGTCGGATCGCTACGGCGATTACGGTATGCCGTCGATGCTCGGTCCCGCGCTCGCCCGGGCCGCTCTCAGTGCCCCTCGCCCGGGTCGTGCCTCGCGGGCCCCGCGGTCGCCTGGATCTCGGAGCTAACGCCAGGTGAGGCGGATCGTCGACGGGTCCGGGTCGGCGATGACACGCACCTCGCCGAAGTCGGCGTCGCCGAGCCGCGCGGCTTTGATCAACCGCTCGCAGAAGTGCTCGAAATCGTCGAACCCGAGCTCAGCCCGCGCCCGCGGCGGAAGCCGGTTGAAGCGCACCTGCAGATCGGGGGCGTCGGCCAGCGACAGCGGGATGGTGAGCACCCGATCCCCACGCTCCAGCAGCACCCGCTCGACCTCGACCACGACGGGCAGGACGACCGGATAGAGCTCGGCCGGCACCTCGTCGCCGACCACCTGCTGCACCACCCCGCCGAGGATCGCTGCCACCACCAGCGGCCGCAGCGTCGAGTCGTCGAGGTCGACCCGCCACCCTTTCGGCCGGATCCGGAAGGACTTCTCGTCTGACACCACGTCGACGACGACGTCCTCGCAGACATCCTCGAGCGCCGACCCGGGCTCCATCCCGAGCGGCCCGAAGACCTCCTCGAGCAGCCAGGTCCGGCGCAACCGTTTGGGCGCCTTCAACCCGTCGATATACGTCACGAGCGGCTGTGCTGCGGCCATGTGGGCGCCTCCGATCCTCCGGTGCATCGACGCTACCCCGCGCCAGGCAGAGGACTGGACGTGCACGGCATACCGGCGGTGTTGGTCGGCGAAGTGTCCTCGCCCGGCCACCCCCGCGTCGCCGCACCTTCACCTGCGCTGCCAAACCGCCGCCACGCTTTCGCGTCGAGTGCGAACACCTGCCGGTCGGGGCGATCTCCTTCCCGACCCGCGCCTGGCGGGCACGCCGCTGGGAACCCGCGTCTATATTTGGGGCGGCCACGGGAGGTGGGGTGTGCTGCCCGGTCCGATCACGGGTCGCCTTCTCGCGCAACAGATCACGACGAGCGGTATGCCGTCCGACCTCGCCTCCGTCGACCCATTGCGGGGTCGTCGCGGCTGAGCGTCGGTCGGGGTCAGAGTGCCCCGGCCACGAACGAACCCAGGGCAAAGAGCAGACTCAGGATGAGCTGCACCATCCGGACCCGACGCGACTTCGGGCCGTCGCCGATCGCCAGGACCGCTAGCCACAGCGCCACGCTCGAGCACGCCGCCGCCCGGACGGCGGGGACAAACCGGAGGTCGCCGGTGATCCACATCCCGACGTAGGCGATCGTCAGGATCGTTGCCAGGCCGAACACACCCACCGCAAAGACGATGAAGAAGCAACCGGCTGGACCAGACGTGGTGTGAGCCCGGCCCGCGGCACTCGGTGCGGTCCGGCGGCGCGGCTGCCTGGTCGGCGGCTGGCGTCGCGGGCGCGGCTTTGCTCGCCTGATCTCCGTGGCCCGCCGGGCGTTCCATGCGACGTCCCGCGCAGCCAGGGGGTCGCTTGCGGACGGCTGAGCAACTGACGACTGAGTGGGTGACGGCCGAGTGGGTGACCGAAGACTGGCAGGTGGCGCCGCGTCTTGCGGCGGGCGCGGCTCGTTGAGCACCGCATCGGCGGGCGCGGCATCCTGAGGCGGCTCGGGGGTGAGCGGGTAGCCGCGCTGGGGCGCTGGCTCGGGCGGGGGGAGGTGGCTCCACGGACCCTCCTGGAGGGGGTCCAGCCCGCCGAGGGCGTCCCTATGGTCCGAGCTCACTCCGGGAGTATCCCAGGCGGGCAGCCTGTGGATGACGCCGCGCGGTCGGGGGGGCTGGCAGACTCGGCGTCGGTTGAGGGGCGATGGGCAAGGAGCAGAGGGTGAACGGACAACGGCTGCGGTATGCCGTGCCGGCGGCAGTCACGGGGCTGGCGTGGGCGCTGGGGCTGGCTGGGTGCACGACTGGTTCGCCGGCGCCTCCGACGGGTTCGACGGGTTCGACGACCAGCCCGCGCCGTCCTGGTGAACTGAGCGGGCGCACCTCCCGACCCGCCGACAATCCCGCGGGTGACGGGCCACGGATGCCGGGAAACCTTCCGACCCGCCGTGTTTGACGGGGTCGGCGGCGCGAATCCGCCGGGAAACCTTCCGACCCGCCGTGCTTCACGCCGTTGGCCGGTCGAATCCGCCGGGAAACCTTCCGACCCGCCGTCAAACCCGCGGGTGACGGGCCACGGATGCCGGGAAACCTTCCGACCCGCCGTGTTTGCAGGGGGTGGGCGGGTCGAATCCGCCGGGAAACCTTCCGACCCGCCGTGTATTCCGCGGTGGGCGGGTCGAACCCCCCGGGAAACCTTCCGACCCGCCGTCAAAACCGACCCCTCAGGGCACGGCACGCCGGGAAACCTTCCGACCCGCCGTGTTTGCAGGGGGTGGGCGGGTCGAATCCGCCCGGAAACCTTCCGACCCGCCGTGTTTGACGCGGGGCGCCCGCGTCGCCGACGCGTGCGTCGTCGCCACCGTTTGCAGGACCAATCCGGTCGCCACCAGAGCCAGGCCGATTATGCCGTTCACGGGCAGCGCTTCACCCAGCACGAGCACGCCCAGCACCGTCGCGGTGAGCGGGTCGCCGAGCAGCAAGGTGGACGCCGGACCGGCCGACATCGAGTGCATCCCCACGACCGGCAGCACGTTGGCCAGGGCCATCGTCACGACGCCCAGGTAAAGCGCCACCAGCGCACCGCGCGGCGAGAGCACCCAACCCAGGGGTTGGGTCAGCACGAGCGGGGCGATGAAGACCGAGCCCAGCAGGTAAGCGGCCGCAGGCATCTCGACCGCGTGGTCGCCGCGGTCAAGTCCCACCTTGGCCGCCACCATGTAGCACCCGGATCCGAACCCGGCCGTGCAGGCCATGAGCACCCCGACGCCCGGCCCGTCCAGTCCTTCCTCCGGCGCGAATTGCCCCATCGACCGGACGATCAGGCCGGTGACCGCAACGGCCGTGGCCAGCAACCAGAGGCGAGTCGGCCTGTGCCCAAGGACCAGCCAGCCGAGCAGCCCCGCGAACACTGGCACCGCGCCGACTGCGATGAGGGTGCTCAGGGCGACCCCGGCCCGGTCGACGGCGCCGAAGAAGAGCGGCTGATAGGCCGCGGACGTCACGGCCATCACCCACACTGTCGGCCGCATCAGCAGCGCGGGCACCGTGCGCCACGAGCCGCCGACCAGCGGCAACACCGCCAGCAAGGCCGCCGACCCGATCATCAGGCGCATCCCGCCGACCGTGGCGCTGCTCGCCGATACCGGGGCGAAGACGGCCGCCGTGCCCGCGCTGCCGAGCATGATCGCCCCGCCGAGCACGAGCGCCACCGCGCGAGGCGTCGACAGCCTCCCGCTGGGGATGCCCCAAGCACTCACCGGCGCGCCTTCCGTGTCGAACTGCTGGTATGCCGTGTGGCCAGGACGCCGGGAACGCCGACGCCATGGGCGCCGTGGTCCCCCACCGAGACGCCGTAGATAGATAACCAGGAGCGAAAGGGTCGCCATAGCGACCATTTCGCTCCCTCATCCGCACGCCGGCGGGCGGGCAGAGCAGTCAGCGCTGTGCGGGCACGAGTTCGCGCACGCCGGGGAGCACCTGCTCGGCGAAGGTGCTCAGGAAACGCTCCTGGTCGTGGCCGGGGGCATGTACGACCAGGTGGGTGAAGCCGAGATCGGTGTAGAACCGCAGCGCCTCGACGACCTCCTCGGGCCGGGACGCGACGATCCACCGCTTGGCGACCTGCTCGATGGGCAACTCGTCGGCGGCCCGCTCCATCTCGGCGGGGCTGTGGATCGAGTGCTTCTGCTCGGCGGTGAGCGAGAGCGGCGCCCAGAAGCGACAGTTCTCCAGGGCCCGCTCCGGGTCCGGGTCCCAGGACAATTTGATCTCGATCATCCGGTCGATGGCGCCCGCGTTGCGACCGGCCGCAGCCATGCCTTCGTCGACGGCGGGCACGAGCTGATCGGCATACAGCTCGCGGCCCTTGCCCGACGTGCAGATGAAGCCGTCGGCGACCCGACCGGCATACCGTGCGACGACCGGGCCGCCGGCCGCGACGTAGACCGGCACCGGCTCGTCGGGTCGGTCGTAGATCGCGGCGTCCTCGGTGCGGTAATAGTCGCCGGCGAAGCTGACCCGGTCGTCGGTCCACAACCGCCGCATGAGCGTGATCGCCTCGCGCAGCCGGGCAAAGCGCTCCTTGAAGGCCGGCCACTGCGCCTCGGCGACCGACCCGACGGCGACCTCGTTGAGCGCCTCGCCGGTGCCGACGCCGAGCATGACCCGGCCCGGCGCGAGGCAGGCCATGGTCGCGAAGGTCTGCGCCATGACCGCCGGGTTGTAGCGGAAGGTCGGGGTGAGCACCGAGGTGCCGACGAGCACCCGCTCGGTGCGCGCCAGCACCCACGGCATCCAGGCGAGGGCGTTCGGCGCGTGTCCGCCCGCCAGCCGCCAGGGCTGGAAATGATCCGAGACGGTGACCGAGTCCAGGCCGAGTTCCTCGGCGCGCACGGCATACCGGCCGAGTTCCAGCGGCGCGAACTGTTCCGCCGAGGCCTTGTAGCCGATCCGGAGCGAGGGCGAGTTCGGGGGTGTCACGGGGGCCTTTCCAGCGCGTATGCCGTGAGACTAGCGCCATCTTGTCGGTGCACTCCTGCGCCTACCGGTGGGTGAGGTCGAGCGCGGCGCCCACGATGCTGTCGGTGTCGAGGCCGTGATAGCGGTAGACGCTCTCCAGGTCACCGGACTGGCCGAACTCGGTCACCCCCAGGTGCACGGCAGGGGTCTGCGTCACCGCAGCGAGGAAGGCCAGCGTGTGCGGGTGCCCGTCCAGGAGGGTGACCAGCGGTGCGCTGCGCTCGCGGGGGAAGAGCGCGTCGAGGATCGCTGTCGGGTGCGCGCCTCGCCCGCGGCGGGCCTGATGGGCGCGGAAGAGCAGGTCGGCACTCGTGATGCAGACGACGTCGGTCGGTATGCCGGCCGCGTCCAGTCGATCTGCAGCGGCGAGCGCCTCCGGAGTGGGTGCCCCCATAACGGCGATCGTGACGGCGGGCTGCGCCACCCGACGCAGGGCGTACCCGCCGGCGACGACCTGCTGGCGACGGCGTTCGCGACCGGCTGGGTCGGTGGGCACCGCGGCCAGCCCCTGGTCGATGGCCCGCGTCGACAACCGTAGGTAGGCCGAGCCGCCGTCCGGCCGCCCGAGCCGGCCCATGGCCGCGAGCAGGCACCATTCGGTGTCGATGGCAAAGGCCGGCTCGTATGCCGTGCAGCCGGGCTGCTCCAACCCGATCGACGGGGTGACGATCGACTGATGCGCCCCACCCTCGGGAGCCAGGGTGACCCCCGAAGGCGTGCCGACGAGGATCGACTGCCCACCGGCATACATCCCGAACGACCATGGCTCCAGCGCCCTGGTGACGAACGGGTCGTAGACGACCCCGATGGGCAACAGCGGTTGTCCCCAGCGGTCCCAGGTCGTGCCGAGTTCGCCGAGCAGACAGACCAGGTTGGTCTCGGCGATGCCGAGCTCGATGTGCTGACCGGTCGGTCGCTCGCGCCAGTGCAGGATCGTCTCGCCGTCGTCGGCGAACCAGTCGGTGCGCTCGGCGACCGACCAGACTCCGTGCTTGTTGACCCAGCCGCCGAGGTTGGTGCTCGAGCTGACGTCGGGTGCGACGGTGACGATGCGGCGGCCGACGTCCGGGGCGGCGCGGGAGACCTCCATGAGGGTGCGCCCCAGGGCGGTCTGCGTGTTGGTCCGGCCGGTCATCGTGCGGCCGAGGTCGGTGGGGACCACGGGCGGGGCGGCGACCTCGACAGGGTCACGGCGCAGCCGGGCGGCCGCCTGCAGACACGCCTGGGCCACGGCCGAGCCGGGAGCCGGCCGGACCCACGGGGTGTCCAGGTCGCGGCCCAGCCGGGCGGCGAGTTCGCGCATTTGCGCCTCGGTGAGCAGTGCCGAGTGGTTCTGCGGGTGCCCTTCGGTGGGCAGTCCATAGCCCTTGACGGTGTAGGCGATGATCGCCGTGGGCCGAGTGTCGTCGATGGCCGCGAAGGTGCGCCTCAGCGCCTCGTGGTCGTGACCGCCGAGCCGGCGCAGCGCCGCGTGGACGGTCGCCGCGTCGTGCCCGGCGAGGAACTCCCGCAGCGCCTCGGCGTCGGGGCCGTCGCCGGGCAAGAGGGCGAGCATTTGCTCGGGGGTGCGGCGCAATAGCCGCTGGTATTCCGCATTGCCCATACCGTCGATCCGGCGGCGCAGCGCGTCGCCTCCAGGGGCAGCGAACAACGCCTCGAGTGCGGCCCCGTATTTGACGGTCAAGACTTGCCATCCGGCTGCCTCGAAGATCGCCTCGAGGCGGCCCGACCCCATGGTGGGCAGCACCCGGTCCAGTGACTGCCGGTTGAAGTCGATGAGCCACACGACCTCGCCGAGGCCCGCGACGGTGGGATCGAGCACCGCCTCCCAGACCGCGCCCTCGTCGAGCTCGGCGTCGCCGACCAGGCTGTATTGCCGCCCGATCCGCTGCGGCGAGACGACACTGTCGACGTACCGCTTGGCGATGGCTCCCCAGATCGGGGCGGTGGCCCCGATGCCGACCGACCCCGTCGAGTAGTCGGCCGGCACCGGGTCCTTCAGCCGGGACGGGTAGCTCTGCAGCCCGCCGAACTGGCGCAGCGTCGTGAGGTGCTCCTCGTCGAGCTGACCGAGCAGGTATTCGATGGCATGCAGCACCGGGGAGGCGTGCGGCTTGACCGACACCCGGTCGTCGCTGCGCAGGTGTTCCAGGTAGAGGCTCGTCATGAGCGTGACCATCGACGCGCTCGATGCCTGGTGGCCGCCGACCTTCATGCCGGACGGGTTGGGACGCACCCGGTTGGCATGGTCGACGATGGCCACCGCCAACCACAGCACGAGATCGTCGATCTCGGCCAAGACGTCCAGTGCCGGTGTCGGCGGCGCGGGTGCGGGGTTGTGGGGGTTGTGGGGGTTGTGGGGGTTGTGGGGCGCCGTCTGGATCTCGGTCACTTCGGATCCCACAGCGAGTGATAGGCGTTGATCGCCGGCTGACCGCCGAGGTGGGCGTACAGGACGTTCGAGGTCGCGGGGATGTCCTGGGCCTTGACGAGGTCGATGAGGCCGGCGAGTGACTTGCCCTCGTAGACCGGGTCGGTGATCATCGCCTCGAGCTGAGCACCCAGGGCGATGGCCTCCATCGTGGAGTCGACCGGTATGCCGTAGAGGTCACCGGCCCAGCCCTCCAGGACCTGGATCTCGTCGTCGCGCAGGTCACGGCCGAGTTCGATGAGCTCAGCGGTATGCCGTGCGATCCGGGCAACCTGGTCGCGGGTCTTGTCCAGCGTCGCCGAAGCGTCGATGCCCAGGACTCGGCGCTTGATGCCAGTGAGGTCCTCGAGGGCGGCGAAGCCGGCGATCATGCCGGCATGGGTCGAACCGGTGACCGTGCACACGATGATGGTGTCGAAGTGCACGCCGAGCGCCTTCTCCTGCTCGGCCACCTCGAAGGCCCAGTTGGCGAAGCCGAGCCCACCGAGGGGGTGCTCACTGGCGCCCGCGGGGATCGGGTAGGGCTTGCCGCCGGCGGCCTCGACCTCGGCCAGCGCTTCCTTCCAGGAGTCGCGGATGCCGATGTCGAAGCCGTGCGGGTCGAGGCGCGAGTCGGCGCCCATCATCCGGGAGAGCAGGATGTTGCCGACCTGGTCGTTCGTCGGGTCGTCCCACGGGACCCACTTCTCCTGGACGAGGCGGCACTTCATGCCCAGGTGAGCGGCGACGGCCGCGACCTGGCGGGTGTGGTTGCTCTGGTAGCCACCGATCGACACGAGGGTGTCGGCGCCGCTGGCCAGCGCGTCGGGGACGATGTATTCGAGCTTGCGGACCTTGTTGCCGCCGAAGGCCAGACCGCTGTTGCAGTCCTCGCGCTTGGCCCAGACCTGGGCGCCCCCGAGGTGATCAGACAGCCGCCGCAGGTGGTGGATCGGGCTCGGGCCGAAGGTGAGCTGGTGGCGGGGGAACTGGTCGAGCTTCATGGGGGATCTCCTTGTCTTGCAGGGATTCTCGCGGGGGGTGGTGCGGTGCGGCTGAGCGGTGGTGCGTTACAGCAGGGCCTGCAGGCCGTCCCAGGTCCGGTCGCTCACATCTGCTGCGGCGGTGGCCTCCCCGGCTTGGCAGAGGTCGACGAGCCGGGCATGCAGGTCGACCGAGCCCCGGCCGGCATGTGAGGCGAACCGGAGCCGCTCGAGCCGGCGGATCGCTGGGGTGAACTGGTCGAGCACGGCGGCGAGCGCCGCGTTGCCGGCCAGCTCGACGAGCACGCCGTGGAAGTCGTCGTCGGCGTGCAGGGCGGCCTCGACATCGCCGAGCTCGATGGCGGCGCGAAAGCGCTCATTCGCCGCGCGCATCTCGGCCAGGTGCGCAGGGGTGACCTGGGCGATCGCGGTCGTCACGGCAAGCCGGTGCATTGCCGCGACGACGGCCTGGGCGTCGCGAATGGCGGCGGGGTCGATGGCCGCGATCCGGGTGCTGCGCCCCGGAGTGGCTTCGACCAGGCCAGCGTCCGCGAGCTTGAGCAGGGCTTCGCGCACCGGGGTCCTGGAGACCCCGAGCCAGGAGGCCAACTCTTGATCGCGCACGACCTCACCGGGTGCGAGCGTGCCGTCGATGATCGCGGTCTGCAGCTGGGCATGCACGCCCTGGCGCAGCAACGGCGGCCGGATGTCGGTTCGACGGGTGGGAACGGGCATGTCCAATATATTGCATGCAGTCAGCGGGGTGGTCAAGGGGTTGACCGGCTTCGGGGAGGGAAGCCGCGCTCCGCTGAGGGTCCAACCTCAGCGGAGCGCGGCCAACCTCAGCGAACTACCCCACGATCAGCGCTTCTCGGTCAAGCTCGGGCTCGGGTCAGCCGGTGGCCGGCAGCCCGCCGTCGCGCAGAACGGCCGCGGTGGCAGCGCCCAGGCCGAGCACGGCGGCCGCGCGCAAGTCGGCGACGGTGTCGACGTCGTGGCGCGCGCGGACGGGAGGTGCCGGGACGGCATACAGGCCCATGCCGGTATGCCGTGCGGCCGAGTCCGCGCCGTAGCCGGTGACGACCGGCTGGCCGGCCGCGAAGAGGGTCATCGTGGTGCCAGCGCCCGAGCGATCGGGGACGAAGGCGGCGGTGTGCCCGGCGGCCAGGCGGAGCACCTCGGTGACGTCGGCCGGGCGCAGGCAGGGCAGGTCGGCCGGGGTGATGAGGACCCCCGTGGGGGGGATGGCGCGGGCAGAGCGGGCCACGGCGTCCGCGATCGCGGCGTCGAGGGAGGCGGTGCGATCGGGCACGACGAGCGCGCTGCGCTGGGTGGCGAGTGCAGCGACATCGGGGTCGGCGGTGATGACGACGACCGCCGCGACGTCGAGACACGCCAGCAGTGCGTCGAGGGTGTCGGTGGCGAAGGCCAGGGCGAGTTGGCGGCGATCGCGGCGCGGCAGGGCCAGGCGGGACTTGGCCAGGTCGAGAGCCTTGACCGGCACGATGGCGGTGACCCGCGACGGGCGGCCGGGCACCGCATACCCGCTGGTGGCGTCCGGGGAGGTGGGGTTCGCCGGCGCGCTCATCCGCGGCCCCGAAGGCCCGCGTGCGCAACGACCGACACGTCAGGAGCTTTGGCGTCCTGGCCGCGGTTGGGCTGCGCTGCGCTCACCCGTGATGGGTACCACACAACAGGTAGGCAAACCACTGCAGGGTCCGCGGCCTGGGATCGCGTCAGCCGGTGAGGTGCCGGACCGTCCGCCAGGATGGGTCGGGGTGCGCTTGCACCGTGAGACTGCGGCTGTCGGCCCAGGCCGCGAGGGCCGCGTCGACGTTCTGGTCTTGGCCGTCGGTGTAGGCGTGGATCTGCCTGGAGCCTTGCTGCGACTCGTGACCGATGAGGATGCCGCGCCGGCCGAGGAGCGCGTCGAGTTCCTCCTCGAGGCCGCGGAGGTGTTGGAGGGTCGCGTCGTCGCGGGGCAGCCCGTTGGCCTGCGCGGCATACGGAACCGTCACGAGCTGGTGCCGGTCGAAGGTGGGGTGATCGATCCACCGCACGCCGCTGCGGAAGATCGCCAGGCCCGGTGCGCCGTTCGCACCGGTGAACTCGGCGGCCGCCCAGGCTTGCGGATCACGTCGGCGAGCCAGCTCGGCGACCTGCTCGCGCAACTCGGCCCCGGTGACGCCGTTGCCCGGCGGCGCGGTGAGCGTCTCGACGTGGCCGAGCCAGCGTTCGACGTCGTCCTCGCCCAGGAGCCAGTCGAGGACGAGGAACATGATCTGCCCACGGAGGTCCTCGGGCAACGCAGCAGCAAGGTATGCCGGGTGGTAAACGCCCACGTGCACGCGCTGCTGAGCGTCGTCGACCTCGACCCGAAACCGGGTCAAGGCGAGGTCGAGCTCGGCGCCGCCGATCTGCAGGGTCTGGTCGAGAGCGCCCGGGTCGGCCGCCTGACTGGACCGGAACTCCCAGGTCGCATCGGGGGCGGGTGCCGCACGCAGCCAGCGTTCGGCCGTGGGCCGGAGTTCGGCGATGCCGCCCGCGGAGACGGTGAGGCAGTGTTCGGCAGCGGCACCCTTGCCGAAGTGCCAACTGAGATCGGGATGGATCCGCTCGAGGTGGCCGCTGAGGCGATCGGTCATGGCCGAAGCCCGTCGCGGGTCGATCCCGTGTCCCTCGGTCTGCCACCACTGCCAGAACCCGGTGATGGGATGGACATCAGATGCGGGTTGCTTCTTGCGGAAGAAGGCCATGGCGAAGTGTGGCACCCCGGCGAGCGTTATCGGGCCCTGCTACTCCTCGTCGACCCCGAAGTGCGAGGCCAGCCGTTGCAGGGTGAACTCCTGGCGCAATTTGCAGGCGCTGTTCTGGTTGGCGAACATGCCCTTCTCCCAATACGCCTGGTCGGCGGGGACGGTCGCGAACCATCGCACCGGCACGATCCACTCCGCCATATCGTCGGTCGCCACCACGGCAGCATCGCCCTGGCCGTAGCCCCCAACCAGGGGCTGATCCGCGAGCGCGACCTGCGTCCCGTCGACCGTCACCAGCGCCGTGTCGAACCGCTGCGCCGGACCGGTCGTCTCGCCCACTGCCACATATCCGCGCCCGGGGATGCACACGTTGACCCGCGCGCCGTCGGGCAGGTCGCGCAACGTCCGCGAATACCACGGCCCACCCCCGGCCGACACGAAGCCATACGTCCGCCCGTCCTCCCACGCCCGCCCACCGGCATACTCGCCGAAGGAGACGAACCAGTCCCGGCCGTTCCACTCCGGGCGCGCACCGCCCTTGCCCGTATGCCGTGTGCGCACCGCCGCATCGGCGGGCTGGGTGAGCCACGAGCGGGCCAGGTAGTGCCGGTCGCCGTCTTCGAGATAGGCGAAGAAGACGGCATTGATCGGGACCCCGAAGGTCTGCAGGTAGGTGACGATGCGCTCGGACGCTGGGTCGAGGTCGGTGGCGACGATCGTCAGCCGGGGGCGCGGGTTGCGCTCGTCGAGGGCTTCGGTGCTGCCGAACGCTTCGCTGAAGAGCACTTCGAGCGCCTGCCCACGCTGGCCCAGCACGAGGGCCTTGAGGTCGTCGTCGTCGAGCGATTCGATCCAGGCGCCGTAGTCGAGCACCTGGGCGACGACGTCGCGTGGGGTCTTGTCGCGTTTGAGTTCGAGGATGTGGAGGGTGGCCTCGGCGTCGATTGCGAGTAGGTCGATGACCTTGCCGTGATCGGTGCGCACCTGCCGACCGATGACGAGCAGCCGCTCACCCAGCAGGGACGGATCCCGCTCCAGGTGCGCTTCGAGCGTCGCCTCCGACGGCAGGCTCGCCGCAGTGAGGCGCCTCGGGGTGTCTCCGTCGATGCGCCACATTCCCATTTCGACCGGCATGGCTGTCAGTCTCCCCGAATCGCCGGGCGTCAGGTGCTTGAGCCTTGGATTTCTCGGAACCCTCGCTGATGGTGGCGCGGAGTGAGTATGCCGTGGACTTGTCGCCTTCCCTCTGGTCCGGCGGTCGGTCGTATCAGCGTCTCCTCGCGGGGCTCCTTTGGGGATATGTCCTTGTCCGGAGGGCCGTTGAAGGGAGTGCGATCATGATCGGCAGAATCACGCTCACCCTGGACCGGGTGATCTGCGTCAGCGAAAGCGAACACGGCAGCGAGCCCTATCTGTGGCCGGTGCTCGCGTTGCTCGATGACCAAGCCGTCGTCAGAGCAGAGCGGATCAGGAGCGAGGACTCGCACCTGGTGATGGCGCGGGAGATGCGAGCGGGCCAGGAGGTGGCGGTCCCGGCCGGAGCGAGGGTGACCACCGCGGCTGCCGATCTCAGCCATCTGCTCGCGGTCGTCGTCCTCGTAGCCGTCATGGAGGCCGACGACGTGCCGGCATACGCCATGGAAGCGGGATACCGCGCGTTCGTCCAAGAGGTGCCGTCGGCACTCAACTTCAGGACGCTGCTCAGCCTGTCGGAGCTGCAGAGGAACTGGACGCCGCCACCGACCCCGCCGAGAAGGCGAGAATCCAGGCCGAGATCACCGCGGTCAAGGCCCAAGTCCGCAACCAGTTGAACACGGCTGCCACTGCGGCGGTCAGGTCCACCATGACGTGGATCGACAAGATTCGCGTTGCCTTGGGCAGCGCGGACTCCCTCGTCGGTTCGGTCTCCACCTCCTTTAGCGCTTCTCCAGGCCAGGCGTTGGTGATCCCACCCACGCGCCTCGAGCTGACTGCGGGTGACGGCCGGGGGAACGAGTTCCGGCTCATCGGGAGCATCAAGGCCCAGCCCAATCCCATCGACCTGTGCCAGGTCGAGCGAACCGCGGTGCGCGAGGCGAGGGACCGGCTGCGCGGACTCAACGCGCAGCTGCGGATGCTGCAGAACGAGCTCGTGCACGCATCGCCCGGCGCAAAGCCGGGCATCCGCCAGAGCATCGAGCGCCTCGGCCCGATCATCGCGGCCGCCGAGCAGGCCCTCAGGGACGCCGAGGCGCAGTTGGCGGCGTGCACTGCTCGGCCGATCCCCCCGTTCGATCCCGACCTGGGGTCCGTCCAGTAGCGGCGTTTCCCTGCGAGGGAAGCTTTGGCGCGTGAGTCCGGTGGGCAGGGCCCCGCCTTGCCCACCGGGCTCGCCCTGTCCCCACACACCCTGAGCTGACTGAGGTCTCCCGGCGTGGTTGGGCTAGTTCTTCTCGCAGCCGACCCCGTCGTCGTTACCGTCCAGCTGGTAGGGGTCAGAGCCGGTGACATAGACCGGGCCACGAACGTACTTGGGTCCATCACCACTGCCCCCGGCGCAGTCGTAGTCGCTCGCAGGGGGCAGACACGGCGAGTATCCGGGGGTGCAATTCGGTGCGCTGTCAACGACTTTGGCGACCACCGCAAGCACGACGAGCTCGATCGAGCTGCCGGGCTCAACCGACGCTCCGACGCTGGGACTCGTGCGCAAGACCGCGCCGTTGACCCCTTGAGTCGCCGTCTCGCGAGTCACGGACACGACAAACCCGGCCGCCTGCAGAATCCGGGTGGCCTCCGTCTGCGATTTCCCGGTGACGGCCGGGACTGTGGGCAGCGCGCTGGCGACGACAAGGTCCACACGGGTGCCTGGCTGGATTCGGGTTCCTTGGGCGGCGCTCTGCGACAGCACCGTCCCGACCGGCTGGGCTGACGGCCGCGCGGTCACTGTCCCCAGAGCCAGGCCGAGCCGAGTCAGCTCCGACTGTGCGGCGCTCTGGGTCAGCCCGGACAACTGCGGGACTGCGACAGCCACAGGGGTGGAGGACACCGACGGAGAAGTCGTCGGCCGCGTCACGGCCGCGTTTGTCGCCACCGGCAGGATTGCCTGCGTCGTCGAACTATTGGTGCCAGACCTGGCTGCGCCGACGAGCAACAGGCCGATCGACATGATGGTGAGGACGACGCGCAGGTTGAATTGGGTTCCCTTTCGCATCCACAGTCCGATGAGCCCGACAGGCGCGCACAAGAGCAGCCCAGGGACGACGGCATACCAGGTCTGCCACCAGGGGAGGCGAAGGGGAGGACCGGAGGGGGATTGCTCGAGGTGCCGCGGTGCGGACCACGGCTGGGGTTGCTGTTGGCGCTGCTGCCAGGGCTGGGGCTGGTGCACGGCGTTCGTCCACTGGGCCCCGTCCCAGTAGCGCAGGGTGCCAGGGGGCCCAGGGACGGCATACCAGCCGGGAGACGCGCTGCCGGCATCACGGCCGTGATTGGTGTCAGCGTTCCCTCCGGGCATTTCCACGCTTTCAGAGTAGGCCAGTTATGAGGTGAAATGACCGAAAAATACAAGTCCTCCACGCTGGTCACGGCTGGCCGGTTGGCGGGCGATCCGCCGCGAGTTGACCTATCTGGAGCGCCGCAACGACCCGCTCAAGATGGCCGCCCACCGCGCCGAGTGGAAGGCGATCGCCACGTCGAATCGGCACGACAAAGGCAAGCGGTAGGTCCACGGCGGGTCGGGATGTGAGACTGGCGCGGGTGACGACGCGACTGGAGTGGACGGCATACCTGGAGCAGTTGCGGCGCGAGAGTGCCGCCTTCCGCGCAGCGATTGTGCGCGCCGAACCAACCACGCGGGTGCCGACCTGCCCGGAGTGGGACGCGGACGACCTGCTGTGGCATCTGGGCGAGGTCCAGTGGTTCTGGAGTCGGGTTGTCGGGCAACCGCTGCTGACTCGGGAGAGCGTCCAGGCGCTGGAGCGCGTCGAACGGCCGGGTGACCGCGAGGGTCTGCTGCGCCATTTCGACGGGTCCCATGCGGCACTGGTGGCAGCTCTGGATAGTCACTCGCCGGGCCAGGCGGCGTGGAGTTGGGCGCCGGATCAGACGGTCGGGTTCAGTTATCGGCGACAGGCCCACGAGGCCGCGATGCACCGGGTCGACGCCGAATTGCTCACGGGCACAGCCGAACCCATCGACGCCATGCTGGCTGTCGACGGCGTGGACGAAGCTGTGCGGCTGATGTTCGGCGGCGATGGATCGGAGACTCCTGAACCGGTGCCGCCCGTCGAGTTCGTCACGACGGACGTGCCGCACCGCTGGGTGCTGCAGCTGGTCCGCGAGCCGGTCGTCGAGGGTGGCGAGCTTGAGGGCGAGTCTGAGGGCGAGCCTGGGGCCGAGGCCGGTGGCGGCCGCCTCGGGTTGGTGCCTTCCGTCGATGCGCCCGGGGCGTCGGTGCATGGCGCAGCCGACGACCTGCTGCGGTGGTTGTGGACCCGGCCGTCGGCCGGCCTAGTCCGGACCGAGGGCGACCCGGCGGCGCTGCAGGCCTTGTCGGAGATGCGCGGCGCGGGGATCGACTAGCCGCACGGCATACCGGCGCGCTTTGTCGGCGCGGGCCCGCACCTCGTCCGCCGATACCAGGCCGACGTGCTACTCACCTAGCTTTCCGTCGATACGTCGTCCCTCGATCGCCCCATCCACCCTGGATGTCAATCCACCCGGTCTCATGCAGTCGTTTCAGTGCATAACGCACTTGGTGCACCTTCAACCCGCTGCGGGCTGCCAGTTCCGTCACTCCCACATTGCTGGCACCGAGAGCCGACCAGATGACTCGACCATGGGAGGTCACGGCGTCGCCTGGACCGTGCGCAGTCGCGGACGCTCCGTCCTGTCGGTCGAAGAGGACGTCCTGAGCGCCCACTCCTTCGCTGAGGTGCCTGACGCTCACGCGCTCAGGGGTGTCGGGGTCCCCGGCGAGGTCGAGGGAGTCCGCCAGCCGATATACTGTCTGACCTCTCTCGCCGTCTGCCACGGCGATGCCCGCGGCAACCAGGCCTTGAAGTTCGGCGCGGGCTACAACGGAGTCCATGGGTGCGAAGTCGTCTCGCACACTGGCATTGGTCCACGTCTCGCCGTGTCGCAAACCAGCAGCCAGTCGACGCTGCACTGCAGAAAGGCGATCGTGCGGGTCTTTCTCGTACAGCCATTCCAGGTCCTGGACCGACAGAAGCGAGATGCGCGGGACAAGCACCGCAAACGAGACGCCCCTGTCGATGAATTTCGGCGGCCTGAGGTTCGCGGCGCTGATCACGCGCTGGGCGTCCCTGATCCCCCCGCCCTCGCCTTCGATGACTCGGCTGCCGCTGGACGTCCGAGTCACCTTGCAGATGTCGTAGAGGAACTCGTTGACAGCAGACTTGCCCATGGGAGTCCCGAGTTGCGCCTGGTTGATGCCCCACAGACCCCCTGGGTTGGAGATGACGAGTTGATCGTCTGTGAGTCTCAGCTCCACCCGTTTGCTTTGACTGTGGGCGCTGAGGTCCCGGTGCACCAATGCGTTGGCGACAAGTTCCCGCACCGCAACGCCGGGGATCTCCTCGTAATCACGAGCATGGCCGTCCGCGGTGTATCGAATGGTCGTGCGCGTGTTGCGCAACACCCAGGCCATCGCATCCTCGAGCAGCATCGGGATAGGCCCAGCCAGGTGCGCCAGATCCCTGGTGCGCGCCCCTGATCGCGGATCCAGCTGCACAGCTGCGGTGATCGACAAGCTCGGGGCAAACTGCTGCGGGTACTCCCCCAAGGCGTAGAGGCCAGCGATCGTGAGTTCTGGTCCGCGTGGGCTGAGGACTCGGGTGCGCCTGAGGACCTCATCGTCGCCTATGTCACGGAGGAGTCGATTGGTGGATCGGGCGCTGGCGATGAAGTCCCTCGTCAGGTCGCTGTGGAGGTCTGCTTTGGTGGTCTCGGGGACGACGGCGGCATCGTGCCTGGGACGGTCTCGCTGAGCGAGGATCTGTTGGACTTCCTGCTCACTCATGGCGTAGTCGCCATCGGCCTGCCGCAGGTAGGCGTTGCCCTGGAAGCGACAGGGACGAGCACTCAACGGCAGGGGAGTGACGCTCCCGATCAGGAGGACCACGCCCTCGACCTGCGCCTCGACGAAATCGACCTGGACCGGAGGGACAACGGCTTGACGCGCTTGGGCAGCTATACCCGCGGCCATCGCCGCGGGATCTGCCACGCCGATGGGCTCGAAGTCGTTGGCCTCATCGAGACCGATGATGAGCGTGCCTCCGTTGGGCATGTTGCCGAATGCGCACAGGGTGTCGCCCACCCGAGGCACACCGCCGACGCCACGCTTGACCTCAAGGTCACTCCAGTCGCCGCCGCGGGCCCTCAAGCGGGCCAAGAGTCCACGAACGTACTCGGGATCGATAGTCACAGGCGAAAAGTATCACTCTGGTCTCCTCTAGAGAAGAATCCAGGGTCTCAGTGTCACTCAGCGTGTCCACAGCGTGACTGGTGTCGTTGGAGCGCACTGCCCCCGTTGTCGGGTCGTGGACGTCGACTGCGTGCAGCGTCACGACGGCCTGGCCGTCCCCGGTCCGCTCGAGCGAGATGTCCGGCTCGCCGAAGACGGTGAGGAGGCCGCCCGCCCCGATCTTCTTCAGCTCCTGGCCCATCAGCAGGTCAACGTGCCCGCTGCTTACAGCACGCGGCGACCAGAAGCCGAGGGACGCCCGACGCCCTCACGGCGTCCAACGACTACGGATCGTCGGGGTAGCCCCCTTTGATGAAGAACACCATGTTGACGACCTTGGCCCTGGTGTAAAGGCGGGTGGTTGGCTGCCCAGTTGTGAAGTCGAGAGTGGGCAGTCGCAGCCCGTCGATCCGTGCAGCGTTCGCTCGATAGAAGTCACCCACCCGTTTCAGCGAACCCCTGCTGAAGTTCGAGACGCCGAAGCCCTTCTTGAAGTAGGTGTCGAACGCCGGAACGCATCCGAAGACACCGAGCATGACCTTGGTGACCAAGATGTCCCCCCCCCCGCCCCGCCTGTCGACGGCGCTTGAAAACTGAGCTGTGACGGCGCTCGAAAAGTGAGCACTCTTCGACGATTGGAGTGTGATCACCATGGAGGACTGGGCGCTGATCAGGAGGCTGGCCGCCGAGGGTGTGCCGAAGGCCAAGATCGCCAAGAGGTTGGGCCTCGCGAGGAACACGGTCGCCAAGGCTGTGGCCTCGGACGGTCCGCCGAAGTACGAACGCAGGCCGGGGCCGACGTCGTTCACGCCGTACGAGGCGCGGGTGCGTCAGCTGTTGGCGGACACTCCGGACATGCCGGCCACGGTGCTGGCCGAACGTGTCGGGTGGACCGGGTCGATTCGCTGGTTCCGCGATAACGTCAACCGGGTCCGGGCTGACCACCGCCGGATCGATCCAGCCGATCGGCTGACGTGGACGGCCGGGGACGTGGCTCAGTGCGACCTGTGGTTCCCGCCGCGCAAGATCCTGCTCGAGGATGGCTCGCGGACGCTGCTTCCGGTGCTGGTCATGACCTGCGGGTACTCCCGCTACATGCTCGGGCGGATGATCCCGACGCGGAAGACACCGGACCTGCTGCTCGGGACGTGGGACCTGCTCAGTGAGCTGGGTCGGGTGCCGCGCCGGTTGATCTGGGACAACGAGCCTGGCATCGGACGGCGCAAGGTCACCGAACCGGTCGCGGTGTTCGCCGGGACGCTGGCCACGAAGGTGGTGCTGCTGCCGCCGCGGGACCCGGAGTCCAAGGGCATCGTCGAGCGGCGCAACGGCTTCTTCGAGACGTCCTTCATGCCCGGCCGACACTTTGAGTCCCCGGCCGACTTCAACGCCCAGTTCACCCACTGGCTGACCACCGCCAACGCGCGGACGGTGCGCACCCTCAAGGCACGGCCGACCGATCTGCTCGCCGCGGACAGAGAGTCGATGCTGCCCCTGCCGCCGGCGGTGCTGCACCTGGGCTGGCGCAACCACGTCCGCCTGGGCCGGGACTACTACGTGCGCGTCGACACCAATGACTATTCCGTCGACCCCCGCGCGATAGGCGCCCGGGTCGACGTGGCCGCCGACCTCGACCTCGTGCGGGTTCGTCACGGTGGCCGGCTGCTGGCCGAGCACCCGCGCCGCTGGGCCCGCGGCATGACCGTCACCGATCCCACGCACGTCGCGACCGCCGCCACGCTGCGCCAGGACTATCAGCACCCCACCCCAGCGACGCCCGAGGCGGACGGGATGGTGCGCGACCTCGCCGACTACGACCGCGCCTTCGGGCTGACAAAGGTGAGTCAGCCATGACACCCAAGCCCACCGCCGGGAGCGAGTCGCTCAAGCAGATCACCCACCTGGCCGCCGCGCTGAAGGCACCGCGGATCACCGAGGCCGCCGCCCGCCTGGCTGACCACGCCCGCGACACAGGGTGGACCCACGAGGACTACCTGGCCGCGGTCCTGGAACGCGAGGTCGCCGCCCGCAACGCCTCCGGCGCCCGGCTACGCATCCGCGCCGCCGGCTTCGGCGCGGTCAAGACCCTGGACGACTTCAACTTCGACCACCAACCCGCAGCCCGCACCCCGGTCCAGGCCCTGGCCTCGGGTGCCTACCTGGCCGAGCACCGCAACGTCGTCCTCCTCGGCCCGCCGGGCACGGGCAAGACGCACCTGGCCACCGCCCTGGGCGTTGCCGCCGCCCGCCAAGGACACCGGGTGCTGTTCGCCACCGCCACCGACTGGGTCACCCGCCTGACCGAGGCCCACGACCGCGGCCGCCTCGCGACCGAGCTGACCCGCCTGCGACGGTACGGGCTGATCATCGTCGACGAGGTCGGCTACCTGCCCTTCGCCCAGGACGCCGCCAACCTCTTCTTTCAGCTCGTCTCCTCCCGGTACGAGCACGCCTCGCTGATCCTCACCAGCAACCTCGCGTTCAGCTCCTGGGCCGGCGTCTTCGGCGACCAAGTCGTCGCCGCCGCGATGATCGACCGCATCGTCCACCACGCCGACGTCATCGCCCTCAAAGGCGCCTCCTACCGGCTACGCGACCGCGGCGTCGACACCCTGCCCAGCATCAAAGCCGAGCAAGAATCCCTAAACTGAAACCGCTCACTCTTCGACCGCCGAAAGTGCTCACTCTTCGAGCGCCGTCGACAATGTCGGACGCTCGGAGGGGGGGGGGGGGGGGCGGGCCTGGCCGGGCGGGCGGGCGGGCGCGGCCCGGGCCGCCCCGGGGGGGGGGGGGGGGGGCCCCCCCCCCCCCCCGCCGGGGGGGGGTTGGGGGGGGGGCGCCGCCGGGGGGGGGGGGGGGGGGGCGGGGGCCCTTGGCCGGGCCTGGTTTGGGTTGGGTTGGGGTGGGGCCGGTGGGGGGCGGCGGGTGGTCCCCTTTTCGGGGGGGGGGCCGGGGTCCCCCGGGGGGGGGCCGGGCGCGCGGGGGGAAAAGACGAGCGCCAAGCCCTTCGAGGAGAGGAACGCAACGCCTGCCGTGACAGAGCGTCCGGCGCAGCGCATCGCGTCAGCCGGGTATGCCGTCATGCTCACCATCGTGCCGCGAGGGACCGGCAACCGCTCACCGAGAGGAGGTCGTGCGACCGGTTCGGGTCACCAGATCCACGTCGCTTGCGGGATGTCTAGCTCGTAGTGAGCGGGCCTCACAAGCATCACCGACTCTGCACCCGTGGCGCTCTCGCCGCCGATTGGAAACGCAAGCCGACTCTCCCCCGAGTCGATGGCCACATATTTCCCCTCAACGACTTCGAAGCCCTCCACCTCCCGGCCGACTAGGGACACAATCGAGGCCGGTCCCACTCCTTGGCAGCCGATCATGCCGAACGGCTTAGTCATGCCACTGAGGATGACGTCCCCAATGTGAACCTCGATGAAGTCGTGACGGAAGCACACCCCCGTGATCTGGCGACCGACGACCTCGGCCCGAGCCGAGGCCGTTGGGTCACTACTGTTGTCCGCCATCACTCCAGTATCGGGGGCCCTTGCGATCCACGCCCGGACGTCCCGGTGATCACCCCGCACCACGAGGTCATCAACCAGATCGCGGCCACCGACCCGGGGGCGACGATCCTGGGATTCGCTGCCCCGCAGTGGGATCGATCCCGGCTGACGCATCTGCTGCAACGCGCGGAACTCCCAGCGGACTACCCACCACTGCGCGCCCACCGGCTGCGAGCCACGTGGGCACTGGCCCACCTCCGCGCCGACGAACCAGGGGTTTCAGGGGTTTGCGATGTCCTGAGACATCACAAGAGTGGTGGGTAGTTCCCGAAAGTCGCTGACCTGCGGCGACCTCGCCACCAGCTTCACCGCTGGCACAAGCGGATATGCCGGCCAGGCACAGCCGAATCCCACCCAGTCATAGCCGTCGGGTTCGCGTTACACCGCCCACTTAGCCCCGCGGCTGAACGCCCAGATAGGGCGCGCGTCGGGCACCCCGATCTACCGCCTCTTCGACGCCGCCCGCCACATCGCCCAGACCATCGCCTGAAATTCGCGCAATATGTTATCTGCATCGCAGATATCTAGCCGGACTTTCTAAGTCTCGCCAGCATCGCTCGGCTGATCGTTGACACGCTTCTCGTATCGTTCGTCAAGGACGCCGCCACCAACTGCCGGGAATCATTCTCACTCGGGGTTTCTCGATGCGCTCGAGGCGATGCTTGCAGCAGCGAGCACCATCTGAGTGCCATGGTTTCGTTCTCGAGCTGACCGAGCAGGATATCATCAACGGGGAGGCATTCATCGAAGAAGTATTGCCAGCGATCAACCGTTATCCCTGCGAGCATCTCGTCGGCCGGTGTTTGCGCCGCAAGCGAAACGCCGTAGGGATTGCCCACCTTAATCAACACGATCGCGGTCATGCACCGGTGAAAGGCGGGCCCGGGGATCGAGGTTCCGAGCGATGCCAGCGCTCGCATAGGGCCCGGTTCGTTATAGAAGTTGTTGAAACCAAAGTGCGCATCGATAACCTTAGAGGCCGCCTCCATGAAAGCCTTGGACCGCATGCTCTCAGGCACGTAGTCGAACCCGGAAACCTTCAGAAGCGACGACCGGACTCCATTGGCTGGCTTGGCCTGCCCATCTGCATGTAGTTCCGCATAGGCCCGGCCGATAGTGAACCGGTCAGGATCCTTCAGCGACGACCAAATAGCAGGCAAGATTATATTGAGATTCGCCAAAGTGTTTTCTAGTTGGGCGCCAGACGTGGACTTGCTACTGGCAATGAGGGTTCGCAATACGGTTCGCTTGAAGAAATATGCCGATCCGGCCAGCCCTGTGATTTCGCTGGAATCATCGTCAAGCGTCGAAGTTGCCAAACGGCGACGGAAGTCCGCGAACCCCGCTGCGACGCCAAGGTTCTCTTGGCCGAGAACAGCTTCAACGCAGGCTCGCAGCGTCCGGACTGCCTCTTCGGGCATCATCTCGCCTTCATCCCCATCGGAGGATTGATTCGCGAAGTGAGCGATCGTTTCGAGGGTCTGACGCAGGCGAAGAGCCTGGGTTGCCCCGATCATCCCTAGGTCCTCAGCGAGCCGTAGGGTCTCGTAATCAGTAAGAACCTCGTGCAGTTCCGCATTGGGCCGGATGTCCGGGCGATCCAAAATCTCTGCGAGAAAGTCCACGCCGAGCACGGCGAGTTGGCTCTTCAGACCCGCCATGGTCCGGCCCCAAATGAAGGTGGCGCCCATCTCGTACAGCCCGGCTTCGAAGGCACTTACCAGTTGCGTCCGTTCACGCTCGCTCAGGCGCTTGGCGAGGGGGGCGATTTCCCGAGGCGAGGAGATGGTTGCCGGTACGCGTACAGGCTCAGGAGCGCCCCAGAGGACAACGGTTCTATCACTCATGACGGAGACCCCTCAAATGCGGATTCGCCACCGTCGCTGGACCTGATGAAGACCCCACGAAGAGTCCCTTCCCTTGTGAGGGCTGAGAGCGCGCCAAAGGCTCTGTGGCGAGCTCCCCCTTGCTGGTCTCGCGCGCTGAGACTCGCCAGATCTGTCTTCACGAACCAGTTGAACGCAAGTACTCGACCAACGGAATCGAGCAGCACGATGCCATCGCTCCCTAGCATCCCGGCTAGGAGTCCGGAATAGTCAAGCAGTTCCGAAAGGGCCTCCGACGAGCCGCTCTCGGCATGCTCCTCGACCAGCGCCGCTAGGTCGACCGGCTCATCGAGGATGACCGCGTCTTCAACAAAGTTATGGGGATTAACGCCCGCCTCCACCACTGCGATCAATGCACCGTGTCCCTTGCGTAGCAGGTCCAATAGCAGCCTTGCTGCGAAACTTGCGAAAGAACTCCGAAGGCGGTCGTCAGTTATGTCATGGGACCACCGTTTCACCAATGCAGATTGCCCCTCTGGGCTGTCAAGGTCAGCCCTCTCCCCGGACATGTGAATCCTCAACACTGGCTGCCCCGCAGCGACAACCTCGACTCGCCCCGGCGCGAACTGAGCTATGGTCAAGGCGTGGAGACTTGGCTCGGCAGGCATGTCCAACAGGGTGCTGCGAAGATCAAGCGACGTAGGGCTCGCGGGCCGGCGAAACACGCCGTAGGTGAAGTTCTGTTCTCCTCGTGAAACCCAGATGGCCCAGCCCTCGTCTGCGAGTGGCGCGCACTTCTTGAGGCCCCTCGCAATGGTGCTGGGCACGCGAGGCCCGGTCCCTAGCGTCAGAGGACTGGTGCCTTGAACGACCTTGAGAAACTCCTCCAAGTCGTCGCAAATGACGAGGCGGGGAAAGAGTTGCGCGCCCTCCTCTCGCAGGTCGGCTAACGCGACGACGAGCGCGATGAGGGCTTCCTCTGTCTGCGCGCACGTCATGTCGGCGTCAGCTAGTAGATCGGCGACGGCGGTCTTGATGCCCGACCGAAAAGTCACCATACGAGCCTGCACCCTTCAGACAATATCGGTCACGCCACCGACCCGCACTCCGTGGCACTGGTCGGCACCCGCGAGTCCGGGCTGCGCCCGGTGGTGGCGGACGCGGGCCGTGAGGTGCTGCGGTCCGCGTGGACCGGCGCCGCTCCATCCGGGAGGAGCACACCTACAAGGTCAATCAGCTGCATGCGCTTCTGCTGGAACTGGTACCGGGTGGGACCAAGCGCGACCTGTCCGCGGCCCAGGTCCGCAAGGTCCTCGCCGGTGTTCGGCCGCGGGACGTCGTCGGCAAGACCTGAAAGCGTGTCGCGGCTGAGCTCGTCGCCGACCTCGAGCGGCTCTACCTGCGTAAGAAGGCCGCGTACAAAGAACTGACCGCCCTGCCACGCGAGACCGGGACCACCCCGACCACTTTGCACGGCATCGGACCCTCGGGTGCCGCCAGGCTGCTGGTCGAGGTCGGGGATTTCACCGCTTCCCTGACAAGGGCCACTTCGCGTCCTGGACCGGCACCGCCCCCATCGACGCCTCCTCTGGGGACAACGTGCGCCACCGACTCTCCCGCGGCGGGAACCGCAAGGTCAACCGGTTTGCTGCACATCATGGCTGGGTCCAACTGCGCAACGCCACCGAAGGCCGGGCCTACCACGACCGAAAGGTCGCGGCAGGCAAGACTCCCAACGAAACGATGCGATGCCTCAAAGAGGCGCCTGTCTGACCTGGTGTACCGGGCCCTGCTCGATGACCTCAGCAAGGGCGCGGCGACGGGCCCGGGAGGACACTCGGGCAACGTCTCTGACTCCAGCGGGACCGGCTCACAACCCGACACCGGCTCTTCGGACAAGTCACTTCCCGGACCCGCCAAACCCAAGCGTACGACCACCCTCCCGCAGGCCTCTATGCACCCGCAACAGCAGGTGCCGAGAACTTCCGGCCGCGTAAGGTCACCGCTCAGGTCGCCAGGCAGGTGCTGCGCGCGGCGATCGACGACCTCGGCACGCACACGTTGCAGACCGACCGCTAGGTGTGGCCCTCAGGGCGTGGTTGACACGAAAGTCCGCATCGCGGTATCAGTGATGGTCGTTGAGTCCGGCCGTACCAGAACTCAACCCACGAGTCACCGACGCTAGCGGTGAGTGGCCAGGTCTGCGCGGGGGGCCGGCAGATGGCCTAGCGTCGCCGTCGCTTTCGGGCGGCGCGTTTCTTGGCCTTGGCCTTCGGTGGGAGGCTGTCGGGGGCGCGGTCCGGGGGAACCAGACGCATCGCGCGGGCAAGCCGGTCAAGCTCCGGGTCGTTCTCGGGGGGATGGGCTAGCCACAGGGTGAGTCGGGGCGACCCGTCGGGGTTCAGGTGGACGGCCAAAGCACGGTCAGCGTGTTGCTGATGCTTCTTCGCGGCGAGGTATCGCCGAAGATGCTCACGGCTCTCGGGGGTGACCGGTCCGGTCGCGAAAATGTAGAGCCACCGGCCTGTGTCATCGGTACCACCGGTGGTGAACGTGTGGAACTTCCCGTCGCGACGACTGACCTCCAGCGTCGTCTCAATATTCGCAGCCACCTGCTCCTGAGCTCGGGTGGAGTACCCGTCGAGGTCCGCGCCGACTCGCCACCATCCCGGGGCCGCCCGCTGCCGCATGGTGTCAATGACACCGAGCAGGAGCGGGGGCGGATCGCCGCGGCGCGGGCAGGGCGCTTCCTGGCTGGAGCTGCCGTCCAGCCAATAGAAGTACGCGTCCAACGGGTCGGTGAATGTTCCGACCTGGGTACGACCCTGCTCGCAGTATTCTCGCCGCATTCGGGCTGTGGGTGGCTTGGAGCCCGGATGTTCGGCATGGATGCGGTCCGGGTCAGGGACGAAGTAGAAGCCACCGGCGACAAACCACATCAGCAGATCGAGTTCGTCGCTGCCGGTGACCCAGAGGGCCGCGTCGCGGTTGGTGCGTCGGCGGAGGTAGCTGAGGAAGTGTTCGGGCCGGTCAAGCACGTGCTGGGTCGCGAGCAAGTCGTGGACGCTCACCACCCACGGCAACTGGGTCTGCGTGAGCACGCCGGCGCGCACGAGTTCCGCGGTGCACAGCGCCAGCGGACCTAGGTCGTCCAGGCAGACGACGAGGGAATGGATCTCTTGGATGTCTACCAAGTCGAGCCAGGTGCTGTCCTCGAGCCAGAGACCTCGGTGATCCACGATCAGTCGTCTCAGCCGGTCAGCCTGAATTGCGGCGGCCTTGACGGTCTTCTCCAGATCGCCCTGCAACTGGGCCACGCCTCCTTGGCGTGTCCGCGTTCGCAGGTCACCGGCCTTGACCTCGACGCACAAGGCGACCCCGTCGAGGACCAGTAGGCAATCCACCTCGGTGATGGGCGCGTCCGCGTGGACGGTAGATGTTGCCGACAGGTCGTGTGCCGCTTGGCGTTCGCGATAGCGCAGATTGCGATGGACCGTGGCCCGGTTGCCCAGCATGGCCGTGAGGGTGTCGGAGACCAGAGTCTCCACCGCTCGATCCCGGGCGCGCCCGTACCTGGTCCAAGCGCTGGTGCCCTTTATGGGCGCCTCGCAAGTGCGTCGGATCTCGTCCAGAGCGATCGCTCCGGGCAGCGGCAGGTATGCCCGGTCGGGGGCTGACAGCATGGCGGTACCGGCCATCGGATTGCGGCCGTCGACGAACGCTCCGACCAACTCGAGGGGGGTGCTCCCGCTGGGTCGGATACTGAACCTGTCAAGCAGCGTCTCCACCAACCCGGGATCGAGCCCCGCGCGGTCCGCGACCTGACGTGCCGTGACCTGTTGAAGTTGGGAAGGAGTGCGAAAAAAGGCTTCCGCCGCCGCCAGCGCAGTCGCGTCGGGTGCGCCGCCAGCCTGCGCTGCAGCCGCGAGAGCGGCGAAAGCGTGCTCGTGCGCGCGGCCGACGAGGTCGATGAGGGCGTCGCGCGCGACTATGACATCGTCGTAGCTGAACCCGAGACTGTTCTGGAACGCAGTGGCAGTCTGTGGCGTTCGCAGTACTGCGTTGTTGATGTGGGTTGCGACGCTTGGATACTGGCGTCCGCGGACCGAGGTCTCGTGACTGGAAAGGCGAAACGCCATGGCCGTCAATCCCTCGGAGGGGCTCGTACTTGCCGACATTCGGCTGAAGCGGGTGATCCCGTTGATGGCGGCGAGCTGTACAACGGCCGCGCCGCTGGTCGCCAGTTCGGGCACGATCGAGGCAGTGGGGGTCTCGAGTTCTGGGTCGCGTCTGGGGAGCCCAAGGCCCAGCAGAACCAGGGCGACCACCTCGGCGGCGGCCCACGAGTCGCTCAGCGATGAGCCGCTTTCGGACCAAAGCGCGAGGTCCGGTGGCACCAGGTACTGGCGCAGCATGGTCATGACGTCGTAGGCGTCGTGGCCGGCTACCAAGTGCTCGATGTGGTGCACGGCATGCTCGACTACGGCGGGGACCGGGTCTTCGCCGGGCTCTTCGCCGCGATCCAACGGATGAAACTGACTGGCGTAGGCGTCGATCTGCGCGGCAGTGGCCACCAACGCTTCCTCGCTTGCCGCAACGAGGGTCATCCGTCGCCCGTCCGCGGTCTCTAACAGCCCCTCGTGCACCTCCAGGGGACCGGCGATCTCGCTCTTTCGAAGCGCCCAAGCCGGCCTGGCGGGATCTGGCATCGTCACGCGAATACCGTCCCACGAGTGACTGACAGGAGCTCGTTAGAGAGGGGCGTCGGCCGGGCCGATCGTGGCGCTCACGAGGCACAGGGCTCTGACCGGTCGGAATGACGCGGCCACGGTCTGTCGCTCATCGGCATGACAGTGCGGATCAAGGCGTGTCTCAGCGCCGCCTGACGCACAGGGCCGCGCAAGCGGTACCCCCGGTAGCACGAAAGCCGGCTGCTACGCAGCGATAAGTGCTGCACACCGCTTGGGACTGTCGCAGCCGCGAGACACAATAGCGACATGGACGGCGAGTACGCTCAGGCGACCACAGAAGCCGTCGGGGCCCCGGATGCCGAGGCCGACCAGCCCGAGGAACCGTGGGTCAGGCCGCGCGAGTACGACATTGGTGGGGGGGCGCTGGTTGAGCGAAGCGTTGCGCGAACTGGCCCGCGCGCTCCACCCGCTGCTTGCTCGGGTGACGCGGGAAGAGCTTGCAGAGGGGCCGCCTCCGCAGGCCGAGGGCGGCGCCTTCCCGGCCGAAGCGTCCTCGCTCTACCGCCCGATGGTCATCCGGCATGCGTGGACGGTCTCGATCGAGGACGTGGGGGCGTTCAATCTGGAGCAGTTCCTGGCCGACCTGTACTCGCTCGCGGACTCGATGGGCGGGCAGTCGGTCCGCGGCATGTTGGATCACATCTCCGCAGTCGCCGACGAGTACGGCAACACCATCGATGCCGGTGGACGCGACTTCTTCGACGTGTTCGCCGAAGCCCTGGAAGCGATCGACATGACCTTCGACGAACAGGGTCGACCCAACCTCACGGTCGTCATGCATCCGGATCAGATGGAGAAATTGCGCGACAAGCAGCCGACGCCTGAGCAAGAGGCGCACCTCGACGCGATCTTGCGGCGACGAAAGGAGGAGTGGCTTGCTTCGCGACGTCGTCGGGACCTTCCTTGAAACTCTCACCGAGCGCGAGTTCGACGGCCCTCTGCTGGCCCTTCTTCACGCTCGCGGCTTCACCAACATCCACTTCAACCACGGTGCCTTCGAGTTCGGGAAGGACGTCCTGGCCAAGAAGACCGACCCGGACACGGGCGAGACCCGGCAGTACGTCATCCAGTCGAAGGCCGGTGACATTGGCCAGCCCGAGTGGCGAGCGGTCCGGCCGCAGTTGGAGGAGTGCGAGTACAACACCATCGGTCACCCGTCCTTCGACGCTGACCTACCGCGCGTCGCTGTGCTAGTCACGACTGGTCGGCTGAAGGGCGCTGCCCCGGCTGACGTCACCGAGTACCGCAAGTCGCTGGAGGCCAGGGGCTTGGCCGACCTGGAGATCTGGGAGAGAAGCGACATCGTCGAGTGGCTGTGCGACGACCCGACCGTGGGTGTGGCCGGCAACGAGGTGGAGGGCGACCTGATGGGGATGCTGACCTCCGTGCGGGACGGCGGGATCACGGACCGGCGCGTCGAGACCTACTCGTGTCGCTGGCTGCCACCGACCGGCAGCGCTCCGCGTGCGTCGGTGGAGGCCGCGATCCTGGTCAACGCGCTGCTGCGGACCAAGCGGCTCGACCTGGCGCTGTGCGTGGCCCTCCAGCTGATCCGCGCGACTGAGCACGATCCGACTGCTTCCGGGGACGCGAAGGCGGCTGCGAAGAGATTGGCTCAAGGGCTTGCCTTGCAGGTCTGCAACCAAGTGGAGCCCCTGCTGGGCGACCCGCTCGACTTCGTTCGCTCGACGGTCAGCCAGTTGGCCATGCTGACGTACCCCGTGATCTGCTGCCGGGTGGCGGAAGCACTCGCTCTCGGGCTGGCGCTGGCGCGAGACGCCGGTGAAGGCAGCGCGGCGACCCGGTTCGAGGAGGCCCTGCGCAGCTTCGCCGAGCAGCCCGGCGCGGCCCGCCCAGTGGGTGACCTCTTCGCGCCCTCGGTTATCGCCGTCACGGTGATGCTCGGGACCTTCGACGCCGCGGCAGCCAAGGCGTACCTCGGACGCGTGGCGCACTGGTTGCTCGATCGCTACGACGAGGAGGAGTCCGGGCTCGGGCTGGCGTCTCTCGCCGAAGACGAGGAGAAGACCGCGGAGCGCCTGCTCGCGGGCTCGCTGGCGAGCACGACCTTGGAGCGCCGAACGTCGAGCTACCTCGCCACTGTCGTCCTGGACCTAGCACTGCACCTGGGAGACAAGGACTTGTACGAGGCGGTCCGCGAGAACCTAATCGCCCTGCGAGTGGTTGCGCAGGCGACGTGCGCCGACGAGGGCAAGGCCCGGTGGGCGCGCGGCGGCACGGACGTGTGGCCCCTGCCGCGCGTCGAGTTCGAGCCGTGGAACGTTCAGACCGCCAAAGTGGTGACGGGCGCGCCCACAGATCCGGTGCTCGCTCTCGTCCTCGGGGCGGCGTGCCGCTCGCGCCACTACTCAGGTGGTTGGGGCGGACTACCGAGCGGCTGACTGTCGCTGTGCGGGCAGTACCCGGTGAGCTGTGCCCGCGTGCTTCTTATCACCGCCACGACCTTGGGCCGATTGGCTCCATGCGTGGCGGGCTGCGCCGAGAAGTGATGTGCTCGGTCACGGTGCCGGGCATTTGGGCGCCTCACCCCGGGTCCAGATCTGTCCCGTGGCCTCGCCAATCGAGGCCAAAATGGGTCACAGGTCGTGGCCAATTGGGCAGCAACCTGCTGCCCAACTCGAATCGGGATGATGGCTGGCGCGTCGTCGTAGCGCAGCGAAGGGCTGGCTCCCTACTCTGGACTCAGCCACGTGCTTCGGCGCGGGGGTCAGCCACATCGTCAGGGCAGCCGCCCAGTGGCGCCGGAGATCCAACCCGCCTCCGTGATGGACGGACTTACCAACCGTTCGACGCGAGTCGAGGCAGGTTGGAGAAGCGGGTGGAGGACAAGAGCAACCGGATCGAGTTGCCGACTGCCCGCACCGGCCGTCCCTCCGGACGCTCCCGCCACTACGCCCCCGATGAGCTCGTGCGCTTCGACGCCCGCATCCCCGCACGGCTCGCCAAGCAGCTCTACGACGTCGCCCTGACTGACGGCCGCTCCGTCACGGCCGTCCACGCAGACCTTCTGGCCGCCGCCCTCGAGTGCCACGGAGCGGCCATGGACTAAGCCTGTTCGGCGCAGGCCGCCGACATGCGAAAGGCCCAGAGCTGCAACTCCGGACCTCATCGCGAATCGCTTCAGCGAGGTGTCACCTCGCTGCCTTCATGTACTTGTTCAAGCACCCCGAGGGGGTATCGCTATGCCTGCAACACGTCCAGAGTGCTCTTCTGGAACTGATCACGTCAACCGCCACGCCGAGGACGAGGACCCACGAGCCGCGGTGACCAACTACACGCTGTACGCGATCCCGAAGGACGAGTGGGCGCCGGTCGCGGGCTTCACCCGCGAGTCCGTGCTCATGGTCCACCCGCGCAGCGAGCGGCACGCGATCGAGGCGATGCGCACAATCTCGCAGTTCGTGGCCTGGGCGCACCGTGAGGGGTACCCGCTGGACCGGGACCGCATGTTCACCCCGGACGCGGTCGAGCGGTACATCGCCACCGCCGCCACCCACCTGGCCGTGTCCTCGCGCGCCACCCGTCGCTCGGACCTTCGCCGCTTCTCCCGGCAGATCACGACGAAGGCTCCGTGGCCCCCGGACGCTCCGCAGCTCAAGCAACGCAGAACGCTCGCGCCGTTCACTCAGGACGAGATCGTGCGGTTGTGGGAGGTCGCCAACACCCAGAGCACCGAGATCCGTCGACGCCGTTTCACCGGCTACCTCGCGCTGGCCAATGAGAGTGATGGCCAGGAGCATGCCGGTGGCGACGAGCCCGGTCATCCGGAAGATGCCGCGGTTGACGTTGAGGTTCTGGAAGCGGTTGGCGCCGATGATCCCCTCGACGAGGCTGCGGCGGTTGAACGAGAGCGCCCAGCGGGTGGACTGCCAGGGGTGGTGCTGCCGGTCGCGTTCGAGGACAGAGCCCCGCAGGGTGGCGGGCTTTGAGGTGGTCCTCGGTGCCCTACTCGCCGCTGTTGATGGCGGCGTGTGTACCAGTATCCACGGCATTGTTGAGCAGCGCCATGGACTCTTCTGAGAGGTAACGGCGGTCGCCGGCGATCCATTCGTCGTGCATGTCGATCAGGACCGCGCCAACGAGGCGGATGACGGCGGCGGCGTTGGGGAAGATCCCGACCACGCGGCTGCGGCGCTTGATCTCCTTGTTGACCCGTTCGAGGGGTTGGTCGACCAGATCTTGCGCCAGTGGGGCTTGGGGACGCTGGTGAACGCGAGGACTTCGGTCTTGGCCTCGTCCATCAGCGGTCCGACTTTCGGGAAGGACTTGCCGAGCTGGTCGCGGACCTCGTCCCATGCCTTGCTGACGGACTCGGGGTCGGGTTGGGCGAAGATCGTGCGGAACACCGCGGCGACCATGTCGGCGTGGCTCTTGGGGACGTGAGCCAAGAGGTTACGGGCGAAGTGGACGCGGCACCGTTGGTGTGCCGAGCCCTGGAAGGAGCGCCTGAGTGCCTTGACCAGGCCGCAGTGTTGGTCGCTGATGACCAGCTGCACGCCGGCCAGGCCGCGCTGTTTGAGGCTGAGCAGGAAGCTGCGCCAGAACGTCTCGTCCTCGCTGTCCCCGACATCGAGCCCGAGCACCTCCGGGAGCCGTTAGCGGCGATCCCCGTGGCCCCGCGACCGCCATCGAGACGACTTGGCCGCCCTTGCCGGGCTTGTTGCGGACGTGGAGATAGGTCGCGTCGAGGTAGACGTAGGGGAACTCGATGTGGTCCAGGGTCCGCGTGCGGAACGCCCCGACCGACTCGTCGAGCTGTTCGCAGATCCGAGAGACCTCAGACTTGCTGATCCCGGAGTCGGCGCCGAGCGTGACGACCAGGTCATCGACGCTGCGGGTCGAGATGCCGTGCACGTAGGCCTCCATCACCACCGCGTACAGCGCCTGGTCGATGCGACGGCGGGGTTCGAGGATGGAGGGGAAGAATGAACCCTTGCGCAGCTGGGGATCCGCAGCTGGACATCGCCCGCCTTCGTCGTCAACAGCTTGGGACGCGTGCCGTTGCGTTCGGTCACGCGGTCCTGCGTGCGCTCGTAGCGCTGCGCGCCGATCACGCCCGCAGCCTCGTGCTCGACGAGCTCTTGGAGCACGGTGCGGACCGACTCGCGGATCATGTCGACGCCGTCGCCGGTGCGGAAGGCCTCCAGCAACTCCGGACAGGGCAGACTGGGACAAGGCCATCGGTGGTCTCCTTCAGTGCGTGACTTGGTCGTTTCACACCGAAGATCCCGCCGATGGCCGCCTACTTCACGCAGCCCCGCCGTCGACCCTCAAAGCCCACCACTCCACGGGACTCTCCTCGTTCGAGCTCACTGTCGTGGACGGTGACGGTCTTGCCGCATCCGCAGGATTCGCCCGGGGCGCAGGTTGTTGTCGGGATGGTGTGCGGCATCCGCATCGAGGCGGGGGTGTTGGGGCAGCGGACCTTGAAGGGGTGCCCGTCGACGGCAGGGCCACGGAACCGTTGCGTTCCTCGTCGCTTGTTGTGCTTGCCACAATCTCGTCCGCCTTCACGCCTGGCACACCGTCCGCGGCCGACCCGAGCCCTGGCAGGTCCACCTCCCCGGAGGGGGCGCCCCCAGGCGAGCCCATCGATGACCGACCGCTCGACAAGGCCACCCGCACCCGCCGCCGACGCAAGTAGCACGACACCTGACAGCTCGAGGAAGCCCTACACCCAGCACGGAACCGGCGTCAGCCTGCTCGAAAACGACCACGAGACAGCGGAATCAGCCCCACGGCATACGAAATTGACGCCCAACCAGCCATCCACGACCCGAGCGACCCCCACAACGACGAAACTCCCGGCCGGATCGCCTCCCCCAGAGGGGGGACCCCCACGACCGGGAGTTTCGGGAAACCGAAACGGGTAGTTCAGGGAACTACCCCATGGTGCGCAAGGGGGGATTTGAACCCCCACGTCCTTGCGGACACTGGCACCTGAAGCCAGCGCGTCTGCCGTTCCGCCACTTGCGCGTGTGCGAGGACCTAGTGTGCCGCGCCGAGCCCCGCCAGGGCAAACCCACACCATCAGCAGCCACCTGAACCTGCCGATGAACCAGCGCTCGGTACTGCGATCCCAGTACCAAACGCCAGTTCATCGGCAGGTTCTCGCACAAGGCACGCGCCACCACATCCTCACCAGTATCAACAGCATCACCAGTCTCAGGTGCGTCACACCCCCGGCCCAGCCACGACGGTTACGATGAACTCGGCGGCAGACACTCTGTCGTCATTCGGCGTTGCCTGACGTCGACCAACCACCGGCACCACGGGCAACACCGGCATGACACGCGGATCGGCGCGTGCTGCCAGCGGAAGGAGGCGCACATGGGACTACTCGACAGGTTCGAGCGCGGGGGGTCGAGAAGGCGGTCAGAGCCCCTTCGCCAAGGCGTTCCGTTCCGAAGTGCAGCCCGTCGAGATCGCCAGCGCCATCCGCCGCGCCATGGACGACCGCGCCACCGTCGTCGCTCACGGCCGCACTATGGTCCCCAATGTTTTCGCGATCGAACTCTCTCCCAACGATTTTGACCGCCTCGACGACTTCGCCGACACTATCGGCGACGACCTCATCGCCGCCGCGCAGAGCACGCCGGAAGTCCAGCGCTACACCCCGGCGGCCCCATCGAGGTCCACCTCGGAGGAAAGCCACCGACCTCGCCACCGGCGTCTTCCGGGTCAACCCCGAGACCTCCCGCGACGGCACGGCGGCCCACCAGCCGCAACAGCAACAGCCGCAGCACGGTATGCCGTCCGCCCCAGCCCCAGCGCCCGCCGCCTTCCCGGGCGCAGCCGCTGGCCCCACCCCGGTATGCCGTCCGCCCCGGCACCAGCCGCACCAGCCGCGCCGGCCCCAGCATCCAGCCGCAGCCTCCGGCACCACCAGCCCCGGCGCACGCGTCCGCGGACGAGGCATCCGGCTACCCCGACGCACTCGACGAACCCGCGCCCGCTGCAGTCGAATCCGAGCGCCACCCCTCGCCCGAGGCCGCCCCGCCCGCCGCTGCACCCGCTGCACCCGCCGCGCCGGCCCCACAGCCCTCGGCCATCGTGCCGCCCACCCGTCGCCCGGTCGTCAACGCGGCCCGCCGGCCGTGGCTGGAGATCGACCAAGAGCGTTACCCGCTCGTCGGCTCACTCACCGTCATCGGCCGCGATGCCCTCGCTGACATCGTGCTCGACGACCCGGGAATCTCGCGGCGCACAGCGAAGTTCGCGTCGCCAACGACGGACCCCACCTGGTCACGTCGATCCGCGACCTGGGCTCCACCAATGGCACCTTCGTCAACGGCGAGCGCATCACCAGCGTCCGGCTCCAGGACGGCGACCGGCTCACCGTGGGCCGCACGGCGGTCGTCTTCCACGCCGGCAAGCGGTGACCGAATGAGCGAACTCACTCTCACCGTCTTTCGGCTCGCGCCCACGGCCAGAGCCAACCCGCGCACTCGGGTGCGCGGCCGGCATACCCCTCGATGACCCCGCAACGCGGCCGCGGCACTATCCCGACCACCCTCGTGGTCACCGAAGGCCGCCTCGCGGGCACCAGTCTCCCGCTCACCCCGGCCGGCATCCTCATCGGCCGCAACCCCAGTGCGCGCTCGTGCTCGACGACGACTTTCGCCTCCGGCCGCCACGCCCGCCTACTCCACCGCAACGGCACCTGGCACGTCGAACCTCGGCTCCACCAAT
>JADJVX010000004.1 GCA_016710385.1 Actinomycetales bacterium
CTGGTCTTGGTCGTCGTGGCGGTCGCCCTCTGGAGTCGCCGTGCAGGCGGTCAGGCCGGCGGGCTGCCGACGACCGAGCCGAGACACCCCCGTCGCGGATTTTCGCTCCCAAGAGTTTCACCATGACGCCGGCCGGAGAAGGAGAAGTCCTGGCCGAGTAGACTGCGGCCGGCAAGACCCCCCACACCGCGGTCGGCAGCCACGCCCACGGGTAGCTGGACACCGTCGACTGACCCCTCGTCCTCGGTCTGGACGGCCCGCCTCGCGCAGGCCGTCCAGATCACTGCCTAGTATGCCCGTGGAGGTCATCCCAGGGCCGACGCCTATGACCGCTATCTGGAATCACCAGCGCTCCGGATGCCCGGCCGCACCGATGACCGAGCGCGAATTCTGGCGCGACCAGACCGACCGCCAGCAACGCTTCCCCACCCTCCCGGTGCCGCTGACGGCCGGTCCGACTCGGGAACTGCTCCGTCGAGGTCAGACTGCCGTGCGCCGGACGACCCGGGATCGAGACGCCGTGGCTATGAGGCTCGGCAGGTGCTCAGGCTGACCCGGCAGCCGACGACGCCAGCCCGGCCCCCCACCGCCATGGTGAGCGACACCGGCCCGAGTCGCTCGGCCAGTGTCGGCGTGACCATGGCCGCGACCATGCGCCCCGATCATGGCGGTGTCGTGAGCCCAGGACGCTCGCTCGAGCGGCATCGGGCACAGCGTTCTGCATGACCGTCGTAGCACGTGCCTCCAGGGCGACGGCTCCTGCTCCCACCAGGGGCCAGCACGGCGTGAGCGTGCCCGGCATACCGGAAGTCACCCAGGCCGCGCTCCCCAGGAAGGACCGCGACGATCGCCACCATGACCCCCGACGGCGACGAGGAGCGGACGCAGTCCCCAACGGTCTGCCCACCTGGCCAGGACCGGCGCAAGGAGCGCCCCGCTCCGAGGGCGGCCATCGCATGGCCGAAGCCCTGCGCGCCAGACCCCCACACCCGCAACGCCAGGTCGAGCAGCATGAGGCCGACGGCCGCCAGCACCGCGTTGAGCGCGACGACGACCGCCAAGGCCTGACGGGGTTCCCGACGAGCCCGGCAATACCGCCACCACGCTGACGTCGGCGAGGGCGTCGCGCGGCCCCTCGGGGTCTGGTGCGGCATCTGGCGCGGGCATCGGAGTTCTCCCGAACAACCCAATGGCCAGAGCCAAGAGCACCGCGCCAGCCAGCTGGACCGTCCGGTGGACCCGTGCCCGACCGCCAAGCCACCGAGGGCGGGACCGACCACGAACGACGAGACCTCGACGGTGACCAACAGTCGGGTTGCGCGGTCGACCTGGGCTCCGGCCAACCGCGGCATCCCGGCAGCCAAAGCCGGGTATGCCGGTGCGGCGACCACTGCCCCGGTCGCGCACCCGCCCGCGAGGGCGACGTGGCCGGCATCGAGGGCAATCGCGCACCCGAGCAGGAGCAGCAGTCGCGCCCACAAGGACAGTCGCACGATCCGGGCTCGTTCGCGGCGATCGGCCAGTCGGCCGGAGAGCCAGGACAGAGCGACATAGGGCAACAGCCGCGCGGCCGCGGCGACCCCGAGCAGGGTCGCCGAATCTGTCGTGGCTTCGACCGTCACCAGGAGCACCGGCCAGGGCAACGACATGCCGACGGCGGCGCACGCGTGGGACAGCACGACCCAGTGGGCTCGGCTCGTCATGTCCGGCTTCCGCCCACCACCATGGTCGGCATGGGGTCGAAGCCGTTGAAGCCGACCGTCGAATAGCAGGTCGTGTAGGCCCCAGCCGAGTGGAACCGGAGCTCGTCGCCCTCGGATAGCGCGAGCGGCAGATGCACCGGCTGCTTCTCATAGAGCACGTCGGCGCTGTCACAGGTGGGACCGGCCAGGACCACTGGTCCGGTGGGTCCGCCGTCGGCGGAGGTGCTGAGCCGATAGCGAATCGCCTCATCCAGGGTTTCGACCAGTCCGGTAAAGACTCCGGCGTCGAGGTAGACCCATCGAACGCCGCCGCGGTCGATGACCGACACCACGCTGGTCACGACGACCCCCGCGTCGCCGACGATGCCCCGGCCCGGCTCGGCGAGTGTCGCTGGCCGTCGGTCGGGGTCGGGGAAGGAGCGCCCCAGTGCGGCGCGGATGGCTGCCCCGTAGGCCGGCAGGTCGGGGTGGTCGCCCTCGTGCCCGGCCGGGAATCCTCCGCCGAGGTCGACGATCCTCGGGTCCAGACCCATGTCACGAGCCCGTGCAAACACCTCAGCGGTGGTCGCGAGCGGCGCGTCCCAGGCGCGCGGCTGCCGCTGTTGGGAGCCGACGTGGAAAAGCCAGGCCCGCCGCGTCGAGACCGCGATGGGACGCCTGGCAGAGCAGGGCGAGGGGCGTCGTCCGCGCTGCATCCGTACTTGCGCGACAGGGGCCAATCCGAGCCCTCACCGGTTGTCGCCAGCCGGATGAGCACGGCGGCCTCGGGAGCCACGTCGGCGAGCTTGTCGACCTCGGAGGTGGCGTCGACCACGAACAGGCGGACGCCCATTCGATAAACCTCCGCTAGATCGGCGCGCCGGGCGATGGGGTTGGAGTGGATGAGGGTTTGTGCCGCGGCACCCGCACCGAGCGCGAGATCGACTTCGGCCGGGCTGGCCGCGTCGAAGCCGCACCCGGCCGCCGCCAGCTGAGCCAGCAGCGCCGGGTGCGGGTTGGCCTTCACGGCATACCGGATGCCGGTGCCGGTCAGCGCAGTGGCGAGTTCCTCGAACCGCGCGACCGCGACCGCGGGATCGAGGTCCAGTCGCGGGGTCGGCAGGATTCCGTTCAGCCCAGCGTGGGACCGAGAGTCGGATGGGTGGGCGTCCAGGGTTGCGCTGCTATTGCGGGGAGATCGGGGCAACCCGAACAGGCCCATGGTCGGCTCCTCCAGTGCAGGTGGGGATGATCACCACCTAGGAGCACCGACCTGCGTCATTGATACGTCCCCGCCCACCGGCCAGACGCGATAGCGCCCCGGCAGCTCAGCTGTCGCTCAGCGTGTCCGAGAGGGTCGCCAGGTGCTTGTCCGCGTCGGCAGCCGAGCTCCCGGTGACGGTGAACGCGATACCAGTGACGCCGGTGGTCACGACGAGCATGCGCTGGTGGGCGGTCCGCCCTGCCACGGGGAGGGTGTACTTGAGCAGCAGCGCCTCCCCGAAGGGAATGGTCGTCCTACCGCCGGACTCGATGGTGGCCCCGAACGCCTTGAGTTGTGGCTCGAGAAGCGACTGCGGTGGAAGCGTCTTGAAGGGCACCTCGACAACGTTGATGTTGGCGGAGAAGCCCTTGACCGGCGGCGCCAAGATCATCCGCAGGCTCGACTTTGCGGCGGCCTTGAGAAACTCTTCGACCGACATACCCGCGGCGTCGGCCAGCGGTTTCAACGGCTCCTTGGCCTTGTCGGTCAATGAGTCCAGGGCCGCGGGGTCGACTTCGGTCCAGGTGTTGGGCACACCGAACTTGACCTGCTGCGCCGACAACTCCACCCAGGTGAACCCGGCCGGCAACGGCCGGGTGACCTTCTGGTCCGCCGCGGGGGTGCTGCTCGGTGGGCTGGTCGTGTCCTGAGTCAGGGTGGGGGTGGCCAGCGGTCCAGCGGCGGTCGCCGGCCCGGACGGCGAGTCGGTCTGGCCACCGCTCTGCGCACCGTTCTGCCCGACGAGCAGACAGCCCGACAGCAGGGTCGAGCAGATCATGGCAACAGGGACGAGCGCGCGCTTGCTCACGTCGCAAGGGTAGGGGAATCAGCCCTGACCGCGCTGTCACCGGCTCTATGTGAGTGCAGGCAACGGTCCGAGATTGCCTTACCCTCGTAGAGCCTGTAACTTACAAGTTCATGACAAGTGCTCGCTTCGCTGAGATCGCGCACGATGTCCGCGAGCGGATCGCGCTCGGTGAGTTCGGACACACCGGTGCCATGGAGTCCGAGTCGGAGCTGTGCTCTCGGTATGCCGTCTCCCGCCCCACCGTGCGCCGTGCCTTGGAGCAGCTGCGAGTTGAGGGCTTGGTCGAGTCCCGACATGGCGCCGGGTGGTTCGTCATCGGCGCGGCCTTCCATCAACGGCTGGCCCTCGGCACGTTCCGGCACGCCTCGTCGGCAGTGAGTGAGGCGGGCAGGCACCTCTCCCGACGTGTCGTGGAGTTCCGCTTCGGCTCAGCCCCGCCGCCGGTGAGCAGCCTGCTGCATCTGGAGCCCAGCGTCGACGTGCTCCACGCCCGCTCGGTGCGCACTGTCGACGGTGAAGGTCTGGACGTCGTTCGGGAGTGGGTGCCGGCCCAGCTCGGTCGCGAGGTCTCGCTCGCCGACGCCACCGACCCGGGCATTTGGGCCAGCCTGGCCCGCGCCGGTCAGCGCATCGCCAGCGTCCACCAGACCATCACTGCCGGGTTGGCCAGCGCTCTGGATGCGGACCTGCTCCAGACGAGCGCCGGCGTGCCCCTGCTGCTGGTGCGTCGAGTCGCCCGCGACCCGCACGGCATACCGATCGCTTTGTCCGACCACCGCTACCTCGCCCATCGGTTCGCCCTCGAAGTGGAGTTCAACTCCGGTCCCGCGGCGACCGCCTCCGAGCCTCCCGGCCTGCGCGCCGTCGCTCCCTAGTCCGCCCCGTCTCACCAGCCCGACCAAACCCATCAGACCCACCAACCCACCACAGGAGTCACTCATGAAGGTTCTCGTCACCGGAGCCGCCGGCTTCATCGGATCCAACTTCGTGCTGCGTGTGCGCGAGACCCGGCCGGACTGGGAGATCACGGTCATCGACGCCCTCACCTATGCCGGCAACCGGGCGTCGCTCGCCGCGGTCGAGAACGAGATCACGTTCGTCGAAGGGTCGATCGCCGATGCTGAGCTCGTTGACCGGCTGGTCTCCGCCAACGACATCGTCGTGCACTTCGCGGCCGAGTCCCACAACGACAACTCACTGGACAACCCGTGGCCGTTCATGGAGTCCAACATCATCGGCACCTATCGACTGCTGGAGGCAGTTCGCAAGCACGACAAGCGGATTCACCACATCTCGACCGACGAGGTCTACGGTGACCTGGAGCTCGACGACCCCAACCGGTTCACCGAGACGACTCCACTCAACCCGTCCTCCCCCTACTCGGCGAGCAAGGCGAGCGCGGATCTGCTGGTGCGGGCGTGGATTCGCTCGTTCAAGATCAACGCGACCCTGTCGAACTGCTCGAACAACTACGGCCCTCGGCAGCACGTCGAGAAGTTCATCCCCCGCCAGATCACCGGCATCCTCGACGGTGTCAAGCCCAAGCTCTACGGTGCGGGAGCCAACGTCCGCGACTGGATCCACGTCGATGACCACAATGACGCCGTGGTCGCGATCATCGAGCAGGGCCGCCTCGGCGAGACCTACCTCATCGGCGCCGACGGCGAGCAGAACAACCGCGAAATCATCGCGCTCATCCTCGAGCTCATGGGCAAGCCGGCCGACTGGTTCGAGCACGTCAACGACCGCCCCGGGCACGACCTTCGCTACGCCATCGACTCGAGCAAGTTGCGCGCCGAGACCGGCTGGCGCCCGCAGTACCAGGACATCCGCTCGGGGTTGCGTCAGACGATTGACTGGTATGCCGCCAACCGCGACTGGTGGGAGGCTTCCAAGGCTGCGACCGAGGCCGTCTACACCCGACTCGGGCGCTAGGTGGACGGGCCGGGTCGGCGGGACGGCTGATCCACGGGGCGGTCAAGCCTCCGGCGGGAAGGTCGTCGCCGCGTCCTCATGTTCCAGGCCGCTGAGTTCGAGCAGGTCGACGACGAGCATCCGGGTCTGCGCCAGGAGCACCGTGGTGTGGTACTCCCCCGGCGTCAACGCCGCGCAGCGATCACCGACGCCCTGTAGCGCTGGGCGGGCGAACTCGGCGCTGCGGTTCTCCGACCACGCGCGGGCCAGGATGTCGACGGCATCCGCGAGGTCGTCCCAGACCTCGGAAAGGCCGGCGGAATGTCGGCGTGGTGGTAGGCGGCGATGCTGACCCGGCGCACCAGGACGCGGGTGCTGCGCAGCGCCCGATCCAGCGGCTCGACCACCGAGGCCATCGTGCGCACGCTGTGGCCATCGCTGCGGCGGAAAGGGGACGAGGCGATGACCGACATCCCTCGTCTGCGGCCCCCTGCAACTCCCGGATGAGTTCGTCGGTCTCCCGCGCCCGGGAGAGCACCTCCGCAGCACGATCGACGTCGCCGTCTTGGGCGCTGACGGCGGCGTCGCGCAGCAGCACGGCGATCCGGCGGGCAACCCGCGCGGCCTGGTGCCGAGGCCGACGCAGCGGCGCGCTCGGCACCACAGCAGCGAACACCAGCGCCACGGCACCTCCGATGACGGCATCCCACCAGCGCACGAAGGCCTGCCCGGGTGCCGGCACGAGCACGGTGACCACGATCGACTGCACCGCCGCCTGCATGACCAGCAACAACCCGGCATCCAGCAGAAGCGCAACAGTCATGGCAGCGAGGACGACCACGCTGATCTGCCAGGCGCCGGTGCCGGCCAGGCCCACAAAGGCGTCGGCGATCGCCACCCCCAGGGCGACGCCGACGGTCACCTCGGCCACCGGCGCAGCCGCTGCTCGTAGGTCATTCCCAGGCAGATCACCGCGACGATCGGCGCGAAGAAGGGTGCCGCATGGCCGAGGAGGTCGTGCGCGATGGCCCAAGCCACTCCCGCCGCGACCGCGCATTGGGCGATGTGCCATGCCTTGGAGCGCACCCGGTCGATGCGCGTCGCGAGCGAGAGCCGACTGCGCCTCCTGCCGCGTTCGATGAGGCCCTCTACGCGCGGATCCCGGAAGATCGAGGCTGGCGTCATGGTCCCATTGTCCGACGCGCCACCGATCCGGCGCGGCAGGGTCAGGTGCTCCGCCGGGGGCAGACTGTCGACATGGACGACCTTGTCGCGCTCGCCGAACGCATCGCCCGGGCCGCCCACGACGGCCAGACCGACAAAGCCGGTATGCCGTATGCCGAGCACCCCGCCCGGGTCGCCCGGCGCGTCGCCGACGACCTGCATGCCGTCGCGACCGCATGGCTGCACGACGTCCTGGAGGACAGTGCGGTGACGGCCGTGGACCTCCTGGCGCACGGCATACCGGAGCGGGTCGTGGCAGCCGTCCAGGCGCTCACCCGGCGCGCGGAACAGACGTCGGCGGACTACTACGCGACCGTCGCAGCCGACCCGCTCGCCCTCCGCGTGAAATTCGCCGATCTGGCCGACAACTGCGATCCGGAGCGCCTGGCCGTGCTCAGAGCGGCGGACCACACACAGCCGAGCGCCTGCGGGTCAAATACGCTCACGCGACAAGCGAATTGCGGCGCCTCAGTGGTGGAGTGTGAGGCGAAGTCATCCGACTCACCGCCGTCACGTGGTGATCACGCGGGTGGCGATCAACACCGCGTCTGGCTCGGCGCTCGCCAGGACGACGGCGCCTCCCCTGCTCGCGTGATCGCCCAAGAGTTCGAGCACCCGCTGTCGGTTGGGAGCATCGAGATCGTTGGTTGGGTCGTCGGCAATAATGACGTATGGGTCGAGGCTGAGCGCCCGGGCGATCGAAACCCGTTGTTGCTGGCCGCCGGAGAGTTCTTCGACCAGGTGGTTGCCGCAGTCGGCCAGTCCGAGCAGCTCCAGGGCCGACACGGTGCGTTCCTCGGCCTGAGCCGATGCCGCGCCGACGGCCAGCAGAGGCAGGACCAGGTTTAGGGACCAGCACCAGCCGGCCAGCTCGCGGGCATCGCGACGTTGGCGACCACTTGCGGCTGCGGCGAGTCGCGGAAGGTGTTCCAGCGCGCGTGGAGTCGCCGGTTTCCAGCATCGCCCCTGGCACGTGCAGCGGGTGATGTGACTTCCCAACGGTCACGCATGGTCGTACCGACCACATAGCGGGCACGGTGATGCCAAGGAGAGTCCCGTGGAGTGGTGGGCTTTGAGGGTCGACGGCGGGGCTGCGTGAAGTAGGCGGCCATCGGCGGGATCTTCGGTGTGAAACGACCAAGTCACGCACTGAAGGAGACCACCGATGGCCTTGTCCCAGTCTGCCCTGTCCGAGTTGCTGGAGGCCTTCCGCACCGGCGACGGCGTCGACATGATCCGCGAGTCGGTCCGCACCGTGCTCCAAGAGCTCGTCGAGCACGAGGCTGCGGGCGTGATCGGCGCGCAGCGCTACGAGCGCACGCAGGACCGCGTGACCGAACGCAACGGCACGCGTCCCAAGCTGTTGACGACGAAGGCGGGCGATGTCCAGCTGCGGATCCCCAAGCTGCGCAAGGGTTCATTCTTCCCCTCCATCCTCGAACCCCGCCGTCGCATCGACCAGGCGCTGTACGCGGTGGTGATGGAGGCCTACGTGCACGGCATCTCGACCCGCAGCGTCGATGACCTGGTCGTCACGCTCGGCGCCGACTCCGGGATCAGCAAGTCTGAGGTCTCTCGGATCTGCGAACAGCTCGACGAGTCGGTCGGGGCGTTCCGCACGCGGACCCTGGACCACATCGAGTTCCCCTACGTCTACCTCGACGCGACCTATCTCCACGTCCGCAACAAGCCCGGCAAGGGCGGCCAAGTCGTCTCGATGGCGGTCGTGGTGGCCACGGGGATCGCCGCTAACGGCTCCCGGGAGGTGCTCGGGCTCGATGTCGGGGACAGCGAGGACGAGACGTTCTGGCGCAGCTTCCTGCTCAGCCTCAAACAGCGCGGCCTGGCCGGCGTGCAGCTGGTCATCAGCGACCAACACTGCGGCCTGGTCAAGGCACTCAGGCGCTCCTTCCAGGGCTCGGCACACCAACGGTGCCGCGTCCACTTCGCCCGTAACCTCTTGGCTCACGTCCCCAAGAGCCACGCCGACATGGTCGCCGCGGTGTTCCGCACGATCTTCGCCCAACCCGACCCCGAGTCCGTCAGCAAGGCATGGGACGAGGTCCGCGACCAGCTCGGCAAGTCCTTCCCGAAAGTCGGACCGCTGATGGACGAGGCCAAGACCGAAGTCCTCGCGTTCACCAGCGTCCCCAAGCCCCACTGGCGCAAGATCTGGTCGACCAACCCCCTCGAACGGGTCAACAAGGAGATCAAGCGCCGCAGCCGCGTGGTCGGGATCTTCCCCAACGCCGCCGCCGTCATCCGCCTCGTTGGCGCGGTCCTGATCGACATGCACGACGAATGGATCGCCGGCGACCGCCGTTACCTCTCAGAAGAGTCCATGGCGCTGCTCAACAATGCCGTGGATACTGGTACACACGCCGCCATCAACAGCGGCGAGTAGGGCACCGAGGACCACCTCAAAGCCCACCACCCTGCGGGGCTCTGTCGTGATGCCAGGCTGCCTCGACCAGCAACCTGCGGACGTGGGTGTTACCGGTCTTTGGTGATCGAGCCCTGCACCCGTGACTGCCCGGAGGAATACTCCGAGGGCACAAGTCCGACGAAGGAACCAATCGTGTTGCCCGTGAAGCGATGCCAGTCGCCGATCTCGACCGCCAGGTCTTCCCCGAGCGGCTCGCTGGCCGACGCCGGCGCTTTCGGGGAGAGGTTCTTCAGCTACTACAACCACAACCACCGCCACTGCGGATCGGGTTGCACACCGCGGCTTCAGTGCAATTCGGCACCGCGCCCGAGGTCCGCGCGTTACGACAGCAGACCCTCAACGCCGCGCACGCAGCTCACCCCGAGCGCTTTGGGAACCGCCGACCACAACCACCAAAACTGCCCCCGTCGCCTGGATTAACCAGCCATTGTCGACGGCGCTTGAAAACTGAGCTGTGACGGCGCTCGAAAAGTGAGCACTCTTCGACGATTGGAGTGTGATCACCATGGAGGACTGGGCGCTGATCAGGAGGCTGGCCGCCGAGGGTGTGCCGAAGGCCAAGATCGCCAAGAGGTTGGGCCTCGCGAGGAACACGGTCGCCAAGGCTGTGGCCTCGGACGGTCCGCCGAAGTACGAACGCAGGCCGGGGCCGACGTCGTTCACGCCGTACGAGGCGCGGGTGCGTCAGCTGTTGGCGGACACTCCGGACATGCCGGCCACGGTGCTGGCCGAACGTGTCGGGTGGACCGGGTCGATCCGCTGGTTCCGCGATAACGTCAACCGGGTCCGGGCTGACCACCGCCCGATCGATCCAGCCGATCGGCTGACGTGGACGGCCGGGACGTGGCTCAGTGCGACCTGTGGTTCCCGCCGCGCAAGATCCTGCTCGAGGATGGCTCGCGGACGCTGCTTCCGGTGCTGGTCATGACCTGCGGGTACTCCCGCTACATGCTCGGGCGGATGATCCCGACGCGGAAGACACCGGACCTGCTGCTCGGGACGTGGGACCTGCTCAGTGAGCTGGGTCGGGTGCCGCGCCGGTTGATCTGGGACAACGAGCCTGGCATCGGACGGCGCAAGGTCACCGAACCGGTCGCGGTGTTCGCCGGGACGCTGGCCACGAAGGTGGTGCTGCTGCCGCCGCGGGACCCGGAGTCCAAGGGCATCGTCGAGCGGCGCAACGGCTTCTTCGAGACTTCCTTCATGCCGGCCGACACTTTGAGTCCCCGGCCGACTTCAACGCCCAGTTCACCCACTGGCTGACCACCGCCAACGCGCGGACGGTGCGCACCCTCAAGGCACGGCCGACCGATCTGCTCGCCGCGGACAAGGAGTCGATGCTGCCCCTCCGCCGGCGGTGCTGCACCTGGGCTGGCGCAACCACGTCCGCCTGGGCCGGGACTACTACGTGCGCGTCGACACCAACGACTATTCCGTCGACCCCCGCGCGATAGGCGCCCGGGTCGACGTGGCCGCCGACCTCGACCTCGTGCGGGTTCGTCACGGTAGCCAGCTGGTGGCCGAACACCCCCGCCGCTGGGCCGCGGCATGACCGTCACCGATCCCACGCACGTCGCGACCGCCGCGGCGCTGCGCCAGGACTATCAGCACCCCACGCCAGCGGCGCCCGAGGCGGACAGGATGGTGCGCGACCTCGCCGACTACGACTGAGTCGCTCAAGCAGATCACCCACCTGGCCGCCGCGCTGAAGGCACCGCGGATCACCGAGGCCGCCGCCCGCCTGGCTGACCACGCCCGCGACACAGGGTGGACCCACGAGGACTACCTGGCCGCGGTCCTGGAACGCGAGGTCGCCGCCCGCAACGCCTCCGGCGCCCGGCTACGCATCCGCGCCGCCGGCTTCGGCGCGGTCAAGACCCTGGACGACTTCAACTTCGACCACCAACCCGCAGCCCGCACCCCGGTCCAGGCCCTGGCCTCGGGTGCCTACCTGGCCGAGCACCGCAACGTCGTCCTCCTCGGCCCGCCAGGCCCGGGCAAGACGCACCCTGGCCACCGCCCTAGGCGTTGCCGCCGCCCGCCAAGGACACCGGGTGCTGTTCGCCACCGCCACCGACTGGGTCACCCGCCTGACCGAGGCCACGACCGCGGCCGCCTCCCGACCGAGCTGACCCGCCTGCGACGGTACGGGCTGATCATCGTCGACGAGGTCGGCTACCTGCCCTTCGCCCAGGACGCCGCCAACCTCTTCTTTCAGCTCGTCTCCTCCCGGTACGAGCACGCCTCGCTGATCCTCACCAGCAACCTCGCGTTCAGCTCCTGGGCCGGCGTCTTCGGCGACCAAGTCGTCGCCGCCGCGATGATCGACCGCATCGTCCACCACGCCGACGTCATCGCCCTCAAAGGCGCCTCCTACCGGCTACGCGACCGCGGCGTCGACACCCTGCCCAGCATCAAAGCCGAGCAAGAATCCCTAAACTGAAACCGCTCACTCTTCGACCGCCGAAAGTGCTCACTCTTCGAGCGCCGTCGACAAGCCATCACAGCAGGCCTTCATACAGACCGCGTGACAAGACGCGTCTCAACCGGCTTGACACCTTCCGATCGACCTGTCACCCGTTCGTGCAGCATTCCCCAACTCGAGGCAGGCGGCTTCAGAACCCACGCTGCTTTGGGTCAGCCAGAAACGGTCACCCGACCGCGGTCTGGGAAAGTCGTCTGCGGTCCCGCAGCGACCACGCCCCGCAAGCGACGCCTGTCAGGCCGCTGATGATGAGACGGGAAACTCGCTCTGGGGGGCTGCCGCCCTGAGACCAGGTCACCCAAGCGAAGGCAATCACGAAGGCCCACGCACCCGTGGAAACAGCCAGCGCAATGCCTGAGCGGGTGATCAGGGCGTGACATAGCCACGCCACGCAGCCGAAGATTCCCCCAGCGAGGGCAGCCGCGGGCACCATGACGATCAGCCAGAGCAGCCACCCGCCGAACCCGCCGGAAAGCCCACCCACGGCCTCGTCGCCAGCGGCACCGGAACAAGGAAGGCCAAGAAATCCGACTCCCGCGATGACCAGAAGGGCACCCATGGCACGCCGCACCCACCACCACAGCACGATCCCGTAGCGACCCATCCGACCAGTCCCTGTCCGATTCGAAGTGCTCACCTTCAGCTAGTGCAGCACACTGAACTTTCTGCTCACAGAAGGGGCGGCATTCCAACCGAACAGACACACCAGGAACGTGCTATCCGACTGATACACCGGCAACCATTCATTCCACCCCTCGACGGAGAAAGTAGATCTCGTGCAGAGGCATGTTGTCGTGGATGCCTCGAACCGTGGTGCCTCCCTCACGGAGATGGAAGGCTACGCCCGCGTCGATGGCCCGGCGTCCCCGGAGGCGCCAACGGATTCGTCGCCTAGCCGCGACAATGAAGTCGGCGGATGTGGCCCCACTGTTCACATCCTGCCACGAGAGCTGGCTCCGCTGACGACTGGACTAGCCGTCACGCTGGCACCAGCCAGCACGCCGATAGTCCTCAGCGCGGCCGCCTCAGTCCCCCCCGCGGAGCCTAAGCTCACCAGTATTGCGCCACCGATGACCGCAACTACCTTTGATCTCATCTGCCCCACTGGGTCTGTCTCCCCGATGCAAGGAGAGGTGACGAAGGGCCGCCTCCGGGCAAGGGACTGTCCCGCTGAACGGTGTTTCCGGCCTGACGCGCCAGCGTGGCTGGTGAGGAAGGTTGGTCGCTGATGGCCGGGACAATCTC
>JADJVX010000005.1 GCA_016710385.1 Actinomycetales bacterium
CGATCTCGACGCCACCGACGAAGCCGACGTTGCCGGTCTTGGACTTCAGTGCGGCCGCCGCACCGACGAGGAAGGAGCCCTCGTGCTCGGCGAAGGTGATGTTTTCGATGTTGTCGCCCTTGGCGTCGGTGGAGTCGACGAGCGCGAACTTGACCTTCGGGTTGGCCTTGGCGACCTTGGTCACCGACGGGGCGTAGGCGAAGCCCACGGCGACGATGTTGGTGTAGCCGGCGTCGATGAGCTGCTGGAGGCGCTCCTCGCGAGCGGACTCGGCCTCACCGTTGGAGGCGGACGCCTCCTTGCTCACGACACCGAGCTCCTTGGCTGCCTTGTCCAGGCCGGCCGCGGCAGCGTCGTTGAAGGACTGGTCTCCACGACCGCCCACGTCGTAGGCCATGCCGACCTTGATCTGGGCCGCGCCGGACGCACCGGTGCTCGCAGCGGGGGTGGTCGAGCTGCTGCTGCTGCACGCAGCGAGCGCAAGCGATCCAGCCGCCACGACGACGGCCATCTTCATCACCTGACGCAAGGTGGTCTCCTTAGATGTCTTTCCGGGGTGAGGACGCGGGGGTACCCGCACCCTCGTCGCAGCAGACTCTAGCCCTCGGTATGCCGTGTCCGGCCCATGCGCGGGGGGCCCGCGCCAACCGTTATCGAAGCGACACGTGCTCGTCAGCGACGGCTGGATCGTCCACCGGCCGACGCTGCGACCGAGTCATCCCGAGCTGTCATCGAGAGTTGGCCGTCGCCCTCGTCACTGCAGCCACAACGGCACCGGCAAGCACACGGGCCCCACCCACGACCGCTCGCTCGTCGATGGCGAAGTCACCTTGGTGCAGGTCGAAGGTAGGCCCGCCCGGCGTGCGCGTGCCGAGACGCGCCAGCGCTCCGGGGAGCTTGGTGAGGTACCACGCGAAGTCCTCGCCGCCGAGGGACTGGCGCACCGGCATCTCGGTGGCACCGGCCATGGCGACCCCCTCGCGGAGCACGTCGACCCCGTCGGTGGTGTTGACCACCGGCGGCACCCCGCGGGTGTGCTCGATCTGGTGGGTCACGGCATACGGGGCGAGGACCTCGGCGACGAGGTCGGCGAGCACTGGCCCGACCTCGTGCCAGACGTCGGCATCGAGCACCCGGAGCGTGCCGGAGACCAACCCGGTCGAGGGGATGACGTTGGCAGCCCCACCGGCGTGGATGGCGCCCCACACGACCGAGAGGCCGGCTCGCGGGTCGATGCGGCGCGAGAGCACCGCCGGCACCTCGGTGATGACCTTGGCGAGCGCGAAGGTGAGGTCTTGAGTGAGGTGGGGCCGCGAGGTGTGCCCGCCACCGCCGTGCACGGTCACCTCGATGGCATCGGTCGCCGCCGTGATCGGACCGACTCGCAACCCGATCTGACCGACATCGAGGGTTGGCTCGCAGTGCAACCCGTAGATCTCGTCGACCCCGGCAAGCCCACCGGCGTCGATGACCTTGAGCGCTCCTCCCGGGACGATCTCCTCGGCGGGCTGGAAGAGCAGCCGCACGGCGGCGCCACGGTCGGTGAGTTGCCCGGCATACCCGGCGAGCGAGAGCCCGGCACCCAGGCACGCGACCGTGTGCACGTCGTGGCCGCACGCATGGGCGACCCCGTCAGTGGTGGAGGCCCACGGCAGGCCGGTGCGCTCCACAACCGGGAGTGCGTCGAGGTCGGCGCGCAGCGCCACCCGGTATGCCGCGTCGGCCGGTCCGAGGTCGGCGACCAGGCCGGTGCCCTCCAGCCGGGTGACCCGGAAGCCGGCGTCGACGAGTCGGTTGCCGACGAGGTCAGTCGTGCGGTACTCGTGCCAGGACAGCTCCGGGTGCGAGTGAATATCACGGCGGATTGACACGAGCTGCGGGTCGAGCTCGGTCAACCTCGCCTGCAGCGTGGGGGTCACCGTCTTCATGGTGGGGTCAGCGTAGTGTGCGCCCATGGTGTCGGTTCCCAGGTCGGGCGTCTCAGGCGCGTCATCCCCCATCGCGTGCAGCGCCGAGGTCGCCGACGCGCTCGCGAGCGGACGCCCGGTGGTCGCCCTGGAGAGCACGATCCTGGCCCACGGGCTGCCCCGGGGCGACAACCTGCGGGTGGGCCGCGAGATCGAGGCGGCGGTGCGGGCCGGCGGCGCGGTCCCCGCGACGATCGCCGTGTTGTCCGGACAGGTGCACGTGGGTCTCGACGACGGCGCCCTGGAGCAACTCTGCACACGCGACGACGTGCTCAAGCTCAGTGTCCGCGATCTCGGCGTCGCCGTCGGGTTGGGGCTGACCGGGGCGACAACCGTGGCGTCCACGTCCGCACTGGCCCACCGGGTCGGGATCCGGGTCTTTGCGACTGGGGGTCTCGGCGGGGTCCACCGTGGGGCGTCGCACACCTTCGACGTGTCGGCCGACCTCGGCGTGCTGGCCAGCACGCCCGTCCTGGTGGTCTGCGCCGGGGTCAAGTCGATCCTCGACGTCCCGGGGACGCTGGAATACCTCGAGACGCTCTCGGTCCCGGTGCTCGGCTATCGGACGCTCGCCTTCCCGGGCTTCTACCTCTCCGACTCCGGGTATGCCGCCCCGTGGCAGGTCGATTCGGCGGCGGCCGCTGCCGCAGTGCTCGCCGCTCGCGACCGACTCGGCACCGACGCCGCCGGCGTCGTCCTGGCCAACCCGCTTCCGACCGACCGGCAGGTCGATCCCCAGCTGCACGACCGGCTGGTCGCCGAGGGGCTTGCGCTGCTGGACCGCGAAGGGGTGCACGGCAAGGACGTCACGCCCCGGCTGTTGGAGTACTTCCACACCCACTCCGGGGGCGAGTCGCTGCGGGCCAACGTCGAGCTCGTGCTGTCCAATGCCCGACTGGCCGGGGATGTGGCGGCAGAACTCGTTGCCCTGCAGTCAGATTCGCAGTGAGACCGGTAGTTGTCGTCGGTGACGTCGGCCTCGATGTCATCGTCCGACCCGGTGGTCCGGTGCACTACGGCACCGACACCCCCGCCCGGGTCTCGGTCCGACCCGGCGGCGCGGGCGGCAACACTGCATCCTGGCTGGCCGCGTCGGGGACTGCGGTGTGCTTGTTCGCCCGGGTCGGTGCCGACGCGGCTGCCGAGGCGGTCCGGGCCGACCTGCGCGCGTCCGGAGTGACCGCGCTGCTCGCCGAGGATGCCGACCTGCCCACCTGTTCGGTCGTCGTGCTGGCCGAGACCTCCGGCGAGCGGACCATGTTCCCCGATCGGGGCGCCAACGCCCGGCTGGCCCCCGCCGACGTCGACCTCACCCGGGCCCGTTGGGACGGCATACCCGATCCCTCCGGTGGACGAGCGGTCGGTGAGGCACCCCCGCACCTGCATCTGTCGAGCTATGTCCTCTTCGACGAGGGGTCGCGCGCTGCGGGCCTGGCGGCACTGGCCCAGGCCCGTGCCCTCGGGTGGACGACCTCGGTCGACCCCCAGGCGCCCTCGCTGCTGGCCCGCGTCGGAGCCGGCACCTTCCTGCGCTGGGTCGAGGGCATCGACCTGCTGCTGCCCAACGCCGCGGAGGCCGACGCCCTTGGGGGCGCGCCGGCCATGCTCGCGGCGGTCGACAACGTCGTGGTCACCTACGGCAGTGACGGCGCCGGTTGGGTATGCCGGACGGGCAGCTGGCTGGAGCACGCGCCGCACGTCGAGGTGGTCGATCCCACCGGGGCCGGGGATGCCTTCGACGCCGGACTGCTCGCGGCCTGGCTCGACGGGGCGAACCCGCAGGAGGCGCTGCGCGCCGGAGTCCGAGCCGGCAGCGCCGCGGTGTCCCGGGTCGGCGCCAGGCCCGAATCACCGGCGGCTCATCGCCGGATGACCGGCGCCGAGCACTAGACCGAGGTCAAGCCCGGTCGGTGGGGAATCGGTCGGAGGCCTCTACCATGCGACTGTGCCTGGGGTCGGCCACGTTCCATTCGAGAGGCGACGCGTCGTCGCCGGTGCCCTGTGGACGGTGCCCGCCATTCTCACCGTGGTCGCCGCGCCCGCTCATGCGTCGTCCTGCCCGCTCAGCGTGATCATCACGACCACGGGACTGTCCGCGAATGGCTTCGACCTCTACATCCGGGACTCCAAGAACCTCAACAGCAACACCAACACCGACCCGCTGTCGAACATCACCACCACGGGAACCACCAATCCCGTCGTCAACATGAGCATGCTCGTGACCGACTGCGCCGGCAACCCGGTCTCGGGAGCCACCGTCGTGGTCTCCAGCGATCACCAGCGCGATCTGGAGGGTGCCACCGGCGGCGAGTTGCTGGGGTTCACGCCTGCCACCCAGACCTCGGGGTTCGGCGAGGCCCCGGGCAATCGGATCGCCACGGTGACCAGCGACGCCGCGGGGCTGGCCAAGGTGAAGATCTGCACCGCGACCTATTCCAGTGCCGACATCGGCACCACCCCGCGCAGCGGGACCTGGACGATCACCCTGAGCGCGCCGGGCTTTGGTCAGAGCACCCGGACGTTGACCTATCGGGTCTTCGACGGCCAGCCGACCGTCTGATCCCGGAAGCGTCCGCCGGCCTAGAAGAACTCCTGGGGCACGTAGACGCCCCACACCTCGCGCAGCGCGTGGGCGACCTCACCGCCGGTGGCGCGCAGCCGCAGCGCCTCCCGCATCGGGTAAAGCACGTTGTCGGTGCCGCGAGCAGCCTCCTGCATCGCCGCCAAGGCAGCCTTGACGGCGTCGTTGTCCCGCTCGGCGCGCAGGGCGGCGAGCCGTTCGCGCTGCTCGCTCTCGATCGCCGGGTCGACCCGCAGCGGGTCGTATTCCTCCTCGACGTCGATCGTGTACTTGTTGACCCCGACGACGGTGCGCTCGCCGTTGTCGATCTCGAGGGCGACCCGGTAGGCCGAGCGCTCGATCTCGCTCTTCTGGAAGCCCTGCTCGATGGCCCGGACCGCGCCGCCGCGGTCCTCGACGGCCTGGATGAGCTCGACGATGGCCGCTTCGAGGTCGTCGGTCATCGACTCGATGACATAGGAGCCGGCGAACGGGTCGACGGTCTTGCACACGTCGGTCTCGTAGGCGATGACCTGCTGGGTGCGCAGCGCGAGGCGCGCGGCCTTTTCCGTCGGCAACGCGATGGCCTCGTCGTAGGAGTTGGTGTGCAGCGACTGGGTGCCGCCGAGGACCGCCCCCAGGCCCTGCAGCGCAACCCGCACGAGGTTGACCTCGGGCTGCTGGGCGGTGAGCTGCACACCCGCGGTCTGGGTGTGGAAGCGCAGCATCATCGACTTGGGGTTCTTGGCGCCGAACTCCTCCCGCATGATCCGCGCCCAGATCCGGCGGGCCGCCCGGAACTTGGCGACCTCCTCCAGGAGCGTGGTGCGGGCGACGAAGAAGAACGACAACCGGGGCGCGAAGTCGTCGACGTCAAGCCCGGCGGCGATGGCGGCGCGGACGTATTCCTTGGCGTTGGCCAGGGTGAACGCGATCTCCTGAGCGGGCGTGGCCCCGGCCTCGGCCATGTGATAGCCCGAGATGGAAATGGTGTTCCAGCGCGGGAGTTCCTTGTGGCAGTAGGCGAAAATGTCGGAGATGAGGCGCAGTGACTGCGCCGGCGGGTAGATGTAGGTGCCGCGGGCGATGTATTCCTTGAGCACGTCGTTCTGGATCGTGCCGGTGAGCTTGTCGCCGGAGATCCCCTGCTCGGCGGCGACGAGCTGGTAGAGCAGCAGCAGCGTCGACCCAGGTGCGTTGATCGTCATCGAGGTCGAGATCTTGTCCAGCGGCAGGCCATTGAACAGCACCCGCATGTCGTCGATCGAGTCGACGGCCACGCCGACCTTGCCGACCTCACCCGAGGAGATCGCCTCGTCGGAGTCATAGCCCATCTGGGTCGGCAGGTCGAAGGCGACCGAGAGCCCGCCGGTGCCGGCCTTGACCAGCTGCAGGTAGCGCTCGTTGGACTCCTTGGCGGTGCCGAAACCGGCATACTGCCGCATCGTCCACGGCTTGCCGGTATACATCGTGGGGTAGACACCCCGGGTGAAGGGGTAGGCCCCCGGCGCCCCGAGGGCGGCATCGGGATCGAATCCCGCGAGGTCAGCGGCGACATACACCTGCTGGATCGGCAGGTCGGACTCGGAACGCGCGACAGCATCGGCCATAGCGGCAGCCTAGTGACGCACGCCCTCCCCCAGCCCGGGACCATGGTCTAGAACACCCTCGGCGGAGCGAGATTGCGCCATGCGGGTTTTCAGGCCTGCCCACCGGTATGCCGTGCGGCGCGATCGGACAGATGCGCGTCCCAGCGCGCGGCGATGCCGTCCATCTCGGCGCTGATGAACTCGAGGAACTCCACCGACAGCGCAAGTCGCGCGCCGGCCGGGGTGGACGGCCCACCGACCCCCGGTATGCCGGCCGCCATCGCATCTCGCAACGGCAGGTAGGCCACCTCGTGGTTGATCATCATGTCGTGCCAGGCATCATCCATGACGACGAAAACATCTCTGCGAGAGCCCTTTTCGCGTTCCCGTGTGATCATTCGCACCTGCTGCAGATAGCGGACCGCACCCGAGATGGCGGCTGGGCTCACCGCCAGCGCGCCGGCGAGCTCCGCCGCGGTCATCCGACCGTCGTCGTCGGCCATCAGCGCAGCGAAGACCCGGGAGGGAAGCCGCGCCAAGCCGGCCTCGGTGAGCGCCCCGCCTAGGCGCTCGACAAAGCGCGACACGTCGGCCTCGCGGCGTCCGGCGCTGGGATCCACACTCACGTCGGGGATTCTACAACATTCACAAATTGGTAAAAAGTGTGTAACCATGGTGAGCATGACCGACGCGATCACCGTCTCCGGGCTACGCAAGAGCTTCGGGAGCACGGTCGCCCTGGACGGCCTCGACCTCACCGTCGCCACCGGCGAGGTGCACGGCTTCCTTGGCCCTAACGGGTCGGGCAAGTCGACGACGATCCGCATCCTGCTCGGACTGCTGCGCGCCGACGGCGGCACCGCCCAGGTGCTCGGCGCCGACCCGTGGCGCGACGTCGAGACCTTGCACCGGCGGCTGGCCTACGTGCCCGGCGACGTGACGCTGTGGCCTACCCTCACCGGTGGCGAGGTCATCGACTTCCTCGGGCGGCTGCGCGGCGGCCTGGACAGGGCCAACCGCGACCAGTTGCTGGAGCGCTTCGACCTGGACCCCACCAAGAAGGGACGGGCCTATTCCAAGGGCAACCGTCAGAAGGTCGCCCTCGTCGCCGCGCTCGCCTCCAATGTCGACCTGCTGCTGCTCGACGAACCCACCGCGGGCCTGGACCCGCTCATGGAGCGAGTCTTCCGCGACTGCATCGACGAGGTGCGAGCACAGGGGCGCACGGTGCTGCTGTCCAGCCACATCCTGTCTGAGGTCGAGGCGCTCTGCGACCGCGTGAGCATCATCAAACAGGGCCGCACCGTCGAGTCGGGCACCCTTGCCGACCTGCGCCACCTCACCCGCACGTCGCTGTCGACCGTGTTGGAGCGTCCGCCGACGACGGCCGACCTTGCGCGCCTGCCCGGCTTGCATGACGCGATCATCGAGGGCGACCGGCTCACCGGGTCGGTCGACACCGACCACATCGGGCCGGTCCTGGACGCCTTGGGAGCACACGGCATACGGGCTCTCACCTGCCAGGCACCCACGCTGGAGGAGCTGTTCCTGCGCAGCTACCAGTCATGAGCGCCTACTCCGGCACCGGAGCCCTGCTGCGCCTGGCCTGGCGCCGCGACCGCGTGCTCCTGCCCGTCGGCGCGGCGGCCATCGCCGGCATCGCGGTGAGCAGCGCCAAGGCCACCCTCGTGCTCTACCCCACGGCCGAGTCGTTGGGTGGGGCGATCGGCGAGATCTTCGCCTCGCCTGCGGCGGTCGCGCTGTATGGCCCGGTCGGCAATCCGGCCAGCGTCGACTCCATCGCGGTGGCGAAGATGACGATGATGGGCGCGGTCTTCCTGGCCCTTTTCGGGTATGCCGTCGTGCGTCGCCACACCCGCTCGGAGGAAGAGGCCGGCCGGCTCGAGTTGCTCGGGTCCGCCGTCGTGGGGCGACGCGCCCCGCTGACTGCAGCGGTCATCCTCGCGACCCTGGCCGTGCTCGTCACGTGCCTGCTCACCGCGCTCGGCTATATCGGCCTGGGGATGCCGAGCTCGGGGTCTTTGGCGTTCGCCGCGGGCTGGGCTGGATCGGCGCTGGCCTTCGTCGGGATCACGGCCGTGGCCGCCCAACTCGCGGCGACCTCGCGGTCCTGCGCGGGTCTGGCCGGAGGGGCAATCGGGGCCGCCTTTCTGCTGCGCAGCATCGGCGATTCCCGGCCCGGTCTGGGCTGGCTGTCGTGGGTCTCGCCGCTGGGCTGGTCGACCGAATCCGCGGCCTACGGGGCCAACCGGTCCTGGGTGGTGCTGCTCGGGGTGGCGGTGCTCGCCGCCGGCGTGCTCGGGGCCTTCGCCCTCCTGGACCGCCGTGACCTCGGCGCAGGATTACTCGCCGGCCGGCGGGGCCGCGCGACGGCACCGGCGAGCCTGTCCTCGCCGGTCGGCCTGGCCTGGCGGCTGGGGCGCCCGGGTTCTTGGGCTGGCTGGCCGGATTTGCCATCGGCGGCCTCGTCGTCGGGGGCCTGGCCAAGAGCGCGACCGACCTCATCAAGGACCCGGGCATCGCCGACCTGCTGCGCAAGATGGGCGGCGGGGCGGGCTTGCTCGAAGACGTCTACCTCACCACGGAGATCGGCTTCATCTCGGTCATCGCGGCAGCCTTCGGCATCGTCGTGGCGCTGCGGTTGCGCTCCGAGGAGGTCGCCGGACATGCCGAACAGGTGCTCGCCGGCGCCACCACCAGGGCGCGCGTGCTCGCGGCGCACACCCTCGTCGGCCTCATCGGCAGCGCCGTGCTCATGCTCGTCCTCGGTGGCGTCATCGGGGTGGTCGACGCGGCGGCCGGCGGCTCGGCCGGAGTCGGCCGGCTGCTCGGTTCGGCCGCAGCCCATGTGCCGGCGGTCTGGGTGTGCATCGCGCTCGCCGTCTGCGCCTATGCCTGGCTGCCCCGGATCGCTGCGGGCGTGGCGTGGGGAGCCTTGGCGCTCTTCCTCACCGTCGGTGAGTTCGGCGGCCTGCTCGGGCTGCCCGACTGGTTGACCAATCTCGCGCCGTTCACGCACTCCCCGCGGATGCCGGTCGAACCCTTCTCCGCCGCGCCCGTCGTGGGTTTGCTCGCCGTGGCGACTGCGTTGCTGGCCCTCGCGTATGCCGGGTTCCGCCGCCGCGACATCGGCTAGCAGCGTCATGGGGTTGCCCTGCGACCTCGACGAGCTGTGCCGAAGGAGTCGGGCCGGACGGCATACCGGACGAGGGAGGTGGGTTCAGGCTGGAAGCTGCATCACCGGCATACTGGCGCGTGCACCTGCCCGGGAGAGAGGCATCTCACCGCCTGCGCGCGCTGCGGACCCTTCGACCCTCGGGAGGCACCCGCTACGGTGGACCCCGTGGCCACTACGACGCTCCTCACAGGCGAGACGACGGCGCGCCGCACCACCGTGTTCATGAAGTTCCTCATGGCGACGACCGGTGCGCTCTTCGTTTTCTACGTCCTTATGCACATGTACGGCAACCTCAAGATTTTCGCGGGTCCTGCGGCGTTCGACGAGTACGCCGAACACCTGCGCGAGATCCTGGTGCCGATCCTCCCGTACTCGGGATTCCTCTGGTTGTTCCGGGCCCTGCTGGTCGTGTCCCTCGTGGTGCACGCCTACGCAGCGTTCACGCTGTGGAGCCGCGCCAACGGTGCCCGGCCGCAGCGGTATGCCGTGAAGAACGCCGCCAAGGGCGCGGCACGCACCAAGATGATGCGCTGGGGCGGCGTCACGCTGCTCGCCTGGCTCATCTTCCACCTCGTGCAGTTCACCATCGCCAAGGTCAACTTCAACGGCGCGTTCTCTGCCGACAAGCTCAAGCTCGACGGCCACCCGAGCACGGGCCTGCTCGTCATCGCGAGCTTCCAGCTGTGGTGGGTCGTGCTCATCTACCTCATCGCGCTCGTCGCGCTGGGCATGCACCTGTTCCACGGAGTGTGGAGCGGCGCCCAGACCCTCGGCTGGACCAACTCGGCGACCTCGCGGCGCCTGGCACACACGACCGCCCACCTCGTGGCCGGCATCGTCGTGCTCGGTTTCGCCATCCCGCCGCTGGCCATCCTCTTCGGGATCGTGAAGGGCTGATCGATCATGACGACCACCAACCCCACTCGCCCGGCTGCCGACACCTTCGGGATGTACACCGTCGGTGCTCCGATCGCCGACACCAAGGCGCCCACGACGGTCCCGATCGACAAGATGTGGACCACCCGTAAGTTCGACGCCAAACTGGTCAACCCGTCCAACCGGCGCAAGCTGTCGGTCATCATCGTCGGCACCGGACTGGCCGGCGCGGCAGCCGCGGCCTCGCTCGGCGAGGCGGGCTACAACGTCCAGGTGTTCTTCTACCAGGACAGCGCCCGGCGGGCTCACTCGATCGCCGCCCAGGGTGGCATCAACGCCGCCAAGAACTACAACGGCGACGGCGACTCGGTCTACCGGCTGTTCTACGACACGGTCAAGGGTGGCGACTACCGCGCCCGGGAGACCAACGTCTACCGGCTGGCCGAGGTCAGCGCCAACATCATCGACCAGTGCGTCGCCCAGGGCGTCCCCTTCGCCCGCGAATACGGCGGTCTGCTGGACAACCGCTCCTTCGGTGGCACCCAGGTGGCCCGCACCTTCTACGCCGCCGGCCAGACCGGCCAGCAGCTGCTCATCGGTGCCTACCAGGCGCTGGAGCGTCAGGTCGCCAAGGGCACGGTCACCCAGTTCAAGCGGCACGAGATGCTCGAGCTGATCGTCGTCGACGGTCGGGCCCGAGGCATCGTCGCCCGCAACATGGCCACCGGTGAGCTCGAGACCCACCTGGCCGACACGGTCGTGCTCGCCTCCGGTGGTTACGGCAACGTCTTCTTCCTGTCGACCAACGCGATGGGCTGCAACGTCACCGCCACCTGGCGGGCGCACCGGAAGGGCGCCTACTTCGGCAACCCGTGCTACACGCAGATCCACCCGACGTGCATCCCGGTGGCCGGCGACTACCAGAGCAAGCTCACCTTGATGTCTGAGTCGTTGCGCAACGACGGCCGGATCTGGGTGCCCAAGCGCGCCGAGGACTGCGACAAGGACCCCCGCCAGATCCCCGAGGACGACCGCGACTACTACCTGGAGCGGATCTACCCCGCGTTCGGCAACCTGGTCCCCCGCGACATCGCCTCGCGCCAGGCCAAGAACGTCTGCGACGAGGGCCGCGGTGTCGGCCCCAAGGTGGGTGACTTCCGCCGCGGTGTCTACCTCGACTTCGCCGAGTCGATCCAGCGCCTCGGCCGGGCGGCCATCGAGGAGAAGTACGGCAACCTCTTCGACATGTACGCCCAGATCACTGGGGAAAGCCCCTACGAGGTGCCGATGCGGATCTACCCCGCAGTGCACTACACGATGGGCGGGCTGTGGGTCGACTACGACCTGCAGACCTCGATCACCGGCCTGTATGCCGCCGGCGAGGCCAACTTCTCCGACCACGGCGCCAACCGGCTCGGGGCCTCCTCGCTCATGCAGTGCCTCGGTGACGGCTACTTCGTGCTGCCCAACACCATTCGCGACTACCTCGCGAATGGGCCGTTCCCCAAGGTGGCGGCCGACGCCCCCGAGGTGACCGGCGCACTCGCAGCGGCGCAGGCCCGGATCGACCGGCTCATGGCGATCAACGGCGAGCGCACCGTCGACTCGTTCCACCGGGAACTCGGCCACATCATGTGGGAGTACTGCGGCATGGAGCGCACCGAGGAGGGCCTGCTCAAGGCCATCGGGCTCATCCGGTCGCTGCGTGAGGAGTTCTGGCGCAACGTCCGGGTCCTCGGCTCGGCCGACAGCCTCAACCAGTCTCTCGAGCGGGCCGGCCGGGTGGCCGACTTCCTCGAGCTGGGCGAGCTCATGTGCATCGACGCCCTGCACCGGCGCGAGTCCTGCGGTGGCCACTTCCGGGCGGAATCGCAGACCGAAGACGGCGAGGCGCTGCGTCATGACGACGAGTTCCTCTACGTCGCTGCGTGGGAGTTCGCCGGTGGCGCCGACGGTGTCGTCGGCACTCCAGTCCTGCACAAGGAAGACCTGGTCTACAAGTCGATCGAGCTGAAGCAGCGGAGCTACAAGTGAACCTCACACTCAACATCTGGCGTCAGGACGGACCCAACGCCCAGGGTCGGATGGTCACCTACCAGCTCGCCGACGTGTCTGAGCACATGTCATTCCTGGAGATGCTCGACGTGCTCAACGAGCAGTTGGTGGAGAAGGGCGAGGAACCCATCGCCTTCGACAGCGACTGCCGTGAAGGCATCTGCGGCATGTGCGGCCTCATGATCAATGGCAAGGCCCATGGGCCGGAGGTCACGACGACCTGCCAGTTGCACATGCGGTCCTTCCACGACGGCGACACCATCACCGTCGAGCCGTGGCGGGCCACCGCCTTCCCGGTGCTGCGTGACCTCGTCGTCGACCGGTCGGCCTTCGACCGGATCATCCAGAGCGGCGGGTTCATCTCGGTCAACACCGGCGCGGCTCCCGAGGCGCACTCGGTGCCGGTGCCCAAGCCCAAGGCCGACCGGGCGTTCGAGTCGGCCAAATGCATCGGCTGTGGGGCCTGCGTGGCTGCCTGCCCCAATGCATCCGCCATGCTCTTCATGGGCGCCAAGGTCACCCACCTCGGCGAGCTCCCCCAGGGGCAGCCGGAGCGCTGGGCCCGGGTGGTCAAGATGGTCTCCCAGCACGACCACGAGGGCTTCGGCGGCTGCACCAACACCGGTGCGTGCGCCGATGTGTGCCCCAAGGAGATCCCGCTGGATGTCATCAACCAGCTCAACAAGGATCTCCGCGGATCGATGAGCAAGCGCGCCTGAGCTCCTGATCGGCCACCACTGCGCCGGTATGCCGCACGGCATACCGGCGCAGTGTTGTCCCTTACCCCGACCGGCGCGGAGCCGACCAGACGAGTAGGCTCGCCCCGTCATGCGCATCTCGACCAACCTCGGGTATGCCGTGGGGATCGTGGGCGTCGTGCTCGCCTGCGCGGTCGGTCCCGCCGTCGCTGCCGACGCTCCCGCGGCCGGATCGGCATACCCGGCCGTGACCACGCCGGCCCCCTCCCGACCCGTCGTCGTGAGCAGCCCACCCCGCACCGGCAGCGATGGCTGCGGCCCGGGGATGACGGCGACCTTTGTCACCTCACCGGCGCCCAAGCCGGTGCTCAAGAGCGCGCCGACGACGAATGCCAAACGCGGCTCCGAGCCCGGCGTGACCACCCTCCCCGACGGACGCACGATCCGGCGTTCCTGCGTGCTCGCGCCGCCGGCACCGATGCTCGGGCCGGTCATCGCGCCCGAACATGTCGTCGGCGGACCCGCCCTGGCCCGGCCTGGCGTCGTCACCGACCTGCCCACGTCGGTGCCAGAGCCGCCGATCATGCCGCACGTGTCCTACGTCGTGGCCGACCTGCAGACCGGCGAGATCATCGCGGCCAAGCAGGCCCATGCGCTGCTCTATCCGGCCAGCACCCTCAAGACCCTCACCGCCCTCGTGGCGCTCCCCGCGCTGGACCCCAAGCGGGTCATCATCGCCGACCCTGCGGACGTCAACGCCGAGGGCACTCGAGTCGGCATGGTCGCGGGCAACAAGTACACGATCGACGACCTGTTCAACGGACTCATCATGGTGAGCGGCAACGACACGGCATACGCGATCGCGCGGGCCTATGGCGGACGCGATCGGATCATCGCGGACATGAACGCCGCCGCGGGCCAGCTGGGCGCCTGGGACACCCACGCCGTCGACCCCTCGGGCCTCGACGCCGACGGCCAGTACACCAGCGCCTACGACCTGGCGCTCATCGGTCGGGCGGTCATGCAGCTGCCCGATTTCCGGCGGCATGCCGTGCTCCTCCAGGCGCAGTTCCCGGGGGCGGTCGACGCGACCGGCAAGACGACCGGGCCGTTCGCCATCGCCAACCACAACCCGATCATCGACTCCTATCCCGGCACCATCGGGATCAAGAGTGGCTACACCACGCTGGCCCGCAACACCTTCATCGGAGCGGCCACCCGCGATGATCGCACCCTCATCGTCGCGGTCATGGGCAGCGTCGAGCGCCAGGCGCCGTCGGTGGAGGCGCTGCTGAATTGGGGTTTCTCGTATGCCGCGCAAGCTCGCCCGATTGGGCGGCTGGTCGAGCCCGGGACCGCAGCCCAGCCGCCGGAATGGCGCGGTGCCACGGTCACTGCCCTGCCCTCCAGCGCGCTGCCACTTCCGCCGAGCGAGGCGGACGAACCGCCGACGAGCGGGCTGAGTGTTGCCCTCGCCGCACCGACCGGCCACGACGGAAACGCGATGCTCGACTGGTGGCAGACCGCTTCCGACCCGGCGCGCTGGACGCTGGCCGGCGGCGCGGGGGGCATCCTCGTGGCCTTCCTCCTGCTCGCGGTGGCCTTGTCGCGGCGGCGTGGGCGGCAGCCCGGGGCGCACCAGCGCTGAGTGCCCTTCGTGGGCCGACCCTTGCCTCCGGCCGGTGGCGGGCCGGCAGGGGTCAGCTCGTGCGGCGTCCGCCGGGCAGGAGCAGGCGGAGTGTGCGGCCGAGCGCCGACACGCCCATCGCTGCAGCCGCGCCCATCAGCGCTCCGGCCGCGAGGTTGACCCGGTCGGTGTCGCGCCGGCCGAGGTAGGGCAGGCCGTCCCGCACGCGCTGCTGTCGAGTGTCGAGCCCGGCCGGCGCAGCGTCCGGGTCGGCAGCGACCGCACTGCCAGCTTCCCGGGTGGCGACGGCGCCCTGCAGGTCAGCCAGCGCCGCGTCGATGTCATTGGCGGCCCAGGCCGCCGACAGCAGGACCAGCCTCGAGACGAGGTTGAGCCAGAAGAGCAGGCCGACCACGACGACGAACGATCCGAAGAGCGGGTTGCGGGTGGCCATCGCGATGAGGGTGGCCGCGAGCAGTTTGAGCACCGTCATCCCCAGGCCACCGAGCAGGGCTCCGCTGCGAATGTCCTTCCAGGGCAACGGAACACCGGACAGCACTCGGAGCAGGACGATCATCACGGCGGTGTCGAGGAGGAACGACACGACCACCCCCGCGACCGTCACCAGCCCCTGGCCCAGCCCCAGCAGGTCGCTCACCCACGTCGAGGCCGCAGCGACCACCGATGACGACACGGCCGACACGAGCAGGGAGGCCCCGAGCAGCCCCAAGACGAGCAGGTCGCGCAGCTTGGCCAGCACCGGGTTGCCGTCGGTGCCGCGCACCCCGAAGACGGTGCGTATGCCGTCCCGCAAGGATCCGATCCACCCCAGACCGCCCAGCACGAGTGACCCGAAGGCCACGACGCCCGCCCAGCTCAGCGTGGCGGTCTCGGGTGCGGCCAGCGGCATGAGCCCGTCCGGGTTGGCGGCTGTCTTGACCAGGCCTGGCAGTGCTTCGTCGAGCGAGCGCCCCACAGCGTCGAGGAGTTCGGGGTTGCCGGCGAGCAGGAAGCCGAAAACGACCGCGGCCAACGCCACGGCTGGGAAGAGCGAGAAGAACCCGAAATATGCCACACCCGCAGCCAGGAGATTGCCCTTGGCGTCGCCGAAGCGGGTCCACGCCCGATATGCACGCGTGCGTTGCAGCGCCGCCCAGAGAGCTTTTCCGCGGGCAACCAGGGTCACGAGGGCGCCCCGCGCCGACGCAGCGGAAAGGAGCGCACTGGCGACCACGCACCGTTGGCGCCCTGCACGAACAACCAGATCTCGGACACGGTGAACCGGGCGTGGAAGTCGGCCAGATCATCGAAGGCCCGGTCGAGGTCGCTCTCCGCGACGTCGTGGGCCACCGTGACATGCGGGTGATACGGGAAGGTCAAGTCCTGGTGCCACTCGCCCGACCGGATCGAGCGCTCCAGCGTCTCGCACGCGGAGATGCCCTGCGCTACCTGCACGAAGACGACATCGGACACCGGGCGGAAGGTGCCGGTGCCACGCAGCACCATGTCAAACGCCTCGACCCCGGCCGCGACCTCGGTGAGGTGATCGCCCAAGCGCGCGAAGTCGGGCAGCGGCACACCGGTCGGACCGAGCAGCGTGACGTGGGCCGGGATGAGCGGTGCCATCGGGTCGTTGAAGCTGGCCCGTTTGCCCTGCAGGAAGGCTCCGTGCGGCTCGGGAATGGGGATCGCGATGCCGACGGTCTGCACGCCATCCAACGGCACTCGAAGCCCCGCTCCGGGACCGAGGGTGAGTGCGTCCCTGTCATGCACAACGCCGGACATGCGCCCCAGCGTAGCGCCGGAGCTGGGGGCGACGAGTCCGACGATTCGGTCGTTAGGCTCGGGCCGTGGCCTCGACCTCACCACTGCGCGCCTCCGTCAACCCGACGCTCCATCCCGCCGAGCCCGATAACCAAGCCGGCGTCTGGTCGGCTCCCGGACGGGTCAACCTCATCGGGGAACACACCGACTACAACGGCGGGCTCGCGCTGCCCATCGCCCTGCCGCACCGCACCACCGCGACGGTCCGGCCGCGCACCGACGGGTTGCTGCGGGTCACCAGCACAGCGCGCCCCGGTGAGACGGTCGTCGTCGCGCTGGACGACGTCTCCCCGACCGTGCCGGGCGACTGGGCGGCATACGTCGCCGGGGTCTTCTGGTCGCTGCGCCAGGCAGGGTATGCCGTGCCGGGCGCGGACGTGCAGGTGGCCAGCGCCGTGCCGGTGGGCGCTGGGTTGTCGAGTTCCGCGGCACTGGAGTGCGCGGTGGCCGCCGCCCTGTCCGACATCGCCGGCCTGGGCCTGTTGGACGACGACGCCGGCCGGGCACGCTTGGCGCAGGTGTGCCAGGTGGCGGAGAACGACATCGCCGGAGCGCCGACCGGTGGCATGGACCAGGCCGCAGCGATGCTCTGCCGCCCCGGGCACGCCCTGCGGCTGGACTGCCGCAGCGGGGTCACCACCCAGGTGCCCTTCGATCTGGCAGCCCACGGCCTGGCCCTGCTCGTCATCGACACCAAAGCGCCCCACGCGCTGGTGGACGGGCAGTATGCCGCGCGACGGCATACCTGCCAGCAGGCAGCCAGCGCCCTCGGGGTCGACACCCTGCGCGAGGTCTCCCCCACCGACCTGCCGGAAGCGCTCGGTCGCCTCAGTCGCCTCGGGGACTCGGCCGCACCGGCTCGGGTGCGGCACGTCGTGACCGAGATCGCGCGCGTCGAGGCCTTCGTCGACGCCGTGCAGGCTGACGACTTCACGACTGCGGGTGCGCTCATGACGGCCTCGCACGACTCACTGCGGGCGGACTACGAGGTGAGTTGTCCCGAACTCGACCTGGCCGTGACCACTGCGTTGCGCGGCGGAGCGCTGGGGGCCCGGATGACCGGTGGCGGGTTCGGCGGGTGTGCCATCGCACTCGTGCAGCAGGAGCAGGCGGACTCGATCGGTGCCGCCGTGGTCGCGGCCTTCCGCCAGCGGCAGTGGCCGGACCCGGTGCCGTTCACCGTGACGGCGGCCCGAGGTGCGGGCCGGGGCTGCTGATCCTCGCCGCATTTCCGGTTCTGGCCAGGCTTGACCTGGGCTAAGCCGACAGCTGCTGCAGACCCGCATCCGGTCTAGAGTGATTGCGCCGGGCGCGGGGAGTCGCCCGGATCGCGAGTCGAGCGTTCAAGGGCAGCCGTTTCGGGGATGGGATGGCTGGCGCGTGCTCGCGCCATCGAGGGGTGTTTCGGCACTCCCTGAGTGTCCGGGGGGGCACCATGACTGCACCGCGGTTTGCGACGGCTCTTGAGAACGAGGCCATCCAGCACGAGGCCATCGAGATCCATGCACACCAGAACGCCGGCCGAAGCCGAACGGGTCCGACCGGGGTCCTCGACATGCTGGCCGGGAGCGGTCTGGCACCGCACCGCGCCGCTGCTGCGGTCGACCCTCCGGGCGCTGGCCGCCTGAGAGAGCGCGCCATCCGATGGGCGCTAGGTCTTCCGGCGCGCCGGACTGGCGGGCCGGTGCCCGCACCGGTATGGGGCGACTGGCCGCCGTCGGCTGCTCACGACAGACCCGGCCTCGGCACCCGACCGCCCGCCGGAGCCGACACCGAGCTCGGATATGTCGACCTTGGGCCACTTGTGCAGGCGATCATGCTCGACCTGCACTCCCCGGTCTCGGTCGAGGTCCGCGACGACCCGCTACCGGTGCGCGCCAGCACCGACACCCTGCGGCAGGCACTGGTCACCCTGTTCACCACGCTGGACCGTGCCGAGCCGGCTCGCATCGAGGCCTACCTCTCGGTCGCGCAAGGCCGGCATTACATCGACGGGCCAGCAGCGCAGGTGCATCTCGTCGTCCGGGCGTCGGGCGCTCGGTTGAGCGCCGGGGCGATCGCGCGCTTCACCGCAGCGTTGGTCCGCACCCAGTCCGCCGGCCTGGCACCCCGACTGCGGGTCCAGGCCGACCGCACGACCATCGATTCGGCGGCCCTGGTCGTCGATGCTGGGCCGGATGACATCACTGTCGCTGCATCATGGCCAGTTGACTTAGGTTAAGCAATGCACGTCGCGCTACTCTCGAACGACGACTCACACGATGTGGCGATAAATGTGCTGATGCATACAGGATTGACTTCCGCTAGGGTAATAAAGGCCTTGTACCACGCAAGGGTGAAATGCACGTTTTAGGCAGCACCATCGGGGGATGACGCGGCCAGAGTGGTCGCAGGGGACGTGACTTGCCTTCCGGGAAAGGCATTGTCCTGACCCATGACGCCGTAGGGGGCGAGCAGTGACAGCGCAGCGAGCCAGGGGGCTCATGGCCGTCGAAACGCGGTCGACCACACCACACACCCCCGCGACCGATGACACACAACTGCAGAGTGCCGCGCGGATCAGCGTCCTGGACCTCGTCGAACGAGCTGCAGCCAGCGAGGACCCCGTCCTGCAGCGGGCTGCAGGTCGGGTGCGGGCCCGCATCTCCGGCTTGCGCCTGTCCCGGCCGCATCGCCTCTCGGCTCGACCCGGCGCCCCAGCACCCACGGCATACGTCGATCTTGCCCCGGTGGTGCGCGATGCCTGCGATCTGCTGCTGCACCCGAGCACCCTCGACTGCCGCGACGCGCCACTCATGGTCCGCGGGTGCCCCGATGCGCTCCGACACGCCATCGTCACGCTGCTCACGACGCTCGAGAGCGGTGCGCCGACCCAACCCCTCGCAGTCGGGGTCTCGGTGGCGACGGGCACCGACAGCATCGGAGCGCAGGCGGCCCAGGTGCAGCTGCAGGCGGTGGCTCCGGGAGCCCAGCTCGGTGCTCGGGCCTTGGCCCGACTCACCGCAGCCCTGGGTTCGACTCTTCCGGACCGGCCGGTCGCCGTCCTCGAGGTCACCGGCGACCTCGTGGTTGCGTCCGCCCGAGGGTTGGAGGCGCGTTGCGACGCGGGTGGCGCGTCGGTGTGGGTGGCCTGGCCGGTCGACCTGGGATGACGGACGAGGCATGGTCACTCACGCTGCACGCGCTGATCGGTGCCGGGTTGTTTGCCGTCATGTACGCCCTGGCGCGCGCGAGATGGCGCACCAGTCGTGAGCGGCAGGACGACCTCCCGCTGGACTGACGCCCACGTCATGGTCGCGACACTCTCCTGCGCGACCCTGGCGACGGGCCTGCTGGCCGCGCTCGAGCCGGGCGTCACTCGGCTCGCGGTCGCGGGAGTGGGGGCGCTGGCCATGGCGGTCGGCCTGCTGGCTGACATCAGCGTGGCGGCGGGCACCACGGTGGTCCTCGTGGCGGCATACCTCGAGGTCAAACGCAGGTTTGGGCTGTGGGAGCCCACCCAACTGCCGCTGGCCCTCGCCGTGAGCACGACCTGCCTGCTCGTCACGGCGCTGGCCGCTCAATTGGGTTCCCGGCTGCGGCAACACTCGGACTCACAGCCCTCCCCGGGCCTGGCCACCGCCCCCTACCTCGCTCCCGGATCGACGCTGCTCACCCTGGCGCCGGCCCAACTGCGCCTGGACCGGGAGCGTGAACGAGCTGCACGGTTCGGGTCGACGGTAAGCCTGCTCGCCGTTGACATCGAGGTCACCGACGCCTCCCTCGACGAGCGCGCTCAGGCGTCCGCCCGGCGAGTCGTGGCCCGCCTGCTCGACTCGGTCATCGGCGAGGACGATGTGACCTTCGCCTGGGACGAACGCACCGTCGGCGCCGTCCTCATCGACACCGACCTGGAGGCCGCCTGGGAGTGCGTTGGCGACCTGCTCGAACGCGCCTCCTACGCGAGTTTTGCGGAGCGTTCGGCCAGCAATCGGCGCTCCCTGGCTGACTGTGCCCGGTTGACCGGCGTGGCCGTCCAGGCCCCTGCTCCGACCGAGCCCACGGCCGGGGCGGGCCCGGTCACCGAGTCGGGTGCCGGGGCCACGATCCTCGCCGACTTGCACGCTCGGGTGCGACCCGCGTGATACGCACCGTCATCGGTCTCGCGGTCCTCGCGATCATCGTCGGCGTCCTGGCGCTGCGGTGGCGGGGGGCCACCCGGGCCCATCACGCCCGCCTCGACCAGCTCGAGGTGCGCATCCACGTCAACGGCATCCGCGGCAAGTCGACCGTCACCCGGTTGCTCGGCGGTGTCTTGCGCGAGGGCGGCTATCGCACCGTGGCCAAGACCACCGGGAGCGCGGCCCGGGTGATCGGCCCCGACGGGGTCGAAGCACCCATACCTCGGCGCGGCGCCCCGACGATCTACGAGCAGGTGGACGTCGTCAAGGAACATGTAGGGCAGGAGATCGACGCCCTCGTCATCGAATGCATGGCCGTGCGGCCGGCATACCAGAAGTACTCCCAGGATTTCCTCGTCAAATCGGACATTACGGTCATTACTAACGTTCGCGAGGATCACCAAGAGGAGATGGGCGAGACACTCGCCGAGATTGCCGACTCGCTCTCGGCGACCGTCCCGCACGGCGGCGTGCTCGTCACGGCCGAGGATCGCCCAGCGTTGCGTGAACGCCTGGCTCACCATGCTGCATCTCGCGGATCGCGTTTCGTCTATGCCGACCCAATCGGGGTCGACGACGAGGAACTGCGCGATTTCGACTATGTGCAATTCAAGGAGAACCTCGCGATCGGCTTCGCGGTGGCCCGCCTGCTGAGCATCCCCCGCGAGGTCGCCCTGCGCGGCATGGTCAAGTCGGTGCCCGATGTCGGTGTCGTGCGGCTGCACACCTATGACCTCGGCGGGGCGCAGGTGCTGTGGGTGCCCCTGTTCGCAGCCAACGACCGCGAGAGCGTCATCCTCACCTTCCAGGCTCTGGCGCCGCACTTCCCGCCCGGGGCACCGGTCGTGGGAATCCTCAACAACCGGCTCGACCGCGGCCGGCGCGCCCAGTTGTTCGCCACCATGGTTCCCACGGATCTGCAGGACGTGCTCGACCACGTCGTCACCTTCGGTGCCTATGAGGACACGGTCATCGACACCATGGTCAAGCGCGGCTACCCCGAGGAGCGGATCCACCGCATGGGCGACACCGTGCAACCGGACCTCCCCCAACTGCTGCCGGCCCTGGCCGAGCTCTTCCCGGACGGGCGGGGAGTGCTCGTCGGCATGGTCAACATCCACACCGCCCAGGCCGAGATGCTCATCGAGCACTTCCAGTCCGAACGCGACACCCACGTCGATGAAGTCGTCATGTCGCAGCAACCCGAACGCGCGCCGGCCTCGCTTCAGCGGGCGGTAGCCACCGCCAGCTACCTCCCCCGGCACTACCTGGAGAGCGGGAATGGCTGAGTATGCCGTGACCTTCGACGTGGTCCGGGTGACCCTCGTCGTCGGGGTCGTCCTGAGCATGATCGTCTACGAGCGCACCCACCTCACCACCGGAGGGGCCATCGTCCCCGCCTATCTCGCGCTGTCGCTCGTGCGTCCGCTGGCGGTCGTCGTGACGATCGGCTTCGGCTACCTCACCCATCTCGTCGTCACCAAAGTGGTGGCCCCGCGACGGATCATCTATGGCCGTCGGCGGTTCGAGGTGGAGGTCCTCGTCGGAGTGGCCCTCATTCTCATCGGCACTGCGGTGGCAGCCCGCGCCGGCACGCTCGATCCCCACCTCGCGGCTCTCTCGGGGATCGGCTTCCTCGTGCCGGGGATCATCGCCCACGACATGGGCCGGCAACGGCCTGGCCGCACGGCGCTGGCCGTCCTCGCGACGACTGTCGTGCTGGCGGCCTTTGTGCGGGCCTATTCCGGACTCATCGAACTCATCCCCGGCGCCAGCGAGACCGCCGCAGTCCAGGTCGCGTCAGTCCTGGGCTACCCGCGCGAGCTGTTGCTGCTAGGTGTCGCGACGAGCGTCCTGGTCGGCATGCTCGTCTACGCCCGGCTCGGGCTGCGCTCGGGAGGCTTTGTCACCGCTGCCTATCTGGCCTTGGTCGGACCACGCTGGTGGGACTTGCTGTTCACCATCGTCATCGCCGTGCTCGTCTGGGCGATCGTCGTCAAGGTGCTCATGCCGCGCATGGTGATCTTCGGTCGCCGCAAGCTCTCCAGCATGGTGCTGGTCGGCAGCCTGATCGCCTGGGCGGCAGAGAGCGGCCTGATCTGGATCAGCCATGGCGACTACGTCCCGTGGCGCGGGCTGACGGTGGCGACCCTCATGGTCCCCGCGCTCATCGCCAACGACGCCGAGCGGCAGGGCTGGGAGCGCACCGCATGGGGCACGACCCTCACATCCATCGGCGTGTATGCCGTGGGCAGCGCGGTCGGCGCGCTGGCGGCCTGGGGAGGGTGGCTGTGAGCTCACGCACCCGGCTCGGACAATCTGGGTGGACCATCCTGGCTGCCACCGTCGTGCTCGCGGTGAGCGTCGCGCTGCAGGCCGGTGCCCACTACGGCGAGCCCACCGGCAGCAACATCGGCACCGACATCGGCACCGCCGCGAGCACTGGCACCTCGAGCCCCGGCGGGGAGCAGTCGGCGGCTGAGCCCGCTCGCGCGGCCACCGGGTCGCCGGCCAACCCCGCCAAGACCAGCCGGGTGGTCGTCGTCGACGACCTGGGTGTGGCGATCCCCGGCGCGAGCATCGAAGGCCCCGACGGGCAGTTGACCACCGACGCGGCAGGTCGAGCCGAACTGGCGTTGGCCACGCCAGCCCTGGTGCGGGCGGCTGCTCCGGGGCACCTGCCGCGAGTCCAGGCCCTCTCCCCGGCCAGCACTTCCCGGCTGGTGCTCACCAGATCACCCGCCGTTTCGGTGCGCTTCGGCGGGGATGTCATGGCTGGGCGGCGGTTCTACTGGCCGACCAGTGCGGCGGAGACCGGCGACCCGACCGACGACGCACCCGCCCGAGCGGCCCTCTTATCGCGCGATGCCGGGCCGGCCGAACACGCCGCCCTCCTAGCGCCCATCGCACCGCTGCTCGCCGATGCCGACCTCACCGTCGTCAACCTGGAGACCGCTCTGGTCGCCGATCCCGTCTTTGACCCGGACGGCCCTCGGCCGGCCTGGCTGCACCCCACCAAGTCCATCGCCTTCGCCAGCTCGACTACCCTCGCCGAAGGGTTGGCCCGCTCGGGGGTCGATGTCGTGTCGCTGGCCAACAATCACTCCTTCGATGCGCTCGCGCCCGGGCTCGCGACGACGCTGGCCGCGCTCGACCGCGCCGGCGTCGCCCACTTCGGCGCGGGCGCCACCGAAACCCAGGCCTGGGCCCCGGCACTGCTGGTCCGCCAGGGGCGCACCGTGGCCTTCCTCGGATGCACCTCGGTCACCGGTGAGGATCACCCCATCCCCTATGTCGCGGCTGCCGATCGACCGGGGGCGGCCAAGTGCACCGAACAACGCCTGGCTCAGGCCGTCTCGCAAGCTCGCACCCGCGCCGACGAGGTCGTCGTCATGATCCACGGCGGGGTGGAATACGACCGCACCCTGACTCCGGCCGTCCTGCGCCTCATGGAGATTGCCGGGCAGGCCGGGGCCGGCGCGGTGATCACCGCCCACCCGCACGTCATCGGCGGGGTGCGCGGACCGGACGGGGTCACCTATGCCGACTCCACCGGCAACCTGCTCTTCGACCAGCAGCTATGGGCCACCCAAGTCGGTTACCTGCTGCGCGTCGACCTCGCAGCCGGCCACACGGCATACGCGCAAGCCGACCCGATCTCGCTGGAGGGCTACCGGCCGCAACCGCTGACCGGCGCCCCGGCGGCAGCCGTGGCGCGCATCGCCGCTGGGTCTGCTGGGGACGGCGCGCAGCTGTCCGGCACTGTCGCGACGGTGCACGGCGTTGCCGCCGAGCGCCCGCTCACCCTGCCCCTGGCAGCCGGCCAGATCGCCCGGCTGCCAGTTGGTGCCGCGGTGCGCACGGCTGCTGCGCCCGGGGTGAGCGTGGGCACCGATCTGCTGTGGGGCACCGGCGATCTCGAGCCGGCGACGCCGGGTCCGAGCACCGCCTCCGGGGGCCTGCTCTGGGACCTCGGCCGCTACGCCGACCTCACCAGCGGGGCTGCCTGCCTCGACCCGGGCGCACCGACGGACTCGCCCGGTCGCGGAGTCCGGCTGCTGCGCAGCCCGGTCAGCGAGGACGATGTCTTGGCGAGCACACGCCACCGCATCCCGGTCACCCCGGGCAGCCGGCTCACCCTCGTGGCCCAGGTGCGCAGCGCCTCAGCCTCCGGCGTCCTCGAACTGCACTGGTATGCCGGTGCGAAAGGACCCAGCGTGCGGGTCGACCGGGTAGCCGTCCCCGCCGGCGAACACGGACCCCAGGAGTGCACTCAAGTGCGCCTGGACGTCACGGCCGTCGACGGGGTGGCCTATGTGCAGCCCTTCCTGCGGCTACCTCCGACCGACGACACCCATCTGGGCGCGCACCTGCTCCTGGACAATGTGCGGCTGATCTCCTGGGCTCCCGATGGGACGACAGGTCCGGCACTGGATGTCGTCACCTCGGAGCAGCCCGCCAGCATCGTGCTCGTCTCCTCGGAGTAACGCCCGACGGCATGAGTGACGAGGGGCGCCGGTCGACATCACGTCGGCCGGCGCCCCTGGCATCGGTGGAACCGTTGGGCTCAGAGCGCGTCGATCACCGCGTTGAGCGTCGCGCTCGGGCGCATCGCGGCACCGGTCTTGGCCTCGTCCGGGTGGTAGTAGCCGCCCATGTCGACCGGGTGACCCTGCACCCCGATGAGCTCGGCGTTGATCGTGTCCTCGCTGGCCCGCAGCGCGGCCGCGACCGGTGCGAAGCGAGCGGCCAGCTCGGCATCGGCGGTCTGAGCGGCCAACTGCTCGGCCCAGTAGAGCGCGAGGTAGAAGTGCGAGCCGCGGTTGTCGATCTGGCCGACCTTGCGGGCCGGGGACTTGTTCTCGTCGAGGAAGGTCGCGATCGCCGTGTCGAGTGCGTCGGCGAGCACCTGGGCCTTGGCGTTGCCCGTGGTCTGGGCGACGTGCTCGAGCGAGGCGCCCAGCGCGGAGAACTCACCGAGGGAGTCCCAGCGCAGGTAGTTTTCGGCGACGAACTGCTGCACGTGCTTGGGTGCCGACCCACCCGCACCGGTCTCGAAGAGCCCACCGCCGGCGAGCAGCGGCACGACCGAAAGCATCTTGGCCGAGGTGCCCAGCTCGAGGATCGGGAAGAGGTCGGTGAGGTAGTCACGCAGCACGTTGCCGGTCACCGAGATGGTGTCCTTGCCCTCGCGGATGCGCTCGAGGCACCAGCGAATCGCCTCGACCGGCGCCAAGATGCGGTATTCGATCCCGGTGAGGTCGTGATCGGCGAGGTAGCGCTGCACCTTGGCGATGACATTGGCGTCGTGGGCCCGGTCCGCGTCGAGGTAGAAGCAGGCCGGCGCGCCGGTGATCCGCGCGCGGGTGACGGCGAGCTTGACCCAGTCCTGGATCGGGATGTCGCGCACCCGGCTCATCCGCCAGATGTCGCCGGCCCCGCAGCCGTGGCTCATGAGCACGCCGCCCGGTCCGACAACCCGCACGGTGCCGGCCGCGGGAAGGATGAAGGTCGTCGGGTGCGAGCCGTACTCCTCGGCCTTCTGCGCCATCAGCCCGACATTGGGCACCGAGCCCATGGTCGCCGGGTCGAGCGCGCCGTGGGTGCGGCAGTTGTCGAACACCTCGGCATACATCGGGCCGTAGCAGCGGTCCGGGACCATCGCGAGGGTGGCCTGGAGCTTGCCGTCCCAGTTCCACATCTGACCGGAGTCCCGCACGACGACCGGCATCGACGCGTCGATGATCGTGTCATTGCTGAAGTGCAGGTTGGTGATGCCCTTGTCGCTGTTGACCATCGCGATGGCCGGCCGCACGGCATACAGGTCGGCGATGTCGGCCTCGATGGCCGCGCGGGTGTCCTCGGGCAGGGCGGCGATCCGCGCCGCGAGGTCGCCCATGCCGAGGTTGGGGTTGAAACCGAGCCCGGCCAGCACGTCGGCATACTTCTCGAGCACCGGCGCGTAGAAGACCGAGACGGCGTGCCCGAACATCACCGGGTCGGAGACCTTCATCATCGTCGCCTTGAGGTGCAGCGACAGCAGCAGCCCGTCGGCCTTGGCGGCCTCGATCTGGGCGGCGTAGAACTCGCGCAGCTTGGCCACGCTCATGAAGGTCCCGTCGACGATCTCGCCAGGCAGGGTGGGGACCTTGGCGGCGAGCACGGTGACCGTGCCGTCCGCAGCGACATGCTCGATCCGCAGGTCGCCGCCCTCGGCCATGACCACCGACTGCTCGTTGCCGTAGAAGTCGCCCTCGGTCATCGTCGCGACGTGCGCCTTGGTGGCCGGGTCCCACGCGCCGAGCCGGTGCGGGTGCTTCTTGGCGAAGTTCTTCACCGACAGCGGCGCGCGACGGTCGGAGTTGCCTTCGCGGAGAACGGGATTGACGGCCGAGCCGAGGACCTTCGAGTATGCCGCGGCAGTCGCCTTCTCCTCGTCGGTGGCCGGGGCCTCGGGGTAGTCCGGCACGTCGAAGCCCTGGCTGCGCAGCTCGGCGATCGCGGCCTTGAGCTGCGGCACGGAGGCGGAGATGTTGGGCAGCTTGATGATGTTGGCCTCGGGGGTCAGCGTCAGCGCACCGAGCTCGGCGAGGTTGTCACCGATCCGCTGGTCGGCACGCAGCCGCTCGGGGAAGGCCGCGAGGATGCGACCGGCCAGGGAGATGTCGCTGGTGACGACCTCGACTCCGGTGCCCTTGGTGAACGCCTGCACGATCGGCAAGAACGAGTACGTCGCCAGGGCAGGCGCCTCGTCGATCTTGGTCCACACAATGGTCGAGGTCATCGCATTTCGTCCTTCGGATCGGCTGATGGGCGGGGTCACCACCCAGGCTACCGGCGCACGGCATACCGGTTCCGAGGGTAGCTTGACGTCAAGATACTTCGGTATGCCGTGCCGCGTCGGCTCGGTCACAGCAGACCTCGGTTCGGCTCGCTCCGGGTCGGCCTCGGGAGCCGCAGCCGTAACCCGGGTGGCACCGATCGGCCGCGATAGTCTCGGGCCCGTCACCCGGCATACGGCAGTTGCCGACGACGGAGGGGACCGGGGACGCGACCGATAGGAGAAACACCATGCAGCCCGCTCTGAGCAAGCGTCTGGGGGCCGAGTTGCTCGGCACGTTCTGGCTCGTGTTCGGCGGATGCGGCAGCGCCGTGTTCGCAGCGAAGTTCTTCAGCGAGGGGTCGGTGACCAGCCCCGCGGGCACCGAGATCGGCATCGGCCTGCTCGGTGTCGCGCTCGCCTTCGGCCTCAGCGTGGTGACGATGGTGTATGCCGTGGGGCACGTCTCCGGCGGCCACTTCAACCCTGCGGTCACGCTCGGTCTCTGGGCCGCCAAGCGGTTCGACAAGCTCAACGAGGTCGCGGCCTATATCGCTGCACAGCTCGTCGGTGGGCTGCTGGCCGGCGCGTGCGTGTGGGGGCTGGCCAAGAGCGCCAAGGGCGCCGAAGCGGTCGTCGGCAACCTCGCGGCCAATGGTTACGGCGAGCACTCCCCCGGCGGCTACTCGATGTGGGCGGTCTTCCTCGCCGAGGCGCTGCTGACGGCCTTCTTCCTCTTCGTCATCCTCGGGGTGACCACCCGCCACGCGCCGGTCGGCTTTGCACCACTGGCCATCGGCCTGACGCTCACCCTCATTCACCTCATCTCGATCCCGATCAGCAACACCTCGGTCAACCCGGCCCGCTCGACCGCTGTCGCCTTCTTCAACGGCAACGGCGCACCCGGGCAGTTGTGGCTGTTCTGGGTGGCGCCGATCGTGGGAGCGATCATCGCCGGCTTCAGCTACGAGGCCATCACCGGCATCGACGCCTCCGCCGAAGACATCGACGGCCAGTTGCAGCGGTGACGCCCGCCGGCTGACCCCGCACTGGGCAGTGGTTCTGCCGAGTGGTCTTGCCGATCGGAACAATTCAGCCTAGACCCTTCACTGGGACGAGTGAAGGGTCTAGGCTTGAATCGACCGCTCGAGGAGGCCGCAATGTTCGTCATCACCGCCGACCAGGTCGACAGCCGTCGGTTCCACGACCGGGTGCCCGCTGCGCTGACCCTGCTCGCCCGCAGCCCAGCCGCGACGGGGGGAGCCAGCCGCACCTTCGAGCGCACGGCCGGAGACGAGATCCAGGGCGTCTGCGAGGGGGCCGAGGAGGTCCTCGACATCGTCACCACGCTCATCCGCCACGGGCAGTGGCGGATCGGCATCGGCATCGGACCGGTCGACCTGCCTCTCCCCGAGTCGCCCCGCGAGGGCCGCGGGCCGGCCTTCGTCGCGGCAAGGGATGCCGTCCAGGCCGCCCATCCCGTGCCCGGCCAGTTGGCCGTGCGAAGCCGTTTTGGTCCGGCCACCGCCCGTGGCGTGCGGGAGGTGAGCGGACGGCATACCAGGTATGCCGAGAGCGCCCTGCTGCTCTACGCGCGGCTGTTGCGCTCACGGACTCCGGAGGGGTGGCAGGTCGTCGACCATCTCGCGCGGGGCCTTACCCAGAAGGACACCGCTGCCAAGCTCGGGGTCACCCCGTCGGCGGTGAGCCAACGGGTGCGGCGAGCGGGGTGGCAGGAACAGGTGCGGGGCCGCGAGCTCATCGCCCACCACCTGTCGGTGGCGGACGGTAGAACTCAGGGGTGAACTCAGGGGTGGACTCAGCCGTGAGCACGCAGGGGGTCCGATGACGCAGGAGGTCCAATGTCGCAGGTGGCGTGGCTGCCCGCTGCTGGTGCGATCGTGCTGGCTCTGGCAGCGATCATCGGCGGCAGTCCGGTGACCCTGCTGGTGTTCCGCGCGGTGGATTCCGGACGCCAAGGTGCATCCCCCGGAGTGCAAGCGGCCGGCGGGGTGCTGCGTGGCGGCCGCGCCATCGGGCTGCTGGAACGGGCCGCGGTCGTCGCCACGATGCTGGCCGGCTGGCCCGAGGGCATCGGCGCCGTCATCGCGCTCAAGGGCCTGGGCCGGTTCGCGGAGTTGCGCGGCGACACCCCAGGCACCGCCGAACGCTTCCTCATCGGCAGCTTCACCAGCCTGCTGTGGGCGGGTGTCCTGGCCGGATTGGCCCGGCTGCTCGCCGGGTCGGCGGGCCTGACCTGACCCGGGCGAGTGGCGAACACGACGTTCCCCCAGGCCGCTGCGGGGGTTCCCGTCGCGGGCTTCGCTGATAGCGTCGAGGACAGCCCAATCCACCGACGCCAAAGGGAGATTTCGTGAGCACCACGCCCGTCAAGGTCGCCGTCACCGGCGCTGCCGGCCAGATCGGCTACAGCCTGCTCTTCCGCATCGCCAGCGGGGCCCTGCTGGGCCCGGAGACCCCGGTCGAGCTGCGTCTGCTCGAGATCACGCCGGCCCTCAAGGCTCTCGAGGGCGTCGTCATGGAGCTCGACGACTGCGCCTTCCCGACCCTTGCCGGCGTTGTCATCGGCGACGACCCCGAGCAGGTCTTCGAGGGCGCCAACGCTGCCATGCTCGTGGGCGCCATGCCCCGCAAGGAGGGCATGGACCGCGCCGACCTGCTGGCCGCCAACGGCAAGATCTTCACCGGTCAGGGCGCCGCCCTCAACAAGGTCGCCGCCGACGACATCAAGGTCCTCGTCACCGGCAACCCGGCCAACACCAACGCGCTCATCGCAATGGCCAACGCCCCCGACATCCCGAAGGAGCGCTTCAACGCACTCACTCGGCTCGACCACAACCGGGCCAAGACCCAGTTGGCCCAGAAGCTCGGCGTGCACGTCGACTCGATCACCCAGCTCGCGATCTGGGGCAACCACGACGACTCGATGTACCCCGACCTCTACAACACCAAGGTCGACGGCAAGATCGCGGCCGACCTCGTCGACGCCGCCTGGATCACCGACACGTTCATCCCCACCGTCGCCACCCGCGGCGGAGCCATCATCAAGGCCCGCGGGCTGTCCTCGGCGGCCTCAGCAGCCAACGCGACGATCGACCACATGCGCGACTGGATGCTCGGCACAACCGACTGGGTGTCGATGTCGGTGCCGTCCGATGGCTCCTACGGCGTGACCGAGGGCATCATCTCCTCGTTCCCGTGCGTCTGCACCGCCGGCGGCTACGAGATCGTCCAGGGCATCGACCTGTCCGAGTTCTCCCGTGAGCGCATCATGGCCTCGGTCGCGCGGCTGGAATCCGAGCGCGACCAGGTCAAGGCCCTCGGCCTCATCTGATCTCGACTCCACCCTGACAGTGGGGCCTGGCCGAACTCGGCCGGGCCCCACTGTCTTGAGCAGTCAGGGCGTGGGGTCCAGCCGCACCAAGCTGAACGCGATCCCCACGGCAACGGCCAGGCCCAGCCAGCACCCGACGTCGATCCAGACGCGGCGCACCTCCAGCCCGCCGGGCCGGGGTTCGAGGCCACGCAACAACGCCCCGATCGCCAGACCACCTGAGACGACATAGCCACCGACGCGAACGGCCCCGAAGCCCGCGATCGCGAGGCCGAGCACGACGACGACGAAGACGGCCCACCACGGGCCGAGTCGACGCAACGCGGGGCCTGGCACGTCAATCCCGCGACTCAGCCGGCCGCGGCGGCCAGCTGACGTTCGGCGGCAGCCACGACATTGGTCAACAACTCGGCGCGGGTCATCGGACCCACTCCCCCCGGATTGGGGCTGATCCAGCCGGCCACCTCGGCGACCTCCGGGGCGACGTCTCCGGCGACGCGGCTCGTGCCGGATTCCGCGTCGACGACCCGCGAGACCCCGACATCGAGAACCGCTGCCCCTGGTTTGACCATGTCGGCGGTGATGATCCCGGGCACGCCCGCAGCCGCCACGACGATGTCGGCCTGGCGCACCTCGGCGGCCAGGTCTCGGGTGCCGGTGTGGCACAGCGTGACGGTGGCGTTCTCGCTGCGGCGAGTGAGGATGAGTCCGAGCGGTCGTCCGACGGTGAGGCCACGACCGACGACGACGACCTTTGCCCCCGCGATCTGGACCCCGTGGCGGCGCAACAGCTCCAGGCAGCCCATCGGGGTGCACGGCAGCGGCGCAGGGCGGCCGAGGACCAGCCAGCCGAGGTTGACCGGGTGGAGACCGTCGACATCCTTGGCCGGGTCGACCCGCGACAGCAGCGCGAGTTCGTCGAGCCCGGTCGGCTGCTGGATGAGGAACCCGGTGCAGTCCGGATCGGCGTTGAGCTCGTCGATGACCGCCTCGACCTCGGCCTGAGTCGCGGTCGCGGGCAGGTCGCGGCGGATGCTGCGAATGCCGAGCTCGGCGCAGTCTTTGTGCTTGGCCCCGACATACCACCGGCTGCCCGGGTCCTCGCCCACCAGCACGGTGCCGAGCCCGGGCACCACCCCAGCAGCAGCCAAGGCCTCGACCCGGGCCGCCAACTCCACCTTGATCTGCTTGAGGGTTGCCGCGCCGTCGAGGATCTGAGCCGTCACGCCCCCAATCCTGCCACTGCCCGTCGCCGCAGTGCCGGCAGCACCGCGGCCACGGCGGTGAGACCCAAGCCCGCGAGGACCACGAGGGTGACGGTATGCCGGGTGGCCGGGTTGAGCAGGTCGAGCGTCAAGGCCCCGAGCACCTGGCCACAGAGCAACACCAACATGGTGTGCAACACCCCCAGGTGGCGGACCACGACGGCGGCCACTCCGACGAAGACCACCCCGGCCAGACCTCCGAACCACACCCATCCGGGTGGCGGGTCAAGCCGAACGGGACCCAATCCCCCACTGGCCCAACGGATTCCGACCACCGTCGACAGCAGGATCACCCCATTGGTGAAGTTGAGCCAAGTAGTCGCCCACGGGGTGCCGGTGGCGACGTTGACCCGGCCGTTGATCGCCGATTGCACCGAGTGCAAGCCGCCCACGAGCAGTGCCAGGAGCACGGGCACGACGACCGCCGCGCCAACTGCCGTCGTCATCCCGGCGCCGCCAGGCCCGCTATTGGCGAGCACCCGCCCCCACACCGCGATGCCCACGCCGATCGTCGCCAGCACAGCGGCAACCACCCGCACGGTCGTCACCGCCGCCCGACCCGCCGGGCCCAGTCCCATCCGGTCGACGACGATGGCGTTGCCGGTCTGTCCGCCGACGACGGCAATGGTGAACAAGGCCACCCCGGCCAGTGGCACGGCATACGCCTGGACGAGCACGTAGGTGCCGCCGAGCAGCCCACCGAGGGTCTGCCACACCGGCATCCGGCCCGCTCGCACCGTGGCAGTGAGCGCCCGCAGACCGGCTCGGGTGCGCCGTGAGGCCAGCAGGACGACGGTGAGCACCACCCAGCCGGACCCGAAACTCCACAACGCGGCATACAGCGGCTCGTGCAGGCGGGCGGAGAGCTCTCCGTTCATCCGGGACTGCCCCGCCGAGAGAGCGCCGATGAGCAGGCCCGCCAGCCCGGCCCAGGACCACACGCTCTCGTGCCTGACGCCAGGCTGCGCCAGCCGCGCCGGCTCAGTGCGCGAAATGCCGGGTCCCGGTGAAATACATCGTGACGCCTGCGGCCTGCGCAGCCGCGACGACCTCGGGGTCGCGCATCGAACCCCCAGGCGCGACGACCGCCCGGACCCCCGCGTCGATGAGCACCTGGAGGCCGTCGGCGAACGGGAAGAAGGCATCCGAGGCTGCCACCGCCCCGCGCGCCCGGTCCACTCCCGCGCGCGACACGGCCAGGTGGCAGGAGTCGACCCGGTTGACCTGGCCCATGCCGATGCCGACCGAGGCGCCGTCGCGGGCCAGCAGGATGGCGTTGGACTTGACCGCTCGCACGGCGCGCCAGGCGAACTGCAGGTCGGCCAGGGTGGCCGCGTCGGCTGCCTCGCCCGATGCCAGCCGCCAGTGGGCTGCGTCGTCCCCACCGACGATCGCGCCGGATTCGTCACGCACCACCGCGTCGAGGAGGTCGCGTTGCTGCATGAGCATCCCACCGGCGATCGGCCGGGTCTCGATCCCGGCGCGGGCGGCCCGTTCGGCGGGCAGGCGCAGCAGCCGGATGTTCTTCTTGGCCGTGAGAACGGCCAGCGCCTCGGGGTCGTAGTCCGGCGCGACGACGACTTCGGTGAAGATGTCCTTGACGCGCTCGGCCATGGTGACCGTCACCGGCCGGTTGACCGCGATGATCCCGCCGAACGCCGACACCGGGTCGCACTCGTGGGCCCGCAGGTGCGCCTGCGCGATCCCCTCGGACTCGGCGGCGACAGCGATGCCACAGGGGTTGGCGTGTTTGACGACCGCGCAGGTTGGTTGGTCGCCGTGATCGTAGGCCGCCCGCACGGCCGCGTCAGCGTCGATGTAGTTGTTGTAGGACATCTCCTTGCCGTGCAACTGCTCGGCGGCCGCGATGCCGGTGGCGCCATATCCGTTGAGATAGAGGGCTGCACGCTGGTGCGGGTTCTCGCCGTAGCGCAGGCTGGCGCTCTTGTCCCAGGTCGCCCCGACCCACGCCGGGAAACCCTGCCCGTCAGAGGTGTCGGTGAGCACATTGCCCATCCAGGACGCGACGGCGACGTCGTAGGTCGCCGTGTGGACGAACGCCTCAGCCGCCAGCCGCGTGCGCTGCGCCAGCGTGAACCCACCGCTGCGCACCGCCTGCAGCGCCATCCCGTATGCCGTGGGGCTGGTGAGGACCGCGACGCTCGGGTGGTTCTTGGCCGTAGCCCGCACCATCGACGGCCCGCCGATGTCGATCTGCTCGACGCACTCGTCCGGTCCGGCGCCCGAGGCCACTGTCGCGGTGAAGGGGTAGAGGTTGACGACGACGAGCTCGAAAGCGGCGATGCCCAGGTCGGCCAGTTGCGCCAGGTGCTCGGGTTTGCGGGTGTCGGCCAGCAGCCCGGCGTGCACTCGCGGGTGCAGCGTCTTGACCCGCCCCTCCAGACACTCCGGGAAGCCGGTGAGGTCCTCGACGTGGACCACCGGCAGCCCGAGCGACTCGATGAATGCGGCCGAGCCCCCCGTCGAGACGAGTTCGACGCCGGCGTCGTCCAGGCCCCGGACCAGGTCGGCCAGGCCGGTCTTGTCGTAGACCGAGATAAGCGCGCGCCGAACGGGGCGGACGTCTTCGGAGGGGCCGGGCGCACTCACAGCGGCGGACATGCGGGATCTCCTGTCGTGTCACCCAGGGCACCCAGGCGGGCGATGCTCCCGGAATCACTCCCCGGTGGTTGCCCACCTGCGCCAGTCGTCGTCGCTGCCGAGTCTAGTGTCGCCTGGCGAGGTCAACAGTGCCCTCAGACCCCCTTCAGACCCTCAGCCCCGATACGCACCCGCCGGCCGGACACGGCATACCCCTGCCGTGCCATCCGCCCGACGACCTCGACGAGCATCTGCCGCTCGACGACCTTGATGCGTTCGTGGAGGGTGTCCTCGGTGTCGTCACCTCGGATGGCCACCGCATGCTGCTCGATGATCGGGCCGGTATCGACACCCGCATCGACGAGGTGACACGTCGTGCCGGTGACCTTGACCCCGTAGGCGAGCGCGTCTCGCACCGCGTGGGCGCCGGGAAAAGCGGGCAGTAACGCGGGGTGGGTGTTGATGACGGTATGCCGGGCCAGGGCCTGCGGCCCGAGAATCTTCATGAACCCCGCCGACACGACGAACGCCGGCCGATAAGAGTCGAGCAGGTCGGCCAGCGCGACATCCCAGTCGGCGCGTGACGGGAAGTCGGCCACCCGGCATACAAAGGTCGGAATGCCACCTCGTTGAGCGCGATCGAGCCCGGCGATCCCGTCGCGGTCCGCGCCCACCGCCGCGACTCGCACCCCGTATACCGGGTCGCGAGCGGCGTCGAGAAGGGCCTGCAGCAGGGTGCCGGAGCCAGAAACCAGCACGATGACAGGAGCGGGCTCGGCCATGGTGAGGAGCCTAGCGACGCCGGGCCGTTGGTAGAGTGCGGCCGTGCCGCGGCGGTCGCTTCGGCCTGCCCGGCACTCAAGGAGCTCCCATCTCCCCGACCCCGTCCCAGCGCTCCCGGGCCCTCACCGTTCTGCGCCTGGACGACACACCCCGGGAGTCGATCGGACGGCGCGGTGTGATGAGCGTCGTGGGACTGGTGTCGCAGAGTGGCGCCCGCTTCTTGGTCAACCTGGTCGCCGGGCGTCTCGGTGGGCCCGTGGTGCTCGGACACGTGGCCGTTGCGATGTCGGCCGTCCAGCTGCTGGCCCTGGTGGGACCCACATCCTTGGGTTCGGCCGCGAGCAAGTACATGGCTCAGTCGCTCGGCGAAGGCGATCTCGCAGGCACCCGAGCCGTGGCCCGACACATCTGGCGCGCAACACTGGCCTGCGGGCTCGTTCTCGGGTTGAGCGGTGGGCTGATCTGGAGGGTTTGGTTCGACGGGACCTGGGCAGAGTCCTTGACGGTAGGCGTGATGACGGCCAGCCTGTCGACCTACACCGTCGCGCGAGGGGCCTTCTTCGGGCACCGGCACATCGGGCCGTCTGGCACCTGGGATGCGCTCGTCGCAGTCATCGGGGTCGTGGGTTCGGCAGGGCTGCTCGTCATGGGAGTGCGCAGCGTGCTGGCCCTGTTGCCGATGGCGCTGGGATGGACGATCTACTCCTGGGCGGGTTGGCCGCGGGGCGCCGCCGGCGTGCCCACGGGGGCGGTGCGGCGGGAGATCAATCACTTCGTCGTCGTCACGGCCGTCGGGACCCTCACCAGCGCGGGTTTCATCCAGGCATCCCTTGTCGTCGCCCGGGTAGTCGGCGGCACCGAGGGGTCCGGATACTACTCAGCCGCGCTCACCATCTCGGCACCCTTGTCGATCCTCGTCGGTGCCGCCAATTCGGTGCTGTTTCCCTCCATGGCCGAGGCGCTGGGTCGAGGTGCCGAGGACGCCTTCCGGCGCCAGTTGCACCAGTCGACCGAGGCGATCGTCGTCATCATGAGCGGCGCCATCGGGCTGCTCATGGTCCTGAGCTCTCCCGTCCTGGCCCTCGTGTGGGGGGACCGATTCCGGGCAGCCGAGCCCCTACTGCCGATCATGCTCGGTGCCATCCTCGCCTATGTCACAGCCGTGCCGAGCGTCAGTGCGCTCGTGACCCGGGGTGCCGCCCAGGCTCGGATCACCACCGCCTTCGGCATCGCAGGAGCTATGGCCGGAGGGGTGATCTGGCTGCTGACCGCCACCTCGTTCGGTGTCATCGGCGTCGCCTGGGGATACCTCATCTCCACGGTGGTCAGCTCGGGACTCACGGTGCTCGTGGCCTGGCGGCGCGAGGCCCAGCGCTGGTGGGGTCCCATGGTGCGGCTGCTCGTGATCGCGGCGGCGGCTGCAGTGGGCTGGTTGTTGCCCAGGGCCGGCTCCGTGTCGGTGGGCGTGTCGGCGCTCGGCTTCCTCGCGCTCTGGGCGGCACTGTTCGCCGGGCGGCTCCGCAGTGTCGTCACCCACCTGAGCAGCCGAGGCCGCCCGCAATCCCCCGACCCCCTCACGTGACGCGCAGCGCCTGACCCCAAGCTGGTCGTGGACAAGTCCCGTCGGAAACCATCGGCCACGGCCTGGCAGCAGCCGCGGCTTATTCCTCGCTCAGCGCAACAGGGACCGCACAGCAGCAGCCACCGCATCGCTGACCGAAGCCCCGCCGCCGAGCACCCACACCTGTTCTGGCATGAGCCGACTGACCTGTTGTGAGGTACTCACAGGCAATACGTTCCCAGGTGTCAACAGCAGTGGCGCTCGGTCGCGGCCGGCCCGCGCCGCACCAGCCAACCCGTCGGCGAAATTCTCGCCGGACGCGAGGTAGACGGCTGTTGCGGAAGGGTATTGGGCCGCAATGGCGGCAGCGGTGGCATTCCGGTCCGGTCCAGCCAAGCGGACCGCTGACCCCGTCGTGGTCCGCGCCGCTGCGGCCGCCATCACCGCGTCGGAGATCACGCCGGTGCCCCCCAGGACGACGACCTTGCTCGGTGCCAGTCTGGTCAGCGCGGCCGCCGTCGCTTGGGGCAGGACGCCGGCCCGGGTCAGCAGCAGAGGGGCCTTGTCGCGGCCCGCGAGTGCGGCACCGGCCAGGGCATCGGGAAAGCCCTCACCGGATGCGAGGTAGGCGACCCCACCCTTTGAGTAGAAGGACGACATCGCGGCCGCCGTCTCGAACCGATCCGAGCCAGATATCCGCTGCACCTTTCCGCTCGTCGTCAGCAACCGCAACTGTTCGGCGACAGCGTCCGACACAGCCCCGGGGCCTCCGAGGATGACGACCCGGCCGGGCGAGAGTCGCGTCATCGCCTGGCGCGTGGCGCTCGGCAGCGACTTCGGGTCGGTGAGCAGCAGCGGCCCGGCGTTGTATGCCGCGCGCGCTGCCCCTGACAGTGCGTCGGGGAAGTCCGCGCCGCTGGCCACGTAGACCACCGGGACGCCCGAGCTGTATCCATCGGCGATCGCCGCGGCCGTGGCGTAGCGGTCGGCACCGGCCAACCGAACGACGGGCGAGGTGCCACCGATGGTGAAGAAGTTCGACGACAGACCGGTGCTGTACGCAGGCCAGGACCGGGCGGACATGATCGAACCGCCGGTCGTCGTCGCCGACTGGTAAACCCCGTTCGCACTGCTTCCCTCGACGAGCACGGACGTGACCCGTCCTCCCCAGGTCCCGGCACCGTCACGACCGAGGATCTGGATGCGCTCGACCCGCGTGATGCCGAAACGCGCCTCCAACGAGCTCGCCGGCAATTCGGCCGACCAGGCATGTCGCGAGTTGCCCGCAACGGCGTCGTAAGGGTCAGCCTTGGCGACGAGGTACCCATGACCCGGCGACCCGGCTGCCGTCTGGCCCCCGTTTGATGAGGAGTACATCGTCGTGGCCAGCCGGGTCACCCCGTCTGCGAACACGTAGGTCAAGACCTGACCGTCGGTCGCGGCGACCGCAGCGTCGGTGGCTGTCGCCTCATAGGAGGTCAGCGATCCGTCGGCGTTGCGCCGACCCTGACCTCGGTACGCCTGGCATGCGGTGGTATCGCACGTGTCGTAGTACGACGTGCCGTTGGAGCCGCGGGCGGCATACGTCCGAGCTGCCACGCTCTGCGCTTTGAGCGCCTCGCTCTGGAAGGACGTCGGCATCTCCGAGGGCACGACTCCCCGCAGGTAGGACTGCATCGTCAGCGAGTTCACCGTCGCCAGGGAGGTCGTCCCCAGATGAGTCGCCTCGACCGCTCCGCGGTAGACGGCGCGCTCGCCCGATGGCAGGAAGAGATCAACCGACCCCTCGGTGCCGGTGAAGACCACCGGGCAGGGCGTCGCACCCGGGCGGTATGCCGTCCACGAACGCCCGTCGTAGGACTCGACGGAGCAACTCGAGGCAGACGCGCCTGAGGCCGACACCCGCCACTGCAGCGGCGCACTCGGCAACGTCGTGGTCGTCCCACCAGTCGTCAACGACAAACCAGGGCGGGCTCCAACCCGGGTGATCCCGTCGTTGTCCACGGTGATCCCGATGCGGATGGTGCTCTTCGCACCAGGGACGAGCGACGTTCCAGGGTAGTAGAAGGCGAGGATCTGAGCGTGGGTCAACCCCGCCGCTGCCGCACCGTTGGCACCGTATTGCGACATGCCGACGCCATGCCCGAAACCGCCCCCCTGGACCTCGAAGATCCCGCTGCTCGGGCGCAGATAGACCTCCGCTCCCGCCCTCGGTGCCGGCAGCCCGGCACCGGACGCGGTGACGGCACGCTCGCTGGTCGCTGGTCCGGACCCGGCAACTCCCTGAACCACCGGATGAGAGGCAGGGTGCGACGACGAGGCAGCGAGGGCGACTGACCCATCGACGAAAACGATCACGAGGCCGACCAAAACGATCGCAAGACGACGACGCACAACGGCCTCCAGGAGCGGGATTCCCCATGATTCTGTGACGCGAGTGACTGCTGTGGCAAGCAACTACATGGCTGTAATTCAGTCTCCAGCCTTGTTCCGGTCCGTCTCCGTGGGCTTGCTCGGCTCATTGGGTACCGTTGGTCGAGCAACAACTGCGCTGGGCCGATGGCAGCGCCCACTCGACCCGCCCTCGTGAGGAGCATTGTGATTAGGCGTCACGTCAAGTCCGATCACCCCTTCCGGCTGGCCTGGGCGGGAGTCGACTGCGCCGTCTGGGCGATCGCTCTGGTGCTCGGGTCATGGCTGCGCTACGAGTTGCACCTGGAGTACATCGCCTGGCGTGGGCTGGCCATCACCGCGGTGATCGCGGCCGCGCTGCAACTGGTCTTCGGATTCCTGTTCGGTCCGTATGCCGTTGGGCACATGCGCGGCTCGTTCGACGAGATCGTCGATCTGGCCAAGACGGTCCTGGCCGCCTCGCTGGCCACGTGGCTGCCGGTGCTCATCGCCAACCCGATTCTCGTCCCCAAGAGCGTGCCGATCATCGCTGGGGCATTCGCGCTCGTCGGGATGCTCGCGTTGCGCTTACTGGTGCGCAGTTGGAAGAATCGCCGTGGCTACCCCGGGGGCGACGCCGACTACAGCGGTGAACGCTCCCGAGTCGTCGTGTTCGGGGCGGGCGAAGGCGGCCGGGTCCTGGTGCGGGCCATGGTGCGGGATCGAAATCACCACTACCACCCAGTCGCCCTGCTCGACGACGACCCCCTCAAGGCCCGCCTGACCATCGAAGGAGTGCGGGTCCGGGGCACTCGTGGTGACCTCGAAGCCGTGGCGGCCCGCTATGACGCCGACACCCTGGCGATCGCCATGCCGTCCGCCGACGCCTCGCTCATTCAGGACCTCTCCGACCGCGCCGCCATGGCCGGCCTCAACGTCCTGGTCCTGCCGGCGATGAGCGACATGTTCGCAACGCCCACTCTCGGGGACTTGCGAGACCTCAACCTCGCGGACCTGCTGGGCCGCCGTGCGATCCAGCTCGATACGACGGCGATCGCCGAGCGCATCTCGGGCAAGCGCGTGCTCGTCACGGGGGCCGGAGGTTCGATCGGCTCTGAACTGTGCCGTCAGATCCAACGTTTCGGACCAGCGGCGCTGTACCCATTGGACCGCGATGAGTCGGGGCTGCATGCGGTCCAGCTGAGCATGGCCGGCACTGGCCTGTTCGAACACGACGGCTCGCTCCTGGTCGACATCCGTGACAAAGACGCCGTTCAAGAGATCTTCGACCGGGTGCGACCGGACATCGTGTTCCACGCAGCCGCACTCAAACACCTCCCTCTGCTCGAGCAGTTTCCCTTCGAGGCGTACAAATCCAATGTCATCGGCACCCTCAATGTCCTGGAGGCCTCGATCGCTGCGGGCGTGAGCACGGTGGTCAACATCTCCACGGACAAGGCCGCCGACCCGACCTGCATGCTGGGCTACTCCAAGCGGATCGCCGAGCGTTTGACCGCCGGCATGGCCCAGCGCAACCCCGCTGGACGCTTCGTCTCGGTCCGTTTCGGCAATGTATTGGGTTCCCGAGGCTCGGTTGTGCACGCTTTCACCGCCCAGATCGAACGCGGTGGCCCGGTCACCGTCACTCACCCCGATGTCGAGCGCTACTTCATGCTGATCCCCGAGGCCTGCCAACTGGTCCTGGAGGCCGCCGCTGCTGCTCCCGGTCGGGGTGAGGTCATGGTGTTGGACATGGGCAGGCCGCAGAAGATCGTCGACGTCGCTCGCGCCCTCATCCGGATGTCGGGTCGCACCGGTATCGACATCAACTTCACGGGGCTGCGCCCGGGGGAGAAGATGACCGAGGACCTCGTGGCGCGCGGGGAAGATGCCACCTCCACCAACAACCCCCTGGTGACCGGGGCGACCGTGCTCCCCCTGGATCCGAGCCAGTTGCCCGGCCCGGTCGTCGTCCACGATCACGACTCGGCGATGGTGTGGACCCGCACGCACGCTCTGGCCACCTGATGCGCGCCGCTGGATGAACGGATGGCGGCCAAGCCCGCCCGCGGTTCACCCGCAGCCGGTCACCTTGAACAACTTGCGGTCCCCCTCTTGCAGGACCAGTGACGTCGCCCAGAACCCGTCTGGAATCTGCATCCCTGGCGCGTCATCCCTCTCGATGCCGTTGGCTTCGTAGGCGCGGCCGCCGTTGAGCACCCAGTCCACCGAGTCTGCCTTGAGGACGCGGCACAGTTCCTGACTGTTCAGGGTGGTGAACCTGTCTCGCAGCGCAACGCCGTGATCAGTCGAGGCCGTCTGGGAGGCCAGGTAGAAGACCAGTTGGACACCCTCATAGGCGTAGAGAAACCCGGAGCCATCCTTGGCGTTGTTCAGAACGCGATCGTCAGGTGGGACGATGTCTGCCACCCGGCGATAGAACTCACGGTCACCTGCGTCGACCAAACTCGCTACGGGGTCGTTGGCCGCATCCGCATAGAAGGCCCGCAGGTGGGTCAGCCCGACCCCAGCTCCCCACCCGAGGGCAAGAACGACGACTGCCGACGCCAATCGCCGACGACGCGCCTGCGCCAGAGCCCCCCAGGTGCGCCGCTGAACCGTACGCCACCAACTGTCGAACCCCAAGACCGCGAGCAGGACCAAAATGCCGGCCGCGACCGGTGCAGTTCGATGACGGTCGTTGTACCAGAACCTGGCCAGCCCATTGAACGGCTTGTTGCCGACCAAGGTTGCGGTGAGCACGTCGAGGAGGACCGCGATGGCACCCAGGACCACCAGCCAGAGCATGCGCGGTCTGCGCCAGGCTGCGATGACGCCCCCGAGGATCAAGAACGCCCCGATGAGCTGGGGGAAGGATCCTCCCGCGCCATTGACGAGATACCCCACGACCTCGGCCACGACCGTGCGCTCCACCGGCCACGCGCGCGCCGCGAATTGACTGGAGTCTCGTCCGACGAACAAGGCCACTGCAAGCAGCAAGCCCCCGGACAGGATGATCTTCAGCGCGTGCGTAGCGGCCGCCAGGCGGCGACCGTCGCGCCATCTGGCGAGCACGGCATACCCCTGCACCCCCTGCCACGTGAGGAAGAGGATCAACCCCACCAACACGAAGACCCGCGGATGACACACGGCGATCACCACGAGTGCCCCGATTAGGAGGACGAACGCCCCCGCTCGACCGCGAGGTTGGCGAGTGAATCCCAAGGCACCGGCCAGACCGGCAAAGGCGAGTGGGGCGAAAGCCGCAGCCACTGAGGTCGCCCACAGCACCCCCCAGCCGAGCGGCGACCATGGCATACCCCACAGACCCCACGCCGCGACCATCGATCCAAGCAGAACGGATGTCGAGCGGCCGAACGTGTACCACGCCGCGAGGATGACGCAACTCGGCCACAACGCGCCGGCGATGAGCGCTGCTGTGACGTTCGAGGCAGCCACCGCAGTGCCGCCCGTGTCCATCGCCAAGACGGCGAGGGCGTGGAAACCACTTGGGTAGTAGTTGCCGAGCGGGGTCGGGTAGGCGAAATCCGAGATTCTGGTGGGCGCCACGATGCCCGTCAACGTGGCATGCCGCACCGCGTTCGTGTCGAAGATGGCGTCCCAGGTTTGCGACGCGGTGTCCCACCTGCCTCCGCCAGCCATCCACACGACGACGCAGGCCAGGGCATAGGACCCAGCAAGGGAGAGCACGGGGTAGGCCGAGGGCACCCGTGCTCCCCCTCTACCGGTCGGCTCCGGGCTTGAGCGGGTAGATCGCCTGGTGCGGCGACGGACAAGTCGCGCGGCCAGCGCGAGAAGTGCCCCGAGCAGGGCGACCGACCACCAGGAGAAGGGCACCGCCACGACGATCTGCAGGAGGCCGAACAGGGTCACCAGCACGACTGCACACGGTACGGCCGCCGCGACGGCCACCTCGTTGGTGGCCCCTGCGGCCCGCACGAGGAGCCACCCCAGGGTCGACGCACCGATAGCGAGGATGAGCGGGCCGCCAACACTCCACACCACCACAGTGTCTCCTTGTCGACTCCCGGCGGTAGCCCCGATGGAAGCTCCGGCGCACGGCCACATCGACGGTGACGATACCGAGATTGTCCGTCGCGACCGCACCGACGCTCCACCCGCTCCGAGTGAGGCAGCCAACGCCCGCTGTCCTGTCGGGTAGGGTGCAATGTGGGGCAGGCACGTGTCCCGCCGTTCGCAACACCGCCGGGTCGATGCCAGGAGTCACTCGTGAAAGTCCTCAGCGTGGTAGGGGCACGCCCGCAATTCGTCAAACTCGCCCCCGTTGCTGCTGAGCTTGCCCTGCGCGGCATCGACCACGTGATCGTCCACACCGGGCAGCACTATGACCCGTCACTGTCGGAGGTCTTCTTCGACGAACTCGGGATTGCGGCGCCCGACCGTTACCTCGCGATCGGCTCCGGCAGCCACGGTGCGCAGACGGCGGCCATGTTGGCCGCGCTGGAGACGGCGTTCATCGAGGAGATGCCCGACTGGGTGTTGACCTACGGGGACACCAACTCGACCGTGGCCGGCGCCCTCGCCGCGGTCAAGCTTCACCTCCACATGGCGCATCTCGAGGCTGGCCTGCGATCCTTCAACCGTCGTATGCCCGAAGAGCACAACCGGGTGTTGACCGACCACGCGGCGGACCTGTGCCTGGCTCCGACGGAAGTTGCCATGCGGCAACTGGCCCACGAAGGGCTGGTCGACCGGAGTGTCCTTGTCGGAGATGTGATGACCGATGTCCTCCTACGCACTCGGGATGCGGTGATCGGGCGCAGGCCTGTTCTTCCCGCCGAGGTCGGATCCCGATATCGGGTCGCAACCATTCATCGCGCCGAGAACACCGACGACCCACGCCGCTTGGCGGAGATCGTCGCCGCGCTGCAGGGTCTGGATGTGCCGACGATCCTGTTCGCCCACCCCAGGCTCCGTGCTCGGGCACAACAACACGACCTGGAGTTGTCCGGGGGTTCGGTCGTGGTCGCCGACCCAGTGGGATACCCCGATCTGGTCAATATCGTCACAGGCAGTATCGGAGTCATTACCGACTCCGGCGGCCTGCAGAAGGAGGCCTTCCTGCTGCGGGTCCCGTGCACCACGATCCGGACCGAGACCGAGTGGATCGAAACGGTGGAACTGGGATGGAACCACCTGGTGCCCGAACCCGGCAGTGGCCGGCTCGCGGCAGCCCTGGCACGTTCTGCGCCTCCCCCTACCGATGCGGCCCCCTACGGCATCGGCGACGCCGCTCGCCGAGTGGCACAGGCCCTGGTCGATCGGCACCCCGATGTCGCGACCTCGACGACAGACCACCCCCACTGAACCGCACTGGATCACGCCCAACGCGCGAGACCAAATCGACGAGAGTTCGCCGTGATCCGGGACAATGAACTCGTGGATGTCACCCAGTGCCAGCCCGTGGAAGCGAAGGATCAATGAAGGAAACGTCAGGCTCGAGCGGCGCTTGTGTCGTCGCGGTCACTGGCGCCTACGGGTTCATCGGCCGCCACGTGTGCGATGCGCTGCAGCGGGGTCCCTATCGCGTCGTCAAGGTGAACCGGTCATCGGAGGGCGTGCCGGACATCTGTTCAGACCTATCCAATGCGGCGGAGCTGGCCCGCGACTTGCGGGCTGACGGTGTCAAGGTCCTCGTGCACAGCGCGTGGGCGGGCCACCCCCGAAGTGCCGGCACCGACTACCCGGGTCAGATTCGCGATTCGCTGGTTCCCACGATCAACACGCTCCTCGCGGCCGGTCTCGCCGGAGTTGACCACGTGGTCCTCCTCGGTACCGGCGGAGGGATCCCTCCCGCCCGTGGTGCGACCGCTCCGCCGGCCTACGGCTGGGCGAAGCGCACGGCTGAGGGTATCGCGCTGGCGAATGCCTCGGCTTTCCAGTTCCGCCTGGCGATCATCCGGCCCTCGGCCGTCTACGGGCCCGGCCAGGACCCGAGCCGCGGACTCGGGGCAGTCACGGTTTTCGCCGACGCCATTCTGCGAAACCAGCCGATCCGGATCCTCGGATCAGATTCGGTCACCCGCGACTTCCTGCACGTCGGCGATCTGTCCGAGGCCGTGCGCTGCGCGGTGGACGCGCAGTTGGACGGCACCTACGAACTCGGTGGCCCAGAAGGCGTGAGTCTGCGAGACGTCATCACCGCTATCGAGCACGCCACGGGTCGCACTGCCAACGTCGAATTGCTTCCGGCCACTGGCGTCGACCCGCAGACAGTGCTCTTGGACAATGCACCGTTCACCCGCAAGACCGGATGGACGCCGTCCAAGCGCGTCGAGGATTCTCTCGATGAGCTGTTGCACTCGCTGGCGACCCACCACGCCGGGCAGGCCCCATGAGTCGGCTGTTGGTCATCACCTCTCGCGTCCCCTATTCCACGACCGAAGAAGCCTTCGTCCAGGACGAACTGGAGGCGATGCGCCGTCGAGGTGTCGACCTCATCGTGGTCCCGACTCGGTTACGCACCGCTGTGCCGAACGACGCCGCGGTGCGCAGTGGCCTCGCGGACGTCACCGTGGCCCAGCCCTTGGTTTCCCGCACGGTTCTGGCCCAGGCCACCCGGACCTTTCTGCGGCACCCGATCAGAGCAGTTCGCGTTGCGGCCGCCGCGCTCGCCGCCTCCGGATCGTTGCGCAACGCGGCCGCCAACCTCGCGGTCGTCCCGAAAGCCCTCTGGATCGCCGAGTTGGTGCGGACCCGCGATGTCTCCCACGTGCATGCCTACTGGCTTGCCCATACGTCGACGGCAGCGATGATCGCGTCCCAGCTGACCGGGAGGCCGTGGAGCGGCACCGGTTACCGCTGGGACATCGATGCAGCGAATGCCCTCGGCCCCAAGATCGCAACTGCGGCTTTCCTCCGCGTCGCCGACGAGCTGGGCCAGCGGATCATGCGCGAACGCATCGAGGCAGCGCCACGCCCGTGCCAGCTCGAACTCGTCCGCACCGGTGTTGACCTGCCGGACCGCTCGGCATTCCCGACGATGCCGGTCAACTCCTCGATCGTCTGTTGCGCCGGGGCGTTCGTCCCCAAGAAGGGCCAGGGCTTCCTCATCGAGGCGGTACGTCAGCTCCGGGACGAGGGTCGCCCGGTTCACCTGCACCTGTTCGGAGATGGCGAACTGCGTGGCGCCCTGGAGTCGGACATCGCTCGGCTGGAGCTGACCGACCACGTCACCCTGCACGGGATTGTTCCCTTGGAGTCGCTGCGTGCGTTCTTGCGCTCCGAGCGGCCCATCTTCGTCCTGCCGAGCATCAAGGCGGACGACGGCCAGGAAGAGGGGATACCCGTCGTGCTCATCGAGGCCATGTCCAACGGTTGCCCGGTCGTCTCCACAACCACCGGGTCCATCCCCACTCTCGTCCTGCCGGGGTGCGGGGTCCTCGTCGAGCACCGCGACCCCGGCCAACTGCGTGAGGCAGTCGCGCGGCTCCAGGATGACCCGGCTGCGACTCACAATATGACAGTGGCCGCCCGAGAGCGGGTCGCCGGCGAGTTCGACCTCCGGTCGACGGCGAAAGCGATCGCCGAACTCACGAAGTGCGCGGACCCGCGGTGACCTTCGCCGATGTCCTCGTCGTCGGCATTCTGCTGACCTTGACCGCCTTCGGCCTGTGGACCCTGCTGGCGGTGGCGAGGACGCGTGATCCGGGAATCCTGGTGATCCTCGTGCTGACGGCATACTGGTCCGTGGTCGGGGCCATCCCGTTGTTGTTGGCCAAGCGCGAGGCCGGTGGCTTGGTGTCCAGCTACATCGAGGACCGGCTCTTCATCGTGTATCCCGACGGGGACTACTCGGTCACCCTCATGAGCTACGCGATCTTCATGCTCGGCGCGGTTCTCACCTACTGGGCACTCACCGGTCGCGACGTCGACCGGAGGAAGACACTGGCGAGCTGGGACCACCTGGCCCGGCATTTCTCCCATGTCACCATGCTCGCGATCGTCGGTGCCGGGACAGCCGCCAAGATCGCGATCGTCGGCTACCTGGTCCGCTCCAGTGGTGGCGAGAGTCTCTATATGGCGACCCGCATCGTTCGCGGCGAAACCGCAGGAGTGCTGCGGATCTACCAGTACCTCAACATCATCTCCGGGTATTCCTTGGCGTGTGGCTTGGCCGTGTGGTTGAGCTTCCGGGTTTCCCGTGAGGTGTACTCGGCGAGGGCGCGCATCCTGGTGTGGGCGGCATACCTGGGTCTCGCCGCTGAGGGGCTGGGCGAGAACACCCTGCTCGGTAACCGTGCCGCGCCGCTGCTCATCATGACCGCCTTGGCCGTCGGGTGGGTCTCGTGGCGATTCCTGCCGGCCTCCAAGAGCGAGCGACGTCCGCTCGCGGCCCGATTCGGGTTGTTGTCGCTGGCCGGGGTCATCACCATCGGCACCATCGGCATTTCTCGCGGTGGCAGCATCTCCAGCCCCGGGGCGGTCGTCGCGAGCGTCATCAGCAACCTCTCGTCCATCGGCAACGTCTTCACCCAGATGCTGGCCAGCAACGAGAAGTTGGCCGCGCACATGGCGTTGTACGGAGTGATCCGACAGCCCAGTCTCCCGCGTGACCCCCTGGCACCGAACAGCTACGCCGTCTACACCGATCTCGTCCAGGCACCCGAAGACCAGGTCTTCACGCTGCATTACATCGCCGGTTGGTGGCTGCGAGTCGGTCCCTGGGGAGTGGTGCTTGCCGCCCTGTCGTTCGGTCTGGTGCTCGTCGGCCTCCATCTGCTCAGCCGCTCAGCCGGGGGCTGGGTGCGCTCGGCCTTCGCGCTGCCGGCCGCGATCCTGCCGGCAGCCGGGGTGCCAGTCACCGTGCTCCGGTCCGGGCCGGAGTCGCTGCGCAGTGTCGCGATCGAACTCGTCCTCATCCCGGGCGCGGTCTGCCTGGTGAGCCTGTGGCCCATGCGGTATCGGCTCTCCACGACGAACCTCCCCGTCCTGTCCCCCTCAGCACCTGCATCCCCGTCTGGCCGTAGAGGAGCACCTTCCATGAACACGAACGCATCGAACGACCTCCGACGTGTGGCGTCTGCGATCCTGCGACGCTGGTGGGTCGTGGTGGCCGCCATGGTGATCGGGTCGCTTCTGGCGCTTTCCATGGGCCAAAAGGGCAATGCGGCCACCGCAGAGACCCGGGTGCCGGTCCCGACGCTTGCGGCAATGAACGTCCTGGGACGGGTCGTGGACGTCAAACTCCCCCTGGACTCGCTCGTCGCCTCACTGACCTCTGACGAGACCACGCGTCGCCTCGGGGATGCCGTTGCCGGGTCGGCCGTCGTGACGACCACCGCGACCGACAACTCCTCCGTCACTTTGCGGGTGACTGCCGGTTCGGCAACCCAGGCCGAGACAGCGGCCAGGGCGTATGCCGGCGAGCTCGTCAGGGTGCACTCCGATTATGTGAAGGCTCAGGCTGCGCTGGGCCTCAAGACGCTCGATGCCGCTATCTCCACCATCATGGCGGGATTGGGTCCCAACGGGAGCGCGTCCCAAGACGCCGCAACCGTCTCGGTGTTGGGTCGGCTCGCCGACCTGCAGTCGGACCGGGCCATCTTGGAACAGGCTGCGACACGGCAACCGGCCGAGCCCACGGTGAAGGTCGTCTCGTCGTCCAACTCGGTCACCTCGACCATCATCATGTTCGCCTTGGCCTTCGGCGCTATCGCAGCGGCCTTGCTCGGGATCCTCGCGTTGCGAAACCGCACCTTGCGCTACCCCGAGGACGTTGACACGGTGCTCGGCTCGGGCAGCCTGGCCGCTACCTATGACAGCACCTCCATGGGATGGCCCGTCGCTGCGCTGATCTCACGCCTGGGCGCCCAAGGCACCGTCAACCTGATGCCTGCCGGGCCGGCTTACACCGACGCCGAGATGGAACGTCTGCGCGCTGCCGCGGGAGCCGGCACGACGCTGCGCTTCCTGCCGCCTACGAGCAGCCCGGCCAACGGCGCCCCGGCCGTCGAAGGGCCCGTGCTGCTCACCGCACGACTCGGGGCTGACTCGGCGGGCGGCCTGGTCGCCGCTGCTCGGGCGGTGACCGCAGCTGGGGCCTCCCTCGCAGGGGTCCTCGCGGTGTCCCCGGCCAAGCATGGCGCCGCGGCCAGGGTGAAGGTCTAGTGGTTGCCGCGGGACCCGGTGCCGTCATGGCCAGGTCGGGATGGCCGGTCGTTCTCGTCATCAACCAGTTCGCGATGCCGCGGACCCAATGGGGCCTGACCCGCAACGCCGAACTCTTCAGCCGGGTCCAGGGCTGGGATCCGGTCATCGTCTCGGCAAGTCGGGACCACTACTCGCAAGCAGTCTTCACCACGACGGACCCGCTGTTCCGACTGGTGGACGTCCCGGCATACCAGGGCAATGGACCCAAGCGGATGTGGGGATGGGTCGTGTTCGGGGCCCGAGCGGCGCGCATCGGGCTGATGACCAAGCGCCTGGGCTTGGTCTTCGCCTCCTCGCCGCACCTGTTGGCACCGGTCGCAGGCTACCTCGTCTCACTCGTGCGCCGGGTGCCCCTCGTCGTGGAGATCCGCGACCTGTGGCCCGAGTCGATCGTGGCGTCGGGCAACCTGCGCCGCGGAAGCACCATCCACCGGGTGCTGCAGTGGCTCGAGCGGTTCCTCTACCACCGGGCCGCTCAGTTGGTCGTCGTGACTCAGGGATGGGAGGAGCATTTCGCCGCGCTCGGCGTGCCGGCCGACAAGGTCCACGTCGTGCCCAATGGCACCGAGGTCGCCGACCTCCCGAGCGCGACCGAACGCGAAGCCCTGCGCAAGCAACTCGGCATCACGGGGATCACGGCCGTGTATGCCGGCGCGCACGGCCCTGCGAATGGGCTGGGTCAGGTGCTCGACGCGGCCGCAAAGCTGCCCGAGGTCAATTTCGTGCTCATCGGTGCTGGGGCCGAGCGGGAAGCGCTCCTTGATCGGTCTCGCCGCGAGGGGCTCACGAACGTCGAGTTCCGTTCTCCCGTGCCGAGGTCCGAGCTTGTCCAGCTCCTGGCCGCCTGCGATATCGGCATCCATGTGCTTGCCCCGTGGGACCTGCTCTCCCAGGGGCTCTCCCCGAACAAGGTGTTCGACTACTTCGCCGCCGGCCTACCACTGGTGAGCAACTGCGCTGACGGGCTGAGGGCCGTGGTCACCGACGGCGAAGCCGGACGGCTGGGGTCGTTCTCCGAGCTCGGACAGTGCCTCGCCGACGTCGCGCACGCCAGCGATGAACAACGTCGCGCCTGGGGCGCGGCCGGTCGCGAGATCGTCACCACCCGCTACTCGCGCTCGTCGGCTGCCGCGCAGCTCACCGATATCCTCGATGCTGCGGCCCGGCCGAGGCGCCGCCTGAGTCGACCCTGGACCCGACGCCGGTAACCGAGAGCCGAGATCCGCTTAGGCTCAGGCCGAGAGTCGGACGACCTGGCCGGAGGCCGCAGCCTCGAGCACGGCTTCGGCAACCTCGACGATCCGCACCCCCTGCTCGAGGGTGACGATGTCAGATTCCTTGCCCTGGACCGCGTTACGGAATGCCTCGTGCTCGGTGCGCAGAGGTTCCGGCTTGGCGATGGCGTAACGCACCACATCACCCTCCGAGACCCCGCGGAAGTTCGCCACCTCGTCCCAGGCCCGTGCGGTCGTCCCGTTGGCGTAGTAGGTGAGGTCGGCAGTCAACGTGTCACACACGAACGCGCCGTGCTCTCCAGTGATGACGGTGACCCGTTCCTTCATCGGCGAGAGCCAGTTGACCAGGTGCGACGTCACCGTGCCACCTTCCAGGCGCCCGGTGATAGCAATGAGGTCTTCGTGGGCACGACCGCTTCGGTATGCCGCCTGGGCAGCAACCAGCTCGAACGGGCGCTGCGCGACCCACGATGTGAGGTCGATGTCGTGGGTGGCGAGGTCCTTGACCACCCCCACGTCAGCGATCCGCCCCGGGAACGGGCCCTGGCGCCGAGTGACGATCTGCAGGATCGTCCCCAGATGACCGTCGGCGATCATGGCCCGGGCCCGCTGCAGCGAGGGGTTGTAGCGCTCGATGTGGCCGACAGCTCCGACGAGCCCGCGGCTGCCAAACGCCTCGGCAAGGCGCCGAGCGCCGGCGACATCCGAGGCCAGTGGCTTCTCGAGCATGGTGTGCACGCCCGCCTCGGCCAGCACGAGGCCGATCTCTTCGTGCAGCCCCGTGGGGGCCGCGACGACGCAGTAGTCCACGCCCTTCGCGACGAGCTCCTCCACGGTGCGCAGCACCTCACGTCCGCCAGCGGCGCCGTGGACGTCACCGCCCGGGTCGGCGACCGCGACGAGTTCGACACCTTCGAGGGACCCTAGCACCCGGGCGTGGTGTCGGCCCATCATGCCCAGCCCGACCAGGCCGGCCCGCAAGATGGCCATCAAGCACCAGCCTTGGCCAGCGCGTTGACCGCCGTGACGATCCGCTCCAGGTCGGCCTGGGTCAGCGACGGGTGCACCGGCAGCGACAAGCACTCCTTCGCCGCCTGCTCGGTCTGGGGCAGGTCGAAGTCATGCCCGAACGGGGCCAACCGGTGGTTGGGCACGGGGTAGAACATCCCCGACCCCACGGCATACTCCTCGCGCAGCGCCTTTGCGAGGCCGTCGCGGTCCTGGGGCACCCGGATCGTGTACTGGTGGTAGACGTGCACGGCGCCGGCACGCACCGGCGGGGGCGTGACGCCCTGCAGGTTGGCCGACAGGAAGGCCGCGTTGGCCTGCCGGGTGGCCGTCCAGGCGTCGACCTTGAGCAGCTGGGCGCGACCGATCGCCGCGTGGATATCGGTCATCCGGGTGTTGAAGCCGACAACCTCGTTTTCGTATTGGCGCTCCATGCCCTGGTTGCGGTAGAGCCGCATCATCCGCTCGGTGTGAGCGTCGGCCACCGAGACCATGCCGCCCTCGCCAGAGGTCATGTTCTTCGTGGGGTAGAGCGAGAACATCGCGAACTGGCCGAACGCTCCGACGGGAGTGCCGTCGAGGGACGCGCCGTGGGCCTGGGCGGCGTCCTCGAAGAGCTTGAGGCCGCGCCGGTCGGCGAGCTCGCGCAGCGGCCCCATCGAGGCCGGGTGGCCGTAGAGGTGGACCGGCATGATGCCGACGGTGCGCTCGGTGATCGCCGCCTCGACCGATGCCGGGTCGAGACAGAAGGTGTCCGGCTCGATGTCGGCGAAGACCGGCGTGGAACCGGTGAGAGCCACGGAGTTGGCCGTCGCAGCGAAGGTGAACGAGGGCACGATGACCTCGTCACCGGCTGTGACGCCGCTGGACAGCAGACCCAGGTGGAGTCCGGAGGTGCCGGAGTTGACCGCCACGCAGGCCCGGCCGAGCCCGAAGTGGGCCGCGAACTCCTCCTCGAAGGCCTTGACCTCAGGGCCTTGGGCGAGCATGCCGGACCGGATGACGCGGGTCACCGCTTCGATCTCTTCGTCCCCGACAAGCGGGCGGGCGGGCGGGATGAACTCAGCCATGAGCGTGCTCCATCAGTTGACCATCTGATTCTGTATAGGTGGCGCCGGTCTGCGGGCAGGTCCAGGTGCCGTCCGGTCCGGGCTCCAGCGGCACGCCGGCGCGTCCGACCCATCCGATCCGTCGCGCAGGCACACCGGCGACGAGGGCGAAGTCGGGCACGTCCTTGATGACGACCGAGCCGGCGGCGACCAGGGCCCATCGACCGATCGTCACCGGTGCGACGCAGACAGCGCGGGCGCCGATCGACGCTCCTTCGCGACAGGTCACGCCCACGGCTTCCCAGTCGTCGCCCCGCTTGAGCGACCCATCCGGAGCCACCGAGCGCGGGTAGTGGTCGTTGGTGAACACGGCGGCCGGCCCGACGAAGACGCCGTCCTCCAGGCGCGCCGGTTCGTAGACCAGGGCGTAGTTCTGCACTTTGCAGTTGCGCCCCATGACGACGCCGGTGCCGATGTAGGCACCGCGTCCGACGATGCAGTTCTCGCCCAGGACCGCGCCCTCGCGCACCTGAGCGAGGTGCCAGATCGAGCTGCCGTCGCCGAGCGATGCCTCCGGGGAGACGTCGGCGGTGTCGATGACCCGCACCGTCATGTCAGTTCCCCTCCGGTGCCGGCTTGCCGACCACCCGCACTGCGACGCCAGGGAAGCCGCCCTCGGTCATGATCGAACGGCCGTCGACGAGCACCGACACTCCGGGGAAGTCGGCGGCCGTCGTGTCGGCGTAGTCGGCGTGATTGGTGTGGACGAGGACGATGTCGACCGGGTCCCCGAGATGGTATGCCGTGAAGCCCAGCTTCTCGAGCTCGGCGTCGGTATACATCGGGTCGTGCACGAGGGCGACCCCACCGAGTCGGGTCACCTCGGCGACGGCGGGGAAGACGCCCGAGAACGCGGTCTCCTTGACCCCGCCCCGGTAGCTGGCACCGAGCACCGCCACCCGCTTGCCCGCCAAACCCCCGGCCAGCTCGGCGGCCAGGCCGACCGTGTATGCCGGCATGTCGGCATTCGCGGCCCGCGCGGCGCGGACGACGGTGGCCTGCGGGTCGTTCCAGAGGTAGAGCCGCGGGTAGACCGGGATGCAGTGCCCGCCCACCGACATCCCGGGCAGGTGAATGTGGGAGTAGGGCTGGGAGTTGGACGCTTCGATGACCTGGTGCACGTCGATGCCGTTGGCCGCGGCGAAGCGCGCGAACTGGTTGGCCAGGCCGATGTTGACGTCGCGGTAGGTGGTCTCGGCCAGCTTCGCCATCTCGGCGGCTTCGGCACTGCCCAGGTCCCAGACCCCGTTGCCGCGCTCCAGATCGGGGCGCTCGTCGAATTGCAGCACCTGCTCGTAGAAGGCCCGGGCCCGGTCGGCACCCGCCGCGTCGAGGCCGCCGATGAGCTTGGGGTAGCGACGGAGGTCGGCGAAGACCCGGCCGGTGAGGACTCGCTCCGGGGAGAAGACGAGGTGGAAGTCGCGCCCGGCGACCAGTCCCGACACCTGCTCGAGCGTGGGCTTCCACCGGGTGCGGGTGGTGCCGACCGGCAAGGTGGTCTCGTAGCAGACCAGGGTGTGGTTCTCGGCGCGCAAGCCCCGGCCGATCGCTTCGGTCGCGCTGTCCATCCACCCGAAATCGGGCTTGGCGTCAGCGTCGACGAAGAGCGGGACGACGACCACCACGACCTGCGACTGAGCGACAGCGGCAGTGGTGTCGATCGTCGCAGTGAGTGTGCCGACGGAGACGACGTCTGCGAGGTATTCCTGCAGGTGCGCCTCGCCGGGGAAGGGTTCCTTGCCTGCGTTGACGAGGTCGACCACCGCCGGATTGGTGTCGGCGCCGATCACCTCGACCCCGGACCGCGCGAATTGCACTGCGAGCGGAAGCCCGATCTTGCCGAGGCCGACGACCGTCACCTTCACTTGTTTGCCAGTCCTCACGTCACGTCGTTCCCGGCCGACGATGATGCGGTCCGGGTGGTCATCGGCGGGCCGGTGGCACCGCGCACCGCCTACTTACTTTACCCGAGGCACCCGAGGTCACCCCCGAGCTACGACCGCCCACGCTGTTGCGATCAGCACACGCAGGTCCCCCAACAGCGAGCGCGTCCGGACATAATCGGCATACATGGCGACCTTCTGCGGCAGGAGCACCTCACGGTAATAGCGCTCCGGGTCCGACGCCTGCGCGAGGAGTTCCGACTCGTTACGGAACGCGATGCTGGCCGGGTCCGTGATCCCGGGCCGGACCGACAGGATGAGCTCGCGCTCGCTCTCGGGCCACAGCTCGACGTAACGGGCCACCTCGGGACGCGGCCCGACCAGGCTCATGGCGCCCACCAGCACGTCGAAAAGCTGCGGTAACTCGTCGAGTTTCGACGTGCGCAACAGGGCCCCGACTCGGGTCACCCGAGCATCGCCTGCGGTGGTGACCTCGGGGCCACCGCTGCTAGCTCGCATGGATCGGAACTTGTGGATTCGAAACGGCTTGCCGTGCAAACCGATTCGCTCCTGGGTGAAGAGGATCGGTCCGGTGCGTTCAGCGGCCACGGCGATAGCCACCACAGCGATGACCGGCGAGAGCGCGAGCAGGAGTGTCCCCGACACGACAACGTCGACGGCGCGCTTGAGCTGGTCCCCCGACTGCTCGGTGACGGTCATGACTGGCTCTTCACTGCAGGACGGATCGGACTGCTTCGATGACCTTGTCGACCTGCACTGGGGTCATCGAGGAGAAGATCGGCAGGGAGACGGCCCGCGCGAACTCGTGGTCTGCGACCGGCAGCGACGGGGCATCGGCACCGCGTAGCTCCCGCCAGTAGGTGTGGTGATGCAGCGGAATGAAGTGGACACTGCAGCCCACGCCCTCCTGGGCCATGCGTTCGATGAAGGTGTTACGGTCCACCGGCGTGCCGTCGGTGAGCCGCACGACGTAGAGGTGCCACGCGTGGGTGGTATCCCGCGTGCTCGGGCGGGCCGGCAAGCGCACCGGCAGGTCGGCAAAGGCCTCGTCGTAGCGGGCCGCGATGGCGGTGCGCGCCTCGCGCATCGCGTCCGAGCGGGTCAGCTGGACCCGGCCCATGGCTGCGGCGACGTCGGTCATGTTGTCCTTGAACCCCGGAGCCACGACCTCGTAGTGCCAGCTCGGTGCGGTCGAGGTGTAGCGGTCGAAGACGTCCCGGCTGATGCCGTGCAGGCGCATCGTCTTCATCCGGTCGATGAGCGCCGGATCCGCCGACACGACCATGCCGCCCTCGCCGGTCGTCATCGTCTTCGTCGCGTAGAAGCTGAACACCACCGCGCGACTGGCCCCCAAACCCACCGGTATGCCGTCCGAGTGCACCGGGTGGGCGTGTGCGGCGTCCTCGACGACGGCAACCCCATGCCGTTCGGCGAAGGCTGCCAGCGCTGCGCGGTCCACCGGCAGACCCGCAAAGTGGACCGGCATGATCGCCGCAGTCCGATCGGTCACCGCAGCCTCCGCTGCAGCCAGGTCGATATTGAGTGTGGCGGGGTCGACATCGACGATGACCGGAGTGGCGCCCAGGTAGCGGACCACCTCTGCGGTGGCGGTGAAGGTCCAGGTCGGCACGATGACCTCGTCGCCGGGACCGACGCCGATGGCCTCCAGCGCCAGATGCAGCCCGGCCGTCGCCGAGTTCACCGCGAGCGCAGCCACCGAACCGTTCGACTCGGGCGTGCCGGAACTGCCGATGAGGTCGTCGACGAACTCCCGCTCGAATGCCGCAGCGTTGGGCCCGGTGGTCAACCACCCGGAGCGCATGGCCTCGACGACGGCGTCGATCTCGCGGTCGCCCACGTCGGGAAGCGCAAAGGGGACGAAGTCGGTCACTATGAGCCTCCCTGGGCCTTGCGGAGCACCCACAGCAAGTGCGAGCAGCGAACCCCATGCGACGACCCACAACCATTCCCCGGATAGGCAAGAGGAGCGCTCACCTACGCTGCCCGCCTCGTGAACCACAGCCTTCATGGAGGCGACGGTAGACCTCGTCCATTGCCGGTGCCACCACTTCCCACGCGTACTTCTTCGCGTGTCGGCGGGCCGATTCACGCGCCCCGACAAGCAGCGACATGTCTGCGGCGTACGAAATGAGTGCTTGAGAAAGGGAAACCGGGTCGCCCGGAGGAACAACTGAACCGCCGACCAGGTCCACCGCCTCGATCAGCCCCCCAACGGAACTCACCACGGCCGGCAGACCCGCTGCCTGAGCTTCAGCAACCGCAAGGCCAAACCCTTCTGTGTACCTGGTAGGTTGAACATAGACATCAGACTGGCTAAACACTCGCGACAATTCAGACTCTCGCAGGAACTCAACGAACTCGACGGAGTTCGCAACCCCTAGACTTGCAGCCATCGAACGGGCCCACCCGTTGGAGTCGCGCCCAACAGCCTTCAGATGCAGGTCAATGCCCGCTTTCGCTGCCGCCTGGATCGCCGACAGTAGCGTCGTAATGCCGGAATTCTCATCGAGGTTCTTCACCATCACGATACGTAGAGGGCTTCCAACGGGGCGCTCGCCGCCGTGATCGCAAAAGAACTCAGGGCTCACTCCAAAATATGTAACGTTGACGCTCCTCGAAGTGTAGAGCGACGCGGCTTCGGCAAGATGGAGACTATTCACACAGACCGCGTCACTGCGGCTTATCATCCATCGCAGGAGGAGCGAACGGAAGGCGGACTTCCTTGGTGCGACCAAGACGTCGCTTCCCCACAGTGAAAGGACTCTTCTTCTGGCGGGCACCAACGAACCTAGCAGCCCGTATCCCCCGCCATAATGTACGTGGAGGATGTCAGGCCGGATGCGCCTAACCTCGCGCCAGACGCGAGGCAGTGCGCGCAGGTAATCTCTTTTGGCTGAACTTGCTTTAGAAGCCCGAAGTGGATGGATCACTGCGCCATTCACATTCTGGATGTCCGTATTCAAAGACATTATATGTGTCTCATAATGCATATTCAAACAATGTGACACCCATTTTCCCACAATTGGGCTCGCAGCGTCAGCTAGCAGGAGTATCCGAAGTGGATCGCGAACTCGCTTATCGCGCGGGGTCAAAGTGCCCCCCTTCTCTGTACGGATTGAAGAACCCTCTACATGACACGGTGGTGACTTCCTCCGATAGTTTTGGAGGAAGCCACCACCAGTTGACTTTCTATTTATGCGCCTCCCTTGTTACCGCTGCGAGAGTCGGCGAGCGGGAGTGCTACAGCCTAACCCATGAGAATCTCAGTAATTGAAGTAGGTAGCAATATCCTGGCTGACCTGCACACTCACTGAAGAAGGTCCGCCAAACACAAACACGCGCTCGCGATTGTCAACCTTGGCCTTCAGGTAATCTGCGGTCGAGGTAGGAACCGCGCCGTTGGTAGTGAGGAGGAGAGGTGCATCCAAGTTGGCGGCATAAGCGCCAGCGACGACACCATCCGGGTAATTCTCACCAGACGCAACCACGAAATCCTTCGGATTCCCGAAGACTTTACCCGCCAGCATGGCCGCGGTCGCGTAGCGATCTGCTCCCACGACGGTGTTGCTCGGCTCAATGGGGTTGGCGGGCGTGCCAAAACCGTTGGCGAGGGCCTTTGCGGCGTTACCACCGACAGCCCAAATCTCTCGGTGGGCAGAAGCGCTGGTCCCCGAGTAAGGACCGTTCAACGAAGCAAGCAGAGCCGCAGAAGTGTCGACCCCGCGTGCCCCCATCGTCAGAAGGACGACGCCATTGTGCTCAGCTGCGGCAGCCCCTGAAGTCAAAGCGTCCGGGAAGTCGTCGCCATCCGCAAAGAATAGGTCAAGGCCAGCGTTGCGATTACCCTGGAAACCAGGATGGTTCCAAACTGCCGCCGCAATCACAGCAGAGGTCTGGTACCGGTTTGCACCGCTATAACGATCTACCCTAAGGCCCATCAGGTTCAACTCTTCAACGATCCCAGCTCGCAGAACACCTTCACCGGAAACGATCGTGACTCGATTGGCTTTGGTGCCACAACGAGCCTTGCCGAACGTGCCCGCGTGCGCAGCCGCAATCGCGGCCTTAACTCTCGGCTCGAGACTGTCACCATTCGGCGTAGTCAAGATGGGCGCATTGGCGACATCAGCCAAGGGCCCTGCCGCTAGAGCGTCGGCGAAATTCTCGCTGCTCGCCAGCACGATCGTGCCCGAGGCGCCAGCTTCCTGGTTGTTAGCGGCATCTGGACCCCAGCATCGTGTCTGCATAGCCTCGATAGCGGTGCCGATTCGGTCTCGATCCGCAATTCGGTAAACAGTCGGACCGGCGACGGGGCTCACAACCACAGGGGCGTCGACTTCAATCGAGGGAGCATCGTCGGACGCGAACGCCGTTCCTGCCACCCCCACAGCCATTGCGCCCGCCGCGACTGCAGCTGTCGCCACTCGACGGAGATTCATTGACATCCATTACTCCTATGTTGATCTTCTTGTGCTTGAGTCAGGCGTGGGCCTTACGTAACCTGAGGTTATCAGACGCACTGGCTTGGCTTTCCTGGGTCTCAATGGGCACTCTGCGTTGTTGCGCGGGCGCCCCGTCAGGGCACCGCCACGATTATGGCACGCTCCCGGCTCCTAGGCAACCATCCGAGTTGACTCATCCAAGATGCCCGCGTAGGGCGTTCGTTGCCTCATCCGAAGGTGCCCGCGTGGACCCTTCGAGGATGGAGCTCACGTTGGCTGTTCGGCGGCAGGTGACCAAGGCCCAGGTGGAGAGATACCGCAAGGGGACCAAGAGCGAGAAGGGCGCCGTCCTGGATGCGCTCACGCTGGCCACGGGGTGGCATCGCGACCATGCACGGAAGGCGTTGCGGACTGCACTGTCAGGGCATGAGCCCCCGGCGCGGGCGGCTCGCGCGCCCCGGTACACCTATCCGCCTGAGAGCATCGAGGCGCTGGTCAAGTGCTGGGCCGTGCTGGGCGGGCCCGCCGGGAAAGTGCTAGCCCCGGCGCTGCCGGACCTGGTCCCGTCCCTGCTGCGACACGGTGAACTAGACCTGACACAAGAGCTGGCGGTGGCGCTGGCATCGATGTCGGCAGCCACGATCGACCGACGCCTGCGGCCCTGCAAGATCGGTCTGGTCGCCGGGAAGGGCCGGTCGATGACCAAACCGGGCACCTTGCTCAAGTCCAGCATCCCCATGAAGACCTGGCACGAATGGGACGACACCGCACCCGGGTTCATCGAGATCGACCTGGGCGGGGTCATAGCGTCGTAGCAACGGCGGGTCTGACGGGTCCTGTCGGTGGGCGGCTGGGAGGGTCGGTTCGTGGCTGGGACGCGGCGGATGGTGACGGTGGCTGATCGGGTGGAGATCTCGACGGGGTTGAAGGCGGGGTGGTCGATCACCGCGATCGCGGCACACCTGGGTCGGGACAAGTCGGTGGTCTCGCGAGAGGTACGTCGCAACTCGACCAAGACCCGCGGGTATCGGTTGGTGCACGCCGACTGCCAGGCTCAGCGGCGTCGGGCCCGCCCGCAGTTGGGCAAGGTCGCCGCTAGCGAGGTGTTGACCGCGCGGGTGCGCGCGGACCTGAAGCGGGGCCGGTCTCCGAAGGCGATCGCGGGGCGGTTGGCGGCCGAGGCCGCTGATCCGGGATTGCCGGTGGCGCTCGGGGCGCCGAGGGCGCATGGTGAGCGGGTGAGTCGTGAAGCGGTGTACGCCTACATCTATGCGCTGCCCAAGGGAGAGTTGGCCCGGCACGGGATCATGTTGGAGTCCAAACGTGTCCGTCGAAGGCCACGTAAACCGGTGGGCGAGCGTAAGACTGGCCCGATCGTGGGGATGCGTTCGATCCATGACCGGCCGGCCGAGGTGACCGACCGGAAAGTCCCTGGGCATTGGGAGGGTGACTTGATCATCGGCCGGGCCGGCAAGACCGCCGCAGCCACGTTGGTGGAGCGGACCACCCGGTTCACCGCAATCCTCGGGCTGCCGCTGGGCAAAGACAGCACCGGCGTCGCCGATGCCCTGATCCAGCACACCAGTGTGCTGCCGGCGTTGTTCCGTAAGACCCTCACCTGGGACCAGGGCACCGAAATGGCCCGCCACGCCCACCTAGCGAAAGCCACTGGCATCGAGGTGTACTTCGCCGACCCGCGCTCGCCCTGGCAACGCGGTACCAACGAGAACACCAACCGGCGGATCCGCCGCTACCTGCCCAAGGGCACCGACATCACCGACCACCAGCCCTACCTGAACGCCATCGCCGAAGAACTCAACGAGATGCCCATGAAGTGCCTGAACTGGCTCACCCCACGCGAAGCCTACGAACGCCTCCTGACCAGCCAAGTTGCTTCCACGGCTTGACCCTGCCCTGGTCTCCCACGACGGCGGCGACAACAACGGCCACTTCGCCTACACGTTGAACGCCACCGACATCGCTACCGGCTGGACCGAAGCAATCACGGTGCGCTCCAAAGGAGAGCGCATCGTCAGTGCCGGGCTGGACCAGCTGCGCCTGGCATTCCCGTTCGCGGTCCTGGGCGTCCACTCCGACAACGGCAGTGAGGGCGGATTCAACTGGTCGTCGCAACACCTCGTCATGGTAGGTGTTGAATGGCTCGTCGTCAGCAGGCCGCGGATCGGGCGATCAGGCCCAAGCTCCGCTCGCCTGGGCATCCGAAGTTCCCACGCGAAGTGGTCGCGAGGTTCTGGTCCGGTATCGCCGACGGGTTGCTCCCGATCGAGGCCTCGGCTGCGGCCGGGGTGTCGGCGCCGGTGGGGCAGCGTTGGTACCACCACGCTGGCGGGATGCCGCCTTCGGACATTCACAAGCCCCTCTCGGGGCGGTACCTGTCGCTGACCGAGCGGGAGGAGATCGCGATCCTCAAAGCCCAGGACAAGGGGTGCGGGAGATCGCCCGCGAGCTCGGGCGGGATCCGGGCACCATTTCACGCGAGCTGCGGCGTAACGCTGCGACTCGGGGCGGGAAGCTGGAGTACCGGGCCTCGGTGGCGCAGTGGAAGGCGGACCTGGCCGCGCGGCGCCCGAAGGTCGCCAAGCTGGTGGCCAATTCCGCTTGCACGCCTACGTCCAAGAACGCCTATCCGGTCAGATCCGCCGCCCGGACGGCATTGTCGTGCCCGGGCCACCGGCGCCGCGGTTCACCGGCAACAACAAGCCTCACCGTCGGGACCGGGCGTGGATGTGGGCGTGGAGCCCGGAGCAGATCTCTGGCCGGCTCAAGCTCGACTTCCCCGATGATGAGTCCATGCGGATCAGCCACGAGGCGATCTATCAGTCGCTGTACATCGAGGGCCGCGGCGCCCTGAGGCGGGAACTGGTCTGGTCGCTGCGCACCGGCCGCGCGCTGCGCGCGCCGCGGGAACGCTCCCGCCGAAAGACCTGGGCGCACGTCACGCCCGGGACCCTGATCAGCCAACGACCACCCGAGGTCGAGGACCGGGCCGTGCCTGGGCACTGGGAAGGCGACCTGATGATCGGGCTGGAACGCTCCGCCGTCGGTACCGTCGTCGAGCGCGTCACCAAGTTCACCCTCTTGGTCCACCTACCTCGCGAAGACGGCTGGTTCCCCGGCCACCGAACCAGGAACGGGCCACCGCTGGGAGGGTACGGAGCGGCCGCGATGAAGACGGCCCTGACGAACACGATGTCGACCCTGCCGACCCAGCTGGCCAGGTCGCTGACCTGGGACCGTGGCAAGGAGATGGCCGCACACGCCGCCTTCACCGTCGAGACCGGCATCCCGGTCTTCTTCGCCGACCCCCACTCACCATGGCAGCGAGGCACGAACGAGAACACCAACGGCCTGCTGCGCCAGTACCTGCCCAAAGGCACCGACTTGTCCCGCTGGAACCCCTCCGAGCTCGAAGCCGTGGCCCATGCCCTCAACACCCGCCCCCACAAGACCCTGGGATGGAAAACGCCAACCGAGGCCTTCCACGAGCACCTACTGTTGCTCCAACAAGCCGGTGTTGCATCGACCAGTTGAACCCAATGAGTTCATCAACCATCCCGTCGTAGACTGGGCTGCCGGGCAGGGGATCTACTTCACCCGGTCCAGGCCGTACAAGAAGAGCGACCAGGCCACGATCGAGTCCAAGAACAACCACCTGGTCCGCAAGTACGGCTTCTACTACCGCTACGACACCGCCCAGGAGCGCGCGGTGCTGAACTGGGGTTCCCCCCAAATCGTGGAGGGCTTGCTTTACGCGGCTCTCGGGGTGAGGGCCGTGGTCTCGTAGTCGATGGGTGACATCATGTCGGCGGCGCTGTGGCGTCGCTCGGTGTTGTAGAAGTTCCAGCACCAGTCCATCACAGCGGCGGCTGCTTGGGTGGTGTCCTCGAACTGATGACGTGAGAGCACTTCCCATTCGAGGGATGAGAAGAACGCCTCCGCCGCGCTGTTGTCGAAGCACGAGCCGACCCGGCCCATGGATTGCCGGATCCCGTAGGTGTCCTTGGCCAAGGTCGTGTAGGCGTGCGCGGTGTAGGTGCTGCCACGGTCGCTGTGGAAGATGACCTTCTCGTGGTCACGGTCGCGCCGGATCGCTTCGACGCCACCGCGGACGGTGACGGCCATCGTCAAGGCCGCTTTGGCCAGGTCGGCGTCCGGGTGTAGCGAGGTCGCAGCCCCGATCAGTCGCCGGCTGAACAGGTCGATCACGGTGGCCAGGTACAACTTGCCTGCCGCGGTGGGGATTTCAGTCATGTCACCGACCCATTTCCGGTTAGGGGCGTCCGCGGTGAAGTTCCGCCCGATCAGGTCCGGGAACGGGGCCCTGGTCTTGTCCTGCACCGTTAACCCGTTGCGGCGCTTGACTTTCCGCGCGATCAACCCCTGACGCCGCATCGAGGCAGCGACCGCCTTCTCGCTCACGATCCACCCCTGCGCGCGCAGATCGACCACCAGACGCGGCGAGCCGTGTAGCCCCCGCTTCGTGATGAACATTCCCTTCACGGCACGGTCGAGCACGTCCCGACGTGCAGCCCGAGTGGTGAACAACCCACGCTCCGCGTCGGGCCGTGCGGCCCGCTCGATCCACTTGTAGAACCACGACAGCGAGATCCCCAGCAGGGCACACGTGAACACCACGGGCACGGCGTACTTGGTCCTCTGGTCGGCGATGAAGCGTGCCACGCTCACTTCGTCGCCTCCTTCACCCACAGGACCACAGATCGCTTGAGGACATCACGTTCCATCCGTAACTCGGCCACCTCGGCACGCAGCGCCTTCAGCTCCTCGTAGTCGCCTTGGGACAACTCGCCACGACCCTCGCGTTCAGCCCGGGCACGTTGGACCCAGTTGCCCAACGTGCCCTCGTTGACGCCCAAGTCGCGAGCCACCGCCGCGATCGGCTTCTTGGTCTCTTCGACGATCCGGACCGCTCCCTCACGGAACTCCCGGTCGTACTTCGCTCTTCTCGTAGACATCTCAATCCTCATTGTCGATGCCTCCACACTTCGGGGGGAACCTCACAGTGAGGAGAACTTGCGGTGGACCAGGTAGTCCCAGCCCGGGTGGAGCCGGCCGGTGACGAGCAGGAAGGTGATGAACGGGTGGGTGGCGGTGTTCGCGGCGAGTTGGACACGCAGCGGCTCCTGGGCCCAGGCCTGCACAGCCGGCCAGCGTCGCAGGAACGAGTGGGCGGCGGTGGTGAAGGCGCTGTTGCCTCGCCCGGTCATGCCTTGGTGGGCGTGGTAGGCGGCCAGCACCTGCGCCGGGGACTCGGTGCGCGGTTCAGTGGTTGGTGTCGCGTTGACGGGTACGAGCGGCATCGTATTGAGCCTTCACGTGGGTCGGGGCCAGGTGGATGTAGCGGGTGGTGGTGTCGACGTGGGCGTGTCCGAGTAGGGCCTGCATGACGGCCAGGTTGGACCCCGGCCTCGGCCAGCGCGGTCCCGAAGGTGTGCCGCAGTGCGTGTGGGGCGCCAGCGCCGACACCGGCGATGCCGCGGTGGTAGCGGAAGATCGTGCGCAGCCCGGCCGGGGACAGTCGCTGCCCGCGGGTGGGGCCCTTGGCGACCAGGAACAGGGCCGGGCTCACGCTCTCGCCTCGCTCGGTCAGCAGGTACTGCGACAGGACGCTGGCGAGGTCGATGTCGAAGGGCACCCGCCGGTCCTTGCCGCCCTTGCCGTGTACGAGCAGCCAGCGGGCGCCGATATCGACGTCGACGATGTCCAGGGCCAGCACATCGCACGAGCGCAGCCCGCAGTAGAGCATGAGCCCCGCCATCGCCAGGTCCCGGCGGCAGCGCAGGCTCCCAAGCAGCGCGGCGACCTCGGCCCGGGTCAACGCCCGCGGCAGCCGCCGCGCGGTGCGCAGCCGCAGCCGCGACCTGGGTGCGGGGCGGCGCTTGGTGTGCGCCAGTAGACCGGAGCGTTCTCCGGGCGCGAACCACGCCGACGGCTTGCCCTTGGGGATCGGGTTCGGGGCCTCGGGGGAACGCATGCTGCGGTACTCGAACATGCCGCTGACCGCGGCCAGGCGCAGGTTGATCGACGTCGCCGCCAACCTGTCGACCTGGTTGCCCTGCATGTCAAGAACATTCGGGCTTGGGCGGCCGGTGACTCTCTCGTGTCGGCAGGAGCTGAGGAACGCCAAGACGGTGTCGGTGGTGACCTCCTCGAGCCGGACACCGGTTCGCTCCAGCCACCGGCCGAAGGCGAGCAGCCCGTACCCGTAGGTGCGGATCGTTCGAGGGGAGTAGTTCCGATCCTGCAGATACCCCAGATACGCGTTCGGCAGGTCCAGTACCCCCTCGTCGGCCCCGGCCAGCCGCCACGACCCCGAAGACCCCTCCAACACGAGCTGTGCCTCACTCACACCCCATCCCTACGCCCAGGCCACCTCCGATACCAGCACCCCTGCCGCCCACGACGCAGTGATGTAGACCCCGATTAGCCGGTTAACAGGCAGTCCGCGACCGTCCCGATCGAGGGTCTGATGCCCTCTTGGGCGAGGTGGTCGGTGAACGCGATCGAGGTGTACTGATTGGGTTCAACTGGTCGATGCAACACCGGCTTGTTGGAGCAACAGTAGGTGCTCGTGGAAGGCCTCGGTTGGCGTTTTCCATCCCAGGGTCTTGTGGGGGCGGGTGTTGAGGGCATGGGCCACGGCTTCGAGCTCGGAGGGGTTCCAGCGGGACAAGTCGGTGCCTTTGGGCAGGTACTGGCGCAGCAGGCCGTTGGTGTTCTCGTTCGTGCCTCGCTGCCATGGTGAGTGGGGGTCGGCGAAGAAGACCGGGATGCCGGTCTCGACGGTGAAGGCGGCGTGTGCGGCCATCTCCTTGCCACGGTCCCAGGTCAGCGACCTGGCCAGCTGGGTCGGCAGGGTCGACATCGTGTTCGTCAGGGCCGTCTTCATCGCGGCCGCTCCGTACCCTCCCAGCGGTGGCCCGTTCCTGGTTCGGTGGCCGGGGAACCAGCCGTCTTCGCGAGGTAGGTGGACCAAGAGGGTGAACTTGGTGACGCGCTCGACGACGGTACCGACGGCGGAGCGTTCCAGCCCGATCATCAGGTCGCCTTCCCAGTGCCCAGGCACGGCCCGGTCCGCGACCTCGGGTGGTCGTTGGCTGATCAGGGTCCCGGGCGTGACGTGCGCCCAGGTCTTTCGGCGGGAGCGTTCCGCGGCGCGCGCAGCGCGCGGCCGGTGCGCAGCGACCAGACCAGTTCCCGCCTCAGGGCGCCGCGGCCCTCGATGTACAGCGACTGGTAGATCGCCTCGTGGCTGATCCGCATGGACTCATCATCGGGGAAGTCGAGCTTGAGCCGGCCAGAGATCTGCTCCGGGCTCCACGCCCACATCCACGCCCGGTCCCGACGGTGAGGCTTGTTGTTGCCGGTGAACCGCGGCGCCGGTGGCCCGGGCACGACAATGCCGTCCGGGCGGCGGATCTGACCGGATAGGCGTTCTTGGACGTAGGCGTGCAAGCGGGAATTGGCCACCAGCTTGGCGACCTTCGGGCGCCGCGCGGCCAGGTCCGCCTTCCACTGCGCCACCGAGGCCCGGTACTCCAGCTTCCCGCCCCGAGTCGCAGCGTTACGCCGCAGCTCGCGTGAAATGGTGCCCGGATCCCGCCCGAGCTCGCGGGCGATCTCCCGCACCCCCTTGTCCTGGGCTTTGAGGATCGCGATCTCCTCCCGCTCGGTCAGCGACAGGTACCGCCCCGAGAGGGGCTTGTGAATGTCCGAAGGCGGCATCCCGCCAGCGTGGTGGTACCAACGCTGCCCCACCGGCGCCGACACCCCGGCCGCAGCCGAGGCCTCGATCGGGAGCAACCCGTCGGCGATACCGGACCAGAACCTCGCGACCACTTCGCGTGGGAACTTCGGATGCCCAGGCGAGCGGAGCTTGGGCCTGATCGCCCGATCCGCGGCCTGCTGACGACGAGCCATTCAACACCTCCCATGACGAGGTGTTGCGACGACCAGTTGAATCCGCCCTGCGACCCGGCGTCGGCGTGACCGATCAGTTCGCCAGGCACGACAGCGTGTCCGTCGCGGTTGCGTTGCCACAGCGCGATCCGCAAGGGGACATCGACCAGGTCGACGACCTTGCTGGTCGAGGCGTTCCAGGCCACGATCTTCTGGGCGAACACGTCGAGGATGAACGCCACATACACGAACCCGGCCCAGGTCCGGACGTACGTGAAGTCCATGACCCAGGTCCGGTTCGGGGCATCGGCGGTGAAGTCCCGGTCCAGCAGATCCCCGGCCCGGCGTCCGTCCTTGGCCGGGATGGTGGTCCGAGCCGGTTTGCCCCGGCGAATCCCTTGCAGGCCAAGGAATCTCATCGCCCGGTCGACCGAGCCTGGCGAAGCGTCCGGCAGGGACCGACGCACCAGCGCGGTCATCTTCCGTCGCCCATACAGCCCTTCAGGGGCCAACCGGCGCCGCCCGGTATGGTCGGTCGTCCAGGCCGCGGCGCGGACGACGTCCTCGACTGCGGCGTCGGTCAAGGTCCGAACGCAGGGCCGCCCGGCGCGCCAGGCCCGGTAGGTCCGCGCGGCGACCTGACAGCCCTGCTCCCGCAGCACTCGACAGACCGACTCGACCGCGTGGCCCTGGCCTCTCATGGCGTCAATGAACCCCATGATCACCGGTTGCGGGGGTCGAGTTCCCCCACGAAGAAACTTGTCGCGGCCTTCAGCACCGCGACGTCCTCACGCAGGCGCCGGTTCTCCGCTTTCAGCCGGCGGATCTCCTCCAGCTCGCCGCTGGTCACGCCCGGACGGTCACCGGCGTCCACGCTGGCCTGCGTCACCCACCGGCGCAACGACTCCTTGCCGACACCAACCTGCCTGGACACCGCCAGCACCGCGGCCGTCATCGTCGGGTACTCCGCCCGGTGCTCCAACACCAGACGCACAGCTCGAGCCTTCAGCTCGGGTTCAATCACCTTCGGCATGTGCTCATCCTCCTGGACTCAAACAGGAGCGGCATCAAACCGTGGGCGGTTCAGAGTGACCAGCACCAACCCTGCCAGCCAGCCCCAGGCCAGCCACAACGAAGACTTACAGGGGATTCACATCAGGGCGTACAGCTCGGGCTGACCTCCGGCAGGGTGAACCCGACGCTGTACTGCACGCCACGGCCGTGCAGCCAGTCAAGGAAGTCGTGGTTGCGTCCGGCACCGTCGGTGCGGACGGGGCCCTTGCCACCCTCCAAGGGCTGCAAGTGAACCTTGGGCACTTCGCCCACCCTCGATTGGGATGAGCCGTCAAACTAATCGAGTCCGCCCAAGCCACGTGGCGTACCATCAACGCACCCACCTCGTCGCGCTCATCTGCGCCGGCGCCGCGTTCAAGAATGGCTTCTCGTCGAACGAGACCAAGACCAGCCCGACCACGGACCAGGAGGCGAACAGCAAGTCCCATAACACGCCCCTCCACAGGTCTTGACTATTGCTCACCTGCTCGCGCGTCGCCTCAGGGGCGTAGGTAGATCTTCTGGCTGTGCAGCACACCGGCGATTGCGGCCCATACGGCGACGGCGAGGGCCGCCAGCGGCAGCGGCTCGGTCGCTGAACCACCAACGCCCATTCGGATGGTGTCGAGGTAGCTGCCCGCGCCCAGCGTGGGTCGGGCGAGCAGCGTGAGACTCAGGACGTGAGAACCGAAATAGACCAACAGGCTGTTGCGTCCCAGGGCCACGAGTGGCCAGGTCATCGCTCTGGACACCCCCCACCTCGACCATGGGCCGCTGTCGAGCAGCAGGTGCAGCACGAGCAGGGCAACCACGACCGGCACACCGATGGTCAAGGCGAACGGCGGAGTCCAGAGCCGTTTCATGGTCAGGGTCTGGCTCGCGACCCACCAGGTGGTCAGCACCAGTACCGACACGACGGCCAGCGCAGATCCCACCAGGTGCACGATGGACGCCCAGCCCGGCCGGCGGCGCACCCGCAGGATGTGGCCCATCGTGGCGCCCGCGGACGCCGAGACCACCGCGCCGATCATCGTCACCACACCTTCCGGTTCGAAGCCGGAGGTCCCGCCGTCATAGATGTGCGAGGCACCGAACAGCGCCGGATCGATCAGGCCGGAGGGATTGCAGGTCGGGGTCATCACCCCGCCCGGGCAGCGCTGGGCGAACGCATGCAGGGCGACGGTCACTGCAATCGCCAATGCGACGGTCCAGATCAGCCACTGCCACCACTGCTTCATGATCAGGTGCAGCAGGGCAACAATGCAGACAACGACGGCGTAGGTCTGCAGGACCCCGAACAGCCGCAACGTCCCCCAGTCCACCCGGCCGTCGACGGCCCACTGCACGTGGGCGTTATAGAGGATCCCGACAGCGATAAGAATGACGATTCGTCGCAGAGTTGGCGCAAGCAACACCCGCTTCCCGTAGGCATAGGCCAACCCGCAACCGGTCAGTGTGACGAAGATCGGGAAGACGACGTCGACCGGGTGGATCCCCGCCCATGGCGCATGTTCGAACCACGCCGGCCCATCCCACCAGGTATTCACTGCCACGCTCCCGACGAGCATGATCCCGCGTGCCACATCGAGACCGCGGGCTCGCCCGACCGGCGCTGGTGGGGTGATCGGGGGCTCGAGGTGCATCACCGCGGGCTGGAGTTCATTCGTCGAGCTGGGGGCCCCGAGAGTCACCGAGTCATCGTGGCACACCACGGTGAGGGTTGGTCCGGTGCGACGACGGGGATTCCACCCCGGTCGAGCGTCAGCCACGCCCCGTCGCGAACCTCGTGGTCAAGCCGGTCCACGCGAACCACAGCAGCGCCCCCAGCGCGACGAGCCCGGTGAGCGCGGCAGAAGTGATGACAGGTGCAGGACCCACTGCGTCGAGTCGTCCCGAGCCCGCCGATCCGGTGGCCAGTGCCGCCAGCACGCAGGTCACCACACCCAGCAACCCGACCGCGACAATCGCACTGAGCGCCTTGACCCGCCAGCTACCCAGCCGGGACCACTGCCCGTCGGCCCAGCGTCCGACGAGAAGGCCGACGATCACCGGCAAGGCCAGCGCGACCTTCGTCCAACCGGGGTACTCGCCGTCGGGCGGGACCAGGCCCAGGACGGGGAGCATGGGCAGCAAACCGGGATGGGACCCGTCGAGCCCGATGTGCCCTCCGGCCGTCACCTGGAACCCCGGGCCGGCCAGCACCGCCAGCGCCCAGACGCCGAGGTTGGGCACGAAGAACAGCTGCCCCAGGGTGAGCAGCAGGCCGCCGACCAGACCGGGTGCGACCGCCCCATAGAGACCGGTGACCGCGTCCCACCGCGCCAACAGGGCGACGAGCAGGACGACGGCTGACAGGACTCCGAGGGCACCCAGGCCCCGCGCCGCGGGCTCCACACCACGCACGACCCAGACGGGTATGCCGGCCAGCCGGGTCGGCAGCCGGTCGTCCTCACGCACCAGCGCACGGGCCAGTTCCACCGCGAGCGCCGAGACCGGCAGGCCGAGTGCGACAAGCAGGCCGACGATCGTGGGACGCGCCGGCCCCAACCCGGTGAGCACCGCCGCGAGAAGGATCGCCACGGCATACCCGCCGATGAAGTCGGCCGAGAAGCGTCCCCAGGCGACGGCGTCCTGGGCAGGGCCACTGTCGGGGCCACTGTCGCGGCCGCGTTCGAGGGTGCGCAGCGTCACCCACAGTGCCCCGAGCCAGAGCCCCAGCGGAGTGAGCGAGATGGTGGCGCTGCCGGCCGTCACCGCAGACCCGTGGCCGAGCAGCCAGGCGGCGCTGGCGAAGCCGACGGCCTCGGTGAAATCCGCGGTGCCCGCCGCCGAGGTGCCCCACCCGAGGGCGACACATAGCACGACGGCCGACCAGGTGATCGTGGCGGCCACCAGCCCGGACCGCAGACCCGGCAGGCGAGCGTCGACACGGTCCAGGCGCAGTCCGGTGCGAAGGCGCTGCAGGGTGCTCATGACCCGCCTATCGTCCCTGGCCCGGCCGCGGAAACGGCTCAGGGCGCGCCGGGGAATCCCCGACGCGCCCTGAAGGGCGGGAATCAGCCGGCCAGGCCCGCCATGATCTCGCGCATCAACGCAGCGGTCTCGGACGGGGTCTTGCCGACCTTGACGCCGGCGGCCTCGAGGGCCTCCTTCTTGGCCTGTGCCGTGCCGGAGGAGCCCGAGACGATCGCGCCGGCGTGGCCCATCGTCTTGCCCTCGGGTGCGGTGAAGCCGGCGACATAGCCGACCACCGGCTTGGTCACGTGCTCGGCGATGTATGCCGCGGCCCGCTCCTCGGCGTCGCCACCGATCTCACCGATCATGACGATCGCGTCGGTGTCGGGGTCCTCCTCGAACGCCTTGAGGCAGTCGATGTGCGTGGTGCCGATGATCGGGTCGCCGCCGATGCCGACGCCGGTCGAGAAGCCGTAGTCGCGCAGCTCGAACATCATCTGGTAGGTCAAGGTGCCCGACTTGGACACCAGGCCGATCCGGCCCGGACCGGAGATGTCCGCGGGGATGATGCCCGCGTTGGACTGTCCGGGGCTGATCAGGCCGGGGCAGTTGGGGCCGATGAGGCGGGTGGTGCCCTTGTCCTTGGCGTAGTTGTAGAACTCGGCGGTGTCCTTGACCGCGACCCCCTCGGTGATGACGACCGCGAGCGGGATGCCTGCGTCGACCGCTTCGATGACTGCGGCCTTCGTGAACGCCGCCGGCACGAAGATCACCGACACGTCGGCGCCGGTGGCAGCCATCGCGTCCGCAACGGTGCCGAAGACCGGCACCTGCTGGCCCCCGGGGAAGTCCACGGTCGTGCCTGCCTTGCGCGGGTTGACGCCGCCGACGATGGCGGTGCCGGAGGCGATCATGCGGGTCGTGTGCTTCATACCCTCGGAACCGGTCATGCCCTGGACGATGACCTTGCTGTCCTTGGTGAGGAAGATTGCCATGTGTCTGCCTTAGTCCTTAGTCCTCGTCGGGGCGATCAGTTCTGGGCCGCGGCCAGCTCGGCCACGCGACGGGCAGCGCCGTCCATGGTGTCGACACGCTCGAGCAATGGGAGCTTCGCCTCGTCGAGGATCGCGCGTCCCTGCTCGGCGTTGTTGCCGTCCAGGCGCACGACCAGGGGCTTGGGCGTCTTGCCGTGGCTGGCCAGGATGTCGTACGCCTTGACGATGCCGTCGGCCACCGCGTCGCACGCGGTGATACCGCCGAAGACGTTGACGAAGACCGCCTTGACCTGCGGGTCCTCGAAGATGACGTCGAGGCCGTTGGCCATGACCTCGGCGTTGGCGCCGCCACCGATGTCGAGGAAGTTGGCCGGGCTGGGGTGCGAGCCGTCGGCGGAGGTGAACTCCTCACCGGCATACGCGACGACGTCGAGGGTGGACATGACCAGGCCGGCGCCGTTGCCGATGATCCCGACGTTGCCGCCGAGCTTGACGTAGTTGAGGGTTGCGCTCGATCGCGAGAACCTCGAGCGGGTCGGTCTTGGAGTGGTCGACGTACTGCTCGTGCTCGGGGTGACGGAAGTCGGAGTTGCCGTCGATGGAGACCTTGCCGTCGAGCGCGACGATCTGGCCGTCCTCGGTCTTGACCAGCGGGTTGACCTCGACGAGCGTGGCGTCCTCGCCGTTGTAGACGTCCCACAGTTTGCGGATGACGTTGGCGATGGCCGCCTTGTCGGCCTCGTCGAAGCCGGCCGCGTCGACGATTTCGGCAGCCTTGGCTGCGTCGATGCCGACGTTGGGGTCGACGGCGACCCTGGCCAGGGCTTCGGGGCGCTCGACGGCGAGGGTCTCGATGTCCATGCCGCCCTCCTTGCTGCACATCGCGAGGTAGGTGCGGTTTGCGCGGTCCAGCAGGATCGAGAAGTAGTACTCCTGCGCGATCTTGGCACCCTGGGCGATCATGACCGTCTTGACGGTGTGGCCCTTGATGTCCATCCCGAGAATGGCCTCGGCCGCCCTCGGCAGCAGCCTCGGGGCTCTTGACGACCTGACGCCACCCGCCTTGCCACGGCCGCCGGTCTTGACCTGGGCCTTGACGACGACCACCCCGCCGCTCTTGGCACCGACCCGCTCAGCCGCTGCCTGCGCGCCTGCGGTGTGCGGGCGATCTCGCCGGCCAGCACGGGGACCCCGTGCGCCTCGAAGATGTCGCGTGCTTGGTACTCGTACAGATCCACGGGCGTCCGTCCTCGTCGTCGAAGGGGCCTGACCTTCCGGGCACAGCGCGTTTCCACGCCGACCCGGGGGGCTCATTCGGACTGTAGTGCACGGGCGGAAAGGCCACGGCGCACGCTCCCCCCGCCATGAGGAACATCACCCACCCGGACTCGTGACGCGCGTCACGCCTTCGTCAACGGCGGGCGACACGGCCCGCTCAGCCGACCGAGACCTCCTGGCCCGCGGGCACGAGCAGCACCC
>JADJVX010000006.1 GCA_016710385.1 Actinomycetales bacterium
TAGCGGGCCAGCCCCTGGCGGACGAGCGGGTCGGCCCCGCGGCGGTCGCGCCCAGGTCGAGGGACGAACGACTGGTAAGCGCCGGACTTGGTGCCGGGCGATTGCGCGGGCGTGGACCAGATCGCGGCGACGCCCCGCGGCACCGGCGAGGTCGGTGGCCTGGCCGATCATCAACTCGAGGGGACAGCGTGTTTCCAGACCACGCGCATGGGCGGCGGGAGGGTCATCAGGACCCGGACGGCTTCAGTTAATGGGCGGGTCGCCCACGAGCACGGCGATGCTCTCGCCGTATCGGTCGGGGTCGCCGTCGGCACGGTGGCGGCGGTGATCGGCGGCGGCGCGGCAGTGCGGTTGGGCGACCCCGGCGCTGGTCCGACTCGTCCCAAGACGTCGTCGTGGACCAGCCCGAGGACGTGCGGCAGTTCCAGGGCCGCACCAGCGGTGACCATGTCCGGCATACCCGTTGGCGGCCGGGTCCGCGTCGGTGCCGTGCACCGACGCCCAGCAGAAACACATCTGCGGCCGAATGCGCTTGCCCGGCCGGGCGAGGGAATCGACGAGGTAGCCCAGGACGTCGGCCGCGCTTGAGCTGCGGTTGCATCGCCGCCACCGACTGAGTCGGCCGGTCCGCCCGATCCGTCAGGAGTGAGCACACCCCACCGCCGGCTGAGGTCGATACAACGTCGGCAGAGCCGTCAACTGCCGACTGCGCGCCGGCGAGCAGCCGGCACCTGCGGGGCGGGGGCCGGATCGGTCATCCGGTGACCTCGACACCACCGTCGCCGCCCTCGTTCTCTCCGCTGCGGGGTGGGCGAGCCTCCGACCACGAGGGATCTGCAGCACGGCCCGCGGGCTGAGGCCGGCCAGGTCGTTCCGCGCCCGGTCGATGACCTCGCGCCCAGGGCACCCAGCGCGAGTCAGCGATCTCACGGGGGTCGGCTCGGCGCGGGTCCTGCCCAGTGCCGTCGATCTCCGCGACATAGACCGGGCACATCTCATGCTCGACCACGCCGTGGGCATCGATCGCTCGATACCTGAAATCCGGTGCGACACAGCGCAACTCGCCAGCGTCGATGTGGGTCGAGCTCCTCCCGAATGCGTCGGCTGGCTGCGTCCTCGGATCTTCACCCGGTCGCGGGTGGCCACAGCAGGAGTTGGTCCAGACGCCCGGCCAGGTCACCTTGTCGTGGGCCCGCTGGGTGAGCAGCAGCCGGTCATCGACGTCGAAAAGGTAGGTCGAGAAGGCCAGGTGCAGCGGCGTCCGGTCGGTGTGGACAGTGCGGCGGTCGGCGGCACCGATGGGGTTTCCGCCCTCGTCGAGCAGCACCACGTCGTCGCCGTCCGCGGAGGTGCGGTGCACGGCATACCGGCCTCGTCCATCGCGGCGTTGGTGCTCGCGCCCGGAGCGTCGGGATGCGTCATGCTTGGCTTCGCCCTTCGGTATGCCGTAGTGCGGGTCGGTCTCACCGCCTCGCCGCGCCCGAGGAGACCGTCGGCAGGACCGTGGATACTTCGACAATCGAAGCATATGGGAGGCTCACATGGCAGGGGGAGGACGGCGGGGCGCGGCTGGGCCAGCCTGCCGTGACCCGCGTGCTGCGCCTCGTTTCGGGCCGTGGCGACGCAGTCCGATCGGTATTCACACGCGATCCGCGAGCGGCTCGGGATGCACTCGACCGATCTCACCGCGATGGGGATCATCAGCGACGCCGCCCGCGATGGGGCCGAGTTGACCCCCTCGCAGCTGGCGGCGGAGTTGCACCTGTCGGCCTCGGCGGTGACCTCGTTGGTCAGCCGGCTGGAGCACATCGGCCATGTGCGGCGCCTCCCGCACGTCGTCGATGGGCGCAAGGTGGTCGTCGAGATCACCCCGAGCGCCGCCGATCTGGCCTCGACGTCTTTCCAGCCGTTGTCGGCGGCTATCCGGGCAGTGTTGGCGTCGCGATCGGACGCAGAGTTGGCGCTCGTCGGCGACGTGCTGTCCGATGTCGTGCGGGCCATGACCGACGTGTGCGACGACGGGCGGGGCGCTCGTGCCGCTGGATTGGTCGCGCCGCGCGGCGCGGCTACCTTGACCCGGCGGCTGCGCCCGCCCCGCCCTCGTAGCTCAGGGGATAGAGCACCGCTCTCCTAAAGCGGGTGTCGCGCGTTCGATTCGCGCCGGGGGCACCAACCCGCTTCCGCACGTCACCGGCATTTTCGGGCCTCCGCATCCTCGCCCGTTCGAGGCGGCAGACCGTCCGCTGGATCAGCGTCCATGGCACCGGTCCCTGCGCATGCTGCCTAGTGGTTCGCTGAGGTTCGCCGCACTCCACTGAGGGTCAACATCGCCGGACTGCGGCTTTCCTCGCCGAAGCCGCCCGATCAGCGATGGCTGAGCGCCGGGAGACCTACCCCGCGCTACTTGGGCCCGCTTGAAACACGGGGTCCAGGATGGCGATGACCTCACACATCTGATCGTCCAGGTCCGACTCGCACATGTCCTCGAGGCCTTCCTTACGGCGCCAGGCCGCCCACTTGGCCTGTGCGATCGCACCGTACCCAGCGACCGAAGCCGCGACGGGACGAAGAGTCACCCGGCGGTATCGCGCCACAGCCCGCGCCGAGCTCAAGAGCACCTCGGGGTCGATGCCTCGCTGAGCGAGCGCCACGATGTCGACGTAGTCGCGCCAGCGGGTGCTGGTCATGCCTCGCTCGAGAATCGTGACGCCCTTCTCGGCCACCAAGGTCTCTGGCGCGTACCCGAGCATCTCGATGGGCTCTCCCAGCACTCGGGGAATGGACACCAGGGTTGGCAGTGGGACAACCGGGTCGCCGGTCGAGATGTCCCAGGCCAGCACGACTCGCGCGGTTCCAACTGTGCCATGCACCCGCATCCGGAGGCCGGGGTAGTCAGCAGCCTCTCGGATGGTTCGGACATCAAGGCTGCTCCGGTCGAGTTCAAGACCGTCTTCGACCTCGACAGCTGCGACATCCATGACGACTTGCTCGATACGCGCTGCGGTGACGGAAGCCGAGATGGCCTCCGAGCCCACATCCTTGGTTGGGCGGCGAATTCCATAGCCAGCCAACAGGATGCCGCCCTTGAGTATGAAGTCCTTCCCGTGCGGAGACCTGCGAAGTCGGTCCAGGAACGACTCAAGAGCGTGACGGGTGACCAACTCGCCAGTCGCGACCGGGGCATCGGTCTTCCTGGACTCGTGCGCTTGGCGTTGAAGCTGCCGAAAGACCTCATCACCATTCACGGTCATCAGCCCAAGGCCTCGAGCGTCCGAAGCAGAGGCCCTCTGGTTCGCGGTAGCTGGGAGGCGACCTCCAACAAGTCGGCCGGCTTCCCACCCCGACCCAGCCAGTTGCGCAACGCGTCACGCCCCAGCTCGTACCCTAGCGAGCCGCGAAGTCGGAACGCGTCGGCGATGGACCGCTCCGGACCGTAGATGCCTATGTGAAAGTTCGAGCCCGGGATGACCATGGTGGTCCGGCCTAGGCCGAAGGAGTCGGCGGCGAAGTGGTGCCAGGCGATGGCCCCTTCAGTCGCTGGAGTCCGGCTACCTCGTGGAATCGCGACGTCAAGTGCCCGAGGAATCTCGTCGGTCAGGTCGTAGTAGGCGAGCGCCGAGGCCAAGCAGACAGTCGCCTTGGGATGTTTGGCGGCCGCCTCGAGCCAGTCCCAGTCAGCTGGGTCAGCGTCAGATGGCAGGTACACGCCGCGCGCGATCCTCTCGTAGGCGCCGACCTTTGCACGTCGGTAAAACGCGCTGCGCGACGTGGCGCGCTCACCAGCACGAAGCAGTTCTGCAGCGGGCATGCTGGCCCTCCTCCCTGGAACAGAACGTATACCGATAACTGTTCCTGCATACGGTTTGTTCCGCACTCTGCGTGGTCTGTGACGGTTGGCCGCATGGTTCGCTGAGGGTGGCCGCACTTCACTGAGGGTCCAGCCTCACCGGAGTGCGGCTTTCCCCGCCGAAGCCGCCTGATCAGCGATCGGCCGGTCCCGATGCATCGGCAGCTTGGGTCAACAGCGCGGTGAAGACCTCGACGGGTTGAGCACCGGAAACCGCCACGCGTCCACCCGCCACAGTGAAGGGCACGCCGGTCACGCCGAGCGAGCGTGCCTCAGCCTCGTCGGCACGCACCGGCGCAGCGAACGCATCCGAGCCGAGGACCTCACCAATTCGGTTGCGAGACAGGCCCACACCCGTGGCGAGATCCATCAGCACACCGTGATCGTCCAAAGCCAGGCCCTGCCGGAAGTGCGCGGCATACATCGCCTCCTGCAACTCCCCCGCCAGCTGCCCAGCACCCTCAGCAGCGGCCAGTGCCAGCAGCCGGTGCGCATCGAAAGTCGACGACTTCACGGCCCGGGCGAAGTCCAGGACCAGCCCGTCCTCGGCAGCCACCGCAGCCACCCGCTCGGTCATGGCCAGACCAGCGGCCAACCCACCGCCGTATTTGCGCCCGAGGTACTCGGCCACCGGCACCCGCTCGCCGGACGGCATACCGGGGTCGAGCTCGTAGGCTCGATGCCGCACCGCGACCGGCCCGGCATACCCGGCCACCGCCGCCGCGAGCCGGCGCTGCGCGATATAGCACCACGGGCAGACCAGGTCGGCCCACACCTGCACGTCCAGCGCATCCACCGCGTCCACCCCGTCGCTCACTGGTGCACCATCCGTAGGTCGGTGGTCATCCGATCCCCGATGCACCCGAGGTGCCGCCGGGTCACTGCCCTGCTCGCTCGACCGTGAAAGGTCCAGGATGAGAACTGCAGGGCTCGGTGGTCTCCCGGGACGCCGTGATCGTCGACAGGGCTGTGCGCCAAGGCCAGGTAGGTGACTGGCTGGGAGTGCCGATCAGTGAGCTGACTGACAGATGCGTCCCGGCACCGAGTAATGGGTGCCTCCCCACTGGGTCTAGCAGCGAGGAGGCTGACGTGAAGTCTGCCAGCACCACCGCGAAGATGCGCAATACCACCAACGAGAACGTGACCAGCCTGCCGGTTCGGCCGGCAGGCGGCGTGACCGCGGGCCTGGACTGGGCCAACGCCGACCACGTCATCAGCGTGGTCGACGACACCGGACGCGTGATCGCTCGCACGAACATCGAGCACACCCGAGCCGGGCTGCGCACCATGGTGAGGTTCCTGACCAAGCACGGCGCCACCGAGGTCGCCATCGAACGAGGCGACGGAGTCGTGGTCGACCGTCTTCTCGAGGCTGGCATCACGGTCGTGGTGATCAGCCCGAACCGGCTCAAGAACCTGCGCGGCCGCTACGGATCGGCCGGCAACAAGGACGACCGGTTCGACGCCTTCGTGCTCGCCGACACCCTGCGCACCGACCGGACCAGGCTGCGGCCCCTGACCCGCGACAGCCACACCACCCAGGCCCTGCGCGCCGCCGTCCGTGCCCGCCGCGACCTGGTCAAACACCGAGTCGCGCTGGCCAACCAGTTGCGCGCCCACCTGCTCGTCGCGTTCCCCGGCGCGGTCGGGCTCTTCGCCGACCTGGACTCCCCGATCAGCCTGAAGTTCCTGACCCGCTTCGAATCCCAAGACCGTGCCGACTGGCTCAGCACCAAACGCCTGGCCGCCTGGTTGGCTTCGGTGAGCTACAGCGGCCGCACCGACCCGAGCGTGCTGCTGGCACATCTGCACAACGCGACCCGCGGCGCGAGCGGCGATGACGGCGCCGCCCGCGCACACGTCACCCGCGCCATGGTCACCGTCCTGACCGGCCTGGTCGAGCAGATCCGCATCCTGGAGGACCAGATCGCCGAGCAGCTCGCGCTGCACGCCGATGCCCACATCTTCACCTCCCTGCCCCGCAGCGGCACCGTCCGCGCCGCCCGGCTGCTGGCAGAGATCGGAGACGCCCGAGGCCGGTTCCCCGACGCCGAATCCCTGGCCTGCCTGGCCGGCGTCGCACCCTCGACCAGACAATCCGGACAACACAAGGCCGTCAGCTTCCGCTGGGCCGTCAACAAGGAACTCCGCGACGCCGTATGTGACTTCGCCAGCGACTCGCGACAAGCCAACCCCTGGGCCGCAAAGATCTACAACGACGCCATCGCCCGCGGCAAGGACCACCCCCACGCCACCCGCATCCTGGCCCGCGCCTGGCTCGGCGTGATCTGGCGCTGCTGGCAAGACAACACCGCCTACCAAACCAACCGACACAACGCGCTCCAAGCACTCACCGCGGCCTGAGGTTGACACAGGGCTTCTCATCCCCGAGTTTCGCATCCCCCCGCACCTGCGGCCGCGGCCCATGCGCCAGCAGATAGCGCCGGAACAGGCCTGCGGCCGGAAGCAGAGCGCGCTCGGTCGACCAGACCAGCCCCACGTCGCGGGCCCCCGCCTCATCGGTGATGCGCACCAACCACGGCCCACCGGCCGAGGGCGGCAGCGGGTCGTCTCCGGTCGCGGGCACCACAGCAACCCCCAGCCCGGCCGCGACGAATCCCCGCGCGGTCGTGAGATCGTCGACCTCGAAAGCCACCGGCGGTTCGATCCCCGCAGCCGCCACGAGCCGTTCCCACCGCTGCCGCATCGGGCTCGGCGCGCGTGGCACGACGAACGCCTCCCCCGCCGCCTCCGCCATCGACACCTCGGTGCGCCCCGCCCACGCGTGCCGCGCCGGCACGGCCAGGAAGAGGTCCTCGCGGAAAAGCAAACGCCACTGCGCCGGTATGCCGTGCGGCCGCTGCGCGGTGATGACCAGGTCCACCCGACTCTCGACCAAACTGTCCGCCGACGCCAGCACCCCTTCCTGCCCAGTCTGGTGGACGACGAACTGAACGTCGGGGTGCTCGGCCCGGAAGCCACTGATGAGTGCCGGCACCAACCACGATCCCAACGACGGGTCATGGGCAAGCACGACCGTCCCCCGCTCGGGATCGAGCAACTGGTCGACGGCAGCCAGCCCGTCGTCGAGGGTGTTGATGAGCCGGTCGACGTGCCGCTTGAAGACCGACCCCGCGTGCGTCAGCCGAAGCACACGGCCAGAACGCGCCAGCAGCGGGGTGCCGATCTCATCCTGCAAGGCCGCCAAGGCACGCGAAACGCTCGGCTGGCTCACCATGTGGAGTTCGGCGACCTCGGTCACCGTCGCCCCGTCGGCAACGAACTGAAACCACCGCAGCGCATCCGTCTCCACCCGAGAAACCTATCCATGCAGTATCCGCATAGATAGGTTGACTCAGAGGTATTGGACGTATGGCACATGATCGCTGCAGCATGGATGTCATGAACAACCGCACTTTTGCCAACTCGACCACCTACGCCGCCAAGCTCGTGGCAATGGTCCGCGACGACCTCCAGGAGCGCCGCGAGGCGCGCACCGCCCGTAAGCAGCTGATGCGTGAGCTCGACGGCTACCACTCGCGCGCCGACATCGACGACCTGCTTGCGGCCGTCGACCGCCACGAGGGTCCCGAGGCCGAGATCATGCGCACGATCCTGCACTCCAAGCTGGCGCACGCGCAGCGCGGCTCGCTGGCCGGCTGACCTCCCGAGCGCTCGACCTCGGTCGCTGCGCTGAAGCGAACCACGAAGCCCCCGTTCCGATCGGAACGGGGGCTTCTAGTGGTTGCAGAGGCTCAGTAGCGGCCGTAGCTGACGTTGTTGGTGGTCCAGATCGTGTGCAGACCGGACAGGATGCCGGGGCGGCGCGCGTCGTAGAGCATGCCCGGGCCGGCGTAGATGCCCACGTGGTAGGCCGGGTAACCGAAAAACACCAGGTCGCCGGGCTGGGGGTTGCTGACCTTCGTCGCACCGGCACGCTGGCCTTCGGCCGTGCGCGCAATCGACTTGCCGACCTGCCGGTAGACGTATGAGGTGAAGCCCGGAGCAGTCGAAGCCGGCCGACGGTGAGGACCCACCGTGGACGTAGCGGATGCCGGACAGGCTGCGCGCGATGCCGACGATGGTGCCATCGCTCGGCGGAACGTTGACGTCGGCCTTGGGCGCCGCGGTCGTCTTGGCGGCAGTCGCAGCCAGCGCAGCGCGGTCGGTGGACCGCGACGCGGCGGTGACCTTCTTGGTCGTGAAGCCCAGCGATCCGAAGGTCTCGTTCCCGGGGGCGCTGGCGGGCGCACTGAGCGACGGGCCGACCTCGGCGATCACAGCGCCATCGGCAGACTCGGTCGACGGCACGGCCGACTCGGGAAGCGTGAGCGCCGAGGCGGGCATGGCCATCGACACAACCAGACCACCGGTCAGGACCGCGGCGGCGGACACCCGGGCGACAGGCTTGACATTGTCCGTGGCGATCTGAGCCAACTCGGCCAACGGGGAATACCCGGAGGCGCGGTGACGCCCGACGTGTGTAGACACGATGTACCTCTCCTAGCGCCATACGAGGTGAGCTGTCGGGTTCGGGTGGGGAGTCACCCGGGCCTCGACCGACATCTGGCCGCGACCTTCACCCCAAGGGCGTCTCACGACGCCCGGAAGTGGTTCCCCGCTCCTGCCTGGCGGTAAGTCGTCCCGAGGCAGTGGCAGGATTCGGCGATCCACCTCGGCACCGGGCCATGTCTGGACCGGCGTCGGGAAGACTAACCCATCTCCCGGCGCAATGTCACGTTCCGATCACGGAATGGCCACTGTGAGATCACCGACGTTCCCATTCGTGCTCAGCGCAGGCCCGGCATACCCGGCAAACCGACCCCGACAACGCGGCATACACCGGGCGAATCGGGCGCTCAGCGCGTCTGGAATCCTTCCCCGAAAACGTGTGCCGCGACGGCGTGCGGCAGCCGCACCGCGGGCGTGTCGGCCCCCTCGCCGACCCCAACGCACACGTCGGCACCCTCGACCCACACACGCACGGTGGTGCCCGGCAGCACTCCGGCCTCGATCAGGATGCCCAGCGAGTCGGGATCGACCTGCGCGATCTCGCCGATCCGGCGCACGACCACGGTCTGCTTGACGCCATCAGCCCCCACCGCCGGAGCATGCCGGGCCCAGTCGCGCAGGCTGCGCGAGCGGTCGGCGTCCGGAGCCTCGCGTTCGCCCTCGAGCTCCTCCAGTCCCGGGATGGGGTTGCCCCAGGGCGAGTCTCGGTGGTCACCGATGAGGGCCAGGATGCGGCGCTCGACCCGCTCGCTCATGACGTGCTCCCATCGGCACGCTTCCTCGTGGACGTATTCCCACTCCAGCCCGAGGATGTCGACGAGCAGCCGCTCGGCGAGCCGGTGCTTGCGCATGACCCGCGTCGCCGCGAGGCGTCCGGTCGGGGACAGCTCCAAGTGGCGGTCGTCGGTGACGCGCACCAACCCGTCGCGCTCCATCCGCGCGATGGTCTGCGACACGGTCGGCCCGGAATGCCCGAGCCGCTCGGCGATGCGCGCGCGCATTGGCACGATCCCCTCTTCCTCCAGCTCGAAGACGGTCCGCAAATACATCTCGGTCGTGTCGATCATGTCGCTCACGAGGGCTAGCCTCTCACCCAATGAAGCCCGTCCTGGTGTGGTTGCGACGCGACCTGCGCATCGCCGACCAGCCGGCCCTCCTGGCGGCTGCCGGATCGGGCCGTCCCGTCGTGCCGGTCTTCGTCGTTGACCCCCTGCTCTGGGACGCGGCCGGGTCCCCGCGCCGAGACCGCCTCGCGGCCTCCCTGCGCTCCCTCTCGGCTGACCTACAGGCCCGGTATGCCGTGCAGCTGGTGCTCCGTCGCGGGTCACCGCTGCGCGTGATCCCCGCTCTGGCAGCCAAACTCGGCGCCGACGCCGTGCACGTGACCGCCGAGACCACGCCCTACGGCCGCCGGCGCGATGCCGCGGTCGCTGCGCGATTGGCCGACGCCGGGGTGGCCTGGGTGGCGACGGGCACGGCATACGCGGTCGGTCCGGGCACGGTGCTGACCGGCACCGGCACCTTACCGGGCCTTCACCCCGTTCTCGCGCGCTTGGCGGGCGCATGGTGCGCCGGGCCGGCACCCGCTCCCGCCACGCTGGTCGGCCTCAGGGACGTGCCGAGCGTCGGCCTCCCGAGGCAGCTCCCGAGTCAGCTTCCAAGCCGGGGACCGGGCGGGTGCGGTTGGAGATGGCCAGGTTGGAGATGGCCAGGTTGGAGATGGCCAGGTTGGGAGGCCGCCGCGCACGCGTGGTGGCGCGGGAGTTCCGGGAGGGGGCCCTTACGGCATACCGGACCGACCGTGACCGACCCGATCTCGACGGGACCTCGCGGCTCTCGGCGGCCCTGAAATACGGCGAGATCCATCCCCGCACCCTGCTGGCCGACCTCGGCCGCGACCAAGCGCCCGGCGCCGGCGCGAGCACGTTCGTCACCGAGCTGGCCTGGCGTGAGTTCTATGCCGACGTGCTGTGGCACCATCCGCGCTCGGCGTGGCACGACCTGCGGCCGCTGCCGGGGATGGATTACGACGAGCCGGGCGTTGCGTTCGACGCCTGGCGCGCGGGGCGGACCGGCTATCCCTTCGTCGACGCGGGGATGCGGCAGCTCGCGGCGACCGGCTGGATGCACAACCGGGTGCGCATGGTGACCGCGAGCTTCCTGGTCAAACACCTGCACGTGTGGTGGCCGCACGGGGCGCGGCATTTCATGGCGCAACTGTGCGACGGCGACCTCGCATCCAATTCCCATGGCTGGCAATGGGTTGCCGGCACCGGCACCGACGCGGCGCCGTATTTCCGGGTCTTCAACCCGGTCGCGCAAGGACACCGGTTCGACCCGAGGGGTGACTACGTGCGCCGCTGGGTGCCGGAACTCGGTCACCTCACCGGTGCCGCTGCCCACGAGCCGTGGGCGCACACGACCGGGTATGCCGGGGGCTACCCCACCCGCATCGTCGAGCACGCCGCCGCCCGCGCCGAAGCCCTGCGCAGGTATGCCGTGTCCCGCACCGCCGCCGCCCGAGGTGGCGAACCGACAGGGGTCCGCCCGAGGATCGCGAGATCGCGAAATCGGGCCGCTCTTGGCCCGGAATAGCGACCCCATTCGACATCTCGCAAGGGCCCCGTCTGCTCGGGGGACCCGGGGACCCGGGAGACGCCGGCGTGGTGGACACGGCAGGATCTGACCCATGCCAGGAGGTCCGCATCCGTCCCGCCCAGCCCGCCGACGCCCAGGCCATCCACGATCGTGGTCGGCCTGGCCGTCTATGAGAAGGAGCCGGACGCGGTCGAGGGTGGGCCGGAAGATTCGCCGGGCGCTGTTCTGCGACACCCCCGCAGGTCTTCTGCCAGGTGGCCGAGGTGCGCGAGGTCGCCGGCGACGAGTCGGGGGCCGATGCGGGCGACGGCGGGAGCGCGGGCGCTGGCACGTGGGAGGTCGCCGGGATCGCGATCTGGTACGTCACCTTCGACCTGGAAGGTGCGCCACGGGCTGTGGCTCGAGGACCTGTTCGTCACCCCCGAACGCCGTGGCCTCGGCCTGGGCCGGCTGCTCCTGGAGGAGTTGGCTGGCATCTGTGTCGAGCGCGGCTACCCACGGTTCGAGTGGTGGGTGCTCGACTGGAACACCCCCGCGCACGGCTTCTATCGATCGCTCGGCGCAGTGCCGCAGGACGAGTGGACGGTCTGGCGCACCGACGGTGAGGCGCTGGTGACCCTGGGTCGCCGCCGCTGACGACGCCGCCCTGGAAGATCGCGATCTGTTCGGCGCTACTCG
>JADJVX010000007.1 GCA_016710385.1 Actinomycetales bacterium
CCCTTCATCGACCCGGCGCAGGAGCAAGCCCGGCCTGACCCGGATGATCCGAGGTCGGCGCCCGGGGCAGGACGACGCATTCGTGCTCCACCCGGGTGAGTTCGTGCTCGGCTCGACGCTCGGGCGGTCACGCTGCCCGACGACCTGGCCGCGCGTTTGAAGGGCAGAATCAGTCTGGGGCGGCTCGGACTTAACTCACCCATGCGACCGCTGCGGTTTGTCGACCCTGGCTACTCGGGGCGTCGCTCAGGCTTGTCAATGTCGCGACGCTGCCGATCCTGCTCTACCCCGGCATGAATCGGCCAGCGCTGGCCTTCTTCCGGCTCTCCTCGCCGGCCGAAAACCCGCCACGGTTCAGGAGTTTACGGCTCGCACTACCAAAACCAGCGCGGGCCGACGGCCAGCGGTCTGGCAGAACTTCCACCGCACCCTCCTGACCCTTCGCGGTCCACACACACGCTCGGGTAGCGCAGGCGGTGCCCTCCCGCAGACCTGGGCCCTTCACTCCGCGCGGGGTGTGTCGGGAGAGCTGGGTTAGCGTGACAGGATGATTCGGTTCGAGGGAGTCACCAAACTGATATGCCGGTGGGTCGGCAGCCGTCGCCGTCGACGACCTCGCCTGCGGCGCAAACCGGGCAGATCACCGTGCTCGTCGGACCCTCGGGGTGCGGCAAGACGACGACCCTGCGGATGGTCAACCGGATGATCGCGCCGACCAGTGGCACGATCACCCTCGACAGACGCGACACCGCAGCGCTCAATGCGGCCGGGCTGCCGCCGCGGCATCGGCTACGTCATCAGCACGCCGGCCTCTTCCGCACCGCACCATCGTCGACAACGTCGCCACCGTGCCGCGGCTGCTCGGCTGGGACACTCGGCGCGCGCAGGAAGCGAGCCATGGAGATGCTCGATCGGGTCGGTCTGGACTCCTCCTACGCCCGCCGCTACCCCGCCCAACTCTCCGGCGGCCAGCGGCAAACGCGTCGGTGTGGCCCGGGCGTTGGCAGCCGACCCGCCGGTGCTGCTCATGGACGGGCCTTCTCCGCCGGTCGACCCCGTGGAGCGGAGGGAGCAACTGCTGCAGGCCGACCTGCTGCGGCTTCAAGGTGACCTCGCCAAGACGATCCTCTTCGTCACCCGCTGACATCGACAGGGCGATCACCCTGCAGGCGACCAGATCGCGGTGCTGCGGGTCGGCGGCCCGACTAGCCCAAGTCGACCCGCCCCAACGGCTGCTCGCCAACCCGGTCGATGGCTTCGTCGCCGACTTCGTGGGCCCGCGACCGCGCGGGGCTATCGTGCGCTCAGGTTCCAGGCCCCGCCGCGGGTCTCGCTGGCAGCCGAGCCCCCGTCCCCACTCGGGCGCCTCCCATAGCAGGCTCGGGCCGCGACCGCCAACGCCTGGCTCCTCGTTATCGACCCCGCCGGGTATGCCGGTCGGCTGGGTCCAGCCGACGCACCTCAGCACGGCGATCGGCTCCGAGCACCTGCATCGAGGGGGCACCGTGGCGCGTCGGGACTCCCCGCCCCGCGCCTACCTCGACGCAGCGCTGTCCTCGCCCTCCGGCCGTGGGGTCATCGTCGCAGCTGACGGCCGACTCGCTGGCACCGTCACGGCCGGCGAGGTCGTCGCTGCGCTGCCGCACGGCATACCGGGGGCTTACAACGCAAGGGGATTCGACGTCGGAGGTGCTCCCCCGCATGACCTGGGTCTGGGAACATCTCGGCGATATCGGAGGGTATGCCGTCTCGCACGCGCCCTGCTTGCCCGGCCTCCCTGATCGTGGGCTGCTCCGCGCTGCCGCCGTTGGGCTGGTGGCGCGGCGCTATCCGCAAATCGCGTCGGTCGTCGTCGGAGGCAGCAGCCTGCTCACACGATCCAGGCTTGGCGCTGTTCATCCTCGCCGCTCGTGCTCGGCAGCAAGATCCTCGACGCCATCAACGTCACGTCGCCCTGACGATCTACACCGTGGCCCTGCTGGTCGCACCGTCGCCGATGCGCTCAGCGCCGTCCCGACGCGACCCGCCAGGCCGCCACGGCGATGGGTTCACCGCGGCTTCGGGCGACTGTGTCCGTCGACCTGCCCCTGGCTGTGCCGGTGCTCGCCGCCGGTCTGCGGGTCACCGCGGTGAGCAACATGAGCATCGTGTCGGTGGCCTCGCTCATCGGCTATCCGCGGTTGGGCTACTACCTCACCGAGCGGCTACCAACGCAGCTTCCCGCTCGAGATCGGCGTCAGGATCGTCGGCTGCCTGCTGCTGGCCCCTGCTCTTCGACGGGGCCATCCGGAATGAACAGTGGGCGCTCACGCCGTGGGCGCGGGCGGGGCGGTAACCGATGCTCGTCGATCTGGGCCTGGCTCATCGCCCTGAGCAATGGGCGGCACCGCGGCATCCCCTAACCGGGTCGTCGAACACCTCAGCTACTCCGCCCTCGCCTTGAGCATCGGCGCCGCCATCGCCGTCCCGCTGGGGCTCTGGGTCGGCCACTCCGGGCGCGCGCCCAATGGATCGTCACCGCGACCAACGCCGCCAGACCATCCCCAGCCTCGGCCTGCTCTTCGCCGTCGCGATGTTCGTCGGCCCGCGCATCTCCCCGATCTGGCCTACACGTCATCCCCAGCCTCGTCGTCCTCGTGCTGCTGGCCATCCCGCCGCTGGTTTCCGGCGCCTATGCCGGGGTTCGGGCCGTCGACCCGGCGGTGCGCGACGCGGCATACAGGATGGGGATGCGACCCCGCGAGGTGTTGTGGCGGGTGGAGGTGCCATGCGCGCTGCCGCTCGTGCTGTCCAGCGCCCGCGCGCCCGCCTGCAGGTCATCGCCACCGCGACGATCGCAGCACCCGGTGAGCCTCAGCGGCCTCGGCCGTTACCTCATCGACGGGCTGGCGGTCCGCGACTACCCGCAAATGGCCGGCGGGGGGCGGTCATCGTGGCGTCGCTCGCGCTCGCCACCGACCTCGGCTGGGGACTGCTCCCCGGTATGCCGTGTCGCCCGGCCTGACCGGCCGCTCGACCCATCCGGGCGGGAAGCAACCACCCGCCAGGGAGTGTTGGACGCCACAAAGCCGGCGAACGCGTCGCGGGTTCTCCCCACCGGAAGCGAGCCGACGCGACCACCATCCGACCTTTCGTCGCGACGACCGGAGCTGTCCTCGCCATGGGCTTGGCCCATCGGCCTGTAGCGCCAGCTCCGACCCAGCAAGTGCGGGCCCGGGTGCCGGCACCGCGGGGTCAGGAGGATCGGGAGGCGCGGTGACCAAGGTCGTCGTCGGCGCCGCCGACTTCTCCAGTGGCAGGTGCTCGCCGAGGTCTACGCCCAGGCGCTGTCGGCCAAAGGGCATCAGCGCCTCAGGCCCGACAACATCGGCTCCCGCGAGGGTCTACCTCAAGGCCGTCGAGGACGGCTCGGTCGACATGGTGCCCGAATACACCGGCTCGCTGCTGAGCTACCTCGACAAGGCGGCCGCCAAGGCCTCCGAAGAAGTGTATGCCGCGCTGGGCAAGGCCCTGCCGGCGGGCCTGACCGTGTTGGCCAAGAGCAATGCCGGGCAAAAACTCCATCGTCGTGACCAAGGAGACGGCCGCCGCCTGGTCGCTCAAGGAGATCGGCGACCTCGTCGCGCATCAGGATGAACTCGTCATCGCCGCCCGCCGGAGTTCAGAACCGTGAGCAGGGGTCTCGCCGGGCCTCAAGGCGCAGTACGCGCTGATCCCCAAGGACTTCCGCCCGCTCAAGGGCAAGGCCGTCGTCGATGCGTTGCTCGGTGGGCAGGCCAAGGCGGCCAACATCTTCTCCACCGACCCGGCGCGATCACCGTCAATGGCTTTGTCACGCTCGCCGACCCCAAGCTGCTCTTCGGCTCCGACAACGTCGTGCCGCTGGTGCAAGGACAAAACCAACGGGGTCGTGACGACGACCCTCAACGCCGTCTCAGCCAAGCTCGACACCCCGACGCTCACCGATCTGGTCAAGCAGGTCGATGTCGACAAGAAGGACGCCAAGGTCGTCGCCAAGGGTGGCTCGCGAAGGTCGGCCTCGGTTGAGGCCGGCCCAGCGGCACACAGCGGGTGTCCGCCTCGGGCGCCGCGGCCTCTGGCGGGCGCCCTGGGGGGTCGCGGGTGGCGTCCGCGTGGGAAGCTGGCCGGGACCGGCCGAGGGGTCAGTGCTGGTCGCGGTGGCGGTGGGGTCAGGAAGGTCTGACCGGGAGCAACCTCGCCATAGCGGCTTGCCAGCGCCACGCGAGCGACCGGACTCAACAGGCCGAGGCTCTCGGGCGTCCCACACCAGTCCGTCGCGCTCGGTCTGTGACATCAGCCACCGACCGGACGTCACGGTAGAGCTGGAAGAGCACGCGATCCAAGACATCGACGGGGTCTAACGCGGCGTGACGTCAATGGCGCCGTAGATGGACGAGGAGTACGAACTTCTCTCGCCTTGAGTAGGCCAGATCGGTGGATGCCACGCCGGGATGGACCCGGACGGCAGCGATCGCCGATGCAGCGTCGGCAGCCGTTTGGCTCGGCAGAGGATGGCGTTTCCCCCGGGTTGGTGCCCGAGGACGGTGACGTCCGTTACCGGAGAACACGCAACCCCTAGAGACAACCCACCGCGAAGGTAGCCGCTATCGTCCATCGAGCGAGCGGCTCGGGGCACGATCACCTCATCATGCGAATGACCGCTCCCTACGAGGGGTGGCGCCGGTCAGTGCGCTGACCGGGACCGGTCGAGGTCGGTGCTGGTCGAGGTGGTGCTGGCGTCGGAAGCTCTGGCCTGGCGTCACCTGCCCGTAGCGGCCGACGAGTCCGAATAGTCCTCTGATCGCGACAGGCCAAGGTTCTCGGTGTCCCACAGCATGCCGTCGCGCTCGGTCATCACCTGGTAGGAGTCCACGCGAGCATCCCGGTAGAGCTGGAAGAGCGCGCGGTCGAACATCCACCGGGTCGGCGTGTGCCGTCACCTGGAGGGTGCTCCGAAGATGGTCGAGGGTACCCAAACCGGGCCGGGGAGAAGGACTAGCTCGGTCGACACGACCCCCAGGAGTGTGCCGACAGCAACGTTGCGGCGGCTGCGTCAGGGCCGTCTGGGAGGCAGAGATCGGCCCTGACGTGCTGGGGCTCGGCTTAGACGGCTCGGTCACGATGCACCTCCGAGAGCCACTGCGCAGGGAGACGACCACAGCAGCCGATCGACGGAATGAGCGACACCGGGTCATCCGCTGATCTGCCATCGGGTCACCGTCCCTTCACCATGCAGGAATGGGTCGATCGTCGTGCGCAGACCGGCCACGTTTGGGTCGCTCGATGAGTCAATGAGCTCACCAGTGTCTTCGTATCGCACGGTGCTGTGCGCATCTGCAGGGGTAGGGGCTTGCTGAGTGCTGCGCGTGATCGCTTGCGCGTCGGCTTCGGCCTTGACGGTCACCCAGTTGCTCTTGGCAGGGTTGTCACGTCCGTCGAGCATGGGCACAGGGTCCTGAGTGTGCTCCACCGACAGGACCGACACCGAGTCGGGGATGTCGATCCGCGCGATCGGCGATCCTCCGGTCACCACCGCGGTGACCGTGAAGCGTTCGAGGAAGGCAGGATCGGCGGCGAAGCTCGCAGCCGCGATGCCACCCTGGCTGTGCCCCGTCAGCATGACCGGATCGCCGGGCTGGATGCCGGCAGCCGACATCGCCTTGGCCACCTGACGCTGAAGCGCGGTCTGTTGCTCTTGCGTCATGAGATGGACATCGCTCGTGAGGTCGACCGGATTGCTCGTCCGGGTCGGGCTCCAGTCCTGGGTGCCGGGGATTTGCACCACCCACCGGGAGGTGCCGTCGGCATTCTTGATCTCGACGATCTGGATCTGGCCTTCGGCGCCTTGACGACCGAGTGAGGATTGCTGCGCGAAGATGTCCTCGATGCCGCGAGGCGCGAAGGCATCTTTGGGTCGACGAGATCACCGACGATGTGCATCGCTCGGCGGATCGCCGCCGAATACTCTGCGAGACGCTCTCGATACCGATCCCCGGCTCGGCCGTGCCAGTGGACGCCCTCTCCTCGGCGGACGGTGAGCGCCTGCGACTCGGTGGACTCGGCCACGTGGCGGAGGCGACGTGCCTCGTCCTGACCTCGTCCGGGTCACCACCGATCGTCATGCGGCCCACCCTAGGCGCGCGCAACACCTCACGCCTGAGTACGCGCACCCAATAATTCGCCACGCACCAACCGCTCCCGGTGTCACCGAGGTCGCTAGGACCAGCGGTGTCGGTTGGGTAAGCGCTGGCTTCGCAGGCCTTGCCGTCGATCGGCCGGGTCCCCGCCCGAGAGTTCGCTGGCCGTGTCGCGAAGGTCATCCTCGCCGAGCGTAATGTCGCTGCGGGCAGGCGGCGTCGCGCGAGATCGTCCGCGTCACAAGATGGAGCAGTTCGACCGTCATCGCTGGCACTTCGCTCTGTCCGAACTCCTGGTGCCTGGAAGACAATCCGGAGGCGGCCCATTCGCCGCGTCGGCTTACTCCCAGTCAAGCTTGCCAATCTGCACTTGGCCCGGGAGCTCCAGCGACGCGACCCGCCCGGTCGGGACCGTCGCAGCCAAGAAGTGGCTGGCCAAGATCGGCCTCGGCTGACGGCCCCCGCAACAGGCGCGCACCGGCCCCCACACATGACGGCGGCACGGCATACCACGCAGGTATGCCGTGCCGCGCACGTCGCGCCGGATCGGGCTGACCCCTCCTGGGCACCTCGTCCGAGGTCTCGGCCCGAACCGACGCGACGGGTCTAGGAGGCCGGAACCGGCGCTGGCGCTTCGGTCGTCGCCGCACCCGGCTCCTGGCCGCGGCGCACCGCGGCGAGCAGCATCTGGGCGACATCGACGACCTCGACCGCACCTTCGGCGACCTTGGACTCCTCGACGAGCTTGTTCACGCCGTCGCTGAGCGCTGACCTTACAGAATGGGCAACCAACCGCGATACGGGCCGCTCCCGTCCCGACCGCCTCAGTGGCCCGGTTGACGTTGATTCGGGTGCCCAGGCGCTCCTCCATCCACATCCGCGCGCCACCTGCGCCGCAGCAGAACGACTTCTCGCCGTGTCGCGGCATCTCCGACAGCGAGACCCCGGGCAGGGCGCCGAGCAGCTCGCGCGGCGGCGCGTAAACGTGGTTGTGCCGGCCGAGGTAACACGGGTCGTGATAGGTGACCGTCGGGGCCGTGGAGGCGTCCTTGGTGCCGCCGGACTCGCCGGGGCGGGACACCGGGGTGAGCCGGCCCTCTCGGACCAGCCGGTTGAGCAGCTGGGTGTGGTGCAGCACCTCGTAGTGGCCACCCAGCTGCGGGTATTCGTTCTTGAGAGTGTTGAAGCAGTGCGCACAGGTGACGACGATCTTGGTCGCGCCGACCTCCTTGAGCACCTCGACGTTCTGCTGCGCGAGCATCTGGAAGAGGAACTCGTTGCCGGCCCGGCGCGCAGAGTCGCCAGTGCAGGCCTCGCCGTCTCCGAGCACGGCATACGTGACCCCGGCGGTGTGCAGGAGTTCGGCGACCGCGCGGGAGGTGCGCTTGGCGCGGTCCTCGAAGGCGCCTGCGCAGCCGACCCAGAAGAGGTAGTCGACCTCGGCGAGGTCCTCGATGTCGGCGCCGACGACCGGCACGTCGAAGGGCAGGCCCTTGGCCCAGTCCATCCGCATCCGCGGGGCCAGGCCCCAGGGGTTGGAGTTCTTCTCAAGGTTCTTGAACAGGCCGCCGAGCTCGGACGGGAAAGCGCTGGCGATGAGGTTCTGATAGCGGCGCATGTCGACGATCGCGTCGACGTGCTCGATGTCGACCGGGCACTGCTCGACGCAGGCGCCGCACGTCGTGCACGACCAGAGCACGTCCTCGTGGATGACCCCGTCGGTGCCCAGGGCGTCGTATGCCGTCAGCGGGTGGCTGACGTCGTATGCCGTCGGCTCACCGATCAGCGGCGCATCGGCGAGTTTGAGGGTGTGCGCGGGCAGGTCGGCGCGGTCGCCCTCGGTGGCCATGGAGGTAGGGGGGCCTTGGCGTGGGCGTGGTCGCGCAGCGTCATGACGAGCAGCTAGGTGAGAGCGGCTTGTCGGTGTTCCACGCCGGGCACTGCGCCTGGCAGCGGCCACACTCGGTGCACGTGGTGAAGTCGAGCAAGCCCTTCCAGGTGAAGTGCTCGGCCTTGCCCCCCCGAGGGCGGCGTCCTCGTCGAGATCTTCGATCTGCTCGAGGTCGATGGGCGCGCCGCCGACCATCATCGGCTGCACCGCGCCGAGGCTGGTGCGCCCGTCGGCATGACGCTTGAAGAAGATGTTGACGAACGCGAGGAAACGGTGCCACGCCACGCCCATCGTCGGGGTGAGCGAGACCGTGATCATCCACGCGAAGCTCACCAGGATCTTGGTCGCCGCGACGACATAGATCGACTCGCGCAGCCACTGCTCGGACAGGCCACCCCAGATGCCACGCGCCCAGCCGGTCAGGGGGAAGTGCAGGGCGATGTTGGTGTCGGGCTCGATGCGCGCGATGAGCGCGGCCTCCTGGGTGCGCAACGACAGGATGCACACCATGACGACGAGGATGGTGATCTCGACGTAATAGGCCTGCCACCACGTCGATCCGAAGAATCGGCTGCGGCGGCCGCGGTCACCCTCGGAGGAGCGCGGGTGTTCCTTCTGGCGGACCAGCATGAGGAAGACGATGCCGATGAACCCGGTCACCGCGAACAACTCGATGAGCCACTCGAAGGGCGGGAAGTGCCCGACGACCGGCAGCCGGAAGTCAGCCCAGATGAGCTGGAAGAACGCGTTGACCAGGGTGGCGAAGAGGATGAGGAACCCCAATGCGGTGAACCAGTGCGCCACCGACACCCATGGCTTGCGCTTCATCCGGGTGTGCCCGAGGAACTCGCGCAGCACCGTCAGTGCGCGCGTGGTGGGCTGGTCGCGCCGGCTCGTGTCGGGCGCCCCGGTCTGGAACAGCCGATAGAAGCGGAACGCCTGCCGGAAGAGCAACGCCCACCCCAGCAGCGGGATGGTGAAGCACAGCGCAATGGCGGTGATCTGCAGGGCGCTCATGATCGGATCCTACTTGCCGGTAAGCGCTTGCTCACCTGGAAGGCGAGCGGTCCTTGACCCCCGCCTGTATGCCGTGTCACACGGCATACAGGCGGCTGCGGGCCCAGGCCGCTCAGGAGCGCAATGCGTAGGTGAGGATCGCGTTGCCCGAGACCGTGACGGTGTGGTCGACGAGCTCGAGGCGGGTGGTCTTCTCGTCGGGGTCGAACAGGTGCCGCAGCCCTGCGCCGGCCACGACCGGGTGGACCATGAGGGTGAGCCGGTCGAGGACCCCAGCCAGGAGCAGCTGGCGCACCAGCGAGATCGAGCCGGTGACGACGATGCCGGCACCCTCGGTCTGCTTGAGTTCGCGGACGAAGTCGACGGCGTCGCCGGGGATGATGGTCGAGTTCTGCCACGCGAGTGGGTCGGTGAGCGTGCTCGACGCGACGTACTTACGGATCGGATTGATGAAGTCGCCGAAGCCGTCGTCGGTGTTGGCGGGCCAGTACTGCGACCACTCGTCGTAGGTGCGTCGGCCCATGACGACCGCGTCGGCGCCGCTGAGGGCCTGGGTCATCAGCCCGCCCATGTCAGCGTCGAAGTGGTCAAACTGGAAGAGGTGGGGGGATTCGACGACGCCGTCGATCGAGCTGAACAGGGCTGCGGTCACTGGTCGCATGAGGGCTCGATTCACGCCTGCGTGGTCGGGGCGTCGGTCGGGGGACTGGCTGGGGCAGTGGCCGGGGCGTCGGCGGCGGCTTCCAGCGCGCCGATGTCGAGCTTGCGCATCTGCAGCATCGCGGCGATGACCCGGGAGGCGCGCTCGGGGTCCGGGTCGCCGGCGAGTTCGCCCAGTCGGGTCGGGATGATCTGCCACGACAGGCCGAACCGGTCGGTGAGCCAGCCACATTGCGACTCTTCGCCGCCGCCTTCGAGCAGCCCGTACCAGAGCCGATCCACTTCCACCTGGTCGGGGCAGAAGACCTGGATCGACGCCGCGGGCGAGTGCCTGAAGATCGGTCCGCCGTTGAGGGCGACGAATTGCTGTGTGCCAAGCCGGAATTCGACCTGTAGGACCGAACCGGTCTCACCGTGTTCGTTTTCCGAGCCGTAGTGACTGATCTGCCCGATCTCGCTGTCGGGCACCAGGCTGGTGTAGAGCCGGGCTGCGGTCTCGGCCTCGGTGTCGAACCACAGGCAGGTCGACACCGGGTAGGTCTGGGTCATCACGCGGCTCCTGAGGGCGGTGGGATCGCGCCGCGCCGCAGGACGTGACGTGGCTCACGCCACTGTATGCCGCCCACTCGCCACCCTCCGCATCTCGCCTCCCCGCCCCCCGACGTCCCACCCGCGACGTCCCACCGGCGACGTCCCTCCCCCGACGTCCCACCCCCCGCCTCCCGCCTCCCGACTCTCGGACCTCTCCATGCCTTCGCCTCGGCCTCCGGTCGCCACCTCCGGCCTGACGGCATACCGGAATGCGTGCGGAACCAGGACAGTCCGAGCCCAAGTCGGGACGTGAGCCCCTGACAGGGATCGTCAAGGGTGACATCATGTGAGTTGTGATGATCAACCCGGGCTCGTCGGACGGGTTCGAGTCCGCCGCAGCCCAGCAAGTCGCCACGACCCACCCTGACGCAGACTTGCTCGCCCTGCGCGCATCCTTCAACCTCGTGCGCCTGTCGACGATGTTGGTCCACCGGCTCGAATCCCAGGTGCACCGCGAGGCCGGGTGGAGCATGGCAGGTTTCCGGGTGATGTTCTGCGTATGGGTCGCCGGTGAGATGGAGCCGCGGGAGATCGCCCGCTACTCGGGCCTGTCGCGAGCGGCCGTGTCGAGCGTCCTCAACACCCTCGAACGCGACGGCCTGGTCGAGCGACACCGCGAATCGGCCGACCGGCGACTGGTGACCGTGCGCCTCACCGCCACCGGCGAGGAGCGTCTCGCGGCGGCATACGGGCGGGAGAACGATGTCGAGACCGCGTTCTTCGCGCGGCTGGGACCCGACCTGGAGCAGTTCGTCGAGCTCATGCGGCGGCTGTTGCGCGGTCGCACCGAGTAGCCCCGAGCGGCTCTGGGTAGACCCCTTTGGAGGGCACCTCAAGGGGTGATTCAGTCGGTCGTACCTTTCCCGACCGATCGGTCAGTGTGAGGCCGAGCACCCAGGTAGTCAAGACCTAGACAATCTAGGTTGCGACATCTACTCTCGGGCCTATGAGCAGCAAAGAGCGCTTCGCAGGAAGCATGGAGATGCCGCCGGAGACCGAGCAGCCCAACGTTTACCCGTTGAGCTGGCACCGGGAGACGGCCAAGATGGAAGAGATCTGGGCCTCTTCCCAACGTGACCAGTGGGACCCGCTGAAGCTCCCCTGGGACACCTTTGACCCGAGCTCCTACACGTGGGAGCAGCGCGAGGCGATCGCGTACTGGTGGACGCTGCTGTCGGTCTTCGACGCATCCGCCCCGCCGGTGTTTGCCGAGGCTCTCATCAAGACCTACGAGGTCCACGAAGAGGACGCCGTCCGCCGGTGCTTCTTCTCGGTGACCCGTGACGAGCAGATGCACGAGCAGATGTGTGGCTTGTCCATCACCAAGTTGCTCGAGCACCCGGACCCGCTCACCTACGAGCCCAAGACCGAGCTCGGCAAGCGCCTCCAGAAGAACACCAAGTGGCTGTACTTCAACGGCGGCCGCTACTGGAGTGGCTACAAGAAGGCTGTCCCGCGCTACTCGCTGGCCATCCTCTTCTCGTCCTTCCTCATGGGCGAGATCGCCGCTGCGACGATCTTCCACCAGATGGCCGCCGGCGCGAAGGAGCCTGTGTACCAGGCCGCCTTCCGCAACATCGGCCGCGACGAGGGCCGTCACATGGCGATCTGCATGTCGCTCATGGAGCGCGACTACCCGAAGCTGGACGTCTCCGAGCGCAGCCTCATCACCAAGCAGATCCGCGCCGGCTACCTGTTCCTCTCGGCCGTGCTCTTCGAGCCGCCGATGGAGTTCTGGGACCTCCCCGAGGACTTCATCCCGGCTCAGCGCGAGGGCGAGGCCATCGCACGTGCGGCTGGCTTCTTCATTCCCGAGTACGAGCAGAAGAAGGAAAACTGGCGTTCGGCCATGCTCAACCTCAAGGGCGTGCTCGACCGCTACAACATCCCCTTCCCCGCGATCCCCGAGGTCGGCATCACCGGCGAAGAGATCAGCGACATCGACATGGACGACATCATTCCGGTGTTCTGATCCAGCGCTGATTGGCGCGTGATCGGTTCTGATCGACAACGCACGAAGGGGTATGCCGCGGTCTCACCCACCCGGCATACCCCTTCGGTCTGTTCCGGCATTTCCACTGTGTTCCACCCGTTCTAGCGCTCTGAGTGGCGAGTTTCACGGTCACTCGCCCCTTGCGCGGTAGCGGCCCATTCGGTTGAGTCGCAACCCGATTGACATTCGATTGACATCGGCTCGACACCCGCTCGACACCCGCTCGACCGCCGAACCTCGACCACGAAGATAGGGACCATGACAGCGACAATCCGCCTCCAGCCCTCCGGGCACGAGGTTCCTTGCGAAGCCGGCGACACGGTGCTCACCGCCTTGGAAAAGGCCGGCTACATGATGCCGAACAACTGCCGTGCGGGCGCCTGTGGCGAATGCAAGACCAAGGTCCTCGACGGCTCCTTCGACCAGGGCATGGTCCTGGACATGGCGCTCAGCCAGGCCGACCGCGCCGAGGGTTATGGCCTGATGTGCATGGCCAAGCCGCTGACCAACTCGCTCGACATCGAGTTCGGCACTGTCGACGCGCTGCAGAAGCTCTACCCGCCGCGCGAGAACGTCCCGTTCGTCGTCACCGACCTCATCCGGCGCACTCCGTCGATGCTCGAGGTGCAGTTGCGTCCGCTCGGTGAGAACCTGCGCTACTGGCCGGGGCAGTACGTCATGTTCGGCAACCAGGCCGAGGGCGCACCGCCGCGTTCCTACTCGATCGCCAACGCTCCCCGTCCCGACGGCGAGATCCACCTGCTGATCACCAAGGTCGCGGGCGGGGCCACGAGCGGCTGGGTGCACGACAAGCTCAGTGTCGGAGACCAGGTGCTGCTCTCCGGTCCCTATGGCACCTTCGTCGGCGATCCCTCCGTCGAAACGCCGGTCGTGTGCCTGGCCTCTGGCTCGGGCCTGGCCCCGATCCTCGGCCTCACCGATGGGGCGCTGCGCCGCGGGTTCAAGTACGGCGTCACCCTCGTCTTCTCGGCCCGCACCCAGGCCGATGTGTTCGACCGCGGTCTCATGGCGTGGTGGGAGAAGAAGCACCGCAAGTTCAGCTTCGTGCCGACGTACACCGGTGGCGAGGCTCCCGAGGGTGCCAAGGCCGGCCGCATCCCGGCGATGCTCGACCAGGTGTTCCCGTCACTGGCCGGTCACAGTGTCTTCATTGCCGGCAACCCGGACTTCGTCGAGGCATGCAAGGCTCGCGCGCTCGAACTCGGCGCCGACCCCGACCTCATCCACGTCGAGGGCTACTTCCCCGCGGCCCCGGCCGAATGGCCGCCCCCGACGCGTCTGGTTCCCTGATCGGGGCCGGTCGCCTACCGACCGCTCCAGACCACACCAGCCGGGGTATGCCGTGTACGCACGGCATACCCCGGCTGTGTTCCGTGGCACCCGGCACATAGCGCCTCGCCCCAGCAGTGGCCGGCGCTTGCCAGCGGATACTCACCGGTCCACACCGGTCCACACCGGCCCACACGGCTACTCGCCGGTCCTGCCCGGCTCTCACGGCTACTCGCCGGTCCTCACCTGTTCTCACCGGTCCTCACCTGTTCTCACCGGTCCTCACCTGTTCTCACCGGCTCTCACGGGTTCTCACGGCTAATCACCGGTCCACACCCGTCCTCACCGGTCCACACCCGTCCTCACCGGTCCACACCTGTTCTCACCGGTCCACACCTGTTCTCACCGGTCCTCACCGGTTCGCACCGGTCCTCAGGGCTACTCAGCTGGTGCGCCCGGCTATCGGGACGAGGGGTCGCCTCCGGGCAGCACTCAGCTACCGCCGCGCGTGGACAGACCTCGCCCCTGTCGCCACCCGGTCACGCGGGCCGGGCGTTGTGTGCTCATGGAAGTAGACGGTCTTGGCGCCCGGGTTGCCGAGGCCGTCGGGGCTATCGGTGGTGGTGTGGTGTCGGTGGCGGGGGTTGTGGATCAGCCGGTGGTGGTATCCACACAACGGGATGGCTTGGTCAAGGTCGGTCAAGCCGCCTTTCGACCAGGGCTGTTGGTGGTGCAGCTCTGACCACGCGAACGGTCGGTCACACCCGTCGGCGGCGCAGGTGTCGTAGATGAGGGCGAGGGCGGTGCGTTGCGGGTCGCTGAAGAACCGGTGGTGTCGGCCGAGGTCGAGGACCTGCCCGGGTCCACCGAGAACTGCGGGGAGGATCCCGGCTTGGCAGGCGATCCGCCGGGCGGCACTGGCCGAGATCAATGTCCCGGTGTCGGTGCTGGCGGCACCACCACTGGGGGTCATCTCCAGCAGCGTCCCGGTGCTCTGGCGGACCGACTGCTGCACCAGTGCCGCCTGTGCAGCGCCGACGGCTTGTTCGATGGTCATCGTGACGATGACGGTGGCGGCGACCTTGCCGGTGAGTCGTTCGGTGTCCAAGTGTTCGATCAACTCGGTCAGAGCACGTCCGCGGCGGTGCGCCCAGTCGATATCAGCCCAATCGGCATTCCGACCCACCCCCCGACCGGCGCCAACACCCGCCACAGCCTCCTGCTCGGCCGAGCCAGCGGTGGCCAGCGTGCCAGCGCCAGGAGCGGCACCAGCCGACACCTGCCCAGCCGCGCCAATGCCAAACTCGGCGGGCGTGCCAGCGTCGCGAGCGGCCTCGGCCGAGTCGGCGGGCGCGGTCAACCCGAACGCGGCACCCGCAGTGTCGCCAGTACTCATGGCGGTGCCTTGGGCGGGGTGGCGGGTGGAGGCGTGCAGGTCGGCAGCGACCGACCCGTCACCCAAGTCACCGGCAGCAGTCTGACCATCAACCAGTAGCGCTTCGGCGGCTTGGCGGAGGTGATCACGGCGGGGTGCGGTCATCGACTGCAACACCTTGCCCAGCATCCGCGCAGTGAACGTCGGCAACAACGCCTGCAGCTTCGTGGTGCCGTCACCCAGGTCTTGCATGGTGACCGTCGCCAACCGATACGCCCGGCACTCTTGATCGATCAGTTGGGCTTCGACATGCTCAGCGACCTCAGCGGCAGAGCGTTCCGCGTCGGCGAGGGCGAACTTCGCCGCCCGATAGAACCGGCCCGGAGTCACCTGCTGCGCTTGCCGGACCAGGGACGTCTCGACCTTCGCCCGCTCCGCCTGCGTCAACGTCTCCGGGAGTTTGTCCATCGTCGCGGCGATGATCCCCGCACACCGTGAAGACACGTCACCGGCATCGAACGCGGCCCGGGTCACCGCCAACCCCTCACCATCCAACGCGGTAGCCAACTGCACCTTCCGCGCTGCATCAGCCCCACCACTCCGGGTCGCTGACGCCACCCACGCTGAGGTCGAGGAATGCCCGGTCCGGCGATGCACCTGCTGCCGGTCAGCCCGAGCCACCAACGCCAACCGCAACGCTTCCACCCGACGGGCGATCCGCTCCACCTCACCAACATCCGCAGCACCCACCACCACCCCAGCAGCCGGGTCAGCCAACCGAGCATGCACCTGGTCCACCAGTGCATGCACCACCCCCGTCGACACCCCCACCACCACAGCCGACCCCCGCGAAGGCGACCCACCCCGCGACACCGCACCGGACGGCATACCGCCGCCTGGCTGCGAGTCCAACGAAGTGATCGTCATAGCACGAGTGTACTATGACAGGTGTTCGAACACAAGGGTAAGGAGACTGAGAGTCAGGACGATTCAAGAGGCCGTAGGTATCGCGTCTCGGGGCCGAGCTGGCGACGACGCGCAAGGATCGGGTGCGCTGCGAACGACGGTAGTGTCACCGTCGGACAAGGGGGTCCGTGCGGTGTGAGGCGGGCGGCGGCCCTATGGCGTCGGAGTGGCCTCGGGCGGCGATCCGGCCGAGGGAGGTGCCGTCGTGACCTCCGCGATGACCTCACCGTCGCTGCCCCGGCGCAACTTCGCCGGCACAGGGGCGGAGGCGGCTTTCTCCTTGACGGCCTGTCCCGCAGCCTTGACGGCGTCGCCCACCTTGTCCGCGACGAACGGCAGCGCCTGGGTCTTCACGGCGTGCCCGGCCTGGTCGAGCTTGTTCTGCACCGGGTCGGAAGTCCACAGCCGATGGGCTCCGGCCTTGATCTGCTCGTAACGTTGGCGACCTGCGCGCGTGCCCAACACATAGCCGACGGCGGCCCCTGCGACGAATCCGATCATGACGTCAGCCTCTCAGATGGTGACAACGAGGCCAACCGTTCCCCCGTGCGGAAGCGACGAACCGTCCCACTCCGCAGACCGCACCCCGCGCCGTCTCGTGAGCCGCCTAAGATAACTGACCGTTGGAATACCCATAACATCATCGCCGTTGCGTTGCTATGACGGGACGCTCGCCCGACACACGTCACACAATCAGTCACCACACCCACGACGGAGAACACGACACAGATGCCCATCTACGACGACGTCACTGCCCTTGTCGGCAACACCCCGCTGGTCCGCATCAACCGACTCTTCCCGGACGCGGTTGCCACCGTCGTGGCCAAGCTCGAGTTCTACAACCCCGCCAACTCCGTCAAGGACCGCATCGGCGTTTCGATCGTCGACGCCGCCGAGGCATCCGGTGAGCTGGCCCCCGGCGGCACGATTGTCGAGGCCACGTCGGGCAACACCGGCATTGCCCTGGCGATGGTCGGCGCGGCCCGCGGCTACCGGGTCGTGCTCACCATGCCCGAGTCGATGTCCAAGGAGCGTCGTGCGCTGCTGCGGGCCTTCGGTGCCGAGCTCATTCTCACCGACCCGGCTAAGGGCATGAAGGGCGCCGTCGACAAGGCCGGCGAGGTCGCCGCCGAGCGCCCGGGCGCTGTGTTGGCCCGCCAGTTCGCCAACGCAGCCAACCCTGCGATCCACCGCCGCACCACCGCTGAAGAGATCTGGCGCGACACCGACGGCGCGGTCGACATCCTGGTGGCCGGCATCGGCACCGGCGGCACGATCACCGGCGTCGGCCAGGTGCTCAAGGAGCGCAAGGACGGCGTTCAGATCGTCGCCGTCGAGCCGGCCGAGTCCCCGATCCTCAACGGAGGCCAGCCCGGCCCGCACAAGATTCAGGGCATCGGCGCCAACTTCGTGCCCGAGATCCTCGACACCACTGTCTACGACGAGGTTGTCGACATCGACGCCGGCACTGCGGTGCAGTTCGCCCGCCGCGCGGCCACCGAGGAGGGTCTGCTCGTCGGCATCTCCTCCGGCGCCGCCCTGGCCGCCGCCGGTCAGGTCGCCGCCCGCCCCGAGAACGCCGGCAAGCTGATCGTCGTCATCATCCCGAGCTTCGGCGAGCGTTACCTGTCGACGGTGCTCTTCGAGGGCCTGGTCGACTGAGCGCCCAGCACGACAAGCATGACCCGCTTGCCAAGCACCTCCCAAGACCAGACCCGGTATGCCGTGCACCGCGCCTCCCAGCCGCACGGCATACCGGGCCTGGCACACAGATGAGGCACCCGACTCGCCCAGCTGGGTGAATCGGCTTCTGAGAGAAGGATTCCGATGGCCTGGATCGCTCCCGCTGCGCTGCAGTCGGGCCCAGCCAAGACCCATGCCCCCGCCACCCGGCCCGGGGCCACCAGGCATCTCGCCGCGGCATACCGGCACGTCCGAGAGGACATCGACGCCGCGATGGGTCGCGACCCGGCCGCTCACTCGCGCCTGGAGATGTTCCTCGCGAGCTCAGGCCTGCACGCGATCTGGGCCTATCGGGTGGCGCACCGCATCTGGGCGCGACCGGGCGGCAAGCTGCTCGCCCGCCTCATCTCCCAGGTCGTGCGCGCGGCGACCGGCGTCGAGATCCACCCGGGCGCGACGATCGGGCGGCGCTTCTTCATCGACCACGGGATGGGCGTCGTCATCGGCGAGACCGCCGAGATCGGTGACGACGTCATGCTCTACCACGGCGTCACGCTGGGCGGTCGTTCGCTGGCCAAGACCAAGCGCCACCCCACCCTCGGCGATCGGGTGACCGTCGGCGCCGGTGCCAAGATCCTCGGCCCGATCACCCTGGGTGATGACGCCCAGGTCGGCGCCAACTCCGTCGTCGTCAACGACGTGCCGGCCGGGGCCGTCGCCGTCGGGATCCCGGCGCAACTGCGTCACAAGGTCGAGGGGCTCACTCCGGAGGAACTGCTCGACTACCACCCGGCCATCTGGATCTGAACTGCGTTCAGGAGCGCTCAGGCTGCCGTGGCTGGGCTGAGGGCCGTGGCGCGGACCAGTCGCTGCCGAAGACCGTGAACGCCCGCGCGACAAGTGGCAGCGGCTCGACCGCGGCCGCCAGCGCCGCCGCCGCGTCCAGACCGGAATGCAACAACCGGTGGTATGCCGTCATGGCGGCTGCAGCGACATCGTCGGGGATGCGCGTGGTCGCCGCGACAACCGAATGGACCCCCAGACCCAGCAGGGCGGCCGTCAGGCCCAGCGCCTCGTCACCCGCCCTCGGGGTGGCCCGACCCACCTCGCAGGCCGAGAGCACGACGTGCGTGGTCGTCAGCGGCCCGGCCAATTCGTGCGCGAACACCGGACCATCGCCCAGCCGCACGCTGGAGAACAGCGGACTCTGTCGCTGATGCCGGCCGTGGGCCGCCAGGTGGACCAGATCGCTGCCGTGCAACGCGGCGTCGAGGACGTGCTCGTTGGACCGCGTCGTCGGGACGGCCTCGCCTCCCCAGATCGCCGCGACCTGCGCGACTTCGGTGTCGGCGTGCTCGAGATCCGGCCCGGCGATGGCGGTGACGCGCAGCGGACCGGGCCGCACGGCATACCTGTCGGTGGGGTGCGCGTCGGTGGGGGGCGCGTCGCTGGGGCCGGACGAGGGGGGCGCACCGACGCCGCCTGCCCAGCGGGTCACCGTGCGGGCGACGGTCGTCGGGAGGCCGCGGCGGCTGGGCAGCATTCCCCACGGCAGTGAGCTGAGTAGCCGGTTGGGCACGACGACCAGCCGTTGTGCGGTCAGGGGTCCGAGGACGAGGCGTTCGAGGGCGGCCAGGCTCTCGTGCAGCGACCTTTCGATGACCGCGCGCATCGGGCCGGGTGTCGGGAGGGCCAGGGCTTCGGCGTCGGCGACGACGCGGTGGACTGCCGTGACGACTGAGTCGCGTTCGGCCAGGCGCAGCAGCCTCGAGCCCCGGGGGCTGAGGACGAGAGCGCAGAGGGTATGCCGGTGCAGGAAGTAGCTGACGACCGTCGCCTCTCGCTCGCGCACGGCGCGCATGGCTGTCGCGTGCGACATGGGTCGGATCGGGTCGCGCTTCGCGCCGACGGCCGGCGCCGGGAGTGCTGCGGCGCTGCCTTCGGCGACGGAGGCGGCGCCGGACCAGTCCAGGGCGCGCAGCTGCCGTTCGAGATCGGAGGCTTGGCCTCGCAAGGCCGGTCGGTCCGCTGGCGGAGCGCCGCGCAAGTCCTCCCGGACCCGGCGCAACCGGGTGAGCAGCGCGGCGGCCTGGGGGTCTCGGGGCGGGCGCACGAGCGGCACGCGTTCGGAGACGGCCCGCCAGCGCTCGGTGCGCGCGAAGACCGACGCGGTCGATCCGGTGGCCATCGCCAGATCGAGGTCGAGCTCGGACAGCCGCCCGCTGTGGATCGCCAGGGCCGTGCGCAGATCGAGACTGGAGGCCCGAGCAGTGGCGGCGGCGAGGTCCTCGGCGGCGCGGCGCAGGATGCGGGAAGCGCGCTGTGGATTGCCGGGCAGGGCGAGCTGCGCGCCGACATAGTGCAGGTGCAAGCGGGTGGCCAGCGACGCCGACCGCCGCAAGGGCGCGGCATGCAGGTATGCCGTCCGGGCCCGTTCGCGCTGTTCGTCCGCCTCGACTGCCGCGACCGTCTTGTCCGCCTCGGCAGTGGATGTCTGGGACGCGGTGGCGCGGGTGAGCACGTCGGCGACGAGCAGGTTGGCCCGCGTTGCGACGTCGGCCTCGCCGTGGTGGGTGGCGATCTGGGCCAGCCAGCCAGCCAGGCGAGCTGTGGCGAGCGGGTCGCGACCGGCATACCCCCGTGCTTCCAACTCGACCAGGAGAGCTTGGCGTCGCCAGGGACCCGCGGAGCGCTCGCGGAAGTGGCGCCGTGCGAGCGCAGCGGTGCGGGCGGCGCGGCCGGCATCGCCGAGCAGCAGCGCGGTGCGAGCCTGGTCGAGCTCGATCTCCGCGAGGTCTTGCCCGGTGCCCTCGGCCAGGGCCAGGCCGTGGGCCGTGCGCAGCGAGTGGGCTGCGTCGTCGTGCAACCCCGCCTCGAGCAACACCCGGGCACGGTCGAGCTCGGACACGCTGCGGCTGACCTCGACGGTCATGGCATCGGCACGGGTCATCAACGCCAGGGCGGCCGGGAGGTCGCCGCGGAGGAACTGGACGTAGCCGCGGTTGTGCAGCGCCATGAATTCGAAGGCAGCCTCGCCGGCAGACCGGGCCAACTCGGCGCCACGCTCGAGTTCGGTGTCGGCGGTGTCGAGCTCCATCAGCCGGGAGGCGAGGGTGCCGCGGTTGAGCGCGAGGCGCACCTGGTCGCGCAGCGGCAGCACCTCGGCGTTGGCCGCGGCCCGGGCCATCCAGGCCAGCGAACCGGTGAGGTCGCCGCTGCGGGCCAGCATCGAGGCGGCCTGCATGTGGCACAGCGCGAGCAGGTCGCGCCGGTCGATGGCGCCGGCCTGAGTGATCGCAGCCTCTAGCGCCGTCAACCCGACTGCGTGGCCGTGCTGTTCAAACGCGGTCCAACTGCGGGTGATGAGGATGCGGGTGCGGAACTCGAGCGCCCGCGGCGCGTCGTCCGCCCGGTCGGCGAGGGTGCCGAGCAGCGCCTCACACTCATCGAGCAGGGCCGCAGCCGCCTCGGGGCTATAGCCGACGACCGCTTCCTGCGCCTGGGCATAGCGAGCTTCGACCTGGTCGAGCGTGTCGTCCAGGTCGGTGCCCTGCTGTCCCCGACTCATGCCATTGCGCTCGCTACAACTCCACGCTGGGGGTGATGATCGGACGCTCGCCGTCGCCGGGTGGCCGCAGGACGAAGCGGCCCGGGCCGTGCGGCACGCCCTCGAGGACGAACCGGCCGTGCTCGTCGGCGGTCACGGTGAGGCTGAGGTCACCGACCCGCAACTCGACAACTGTGCCGGCGACGGTCACCCAGCCGTCGACGGTGATGGTGCCCTGCGCGGCCGACTCGTCGAGAAGGCCGTCGGACGGGGCGGTGACCGTGACCATGAGGCTCAGCCGACTCGTCGTGAAGGTCACCGATTGGGTTGGTGCATAAGTAGTTTCGTCACCGCGGACCCCGGCGGGCGACAGCTGTTGCAGCTCGGCGATCTCGGCATGCAGCGCCGCGAGGGTCAACTCGAACTTGATCCGCTCGGTGAGCCCGCTCGGCACCGGATCGAGTCGCGCGTGCATGTTGCGCACGGTGAGCAGCAGTTGCTCGTCGAGGGCGTCGAGCGGTTCGGACGCGAGGGTCGACTCGTCGGGGGTCATGACGGGCTCCAGGTGGGGTCGGCGAGCAGGGCGGCGCGGAGCTTGGCCAGGCACCGACCGCGAGTAGGGCCGATCGAGCCGACCGGCATACCGAGGGCTTCGGAGAGCGCCGCGTAGTCGGGGCGGTCGACGAATGCGATGACCCGCAGCAACGCCTGGCAGCGCTGCGGCAGAGCCTTGACGTGGTGCCAGAGCTGCTGCTGCCCCTCGTGCAGCACGGCGACGAGCGCGGGGTCGACCGTGCCGGCGTCGGCCGACCGGGCGGCCGGAGGCCCGGCCGGTTCTTCGGGCAGGTCGTCGGTCGGCACCGCGCGACCAGACTGGCGCAAGACCCGCCACGCCTCGCGGCGCACGGTGGTCACGAGCCACCCGAGGACGGCCTGCGGGTCCTGGATGGCGTCGGCGTGCTCGACCAGCCGGATCCACGCGGTCTGCACGACGTCCTCGGCTGTCGATTGGTCGAGGCGCTGGCCGCGTGCGGTGTGCCACAGGACAGGGGTGAGCAGGTCGACGAGTTCGCCCATCCGGTCGCGTTCACCGGCTCGGTATGCCGTGAACGCCTGGGCTGCGCGACGGGTGAGCGTCGGTGCGGCGTCGGCGGACGGCATACCGGCCGTGGGGGAGTCGATGCTCATGGGAGCTGCCACTCGCTGACCGTCGCCGCCATGGCGGCGCGCGCCCGGGCGACGGCTGCGTCTTTGTCGATCTTGCCGATGCTCGGGTCGTCGGCGAGGGCGGCGGCGATCTCGCCGGCGAGCACAGGCGCGGCGAAGGACGTGCCGCTCCACGTGCAGAAGCCGCTGGTGAAGTCGTCCGGGTCCTGGGTCGAACGCGCCCGGCCGGCGTAGTCCAGGCGTGCGGTGGCCTGCGCGGCGGCGGTGACGTCGGTCGGGAAGGTGCTCACCAGCGAGCTGCCCGGCCGGTGGGTGGAGACCCAGGTGCCGGCATTGGAGAAGTAAGCGACCGTCGAGCCGTCCGGGTTGAGCGCGCCGACGCTGGCCAGGGGGGCCTGGTCGGGGGCGAATCCGGTGACCTGCGACGCGAACGCCGCGGGATACATCGGGGCGATCGTCGTCGCATTGCCCGCGGCGGCCACGACCGCGACGCCGAGCCGTCCGTAGTCGCGCAGCAGGGCGCCGAGCGGGCCGTCCATGAGTTCGTCGCCCGGGTTTTCGTGGTAGTAGCCGAGCGACAGCGACAGCACGTCGATGAGGCCGTCCGGCGTGCCGGTCAGCAGGGCGTTCAGGTGGCGCGCCAGCAGCAGCGTGAGCGTGTTGATGAGAACGCTCTCGGGCACGACACCGTCGTCGCGCATCACCGGGATGGCGAGGATGTCGGCCTCGGGACAGATCTGCCGGATCAGCCCCGCGATGAAGGTGCCATGCCCCGTGTCGGGCTGGATGATCGGGTCGAGCGGGTTGGTAGGTGGCGCGGCATACCCTGCCCCGGCAGGTCCGTCGAGCCCGAGGAGTATGCCGTTGAAGTAGGCCTCCGTCGTCGCGCTGCCGCCCGGCCCGAACCATGGGTGGGCGCCGAGGCCGGTGTCGGGGATGGCCACGACCGGTCGCCGGTCGACCGGGCGGGCCCGCCGAGCGGGGTCGGGTAGGACGACGCGCACCGGAGCCCGGCCGCCGGAGCCCGGGTAGGCGTATTCGGCAGCCGCCCCGCCGCCGCCCCCGTGACCGACGCCGGCCCAGTAGGGGACTCCAGCCCAGTAGGGGACTCCAGCCCAATAAGGGACGCCCGCCCAATAGGGGGCCGTCGTGAGCAGGTGGTCGAGGGCGAGCGGCTTCGCCGCATCGGCGGCCTGGTCTTGCAGTCCACGCAGCACCGGCCAGGCGTCGACCGCGAAGGACGCGTTTTCCTGGGTGGGCCTGATCCGCAGTCCCTGCACCCAATGGCGGGCGATGAGCTCGGCGACCGGCCCTTGTGCGTCGGCGGGATCCTTGACCGTCGGGGGTGCCTCGCCCACCGGTTCCAGGGTGACCCCGAGCTTGACGGCGACCTGCGAGACCTCGTCCATGGCATCGCCGGGTGAAACCATCCGCCCGGGGCCCCGAGCCAGCAGACGTTCCCCGACATAGACCGTCGGCGACGGTGCGCCGCCCCCTGGGAGGCGCATCGCGGTGACCGGATCGAGCACCCGCGCGCCGTACCGAGCTGCGGCGACGGGGTCGACGACGATCGGCGGGGTGGTCGTGAACTCGCGCTGGCGAGCAGCCCGGAACTGTGCCTGGCGATCGACGGCCGGGTCCCGAGTCTTATCGACGGGAAGTCCGGTGCGGTCGGGAAGGTCGGACGGAGGGAAGGGCGTCATGTTCGGTCCTCACAGGGGGATGCGTGGCCTAGCTGGAGCCTAGGGCCGGGTGCGTCGCCTGTCAGGAGGTTTGACAGGTCTGTCCTGATACATCGGGTGAGCGGGTGCCTGGGGGCGACGGCCGCACGTCGGGGTCGGGTGCTGCCACCGGCAGGTGTGGGCGGGGCGGCTGGCCTACGATGGGCGGTTGTTGGAGGGCTCGCATAGTGGCCTAGTGCGGCGGTCTTGAAAACCGCTTGGGGTGCAAGCCTCACGTGGGTTCGAATCCCACGCCCTCCGCTCGCTGGCGCTCGCGCAGGCCGTAGGACCCACCACGCCCTCCGCTCGCGGGCGCTCGCGCACGCCGGGAAACCTTCCGACTCGCCGTGTTTCCCGGCCGTCCAGGCCCCGACGCGCCGGGAAACCTTCCGACTCGCCGGGTTTCCCGGCCGTCCAGCGGCCGATCTGCCGGGGAACCTTCCGACTCGCCGGGTTTCCCGGCCGTCCAGCGGCCGATGTGCCGGGGAACCTTCCGACTCGCCGTGTTTCCCGGCCGTCCAGCGGCCGATCTGCCGGGGAACCTTCCGACTCGCCGTGTTTCCCGGCCGTCCAGCGGCCGATCTGCCGGGGAACCTTCCGACTCGCCGTGTTTCCCGGCCGTCCAGCGGCCGATCTGCGGGGAACCTTCCGACTCGCCGGGTTTCCCGGCCGTCCAGCCGCTGATACGGCGGGGGACCTTCCGATTCGCCGCGCCGGGGGGGGGCGGGGGGCCCCCCGCGCGCCCCGGGGGGGGGGGGGACCCCCGGCCCCGGGGGGGGGGGGGGGGGGGGGTTTCCGGCCGTACGAGGAGCCGGCAATACGGGTAGGCGCTGCGAGACCTGCCGACGTCGCCGGGTTTCCCAGCCGTCCAGCCGCCGATATGCCGGGGAACCTTCCGACTCGCCGTGTTACGTCCGTCCAGCGGCCGAGTACGGCGCGGCGCACAGCTCTTCGGCGGGGACGAGCACTGGCGGGGCGTCGGACCAGATCAGCGAGTCGCTCGCTTACGAGAAGGCCCTGGCATTTCCCGCCACCCACGAGGCCCCGATCGCGCAGTCATCGATCAACAAAGCGGGACTTGGTCTAGGAGCAGCCAGGCGTCGACGCCTCATCTCCTTGCGCTGCAAATCCTCGTGGAACGACTGGACGGCTTCGTCCGCAAGCGGCCCCGGGGGGGCCGGGCGCGGGGCCGCGGACGGGGGGCCCCGAGAGGAACCCCCCCCGGGGGGGGGGGCGGGGCGCCCGGGGGGCGGGGGGGGGGGCGCGGGCGGGGCACGGGGGGGGAACAGCGCCGCCGCCCCCCCCCGGCCCCGGCCGGGGGGGCAACGGGGGGCGGGGGGGGCGGGCCCCGGCCCGCACGCGGACCCGGGGGGACGGGGGCACCCGGCCCCGCCACCACGCCCCGGCCGCCCCGCCCCTTCAACGCCAGGCGGGCCGCGCACGGGGCCGCGGCGGGGGCCGCCGGGGGCCGGGGGCCCGGCGGGGGCCCCCCCGGGGGGGGGGGCCGGGCCCCGAGGGGGCCCGGGGCCCCCCGCGCCGGCGGCCCAAGCCGACGGCCGGGCCGGGCCCGCGACCGCGCGCCGCCGCCGCCCAGCCCAGGGCGGGACGGAGCGGGGGGGGCCCCGGGGCCCCGCGCGCCCGGGCCCGGCCCCCCGGGGACGCGGGGCTGGGTCACCGCTGGCCCAATCCGCCACGCATCGGGCATCGCCGGGGCGGATGCACTTCCCCAGGGTGGCTGTCACCCCTGCCGCGTAGCCTGAAACCCATGGCAACCGTCCTGCTGCTGCATTCCGCCCTCGGTCTCCGTCCGGCGCTCCACGCCCTCACCGATCACCTGCGCAGCGCAGGCCACCAGGTCATCGCCCCTGACCTGCTCGACGGGCGCACCTTCGCGGGGGGCGAGTCCGGGTATGCCGAGGCGATAGCCCACGTCCGGGAGCACAAACCCGCCATCGAGCAGCGGGCGGGCACGGCATACGACAGCATCTCGGGGCTCGCGTCGTGGTGGGGTTCTCGATGGGAGCCGGCATCGCGCAGGAGTTCGCGCAGACCCGGCCCGAGGTGGCGGGTGCGATCCTCTGCGGGGGCGGCGGGTTCTTCGACGGGTGGACGCCCGAGCGCTGGCGCCACGATGTGCCGCTGGCCCTGCATCACGCCGTCGACGACCCGTGGGCCGATCCGGCCGAGGCTCGACTGCTCGTCGACATCGCTGCGCGCGCGGGGGCTGATGTGTCGCATTACGTCTACCCGGGCAAGGGGCACCTCTTCTTCGACGCCGGCCTGCCTGATGAATACGACGCCGCGCTCGCCGACCTGCTGCGCATCCGGCTGCTGGGCTTCCTCGGCCGCTTCGCCTGACGCTCCACCTTGACCCACGATGACGAGCCGCAGCACAGACCTCAGCCGCACGGCACACGTCATCGGGGTGATCGCACCGCGGTCACCGCCGCTGCGCTACTGGAGTTCGCGCGTCCTGGCAGCTTCGACGGCCGCCCCGCGACGTGCCTCGATCCCGCGGTCAACCCCGGCGCCCAGCTGCGGTGCTTCTGCGAGGCCGTCGGCACCGGTCTGCTGCGCCAACCCGCCAACGCCCTGAGCAACCTCGCCTTCCTCGTGGCCGGTGCGACGGCATATCGGTCGGTCCGCGCCCTCGACCCCGGTCGGCCCGAGCGAGCCCTGGCCCGCGCGGCCGCCTTGGCCATGATCGCCGTCGGGGCGGGCAGCCTGGCCTACCACGGCGGCCTCACCTTCGCGGGTCAACTCCTGGACGTGCAAGGCATGTATCTCATCGCCGTCCTGCTCCTGGTCGGCAGCTGCCGCCGCACCGCCCTCGCAGAGCGTGCCCCGCCGATCGCGCTCGCGCTCCTGGCCGCTCTCGCCGTTGTCCAATGGGCTCTGCCCGACAGCCGCCGGTGGCTCTTCGCGGTCGTGTTGCTGCCCGCGATCGTCGCGGAAGCGCGGCGAGCGCCGGGCTCGCCACCGCTGCGCGCTGCGGTCGCGCTGCTGACGCTCGGGTATGCCGGGTGGCTGGCTGACGAGCGCGGGCTCTGGTGTGATCCTGCTTCGCTCCTACAGGGGCACGCCGGGTGGCATCTCGCGACGGCGGGGTCGGCCTACCTCATGGTGCGGCACTATCGGTGGGCGGCGGAGCGGGCCGCGACGACGACGAGTGTGAACGCGACCGTCGCGACATAGAGCGACGCCACCGGCGTGGTGCCGATGGCGTCGAAGGCTGGTGCGGGTCGGACCCAGATTTCCCCCCGGGTCGACGAGCCGCGAGGCCGGTCAGAAGGTCCGGAAGTGGACCTGGTCGCGGTGGTGGTAGTACGAAGCGCCATGCTTCGTGCTCTTACCGAAGAGCGGGAACAGGACGATCCAGCTAGGCATGATGACGTAACTCAGTTTCGTGTTGATGGACGCGCCCTCGGACTGAGGACTCGCTGTCTATTATGTTCGATCCACGGACAAACTTCAAATTCTGCATCCAGACCCCGAGGGTAGGGCCATGACCGACGCTCCACAGCGCGAAATTCCGCAAATCGTCCTGTCTGAGCCCGCGTCTCTGGTCCTGCGTGGGCAGACCTTCGACGCCTCCCGGCCGGCCGTCATGGCGATCGTCAACCGCACCCCCGACTCGTTCTTCGCCGGCAACCGGCACGCCGACCTCGACAGCGCGCTGCGCGCCTCGACAGCGCGGTCGCGCTCGGTGCCGACATCGTCGACGTCGGCGGCGTCCGGGCCGGCTCCGAGGGCGACCCGGTCGGCGTGCAGGAGGAGATCGAGCGGGTGGTGCCCTTCCTCGTCCGGGCGCGGACGGCATACCCGCAGTTGCTGTTGAGTCTGGACACGTGGCGCGCGGACGTGCTGCGCGCGGCGATGGCTGCCGGCGCGGGCGTCGACCTCGTCAATGACACCTGGGCCGGCTACGACAGCGACCTGCTGCCCGCCGCGGTCGAGGCCGGCGCGGGCTATGTCGTCTCGCACACCGGGGGCCGCCCGCCGCGCACCGACCCGGTCGACGTCACGTATGGTCCCGACCCCCTCGACGTCGTGCGCGACGTCGTGTCCACTCTCGCCGCGGGAGCCGCCAGGGCAACTGCCCTCGGTATGCCGTCCGAGCGAGTCCTCGTCGACCCCACCCTGGACTTCGGCAAGACGACCGCCCACTCGCTGCGGGTGCTCCGGCATACCGCGGCGGTGGCAGCGTTGGGTTTCCCTGTGTTGCAGGCACTGTCGCGCAAGGACTTCGTCGGTGAGACGCTCGACCTGCCGACCGAGGAGCGGCTGGAGGGCAGCCTGGCGGCGACCGCGATTGCTGCCTGGCTGGGCGCGACCGTCTTCCGGGCCCATGATGTGCGGGCGACGCGTCGGGTTGTCGACATGGTGGCCTCGATCCGGGGTGACCGCCCGCAGCAGGTGGCCGTCCGCGGATTGGGACCACACAGTCGCGATGTGGACGCATCCGCGACAGATCGGGCGCGCTCGGGAGTGCGCGGGCAGGCTACTCGTGGGTAGGCCGAAAATGACCCGAAGAAGGGGTGGCGCTTTTCACACGACGTGCTAGCGTCGGCGTCGGTTGCAGTTGCAGTTCCTCGCAGGACGGACCTCGTAGCCACGCCATTCCAGGACGTGGCCGGAGTTCCCAAAGACTCGGGTACGACCCGGTTGTGGGTAGGCGGCAGCACCGGGGTTCGCGAGGTGCGGGCCCAGTGTCCAGATAGAGAGAGTTATCCCCATGGCACAGGGAACCGTCAAGTGGTTCAACGCTGAGAAGGGCTTCGGCTTCATCGCCCAGGATGGTGGCGGGCCGGACGTCTTCGTCCACTACTCCGCCATTCAGACCCAGGGCTACCGGACCCTCGACGAGGCACAGCGCGTCGAGTTCGAGGTCACCCAGGGCCCCAAGGGCCCGCAGGCAGACCAGGTTCGTCCGCTCTGATCGTCGACAACGACCTGCGCTGACATCGTCGGCGCGCGTGAGCCCCTCGTGCTGCGGCACGGGGGGCTCACGGCATGCCAAGGCACGGCATACCAGAGCACGGGGTGCCCGAGCAGGGAGTGCCCGAGCAGGGAGTGCACCGTAGGTGCACCGATCTCAGCAGGCCTCCTCGAGATCCACCGGCGCGCTGGGCGGCGGGGTGCTCGTGGTGGTGGTGGTGCTCGGGGTCTTCGTCGAGGTGGGCGTCGGCTTCTTCGTCGGCGTCTTGGTCGTGGTCGAGGGCTTCGACGTGGTCGAGGGCGGTACGACCAGGCTCGGGTCGATGGCCTCCCGAATCATCCGGCGAATCGCGACGAAACTCGGACTCGCCGGATTGATGTTGTCCGGGGTGAAGGCCAGTGAGCTGATCGTCGCACCCTTGACCCGGGTGACGAGTTCGGCCCAGGCCGGCAGGTCGGTGGGAGGGATGTCCGTCTGGACGTTGTCCTTGGCGACCTGGGCGAGCGCCGGGTATTTGCTCAGCATCGTGCCGACATTGACCTGGCCGATGAGTTTGCCCACGAGACAACGTTGCCGGCGCATCCGACCGAAGTCGTCGCTGGTGATGCGGGATCGGGCGTACCACAGCGCGTGGAAGCCGTCGAGCAGTTGCACGCCGGGCTGGATCCAGGAGTCGACGCCGTAGATGTTGCCTGCAGCGTTGAGATGCCCACCGATCGGCAGCTTCTCTTTGACGTTGATGACCACCCCGCCCATCGCGTTGACCAGGGCCTCGAAGCCCTTGAGGTCGACGATCGTCGTGTAGTCGATGTGCAGTCCCGAAATCTCCTGCAGCACCCCCTTGAGCGTGGTGAGCCCGGGCTGCTTGGTCCCTTTGAACAGTTCCGGATGATTGACCTCGGCCTCGTGCCATACCGCGTTGAGCAGGCACTCGCTGCCGCAGGTGTAGCCCTTGGGGTAGATCTTGGAGAGCGGGTTACTGACCGGGAACGGCACGTTCTGCAGGTTGCGGGGGAAGGAGAAGAGGATCGTCTGACCGGTCCTGGGCTCGATCGAGGCGATCATCATCGAGTCGGTGCGGACGCCGATCCGGTCGTCGCCGGCGTCGGAACCCAGCAGCAGGACGTTGACGCGTGAGACATCGGCCCACGGGTCGGACCCGCCGCTCGGGCGTGCCGTCTCACCGTCGGTCTGGTCGAGGTCCACTTGAGCGAACAGCGTGCCGATGACGTCGCGTTGGATCAACGAATAGCGCACCGCGGTGGCCATGGGGAACGGCGACAACCAGGCACATCAGCGCCGCCAGGGCCCGCAGGCCGACGCGCTGGACGCGGTCGAGTCGAGTGTCCATGGTCCCGCGGTGGGTGAGCCAGATCGACCACATCCAGAGCAACCCGCCGAGCAGCAGGAGTGCCGCCGCGATGAGCAGGGCTCCGGCCGCACCGCAACGGCCAACGCCGCAGCAGTCGGGCCTTTGGCGAAGACCACTGCAGCGATAGCTGCCGTCGTGCCGGCGGCGAGGGTGACTTGATGATCCAGCCGAGTCGGTAGAAGCGGGTCTGGGTGAGACCTGCGCCGGGAAGATCGCGCTCATCACGGTCAAGGTGGCAGACCTGCAGGCCAGGCGGCTGGCCGTCAGCCGACGCCGACTGCGCGAGCCCGCGGGGAGAGGGTCGCCGAGCGTCGCCGGTCATGGCGAGGGTTCCCCCTTGGCGGTGGTGTCGTGCATGGGTGTCGTGGACATTGTGCACCTCATCCCTAGCGACGACGGCCCCGCCGGTCCGGTTGCCTGCCCGAGGTGTGATTTCTTTCGGCGGCGGTTTTGGTCCGGCCCCGGCTGCCCCGGTAGCCGTGACGGCCCCTTCGGTATGCCGCGTGCTCCGGCCCGCGTGTATCTCCGGTTGGGTGGGGAGGCGTCGCATAGTGGCCCAGTGCGCCCGCCGGCTAAGTGGGTTGGGATTAACCTCCCTCGCGGGTTCAAATCCCGCCGCCTCCGCTAGCACGGCACGACTTTGGTGGTGATCTCCGCACGGAGCTCACCACCAAAGTCGTGAAGGCCAACCCGCGCTGGTCAGGCTGCCGCCGCAAGATCCACCGGCGCATGGCCACGAAGCGCACGACCGTCGAGAGTGC
>JADJVX010000008.1 GCA_016710385.1 Actinomycetales bacterium
ACACGAATCCATCCGTCCTGCAACGGAATCAGCCCCGCCAGGGCATGCAGCGCGGTGGTCTTACCCGACCCATTGGGGCCGAGCAGCGCAACGACCTGGCCTCGCTTTGCGCGCAGTGCGACCTCCAGCGTGAAGGGGCCTCGAGCGGCGACGAAATGTGCGTCGAGATGTGCGTCGAGGTGATCGTCCGCGGGCGGTGGCGCGGTCATCGGGCCCACCGGCCGCGCAGCGCGCCGAGAACGCCGACGCACACGCCGAGCATGGTGACCGACAGGCAAGGGCCGCCTGCGGATCGGATTCCAGCGCCGTGCAAACAGCCAGCGGTGCGGTCTGAGTCGTGCCGCTGAAATTGCCGGCGAAGGTGATCGTCGCGCCGAACTCCCTGAGCGCCCGCGCCCACGCCAGGGGCGGCACCGGCAGCCACGCCGGGCCAGGCCATTGGCAGCGCGACGCGGACCAGGGTGCGCCAGGTGAAGCCCTGAGGGGTGGCTGCCACCCGGTCATAGCGCTCGTCGACCTTGCGCAGCGCCCCTTCGACCGCGACGACATAGAAGGCATCGCGACGAAGATCTCGGCCAGCACCACCGCGACGGTCGTGAACGGCACCTGCCACCCGAAGGCCTCGAACAGCACCCGCCGACCACTCCGCGTCGCCCATAGGCCATGAGCAGCGCCACCCCACCGACGACCGGCGGCAGCACCAACGGCACCGTGACGACGGCCCGCACCCACCGCGTGGCAGGGTGCCGCGAGCGCGCGAGCAGCCACGCCAGCGGGGTGCCCAGGACGATCGCGACGACGACGGTGATCGTCGCGGTGAGCGCCGAAAGCCGCAGCGCGGCAGCCACGCCGGGTGCGCTGAGATGCCGGGGCAGCTGCGACCAATCGATGCGGGCGAGCAGCGCGAGGATCGGCACGACGATGAGCCCGAGCGCCAAGGCGGCCGGCACGGCCAGGACCGCCCGGCCGCGACGCTCGGCACCGAGGCCGGGTCGGTCTGGCCTCACGGGGCGACCTCGGGCCGGGCCACAAACCGGGTCACGGCCCACGTCATGGCCCGAACCCCGCAGCCCGGTATGCCGTCCGCGCGCCGTCGTCGGTCAGCGCTCGCACGACACCGGCGACTTCGGGCGCGTCGGTGAGCTGGACCAGGGAGTAGGTGACGGACACGGCATACGGGCTGGGCAGCGGTATGCCGGTGACCGCACCGCGCGCGGCGACCACATCGGAGTGGTAGAGCGGCGCTGCGTCGGCTTCGCCGAGCCGGAGCTTGGGTGAGGGTGGCTTTGGCGTCGACTTCGCGCGAGACAACGTGCGCGGTGACGCCGGCGCCGGCCAGCGCCGTGTCGGCCGCGCGCCCGCAGGGGGCGGTCGCGACGCAGAGGACGACCGCGACATCAGGGCGCGCGAGGTCGGCCAGGACGCCGACGCGGGCGGGGTTGGCGGCGGGGGTGCCCAGGACCAATGCGTTCTCCGCGAATGGGATGGGCGGATGGGTGGCCGTGGCGGCAGCCGACACCTGAGCGACCGCCTCGCCCCCGGCGAGCGCGACGATGTCGGCCGGGGCACCTTGGGTGACCTGTTGGGCCAGCGTCGTGCTCGATCCGTAGCTCACCCGCACGGTCACATCGGGGTGCGCCTGCTCGTATGCCGTGGCCAGGGCCGCAAAGGGCTCGGTCAGCGAGGACGCGGCCAGGACGGTGACCGTCCGGCGGCCCGCTGCCGAGCTGGTCGGCGAGGTGGTCGGCGAGGTGTCAGTCGAGATGGCCGTCGAGGATGAACAGCCGGCAAGGGCGGCGAGGGTGGCACAGAGGACGGCCGGCAGCAGGGCTCGGATCGGGTGACTGCGGGTCGTGCGACTGCGCGTCATTGCGGGATGCCGACGATGACGTTGGTGGCCTTCACCGAAGCGGATGGCAACCGCGCCGACCTCCAGCCCCAGCGCATCCACGGCCTCCCGCGACATCAGCGACACCACCCGGAACGGACCGCACTGCAACCTCGACCTGGGCCATGACGGTGTCCGGAGAGCACGCGAGTGACGATGCCGCGCATCCGGTTGCGGGCCGACTCGTCGCGCACCGGGCCGGGCGGTGCGGGTGCGCCAGCGGTTGGGGCCAGGGCGGCCAGGTCGGCGCCGTCGACGACCATCCGTCCGGCATCGTCGCGCTGAGCCTCGATCCGCCCCGCGTCGACCATCCGGCGAAGCGTGTCGTCGGACAAGCCGAGCAGCTCGGCCGCCTCCGATATCCGCAGTTGCGCCACAAACATGACGTTAGCACCGCATCCGCGACGACGACGTGGGTCGGGCACACTGGGGCCGTGAACGACCCCGCCTGGAGGAGTTGCTCGGCTACGACCGAGCGCACCTGTGGCACCCTACTCCTCGGCGCTCACCCCGCAGCACCCCTATCTCGTCGAGTCGGCATCGGGAGTGTGGCTGCGGCTGCGGCTGCCGGACGGCTCGCACCGCGACTGCATCGACGCCATGTCCTCGTGGTGGTGCGCGATCCACGGGTATGCCGTGCCCGAACCTCGACGCCGCCGCCCGCGCCCAGCTCGACCGGATGTCCCACGTGATGTTCGGCGGCCTCACCCACGAGCCGGCCATCGCCCTGGCGCGGCGCCTCATCGACCTGGCCCCACGGCATACCGAGGCGGGAGTGGTGAGCGGGCTGGGAATCGACGCGGCCGACGCCGCCGACGCCGCCTGCGAATCACCGCTCCAGCAGGTGTTCTTCGCGGACTCTGGATCGGTAGCAGTCGAGGTCGCCATGAAGATGGCCCTGCAGGTGCAGGTCGCCGAGGGCACCGGCAAGCAGCGCTTCTTCACCATCCGCGGCGGCTATCACGGCGACACCTTCTCGCCGATGTCGGTCACCGACCCGGATGGCGGGATGCACTCGCTCTGGCGCGGCATCCTGCCCGAGCACATCTTCGCCCCACATCCGCCCGCGCACGACGCCCCGGAGTCGGAACTCCTTGCGTGGGAGGCAGATACCCGCGCCGTGTATGCCGGGCACGCTCACCAGATCGCTGCCGTCATCCTCGAGCCGATCCTGCAAGGCGCCGGGGGGATGACCTTCCACGCGCCGCGGGTCGTCCAGGTGTTGGCCGAACTCGCCCGCGAGAGTGGCGCATTGGTGATCTTCGACGAGATCGCGACGGGCTTCGGCCGGACCGGCACGATGTGGGCGGCCGAGACTGCCGGCGTGGTGCCCGACGTCATGTGCGTCGGCAAGGCGTTGACCGGCGGCTATCTCACCCTGGCGGCAGTGCTCTGCACGGCCGATGTCGCCGAGCGGGTGAGCGGCGGTGCGGCCGGTGGTCTCATGCACGGGCCGACCTTCATGGCCAACCCGCTCGCCTGCGCCATCGCCGGAGCGAGCCTGGACCTGTTGGCCCGCGATCCCCAGTTGGCCGCTGTGGCTCGCCTCGAGCGAGGACTGGCCGCGGGCCTGGCTCCCGCACGCGACCTCGCGGCCGTGCGTGGGGTGCGCGTGCGGGGGGGCGTCGGCGTCGTGCAGTTGCGCGAGCCGGTGCGCGGCGGGGACATCGCGGCGTATGCCGTGCAGCGCGGAGTCTGGGTGCGGCCGTTCCGCGACCTGGTCTACACGATGCCGCCCTATGTCACCTCCGATGCCGACCTCGCGACGCTCACGGGGGTCTTGGTGGAGGCCGTCGCGGCCGTGCACGGGTGACGCTGGCGCGGGGCGAGTGTCAGCGCAGCGAAGCCGGGTGCAGCCGCAGCTCGACGACCCGACCGACGTGGGCCAGGTCGCGGTCGCAGGTGGGAGGATCACTGCCGTGACTGCCTTCCAGGACTGGCTCGCTGCCGCTGCGGCCCGCCGCCGCGACCTCGGACTGGTCCGCTCGACGCCCGTCATCGACCCAGCCGACCCGGCCGGTCCGATGCTCGACCTGGCTGGCAACGACTACCTCGGCCTGCGCACCCACCCCACCGTCGTCGCGGGGGCCGTGGCGGCGGCGACGGCATACGGGGGTGGCGCCGGAGCGTCGCGGCTGGTGACCGGCACGCTGCCCATCCACGCCGACCTCGAGACCGCCCTCTGCGCACTGACCGGCGCCCCGCCGGGCTGGTCTTCTCGACCGGGTATGCCGCCAACCTCGCCGCGGTCACGGCGCTCACCGACGCCGACACTCTCGTCATCTCGGACGCCCACATCCACGCCTCGCTCGTCGACGCCGCGCGGCTCTCTCGCGCATCAGTCGCGGTCGCGCGCCACAACGACGTGGCGCAGGTTGCCGCGCTGCTCGCTGCTCGCGCCCAGCCCCGGGCGATGGTGCTCGTCGAGTCTGTCTACTCGGTGCTCGGCGACGCCGCCCCACTCGCCGAACTGCTCGAGGTATGCCGTGCCCACGGGGCCGTGCTGCTCGTCGACGAGGCCCACGGCATCGGTGTCACCGGCGACCAGGGTCAGGGCAGCGCGGCGGCCCTGAGAATCGCCGCTGACCCACAGGTCGTCCTCACCCTCACCCTCTCCAAATCGCTTGCCTCCCAAGGCGGTGCGGTGCTTGGTAGTCCCGAGGTGCGCGATCACCTGGTCAACACCGCCCGCCCGTTCATCTACGACACTGGCCTGGCGCCTGCGGCAGCCGGCGCGGCGCTGGCGGCCCTCGGAGTGCTGCGTGAGCACCCCGAGCTGGCGGCGGCGGTGCGACACAACAGCGCTCTGCTCGCCGACGCCTGTGGAGTCGACGCACCGGCCGGCGCCGTCCTGTCCGTCGCCATGCCCGGGCCGCACGAAGCCCTCGCCGCGGTCGCGACGGCTGCGCAGCACGGCATCCGGATCGGGTGTTTCCGGCCGCCGTCGACCCCGGATGGCACCTCTCGGCTGCGCCTCACCGCCCATGCCGACCACCACCCGCACGACGACCTGGCTGGTGCGTGCCTGCTGCTCAAGGAATTGACCCGTGGCTGAACCCATCTCGCTGCCGGCGGTCGTCATCGTCACCGGCACGGGCACCGGAGTCGGCAAGACCGTCGCCACCGCCGCGTTGACGGTCATGGTGCGGCGGCGCGGCGCACGAGTCGCGGTGGTGAAGCCCGCCCAGACCGGAGTGCTGCCCGGCGAGCCGGGCGATATCGACGAGGTATGCCGTCTGGTCGGCGCTGACCCGCAGGTCACCTACCGCGAGTTCGTGCGGTTGCCCGACCCACTCGCCCCGTCAGCCGCGGCCCGGCGCATCGGTGTCACCCTGGATCCGATCGGCCTGCGCAGCAAAGACATTCGCGCTCTTGCCGGTGACCACGATGTGGTGATCGTCGAGGGCGCGGGCGGCTTGTTGGTCGAGCTCGACTCTCGCGGAGGCACTCTCGCCGATCTCGCCGTGGCCCTGCGTTATCAGGGCACCAGCGTGGGCGCCATCATCGTCGCGGCGCCCGGGCTCGGCACGCTCAACCACACCGCCCTCACCGCGCAGGCTTTGGCGGGCCGCGGCATACCGGTCATCGGGGTGCTCGTCGGCACCTGGCCGCAACCGCCCGACACACCCGACCTGGCCATGCAGGAAAACCTCGCCGACCTACCGCGGGTGGCCGGCGCGCCGCTGCTCGGCATCCTCCCCGACGGCGCCGGAGCCCTGTCCTCGACGGATTTCGCGGCGGGCGTGCCGGATTGGCTGACTGTGGCGTAGACCGTCCACGGCAACCGGCTCGGTACCTCGCAAACCGGACGGCATACAGGGTTGAATGGGCCTCATGAGCACGCCGTACCGCGTCACCGTCATCTGCACCGGCAACATCTGCCGCTCGCCCATGGGCGAGATCGTCCTGCGCCAGATGCTCGATGACGCCGACCTCGCCGATCAGGTCGAGGTGTCGTCGTCCGGCTTGGCTGGCTGGCACATCGGCGATGGCGCCGACCGCCGGCTGATTCGGCTGCTGCGAGAGCGCGGCTACGACGGCTCGGAGCACCGAGCCCGGCAGTTCACCCCCGGCTGGTTCGCCCAACTCGACCTCGTGCTCGCCGCTGACGAGGGCCACCTCAAGGCGCTGCGTGGCTTGGCCCACGATCCCGCCGACCGCGACAAGATCCACCTCCTGCGCGAGTTCGACCCCGAGGCGGTCGCCGCCGGCACGCTCGACATCGACGACCCCTACTACGGCAGCTTCGAGGACTTCGAGACCTGCCTGGCCGACGTCGAAGCAGCGGCGCGTGGGGTCGTCGCGCACATCAAGACCCAGCTATCACCGGCCGAGTAGCTGTCGACCACCACTGATCGACCCCTGATCGACCCCTGATCGACCCCTGATCAACGGCCCTTCGGGCTCTGGGAGGATGGCGCCATGGCCTCCCTCGGTGACGTCCATCCCCCGATCGCACTCGGCGCCCTCGACGGCCGATACCGCAGCGCCGTGGCTGCCCTCGTCGACCACCTCTCCGAGGCGGCGCTCAACCGGGAGCGGGTGCGCGTCGAGGTCGAGTGGCTCATCCACCTCACCTCGTATGCCGTGGTGCCCGGCGTCCGCGCGCTGACCTCCGCCGAGCAGGCCGCACTGCGCGCGGTCGTGGACGCCTTCGGACCCGACGACATCGCTGAGCTGGCCGAGATCGAGCGGGTCACCGTGCACGACGTCAAGGCTGTGGAGTACTACCTCAAGAAGCGCCTGACCACGATCGCGCCCGATCCCGCCGATGCGGGCCTGGCCGAGTTGATCCACTTCGCCTGCACGAGTGAGGACATCAACAACCTCGCCTACGCCCTCATGGTCAAGGGGCGCGGTCGAGCGGGTCTGGCTGCCTCGAGCCCACGGCTTGGTCGAGCAGCTCTCGGCGATGGCCCGCGACCTGGCCGACCTGCCGGTGCTGGCGCACACCCACGGTCAGCCCGCGACGCCCACGACGATGGGCAAGGAACTCGCCGTGACGGCCTTCCGCCTCGGCCGCCAGCTCGCCCGGGTGAGCGGCACGGCATACCTGGGCAAGTTCAACGGCGCAACCGGCACCTACGGGGCGCACCTGGCTGCGGTGCCCGACCACGACTGGCAGGCAACCTCCAGAGAGTTTGTGGAAAGCCTTGGACTGCAATGGAATCCGCTCACTACGCAGATCGAGAGTCACGACTGGCAGGCCGAGGTGTATGCCGATATGGCGCGCTTCAATCGCATCTTGCACGGGCTGGCCGTCGACATGTGGACCTACATCTCCAAGGGCTACTTCGCGCAGGTGCGTGGGCAGGGGCACGGTCGGCTCGAGCACGATGCCCACAAGGTCAACCCGATCCGCTTCGAGAACGCCGAGGCCAACCTCGAGGTCTCGACCGCGCTGCTGGACGTGCTCGCCGCGACGCTCGTCGAGTCACGGATGCAGCGCGACCTCACCGATTCGTCGATGCAACGCAATATCGGCACGGCGTTCGGCCACTCGCTCTTGGCGATCGACAATGTATGCCGTGGCCTCGCCGGCCTCGACGCGGTGCCGACCGTGATGATCGACGATCTCGAAGCGAACTGGGAGGTGCTCGCCGAGCCGATCCAGTCGGCGATGCGGGCGCTGGCGGCACGAGGGGTGCCGGGCATGGATCAGCCCTACGAGCGGCTCAAGGAGTTGACTCGGGGGCGGCGGATCGGAGCCGATGACCTGCGCGATTTCATCGACGATCTCGGGCTGCCCGAGGACGTGCGCCTGCGCCTGCAGGCCATGACGCCGCGCAACTACGTCGGCATTGCACCCGAGCTGGTCGACCACCTCGGCTAGCGCCGGGACCAGCACAGCGCGGGTTGCGACGCGACCAGTTAGACGGTGACCCGGCCGTTGGGTCCTTCGAAGGTGACCGACATCAACCCCGGCGTGCCGCGCGGCGACACGAAGGTGAACTCCAGCGTCGAGGGCACATAGTCATCGGGCAGCCCGCACCAGTGGCGCACTCGCATCGGGTCGCCGGCGATCTCCAAGCCCGCGAGGCGCACCTCTGAGGGGGCATCGCCGGACGGGTGCTTGGCGCCGTTGACCCACTGCACATAGAAGGGCAGTTGCGGGTCGGCGATCAGGCCCTTGACACCGAGCTGGCGCCAGCGCAATTCGTGCCCGTCTGGGGTATGCCGGTAACCCTCGGTCGACGTGCGCTGCAGCCGGCGCTCGACCGCACCGATGTCGTCGACGCGGACCACCCAGCCGATCCAGCCACCGCCGGCTTCTGAGCGCGCACGCACCGCCTGACCGAACGGGGCGCGACAGGAGGCGGGGTGGTCAAGGACCTCGACGACCTCGACATAACGCTCGCCGGCGAGGGGAAGGATCACGTTCCGGGTGCCGAAGCGGGGGTGCACTCCACCGTCGATCGCCGGCACGCCGATCATCTTCGCGAGGCGGTCTGCGGTGGCGTGCAGGCCATCGTGCTCGGCTGCGTAGGAGACGTGGTCGACGCGCATGCGCTCAATCGTGGCACACCTTGAGTGGTGCTCTTGACCAGCGCTTAGCCACGCGCTATAGGGCCGCTCGCCACCCTCACGGATGTAACCGTTTCGATCTCCGCTGGCGCACGGCCTCGAAGAGCACGATCGCTGCCGCCGCCGCGACGTTGAGCGAATTCGCCTTGCCAGACATGGGAATTCGCACCCGCTCACCCTCTTCGAGCAGCGCTTGCGACACCCCGTGTTTCTCGGCACCGACGACCACCGCCAATGGTCCGGTGAGGTCGACGTCCGTATAACGGACATCCGTCTCAGGGGTCGTGACCACCATCCGGATGCCGTGACATTGCGCCCACGCCATCGTCGCCGCGGTCGTGTCGCTGGCTACCGGCACGGCGAAGACCGTGCCCTTGCTGGCGCGCACGACGTTGGGATTGCCCCAGTCGGTGACCCCGTCGGCGGCGATGACGGCATCCACTCCGGCGGCGTCGGCAGTGCGCACCATCGCGCCGAGATTGCCGGGTTTCTCGACCCCCTCGGCGATGAGAACGAATGGATCGGCCGGGAGCGCGAGCCCCCCGACGGACCGATCCACGGACGCGACGACGGCGATCAGGCCATCCGGGCCCTCGCGATAGGCGACCTTCTCGAACGCCGCCCGGCTCAACTGCACGATTTCGACGCCCAGCGCGCGAGCCTGCCCGACGAGATCCTGCTGCCGACCGATGTCTTGCACCCCGGCATACCCGGCCGGGCTGTAGAGCTCAGGACAGACATAGAGGCTGCGCGGCACGATGCCGGCCCCGAGCGCGAGCGCGAGTTCTTCGTAGCCCTCGACGAGGGTCACCCCAGCCGCGTCGCGCGCCCGGCGACGCCGCAGCCCGACGAGGGACTTCAGCCGCGGGTTGGCGAGGGAGGAAATGACGAGTTCGCTCATGGCGACCCCAGGGTATGCCGTGTGGTCCGGCCGTCGTTAGGGCGCCGCTATTGCGGCGCGCACCAGGGCGACACCGCGCTCCGGGTCGGTCAGGATCTCGCGCTGCTCCCGGTCGAGCCGGCCGATCTGGTGGACCACAGCGGTGACCTGTTCCGGGGCCAGACCGACCGGCATACCGTCGAAGGTGCCCGATGCGGCACGACCCGAGGCGTCGTCGGTCCACGCGACCCGCCGGTCGCGCCACTGCCAACGCTGGGTGAGGCCATCGGGCGTGATGAGCAGACCGCCGTGGTTGCCGGGCCCGACCATGTCCTTGCGCGTGCCATAGACCAGGGATCCAGCGATGATCAGGGCCAGGGCGCCCGCGCCCCACGCGGCGTGCACCAATGCCGTGACACCGGCGGCGCCGACCCCGACGACGATGCCAAGCAGCCAGATCCGCACGAGGGTATCGGTGACACCGAGCCCGACGATGCGGACTCCCGCGGGATGCGCGACGGAGCGCACCTGCGGGGTGCGGCGACGGGCGGCCGATTCCCCGCGCAGAACCAGGCCGATGACCACCCCCGACCCGATGACGCCCGCCAGTCCGAGTCCGACCCACCGCGCACCGGCGGTGGTTGCCGACCACCCCGCCACAGCGCACCCTACGACGGTGATCGCGATAAGAATCCACCCCACCGCGAGCAGCGCCGGATGCGGCTTGGTCATGGGGCCTCCTGTGGACAACGTCAGTCGAAGAGCGAGTTCCACGCGCTGCTGAGGCCATCGACGATAGCCTCCCCCGTCTCGGCCACGGCGTGCGCGCCCTCGGAAATGGCGTCACCGACCGACCCGCCCTCGAAGAGTGAGTCGATCGCCCCGGAGGTGAAGATGCCGACTGCAGCGCCGACAATGGCTCCACCGACTGTGCCGACGACCGGGATGGGCACCAGGGTCCCGATGGCCGCGCCCGCGGCGATCGACGCGCCCCACCCCGCCGCGAAGCCCACGCCACCCGACACCACCGCTTGGGTCGGGTCCTTGCCCGTCGCGATGTCGTAACCGATCCCTGCCACGGCGAAGGCCGGGCCGGCACGCTCGGCGAACTTCGCGAGCGTGGCCATCTTGCCCGCCGCGAACTCGGTCTTGCTCAGGGCCCCTTCCAGGGCCTTGAGCTCCCCCACCTTGACCTCCACCGCACCCTTGCCGACAAGGTTGGGGAAGCGCTCCTCCAGACCCGCGACTGTCGCCCGGTAAAGGTCGCTGTTCATCGTCGCGATCTGAGTCCGCAAAGCTGCCGACGTGGCGCCGAGGGTGACGCTCCGCGCGGCTCCGTAGGCGCCCCGCAGCGCAATGCTCCAATCCCCGGCATACAGCAGCCACTTACCCCGAAGGTCATCGAGGCTGCGGCACAACACCTCCTGGGCGGACCGGAGCGCGGCATTCGCCGAGTCGGTGCGGTCGATGCACCGGTTGTAGGTCGCCTGCTGCTGCTGATGCTCCTCGTATGCCGCCATCATCCGGTCGTACTGCGCCTCACCTTCGGGAGTGAGCGCACCCCCGACGACGACCGGGCGTCCGGGACCAGGCCCCGGGTCGACGATCACGTCGCCCGACACCTGCAGCCCGCCGGCGGCTGCCTCCGCTCGAATATCGCGCATCGTCGCCTGCGCGTGGACCAGCGCCGTGGCGTAATCGTCCAGCGCTCCGGCGAACGGCAGCAGGGAGTCGTCGAGTTTGGCCGTCCGCGAGCGTTCGGCCGTGGCCAGGGACTCGAAAGCCGAGCCGGCGTCACCCTCCCAGCCGTCGCCGGTGGCCCGCAAGGCGGTGCGTGTGCTCGCCTCAGCGGCCGAGACTGCCGAAGCCATCGTGCCGCGCGCCCAGCCGGCGACACCGGTGAGGCTGCCCACCGACCCAGCCACGCGAGTGTCGATAGACATCAGCGCCCCCCGGCCAACTGGTCGAAACGGGCCGCCGATGCCTGATCGTCGGCGACATAGAACGTGGAGGCGGCGCGGATGGAACCGGCGTGCTCGTCGAAGGCATCGACGAGGGCGCCGGCAGTCTCGATCAGGATGCTCAGCACTGCAGCGATGACCGGGCCCATCGGTCCGGCATCGACGCTCGAGGGCGCTGCCGCGGCGGCGTCGAGCACCCCTGTGGCCCCCGACTCGAACGCCGCGGCAGCCTCCGCGAGAGCGTCGTGGTGCACCTCATACCGCATGCCAGCCAGCCTCTCGCCGGTCCTGCGGAACCCGGATGTCACGCAACACCACGTCATAGGGCGACATGTCGTAGATCGCGCGCAAGCCGTCGATGTCACACATCACCCATGGCGAATCGTCGCCGATCGCGGCAAACAGCCGGTCGAGAGCGGAGTAGACGAGCAGGGCGATCCGCCCGTCTCGGGTGCGACGCAACGCGACCTGCAACTCCTGCGGAACCTCTCGGCGCGGGACGCACGGGATGTAGACCACCGGCGGGAAGTCCCGGGGTATGCCGGTGGCGGTGCTCAGAGCGGAGCTCGACATGACGTCACGTTAGCGGCCACGGCACCCCGCCGCCTGAGCACGCCTACTCAGAACCGTCTCCGGTCAGCCCGACAGCGACTCCAGGACGTCGGCGAGGCCCGCGTCCTGAACGTGGCCGGTCACCTCGTTGGCGACGGCCTTCACCTCGTCCGGGGCGTTACCCATCGCGACGCCGCGCGCGGCCCACTGCAGCATCTCGATGTCGTTGCGTTGGTCGCCGACGGCCACCGTGTCGCCCGGCTCGACCCCCAGTCGGCGGCGCATGAGTTCCAACGCCGAACCCTTCGACACGCCCTCAGGGTTGATGTCCAACCACGCCGTCCAGCCCACGGCATACGAGACCTCGTGCAAGCCGATCCGCTCGATGTGAGCCATGAACGCCTCGGGCTCGGCATCGGGCATCCGCAGGGTGACCCGGGTGGCCTTGCGCTCCAGCAGCCGCTCCCACGGGACGACCTTCTGGCGACCGCCGAGCTCGCCCTCGGGGAACGGGCTGCTCACGAGGAACCCGCGCCCGAGCACCTCGACGGCCACGAGGGCATCGGGCAACTCCTCGCGCAACAGAGTGAGCGCCGGTTTGGGGTCGAAGGTCACCTTGTCGATGACCCGATAGCCGCGCTTGCGCCGAGGGTCCAGCCGCAACGTCACCGCGCCGTTGGAGCACACGGCATACCCGCGGAGATCCCGAGCAGCTCGAGGATCGGCATCGTCGCGACCACCGAGCGACCGGTCGCGATGACGACGTGATGCCCGCGTCGGCGACGGCCCCGATCGCCTCCCGCACCCGCGGGTCGAGGTCGCCCGCATGACTGATGATCGTGCCGTCGATGTCGAGTCCGACCAGAGCACGACCAGGCCGGTATGCCGTGCCGCTCGCCACTCAGCGCACCGGCGTGAGCAGGTCGAGGCCGCCCATGAAGGGACGCAGTGCTGCAGGGACGACGACCGAGCCGTCGGCCTGCTGGTGGTTTTCCAGGATGGCGACGATCCAGCGGGTGGTCGCGAGGGTGCCGTTGAGGGTGGCGACGATGCGGGTGCCACCGGTGCCGTGCGGGTCGCGCTCGCGCACCCCGAGACGGCGGGCCTGGAAGGTCGTGCAGTTGGACGTCGAGGTCAGCTCGCGGTAGCGACCCTGGGTGGGCACCCACCCCTCGCAGTCGAACTTGCGCGCGGCGGGGTCACCGAGGTCGCCGGCGGCGGTGTCGATGATGCGATAGGGCAGCTCGCACTTGTCGAGCATCTCGCGCTCCCACGCGAGCAGCCGCTCGTGCTCGGCCTCGGCATCCTCGGGCCGGCAGTAGACGAACATCTCGACCTTGTGGAACTGGTGCACCCGGATGATGCCCTTGGTGTCCTTGCCGTGGCTGCCGGCCTCGCGGCGGTAGCACGCCGACCACCCGGCATACCGCTTGGGGCCGGTGTCGAGGTCGATGATCTCGTCGGCGTGGTAGCCCGAGAGGGCGACCTCGAGGTGCCGGTGAGGTAGAGGTCGTCGGCCGGCAGGTAGTAGACCTCGTCGGCGTGGTGGTCGATGAAGCCGGCCCCCTTCATGACCTCGGGGCGCACCAGCGTGGGCGTGATCATCGGCGTGAAGCCGGCCTCGACGGCCTGAGCGATGGCCATCTGCAGCAGAGCGAGTTCGAGGCGGGCGCCGACGCCGGTGAGGAAGTAAAGCGCGCGCCGGCGACCTTGGCGCCACGCTCGGTGTCGATGGCGGCCAGGCTCTCGCCGAGGGCCAGATGGTCGCGCGGCTCAGAAGCCTTCCGCTGCGAAGTCCCTTGGCGTGCCGACGATTTCGCGGACGACGTAGTCCTCTTCGCCGCCACTGGGCGTGCCCGGGAGAATGACATTGGCGACCGACGTGACGGAGTGGCGAGCTCGGCGTCGGCTGCCGCGGCCGCCGCGTCGAGGGTCTTGACCTGGTGGGCGAGCTCCTTGACCTGGGCCAGCAGCGCGGCCTTGTCCTCGCCCTTGGCCGCGGCGACCTCCTTGCCGATGGCCTTCTGTTGGGCGCGCGCCGACTCGAACTCCGCCAACGTGGACCGGCGGCGCTCGTCGGCCGCCAGGATCTCATCGACGACCGCCGGGTCGTCGCCACGGGCCAGCTGCGAGCGCCGGACCTCGTCGGGGTTGTCACGCAGGAGCTTGATGTCGATCACGCCCGCCAGCCTATCGACGGGTCAGGCGCGGACGCGCCCAGCGCGAACGTCCTCAGCGGACGTCCTCAGCGCACGTCCCACGCATGATGACGCAGCTCGTGGATGCAGTAGACGCCCAGGGACGCCACCGAGAACTCCACCCCGTCGCTGCGGGTGCCGATGCGACCCCAATCGGCCGGCCCCACCCGGGCGAACTCGCTCGCCGTGAAGGCCGCCGCGTCGTCGATTTCGCGCGCTACCACGGCCGGGTCGGAGACGGCATACCCGCGCTCGATCGCCGCCTCATCCTGGTCGAAGTTCTGGAAGACCGGGCCGTCGGTGTCGAGGATCGACCCCACCCGTGACGCGAACATGACGAGCACGTCGCGCACGTGGCAGCCGTATTCGGCGGGTGACCACAGCCCCGGCTCCGGGCGAGTGGTGGCATCCGTCCGCGCCAGCACGTCGGCCCAGACTGCCGCCTGCTCGCGGATGAGAGCGGGCAATTCGCGCGGATTGATGAGTGAGGCGTCGTAGCCGCATTGGCCAGCACGGTCGCTCGAGGACCCAGGTCCAGTCCTTGTCGTCGGGCACGGGCTGCAGCGGGCTCGGTTGGTCCATCGCTCATTATCACCCGCTGGGAAACCTTCCGACTCGCCGCGAAACCCGCACTCCCCGGGCCAGAGCCGCCCGCAAACCTTCCGACTCCCCGCGAAACCCGCACTCCCCGGGCCAGAGCCGCCCGCAAACCTTCCGACTCCCCGCGAAACCCGCACTCCCCGGGCCACAACCACCCGCAAACCTTCCGACTCGCCGCGAAACCCGCACTCCCCGGGCCAGAACCACCCGCAAACCTTCCGACCCGCCGCATTTCGCGGAGATCGAGGCGGCGCCGGCGGGCGGCGGTGCTCTCTGGAGGGGCGGCTTCTTTTCGGCCCGCTGTCGATCGGCCGACCACGCGGCATACCGTCCGACCACGCGGCATATCAGCCGACCACGCGGCATACCGACCCCAAACCGGTATGCCGGGCCACTCACCACCCGTGGGGGTCGGCACCCATCTCTGCTCCCGGGCCACCCCAGAAACCGCTGGCCCACTGGCTACTCCACCTGCGCGCACGAGAACCTGGATGCAGCGCCGAACACCGGCGCGAGCAGCACCAAAGACCGACGCATCACCGACCGACGCACCGGAGGGAAACCACCACCGCACCGCGACGACGACAGCCTCGACGGGAGTCCGCCGTGACCGCCATCGCCTCAACCAACTCGACCAACTCGATCAGCTCGATCCCCAGCAGAGCACTCAGGAGTCACCGAACCACGATGCGCACCTCGTTCACGCGCCGGTTCACCACGTCCATGGCGCTGGCCTACCGGCGCTGGAGCCCCGTGCGCGCTGGCATTCGAAACCCACCCACACCATCGTCGCCGGCTGGGACGGCACCCCCACTGCCGCGCCGCGTGCTCTGGTCCGCGCGCACCGCTCGCGAGTCTGGTGCCGAGCTCATGGTGCTGCGCGTCCGCCCACGGGCCACCCCCGGGCCCGGCTCGCCGCCGGCCGGGGTCTGCTCACCCGCAACGAGGCGCGCGCCGATGCCAAGCTGGCCGGTCAGATCACCCGGCGCTTCCCCGGCCTGCCGGTCCGGTTCGACATCATCGTCGGCGATCCCACGAAGGTGCTCGTCCGGCATACCCGCTCTGCTCTGGTCGTGCTCGAGCGCGCACGGCCCGGCGCGAGTCACGGGTCGCCCGCTCGGCCCGGTGACCGATGCCGTGTTGAGCGATGCCCGCGGACCGGTCGTGGTCGTGCCGGCGCTCGCCGCCGAATGCCGCGACGAGCTCCCGGTCGCCGCTGCCGGCTGGGGCCAGGACAGCGCAGAGTGGCTCACCGCGCTGGCCGGGAACACCCAGGCAACAGCCTCTGGGTCGTTGGCCGACACCGTGGCCGCCAGCCAGCTCTCCTGGCTCGTCGTCACCGGTTGCCACTGCGCCCAGGTCCGCGCCGGAAGGCGCGAAGCGGGTCTGCAGGGGGACCACGAGATGATCTGCCGCAGCCGCGAGATCGTCCGCTCGGCGGCCTGCCCGGTTGCCGTGGTGCCCGAGCGGCTGCCCAGTCTCGAGCCGGCGGTTGAGCCGGTATGCCGGGTGGTCACCACCCTGCCCGCCCCCCGTCACGCGAGTGGACGGCGCACGAGGGGCGCTGGCGCACGGGAATTGGTCGGCGCCTGAGGTCGTTCCCAGAGCGCGAGCCCCGAGTTCTCCACCCCTGGGAGATTCGGGGCTCGCCTGTGTGATGAGCTCGCCTGTGTGACGAGCGTGCTCAGGGCTCGATGAGGCCGGTGCGGATGGCGTAACGAGTCAACTCGAGGCGGTCGCGCATGCCGAGTTTCTCCAGCAGGTTGGCCCGGTGCCGTTCGATCGTCTTGGGACTGAGCACCAACAGGTCGGCGATCTC
>JADJVX010000009.1 GCA_016710385.1 Actinomycetales bacterium
GAGGTCGGTTGAGGCTTGCCAGGCGCTGTAGGTGTCGACGGCGCTCGAAGAGTGAGCACTTTCGGCGGTCGAAGAGTGAGCGGTTTCAGTTTAGGGATTCTTGCTCGGCTTTGATGCTGGGCAGGGTGTCGACGCCGCGGTCGCGTAGCCGGTAGGAGGCGCCTTTGAGGGCGATGACGTCGGCGTGGTGGACGATGCGGTCGATCATCGCGGCGGCGACGACTTGGTCGCCGAAGACGCCGGCCCAGGAGCTGAACGCGAGGTTGCTGGTGAGGATCAGCGAGGCGTGCTCGTACCGGGAGGAGACGAGCTGGAAGAAGAGGTTGGCGGCGTCCTGGGCGAAGGGCAGGTAGCCGACCTCGTCGACGATGATCAGCCCGTACCGTCGCAGGCGGGTCAGCTCGGTCGGGAGGCGGCCGCGGTCGTGGGCCTCGGTCAGGCGGGTGACCCAGTCGGTGGCGGTGGCGAACAGCACCCGGTGTCCTTGGCGGGCGGCGGCAACGCCCAGGGCGGTGGCCAGGTGCGTCTTGCCCGTGCCCGGCGGGCCGAGGAGGACGACGTTGCGGTGCTCGGCCAGGTAGGCACCCGAGGCCAGGGCCTGGACCGGGGTGCGGGCTGCGGGTTGGTGGTCGAAGTTGAAGTCGTCCAGGGTCTTGACCGCGCCGAAGCCGGCGGCGCGGATGCGTAGCCGGGCGCCGGAGGCGTTGCGGGCGGCGACCTCGCGTTCCAGGACCGCGGCCAGGTAGTCCTCGTGGGTCCACCCTGTGTCGCGGGCGTGGTCAGCCAGGCGGGCGGCGGCCTCGGTGATCCGCGGTGCCTTCAGCGCGGCGGCCAGGTGGGTGATCTGCTTGAGCGACTCGCTCCCGGCGGTGGGCTTGGGTGTCATGGCTGACTCACCTCTGTCAGCCCGAAGGCGCGGTCGTAGTCGGCGAGGTCGCGCACCATCCCGTCCGCCTCGGGCGCCGCTGGCGTGGGGTGCTGATAGTCCTGGCGCAGCGCCGCGGCGTCGCGACGTGCGTGGGATCGGTGACGGTCATGCCGCGGGCCCAGCGGCGGGGTGTTCGGCCACCAGCTGGCTACCGTGACGAACCCGCACGAGGTCGAGGTCGGCGGCCACGTCGACCCGGGCGCCTATCGCGCGGGGTCGACGGAATAGTCGTTGGTGTCGACGCGCACGTAGTAGTCCCGGCCCAGGCGGACGTGGTTGCGCCAGCCCAGGTGCAGCACCGCCGGCGGTAGGGGCAGCATCGACTCCTTGTCCGCGGCGAGCAGATCGGTCGGCCGTGCCTTGAAGGTGCGCACCGTCCGCGCGTTGGCGGTGGTCAGCCAGTGGGTGAACTGGGCGTTGAAGTCGGCCGGGGACTCAAAGTGTCGGCCGGGCATGAAGGAAGTCTCGAAGAAGCCGTTGCGCCGCTCGACGATGCCCTTGGACTCCGGGTCCCGCGGCGGCAGCAGCACCACCTTCGTGGCCAGCGTCCCGGCGAACACCGCGACCGGTTCGGTGACCTTGCGCCGTCCGATGCCAGGCTCGTTGTCCCAGATCAACCGGCGCGGCACCCGACCCAGCTCACTGAGCAGGTCCCACGTCCCGAGCAGCAGGTCCGGTGTCTTCCGCGTCGGGATCATCCGCCCGAGCATGTAGCGGGAGTACCCGCAGGTCATGACCAGCACCGGAAGCAGCGTCCGCGAGCCATCCTCGAGCAGGATCTTGCGCGGCGGGAACCACAGGTCGCACTGAGCCACGTCCCCGGCCGTCCACGTCAGCCGATCGGCTGGATCGATCGGGCGGTGGTCAGCCCGGACCCGGTTGACGTTATCGCGGAACCAGCGGATCGACCCGGTCCACCCGACACGTTCGGCCAGCACCGTGGCCGGCATGTCCGGAGTGTCCGCCAACAGCTGACGCACCCGCGCCTCGTACGGCGTGAACGACGTCGGCCCCGGCCTGCGTTCGTACTTCGGCGGACCGTCCGAGGCCACAGCCTTGGCGACCGTGTTCCTCGCGAGGCCCAACCTCTTGGCGATCTTGGCCTTCGGCACACCCTCGGCGGCCAGCCTCCTGATCAGCGCCCAGTCCTCCATGGTGATCACACTCCAATCGTCGAAGAGTGCTCACTTTTCGAGCGCCGTCACAGCTCAGTTTTCAAGCGCCGTCGACAGTAGGTGAGTTCCATGACCCTCCCAAATCCCCTTCACCATCTGGGCGGAGGTTACGGTTCTCGTTTTGGTCACGTCGCGCTACAGGGAGAACTGGGCGGGGCAAGCGGATTTCAAAATCGAGGGCTCCCTGCGCTGGGACCAATCGGTTGGGGAGCCGGCGCGCGTCCGTAGAGCTTGGAGCGGGTCCACTTTCACGGGGCTGACCGCGTGTTCAGTGTCGCCGAGCGTGAACGCCAGCGTTCGCGCCAAGGGTCTTCCCTTCATGGGGCGGATCAGCTGAGCAGCGTTTCGAGTCGGTCGAGGACGAATCTCAGCCGCAGCAGGTCGGACGCCTTCGATTGGCCGGTCGTCAGGGGTTCGAGGGCGTCGGTCAGGCTGCCCAGGCCCAGGTCGGACGCCTCGCGCCGACGGCGTCCGAGGGTTTCCGTCTGGCGGTCGGTGAGGGTTGACCGACCACTGGACGCCAATGCGAGAGCCACGTCGCCCACACTGGCGCACAGGCGCTGCAGGTCGTCCAGCTCGCGAATGGGACCGGTGGCGCGGCGCTCCTTGCCTTGGCCGAGCAGGATGCGGCGCCACGACGCCGACAGGCCGTGAAACCGCAGCGGTGTGAGAGTCAGCGAGATCAGCTTGAGGGCCTTGTTCTCGATGAGGAAGATCCCTTCGGGCTGATCGCCGACCGCCACGATGGCCGCGATCCTGGCTCGTCCGATCAGCCAGGTCAGCAGCTGGGAGTTACGTTCGCCTGCGTCCAAGGTCAGGCGGTGGACGCGGCCGGCGGTGTCGACGACGGGCCAGATCAGCCGCTGGGAGACCTCGTCCAACTCGATGGTGCCGAGACCGAACGAGGCACGAGGGCGGATGACCCGAACCAGCTCGGATGATGCCCCGAACATCACCCGAGCAGCCCCCTCGCCAGCTGCATTCACCTCAGCTGCGAGGGTGTCCAGGTCGACACCCGCCCAGGTGCCGGCGGTGACGCTCGTGCGGACCGTCGCGCTCAGTGTCCCGTCGTCGCGCCGCTTGGCTGCGGCCACCTCGAGCGGCCCGGCGCAGAGTCGCTCGGCCGACGCACCCCAGAGCAGCGGTGTCACCCAGCTCGCGGTGAAGCTCGGGTCCGCCCCTGCGGCGCGTCCGGTGGTGGCCTGCTCGAGGCGTCCGGCGTCGGGATCCCAGGCGTGCAGCGTGAGGCCGCGGGCCCCCGAGGTGGCCTGCCACCATCGTGCAGCAAGGGGAATCAGCCGTCGGACGCCCGCTTCGTCCTGCCCGGACGACCCGCCCATCAGCGTCGCGGGGGTGTTATCCGACGCGATGGCTGTCCCCAGTGCCCATGCTTGGGCGAGGGCGGAGAAGGCCGCGGACTCGTGGGTGTCGTCGTCGCGGGCCAGCAACGCCCGCACCTCGGACGCCGCCGCGATCGTGAGACGCGCCAGCAGCGGCAGATCTTCGAGCTTGGCCCGTGTGCCCGCACGGGAGAGCCGATCGGCAGCACCCACCGCTGCACGGGCGAGGCCGTCGGCGGTCAACCGTTCAACAACGGCGGCCACCTCGGACGCCGCGTGCAGCTGGGCTGGTTGCAGGCCGTCACGTGCAGCCAGCCCGTCGGGCCACGACCAGGCACGTCCATGCGCCGCGAACAGCCGGACGACCGCCGCCAGCCGCCAGGCACGTTCGGCCACATCGGAGTGCGAGCCCTCGACGACCATGCCCTCGGGCCCGACGCCCGCGATGGCGAGCACGCGGGGTGAGCCCGGCCACGACAGGGTCAACTGACTGCCCTTGGCTTCGACCGTGTTCGGGCCGTCCAGGGGCTCACGCGCCACCCGCCGGATGGCCGCCATACCGGCAGCCCTGTTCACAGACTCCGGCGTCCAGGCCAGTACCTCAGAGAGCACGTCGGACGGCTCAGTCCCGGCCGTGGCTGGGACGCCCGCCGGGTCGGCGTCTGCTGAGTCACTGAGGATGTCCACCGCCGACCGCGCCCAGAGACACGACGCCACCACGTGAACGCACACGCCCGCGACGGGGCAGGGGCAGCGCAACGCCTTCGGCCCACCGGGCGCGAGGCGAACCGACAACCCATCGCAGGCCACCTCGACCCACTCATCACCCATGTCGCCGAGCGTCACCGCGCCGTCAGTCACCAGCTTGATGGCCCGCCGAACCAGCCCTGGGTTCGCGAAAGCGGCGAGTGCGTCGTCATCGAAGCCGGCCAGGCCCGACAGCCAGGGCGGAAGGCTCACGTGGTCACCTCAGCCAGCCACTCGGCGAACCGGTCAGGCGTCATGGCGGCGATCTCCACGCCCGCGGACGCCAGCCGCGCCGCCATCGCGCGGTCATACCAGGGGTCGCCTTCGTCACCCAACGACGCCAGCCCGAGCAGCTTCACCCCGGACGTCGCCAAGCGCCGCGTCGCGGCCAACAACGCCGTGACCGAGCCGCCCTCCTCGAAGTCGCTGATCAAGGCGATGACCGTACGCGACGGCTGCTTGACGAGCTTCTCGGCGTAGGCCATCGCGCGTGCGATATCAGTGCCACCGCCCAGCTGCGCGGTCATCAGCACCTCGACGGGGTCGCTTGCCAGGTGCGACACATCGGCCAACGCCGTGTCGAACAGCACCAGCCGGACGCTGATGCCCGGCAGGCCGGCGAGGATCGCCGCCGACACCGCACTGTGCAGCACCGAGCCCGCCATCGAACCCGACTGATCGACCAGGATGATCACCTGCCAATCGAGATTGCGGCGCCGCTGCCGGGCCATGAACCGCACTTGATCGACCAGCATCCGGCCGGACTCGGGGTCGACATGGTCAAGGTTGGTGACGATCGTCCGGCGCCAATCGAAGTTCCGCAGCGAGGCGTGCATGCTTCGGCGGTGCCGGGCACGGGAGCCGCTGAAGCTGGTCTCGAACCGAGGGCGCAGTCTGGCGATGATGTCCTCGACGACCTTCGCGATCAGCCGCCGGACACCGTCGGCTGTCTCCGGGCTGAGGCGTCCACGGCTGCGGAGCAGCGCCTTGGCGAGGTCGGGGCTGGCTTCGAGGCTGTCGACCGCAGCCGGGTCGGCGAGCAGATCATCGAGGCCGTAGCGCCCGATGGCGTCACGCTCCATGCGCTCCAACGTCGAGGCCGGGAACAGGGCCCGCGCTTTGCCGAGCCAGTCCAACGCCTTGAGCGCCGACGGGTCGAGCGATCCTCCTTTGCCGGTGAGATGCCGGTGCCCGCGGGCGGTGTATTCGCGGTCGTAGAGATAGCCAAGGGTGGCGTCCAGGCCGGCGTCGCCGACGCCGTTCGGCAGGTGGTTGTCGGCGTAGCGTCCGAGTACGAGTCGCCAGCGGCGCGCCATTTCGGTCATGCACGTCCCCCGCTCAGAACGCCGCGCAACCCGTCCCGCTCCAGGGACGCCACGAGCGCCCGCTCCACATCGAGCGCTCGGGCGACCAACGCCGGATGGAACCGCATGACGGAGTCCAGTTCGGCCACGGACGACCCCGTCAGCGCAGCAACCTTGGACGCCAGCGCTGCGGTCTCGGTTGGACGCAGGAACGTGAACGTCTGCCGCAGGTCCGGCAGGACGCGGAGGAACGCGTCGTCGTCCAGCGCCTCGATACGACCGCCGACCGCACGTAACAGTTCGTCGTCGTGCAGCACGAGGTCGGGCGCGGCCCGCATGAGACCGAGCAGGAAGCCCGACACCCGATCGGGATCGGCGCCCGGGTGCAGGTGGGCCTCAACCGAACCGTGCAGGTCAGCGGTCGTCACCTGCCCGTCGGAGTACCCGAGCGCTACCAGGCAGCCGCGCAGTTGAGCGGGCGCCGTGCGGACTTCCCGCAGTCGCGCCAACTCCTGCCGGACGCCGTCGGTCGCGACGCGCGCGGCAAGGTCGGGCTCAGCCAGCCGACGCAGGAGGCCATGCAAGGCCATGACGTCGCTGGACGCCGTGCCGGCGTCGTCGGCGGCGACGCCGGCCAAGGGGCCGAGCTGATATGACGCCGCGGCCAATCCCGTTCCGACAAGGGCGATCACATCGTTGGTGCGGTCGGCGAGCGCGAGACGTCCGGACTCGCTCAGCAGCGCGACCAGGCGCGACAGCGCGGCGGCGAGTGAGCTCAGGGAGGCATCCGAATCGAAACAGGCACGCAGGGACGCCAGCGCTGGGCCAAGGTCGGCGGACGCCCCCATCACGACCAGTTCGGTGATCAGGGACGCCACCGTCGCGGCCGTCGCGTGCTCGGCCGACAGTCGCTCGGCGATCAGGCTACGACGCACCTCGGCCAGGGTGGCGCCGCGTCCGGTGGCCTCGATGAGTGCGGCCTCGACCAGCGGCGTCCAGGCGTATTGCCACTCTTCGAACAGCAGGCCCAGCCCCGACCCGGCGACCAGATCGGCGCCGCCGGTCTGGCGCGCGAAGCCCGAGCCGATGAAGCGCATCGTCGCCAGGAACTCGCGCCGGCGCACGTGCGCGGGCTTGCGCGCGGTGTCGAGGGAGACGGTACGAACCGCGGAGTCCGCGACCGAGAACCGCAGCTTCTCGGCCTTCCCACGCGCCTCGGCAACCAGTGGCGGGGCGACCAGACCCGGCGGCAACTGCCCCAACTGCGTGCCCGCGAAGACCTCGTCGATCGCCCGGCCAAGCGCCCCCGAGAACCCCGAATCGTCGTGGACGAAGCAGCTGAGAATCGCGTCTAGCACGTCGGTGCGTCCCGGCCAAGCGCGTCCGCGCAGCTCTGCCAGCCGGAGGGCTTGTTCGGACGCCGCCGCCACTTCGGCCGAACTCAGCAGCCCGTCGTCGGCACGCAACTGCGCGGCCACGTCCAGCAGGACGCCGACGGTCAACTCCCGGCCACCGTCGTCGGCGGGGTCTTCCTGCCAGGCGCGTTGCCAAAAGCCAGGCGCCGGCATGCCGGCCCCGTAGCCGCGCAGTGCGTCGAGCCGGGTGTGGTCGTAGCGGATCAACCAGGCCGGCTCGGTCACGTCGAGCGGGCCTGGGTCGCGGCTTGTGACGCAGCGGCCTTCGGCCGTGTCGTCCAGAGCTTCGAGTAGAGCCAGGGTGTGGAACGCGCCCGTGATGACCACGATCGGGCGAGTGGATGAGCCCCGGTGGCGTGCGATCATCGCCGCCATGACGGCCTCGCGGGCATGCGTTCCGTCGCCGTCCAGAAGCTCCCGCTCGGCGTCCAACCGGGCCAGCGCCGCCCAGGCCAGGATGCCGTCGAAGTGGGCCCGCCAGTCGGCCAACTCGGCGCGCGTCCGCAGCTCGAACAGGTGCTCCCAGACCTCATCGTGGTCACGGCAACCGAGCTTCTCCGCGAGGCGTGCGATGGCCGCGGAGCGGGCCAAGTGCTGCTCGGCCTGCAACGTTCGGACGCCAGCGCCCGGGTCCTCGGGGTCGGACCTGTCGCCCCACGACTGGTCGATGAAGTCGACCATGGCGCCGTGCGCCGCCGCCCAACGCAGCCCCACCCACTCGGGGGAGAAATCGGCGAGCGGGTAGCACGACGAGCGATCTTCCGCGATGGAGAGCACGGCGATTGGCGGCACGGTACGCTCATCAGACAGAGCGCCAACAAGCGCTGTGTATTCGCGCGGCCCCTCGATGAGCACCGTCGCGGGTCGCACCTCGTCTAGCAACGCGCAGAGCGCCGCCGAACAGCCGGGCGAGTGATGCCGGATCGGCACAAAGACGACACCGGCGTCCCGCCAGCACGCCAGCGACTCCAGGCCCCGGACGAGTCGGGGCGGAGTCAGCGCCACAGCCCGTCGGCGGCGTCGAAGAACTCGCGCCACTCGCGGCTGCCGCGCGCCCGCTCGCGTACCACGTTGTCGACGTAATGCCTGATCAGCCGGGCATCCTCGTCGGTGCCCTTGAGCGCGATGCCGACCAACTGCCGGGCGATGTCGCCCGCGTCGACCGTGCCGTCGCCGAGGTAGCGCGCCGCCATCGAGGACGCGATCGCCACGTTCACAGCCTCAGCCGTCGACATGACCGCCTCGGGCCGCTTGACCGGGGTGCCGCCCGTCGTCGTCCCGGTGCGCAGGTCCGCAAAGGCGGTCACCAGCACATCCATGACGGACGCCGCCAGAGGCGGCCGGCCGGGGCCAAGTTCGGCGTCCAACGACTGGGTAATGAGGGTAGCCTCGAACGCCCGATCCCGGATGGGCCGGACAGTCTCGAAATTGAACCGCCGCTTGAGGGCGGCCGACATCTCGTGCACGCCCCGGTCGCGCAGGTTGGCCGTGGCGATGACGTTGAAGCCCGGACGAGCCCACACCCGCGCTTCATCGCCCAACTCAGGAATCATCAGCTGCTTCTCGGACAGAATCGAGACCAGCGTGTCCTGGATTTCGGGCGGGCAGCGGGTGATTTCTTCGAACCGCACGAGGCGTCCGGACGCCATCGCCTGATAGACGGGCGACGGCACGAGCGCCCGCTGCGTTGGGCCCTCGGCAATCAGTAGGGCGTAGTTCCACGAGTAGCGGACATGATCTTCGGTCGTGCCAGCCGAGCCCTGAATCGTGAGGTTGGACGTGCCCGAGATCGCGGCCGCGAGCAACTCGGACAGCATCGACTTTGCCGTGCCCGGTTCACCCACCAGCATCAGGCCTTGGCGTCCGAGCAACGACACAATCGCTCGGTCGACCAGGGGTCGTCACCGTAGAACTTCCGGCTCACGCCCAGGTCGGCGTCGCCGATAATGAACGCTCGGACGGCGCGTGGCGACAGCCGCCATCCCGGCGGCACTGCGACGCCGGACGCCTCATCTCGGGCCGCCAAGGCGTCCAGCTCGACTGCGTAGCGATGTTCGGCCGGAGGCCGGATTTCCTCGGCACTCACAGCGCAGCCTTCTTCTCCCAGTCGGCGTCGAATGGACCCAATGCCGCCATGGCCTGGTAATCGCCATAGCATTCGGCCAGCAAGATCTTGGGCACGTCACCCAACGCGACCCTGCGGCGTCCACGACGGAACGACAGCGTCGTCGTCGCGCAGGCCATGTTTTCCTCCGGCACATAGCTGCCCGTGAAGCCCAGCACCGCGACCAGACCGGCCGACCCGAACTGCTTGGTGTACTCGAAGAAGCAGCCCCCGTCCTCGGCGGTGCCGCGCGCGTAACCGCGCTTGGTCGCGACGCCACGGAAGGTGAACGTGTCGGTCAAATGCCCCTTGAGGTCGTGCAGCTCGGTGGCCGTCGTCGGCACTGCCGGGGCGGCGTGGCTGAACTGATCGAACAGCGGCGTCACCCCGTAGTCGGCGAGGTGCGCGGTCCAGGACGCGGACGCCTCCTCGCCGACAGTCACCCGATGGGCGAGCCCGATGCGGGCGTCGACCTCGAGGTCGACCGATTCATCATTCAGATCCAGCAGGGCGCCGTCCTCCGACGGCCGGAAGGCCCGCTGGGCGGACCCCGGGTTCTCAAGCCAAACCAGGCGGGTCACTAGCTGGCTCACCAGCGGATGCGCAGCCAAGTACTCGTTCCAATCGGACGCCGGCCAGCTACGGCCCGCGCACATCGCCTCAAACAACCGAGCGGTCTGCATGGCAAGCACCGACTTGAGCTCCTTGCGGGCGGTCGTGAGCGCCGCCTTGGCCTCCTTGACCGTCGCCTCGTCCTCATCGGCGCGTGGCGCCGGCAGGCCCTTGATCGGCTTGCCGTCCTCGGTCGACAACTCGATGCCACCCCCAGGCGTAGCGCGCCCCAGGAACTCGCGTTGGCCGAAGCTCAAGCGCAGCAGCCGGTCATCACCGAAGCCGGCCGTGGGAATTGTGCGATCGGCTAACTCATCAGCCGTCCAGCCGCGTTTGTCGGCCAACGCCTGCACCAGCTTGTCGGCCGTTTCTTGCACCGACTTCTGCTTGAATCGCCGCGAGATGCCGAGCAGCAACTGAATCGCCGCCGGCTGCCCGTTCGCGTAGAGCGGGTACATCAAGGCGTCCACCTGCGCGCGGCGTCCACCGTGGTTGCGGATGTAGCCTTGCACCGCGCTGGCGACCTCGATGCCCGGCATCCGGGTGGTCAGCGCGAGCAGGCCACGGTTCGCCGCAGCAGAGCCGAGATAGGTGCCCTGGTGCTCGGCGTAGGCGTCCGCAGTGTGTCTTTCAACCGGGATAGTTGCCTGCTCCTCGATGTACTGAGTGTTCGATTGTTTGTTGGCGCGCCCGGCGCAACCAGTCTTGGGAGTTCTGCCAGCGCTGCAGCCCAACCAGTGCCGCGTGTGCTCGGCTCTCGTCTTCAGTGGGGTGTTTCGTGTCGTGCGCGATCCAGCTCGACAGCGCGAACCGCCCAAGCGCAGTCGCGCTGTCGGCGTCCAATAGGCTGAGGTAGCGGTCGATGAGGCCAGAGCCGTCGGGAACCTTCAGCTTGTCGGCCAGCACCACCCACCAGCGCACGATCTGCGGGTCGACCTCGGTGCCGTCAGCCCACGTCACGGCCGGGAGCAGGTCAAGACTCAGCCACGCGAGAGCAGCGGACGCCTTCGCCTTCAGCCCCGCCTTCGCTTCGGCCAGCAACACGTTGGGAGCCAGGTCCGGCGAGATGTCGTCGCCGAGGGTCTCCAGCGCGGCCAGCATTGCAGCCCGGGTGACCTCGCTGCGCTCCTTCTTCAGGCTCGCCCGCAGCGCCGGGATTCCCTGGGCGTCGCCCACTGATGCCAGCCAGGACGCCGCGGCGGCCCGCACTTCGCCCTTGCCGTCGGCCAGACCTTGGACGGCCAACTCAAACGCCACGCCGTGCTTGGCGAGCAGCGCCTGCGCCCGCGGACGCGTGGTCCGCGATGTGCTCGCAGCCAGGTTGGCCAGGCTCGAAAGCAACCGAGGCGGTAGTGCCGGGAAGGCGTCCAAGATCGCCAGGGCGTCCACGGCATCGCTCGCGGACGCCGTCAGCCAGGTCTGCAGGACGTCTTGGTGCTCGGCGAACCACGGCCAGGATGCCTCTGGCCTGGGCACCGCCCAATAGGACGAAAGGCGTCCGAACTGGGCCACGTCCACTCGCTCGCGGAGGAAGCCCGCCCGCTCGACGGCCTCTTGGATGGCGCGGAGATC
>JADJVX010000010.1 GCA_016710385.1 Actinomycetales bacterium
AGCCGTGCCAGACCGAGCGGGAAATCGTCCGGGTCAGGTCATCGGTCATGTGTTACATTGAATCCAGTTTCTGTAACATTGCACCACCGCGAGGAGCGACCATGGCTGACCGGACCGGCGACGGCATCTCCGACGCGACCGATGATGCGCTCCTGGCTGCGGTGCACGACGAGGTCATCGACTACGGCGTGCGCCGGGCGACCGCGACCTCGATTGCCAAGCGCGCCGGCGTTTCTCGCATGACGGTCTACCGTCGCGGGGGCGGCGTGAAGCAACTCGTCCTCGACGCGTTGTCCCGTGAGTTCGACACGCTCTTGCGACAAGCCTTCGTCGAGGCGACCGCGAGCCCGGGTGGCGCGGCAGCACGTGGGACGGACGCACCCGGCATACCCCCTGCTCTGCGGACCGCGAGCGGGACGGACGCACCCGGCATACCGGCAGTGCGCGACCAACTCGCCGCGGCGGTCGTCGTCGGCGTGCGAGCGCTGGCCGGGTCGACGCTCGTGCACGCGCTGCTGCGGCATGACCCGGAGCTGCTCGTGCCCTACCTCGTGGATCGGCATGGGGAGAGCCAGCTGGCCCTTCGTCCGCTATGTGACGCCAGTCATCGCGGCGGGCATCGCCGACCGCTCGATCCGCGAGGGCGAGCCGCGCCTGCTGGCGACCGTGCTGCTGCATGCCATGCAGGGGTTCGTGGTGTCGACCGACATTCTCCGTCGCGACCTCGACGCAGCCAGCCTCGACGCTGAGGTAGCTCGGTTGGTGCACGGCTACCTGCGGCCCGACCTGCCTGACCTGCCTGAGCAACGGTGATGCCCATGAGCGCCGACCTGACCGGAGCCACCCGCCACGCGGCCCTGCAGAGACTGGCCGCCGAGCGTTACGACGTCATCGTCGTGGGCGGCGGAGTGACCGGAGCCGGTGTCGCGCTGGACGCCGCCAGCCGCGGGCTGCAGACCGTCCTGGTCGAACGCGACGACCTCGCCATGGGCACGTCCCGGTGGAGTTCGAAGCTCGTGCACGGCGGCCTGCGCTACCTGGCCAAGGGCGACCTTGCCGTCGCGTGGAGTCGGCCCGCGAGCGCCACCACCTGCTCACCCGGGTTGCGCCGGATCTCGTGCGCCCGGTGCCCTTCCTCATCCCGCTCGACGCGACGACGCGTCCGGCGTTGGCCGCGCTGCTCGCGGCGGGCATCCACGCCGGTGACCTGCTGCGGGTCGCGGCGCTGACCCCAGGGTCGGCGCTGCCGCGCCCCCGGCGGATCGGCACGACCGAGGCCCTCGCGCTCGCCCCGGGTCTCACCACCGACGGGCTGCGCGGCGCGATCCTCTATCTCGACGGCCAGCTCGAGGACGACGCCCGCCTGGTCGTCGGGCTGGCGCGCACCGCTGCCGCGCATGGCGCCGACATCGTCACTCGGTGTGCGGCGAGCGACTTGACCGCCGATTGCGTGCAGCTGACCGACCTGCTCACCGGCCAGACGCTCACCGCCCGGGGGATGGTCGTCAACGCGACCGGCGTGTGGGCCGCCGACCACGCACCGGGGCTGGCGATGACGGCCAGCCGCGGCTCCCACCTCGTGGTGCGCGCCGCGTCGCTGGGCTGGCCGCGCGCGGTGGTGTCGACCGCGGTGCCGGGACATTTCGGGCGGTTCGTTTTCGCCATCCCGCATGCCGACGGCCTGGTCCACATCGGCCTCACCGACGAGCCGGCCCCCGGTGTCGACGGCATCGCCCCTGCGGTCCCCGACGCCGACGAGACCTTCCTGCTCGAGACGATGAGTCGCGCCTTCGCGCGTCGGCTCACCCCTGCCGATGTAGTCGGGCGGTATGCCGGGCTGCGGCCGCTCGTCTCGGCCGCCGGCGGGGGCACCGCGGATATCTCGCGGCGGCACCTGTTGCTCACGCCTGACGGCGGGCCGGTCACCATCGCGGGAGGGAAGTTGACGACCTACCGGGTCATGGCCCGTGATGCCGTCGACGCGGTGGCCCGCCGACTCGGGTCGGCTGCGCCCTCGTGCACCGCCGACTTGCCGCTGCTCGGAGCCGCGGGCGCAGCCATGCTGCGGTCGGTCGCGGCGCCGCCGGAATTGGTGCGGCGTTACGGCACGCTCGCACCCGACGTGCAGGCGCTGGCCGCACTCGACCCCTGGCTCGCCGCGCCGGTCCTGCCCGGACGGTCGACCATCGCCGCCGAGCTCGTCTATGGGGTGTTGGCCGAAGGCGCGCTCACCGCCGAAGACCTCGTGGAACGCCGGACCCGACTTTCGCTCGTCGACGCCGACCGAGCGGTCGCGTTGGCGGCTGCCCACCGCGCCCTCGACTGGGCCGCGTCCACCCACGGACGGCTCAGTGCGGCGCGACCGCTGGCGCGCCCCTGACCGGGCGCGGCGCGTTCAGGTCGTGAAGCGCGGCGCAGCGCGAGTCGCAGCTTGGCGCAGCGCGCCGGAGCATGGTGCGGCGCGGCGCGGTGTCGCCTGGCGCGGGCACGGCATACTGCTGCAACCGTATGCCGGGCAGCATGCGGGTGCGGCAAGCGGGCGTCGAGGCGCCACCACACCAGGGGAGACGACCATGCTGGCAATGCGGCCGAACTGCGAGTGCTGTGACCGAGACCTTCCACCGGACAGTCACGAGGCCTTGATCTGCAGTTTCGAGTGCACCTGGTGCCGCTTCTGTGCCTGGTCGGTGCTGGGCGCGGCCTGCCTCAACTGCGGCGGAGACCTCGCCGCACGTCCGACCCGGGTCGGCGCCGAGCTCGACAAGCACCCGGCATCCGCCGAGCGGGTGGTCTCGCAACGACCGGAGTGCGTCGCCGCGCGGGAAGCCCACACCCGGCATACGGTCGCCGACGACTGAGTTCGAGCGCCGTGACGCCCTCGCCGACTAGTGACAGCCACTGGGCCGACTCCACTGGTCGTCGCAACACCTCGGCGAGAGAGGTTTGTTCAGCGGTGGCGACGGCGGACTGGAGCAGGAGGACCAGCGATGTCCCGGCGGGTGCGCGTCGGCAGTGGCGTGCGGATCGGGCGCTGCGCCCCCCTGATCCGCTCGCCTGAACGACCTGAGCCCTCGCGGGCGGTGCAGCGTCAGTTCTGGCATCTGATAGCCACGGGCATCACCTCGGCCGAGGCGGCGCCGAGGGTGGGTGCGTCCGTGCCGGTCGGATCGCGGTGGCTTTTCCACACTGGCGGCATGCCACCGATCGCACTGGCTGAGCCGACCGGCCGTTACCTGTCGTTCGAAGAGCGGAAAGAATTCGCGCTATTGCGGGGCCAGGCAGGTCGGCGTGCGGGAGATCGCCGGCAGGGTCGGACGCGACCCGGGGACGATCTCCCGCGAGCTGCGCCGCAACGCGGTCACACGCGACGGGAAGCTGGAGTACCGGGCGTTGGTCGCGCAGTGGAAGGCACAGCAGGCCGCCAAACGACCGAAGAGGGCCTGGCGACCAACGACGGGCTGCGCGAGTACGTCCAGGAACGCCTTCCTGAGTTGGGCCAACTCAGGTGTCACTGCCGGCGGTCAAGCCAAGACCGATGCCCGCGACGCCTGCGTCATTGCCGAGACCCTGCGACATCGCGGCGATCTGGGCGAGGTGGAAGGTCGCCACCTCGCTCGTGACCGAGCTGCGGTTGCTGGTGACCCATCGCATCGACCTGGTGGACCGAACCAGCGGGCGCGCCGCCACTGGCTGCCGCCATCGACACCCTCCGAGAGTGCGTCCCCACGACGATGGTCGAGCTCCGACGGCTCGGCCGGACCCTGAAGCAGCGGGCGACCGATGTGCTTGCCTACTTCGACCGACCTGACACCTCCAACGGCCCGACCGAAGCCTTGAACGACCGCCTCGAACCTCTCCGGAACTCCGCCCTCGACTTTCCGCAACCTCACCAACTACATCGCCAGACGCCTGCTCGAGACCGGTGGATTCAGACCCCACCTACACCCAGGATTGGGATGAGCCACATCCAGGGGCGTGTTACCCACTCACCCATGAATGGCAGAAGTTGAGTGCAAGTACTCCCATCTCTCAACATTGAGCGTGCTAGCGATGCCTAACGCAGCCCTAGCTTCACGGATATGTTTAGGACGGTTTCACTCTCGAAAGAGCCGGATCGATATGACACGACAAACCTCTCCGCGTTCGCCGGTTGTCTTGCGCGGACCTCCCACGCCAAGTAGGTGAAAATCTCATCGGGTCCTGGTTCAGTAGTGGCATCGTTGCACGGGGTAGGCACGGAGCGATCTCCGGGAGCCAATAGAATGGTCTCGCGCAACGGTCGAGGATCTCCCATTGTCAGGCTCGTAGATGATTTCACCGGTATCGTGAATGTCTCGACGTCGGTGACCTCTAGTGAGCCTTCCGGGTAAGCGCTGACTCGTGTGACCGTCACAGGCTCCTGGCCTCGACGGCAGACTGCCACTCCAGACACCGTGAATGCGCTACCCAACATGTAGCTGGGCATCTCGATACCACCAGATGGCCCGCCGACCAACTCCATGGCCGACTGGGCCGACCCGGGACCTGAGCAAGATGCTGCAAGCACAGCCATCAGACTCAGGGGCAGGGACCAGCGCGGAACCGTCATCTCGGCTTGTTGCTTACGCCCGAGGAGTAGGTCCATCCTGAGCTACTGCTGTAGCAGATGTAGGCATTCCCAGTGGGCGTGAACGACATGTTCACCCCGGAGTCCCATCCAGCACGAGCAGAGAGCGAGACGCCCTCTATTGTAACGCCGGCACCGTACGTGTAGTTCACTCCAGTATTTTTGCTGTACGTGACGTTGGCGCCGACTGGAGTGCAATACGGGTAATCATATCCGGCGATCATGGAGTAGGTGTTGATCAGGGAAGCGCGAGTTTGAGTATTCCTGGTGTCGAATATTGTTACACAGCGCGTCCTGCGCCGCCGTTGTACTAGCGGAAAGTGACGTTGTGATGGTCCTTGTCCCACTCTGGTTGCCACCATATTCAACTCCGAGGGCCTGAGAGTTCCCGGAGTACTCGTGAACATTCCAAGCACCCGCTTTGGCGCATACGTTCACCCAGTCCTGAGCCCACACAGCACCGCACCGGCCAGTGCACGTCACTCGCCGGTGCCGTGCGTGAGAAATGCCTGGGCGACCCCGATCAGCCGAAGAGACCGAGCTTGCCGGTGTGCTCGGCGAGCAGGTAGTAGACCGTCACGCGGTTCTTGCGCGAGACGCCCTTGAGCTTGGCGCCGACCGCAGCGAGCGCGGCGTCCTTCTCCTGCTCGGTGGCCAGGGCGAGCTTCTTGGTGAGGAAGCCCTTCTTCACCCGGTCGAGCTCGGCCTGGTCGGAGAACGACACCAGCGACGAGTCGGCCTTCTGCAACGCGATGCCGCAGTGGCGGACGATCCCAGCGATGACCTTGTCATCGGCTTTGGGAGCGTACTTCTTGACGTCAGCAGCCCAATCGGCCATGTCTAGGATCCTTCGATTCGGCAGGGGCCCTCCGCCCCCGATGGCCCCAGGCTAGCCCTCAGCGCCCCGGGAGGGCAGCAGGCTCGACGCCAAGTTCTGCGAGCAGCCCCGAGCACCCGACCCTTGATCTCGTCGCGGATCGGGCGCACCGACTCGACGCCCTGACCCGCAGGGTCGGCAAGCACCCAGTCGAGGTAGCGCTTGCCGGGGAAATACGGGCAGGTGTCGCCGCAGCCCATGGTGATGACGACGTCGGACGCCTGCACGGCCTCGGTCGTGAGGATCTTGGGCTTCTCGGCGGAGATGTCGATGCCCTCCTCGAGCATCGCCTCGCGCACGGCCGGGTTGATCGTCTCGGCCGGCGCCGAACCCGCCGACCGCACCTCCACCTGGCCACCGGACAGGTGGTGCGTGTAGGCCGCGCCCATCTGCGAGCGGCCGGCGTTGTGGATGCAGACGAAGAGCACCGACGGCCGGGTATCGGAATCGTGCAGCTGGCTCATGGTGGGTCCTTTCGGGGTAGTGCGGGTGGGTCGCTGGTCGGTGGATGGCGCGGGTCGGTGTGGGCCTCGTGGGCGGTTGGTCAGGCGGGCATCGGGGTGGGCAGGTCGAGCGCGCTGAGCCGCGACAGAGCGGCCTGGCCGATCGGGTCGGCGGCCAGCATCGGGATGACCGCCGGAGTGCGGCGCCCCGCTCTCGCGGCGAGCTCGCGCACCCGGGCCAGATGTGGCAGCTCGGCGGCCGCGCGCTGCTGCAGCAGCGGCGACACCGGGGCGGCCGCGCCGAGCGACGCGTTGACGACCCATGCCCACGGGGTGATACCCGCGCGCCCAGGTCGGCAGCCAGGCCCTGCGCCTCCAGCACGGGGGTGGTGTCGGCCAGGGTGACGATGACGACCTTGGTCAGCTCCGGGTCGCGCAGGCGCATGAGCGGCGTCGTGTATGCCGCCCCGCCGAGGTTGCGCACGACGTCGCGGTGATAGGAGCCGGTGGCGTCCATGAGCAGCAGGGTGTGACCGGTGGGCGCGGTGTCCATGACGACGATGTGCCGCCGGGATTCGTGGACCAGCCGCGAAAACTGCTGGAAGACCGCGACCTCCTCGGTGCACGGCGACTGGAGATCCTCGGCGAGTCGGGCCCTGCCGTCGGCGTCGAGGGTGGCGCCCTTGGTGCGCATCACCCGCTCGCGGTAGCTGGCCGTCGCCTCGTGCGGGTCGATCCGCGACACCGTCAGTCCCGGGATCTGCGCAGCTCCCTGCCCGAAGCTCTCGCCAGCCCCCGGCTCGCCGAGCGCGTCGGTGAGATGGCCAGCCGGGTCGGTGGTCGTGAGGTGCACGGGTATGCCGTGCTCGGCCAGCGCGACCGCGAGGGCGGCAGCGACCGTGGTCTTGCCGACGCCGCCCTTGCCCATACACATGACCAGGCCGTGACCGGCTGCGCGCAGGTCATCGACAAGCCCGCGCACGCCGAGTTCGAAACCCTCGGGGAGGGCGCTGGCGGTTGCCGAACTCCCCTGCGGGCCAAGGCTGTCCGCTCCCGAGAGCAATGACCGCAGGGCGTCGACTCCCATGACCGTGCGTGCTTTGAGCGGCACCTGGTCCACCGGGAGTTGGGCCAGCGCCTCGGGCATCCCGGCCAGGGCGGCCTGCTCGCGGAACCGAATGCTGTCGCGCAACGGGTCTGCCGGGTCGCCCGGATCTGCTGCTGGCAGAAGGGCGTTGACCACGAGCGTCTGGTTGTGCAGCCCGATCTGCTGCAATTCCGTTGCGGTGCGGGCGGCTTCGGCGAGCGAGCTGGGCTGGGCGCGGGTGACGAGCACGAGCTTCGTCAGTGCCGGGTCGCAGAGACGTTGCAGCGCAACGGCATACATCGTTCTTGTCCGGCTCAGCCCAGCCATCGGGCCGAGGCACGACGCATCACCCTTGCCCTCGTCGAGGAAGGCGGTCCAATCCCCCGGCAGGTGCAGCAGCCGGATGGTGTGCCCGGTGGGCGCGGTGTCGAAGACGACATGGTCGTAACGGCCGACGCGTTCGTCGTCGGCGAGCAGGCCGGTGAACTCGTTGAACGACGCGATCTCGGTCGTGCAGGACCCCGAGAGCTGCTCGGTGATCGAGGCGATGTCGGCGGCGGGGAGCAGGTCGCGCACCGGGCCGACAATGCTCTCTCGGTATGCCGTGGCGGCGGCTTCGGGGTCGATCCGAGGGCATCCAGACCGGGGACTGCGCCGATCGCGGTGACCCGGTCGCCGATGGTGCGGCCGAAGACTTGACCGACGTTGGAGGCCGGATCGGTGCTCACGAGCAGCACGCGCCGGTCGGCGTCGGCCAGCTGCACAGCGGCGGCGCAGGCCAATGACGTCTTGCCGACGCCGCCTTTGCCGGTGAAGAAGAGGAAGCGCGGGGGTCGACCAGGAAGCGGGGGTCACGACTACCTCGATCGTCGCTCGTGGATGGCGGGAGTCAGCAGCAGCCGCCGGTCGACCCGCAGCACGAGTCGGCCGCGACGACCGGCAGCAGCTGCAGAGAGCCGGGCGTGGCGGAACCGGGCGTGAGCGAGCCCAGCGTGAGCGAGCCCTGCGTCGCCAGAGCGTGGGCTAGCTGGGAGTCGTCGTCTGGGGTGAAATCCACGTCAGCGCAGCAACCCGTGGCGGCCGCCTCCTCGGGGAGTGCAACACAGCTCGTCGGGCTGGTCACCTGAGGTCTCGACCGGGGCGTCGGCAGCCGCGAGACCGGCATACCGGGAAAGCGTCGCGCGGGAGAGGTAGCTGCCCGTGCCGACGGTGACGCCGTCGACGAGGGTGAGCGGCAGGCCGGCCGACCCAGCGACCTTGAGGTAGTCGCGCACGAGCGGGTTGGCCGCGAACTCGCTCGGATCGATGGCGAGGTTGTAGCGCAGGATGTCGACGCCGCGTCCGCGCAGATGGTCGAGGTCGGCGGTGAACTGGACCAGGGCCTGGTCGAGCTCGGGCCCGCAGACCCCGGTGGCGCAGCACAGCGCAGGCTCGTAGACCCGGATGACGGGGGCTGATGTGGCGGACATAGGCGGCCCTTCGCTGGGTGGTGAGCGACACGGCATACATCGACGGTCGTCTATGCCAATCCAACTGAACATATGGACACTTGTCAATGTGATCACTAGCATCGGTGCCGTGACAACCGCCCCGCTTACCCTCCCGGCCACGGGACCGGACGTCGACATCTGTTGCGAAGGCGCCGACTGCGCGCTCATCCCGGACGTGGAGGCGACCGAGTTGGCCGAGGTCTTCAAGGCGCTCGCCGACCCCACCCGGGTCCGACTGCTGGACCATCTGTCTCGGAGCGTGAGCGGCACGGCCTGCGCGTGTCACCTGCCCGAATCGCTCGGCATCAGCCAGCCGACGCTGTCCTTCCACATGAAGAAGCTGCACGACGCCGGCCTGGTCACCCGCGAGAAGCGCGGACGCTGGGTGCACTGGACGGTGCGGCCGGAGGCGCTGGCGCGGGCGGTGGCCTACCTCGGGTTGCCGGCACACGGCATACCGGCTGGGGGTGCGTGTTGTTGAGCACCCCGGCGTCGACCACGACGACGGCGGTCGCGGCGCGGCTGTCCACGCTGGACCGGTTCCTGCCGGCGTGGATCCTGCTGGCCATGGTCGCCGGGCTACTGCTGGGGCGACTCGTCCCCGGGCTCAATGCGGCGCTGGATGCCGTGAAGATCGGGCAGGTGTCCTTGCCGATCGCCATCGGGCTGCTCGTCATGATGTATCCGGTGCTGGCCAAGGTGCGCTATGCCGAGACCGATCGAGTGACCCGCGACCACCGGCTCATGGCGCTGTCGCTGGTGCTCAACTGGGTGGTGGGGCCGGCGCTGATGTTCGGTCTGGCCTGGGCCTTCTTGCCCGATCTGCCGGAATATCGCACCGGACTCATCATCGTCGGGCTCGCGCGGTGCATCGCCATGGTGCTCATCTGGAACGACCTCGCCTGCGGCGATCGCGAGGCCGCCGCCGTGCTCGTGGCGATCAACTCGGTGTTCCAGGTGGTGGCCTTCGCGGCGCTGGGGTGGTTCTACCTGCAGGTGCTGCCCGGCTGGCTGGGGTTGTCGACGACGAGCGTGTCGTTCTCGGTGGTCGCCGTATCATTAAAAAAGCTGGTCTTCCTCGGGATCCCCCTGGCTGCGGGGTTCCTCACCCGGGTGGTCGGTGAGCGGACCCGCGGGAGGGAATGGTACGAAGGCGTGCTGCTGCCGCGGATCGGGCCGTGGGCGCTCTATGGCTTGCTGTTCACCATCGTCATCCTCTTTGCGCTGCAAGGAGATGCGATCACGTCTCGGCCCTGGGACGTCGCGCGCATCGCGGTCCCGCTGGTCGCCTACTTCGCGGTGATGTTCGGCAGCTCACTGCTTGCATCGAGAGCGTTGGGGCTGTCTTACGCGCGGTCGGCGACGGTGGCCTTCACAGCTGCGGGCAACAACTTCGAGCTGGCGATCGCCGTGGCCATCGGCACCTTCGGGGTGACCTCCGGGCAGGCGCTCGCCGGGGTGGTCGGCCCGCTCATCGAGGTGCCAGTTCTCGTCGCGCTGGTTTACGCCAGCCTGTATGCCGCGCCGCGCCTGTTCCCCGGCGACCCGAGCGTGCCCTCCCGCTGAAAGGTCTCTGGACCTCGCGCTGACTGGGCGCCGACGTCAACCAGCCCTGCGGAGCCAGCAGTCGGCCCTTCCGAACCCGCCAGTCGTGGAGGTGGAGTTCGCGGTCAACAGGCGAGGCGACGCGCCGGTCGGGCGGCATAGCATCGGGTCCCATGGACGGCCAGCCCTCTCCCCCGACCTCGCCGCTGCTGCGTGGTCATCTGGCCCCGCCGCCGCGGACTCTCGTCGACATCTTCAGAGCGACGGTGCAGCGCCACCCTGATGTGCCGGCCCTCGACAACGGCGCGACGAGCCTCACCTACGCGGAGTTCGATGAGGCAGCCTCCGACGTGGCCGAGCAGCTGATCTCAGTCGGCGTCGGCCCCGGCGCCAAGGTCGGCGTGCGAGTCAGGTCCGGCACGGTCGACCTCTACGTCGCGATCATGGCCATCCTGTTGGCCGGCGGCGCGTATGTCCCCGTCGACGCCGACGACCCCGACGAGCGGGCGCGCACCGTTTTCGACGAGGCTGCCGTCACCGCCATCGTCGGCAACGACCTCGTCATCACGGTGCCCGAGCCGAGGGCCACCCAGAGCCTCGACGCCCCGATGGGCGACGTTGCCGCGGCGTCGCGGGACGGCATACCGGGCGGTGGTGCGACGTCCCATTCCGCTGCAGCAGCGCAAGCGTCTCCGACGCCCGTGACACCGCCCCCGGATCCAGATCGGGAGCCGGCGCCGGAGGACGACGCGTGGGTCATCTTCACCTCGGGTTCGACCGGCAAACCCAAGGGGGTCGCCGTCACCCACCGCAATGCCGCCGCCTTCGTCGACGCCGAGTCGCGAATGTTCCTGCAGGACAAGCCGATCGGACCCCACGATCGCGTCATGGCTGGTCTGTCGGTGGCGTTCGACGCCTCGTGTGAGGAGATGTGGCTCGCCTGGCGCTACGGCGCCTGCCTGGTGCCCGCCCCGCGCGCCTTGGTGCGCAGCGGCGTCGACCTGGGACCGTGGCTGGTCGCCAACGAAGTCACCGTCGTCTCCACGGTGCCGACCCTCGTCGCGCTCTGGCCCACCGAGGCTCTGGCCCGGGTGCGGCTGCTCATCATGGGCGGCGAGGCCTGTCCGCCCGAGCTCGCGGCGCGGCTGGCCATCCCGGCCCGCGAGGTCTGGAACACCTACGGCCCCACCGAAGCCACCGTCGTCGCGTGCGGCGCGCAACTCACCGGCGCAGGCCCGGTGCGCATCGGGTTGCCCCTGGACGGCTGGGATCTCGCCGTGGTGGACAGCGAGGGTATGCCGGTCGGTCCCGGCCAGTCCAGGGGAGTTGATCATCGGCGGAGTCGGGCTGGCGCGTTACCTCGATCCGATCAAGGACGCCGAGAAATACGCCCCGATGCCCACGCTCGGCTGGGAGCGGGCCTATCGCAGCGGCGATCTCGTGGTCAGCGACGAGGCCGGACTGCTGTTTCAGGGGCGGGCCGATGACCAGGTCAAGGTCGGCGGGCGACGCATCGAACTCGGCGAGATCGACAGCGCGCTGCTGCGCCTGCCCGGGGTGACCGGGGCTGCGGCGGCGGTCCGGGCGACCGCGTCAGGGACCAAGATCATCGTCGGTTACGTCACCGTCGAGCCCGCGACGCCCTCGACGCCCTCGACGCCCTCGACGCCCGCAGCCTCGGCAGTGACCGGTGCCGCGCAAGGAGACCACCCGGCATACCGTGGCGGTTTCGACCCGGCCGTCGCCCTCGCCCAGCTCAGGGGTGAGATGCCGGCCGCGATGGTGCCGCGCCTGGCCGTGGTCGACACCTTGCCCACCCGCACATCCGGCAAGATCGACCGGGACGCGCTCCCGTGGCCGCTCACGCTTGCCGGCGGCGACCAGGGTCCGGCGCTGCAACTAGAGGGCACCCAGGCGTGGGTGCGCGACCTGTGGGTCGAGGTGCTCGGGGCTGACCCCACCGATGTGCACGACGACTTCTTCGACCTGGGCGGCAGCAGCCTCGCGTCGGCCGAACTCGTCTCGCGGCTGCGGGAACGTTTCCCCTCGACGACCGTCGCCGACCTCTACGACCACCCGCACCTCGACGACCTCGCGGCCCACCTCGATGCGATGAAGTCCGCCGATGCGCAGCTCAACGAGACCGTCCACCCGGTGCCGGTCAAGACCCAGGCGGGCCAGCTCATCGCCCAGCTGCCGCTGCGCACCATCGCCGCCGCCCGCTGGTTGGTCTGGCTCTCCGTCGCTGCAGCCATCGCTCGCAGCTGGCTGGGTCTGGACTGGCTGCCGACCCTCCCCTGGCCGGTCACGGTCCTCGGCGCCCTGACCCCTGCTCACTCCGCCCGGCCGCATGGTGCTCGCCGCGGCCGGTGCCCGCATCGTCCTGGCCGGGATCACCCCCGGCGACTACCCACGTGGTGGCAAGGTCCACCTGCGGGTGTGGCTCGCCGAACGGCTCGCCGACGAGCTCGGCGCCGCCAACATCTCCGGCGCGGCGCTGGTGCGGTGGTATGCCAAGCTGCTCGGGGCGCACATCGGCGCGGGCGCCGAACTTCACTCGCTGCCACCCGTCACCGGACATCTGCACCTCGGCAAGGGCTCGGCCGTCGGCACCGAGGTCGACCTCACCGGCCACTGGATCGACGGCGCCACCCTGCACCTCGGCGCGATCCGCGTCGGCAAGAACGCCCGCATCGGCGCCCGCAGCACCCTCGCCCCCGGCTGCCGCATCGGTGCGGGAGCCGAAATCGCGCCCGGGTCAGCAGTTTTCGGCCGGGTGCCGCCGGGTGCGCTGTGGTCGGGTGCACCGGCGCGCCCCACCGGTGGCTCGCCCAGCGCGTGGCACCGACAGCCCGCGCCGACCCGGCCGCTGTGGCGTGCAGGGTATGCCGGCTCGAGCCTGGTGATCGCGGCCCTGCCGATCCTGGCCATCGCGGCCGGTGCGGCGGCCGTATCCCCAGCCCTGCGGCATTCCGGGTCGTGGTCCGAGCTGGCCGTTGCCGCCCTCAGCTGGCTGCCCGCGGCGACCGTCGTCGGCGTGCTCACCCCTCGCCGGGCTCGTCCTCGCGCTGACCCGCCTGGCCGGGCGGTCGGTCGCCGAAGGCCGCCATCCCGTCGACAGCGCGCCGGCGTGGGCCGCGTGGACGACGATCCGGCTGCTCGACGAGGCCCGCACCTGGCTGTTCCCGATCTACTCCAGCGGCCTCACTCGGCCTGGTTGCGCGCCCTCGGGGCTCGGATCGGCGCCGACGTGGAGGCCTCGACGGTGCTGCTCATCCCCAAGCTCTCGTGGGTCAACGACGGGGCCTTCCTCGCCGACGACACCTTGCTCGGCGGCTACGAGCTCGGTGGTGGCTGGCTGCGCACCGAGCGAGTCAAGGTCGGCAAACATGCCTTCCTCGGCAACTCCGGGATGACCGCGCCCGGCCGCCGAATCCGCCGTGACTCGTTGGTCGCCGTGCTCTCGGCCGCCCCGACGACGCGTGCCAAGGCGGGCGTCTCGTGGCTCGGCTCGCCTCCAGAACCATTGCGCCGCACCACGGTCGACGCCGACTCGGCGCGCACCTTCGCCCCGCCGAGGCGGCTCAAGGTGGCTCGCGCTCTGGTCGAGTTCGCCCGGATCGTCCCGGTCGTGCTCGGCATGGCGCTGTATGCCGTCGCCGCCCTCACCCTGCTGGCCCTCGCCGACCGCTCGTGGTGGCTCGCGCTGCTGCTCGGCGGCCTGGTTCTCATGACTGTCGGCATGGTCGCCGCCGGCGTCACGAGCATCGCCAAGTGGGTCCTGGTCGGCCGCCTCAAGGCCACCGAGCATCCGTTGTGGAGTTCCTTCGTGTGGCGCAACGAGCTGGCGGACACCTTCGTCGAGGTCATGGCTGCGCCGTGGTTCGCCCGCGCCACAGTCGGCACCCCAGCCCTCAACTGGTGGCAGCGCACCATGGGCGCGCGCATCGGCCGCGGCGTGTGGTGCGACACCTATTGGCTGCCCGAAGCCGACCTGGTGACTCTGCGCGACGGCGCCACCGTCAACCGCGGGTGCGTCGTGCAGACCCACCTCTTCCACGACCGGGTGCTATCGATGGACCACGTCACCCTCGGTGCCGGCGCCACCCTCGGCCCCAACGGCGTCGTCCTGCCCGCCGCCGTCATCGGCCGGCACGCGACCGTTGGCCCGGCCTCGCTGGTCATGCGCGGTGAACAGGTGCCCGAACGCTCCCGGTGGATCGGCAACCCGATCGGGCCGTGGCACGGCATACCGGATGCCGTAGTGTCGGCCGCTGCCCCGGAAGCCGCCGACGAAACCGAGCCCACCGCGTGAAGAACCTCCGCCACCAGGATCCCTACCTGCCGGGGCACGGCGACCGCCGGTATGCCGTGCGGCATTACGACCTCGACCTGCAGGTCGCCGTCGTCGGCAACCACCTCACGGGCACCGCGCGCCTGGACATCGAGGCGCGCACCGAGCTCGACACCGTCGAACTCGACCTGCGCGGGCTCAGCGTGCGCAAGGTGCTCGTCGGCGGCAAGACCGCCCCACGCTGGCGGCACCGCAGCGGGCGGTTGGCCGTCGCGCTGCCGGCCAAACTCAAGGCTGGCCAATCCACGACGATCGAGGTCGGGTATGCCGGCAACCCGCGCCCCGTGCCCGGCATCCACGGCGCCGCCGGATGGGAGGAGCTCAGCGACGGGGTGACCGTGGCCTCCCAGCCGCAGGGCGCGCCGTCGTGGTATCCGTGCAACGACTACCCCGGCGACAAGGCGAGCTATCGGGTGCGGGTCGCGGCCGACCAGGCCTATCGGGTCATCGGCAATGGCGTGCTCAAGGACACCGAGCGGCGCTCCAGCCGCACGGTCTGGACCTACGACCAGCGCGAACCCATGGCGACCTACCTCGCCACCCTGCAAATCGGCCGGTATGCCGTGCTCGACCTGCCGGGGCGCGGCAAGGGCGGACCTCTGGTCGAGGTCTACTACCCGGCGCGCAAGAAGACAGGCGTCGTCAAAACCTTTGCGCGGCAACGGGAAATGGTGGACGTCTTCTCCCGGCTCTTCGGGCCCTACCCCTATCCGGTCTATCGGGCGGTCGTCACCGACGACGACCTGGAGATCCCACTCGAGGCCCAGACCTTGACGATCTTCGGGCTCAATCACCTCGAACCCAGTTGGGAGAACGAGCGATTGGTGGCCCACGAGCTGGCCCACCAATGGTTCGGCAACTCGCTCACCGCCACCCGCTGGCAGGACATCTGGCTGCACGAGGGGTTTGCCTGCTATTCGGAGTGGCTGTGGTCGGAACACATCGGGCGGGCCTCGGCTGCTCGAGCGGCCCGCGTGCATTGGGACAAGATCGACAAGCTGCCCAAGGATCTCGTGTTGGCCGCGCCGGGGTCGCGGCTGATGTTCGACGACCGGATCTACAAGCGGGGGGCGCTCACGCTGCACGCGCTGCGGGTCAAGCTGGGCGACAAGGTCTTCTTCGAGATGCTCCGAGCGTGGACCAAGGCCCGCGCCCACAAGGGCGTCGACACCGAGCGGTTCATCTCGCACGCGGAGGGCTTCGCCAAACGTTCGTTGGCGCCGTTCTTCGACAAGTGGCTGTGGCGCAAGTCCTTGCCCGACCTGCCCAGCTGATGGGAGGGGGCATCAGCCATCCAATAGGGCCAGCGTGGGGTCCCTCGCCGTGTCGCAGGGCCGGTAACCGCAGAGACCGTAGGCTCAGTCCATGGGCAGACGAACAACTCCTTCGGGAACCGGGCCCGTGATACCTCGGCCGAGCTCACACCACAGGAGGCGGTCCAAGCCTTGCGAGGTACGGCACTTCTGCGAGCTGCAGCAGCCCATCCCCGCTATCGTCACCTGATCAAGGTCTTGCCCATGAGCCTGAAACCGTATGGGCAGTCGTTCGGTTGCAGTCCTAAGTCTGAGTCCCTTCCTGTATAACCACAAAGCAAGAGGCTGGCGTCATGATCGATTCGCACGATAAGAATTCCATCGCGTCTGAGTCGCAGGAGCAGATGCGACCGCCGCCTCGCAGATCCAATACCCTTCCCCCCACACAGAGTCAAATCCAGAGGCGCCTAAACGAGCGGCGACGAGCCACCCTTCTGCGAGATCTTCTAGACGTTCTCGCCTGACTCGTCAGGAGTGCTCGCTGTTTCGCCGCCGACTTCCCTCGGCTGAATGGGAGCAAGGTACAGTTCACCAAGGTCTTGCATTCTCTTGACTACCAAACGGATGCGCTTGGGTCGACTTTCCCGAATGCGCGACTTGTTGGCACCCAAGCTGGATGCGAGCGTAACGACGCCCACAGGCAAACGACCATGACCATGGTCCACGTTTATTGGCACCGAGAGGAATGTTTGCCATCTCGGGTCCTTGGGAGATCTAACAATCGTATCTGGGGTAGAGTGCGGCTCCGCGGTAAGTAGTGGCTGACCACCTTGGTAGGCGCGAACAGCCGAAAACTCCGAGACGAGGGACAAGCTAGCCCAACGTGGGTTAGAAGTATCTATTACTACGCCTGCAGACGACGCCCAGAGCTCAAGGGACCTGCGCCGTGGCCCCTTTGGAACTCTAGCCCATATCTCCAGCTTTAGACTCTCCAAAGAGCGCGAAGACGACCTGTGGCCGTAACCCAGTTCCCCACGGATAGCATCCACTGCCACCTGAAGAGCTTCGTGGCATTCTCGTCGGTAATCAAATTCGTCGCGCCCACTATTCCAAGCGTCCCACCACGACTCTAGTCTCTTGGCGTACTCGTCTTCGGTTCGAGAGGTACTCGTGTGAACTCGTATCTCCTCCACGAACTGACTTACTTGGCTAAAGTAGTCCGGCATCAACAGCCGCACCCCGAACTCGGCCATTCTTGCTGGAAGGTGTTCGGCAACCGCGACTCCTTGCGATCTCGTCATAGTGACGCCTTGATTTGGCACTGACGGCATCGGCAATAGTGCGAAGCGGCTACAGCTATTGTCTCTAGCCTCCCCTTGACTCGCCAAGAGAGCGTGCATTAATGGAGGATCGGACAGGCTAGATCCTAGGATAAGCAAATCATTCTTGGCGAACACTGACCCCAGCTTTCGCTCGACCACACTTCGCGTCGACAAATAGTTCTGCTCACTAAATGCCACCTTCCCCACAACGTCTCCCTCGCGTGGGACCCTTCCGTGCAAATAGATGAGCTTCACGGCACCACAGCCCTTTGTCCCTTCAATATCTAAACGCGGAGCCACAGGTGCGCCAACGACTCGCACGAACAGGAAGGGGAACGGGACATCTGACGCGATCCTGGCTCGCTCTTCCTCTCGCTGATTCCTGAACTGCTCCTCAAGCGAGGTGTCGTAGTTAGTCGTGATTAGAGTGATAGCCAAGTGCTTGCGCGCTCGCGCGATCGCCAAGCGGATGACATTGTCTACGAGACGTCCGGCAGCCCAATCACTGAGAGGATACAGGTGACTCTGTAGCGAAGTATGAAGGGCACTCTCCATCTTGCCATCGTCATCCGCGTTTTCCCGCAAGTAGTGCGAAACGACACTGGCCACGTGCAACGGTTCCAGGATCGCGCATACATTCTGAGCATCCTGATCCGAAACATCACCCGGAGGAATCTTCCCTCGATCGGTCAATAGTCTCGACACCAGCGCGCCCCAAGATTGTCCGGTCCGGTCGATCGTCAGGCCCGCACCACAGAAGATTGCGAGGTTCTCCGAATCAGCCAGCCTCTTGACTGCCGCGAGGGTGTCGTACTGGTTGAAGAATTGGACCTCCGCAAGGTCGTATGGGGCTTGCCCATCCTTGAGAACCATCATCTACTCCGACCATCCGACGTTCGGGGGCCGACTGATCTCGGCCCCCACCTCATGAGAGCAATACGTGTAGCCTACGTCGCCAATCCTGCGTTGGGGATGCTGTGAGGTGAGTTTAAGGGCTGGTTGGTGGGTCTAGATCGAGCCGACATAACCAAGGGATCTTGTGCTGGGGCCTTCGGCGTTCTACGGCGATGTCGCATCACCGAGGGCTGTTCGGTCGTGTTCGTCCGAACGGGTGACAGGAAGCCATTTGGGCACCGCAGGAAGGCGACTGTTGCCCTGAAAGGAGTCCGGGTGAGGGAGCGGCCCTAAAACAGCGGGATCCCTCAGCTCACCGTGGGCAGGTGGCGGGAAAGGAAGTGGATGGTGCGCTCCCACGCCAACGCCGAGGCCTGCTGGTGGAACATCGGGAAGTCCGCGTTGTCGAAGGCGTGGTTGGCGCCCTCGTAGGTGTGGAACTCGCAGTCGGGGTTGGCCATGACGACTCCGCGGATGCGGGCGACCACGTCACCCGGGATGTAGTCGTCGGACAGCCCGAAGTGATGCAGGCTCGGCACGGTGACCAGCGGCGCCGTGTCGACCACCGTCGGCAGCGCCGAGCCATAGAACGACACCAACGCGGTCACCGGGGTCTGCCCGGCCACGAGATAGGCCAGCCCGCCGCCGAAGCAGAAGCCCACCAGCCCGACCCGCCCATCGACCCCCGGCCGACCGCCGAGCCACGCCGCCGCAGCGCTGACGTCGGCCACCGCGGCCGGCCAGTCCAGTCGCGACACCAGACCGATCCCCTCGTCGAGCATCGAGGGACCCTCGGCGACGGCCTCGGCGTCCAGCCGCCAAAAGACCACCGGGACGAGCACGGCATACCCGAGGTCGGCGAGGTCCTGCGCGCGCCGCCGGACATACCCCGACACTCCGAAGATCTCCTGGACGAGCACAATGCCGGGCGCATGTGGGGCTCCCGAGGTGGGCGCCCAGAGGTATGCCGGCAGGTCACCGCCGTCGACGGGGATGGTCACACGGGTCGGGCTGGACGGCTCAGTCATCCCCTCAGTATCCCCGAACCCCCCACCGGACAAACCCGCAAGCTCCCGTGAAACCGTGTGCGGCAACGTTCCGCCGTGCGGCACACTCACCCGGTGACCTTCCGGGACCGGCTGCGTGCGCTGCGCGTCGACACCACCCCGTTGCACACCTCGCCGGACTTCCGACGGCTTTTCCTGGCCGGCACGGTGTTCTACCTCGGCGGGATGATGTCCTACGTGGCGCTGCCCTGGCAGCTCTACCACCTCACCGGCAGCAACCTGGCCGTCGGGCTGCTCGGCGCGGTGGAGTTGATCCCGCTGGTCGTCTTCGGCCTCTGGGGCGGCGCCCTGGCCGACCATGCCGACCGGCGCGTCATCCTGGTCGCCACCGGCATCGCCCAGGTGGTGTTCACGGCCGCACTCATGGTCAACGCCATGCTCCCGGAGCCCCAGGCCTGGGCGATCTACGTCATCGGCGCGCTGCTCTCGGCGGCCGGCGCGCTGCAACGTCCCTCGCGCGAGGCGCTCATCCCCCGCACGGTCGGCCACGACGAGCTTCCCGCGGCCGTCTCGGTGAGTTCGCTGGGCATGCAGATCGGGCTGCTCGCCGGGCCCGCAGTCGGCGGCATCCTCGTCGAAACAGCCGGTGCGGCAACGGCATACGCGATTGACGTCACCGGACTGGCCATTGCCACAGGGCTGTTCGCGCGCCTGGCTTCGTATCCCCCACTCGAGGAAGGCACCGCGCCCACCATCGGGGCGATCGTCGAAGGCGCTCGGTATGCCGTGTCGCGCAAGGACCTGCTCGGCACCTACCTCATCGATATCGCCGCGATGCTGCTGGCGATGCCCACGGTGCTCTTCCCCGCCCTGGCTGCCGACGTGCTCGAATCACCGCACATCCTCGGCGTGCTCTACTCCGCCGGCACGGTGGGCAGCCTCCTGGTCACCGCCACCTCGGGCTGGTCCAACCGAGTCCATCGGCACGGGCAGGTGGTCGTGATCGCCGCGATCGCCTGGGGGGTCGCGGTGGCGCTCGCCGGGCTCACGACAAACATCTGGATCGTCGTCGGGTGTTTCGCGCTGGCCGGCGGCGCTGACATGGTCTCGGCCATCTTCCGCGGCGTCATCTGGCACCAGACCATCCCGGATGCCATGCGTGGGCGCCTGGCCGGCATCGAGATGCTGTCCTACTCGATCGGGCCGCTCGGTGGTCAAGTGCGCTCCGGCTTGGTCGCCGACCGCTGGTCGGTGCGCACGTCGATCACCTCCGGCGGAATCCTCTGCGTCATCGGGGTTGTGGCGACGGCAGCCTGGTTGCGCGACTTCTGGCACTACGACGCTCGCACCGACCGGTATGCCGTGGCCGAGCGGCAGCGGAGGTCCCGTGCCGGGGAGCCGCCCGGCGACGAGTAGCGTGGTCGTCCATGCGATTCATGCGGATCGGGGTGCGCGGCTCCGAACGGCCGGTGGTCGTCACACCCGCGGGCCAGCTCTACGACCTCTCGCCGGTGACCCCGGACATCGACGGGGACTTTTTCGCCGGAGATGGCATCGCCAAGACCCGGGCCGCGCTCTCGACCCGGAGCCTGCGCCGCATCGAAGCCGGCAAGGACCGCGTCGGTGCACCGATCGCCCGTCCCGGTGCCGTCGTCTGTCTAGGCGCCAACTACGCGGCCCATGCCGCCGAGTCGGGCATGACGCCACCGGCATACCCGGTTGTCTTTTTCAAGCACCCCAACACCGTGGTCGGGCCGTTTGACGAGATCCGGATGCCCGCCGGCTCGGAGAAGCTCGACTGGGAGGTCGAACTCGCCCTCGTCATCGGAGCCACCGCGGCGGGCCTCAGGTCGGATGCCGAGGCCCTCGACTGCATCGCCGGGGTGACCATCGCCAACGACGTCTCCGAGCGAGCTTTCCAACTGGAGATCTCGGGCGGTCAGTGGTCGAAGGGCAAGTCGGCGCCGACCTTTTGCCCGGTGGGTCCGGCCCTCGTGCCGATCGACCAGATCGACGACGTGCAGGATCTGCGGCTGCAGTCGTGGGTCAACGGCCAGGCCCGCCAGGACTCGTCCACGGCCGACATGATCTTCAGCGTCGCGACCATCGTGCGCGAGCTGAGCCAGGTGATGACCCTCGATCCCGGCGACCTTGTGCTCACCGGCACTCCTGAGGGTGTCGCCCTGTCCGGCCGCTTCCCATATCTCGTCGACGGCGACACGATCGAGGCTGGCCATCGACGGCCTCGGCGAGCAGCGCCAGCGAGTGACCCAAGGGCCAGTCGCCGCGGCATACGGGCTGGACGACTGAGCCGTCCCCGCACCTAACCAGAGCCGACTCACTAGTCTGGCGGTCGTGGACTTCGACGCCCTCCCCGACCTGCAGGACCACCCGAGCGCCTATTACGTGCGGCTGAGCGACACCGAGTACCAACCCACGCTCAACACCCAGGGCGCCTGGAACCCCACGAGCAGCACATGGCGCCCGTCTCGGGGCTGGTCGCGCACGCGCTCACCCGGCACGAGCCGCGCCCGGAGATGCAGCTTGCGCGGGTCACCTACGAGATCCTCGGGATGATCCCGGCGCTGCCCACGAGCGTGCAGGTGCGCACCGTGCGCCCCGGCCGCACCATCGAGATGATCGAGGCCGTCGCCGTCGCCGGGCGTCGTGAGGTGATCCGGGCAACGGCCTGGCGGTTGGCCCGGCACGACTCCAGCCCGGTCGCCGGCGGGGTGCCCGAGCCGATGGACGGGCCGCAGGGCTGGGTGACCTGGGAGCCCTCGCAGATGTGGGGCGGCGGCTACATCCGGTCGATCGAGTTCGTCGGAGCGTCCGACCGCGAACGCGGCCGAGGGAGAGCGTGGATTCGCACGCCGCTGGCGGTCGTCGCCGACGAAGAGGTCTCGCCGGTCGCGGCCTACCTCGGCCTGGTCGACACCGCCAATGGCATGAATACCCGCGTCGACCCGAGCGACTGGATGTTCCCCAATATCGACATGTCGGTGCATCTCTATCGCGAGCCGGTCGGCGGTCCGGGCCACTGGGTCGGCTTCGACACCCTCGTCACGCTCGGCGACAACGGCGTCGGCCTCACCTCTACGACTCTGCACGACGAACTCGGCGCGGTCGGGCGATGCGAGCAGATCCTCACCGTGCGCAAGCTGCCGCCGCGCTGAGCGCCGCTGCCTTGCTGTGCGTCCAGTTGGCTTGTGCCCCAACGCCATTCAGGCCGGCGGCCGTCACTCGATGACGGTGTCGCCGACCACGCTCCGCACCGGCGTCGGGAGCATGACGGTGCGGCTGACCGTGCAGAGCTTCTCGTGTGGAGACGCACCACCCGCTCGACCATGCCCGCGGCGGCCTGGCCCGCGTCCGTGTCGGGAAACGCCAACCGGAAGGTGATCTCCACTCCGGCAAGGTGATTGCCCAGCTCATCGGAGGTCTTGTCCGCGACGACATCCACGACGAAGGACTCGGGCTCGGTGCGCCGGGTCGTCACCTCGTCGACGTCGACCGACGTGCACCCGGCAATCGCGGCCAAGAGCAACTCCACCGGCGTATATGCCGTGTCGTCGCCCTGCCGAGGGTGACCACCGTCCGCCGCGGACGTTGTGCACGGCATACCGGCCTGGAGCAGTGCGCTCGAGGCGGACCGAGCGGCGGCCTGGTGCGGCGGGTTGCGGGAAGCGGACGGCTGTGGAGTCGACACCATGGCGACACCCTCTCATCCGGCTCACCCGGCTGATCCAGGACACGTGGCTCATCCCGATCATCCGGCCATCGAGGGGATGACCGGGGCAGGCTTGCGGCCATGAGTACCGACCCGGGGTCACAGTCTCCCTTCACTGACCCGACCGGCGCCGCGAGTGACGCGGTGCATCCGATGCGACCGCTCCCGCCTCACCCTGGGGTGAGACGCCCAGACGGTCGGCCCGACCACACCCATGCCCACGGCATACACCGGCCCGGCCCCCGCACCTGCGCAACCGTCCTACGCCCCTCCGCCGCCCCCGCCCTCGCCCCCCGCAGCGCCCCCCGCAGCGCCCCCCATAGCGCCGAGCGGATATCCGGGACAGTACGGCGGGCAGCAGTATGGCGGGCAGCAGCATGGCGGGCAGCCTTACGGTGGACAGCCCTACGGCGGGCAGTCCGGCCAGGCCTATCCGCCCTACGGCGCTCCGGGAGCCCCAGCACCCGGCTACAACGCCTACGGCCCGTACGGCGGTTTGCCCGGCGCCGAACACTCCCAAGGCACGCTCATCCCTCGTGCTCGGCATTGTCGGCCTGGTGCTGTGCCAACTCGCGGGTCCGGTGGCGTGGATCATGGGCCGCAACGCGCCGCGAGATGGATGCCAGCGGGCAGCGGTTGACGAACCGCGGCCAGGTGAAGGCCGGCATGATC
>JADJVX010000011.1 GCA_016710385.1 Actinomycetales bacterium
CACGGGCCATTCCATGTCGGTTCCGGAGTCGCCAGTCAAGGACTGGACCGGGTGGTCGATCACGTCAAACCGCTACCCGCGACCAGCCTCAAGGGCGTGATGCGCGCTGCAGCCCGAGACCTCGGTGTGCGCCCACAAGTGGTGACCGAGATCTTCGGTGGGCCAGGGGGCGCTGGCAGTCCGTGGTGGTGGAGTGACGCAGAGTTCGACACCAGCGACATGGTCTTCGACCGCCTCGCTCGCATCCGGGTCGACGATGAATCCGGCCTGGTCAAACGCGGGTTCCTCATGATGGGTGAGGTGGTCTGGGCTCCTCGGGCCCGCTTCCGCGTCGCTCCGTTGGTATCGCTGGACCCCACGGATGCTGACCGCGACCGGCTCGTGCTCAGAGCAGCAGCTCGTGCTGTCGTTGCCGTCGGTGGCTCACGCCGGCGAGGCGAGGGTTGGGTCACCGTGACGGACGCTCACGACTGGTCCGCATCGGACAGCCAGGCACTCCTTCAGCTCACGGGGGTCGGGTCATGACGGTCCTGCTGGACTACGTCCTCACCCCGCTCGCTCGGATCTCCGCCGGGAAGTCCGGCCAGGTCGGGAATGATCGACAGATCCACACCGTCCTTCCCGGGACAGCGATCCGTGGGGCGCTCGGTGCCGCCTGGTGGCGTAGCCCGCAACACCGGTATGCCGGGTCCGACCCGCAGGCGGTCTTCGATCGACTCTTCGCTGGGGCAATGACCGTCGGTCCAGCTATGCCGGTCAATGTGGGATCTACGTCGGCGCAAGCTCGATTGATTCCACTGTCATGGGTCAAGTGCAAGTACCCCGGGCAACGGTGTTCGCGAGAGTGGCACGACCAGGTGGCGTCCCCGCGGACTGAGTGCCCCACGTGCGGGGGAGCTCTGGTCACCGGAAAGGGATGGCAGGTGCCACCAGAGTGGTCCCTGTCGACGACGCGTACCGCGCTCGACAAGGACGGAGTTGCTGTCGATGAGCAGCTCTACTTCACGGAAGGCGTTGCGGGACAACGGGTTTGAGATGCGTGGCACACTGCGGCTGCGCGACGTCGACGGCCTCGACGATGCGGTCAACTGGCTGCTGTCCAGCATGGAGATCAGTGTCGGCGGTCAGCTCAGCACCATGGGTCGGTGTCGATGGAGATCCACGCAGCGGTCGAGCGTCGACCCCGAGCTGACGGCAGGCGACTATGCCTTGCGTTTGACATCGCCGGCGATCCTCATCGACGCCTTCGGAGCTCCATCGGTAGACCTTGCGGGCGAAGCACTGGCGATCGTTCGACGTGCGGGCGGCAGCGCGAGGGTGGGTCTGACTCGCACCCGTCCCGTTGTCCTCTCGACGTGGCACGGCATCGCCGGGTTGCCCAAACCCGAGGACTGGGGAGTCGAGGCGGGCTCTGTCGTTGCCCTCCATGCCGCCGATGCCAAGGCCCTTCGTGCCCTTCTCGACGGAGTCGGCATCAGAAGACTTGAGGGCTATGGCATGACGAGCCTCGTTCCGCGGCAAGCAGTGCAACGCGACGGGTTCCGCGAGGAAATCGCGCTCACCAGTGCCACCGGGGTCGGGAGCCGGCAGAACGGAACCGTGGACGACCCGCCCGCGGCCCGGCATACCGATGTCTCTCGGCCAGAGCCGCTGGGAGGGGCAGCTGCGACGGGGGCGGCGACCGAGCCGCCCGCGCCCGCTGTGCCCGCGGCACCTGCTTCGACTCCTCCTGCATCGATGCGCGAGCCCGAGCCCGAGCCCGAGCCCGAAGCCGCAGTCGCCCGAGGACCCGTCGACGTGATGCTCGGCGAGATTCTCAACGACGACACTCGTGCTACGACGGCCAAGGGTCTGCTCGCCCAGGCGCGCAACTTCATGAGGATGCGTGACAACGGCTTCCCGGCCGCATTCATCCGCGGCAAGGTCGACGAGACGCGCAACCTTCCCTGGATGAGGGATCTCGGCGGCTCCGTCCAGCAGAGCATCGTCGAGATCCTCGGCAGCGACGAGTTGCCGCTGCACATCGAGGCACTCCAACGAGCGGTGAGGGAGCGGTCATGAGCCGAGACGTCACCCTGATCAGGGCCACCATCCGAATGACGGATCGGTGGGCGGTGGGCAAGTTCGCGCTCGCAGGGTCAGAGATCGACCTGCCGGTGGTGGTCGATCCCCGGTCGCCCACGGCTGTTGGTCACCGACCGTTTGTCCCCGGCGGGAGCTTGGGCGGGTCGCTCCGTCGGCATCTCGGGGATGACGGAGAGCGGTTCCTCGGTCCCGAGCCGCCGGAGTGGGAGGTCTCCTCAACAGCCCCTCGGCAAGCGAGTCCGTTGGCTATCCGCGGCACCGTCGTGATGGAGGGCCTCGAGATCTCGACTCGCAGCGCCACCAGTATCAACGCCGCGTCGGGCGCCGCCTTGGACCGCACGAAGCGCACCGAGCAGTACTTCTCGCCGGGTCGGTTCGTCGTCGCCATGGACATGAGTGGTCGGGCACCCGCCGATCTCGGGGCCAAACTTGCCAGTTGGCGCCCGCAGCTGGGTCGCGGCCGGTCAACCGGGCTGGGTGCCGGGGTTGTGGAATCCGTCGAGTTGCTCGAACTCGACCTCGCCGATGCAGCGCAACTCACCTGGTGGCTCACCTCGCGGAATGATTGGTATGCCGGTGCCGCGGAGCCGCCGCACGCACCCGTCGTGGAGCTCAATGAGGGCTCGGATGCGGCGGATGACCTGGTGATCACGCTCAAGATCATCGAGCCGGTCCACGTCGGCAACGACGACAACGACACCCAGGCGGATGGCCGCCGAGCCATCGGGGTGCTCCGGCAGGGCGGCCGCGTCCTCGTGCCTGGCTCGTCCTGGAAGGGGATCTTCCGCCACCGCGCGCAGACGATCCTCAACCTGGTGGCATCTCCCGAGCAATCGGATGCGGTGGCCGTCATCCTCGATGCTGCGTTTGGTTCCTCCTCCAAGGGGCGCGGGCTGTTGTCCTTCCGCGACAGTCTGGCGGCGAAGGGCGCTGCCGAGATCACCCGGACGCACATCGCGATCGATCGATTCACCGGGGGGGTCATCGACGGCGGCCTGTATCGGGTGACTGCCCTCGACGCGGGTGCCCAGGTGGAGTTGCGTATCCAGGGTGCCGGGAAGCCCACCTCACCGGTGGGCAACCTGGTGCGTCACGTGGCCCGGGACCTCCACGACGGATTGGTGTCGGTCGGAGGCATGGGCACCCGAGGCTACGGCCGAGTGGCAGTGGTCAACGGCGCGCTCCTGGAGGGGCTTGACCCCATCGATGTGCCCGCACTGCTGGCCTCGGTGCCAGCCAGTGAGACGAAGGGAGAAGCTGATGGCCGGCCTTGAGCCACTACCCGCTGGGGGCTGGGACTCCCTGCGGAGCCTGGACATGGATGAGTGGCTGTGGCTCGACATGGAGGCGCCAGGTCTGCACAGCGGGAATGTGCTCCCTGAGTCGCCGCCTTCGCAGGTGTCTCACGTCTGGGGCTGGTCCAAGGAAGCCCTCGTGCGAGCAAGAGCGGATCGGGATATCCCCAGCCAGGTGGTGGGTGCTGTTCTGCACCTGGGCTCGGAAACGACCGGCGAGCGTGTCGAGGTGAGGGTCACCCGGGCCCGGCGGTGGGGCCCAACAGAGGGGCGGGTGCGCGTGGCGTATCCGCCCGGTTTGCAGGACCCGGCGCGTGGAGTGTCGCTGTTTCGGGTGACGCGGAGCGCCGTGCTGCATGGCGGGGAGGTCTCGATGATGCCGCTGGAGTTCTTGCGGCTGGAGGACCAGTGATGATGGATCACGACCACGGACCGGTCTTCGTGTCCTACCGGCATAGCGACGGCACGAAGCATGCCCGGGCGGTGACGGCCGTCCTGCGGGCGTGCGGGCTGAGCGTGTGGCTCGACGAATACGCCATGCTCGTCGGCAGCTTCACCTACCGCATGGACGAGGCACTCCGGTCGGGGGCCTCGGCAGGGGTTTTGGTGGCCACGCCCGACGTGCGGCTCAGCAAGGCCATCCAGACCGTGGAGCTTCCGGCTCTCGCCCGCTTGTCCCGGGAGAGCCACACCCTGGTGGGTGTCGTGTCCCCGCTGCGACGCAGCGACGGCAGTGTCGACGAGCAGGCCACCGCGGGGCTCTACGACCCAATTCCCGACTTCGACCTGGCCGACCACAAGCACTACGGCGCGGACCGTCGCGAGGACCTCTTCTCGCTGGCGCGCGACTTCGTCATCGATCGGATGCGGGCGCTGCGACCCGAGACCGAGCGTGCAGTCCTGCGCATCGACGTGGCTACCCGCAACCAGGCCAGCGACAGCGACCGCACCGCGGCTCATCTCGACGTGCGCCTGGACATCCACGGCGAGGGCCTGCTGCCCAGTCCCACCGGGATGGACCTCTTCGCGGCAGCTGCACCGATCTTGACCCAGGCGTTCGTCGACAGCGGAGCCACCTCCGTGGAGTTCAGCGGGAATGGACACCTGAGCTTCCTGCTCGCGCTCGGAGCGGTGTTCCCGCGTTCCCGGTGCGCGTCGATGGCCTTCGTCGACGCCAACGGTGAACGGTGGTTGAGCTCCCGGACCGCCCTCGCGTCACCCAGCCAACCCCTCGTGGTGCGAAGGGCGATTCCCGACGCCACGATCGTGCCCGCAGCCGAGCGGGTGCTGGTGAGCATCGAGGTGCTGGCCACGGGCTATGCACCCGCGGCGGTGTCGCTGCTGGCCGCAGACCCTGCTGGATGGCGGGCGGCATACGCCATCACTCCGAATGTCCCGGGCAACCTGCTGCCGCCGGCCGACGCCGAGGGGTGGGCCAATGACATCTGCGCGGACCTCGTCTCGGTCATGAGCGAAGCGGGGGTGGAGGAGCTGCATCTGCTCTACTCCGGCCCTGCCGCGCTCGCCCCGCTCATCGGACGCAACCTCACGGGGTATGCCGTGACGGCATACGAGGTGCTCGATCGCTTCAACCCCACGAAGGCGAGGTACGTGCCAACGATCGCCATCAAAGTCGGCGGCGCGGTCACCCAGCTGAGGGCGCTGTTGACCGAGGAGTCGGCTTCGTAGCGGGGGTGGCGGGTTGGCGGGCTTGGCGGAGGGTGTGTTGGCGGACACCGTCGGAAGGCGTCGGGTGTGTAGGCCTCTGACCAGCGCAAACGTCGACGGAGGGGCGGCCTGGAGGGTGTCCAGTGGCTCGCGTGCGGTCGGGTGTGAAAACGGACATCGTTTGTGCTGGTCAGCGGCTCGCGCGAGGCGATAGGGTTCCGCTGTACGTCTCGCACGACAGCGAATAGAAACCGACGAGACCCTGCTGGGTCTGAGCGGTCGTGTCATCGGTTCCGCTGTACGTCTCGCACGACAGCGAATAGAAACTAGAACGTGTTGCTGGAGGCCAAGTGTGGCCGGGCACCCGGTTCCGCTGTACGTCTCGCACGACAGCGAATAGAAACCCGAGGTAGGCCGAGTGAGCACTGGCCATGGCGAACGGTTCCGCTGTACGTCTCGCACGACAGCGAATAGAAACTCGGCTCGGGCGGCGTCGACGTCGACGCCGTAGGTGGCCCGTTCCGCTGTACGTCTCGCACGACAGCGAATAGAAACGTGTCCCACTTGGGCGTTTTCGCGCCGAACTCACTCCATCGTTCCGCTGTACGTCTCGCACGACAGCGAATAGAAACAAGCCATGGTTGGTCTTGTCGACCTCATCGACAAGGAGGTTCCGCTGTACGTCTCGCACGACAGCGAATAGAAACAGGCCGACCGCGAACGGGCCGACCTTTCCCTCGTCGCGTTCCGCTGTACGTCTCGCACGACAGCGAATAGAAACTTCGTCGCGGTTTTCTCTGCGACGATTCGAACCGGCGTTCCGCTGTACGTCTCGCACGACAGCGAATAGAAACGCCGCGGGTGACGGCGCGGGAGTGCGCGGCGGTCGCGTTCCGCTGTACGTCTCGCACGACAGCGAATAGAAACAGTCGTCAGCGATCGCCACAGCGCTTGCGGCCGGGTTCCGCTGTACGTCTCGCACGACAGCGAATAGAAACGACCATGTCCGCCGGGGTAGAGGCGGTGGCTTGGGCGTCGGCGAGGTTCCGCTGTACGTCTCGCACGACAGCGAATAGAAACACTTCGGTCTGGTTGCCGTCAATGTTCGGGCAGGTTCCGCTGTACGTCTCGCACGACAGCGAATAGAAACGCCCGGAGACGCCGGTAGGCATCACCAACCTTCTCCGCGTTCCGCTGTACGTCTCGCACGACAGCGAATAGAAACGGATCGAGCTGCTCGCAGACGAGCATCTCTACGGGTTCCGCTGTACGTCTCGCACTCCTGCGAGTAGAAGCCCAGCCCCTGGGGCCGTGCGTGCGGCGGGGATGGTGCGGTTCGGGATGTGGGGACTCGCGCCACGTGCACTGCAGCGACGTGGCGCGCGGATTGGCGTCGGTCTGCAGTTGTAGGGAGTCGCCCACGTGCAAGCCCAGCGGGGCCAGCTGTACACGTCCACGGTAGGTTCGTCACACATGGCCGGTAGCCAAGGCCGTGGCCGCGGAAGGGAGCGAGTCGTCGATGGAGTACGACTTCTTCGTCAGCTATGCGTCAGAAGATGACGCCCGGGCGCTCGAGCTTGTCGATTCTCTTCGGCAGAGCGGCTATCGGTGCTTCTATGATCGCGCGGGGATCCCCGGCGGGGCTCAGTCCTACCGTGGCGTGCTCGCGGACGCCATCTGCGATGCGGAGACGATCCTCGTCCTGCTTTCCCCCCACAGCCAGGCGTCGCTTGAGGTCCGAGATGAAGTGCAACTGGCGACCAATCACGGGCGCCGCAAGGCTGCCGTAAGCCTGCCAGGGGAGGTCACATTCACCAGCCGAGCCCTTGAGCTGCTGTTGACCTCGGTGCAAGTCATCACTTGGGGTGACCGCGCGGTGGCCGATGTGGTCTCCGACGTCGGTGCCCAACGCACACTCAACCAGCTACGTTCGCAGTTGGGCGATTATGCGTCCATCACCGACAAGATGCGCCTGGACTTTGCGGGGATCTTCGTCGCAGTCGAGGCCGACCAGCGCGAAGAGGCCGCTCGCCACGTGGCCGAAGTCACGCGGTCGCTGCTCTCGGACCTATGGCACGAGTACCGCCCCGCTGACATCCCGCCGCCGGACAGGATCGAGCACCTCATCAAAGGGTGCCGAGATCATTTCGAGACCTCCGAAATGACCAAGGCATTTACCCGTGTTCAGGGCCTCCTGGCCGCCGCAGGTCTAAAGGTCCCAACCCTAGACAGCATCCGAGAGTGCCTTGAGCAGTTGGTTCGGGTGCTGAGCTTCTTGCGCTCGCGGCGGCATATCGATGCCGACATCGCCCCGGAGCTGCGCGCGGATGCGAACTTCCTGTCGGGGCTGCTGCTGGCAGCGGGCTGGATCGTGGGCGAGGAAATCGTGCCGTCCCCGGATACTGTGTACCTACTGGGCGAGAAGCCCACGGTGGCGGGGAAGCGCTACCTCGAGGTCGTGCTCGGTCGAGATCCACGGAGCATCCACGCGCTCGCAGCCACTGCTGCGGGGGGCATCCTGCGGCCGACTGACGGGCCAGCCACCACCCGCTTTCTCGTGTGTGGAGAAGGCCCCGATGAGGTCGGCGAGGAATGGCCAGTGCTTTCCTTGGCGACATTCGTGGACCGCCTCACCGGGTTTTCTAATGGATGGCCACCAGAAATCGAGCTGCGGCGAGATCGTGGTGCGGAGAGTCTAGCCCGGCGTCAGAACGCCTTTATCTACGGGGCGACACGCACAGGCAAGACCGCATTGCTCGGGCATCTGTCCCGGGGTGACTGGCCCGACCGGCCGCGCTACACGGCATACATCGACTTGGCAGTGGGAGCTCAGTCCGATCCGTTGACCCGCTTCCAAGAAAGCCTTGAAGGGCACTTCCCCGAACACGTTAGGTCCCGCAGCGCTGAGTTAGCGTCCTACCTCGTCCGTCATGGGTGGCTCCTCCTCTTGGTTGATGCCATCGAGCTGCTTGCGCTGGTGAAAGACCCGGCAGCGAACGCGCGCGGATTGGCCCAACTTTGTTCCTTCCTCAGCGCCCGGTCGGCCGTCTTCCTCGCAGGGCGTGACGCGCCGCTTCGTGACTCGCCCGCAATCCGCGAGTTCTTCCTGGGCGAGCACAGCGGGACTGACACTCTGACCAAACAACTTGATGCCAGGGGCGTTGACGTCGCGGATCTGCCCGCATTTGTCATGCACCGCACGCGCCGGCAGCGCCTGACCCCCACCCAGGTGCGCACTCCGGCCGACCGGCTTCATACCTACCTAGACCAGGCGGCTTGGGACAACCAGGAGGACTGCGCCGCTGCCGCGCTGCGGGAGATCGTGGGGAGCGCGGATCTCCGGTCGTTGGTGGCAGAACTACCTCCCATGGACGCGACATCCATCGAACTCGCAGCGGCAGGTCGCCGGGCGGGTGCGACAGCGGGCATGGCCGTCGAGCGCGGATGGGGGACTCGACTCGGGGACACCAGGAGTGGATGGGAATTTCGAGCGGCGCTCGACTACGTGCGGACCGCGGTCTCCGGGGTTGCTGAGAGTCACTGGGATTTCGTCGGGGTCAGCGATGCGACGCGCAGGTTCGTGCGCCAACTGTCCTTCGTTGGAGAGTGGGATCTGGGCCGCGCCTATCGGATCTCCCTCGTCGGCCCTCCTGGGCAGACCTTGGCGATCCACCATGGCGGGCCGATGCGCCTTGCCCAGCGTCCTTGTACGACCGTTGAATACACCGAGTTTCTGCGGTCCGGCCGCACCGGAACCGATGCCGCCGAGTTGGTGGAGCCCTTCCATGATCGACTGCCCGAACGGTACTTCGCCGACCCGGCTCGAGGTGAGCACCCTGCGGTGGGGGTGTCCTGGTTCGGTGCCAAGGCGTGCGCAGATTGGCTCGGAGCCCGATTGCCATCGTCCCTGGAATGGGAAGTCGCCGCTCGCGGGTGGGACGGGGCCATGTATCCGTGGGGAGACACCGTGACAGGAGTGCAGGTGCGCTGCGCAGAAACCTCCGCGGGTCGTCCCCTGCTTGACTATGTGACGTGGCGCGAGGCGATGCGCACCAATGATGTAGCGCCGATGTCTGCAAGTCCGTCTCGCCCAGGACTGTCGAACGTCAATGCATGGGGATGTCTGGACCTCGTCGGTAATGTCTGGGAATGGACGAGCACGGCCTCGGGCCCATATCGGGCTATTGCTGGCGGCTCGTACGATAACCCGTTGCGGGCGTGCACGCTGTATAGTCGGTCACTTGCTGCGGCCACTACGCGCAGCAACGCGGTGGGTTTCAGGGTGGCGTGGTCGACGTGAAGCAAATGCGCGGCAAGATGGTCGGGCGAGTCTTTCTTGGTGGCGGCCAAGAAGGCCAAGCCAGCCTTTATAGGATCGAACACCTGGACACGGGGCAAGTTTATGTTTGCGATTACATTGAGATCGCATCCGATGGCTTTCGGACGCTCGTGGAGGGAGAGGACGTGTGGTTCACCCCGAGTCCCGATAGAGAAGGATGGGCGACTTATGTCGTTCCTTTGAGGAATCTCTCGGTCCTGCGCCTCTTGGGGTTGCCGGAGCCGCCTGAACGGCCAGAAGAGCCGTTCTTGAAACTTTGGATGTGACACTCAAACTCAGGAGAGACCTTGATAGAATACCGAGTCCGCCGCGAAGAGGATCTTGAGGCCTGCGGAGAAGTCTTGACTCAGGTTCACGCACAGGATGGGTACCCAGTTGAGGGGGTTGCTGACCCGGTGGGGTGGCTCAGCGGCGTGGGCATGCTCGCGGCCTTCGTCGCGAGCGATGAGGACGAGGTTCTCGGGCACGTTGCTCTCATGACGCCCTCAGCGGGCGAGACCGCCACCCTGCGCGCGCTGCTCGGTCATAATCCGCCCGACGACGCGGTCATGTTGTGCCGCCTGTTTGTGCATCCGCGGCACCGAAACTCCGGCATCGCTGAACGGCTTGTGGAGACGGCCCGCTCTGTGACCAAGTCGCAGTTTCTTGAGGTGCTTGAGAAGGATGTCGCAGCCATTCGACTGTATGAACGGTTGGGGTGGACTCTCGTCGGCACGAGCAGCCATGGGTACGGTGACGATGAGACGATGCTGAGCTACTGGTACAAAGCGCCAGCGCGAATGTCCGAGTGGCCGTAGGGTGGCCTTGCGGTGCCCATTTCCGTCGCAACTTCTTCCCTCGATTGCAGCCCAGTGTCGGCGTGCAGACTGTGGTGCACTAGTCCGAGTTACGATCCGAGGGTTGCCAGCATGGCGGTCGCCCGGTCCTTCCACGGGCTTTCACCCGCGGGCGCGAGGCAACGGCCCAACACCAGCTCGGCAGCCTTGCGCAGCTCGTGGGATGCGAGGATGGTTGCCAGGTTGGTTTCGATGTGATCCACCAGCCGCCGCTTGATGCCGACGTCCGAGACGTGCATATCGCAAGCAACGGCCAGGGCGTCCTCGAGCGAGAGCCGGAACAGGCTGTGCACGAGACGACGAGACAACGCCACGTCATCGCTATCGCCGGCCACGTCGATGATCTCGGCCAGGAAGTCGTGAGCAGGGGGCCGCTGCCGGTAGAGCCGATCCAACAGCTCGACGGACAGTCGGGCGACGCCCTGCTCGCTGCTGCGCACCAGCGACAGGGTCGAATCCTCGTCGAGGCCGTCGCGGTGCGCCAGGGCGGTGATGGCTGCCTTCCGCAGCCGCTTGTCCTCGAACTCGTCCAACGCCACTTCCCGTGCGATGTGCAGGTCGTGGGCGGTGAGTGAGTCGGGGTTGCCCAGCAGGGATGCCAGCGACTCCCGACGGGCGCGGCTCGTGAGGGCCTGTATGCCGTGCACGAAGACCTTGGCGAGCTCTCGCCGGAGCACCGCAGAGAAGGTCGCGTCGTCGAACTGAACGATGGTGAAGGAGTAGGTGCGCTCCAGTTCCCGCATGGTGTCCGCTAGGCGCGGATCAATGGGCTGCGAGACGGCAGCGGCCGGATCCGGTCGGTCTGCTTCTGCCGCGAGGTAGCTGCGGTAGGTATCCGTGAGGCACAGGATCACGAATGGGGTGCCATCATCCACGGCCTGGCGCAATTCAGTGGTCCAGGACACTTCGCCGTACTGACGGACGACCACGAAGACGACCACGTCGGCTGCCGCAACGGATCGCGCGGAGTTGGCTCGCCAGGAGGCCGAGGCGTTATTGAGATAGAAGATGTCGCCGGACAGGAAGTGCCACGGGTCGGCGCCCAAGGCCGTTGCGACAGTGGCGAACTCGGAGACGACAACGCTGGTGTCGGCAGCCCCGCAGAGCATGATTGTCAACATCTCAGTCCCATCACTCTGCCGGTGCCAGGGAGGTCCGCGAGGGAAGTCCGCGAGGGAAGTCTGCGAGGACATTCTGCCTCAGGGACAATCACCGACTGTCAGGATCACTTCACCTCGACCCAGAAGGTGCCCGGCCTATCGACGGCATGGAGCATGATTGCCCGCATCCGCAGCGGGATGTCCTGGACATAGGGGATGACGGTCGCATCCCACCCACAAAGGTCGGCCAGCACGCCCCGGGCCACCTCGAGGTGATCACCGCGAAGCAGTGCCCACCGGTCGAGGTAGGCCATCGCGCGGTCGTGGCCGGCGGAGTTCTGGACGAACTGTGACGCCTTGAGCTTGACCTGAGTGACGAACATCCGCCCGACAGCGTCGACATTGGCCGCAGTTGGCGGTCGCCGGGCTGCCCGCAGCATCTCCTCCAACAGGTCTGCTGGGATGGGAGGCGGGCCGAGTGCGATGGTGCCCGCAGGCGCCACTCGGCGGGCAGCGGAGCCGCGCAGGAATCCTGCCAGCGCGGTCACCCCTGGGGCGCTCAGCCGCTCGTCGCCGTCGCCGAGGGGGTAGAGGCCCACGTCGGTCTCGGCGTGCACGCTGCGCAGGCTGACGATGATCGGGGCATTCGCCCCGTCGCCACCGCACCAGACCCCGTCCGGGCGGGAGGCGTCCTCCCCGACCCAAGTCCATCCCGCGGGCACCAGCCGGGGCAGTTCGGGGTATTGGCGAGGGCGGAGGGTGGCCATGGCTGCTTCCAGGTCCACGGCCGCCTGCGCCAGAGGTGCCGGCATCAGGATGTGCAACCCAGATCCGAGGACTCCAGGTGCGGTCCCAGTGGCGGCGGGCGGCTGCTGAGCCCGCGGGCGATGGAACAGCCCCATTAGCCGGCCCTGCGGTGCATCGCGCTCGGGCCAGGGCCCGGATCGGAGGCGCTCGCCTGAATCGGGATCGGTAGGGGTGTTGGGAAGGAGGACCCAACATCATGGACAAGGTCATCGACATTCTGATCGCGCTCATCATGTTCCACGGCTGAGCGAGCCCAACCAGTGTGGCCCGTCGGGTAATCCCCGGCGGGCCACCCGTCTGTCGCGGACGCGCCGAGCTGCCGAAGGCCCGTCAGCTCCCACAGCTCTAGCCCCGAGGTCGCCTCGTCACAGCCGCCGAAAGCGGCCATGTGCTCGGCCAGGTCCCCCAAGTGGGGGACAAGCTCCACCACACACGTGTATGCCGTCCGTTGCAGGTGCAGCGGCGAAGTCCAGGCATGTGGGAGGCAGACCGCCCACACCGCAGCCCAGCGGACGAGACCGTCGTCCGCGGTGATCGTGTCGTCCACCAGCCAGACCGAGCCGCCCACGCCGCTCTGATTGAGCTGGGCTACTGCCTCCAGCAGCAGGGGGGTGCACGGCATACCTCGCCTGAGGCAGTGGCTGATCCGCGTCTGGGTCGCATCGACCGTGACGAGGATGCCGTCGGTCGTCACCCAGGCCGCTCCGGGTTCCAGGGTCTCGACGCCCCTGCCGGCTGCCTCCCACACCTGCACGACAGCCTGGGCCGCAGCCCCGCGGTCCATGAAGTCCCCGCCAGCGCTGGTCATGCTGACAGCCGTAGGTCGGCGTCGAGATCGTGCAGCGCAGCGTGAATCTCGCGCGAGTCTGCAATCTCCTGGCGGTATCCGACTGCGGCAGCAGCCACGCGCAGAGCATCGGCGGGGCTCATTCCCTCGCGACGTGCCGCTGCGTACCGTTCGCGGAGCCAGGCAGCCATCAGAGCGGACTCGAGGTCCTCGCTGGCGGCCGGGAAGTCCGAGTCCACCGTCGTCGCGATCTGGCAAACGACGAGGGGGTGGTGGATGTGCTCCCGCACCCACCCCGCACCGAGAGTGGCAGTGGCGACGCGCAGCACATAGGTGACGTCGGCACGGATTTCGTCGCGGGTGGCTTCAGAGTCCGGTCGGTTGACGAGGTCGACCTTGGTCTTCTCGGCGGCCCACCCGAGCAGCGGCCAGGATGCGCTGGCCCGCCCGGCCTTGTGGGCGTAGTGCTGCATCAGCCGGAACAGCGTGACCAACCAGTCCGCCCGGTCTGGGTCCAGCGCCCGCAGCCGCTCGATCACGCGCGCGGCGGGACCGTCCTCGCGTCCTGGCTTTGCGTCCAAACCGAGTCGTACGCGGTGCTCCCGCTGCCGGTCGGTGAGCAGCCGGGTGATGGCGCGGTAGGCATAGCGCGCCGGGTCGCGTGGCTGCACCGTGCTGCCTGCTCCGACCTCGCGCAACTTCGCGTATGCCGTGACCAGGACGTCGTGGAAGACGTCAAGGCACCCGACCGCCTCGCATTCGTCCCTCGCCGTGGATGACCGCAACCGAATGTCTGCATAGGGCGCGGTCCGGGTCGGACATCGAGTGCCGCGCACCCGGATGTGGAGGTCGTGCCGGATTGACGCGGTCGCTTGCCACACCAGGGCGGCGAGGTCCTCCCAGGACACCCTCGGGCCGATCGTCGATTGCGCTGCACCCAGATCCATGAAGCGACGCTAAGAACGATATGTCCGAGGGCTCCCCTTTCACCCCAAAGGTTGCAGTGAACTTGCAGTGCAGAATGCTCTGCTGCCCGCCATTGCGAAGCCTGCCCGCCACTGCGAAGACTGCCCGCCAGAGTCAGGCCTCGTCGCTCCATTCCCATCGCAGTCCGTAGACGCGGCCGAGGGTCATGTCCTCATAAGAGGCCTTGAGCACGGGGTTGGCATGCGGATCGAGCATGACCCCCGAGGGGGTGTCCAACTCCGCGACCGGAGCGGGAACGCCGTCCAGGCGCCACACCCGGGTGGCCACACTCGGTGACCCAAAGTTGACCTCGGTGCTGAACACCCGGCATACCCGTTCGGGGAGCATGACCGACATGGGGTGGAGCAGCCGCCGCGACGGAGCTTGCGATTGGAACGAGTAGGTGGCCGACTCGCCGGCGAGGAAGGTGCGGGTGAGCCGCAGCGACACCTGCCAGGTCACCTGATAGGGGCGTTCGACAGATACGAGTTCGGCGTCGCCCCAAGCGCGGAATGCGGGGTCGGCGTCGGGGCCTGCGCCCGGGAAACTGATGCGCTCGGTGATGTGGGTGAGGTAGGGGGAGACCACGCGTATCGTGTGCGTGCTGCGGGTGATCGGACGGCCGCTGCGCAGGTCGGTGTAGGCGTGCAGAGAAGTGAGCAGCCACTCGGGCGGAGGAGCCGTCGGGTCCTTGGCCGGCGGGCCGGCGAGCGACTCGGCGACCCGACGGTTGGCGTCGGCGAGGCGGGCCCACGCAGTGCGCTCGGCGACCTTCATCGTCAGCGCTGCCCGGGCCATGCGCGCCGTGAGTGTCGGTCGGTCCTCGGTGCGGATGCTGCAGCCGGCGAGGAAGACCATGTGCAGGTCCGGTGGCAGACTCTCCGCGTGGTGCAACAGCCCGGAGACCAGGGCACGGCGTCGGTCCTCTCCGGGTGCGCGTTGGTCGAGGGCGAGGGCCCTGGTCAGGGCCGGCCCCGCGGCGTCCGCGCGTCCGGGTTGTTGTATGCCGCGTCGGGCCTGCAACGCCGACAACTCACGGATCAACTGGTCGATGGTCGAATTCACGAAACTCCCTGGGCATCTGTCCGGTCGGTGTCCGTCAGACTTCGGGTGACATGCTCCAGAAGCCGTACGACGTGGGAGGGCGCCGGTGCCCAGCGTAGACACCCTCATTGCCGAGGTGTTGCAGCGGCCGGATTACCTTCATCTCACTCGACGCGGTCGGGGCGTGAAAGCCAGTGATCTCATCGCCGTCGGGTGGCGACTGTTCAATCGGAAATGGCGGTTCGCTTCCGAGGGCAACCTGAAACCTAGGTCGCCGATCCCCGATCACCGACTCGACGAGGCTCGAGAACTCGTCGAGGCGTTGGCACCTGAGCTGATGGAGGCGGCGCACCTAGCCGCCCGCGTCAATCGCCGGGTGCTGGAGTTGGCCGCAGCCCAGGGATCCGCCGTGACGCTCAGCGAGCTCAGTGAGCCGGTCCTCGGCCGGATCGGCGCACTGATGCACAGCGGCGAACAGCTCACGCCCGACCTGCTGGACCGATGGGTCGAGAAATCCGCCGACGACGTGTTGGCGTTGCGGACCAAACCGCGCATGCTCACCGCGACCGAGTTCCTGACCCGCTACGCGGTGGTCGTCGATCGCCTCTGGGAGGAGCTGGGAGCGGCGGCGCTGGCACAGCAGCCGCCCTCCCACGTCTTCCTGGGTCACGACGCACGTCCACCGGTCGTGCCGCGCCCCGGGCAGACGGAGGACTGGCTAGCGGGAAGTGATCGGAGCTTCCACGGCCGCTACGCCTTGCATTGGCGCGGGGTGTCCGAGAAGGACGATCCCGGTGCTCCGGCCCCCGATCACCAAACAACCCCGCGGGTCGCGCGTCCAGCCGATAGCGACCTCGGGGAATTGGAGATCCGACGCGGATGCCGTCCGCTGGGCTTGGATCTGACGGAACATCAAATGCTCATCAGGGCCGCGTGCCATGGAGTCGGTGCTCAACGCGGGGCGCACCGGGGTGCCTGGCGGCGCTTTCGGGCGTCCTGTCGGTCGACGATCGAGGCAGCTGAGCTGGACAGCGCCGTCGCCGACTTGGTGGACGGCTGGCTCGGGGACCCCACGGCCGAACGGCTGCAGATGCTCTTCGGTGACCTTGCTACTCATCACGACGTCATGCAGACCGGAATGACACGCAAGGTGTGGATGGAGGTCTTGCGCCGAGAGCGAGAGTTCGAGGCCCCCATGTGCAGTTGTGCCATTGCGCGCTCACTTCGGCTCGGCCTGAGCCCAGGGATCCCAGAAGCCTTCCGGGAGTTCGGGGTCCGCTCGGTCGAGGTCGACGACTCGGTGCATTTGGTCGGCTCGATTGCCGATCGGGCCGACGACCCCTTCGCCGACCCGGTGGAGCGGGCCACCGACCGACGTCACCAGGAAACCTTCGCACTCGTGGCGCAAGATATGAAGGTGGCCAGAGACGTCTTCGGGCAAGCGCCCGGCTGGGATGCCCTCTACCGTGGTCTCATCGCCGATGAGGTAGCGGCGGGTGGGGATGAGCGCGATTTCCTGTCCGTCGTCGAGTTGGAGGCGTACGTCATGCGCCAGCGTCGGCGTCTCGACAACGAGGCCAGCCCATGACTGGGGCGCGGCGCTTCCCCGATCGGATCGTGTCCTTGCGCAGACGGGATACCGGGATCATCGACATCGGCGAGCTGCCTGCGTCGTTGGCCGGCGTGGGATTCGTCGGAATCGCCGGCGGCACGGCATACGTCGATCCTGCCTATCCCGAGCGGCTGCCCTGCTTCGAGATCGCGGATGCAGCAGCGGCCTATGACGCTCTGACCGAGCTGTTGGGCAGCGATCTCGCCGATGCGTGCGTGTCTCTCCAGAGCGTGCCATGGGCACCCGACACCGAGCCCGAAGCCGTCGCCAAGAGCGTCGCCTCGCCGACCCCCGCATTGGAATCGCTCGTCGACCTGGCCACTGTGCACTGGCTCAGCCTGCAAGCCCCATGGCCATTGGACGAGATCGTGCTCGAGCTGGAGATGGCGGTGGCGCGGGCCCAGCTCGAGGGGTGCCTTGACCCCGATGTCGACCCCGTCGGAGGCTGTCGACAGATGTCCGAAACGATCCTGGCGGCGCTCAACTCTGCGGATGAATTGCCTTCTCGGGTAAGAGAATTGACTCTCGACGCTGCCGGGTTGCTGCTGGATGACCTTCCCACCAATGACCCGCGTTGGCAGCCTCTTGATGCTGCCCTGGCCCGGTGGCAGGAGCAGGAAGCCCCGCCTGAACCATCAACGATGGTGCCCGACCTCGAGCCGATTCTCGCCGCGTGCACCCCTGAGTTGGCTCTGGCAGCCGGTGACACCCCGCAGATCTGGGCGAACGCCGAAGCTGTCGACTGGCGGTTCGTGCGCCGGGGGTTGGTCGCCCGGGACGAGTCCGCGGTGAGTTGGGCGCTGGACCTCTCGCCGCACGATCCCACGCTCAGCGTGAGCGTCGGCGCAGCCGATTGGCAGGCCAGTTGCCTGCCCCCGACCCGCCTGAGTGCACCGCAGGCACGGGCGCAAGCGCTTCAGGCGACCCGCCTGGAGGTCACCGCCCATCTCGGCGCTGAGGCGATCGTGCTCGCGATGGGACGTCTGCAGTGGGACGCCGACCGCGGCACGTGGGCAGCGCGCATCCCCCTGAGCACGGATGTCGACGGCATACGAGCGCTGCTTCGGCAAGGTGGCCTCACCGTCCACGTTCACGAAGCCGGTCGAGACCCAGGGCTTATCTCTGACGCTGCGCAAGCGGCTGCTGCTGCCGTGCGCTGGGGCGCCCGCGGTTTGTGTGCAGCGCGGTTGTCCGACCCGTCGAATCAGACAGAAAATGGGCGAGCGGACGAGCGGGCGCAACTGCGCGATGCATCGCGTGCGGCGCTCACGACGGCGCGGCAGATCTGGCGGCTGCTTCCCGGAGCCGAGGCAGCGGCCCGAGCCCAGCGGTGTGGCGAGATTGTGGAAGCGCTGACCGCAGGCACCTTCTCCGCGCGTCAGTCCGTCACCGAATCGCTGCTGACCGAATCCGCTGCCGTGCGGCCGTGATACAGCGCAACGAGGTCCTGGGTCGTGTCACCCAGGATGCGTAGGTAGGCCCGCTGGGTCGGTTCTTCCCCGTCCAGCCGGCTGCAGTATTCCAGCAGCGTCGAGTGGGGCAACTCGCCCGCATGGACGGCGGCGAGCAGGTCCCGCAGTTCACTCGCCTGCGCTGGGGTGGCTGACCGACAGCGCTGCTCGGCAAGGCCTCGCAGCGCGATGATGCGTATGCCGTCGCCCAGCCTCACGAGTTCGTCGTTATCCCTCCGGACGCCGCGGATCCAGAGGATCTCGGCCATCGTCGGCAGACCCGGCGGCGAGGTGACTGGCCACTCGGCCAGGAGGGGGAGTCGTCCGTCGGTGTCGGCGAGCCCGCGAGCCTCGGCCACCATCGCGTCGAGCACATCCCACACGATCGCCTCGCGGTGCCGTAGCTCGGTACGGACCCACTCGTCAGCCCCGGCGGCGGAGGCTTCCTGCTCCTCGTGCTCCTCCACCTGCGTCGGGGTGAGGAACTCGATCAGCACGGTCCCTACCCGCACGGTGAGTTCATCGTTCATGGCGCGGAGCGTCTGCGCATCGCGGGCGGTGACCGACGCGGCAGCGAGGCTGGCGACGAGATTGATCATTCGGTGCCGGTCCTCAGCGCGGATCGGTGGGCCGGCCGCCCGTCGAGCTGGTGCCGCCAGCGCCGGTGCGGGCCTGGCGGCTGGCCAGCCAGTCGTCGAGGAAGCTGGGGCTCCCTGGCCTGGCACTGGCCGACTCATCGCGGCCCGTGGCTCGCTTTTCAGGGCGTGGGGGTTGTTCCCGCAGGGCCGCCACTCTGGCTTGGACCCGTTCCAAGGTGACGGGCAGCGCCCGACGGAACGGATCGGCATACCGCTGTCGGCTCTGTGCTTCGACCCGAGCAACCACAGCCTCGGCCGTCACACCGTCGCGGGCGGCGGACCGGGTGTTGTGATCGACGATGAGGGTGAAGGCGTCGCTCTGCTCACTACCTTGAGAGAGCGTTGCGGCCGCCTGCAACCGCGGCAACCGGGTCAGGGTGCCGCCGCCCCACGTGCCCAGCCGGGTCAATGCGGCGACAGCCTCCCGCGGGCCTGAGCGAAAGACGATCACGTTGTTCGTTGTGGCCAGGGTTGCCTGCTGCAGATGGGAGGTGAGTTGTTCGAGATGTTGATGCGCCAGGACCACGCCCACGCCGAACTTGCGTGCCTCGGCAAGCAGCCGCGGGAGCAGACCCGATCCGAACAGGTGCGCCTCGTCGACGATGAGCAGGTGCGGTTGGCTGGTCTGCTTCCGCGAGGCGAGCGCGGCCCAGTGCTTGGCCAGCCACATCTCGCCAAGCAATTGCGCCGACAGCGGACCGAGTGTCGGGGCGGCAAGGTCGACTAGGAGGATGCCCCGCTCGTCCATCACCTGGGTGACATCGACCGCATCCTGACCGGTGCCGAGGATGGCCCGCATCTCCGGACGGGATACCAGCCGGGTGAACTTCGCGTTGACCCAGCCCGCGATCTCAGCGAAGTTGTCGTCGCGCAGCCGAGCGAGCTCGGAGATGAGGGTGTCCTTGAGCACCGGGTCCACGGAACCGACCGCCTCGGCCAAGGCGGCAATCTGCTTCTGGTCGCGGATGACCAACGGGATCGCCGCAAGGGTCGCGCGATCTTCGAAGAGTATTCGCAAAGCCGCGATCGCCAGTGAGTAGATCCGCTCGAAGCGTGGCCCGAGAAATCCCTGATTGCTGGGGTCGTACAGCTCACGAAAGACCTCGAGCATCACTTCGGAGAGCAACTCGCCGTGCGGACCGCCCAGGACGTTGACCGGCACTGGGTTCTGCAGGTCGCCGCTGCGCACGAGGATGGTCCGGTCGATCGCCGAGTCGGGCAGCTCCCGGACGATACGTTCGACAAGCGGACCGTGGCTCTCGATGACGGTCACCCCAAGCCCTGCCGCGGCAGCCTGGTGAGCCATGGCCGCCAGCAGGGTGGACTTCCCGGTGCCGGTCGCGCCGAGCACCTGGGTGTGCAACAGGAGGTCCTCTGCGGTGACGCTGACATCGACCCGGTTTCCCGACCAGTCGAGGGCCTGCCCGAGCCGCACCTCGACGCTGCGATCCACTGGAGCACCGGACGCGCCGGACGCCGTCGGGGCGAATGCATCGGTATGCCGGGAGATCGCCACCGGGGGGATATCGGCTTCCGCGGTCGGGACTCCGCAGGTGACGGTATCCATCCCCGACGCCGGGAACTTGAGGTAGCAGGACGCGACCCCGAAGGGCTCGACGTATCCGACGAGGGTCGCCTCATCGCCCTCCCACGCGGCGGCGGTGGCGGGGTGTGTCAAGTCCACGGGTTGTAGGTGCAGACCCACGCCGAAATGGGTCAGCACGGCCCGCAACCGGGGCGACAACAGCGTGCCCGACTGTCCGGCGAAGCAGCGGATCCGCACCGGCGTTCCGAGGTACTGCGAGTAGAGGACCGGGTCACGCGATTGCACCGAGGTGCGGGCCTGAGCCGCGATGATCTGCTGCTCCAAAGGTGAGGCGGGCGCGAGGTGGACCCTGACCTGGGCCGCCGACTGGGTGAGCGCGGTGAGCAAACTCATCCAATCGCCGGCGACGGGCACAGGCCAGAGCTGCGGGTCCGCGGGAGTGCGGGATTCCAGGACGACCCGATCGTCGGCTGCCGCATCGAGCACCGGTGCGAGTCCGGGGCGCTCGAGCATGGCCTCAGGCGGCAGAGCCTCGAAAGCCGGAATGAGTTCGACGACCGCCTGGTCGCCCTCGGCCAACGGGACGAGGTGCGCGCCCTGACCCTGGAAGGGGACCCACCGGCATACTCCCTCACCCACCCAGTCGAGTAGCTGGGCCAGGTCGACGCGGTCAAGGTCGGTGTGCAGGCGGATAGTCACCCCGCCCGCTCCGTCCCCGGCGAACACGAGACTGAGGTGCGATCCCTGGGGGAGGCCGGCTGCCAACTGAAGCAGGCGTTCTGCAGCTCCCCGGCTGCGAGTGGCGGGCTCGTCGTCCCGAAGGAGCTCGGCGACCTCCCAGCAGGTCGAATGTGCGGTCGTCGATTCCACGGTTGCGATCATGGCAGAAACCTCTGCGTGCCTTTCAATGAGGGTGTCAGGAAACCCGACACAGCGCTGATGGCGGGATTGGGCATGGTCGTGTCGTGACTGCGCGAGCAATACCGACGTCAGGTTGATTTGGGTCCGAAAGCGATGCGCCCCATGACGGCGAAGAGGAGGAACGACAGCACGGCCTTCCAGGGCTCGGCGATCGCTGCTTCGATTTGCTCGGGGAGGCCATCGAGCACGCCCATGACGAAGGCCGGCACGATGTCCTCGAAGGTGCGGTTGACCCAGAGGTACGTCGCCACGAATTGCAGCACCGGCCAGATGAGCACAAGAGCGAGCGAAATGCGGACCGTGGTGACCAGGCGCAGCCGACGGGCGAACGCCTCCGAGCCGCCGCCCCGGCGGATGACCGTGACATCGTGCGATCGCACTGACACCCGAGTGCTGCCCCAACCGGCATCAACCTCCAGGTCCAGTCGGGAGCCGGTGCGTCCGAGCACGCAGGCCCGGGACCCAGCCGGAAGTCCACCATCGGTGAGGTGGTCGCTAAACGAGACTGGGGTCCGCCGCTTGAGCCTGACCCAGTCGCCGACCTCGGGAGTGGAGAACCACATCACTTGAGTCCCATCTTGATCTTGATCTTCGGCTTCTCCCCGGGGCGTGGCTCGGTGGGGTTGAGCTTGTCGCGTTGATTGGCTTCGGCCGCCGAGTTGCCTTGGTCGCGCATGGTGTCCTTGCTCTTCCCGTCCGCGTCGGCCGCGTCGGAGATGCGCTGTTCCTGTTGCTGCCGTTGCTGCTCGGCGGCAGTCTTCGGTTCCAGCGCTTGGGCCGCTCCGACTGCGAGACCGACCACGGTGAGCCCGATAGCAAGGGTGTTCTTCACGGACACGTGGGTCCTCCTGGTGGGGTGATGTCTGTACTCAGGGCTACTTCCCCCAAAGCCGCACAGCGTCCGCCACGGCTAGTGACCGGGATTGGGGGAAGTGCTCATCAGGTAAGGCGACGTGAGAAGGGAGGCCTAGTGGTCGCATCAGGGGGCTTGCCGGGGTGTCGGGTATTTCGTCCTCGGATGTCAATGCGCGTTCTGGCACCATCTGCTCTGGGGGCGGGAGGAAGTCTGCGTAGCGGAGGAGCGATGTACCGAGATCTCTTCGACATTGCTGTCGTGTGCTATGCCGAGCGACGCTATGAGGCCGCTCTGGCAGCTTTCGAGGATGCACATGAGCATGCCCGCGGTGCGGGCGACGGGGCGGCCGAGGCAGACGCGGCATACCAGTTGGGAAATGTTCTGCGCACCCTCAGTCGCTACGAGGAGGCGGAGGCGATGTTCCAGGAGGCATACGCGTATGCCGTGGAGCAGGATCTGCCGGTGCAGCGGGCGGATTGCCTGCTGGGGATGGGGAATGCCCATCGTGGCAAGAGTCGATACCGCGAGGCCCGAGCTGCCTACCGTTCCGCACTGAGCATCTACGAGGCGGAGGATCAGCCCCTGGGGGTCGTGGATGTCACGATCAACCTTGCCGTCGTCGACTATCTCGCCGGCGACTACGCCACGGCCCAGTGTGTCTTCGAGGTGTTGCTCAATGGTCGAACGCCACCTCTCGACGCCGAACGCGCCATGATGTGTCGCGCCACCCTCGGTAATGTCTTGCGCGAACGTGGCCGGTTCGGAGAGGCCGAGCGATTGCTCGACGAAGCTCGCGAGCACTTCAGCGAGGCGGGTGACCCGATCGCCGTCGCCGACTGTGACCTCAACTTGGGCAACGTCTACCACCAGACCGGCCGAGAGCGGGAGGCCGACCGGGTGTGGAGGGGTGCGCGGGTGGTGTTCAACAAAGCTCACCTGTTCGAACGAGGCGCAGACTGCACTCTCGATCTAGGCCTCCTCGCCCTGCAGCGGGGTGAACTCTCCACGGCCGTGAAGCGCCTGGAGAACGCGCGCAACATCTATGCCAGTTTCGGGCTGGTGGAACACACGGCCGACTGCATCTACAACATCGGCTTCGCCCTTCTCGTGGATGGTCACCCTGACGCGGCTGCCGAAAAGTTCAGCGAGGCGATGGACCTATATAAGCAACACCGGCTCGTCCCCAATCCAGACTGGACGGCCACCATGGGAGAGGCTCGACGCCTGCAAGGCCGGCTGCCGGAAGCGCGGAGTCAATTCGTCGAGGCTCGCCAGGCCTACGCTGACCGAGATTTGGTCTTCGACGTGGCCCACATGCAGATGTGTGAAGCGCGAGTCCTGTGGGAGGACGAACACTCTCAGTCCGATACGGCCCTGAGAGCCGAGGCGGCGCTGCGCAGCGCTGTGCCGGGGCTGCTGAAGACCGACGATGTGCGGTTCCAGTTCGTCTCTGCCCGCGACCGGGCCGCCTGGGCACGTCTCGTCGAGGACGCGTTGGCCTTCGTCCTCGATATCGCCGATGCAGCGAACGATCTCGACGCCCTCGGTGACCTCGTCGAGTCATTCACCAGCGTCGGCTGGTATGCCGTTGGGCAGGTCACCGCGCAAGACGCGGCGCTGCGCGCTCGCTATGTCAGCGAGGCACTGCGTTTCGGTGAACGCATTGCTGCCGACGACCCGAGGGCCGTCTTCGACGATCTCGTCCTGCCGCTCTTGCCGACACCTCCGCTGCGCGTGCTGGGGCCGGCTGGCCCGCGACTGGCCCTGCACGCGTATCGCCCGGGGACACGCGGCGGGAGTTCGCCCCAAGCTCCGCTGGTGACATGGTGAGGCCAGTGTTCACGCCGACGAAAGGCAAGGACATCCATGACTGAGAGTGGCCACCGCTCGGCACTCTTCGACCCCCGCGAGTGTCGTCGCACGCTCAGCGGGCGGGCGTCGAGCGCTGCTCATCTCGCGGCGGTCGCAGCGGGGGAGGTGTTCGATCACGCCCTCGTGACCACGCGCATCCGATGCTGCTATGGCACCTGGCGCAACACCCAGGCGCAACCCCTATGGATCAGCCGCAACGACCTCATCGACCTCTTGGACGGCTGGTACTCAGCGGCTGCGCAGCCTTTCGAACGGGGGAACTTCACCGTCACGACCGACGTCCGCACCATCTCGTCGCGTATCGCCGGGCTCCACTGGGTGTCCCGCGAAGCCAACCAGCACGCCGGCCGCGTGTTCGACAAGGCAACGCTGCATTTCGCTGGTGCGGAGGACACCACCACGGACAAGAGCCGTGGCAGCAGGGCGAAAATGTGGGAGGACCTTGGCGGGGACCACCCGTTGACATGTGACTTCCTGGACCTGTACGTCGGTTTCATCCTCCCGGTCTCCCAGGTCAACGGCCGGATCCGCGACTGGGTCCAGGACCTGCTCGCCGTCACCGCCCTGACGAAGTCGATCCGGATGGCATACCGGGGCCGCTTCAAGGGGGCGGGTGGCCGGGCGATCAATGACGAGATCTTCCGGCACCTGCAATCGCCGGATGGGCTCGAGGCCTTGCTGGTCGATCCGGTTGGGTTCATCGATAGAGATCGGGTGGTCGAGCCATTCGTGGCGTCGGTGATGCAGCTGGCAGCCGCGTTGAGGCAGAAATGGGACGACGAGTCACAGCGCGCAGCCGATCAGATCGAAGCGCGACTGGCCGCACTCGGGCTTGACTCCCTCGCCCCCGACCCACGCCGGCTCCTGTCGGCCGCCGTGCTGGCCAACATCCGGATGAAGTGGAGTGGGACCGGCACGATCCCGCTGGAGGGGTTGATCGACGACCCCATGGCACGTCGCATCGCTGAACGTCGCCTCGAAGCAGCGGGGTTGAGCCCGGTTCCCTTGGCGATCTCCGCGGCGCTCAAGGGTGCCCTCTTCGTCATCAATGCTGAACTCCCGGAGTTGGTGCGTGGAACTGACGGCTCGCCAGAACAGACCGCCATCTCGGCTCAGGATCTCGCGCGCGTCGTTGGTGCGTGGGCAGATCAGGAGAGGGACCTGCCATCGCAGCGACTGCCGACGAGTCCTGAGGCCCTACTTCGGGAAGAGCCGGTCTGGGCATTCGTCGGTGTCCCCTCCGACGCACGTGCCGATCGGCCCGATCCCACTGTGGTCCTGAACGATCAGCCGTTGCCCGTCACGCTCGTAGAAATCTTGCGCGCCCAGCTCGAGGCGCGGTCCGATGACCCCGCGGCGTCGGTCATCCGTGCCGCGCTGGCGATGGCAGTGCGCCAGGCGAAAGGCAAGCACGCGGCATACGACGCCTTGTTGGCGGCCGCGCTGGCCGACGAAAGGGCGGCGTTGCGCGACCGTCGAGTCCAGGCCGAGTCCGCCGACGACCGGGTCCTGCTGGCCCAGGTCGATGCGGCTGATGGGGCGCTGACCGCACAAGCTGTGGGTCGGACGCTCAAGCAGGCCGCCAAGGAGTCCCTGGACAACGAGGCGGAGATGCAGGCTCGCGCGCTAGACCCATGGACCCTCCGCGCACAGCGAACCGATGGACAGGCGAAGAAGAATGACTGAACTCCCCACCCACACCGGCTGGTTCTGGTGCCGGGACCGTGTCGCGACCCCCGGAATTGTCGAGATCCCCATGCCCTACGGGGGTCGGTGGTGGGCAGACGTCCTCGCGCCCCGGGTGTGCGTCGCCTTCCACGCCCCGTCCATGAGCGCTCTCGCAGGCCTGGCTGCGCTCTTCGGCAAGGCCTGGCGCGACACCGTCATCGAGGATGCGCCCCTGCCGGCGGACAGCGTGGCGGAGGGCTGGGCGCCGGCGCCTGTACCGGAAGGATGGGCGCGACTGGTCGTCGCGCGGGGAGTTCGGCGGTGGATGCCCTATCCCGTGGACGAGCGCGTCCTGCCTATCGACGAAGCGATCGGTTGGCACCTGGCGGGACATCCCGAGATGGCCGCCTTGGCGTTGGCGCCGGTAGCCAACGTGTTGGTCGACCTGATCGCCGCACAACAGGGCGGGATGTTGCCGCAATCTGCATGCCTGGACGTAGAGTTCGCCGTGACGATCGCCAAAGATGTTCTAGCAGAATCAAATCCGGATCGGTTGGACATCGAGGCAGCTCAAGACAGCGGACCGGCCGAACCATCGCTCTCGGACGAGGACCTTTCGGCCGTGCTGGCGGACTGGGCTGGTCGGCTCTTCGCGCTCGAACCGGTGGGAGCCCTCGCGCTGCGTCCCGAGGATTCCGAGCCAAACCGTGAACTCATCGACTTGCGCAGTGTGGCCGCGCGCATCCTCGCCTGGCGTGGCCCCGAACACCGCGAACTGCGCGCTGTCGCCGTGCCCAACGGCATACGGGTCGACTCCTTTCTTGCCGAGGACGTCGAACCCTCCGACTGGGAGGTCACCCAGCTGCGCGTGTATGCCGCTCGGCGGGACACGGGGGAGGTCCTTGGCTCTGCGCCCTTGGTAGCCAACGGAGACGCCACCTCGACGGGTCTGGTGTCGGCGCACATCACCCTCGACCCGAGCGCAGACCTCGAGAGCATTGTCGTCGGCATCGGTCAGGACGACATTCCTGCACGGCCACGACTGGATCCGGCCGGTCAGACTCTGCTCGATGTCGACCGGCGCATTCTCGGGGCGTGGGCCAGCCATCGCCTTGACCAGGTGGGCCGCGGCGAGTCCTCCGAACAGTCCGAGCACGGTGAGCTCGCAGAATCGGCCGTCGGTCGGTCGCCAGCCGCTGACCACTTGCTCGATGCGCAAACACTGCTGGACTTCCCAGCGTCCAGCGATGGCGTCGGGCGCGGCGAGATCGACGTGCTTCGCGAGGTCGCTGGACGCCGTATTGCGTTGGCGCAGCACCTGTTCGGAGAAGACGCCAGCAAGGCCACGGCGCACCACGCACCCGTCGACCGGCCGCTGCTTGCCGAGATCGTCCCCGGCCTGCCGGGGCTCGCCTCCTTCCCGTCGTTCCGGCGGTGAGCCCGCTCCGCATGTCGCAGCGACGGGTGCCGGGCTGGTGGCCAGTGGACGAACTGCAGATCGTGGTGAGGGCGGTCGATGCCGGCGACACCTACCTCACCTTCCGACCCCTGGTGCCTGACGCCCAGGTGATCCCCCATCGAGTGCGAGCTGCGGATCTGACACCCTTGCTCGCCAAACTGGCTGAGGCACTGCCGGATCCGATCCCCGGTGAGGTGAGCGGCTCGAAACACATCAAGCGAGCGCTCGACGGAGCGCTCACCTCTGTCACGCGCGAGCGCGAGCTGAGTGAGGCCCTTGGCCGGCTCGTCATCCCCCCGGCGATCTGGCAACTCCTCGCGGGTGCAGAACTCCCGGTCCGCCTGCGGATCACTCCCTCAGCCCGGCTCGCCACCCTTCCCTGGGAGTTGCTGACGCTCCCTAGAGGCGAGCGGTTGCTCAAGCTCGCGACCCTGGCGTTCGAGCTCCCCCCGACGATCCACTACCGACGCCCCCGCCGCCCGGACTACGGCTGTATCGACCCAACCCTCGCGCCGTTGCGGACCATCGATCCCGAAGCCCCGCTCCATACGCCATTCCTCCGGGCGATGACCGTTGCGGGCCGGAACCTGGTCAAGCAGCGCTTGGGGACCCACCCTCCGCGGGTCATCGACCTCCCGCGAATCGTCACCCGCGAAGATCTCGGATCAGCGCTGAGAGCTCACCCCCCTCGGTGGCTCTACTTCGGTCATGTGTCCATCCCCGAGCCCGGAATGCCCGGAGCGGCCGGGCTCCACCTGTCCGACCCAGGTGTCGGTGGGGTGCCCCCTTTTGGTGGTTCGGGTCGGCTGTACCCCCTGGGACACCGTGCATTGACGGTGGTCGACCTGCTCGTCGGCACTCGGGAGGAGTCGTGGTTCACACACGAACGCCCACCGGCAGCCCTCGGGCTCGCTGGTGTCGACATCTGGCCGATGCCGCCGCGGGTGGCCCTCATCGCGTGCAACTCGGGCGCCGATCACACGGCGACCGAGCCGTTGGGGTTGGTGGCAGCGACCCAGCTACTCGGGGCCGAAATCGTGACGGCCACCCGATGGTCGCTGCCGACTGACGCTGCGTTCAGTGCGCTGCGCGAGTACCATGCCCGGTTGCCGGTGACCGAGTTGGTCTTGGCGGTCGACGCGGCCCATGAGTCGGCGGATCCGGTTGCCGGCATTCGGGACTGGCAGTTGGGGCAGCTCGCGGCCTGGGAGGCCAGCGGGGATCTCGGCGTTGCCCCGCTGTTGTTCGCCGCGCTCACCACCCACCACGCGCCAGCGCGTGAAGCTGACGGTCGCGCCGCAGATTGGCCCCCCTTCGCGGATGAAGGGCCATCCTGAGGGTGCCGGTGCGCTCGACGCGGGGACGCAGCACACTGTCGACCCCACTCGACCGCACTACGGTGAGCGAGTGAGTAGCACCGACCCCACGGGCTCCCCAGCGGTCGGGGTCGGCCCGTATGCCGGTCCGCCGCTATCCGGCGACCACTGGGATCCGCAGCTGCTCGCCGAGGGCGACCGGCGCAATGTCATCGACCGCTACCGGTATTGGCGGCACGAGGCGATCGTCTCCGACCTCGACACCCGCCGGCACCCTTTCCACGTCGCTGTCGAGAACTGGGGCCACGACTTCAACATCGGCTCGGTCATCCGCACCGCCAACGCCTTCAACGCGGCCGCTTTCCACATCGTCGGCCGCCGCCGCTGGAACCGGCGCGGCGCGATGGTGACCGACCGCTACCAACACGAGCACCACCACCCTGACGCCGCGGCGCTGGCGGCCTGGGCGGCAGCTGCGGACGGCATACCGATCATCGGGATCGACAACGTGCCCGGCTCGCAGCCGATCGAGACCTACGACCTGCCGCGCTCGTGCGTGCTCGTCTTCGGGCAGGAGGGCCCCGGCCTGACCCCGGCACTGCAAGAGGTATGCCGTGCGGTGCTGCACATCGAGCAGTTCGGGTCCACACGCTCGATCAATGCCGGGGCGGCCGCAGCCGTCGCCATGCACGCCTGGGTGCGCCGGCACGTCTTCGACCAGCGACCTGACGCGACCTGCGACCCTGACGCGACCAGCTACTCGTTGAACATGTCGAAGTTCAGGATGACGTGACCGTCACCGTCCTGCATCGTGACCTGTTGGTTGACTCGTTGGCCACGCGGGATCGTCACGTTGATCTGTCGGCTGCCGTGGGAGTTGGTCGTGCCGCACTTGGTGCCCTCGTAGTAGCGGGCCGTGCCGCTCACCGCGATCTCCCCGGTGACCTCGTTGACCGAGGCGTTGAGGTCGAGGTAGCCCTGCACCTCGTCGCCGACGCAGTCCCCCACTTGAAGGCGGACGACGTCCCGGCCGCGACCTGCACGCTGCCGGAGATCTTGCCGTGCTTGTCCTCGTCTGAGGCGACGAGTTCGTCGTCGTTGAGGTCGAAGGTGCCCTCGATCCGCAGGGTCCGCTTGGGGTAAGTGATCGGCACCGGCTTGGGGGCTGGTTGGACCACGGTGAGACTGCGCATCGGGGCTCCACTGAGGACGAACTCGATCTTGCTTGTCGTCGCGTTGAACGGCACCCCGTTGGTGCCGGTGTTGAGCGTCACGAGGAACTCACTGGGGTTGCTCAAGTGAGTGGACACGTCGACGCGGCCGCTCGCCGACACGGCATACGCCTTGACCACGCTGGTGGAGAGGTTGTAGCCCGCGATCTCGACGGCGGGGCGACGCTCGGGCGCGAGGTTGAGGTCGACGACATTGGGGGTGGGGTTGCAGAAGACCGGCGTCACCGGCACGGTCTCGCCGGTGATCTTCGCGCGCAACCGACGCAGCATGGTCAGCGTCCGGTCGCCGAGGAAGTCGGTGTAGCAGCGGGCCTCGATGCCGGCATCGGAGAGGGCGCGGGCGGCGATATTCGACACCTCATTGGCCAGCGTCGACTGGCCGGCAGCAATGAGGTCGGTCTTGGTCTTCTCCAGCACCTCGCGCCACATCGAGGACTGCTGTTCCAGCTGCTGAATCGCCGTGTTGAGCGTGTCCAGTCCGGTGTCCCGCGTGTTGACGATCTCCTGCTTGAGGCCACAGCCGGTCAACGAGGCTGCGAGGGTGAGGCCGGCCAGCAGAGCGGCGAGGCGGGGCGAGCGTGCAGTCATGGCGCCTCCTTCGGATGCCTCCGGGCGGGGGAGAGCCCGGTATGCCGTTCAGGAGCGCCGCTGTGCCTGGCGTGATACTTCGCCGGCGGCCCTTTCACCACGGGTATGCCGTGGGGCTGAGCGACGCCCCGGTGGGCGGTCCGCTCTCTAAAGAAGGCTTTGTGAGATTACGATTCCCCTTGAGTCCGAACACGTGTCGTAGTACACTCGTGCTATGACGATCACTTCGTTGGACTCGCAGCCAGGCGGCGGTATGCCGTCCGGTGCGGTGTCGCGGGGTGGGTCGCCTTCGCGTGGGTCGGCTGTGGTGGTGGGGGTGTCGACGGGGGTGGTGCATGCACTGGTGGACCAGGTGCATGCCCGGTTGGCTGACCCGGCTGCTGCCGTGGTTGTGGGTGCTGCGGATGTTGGTGAGGTGGAGCGGATCGCTCGCCGGGTGGAAGCCCTGCGGTTGGCGTTGGTGGCTCGGGCTCACCGGCAGCAGGTGCATCGCCGGACCGGGCATTCCTCAACCTCCGCGTGGGTCGCGTCAGCGACCCGTAGTGGTGGGGCTGATGCGGCGCGGAAGGTGCAGTTGGCCACCGCTCTGGATGGTGAGGGGTTGGCGGTGACCCGGGCCGCGTTCGATGCCGGTGACGTCTCTGGCCGGTGTGTGGGGATCATCGCCTCGACGATGGACAAACTCCCGGAGACGTTGACTGACGTTGAGCGGGCCAAGGTCGAAACCTCCCTGGTCCAGAAGGCGCAGCAGTTGAACCCGGGCCGGTTCTATCGGGCGGCGAAGTTCGCCCTCGCTGCTGCGGAACGCTCTGCCGCTGAGGTGGCTGAGCATGTCGAAGCCCAACTGGTGGATCAGGAGTGCCGGGCGTACCGGTTGGCGACGGTCACCATGCAAGACCTGGGGGATGGGACCACGCGACTGCAGGCATTGTTGCCGACGTTCACTGCGCGGATGCTGGGCAAGGTGTTGCAGTCGATGACCGCACCCCGGCGTGATCACCTCCGCCAAGCCGCCGAAGCCGCATTAGCTGACGGTCAGACTGCTGCCGGTGACTTGGGCGACGGGTCGGTCGCGGCCGACCTACACGCCTCCACCCGCCAGGCCCCTGGCGCCGCCTTCGGCCTCGGCACGCCCACTGACTCGGCTGAGGCCACTGGAGCGGCCGGGCAGACGGCCGTTGGTGTCGGGGCGGGTCAGGGGGTGGGTCGGAATGCCGATTGGGCCGACATCGACTGGGCTCACCGCCGCGGACGTGCCTTGACCGAGTTGATCGAACACCTCGACACCGAACGACTCACCGGCAAAGTCGCCGCCACCGTCATCGTCACGATGACCCTCGAACAAGCCGTCGGCGCTGCACAGGCGGCACTGGTGCAGCAATCGGTCCGCCAGAGCACCGGGACGCTGCTGGAGATGACCCCCAGTGCCGGTGCCGCCAGCACCGACACCGGCACGTTGATCTCGGCCAGTGCCGCCCGGCGGATCGCCTGCCAAGCCGGGATCCTCCCCGCAGTTCTCGGTGGACCCGGGCAGGTCCTCGACCTCGGCCGACATCACCGGTTCTTCAGCGACCCGCAACGCACCGCCCTCGCCCTGATCTATGACACGTGCGCCGCGCAGGGGTGTGACCGGCCGTTCGCGTGGTCAGAGTTGCACCACCAGCAGCCCTGGTCGAAAGGCGGGCCCACCGACCTTGACCTCGCGATACCCCTGTGTGGCTACCACCACCGGCTGATCCACAACCCCCGCCACCGACACCACACCACCATCGATAGCGCCGACAACCCGGGCGCGAAGACCGTCCACTTCCACGAAGCGGTGACCGGCGCCCTGAGCGAGCCACCAGGTTCAGACGGGCCTTGGCTCCGGACTCGACTCACACCTGAGCACGACAGTCGTGCGCAGGGTCACATCACGTCGGTGTCGCCGGTCACCGTCACGACCGAGGTGTCGCCCAGCGACCCAGGGTCGGGGTGGTAAGTCGGTGCGCTCGATGCGCGAGCCGATGACCAGCAGGATGATGCCGAGTCCGATGTACATGGCGCTCCTTCGTGCGGCAGGTGGTTCCGGTGACGTGCCCCGGTTCGGGTGAGTTCATGCATTCCCCGGCTCGGATGCGCGTCAGACAGACGGCCCACAACGTGGTCCCATGGGCCCGTCCGGCGCCGGCCGGACGGGTCATGGGAAGCCCTCGGAAGTCCTCGGGAAGGCTCCCCGCGTGAACCTGCGGTGAACGGCATACCAAGTCCTGGACCGGACTTCGGACCCTGGCGCGACCCCCCGGCTGAAGTGAAAGGATGGTCACTGAACGAACCGACCGCTGACGCAAGGAGAGCGCCACTCATGCCCATCGCAACCCCCGAGGTCTACGCCGACATGCTCGACCGCGCGAAGGCAGGCTCCTTCGCGTACCCGGCGATCAACATCACCTCGAGCCAGACCATCAACGCCGCGATCCGTGGTTTTGCGGAGGCCGGTTCCGACGGCATCATCCAGGTCTCGACCGGTGGCGCCGAGTTCGGGTCGGGCTCCAACATCAAGAACATGGTGACCGGCGCGACCGCGCTTGCCGCCTTCGCCCACGAGGTCGCCAAGAACTACGACGTCAACATCGCGCTGCACACCGACCACTGCCCCAAGGACAAGTTGGACGGCTTCGTGCGCCCGCTGCTGGCGATCTCGGCCGAGCGGGTCAAGAACGGCCAGCCGCCGCTGTTCCAGTCGCACATGTGGGACGGGTCGGCCGTGCCGCTGGCTGAAAACCTCACGATCGCCCAGGAACTCCTGGCGCTGGCCAAGGCCGCTCACATCATCCTCGAGGTCGAGATCGGCGTCGTCGGTGGCGAAGAGGACGGCGTCGCCAACGAGATCAACGAGCAGCTCTACACGACCCCCGAGGACGCCCTCGCGACGGTCGAGGCCCTCGGCCTCGGCGAGAACGGCCGCTACATGGCCGCCCTCACCTTCGGCAACGTGCACGGCGTCTACAAGCCGGGCAACGTCAAGCTGCGCCCGGAGATCCTCAAGCAGTGCCAGGACGCCGTCATCGCGGCCCGTGGCCTGGCCGCCGGCTCCAAGCCGCTCGACCTGGTCTTCCACGGTGGTTCCGGCTCGCTGCCGCAGGAGATCTCCGACGCGGTCGACTTCGGCGTCATCAAGATGAACGTCGACACCGACACCCAGTACGCCTTCACCCGTCCGGTCGCCGCCTGGATGATGAAGAACTACGACGGCGTCCTCAAGATCGACGGCGAGGTCGGCAACAAGAAGCAGTACGACCCGCGCGCCTGGGGCAAGGAAGCCGAGGCTGCCATGGCCGCCCGTGTGGTCCAGGCCTGCCAGGACCTGCGCTCTGCCGGCACGCACGTCAAGTGACCGCGTGACCGACAACCTCCTGGGTATGCCGGTGACTCACCTCCCGGCCGACCCGGCGGCTGACATCGTGGCCGGGCTCCTCGCGGGGCCCGGCCACGGGTCTGTTGCCGACCCGTCTTCTTCTCCGGTTGCCGCACTCGAATCGCTCGCGGCCGCCCACCCGGCCTCGTCGCTGGCGTGGGCCTTGCTGGCCGAAGCGGCGCTCGATGCTGGGGCGCCGGTCACGGCATACGCATATGCCCGCACCGGCTACCACCGCGGCCTCGACGCGCTGCGCCGGGCCGGCTGGCGCGGGCAGGGCCCCATCCCGTGGTCGCACGTGCCCAACCGCGGTTTTCTGCGCGCCCTCGGTGCCCTGGCCCACGCGGCCCGCGTGATCGGGGAGGACGAGGAAGCGGTGCGCTGCGCAACGTTCCTGCGGGAGTCCTCCCGCGAGGCCGCCGAGGCCCTGGGGCTCTGATCGAAGGTGAGTTCGTCCCTCGTTCCCTACACACCTTGGTATGCCGGCGGGCTCGTTGGGCGGCCGGCGTGGTTGGTGCTGGGAGGGGTGTGTTGGCGGAAGGTGCCGGAGGCCGTCGGGTGTGTAGGCCGCTGACCAGCACAAACGTCGCTTTGGGTGCGTTTCGTGGGGCGGCGGGGACACTCGGCGCGGTCGGGTGTGAAAACGGACATCGTTTGTGCTGGTCAGAGGCCTGCCGGAGGCGATAGGGTTCCGCTGTACGTCTCGCACGACAGCGAATAGAAACATCGCCACGAGGATGGTCGCCCAGGTCAGGGCGAGTTCCGCTGTACGTCTCGCACGACAGCGAATAGAAACAATCCCTTGGCCCGCCAGCCGGGCTCGAGTTCGTCGAGTTCCGCTGTACGTCTCGCACGACAGCGAATAGAAACAACCTTTTCACGCCTGATAAGCTCAAGCGCAATAGTTCCGCTGTACGTCTCGCACGACAGCGAATAGAAACTTGTAGAGCTAATGCATTCGGTGTACCTGCGCTGCGTGTTCCGCTGTACGTCTCGCACGACAGCGAATAGAAACATGAGGATGATCCTCATCACGGGTGTCTTGCCAGTTCCGCTGTACGTCTCGCACGACAGCGAATAGAAAAGGTGGGGGGTGTGAGCGACGACACGAAAGAACGAAACAGCAAGGTTCCGCTGACGTCCGCACGACAGCGAAGCCCCAGAGCCCACGCACGTCGCACCACGATAAATGGCGGGGTGTCCGTGACGAGTTCCGCTGTACGTCTCGCACGACAGCGAATAGAAACCTTCCGGTCTTCCCGGATCGCCACGGCGAGGGTCGCAGTTCCGCTGTACGTCTCGCACGACAGCGAATAGAAACAGCGCCCGCGCTTTTCGGCGTTGGACGGCGCGCCGTTCCGCTGTACGTCTCGCACGACAGCGAATAGAAACAGCGCCCGCGCTTTTCGGCGTTGGACGGCGCGCCGTTCCGTTGTACGTCTCGCACGACAGTGAATAGAAACGTGACCTGCGGCTGGTCGCGCTGTAGTGCACAGTTCCGCTGACGTCGACCAGCGAATAGAACCGACCGGAGTCACGACGAACCAACGGTGGTGGTTCCGCTGTACGTCTCGCACGACAGCGAATAGAAGCCCGACTCGTCGAACGAAGACCAGGCCGGCCCGGGGACCTAGGCGTGTTCCGCTGTACGTCTCGCACGACAGCGAATAGAAACTCGACGAGAATGGGGTTCTTGAACCCCCGGGCGATGAGGTCATTGTTCCGCTGTACGTCTCGCACGACAGCGAATAGAAACTCGGCGCGGATCGACGCCTGCGAAATGCTGCCGTCGAGACCAGTTCCGCTGTACGTCTCGCACGACAGCGAATAGAAACTTGCTGACGCAGGGTCGGCGCTGCTCGGTGCTCAGTTCCGCTGTACGTCTCGCACGACAGCGAATAGAAACTCGCTCGGCGTGGTAAACCGCCCCGGCTCGGGATGCGTGCTCGACGTTCCGCTGTACGTCTCGCACGACAGCGAATAGAAACGACACAGTTGCCGGACGAACCTTGACCATGCCAGCCTGAAGTTCCGCTGTGTCTACGACAGCGAATAGAACCGACAGATGCCCTTGCGGATGTGGCCTAGTTCCGCTGTACGTCTCGCGCGGCAACGAATAGAAATTGATCGCCATCGATACTTGTGCAGGCGTCGACCCGAGGCTTCCCCAGGACCAGACACAGAAATGCCGTCCGGTTGAGTGAACTCGGCCGGACGGCATACCCCCTGAATCCTGACTTAGGCCACTTTCGGTGGCCGCTTGGGCGGATGGCTCGTAGACCTGCGGGTATGTGTTCGGGGCGGACCGGATGTGTGCACTAGCCGGGGGCCTATCGTGTGCGGTTGGCTCCGTATGTGCGTTCCGTGAAGACCTCGTCGGGGACGACGGCGGCGCAGATCGTGTATCGCACCGGCGTGGGGCGCGGAAGGTGGAGCATCTGGGGTCAGCGCACACCGAGGCCGAGGTTGCGCCTGTTGAAGGCGGCCGCGCTGCAGAAGCTTGACGGCGGGCAGGAGAAGCTGCCCGACCGAGGGACAGGTTTCTGACCCCCGGCCGCCAGCAGGTCAACTGCGCGGAATGACGAGGTCGCGGCTCGAGCCGCGGAAGCGCTGATACCCGTGCTGGAACACCAGCACGTCTCCGTCCCTGGTGCGCAGTCTGCCCTGGAGCCAGTCCATCGTCCAGTTGTCGCCGTTCCAGCCGCCTGAGACCCGGGCCCGCAACACCAGGTCGCGCAGGTCCTCGATCGTCGTGTCGTCGGGCAGGTCGAGGGTGACCTCGTGCAGGGATCCGTCGGCCCAGCGTTGCCCGGCATTGACGTTGTGGAAGGTCAGGTCGCGGCCGATCCGGCGGCGCACGATGACGTCGAGGTTGTCGTTGCCGCCGCGCAGGTCGTCATCCTTGGTCGCGATCTTCAGCAGCAGGGTGGGGTGCCCGACCGGCACGGTGAGGCTGCGGAAGGTGCCGGTGAACCGCACCGCCCCGACCGTGGCCACCGGCCAGCTGCGCTCGCCGTCTCGGCCGGTGATCGCGATGCCGTGGATGTCGATGTTGTCGCCATCGATCCCGCCGGTCACCGTGGCCGTGAGGGTGAGGGCGGTGATGGCCTCCAGGGCCACCGGCGGGTCGAGGACGACATAAGCCCGCGGCCAGGTGCCCGGGGCCCACCGCTGACCGCCGTTGATGTTCGGGTAGTGGCGCGACACCCCGTCGTCGGTCGTGAGCAGCAGGTCGATGTTGTCGCGTCCGCCGCGCAGGTCGTCCGAACCCATGTCGACGACGAAGTCGAGCTCGTGGACGAGTCCGTCGGCGGCATACAGGCGCACCAGCCGGAAGGTCTCCCAGGAGCCGACCGCGTCGCGGTTGGCGATGAGTAGGCCTTGCCCGGCGTCCTCGGCGCAGACGAACTTGCCGTTGGCCAGAGCTCGAAGCGCAACCTCGGTGTTGCCCAGGTCGACCAGCTCGAAGGTCTCCCACTCGTGGGCCTCGTCGCGGTCGCAGACCAGCGGGGCGGCCCCGGCATCCTCGGCGCAGACGAACCTGCCCGACGCCTCGGACTGCAGCGCCACGCGACCTCCGCCGAGGTCGACGATCTGGAAGGTCTGATCGGGCCCGAGCCCCGCTGACTCCGCTCGACTGGCCGTGAGGTTGAGGCGGGTCGGCGGTGCCAGGCTCACGAAGTACCCGTTGACGATGGCTTGCAGTCGGCCGTTCATCTCAGCTCCGCAGTGATCTAGGGGGCCCACGACCAGGCTAGCTGGCACAGCTGAACGGCTCCTGAACTCGTGGCGACCGCGACCCCCGCCATCGCGCCGGGCGCGGGAGCGCGGCGCGGGGAGCTCAGCGGCAGGCGATGGCGGTGTTGAACTGCGCGAGCAGGCCCTTGGCTGCCGACGGCGCGGCATTGCTACAGGCGGCGACGTTGTCGAGGGTCGGCGAGAGCCGGATGCCGAATCCCGGCCAGGCACCCTCGATGCGGTTGCTCCGCAGCGTGTTGCCACCGCCCCATCCGTCCACCACCCGGAAGAGCTGTATGCCGTCCACGTTGGCTCCCCGGGGGTTGCGCACCCGGTTGCCCTCAACGAGCCACCCACGCCCCTTGAGCTCGATGGCGCTGTCGGCGTAGGTCACCCCAGAGAATCCCGTCCCGTCGAAATCATTGCCCCGGATGACACCGCGATCGGTGCCCTCCTTGACGTCCACGCCCTCAGCAGTGATGTTGCGGAAGGTATTGCCCTGCACCGTGATCCGGGTCGTGCGGTCGATGCCGGCCGAGCAGCCGTAGGTGCCCCAATGGCCCTGGGCCGAGCCGACATAGACGCCCTCGCCGTAGCCCGGTTGGGTGAGGCCGGTGTCGTGGATGACCGAGTTGATGACGCTGGCGTCCTGGGCGCAGCGCCGGAAGTGCACGCCCTCCTGACCGATCCGGCCGATGTCGACCGAGGTGGCCTGGAAGCCGCTCGTGCCCTCGACGGCGATGCCGGTGCTGGCGTTCGAGATCGACAGACCCTCGATGTGCCAGTGGTCTCCGGTGACGAACAATGCGTAGTCGCCGCTCGGCCCAGCCGAGGCCAGCACCGCCGTCCGCGGGCCACGCAGCACGATGGGGTGATCGGCGGTGCCGTCAGCGGTGGCGCTCCACCGCTGCCCGCCCGCCCGGACGTAAGAGCCGGGGGCGAGACTGATGAGGGTGCCCGGAGTGGCAGCGGCCATGGCGCGCTCGAGCCCCGCGACGTCCGAGACATCGACGCTGCGCAGCACCCCGCTCGGGCCAGACGACCCGGCGCCAGGGCGAGGAGCAGATGCGCCCGTCCCCGCCGTCGCGGGGCGGCCGGGGGTGGGCTTGGCGGTGGCTGAGTTGCCCGAGCCGCCCGGGGTCGAGGTGCTGGTGACCGACGGGTCTGCCGTCGTGGAGGGAGCCGCATCGACGCCACCGGCATCGGTCGCGTCCGGCCCGCTCGTGGGGGCCGATGTGGTGGGCTCGGGCGCCGCGGTGGACGACACGCCGCAACCGCTCGCGGCCAGCAGCAGCGCCGCGAGCGCGGCGGCATACCGGCGCTTCACCCCGCCACGGTAAGCCACCCGCGACCCCTCCCACGAACCGCGCGGCACGGCATACCGGATGCTCCGCCGCCTCGGTGACGGGCGCGAGTAGCCTGGTCCCTCGGTACCGCCCCCGAGAGAAGGACGAACCCATGCCCGCTGTCGTGCTCGTCGGTGCCCAATGGGGCGATGAGGGCAAGGGGAAGGCGACCGATCTGCTGGGCAGTCGCGTCCACTACGTCGTGAAGTTCAACGGCGGCAACAACGCCGGGCACACGGTGGTCATCGAGCAACCCGACGGGTCGAGCGAGAAATACGCGCTGCACCTGCTGCCGTCCGGCATCCTCACGCCCACCTGCACCCCGGTCATCGGCAATGGTGTCGTCGTCGACCTGGAGGTGCTCTTCCGCGAGATCGACGGGCTCGAGGCGCGCGGGGTCGACACCTCCAAACTCGTCGTGAGCGCCAACGCCCACGTCATCACGCCTTACAACCGGGTGCTCGACAAGGTGACCGAGCGCTTCCTCGGGGCCCGCAAGATCGGCACCACCGGACGCGGCATCGGTCCGACCTACTCCGACAAGATGTCGCGCACCGGCATCCGGGTGCAGGACCTCTTCGACCGGCCCATCCTCGAGCAGAAGGTCGACGCGGCGCTGCGGTTCAAGAACCAGGTGCTCGCCAAGATCTACAACCGGCGCGCGGTCGGGGTCACCGAGGTCGTCGAAGAACTGCTCTCGTATGCCGAGCGGTTGCGTCCCATGGTTCGAGACACCTCGCTGGTGCTCCAGGAGGCGCTCGACCGCGGCGAGACGGTGCTGCTGGAGGCCGGGCAGGCGACTCTGCTCGACGTCGACTTCGGCACCTATCCGTTCGTCACGTCGTCCAACGCCACCTCCGGTGGAGCGTGCACGGGTTCGGGCATCCCGCCGACGCGCGTCGACCGGGTCATCGCGATCCTCAAGGCCTACACGACCCGCGTGGGGGAGGGGCCGTTCCCGACCGAGCTCTTCGACGACAACGGCGAGTTCCTGCGCAAGGTCGGCACGGAGTACGGCACGACGACCGGCCGCCCGCGCCGCTGTGGCTGGATGGACACGGTGATCGGCCGCTACGCCACCCGGATCAACGGCGTGACCGACTTCGTCATCACCAAACTCGACGTCCTCACCGGCTTGGAGACGGTGCCGGTCTGCGTGGCGTATGACGTCCTCGGTGAGCGGCACGACGAAATGCCGATCAACCAGAGCGACTTCCACCACGCGCAGCCGATCTACGAAGAGCTGCCCGGCTGGTGGGAGGACATCTCCGGCTGCCGTCGTTTCGAGGACCTGCCGGCTGCGGCGCAGGCCTATGTGCTGCGGGTGGAGGAGTTGATCGGCGCCCGGGTGTCGGCCATCGGGGTCGGTCCCGCGCGCGACGCGATCATCGTGCGGCACGACCTGCTCGGCCAAGACTGACCGGCCAGGGTATGCCGTCGGGCCGGGTTCCGTTGGCGGCCAACCGAATCCGCTTCTCGAAGTGGGACGGTCGGACGCATTGGTGGTGCGACGATGTCATCACCCTCGGCACCGACGAGCACGGCACGTGGCTCGGCTGGTATCCCGGCACGCACTGGGAGCGGCCAGCCCACGGGTCGACGGCCGGCAAGGCTTTCGACGCGGCGGGCGAGCAGGTCATGCTGTTGCCGCACGACCGATGGTTCACCGCGACCTTCTACCAGCCCGTCGAGGATCTGGTCTTGCGCACCTACGTCGACATCACGACGGTGCCCCAGGTCGTCGACGGGGTGTGGTCGGTCATAGACCTCGACCTCGACGTCTGTCAGTGGTTCGGGGGCGGCATCTACATCGACGACGAAGACGAGTTCGAGCAGCATCGGCTGGAGTTCGGCTATCCGGAGGATGTCGTCGTCGCGGCCCGAGCCGAATGCGGCCGAGTCTTCACCGAACTCGATGACGGCGCAGCCCTGTTCGCCGAATCGTTGGTCGAGTCGTGGCGGTCCAGGCTCCGAGAGTTGCGCTGACCGGCATACCCCATCCGGGCCGTGCGGCTACTGAAGGAAGACTGCGGGCCTGCTGACGCAACAGCTGCCTGAAGCAAGAACTGTGGGGCCCCCGAAGGGGCCCCACAGTGAGCTCAGACGGGCGACCTGGCGGTCGCTATCGACCTGACGGATCAGGCGGATTCCTCCTCGTCGCGTCGCCGCCGAGCGATGAACATCAGTCCGGCACCGAGGGCCGCGAGCAGCATGCCGAGGTAGGCCACGCCGAGGCCGTCAGCCCCGGTCTTGGGCAGCTCGGTCTTGCTGGAGGTGACCGTCACAGGGTTCGACGGCACCTTCGGGTTCTCGGCCGACATGACCGCAGCGACGTTGACGCCGGTCCAGGTGTAGGTCTCACCCGGGGCCACTGTCGGCGCCGCATCGACCGTCACCTGGAAGCTCGCGACGAACGACGCTCCCGGCTGGAGCGTGGCCACCGTCCAGGTCAGCGTGCGCGTAGCGGCGTCGTATGCCGTCGTGCAGACCACCCCGTCGAGGCAGACGTTGCTGGCCGGGACAAGCGTCATGCCGGCAGGAATCACATCGGTGATCGTCACCATCGACTGCGGGGAGTTGCCCCCAGCGGTGGCCCGGATCGAGTATCCGACCGTGTCACCGAAGGCGACGATCCCATCGGTCGCGGTCCAGGTGGCACCGCTGACTTCGAAGCCGGCCTTGACCAAGGTCAAGCCGTAGACCGGGGTGAGCGGGGTGTCCTCGCAGTCGACGTTGTTCGTCGGATCCGCGGTGGCCGCGAGCGGGGCTAGCAGGGCGCCGACCTTGGCGACCTCGTCAGGTGCGGGGCAGCTGGGGTTTTCCGGAGCCGGGTCGTCGTCGGTGGTGACGACGGCCAGGTTGGTGTAGGTGCCCGCCGCAGCGTCAGCCGCGAACTTCACCGTGATGGTGATGGTCACCGATCCACCGACCGGGAGGGCAGCCGGGTCGACGAGGCAGTCGACCTCGTTGCCGGTTGCCGCGCAGTTGCCGGGCACGTTGACGACCTCGAGCCCGGTGGGCAGGCGGTCGGCGACCATGACCGGCTCATCGGGGTCCGCAGGGCGTTCGCCGGCGTTCGTCACGGTGATCGTGTAGGGGAAGGTCATCCCCACAGTGCCTGTGACGCCGCCGTCGTCCTTGGTGAGGACGAGGTCGACGGCCTTGTCGTCGTTGACGATCGAGCAGGTCGCCGAGCCGCCGTTGGGGACGGTCACGCTCGCACCGACGGACGTCGTCTGCGCCTGGGTGGCATCGACGATGGTGCAGGACCATTCACCTGCGCCGTATCCGGCGGGTCCGCCGGATTCGGACAAGGTGTAGGTGCCGGCCGGGACGGACGAGTCCGTGGCGGTGCCCCAGCCACTGACGGACGTCTCACCGTTGACAGCCGCAAGTTCGAAGTCCTCAGGCACGGCGTTTCCGCCGTCGTCGTTTGTCACAGCCTTGTTGAGGGTCAGCGCCGCAGGCTCGTCGTCGTTGGTGATGGTGCAGGTGACGTGCTGGGCCAGGGCCAGGGTCAGGGCACTGTTGGTGACGGTGACTGGGGCGCCGGTGGCGTCGAGGCACACCCAGGTGGAGGCGGTGTATCCGGCGGGTCCGCCGGTTTCGGCGAGGGTGTAGGTGCCGGCGTTGACGTCCTGGTCGACATCTGGGGTGCCGGTGACACCGGTCAGGGGGGTGGGTCCGGTGGCGGTGAGGGTCCAAGCGGTGGCGGCTGCCGTGCCGCCGTTGTCGTTGACCACGGTCTTGACCAGGGTCAGGTGTGCGGTCTGGTCGTCATTGGTGATGGTGCAGGTGACGGTGGCGCCGTTGGGGATGACCAGGGTGGTGCCGGTGAGGGTGGCGCCTTCGCAGGCCCAGGTCCCGGCGGTGTAGCCGGCTTGTTGGGCTTCGGACAGGGTGTAGGTCCCGGCGTTGACGGTGAACGTCAGTGACGATCCGGCGGCGGGGTTGGTGTCCCCACCGGTGGCGGTGGTCGTGGCGGCGGGGGTGCCGGTGGCGCCGGTGGCGGTCAGGGTGAATTGGTCGCTGGTGGCGGTGCCGCCGTTGTCGTTGGTGAGGATCTTGTCCAACACCAACGTCGCGGTCTGGTCGTCGTTGGTGATGGTGCAGGCGACGGTGGCGCCGTTGGGGATGACCAGGGTGGTGCCGGTGAGGGTGGCACCTTCGCAGGTCCAGGCCCCGGCGGTGTAGCCGGCTTGTTGGGCTTCGGACAGGGTGTAGGTGCCGGCGTTGACGGTGAACGACAGTGACGATCCGGCGGCGGGGTTGGTGTCCCCACCAGTGGCGGTGGTGGTGGCGGCGGGGGTGCCGGTGGCGCCGGTGGCGGTCAGGGTGAATTGGTCGCTGGTGGCGGTGCCGCCGTTGTCGTTGGTGAGGATCTTGTCCAACACCAACGTCGAGGGCTGGTCGTCATTGGTGATGGTGCAGGTGACGTGCTGGGCCAGGGCCAGGGTCAGGGCACTGTTGGTGACGGTGACTGGGGCGCCGGTGGCGTCGAGGCACACCCAGGTGGAGGCGGTGTATCCGGCGGGTCCGCCGGTTTCGGTGAGGGTGTAGGTGCCGGCGTTGACGTCCTGGTCGACATCGGGGGTGCCGGTGACACCGGTCAGGGGGGTGGGTCCGGTGGCGGTGAGGGTCCAGGCGGTGGGCGCTGCGGTGCCGCCGTTGTCGTTGATCACGGTCTTGACCAGGGTCAGGTGTGCGGTCTGGTCGTTGTTGGTGATGGTGCAGACGACGGTGGCGCCGTTGGGGATGACCAGGGTGGTGCCGGTGAGGGTGGCGCCTTCGCAGGCCCAGGTCCCGGCGGTGTAGCCGGCTTGTTGGGCTTCGGACAGGGTGTAGGTCCCGGCGTTGACGGTGAACGTCAGTGACGATCCGGCGGCGGGGTTGGTGTCCCCACCGGTGGCGGTGGTCGTGGCGGCGGGGGTGCCGGTGGCACCGGTGGCGGTCAGGGTGAATTGGTCGCTGGTGGCGGTGCCGCCGTTGTCGTTGGTGAGGATCTTGTCCAACACCAACGTCGCGGTCTGGTCGTCGTTGGTGATGGTGCAGGCGACGGTGGCGCCGTTGGGGATGACCAGGGTGGTGCCGGTGAGGGTGGCACCTTCGCAGGTCCAGGCCCCGGCGGTGTAGCCGGCTTGTTGGGCTTCGGACAGGGTGTAGGTGCCGGCGTTGACGGTGAACGACAGTGACGATCCGGCGGCGGGGTTGGTGTCCCCACCGGTGGAGGTGGTGGTGGCGGCGGGGGTGCCGGTGGCGCCGGTGGCGGTCAGGGTGAACTGGTCGCTGGTGGCGGTGCCGCCGTTGTCGTTGGTGAGGATCTTGTCCAACACCAACATCGACGGCTGGTCGTCGTTGGTGACGGTGCAGGCGACGGTGCCGCCGTTGGGGACGATGACGGTGGTGCCAGTGGACGTGGTCTGGACCCCGGCGGCGTCGGTGATGGTGCACGTCCAGGTGCCGGCCGTGTAACCGGGCATCGAGGTCTCGGACAGGGTGTAGGTGCCGGCGGGGACGGTCGGGTTGCTGGCCGATCCGGCTCCGGTGACCGTGGTCGACGGAGTGCCACCGACGGCGGTGAGGGTGAAGTCGGTCGCGACAGCGGTGCCACCGTTGTCGTTGACGACAGTCTTGGCCAGGCTGAGCGAGGCCGGCTGGTCATCGTTGACGATGGTGCAGGCGACGGTGCCGCCGTTGGGGACGATGACGGTGGTGCCAGTGGACGTGGTCTGGACCCCGGCGGCGTCGGTGATGGTGCACGTCCAGGTGCCGGCCGTGTAACCGGGCATCGAGGTCTCGGACAGGGTGTAGGTGCCGGCGGGGACGGTCGGGTTGCTGGCCGATCCGGCTCCGGTGACCGTGGTCGACGGAGTGCCACCGACGGCGGTGAGGGTGAAGTCGGTCGCGACAGCGGTGCCACCGTTGTCGTTGACGACAGTCTTGGCCAGGCTGAGCGAGGCCGGCTGGTCATCGTTGACGATGGCGCAGACCACGGTGCTGCCCAGCGGCACCGTCACCGTGGCACCCGTCGTGGTGGTCACGGTGCCCGCGGAATCGGTGACCGAGCAAGACCACGTGCCGGCGGCATATCCCGGCTTCGTCGTCTCGGACAACGTGTAGATGCCGGCCGGCACCTCGGTGGCAACGGTGCCGCCTGCACCGGTGAGGGTGAAGGCCGGGGTGCCACCGATCGCGGTGAGGGTGAAGTCGGTCGCGACAGCAGTGCCGCCGTGGTCGGTGACCACGGTCTTGACGAGTGTCATCACGGCCGTCGTGTCGTTGTTGGTGATGGTGCAGGTGACGTGCTGGGCCAGGGCCAGAGTCACGGCAGCGTTGGTGACGGTCACTGGGGCGCCGGTGGCGTCGAGGCACACCCAGGTGGAGGCGGTGTATCCGGCGGGTCCGCCGGTTTCGGTCAGGGTGTAGGTGCCGGCGTTGACGTCCTGGTCGACATCGGGGGTGCCGGTGACACCGGTCAGTGGGGTGGGTCCGGTGGCGGTGAGGGTCCAGGCGGTGGCGGCTGCCGTGCCGCCGTTGTCGTTGATCACGGTCTTGACCAGGGTCAGGTGTGCGGTCTGGTCGTCGTTGGTGATGGTGCAGGTGACGTGCTGGGCCAGGGCCAGGGTCAGGGCACTGTTGGTGACGGTGACCGGGGCGCCGGTGGCGTCGAGGCACACCCAGGTGGAGGCGGTGTATCCGGCGGGTCCGCCGGTTTCGGTGAGGGTGTAGGTGCCGGCGTTGACGTCCTGGTCGACATCGGGGGTGCCGGTGACACCGGTCAGGGGGGTGGGTCCGGTGGCGGTGAGGGTCCAGGCGGTGGCGGCTGCGGTGCCGCCGTTGTCGTTGATCACGGTCTTGACCAGGGTCAGGTGTGCGGTCTGGTCGTTGTTGGTGATGGTGCAGGTGACGGTGGCGCCGTTGGGGATGACCAGGGTGGTGCCGGTGAGGGTGGCGCCTTCGCAGGCCCAGGCCCCGGCGGTGTAGCCGGCTTGTTGGGCTTCGGACAGGGTGTAGGTGCCGGCGTTGACGGTGAACGACAGTGACGATCCGGCGGCGGGGTTGGTGTCCCCACCGGTGGCGGTGGTCGTGGCGGCGGGGTGCCGGTGGCGCCGGTGGCGGTCAGGGTGAACTGGTCGCTGGTGGCGGTGCCGCCGTTGTCGTTGGTGAGGATCTTGTCCAACACCAACGTCGCGGTCTGGTCGTCGTTGGTGATGGTGCAGGCGACGGTGGCGCCGTTGGGGATGACCAGGGTGGTGCCGGTGAGGGTGGCGCCTTCGCAGGTCCAGGCCCCGGCGGTGTAGCCGGCTTGTTGGGCTTCGGACAGGGTGTAGGTGCCGGCGTTCACGGTGAACGACAGTGACGATCCGGCGGCGGGGTTGGTGTCCCCACCGGTGGCGGTGGTCGTGGCGGCGGGGGTGCCGGTGGCGCCGGTGGCGGTCAGGGTGAACTGGTCGCTGGTGGCGGTGCCGCCGTTGTCGTTGGTGAGGATCTTGTCCAACACCAACATCGACGGCTGGTCGTCGTTGGTGATGGTGCATGTGACGTGCTGGGCCAGGGCCAGGGTCAGGGCACTGTTGGTGACGGTGACTGGGGCGCCGGTGGCGTCGAGGCACACCCAGGTGGAGGCGGTGTATCCGGCGGGTCCGCCGGTTTCGGCGAGGGTGTAGGTGCCGGCGTTGACGTCCTGGTCGACATCGGGGGTGCCGGTGACACCGGTCAGGGGGGTGGGTCCGGTGGCGGTGAGGGTCCAAGCGGTGGGGGCTGCGGTGCCGCCGTTGTCGTTGATCACGGTCTTGACCAGGGTCAGGTGTGCGGTCTGGTCGTTGTTGGTGATGGTGCAGACGACGGTGGCGCCGTTGGGGATGACCAGGGTGGTGCCGGTGAGGGTGGCGCCTTCGCAGGCCCAGGCCCCGGCGGTGTAGCCGGCTTGTTGGGCTTCGGACAGGGTGTAGGTCCCGGCGTTGACGGTGAACGTCAGTGACGATCCGGCGGCGGGGTTGGTGTCCCCACCGGTGGCGGTGGTCGTGGCGGCGGGGGTGCCGGTGGCGCCGGTGGCGGTCAGGGTGAACTGGTCGCTGGTGGCGGTGCCGCCGTTGTCGTTGGTGAGGATCTTGTCCAACACCAACGTCGCGGCCTGGTCGTCATTGGTGATGGTGCAGGTGACGTGCTGGGCCAGGGCCAGGGTCAGGGCACTGTTGGTGACGGTGACTGGGGCGCCGGTGGCGTCGAGGCACACCCAGGTGGAGGCGGTGTATCCGGCGGGTCCGCCGGTTTCGGCGAGGGTGTAGGTGCCGGCGTTGACGTCCTGGTCGACATCGGGGGTGCCGGTGACACCGGTCAGGGGGGTGGGTCCGGTGGCGGTGAGGGTCCAGGCGGTGGGGGCTGCGGTGCCGCCGTTGTCGTTGATCACGGTCTTGACCAGGGTCAGGTGTGCGGTCTGGTCGTTGTTGGTGATGGTGCAGACGACGTTGGCACCGAGGGCCAGGTCGACCGAGCCGTTGGTGATGGTGACCGGGCTTCCGGCGATGTCGACGCAAGACCAGGTTCCGACATAGTCGGCTGGGCCGGACTCGCTCAGGGCATAGCTGCCGGCGTTGACGTCCTTGTCGACATCTGAGGTGCCGGTGACGCCGGTGAACGGGGCGGTGGGTCCGGTGGCGGTGAGGGTCCAGTCCGTCGTGGCTGCCGTGCCGCCGTTGTCGTTGACCACGGCCTTGACCAGCTTGAGGTGAGCCGTCAGGTCGTTGTTGGTCACCGTGCAGGTGACATTGGCGCCCAAGGCCAAGGTCAGCGAGCCGCCCGGGGCAGCGACCGGGGCACCGGCTGCGTCGACACACACCCACGCGGAGGCCAGGTATCCGGCGGGTCCGCCGGATTCGGACAGGGTGTAGGTCCCGGCGTTGACGTCCTGGTCGACATCTGCGGTGCCGGTGACACCCGTCAGGGGGGTCGGGCCGGTCGCGGTGAGGGTCCAGGCGGTGGCGAGGGCTGTCCCGCCGTTGTCATTGATCACGGTCTTGACGAGTTTGAGGTGTGCGGTCTGATCGTCGTTGGTGATGGAGCACACGATGTCCTGGCCAGCGGCCACGGTCACTTGGCTGTTGGTGACGGTGACCGGCGCGCCCGTTGCCTCGTCGAGGCAGGTCCACGTCGACGTGGTGTAGCCGGGGGTGCTCGCCGGGGTCTCCGACAGCGTGAAGGTGCCGGGCACGACGGCCGCCGAGGCACCCACGGCCGGGTCGTTGACGGCCGGGTCGACGGCGCTGATGACGGCAGTGCTCGCGCTGTCCTTGGCCACCAGGGTGAAGGCGGTGGCCGTGCCGCCGTTGTCGTTGGGCAGCACCTTGTTCAGTGTGAGCGTCTGCGCCTGGTTGGTGATGGTGCAGGAGGCCGGCGGAATGGCGGTGTTGTCAAAGGTCGACGGCGGAACGAGGAACCGGTTGGTCGTGTAGGCGCCGTTCTCATAGACGACAACGGTCTTGACGACCGGAGGGTCCACGAAGATGTCGGTATAGGTGCACGAGATGGTCTTCAGTGACCACGGCGAGGGGACCGGGGTGGTCTCGGCGATCGTGTAGTCGGGCTGCGCGATGACGTTGGTCCAGTTATGGGTGCCGCCGATGGTGATATTGGCGTCGAGTTCCTTGACGTCGGCGTCGGGCTCGGTGCTCGATCCGCTGCCGTTGAGGTTCACGGCCAACGTGGTGTCGTGGACGATGTCGTAGTCGAGCGCATCGGACGCGGGCGCTTGGTCGACCGAGTAGTGGAACAGCGCCGGGGAGGTGACGCCGGGCTTGGAGGACACCTTGGACACATCGAGCGCACCACAGTTCGAGATCTCCAACGGGATCACCGCGACGAGGTCCTTCACCGCTGAGGTCAATGCCCCACCGGTGATGGCGGCGCCTTGGCCGTCGACCGCGATGCTGCGGCAGCTGGTGTCCGGGAGGATTCCCAAATGGGTGAGGTTGAGCGCGACCTCACCGTAGTCGCCCGAGGCTTTGCCCTGGATCGCGTCGGTGGGCGGGGACTGGGGAGTCCACACGCCGCCGACCATCTTGGCCATGGTGAAGGTCACGGCACCCGAGGAAGGATCGAAAGTGAAGATGAAGAGGAAGTCGCCGTTGAGATCGCCCTCGGTCGGGGCCAGCCCGTCGCCGTCGTCGAGATAGAGCATCGCCTGCCAGGTGCCCGTGCCGCCACACTTCTGATAGCCGACGTAGAGGATGTCGTGGAGCTGGTTGTTGATGTTGACCTTCTCGGCGGCGATGTCGATCCAGTCGATGTCGGTCTTGCCGTTGGGAGCTGGACCGCCGCTGGCCCAGATCGGGCCGTCCTCGATCTTCACGCCGCTGCCGGCCGCGTCGTCGACGAATCCGAAGTTCGCCAAGGCGCACCCAGTCGTCAGACCAGTGGTCGCCCCCATGTCGATGTTGCGGTGGTTGTAGTAGATGCCGGTGGTGGGGTGACCCTCGGGAGTGGTGCCGGGGCCATAGGGAGCGTCGAAGTCGTTGGGACCGGCGGGATTGCCGTCGATGACGAAGTCCGTGACGGGCACGAACGGCGCGGTCGTCGCTTGGGCCGACCCGCTCACGCCGAAAAGGGCGACAGGCAGGGCCAACACGGCGGCTGCCAGAGCTGCGGTCCGGACTCGGATGACGGGCCACCGACCTGGTCGGCGGTGACGACCCTTCACCGAGATACGGCCACGCGACGCGTCCATGATGCTCCCTTACCCCAGAATTCCGACTCTGGTAGCCCCTTTCCCAGCGGCGTGAGGAGCGCGCTGGACTCCCAATGCAGGGGCCACCGCTGCGAATCTAGAGGAACCGGACGGCGCGTTTCGCCGAATTGGGAGAATTGCCCACTCCGGCCGTCAAGGCTCGCGCTCCCCGCAGCGCGAGGGTCATCGCCTCGACGGAGCGAGCAAGACCACCATGCGGTGGGCGGCTCGAGTGAGCACGACGTACGCGGTGCGGACCCCGCCAGCACAGCTGGCGCCGATCTCGTCGGGGTCGACCACGACCGTCGCGTCGTATTCCAGACCCTTGGTCGAGAGGGGGTCGATGACCCGCACGCGGGCGGCGACGGCCGGGTCCACCTGGTGAAGGCGAGCTACCACCCCACCCAGCGACACGGCATACCGGTCCGGCGTGATCACCGCAATCGTGCCCTCCACTTGCCCCGCCAGCCCGGCGACCGCGCGCTCCACGGCGCCGACAACATCGTCGCCGAGCGCCTCCTCGACCGGAACCGCACCCGATTCGCGCACCGCGTCGGGGATGTCCGCGTCGGGCACGTAACGGCGGATCATCGCGGCGGCATAGTCGAAGATCTCGCGAGCATTGCGATAGTTGGTCGTCATGTGGAAGCGGCGATAGGCCTGCCCACCCCACGCCTGCTCGCGTGCGGCGGCGGCTTCCACGGGGTCGGGCCACGACGACTGGGCCAGGTCCCCGACGACGGTCCAGGACGCATATCGCCCGCGACGGCCCAACAGCCGCCACTGCATCGGCGAGAGATCCTGGGCCTCGTCGACGAGCACGTGGGCATACTCCGGCACCCGCCCGATCGTGCCCGCCAGCAGCCGCTCGCGCGGGTCGGCCGAGACTCGATGCGATTGAGACGACGGGGCGCCCTCTGCTGACCGATAGACCTCGGGCAGAGCCGCTTGCGCCAGAGTCTCGAGCTCCTCGATCTCGTAGAACCCGCGCTCGGACTCCACCTCCTGTTGCACCGGCCCGACCCGCGCGGCGAGGTCGTCGACCAGGGGCACATCGGAGATCGACCACGACCCCGTCTCGAGGGCGACGGCCAGCGAGGCGCGCACCAGCTCCGCCTCCTCCGGGGTGAGCACTCCCGCGGCGTAGCGGCTCATCCGCTCGGCGTCGGCGAGCCACAACAGCACCTCGCGCGGGTCGACTTGCGGCCACCAGGCGGCCAGGAAGCTCTCGACGTCGGGGTGGTCGCCGAAGCGGGCCAGGAAGTTTTCGCGTTCGGTGGGACGCACGGCCCGGTATGCCGCCTCGGCCAGCAGCGCGGCAGCCGCAGGAACCGCGAGATTGCGGGGATGCTGGCGCAGCGCCTGCGCCCGCACCCGGTCCAGGGCGGCGGCGTCCAGGCGCACGGCATACCCGCCGGCGAAGACCCGCAGCTCGTGCGGCGCGTCCGGTGACAGGTCGCGCGCCGCTCTGGCGAGCACCTCTCGGATGCGCAACGACCCCTTGATCGCGGCCGTCGCGGGCGGATCGTGGCGCTCGGTGGTGAAGGCGTCGACGAGGTCGCCGAGGGCGCGCAGGCTCACGCTGTCCTCACCGAGGGAGGGCAGCACCCGCTCGATGTATGCCGTGTAGGCACCCGAGGGGCCAACGACGAGGATGCCGCCGCTCTCATAGCGGCGCCGGTCGGAATACAACAGGTATGCCGCCCGGTGCAGTGCGACGACCGTCTTGCCCGTGCCGGGGCCGCCGGTGATCTCGGTGACCCCGCGAGCCGGTGCCCGGATCGCTTCGTCCTGGTGGCGCTGGATGGTGGCGACGATGTCGCGCATCTGGGCGCCGCGGCTGCGGGTGAGGGCCGCCATGAGCGCACCGTCGCCGACGACAACGAGGTCGTCGGGCGGATCGGGGACCATGAGGTCGTCCTCGATGCCGACGACGACCGAGCCGCGGCAGCGCAACACGCGCCGGCGCAGCACCCCCAGGGGCTCGACAGGGGTGGCCCGATAGAACGGCGCCGCGGCCGGGGCCCGCCAGTCCATGACCAGTGGCTCGTAGTGCTCGTCGCGGATGCCCAGCCGGCCGATGTAGCGCACCTCGCGCTCGGTGGCCGGTGCCTGCTGCGGGTCTGATCCGGTCGCGTCGGCAGGGTGCCCCTGGCCGACATTGTGCCCCTGGCCGACATGGTGCCCCTGGCCGACCTGGTGCTCCAGATCGAGCCGGCCGAAGACCAGTCCCTCGTATTGCGTGTCGAGCGCGTGCTGTCGGCGCGCCGCGTGGAAGACCAGGGCATCGCGCTCGAAGAGCCCGGTCATCTCCTCGTCGCGGGCCTCGCCGGTGCGCTCGGTGCGCCCGCGGGCCATTCCCTCGGCGGCGACGAGTTTGGCTCGCTCGGACGCCTTGGCCAACTCCGTATATACCCGGTCGACGTGCAGCTGCTCGACAGCGAGTTCGTCGGCGACCACCTGGGCCGTCGCCCGGGTGCTGTCGCTCGTCGTGGTCACCAGGAACCTTCCGTCACGTCCGCTGAAAGCCGCTTCGCGGCGGCTGCCAGCCCGGCCTCCACCTCTGGCCGGGAACATACGAGTCTAGACCAGCCCGGTATGCCGTCCGGCCGGTCAGTGCCGCAACGGCATACCGGCCCTGTCGTGCGCCGCACCCTCAGAGCCAACCGCGCTCGCGGGCCAGGAGCCCCATCTGGAAGCGGGATTGGGCTCCCAGTCGATCCATGAGCCCCTTGATGCGGCGTTCGACGGTGCGCTGAGACAGGTCGACCTGACGGGCGATGGCCGAGTCACTGACGCCACTGGACAACCACCTGAGGATGAGGTTCTCCTGCTCGTCGATCTCCTGGCGCTGAGTGCTGTGGCTCACCGGCATAGCGGCGTCCCAGAACGACTCGGCCAACCATTGGACCGGCTCGGCCAACGGCGGTGACTCCAGGTAGAGGCCCACCGGCCCCGACCGTCCCGGGAATGAGGTGTCGATGACCGCGCACCGTGCATCTCCGACGACGAGCGAGAAGGGGAGTTGGGAGGTGAACCGTTGGCTCTCCACCGGGCGCAGGCTCTCGAGGATCTCCCTGGCGTTCGGGATCTGCAGCAGACGCAGGTCGTAGACCGTGCGCATCTTGAGGGTCTTGCCGTCGGCATTGCGGCTGGCCGTGGTCTGCGACTCCCGCGACTGCCGCGAGAGGCCGAAGACTCGCAGCGTCGGAGCCCGCAGCGTCACGAGCTCCGAGGTGGTGGACCCGACGAGTTCCGCGGTCGCGGCATGCACGTCGTCGACGGTGTCGAGCAGGCGCATCCGGGAGTCACTCCCAGTCGACTCGCCTGCGCGCGCGGCGTAGAACAGCCGCGACACTTCCCGGGTCATCGACATTGTCGTCGCGGCCTGCCGTTCGAGCCGGAGGGCGTGATCGCGCAGCGCGGCCTCCGGGGGGGCGAGGGTGATCGATCCGCTGGCGCCGACCTCGAGGAAACGCCGCCGCTGGAGGATCGTCAGCGCTGCGTCGATCACCCCGGGACGGAACCCTGCGGCGAGGAGGGCCTGCCGGTCGGGCGCGGCCTGTTGCACCAGGGCGAGATAGATCCGTCCGAGGGTGACTTCACCGGTTGACGTGAGGAAAGACTCACCGACCTCCGGCAGCGCCTCAAACAGGTCTCCTAGGTCGTCGGTCACGTCCGGCAGGCTTCGATTGGGTTCTGCGGCAGGGAAATTGGGCTCAGTCATGGCGATCCTCGCAGCGCTGTCGACGGCTCGGCCCCGCGGGAAAACCTTGGGCGCTGACCCTGAGTCTGGCGGGTTTCCGCCGTTGACGCTATTCCGACACCGCTGCGGTTGAAGTCCCTCGGCGGCTCTGACATCGTTGCCGTATCCGGCGAAAGCCGGTGCAGCCCAACCCGCGGACCCCCCTCTCTGCGGGTGCTGCCGAGCGGTGTCCTCGGGCGTCCCCCTGCCTCCCGAGGGCACCGCTTCCTTCCGTCCCGGGCCCGGCGCCGGGCCCCCGGGCGTGCGTCCGGCGGCGCGGCTAGGCTGCTCACGTGAAGGTTCTCGTCCTCGGGTCCGGCGCTCGCGAACACGCACTCGTCCGTGGTTTGCTCGCCGACCCGGTGGTCACCGACGTGATCGCCGCACCGGGCAACCCGGGCATGGCAGTGGATGCGGTGTGCGAGCCCCTAGCCGACATCACCGACGCCGCAGCGGTGACGGCGCTCGCGGCACGGCATACCGTCGATCTCGTGGTCGTGGGGCCGGAAGCGCCGCTCGTCGCGGGAGTGGGTGACGCGCTGCGCGCGGCAGGGTATGCCGTCTACGGCCCGGACGCCGCGGCTGCCCGGCTCGAGGGCAGCAAGGCCTTCGCCAAGGAGGTCATGGCGACGGCGAGCGTGCCGACCGCCCTGGCCCATGTCTGCACGACTCTCACCGAGGTCGCGGCGGCGCTCGATGCGCTGGGCGCGCCCCATGTCGTCAAAGAAGATGGGCTCGCCGCCGGCAAGGGGGTGGTCGTCACCGACGACCGAGCCGTGGCTCTCACGCACGCCGAGGCCTGCCTGAGCCGGCCCGGCGGACAGGTCGTCGTCGAGGAATACCTCGACGGTCCCGAGGTGTCGGTCTTCTGCATCTGCGATGGCTCATCGGTGCGGGCGCTGTCGCCCGCCCAAGATTTCAAGCGCATCTTCGACGGTGACCAGGGGCCCAATACCGGTGGGATGGGCGCCTATTCGCCCTTGCCGTGGGCCCCGGCGCACTTGGCCGACCACGTCATCGAGGTCATCGCCCAGCCGGTCGTCGACGAGATGCGCCGGCGTGGCACGCCGTTCGTCGGCACGCTGTATGTCGGGCTGGCGATGACCTCGCGCGGTCCTCGGGTGGTGGAGTTCAACGTGCGCTTCGGCGACCCCGACGGGCAGGTGTCGTTGGCCCGCCTGGTCACGCCACTGGGTGGGCTGCTGTATGCCGCCGCGACCGGCCGACTCGAGGAGATGGACGACCTGCATCACCGGCCGGAGGCCGCCGTCGTCGTCGTGGCTGCGTCGGCGGGGTATCCCGCGTCGTCCCGATCTGGCGATGTCATCACCGGGGTTGCCCTCGACGCTGAGGGCGCGGCCGGCACCGCCCAGGGGGCCGATGAGACCGACGGGGCCGACGGGGCCGACGGGGCCGAGGTCGCCGCTGGGCGGCGGCCGGCGGAGGTGCTGCACGCCGGCACCGCCCTCGATGCCGAAGGCCGGCTCGTGACCGCAGGGGGACGGGTGCTCAATGTGCTGGCGGTCGGCGACGACCTCGCGGAGGCGAGGGACACGGCATACCGGGCGTTGGGGGACGTGCGTTTCGCTGGGATGCACTACCGCCGGGACATCGCCCTCGCCGCAGCGCGCGGCGAGATTCACCTGTAAGGAGGCCGGAATGACCGACGCACTGGAACTACCCGGGTATGTCCACGTCTACTCCGGGAAGGTGCGTGACCTCTACGCGCCGCTGGACCCCGTGACCGGCCAAGGGCGCTCCGACCAGGTGTTGCTCGTGGCCTCCGACCGGATCTCGGCGTATGACCATGTGCTCGACACTCCGATCCCGGACAAGGGCAAGGTGCTCACCCAACTGTCGCTGTGGTGGTTCGACCGGCTCGACGGGGTCGAAAACCACGTGGTGTCGACCGAGGTGCCGGCAGCTGTCGCCGGGCGGGCCGTGCTGGTGCGCCGGCTGGAGATGATCCCCGTCGAATGTGTCGCGCGGGCCTATCTCACCGGCGGCGGCCTCGGCGAATACCGTGCCACCGGATCGGTGTCGGGGGTGCCCCTGCCGGCCGGTCTGGAGGACGGATCCAAGCTGCCGGCGCCGATCTTCACACCCTCGACCAAGGCCCCGGCCGGCGAGCACGACGAGCCCATGACGATCGAGCAGGTGCAAGGCCTGGTCGGTTCTCAAGTGGCTGCCCGCATCGATGTGCTGACTCGGCGAATCCTGGCTCGGGGCAACGAGATTGCTGTCCAGAAGGGCATTCTCATCGCTGACACCAAGGTCGAGTTCGGCATCGACCGCAGCCGCGAGGACCACACCGGCGGGCCGATGATCGTGCTCGCCGACGAGGTGCTCACGCCCGACTCATCGCGCTTCTGGCCGGCCGACGAGTGGTCGCCGGGGCGGCCCCAGCCGTCCTTCGACAAGCAGTACGTCCGTGACTGGCTCACCTCCCCGGCGTCGGGGTGGTCGAAGGCTTCCGGGGAGGCCCCTCCCGAGCTGCCCGAGGACGTCGTCGCCCAGACCCGGGCGCGCTATATCGAGGCGTTCGAGCGGATCACCGGCCGCGCTCTGGCCTGACCCACCGCCGCCTTACGAGAGCCAGGGGCCAGGCTGCGACGGCGAGCGCTTCATGCGCGGTGCGTGAGATGGGTAAGGTCCTCATCGTCCACCGAGGTCCGAGGAGCCTGGCATGAGCAGCCCGCGTCGCATCACCCATTTGATCGGCCACCGTCCGTGGGAGGGCACCGCGGAGCGCACCGGTGACGTCTTCAATCCCGGCAACCGGAGAGGTGACCGGCACGGTCGATTTCGCCAGCGCGGAGGTCGTCGGTGAGGTCGTGGCGAAGGCATCCGCCGCGGCCAAGGAGTGGGGACAGTCCTCCCTCACCCGGCGCGCCCAGGTGCTCTTCGCGTTCCGGCAACTACTCCAGGACAACAAGGAGCGGATCGCCGCGCTCATCACCGCCGAGCACGGCAAGGTGACCTCCGACGCGCTCGGTGAGGTCACCCGGGGCCTGGAGGTCGTGGAGTTCGCTTGCGGGATCCCGCACCTGCTCAAGGGTGGGTTTTCCGAGAACGTCTCCACGGCGGTCGACACCTACTCGATCCTCCAGCCACTCGGTGTCGTCGGCGTCATCTCGCCGTTCAATTTCCCGGCCATGGTGCCGATGTGGTTTGTGCCGGTGGCGGTCGCGTGTGGCAACACCGTCGTCATCAAGCCCTCCGAGAAGGATCCCTCGGCCGTCAACGCGGTGGCCGAGCTGTGGCGCGAGGCCGGCCTGCCCGACGGGGTCGTCAACGTCGTCCACGGTGACAAGGAGGCCGTCGATGCGATCCTCGACGACCCGCGCATCGCCGCGGTGTCCTTCGTCGGCTCAACGCCCATCGCGAAATACGTCTACGAGCGCGGCACCCAGGCGGGCAAGCGGGTCCAGGCCCTCGGCGGAGCCAAGAACCACATGCTCGTGCTGCCCGACGCCGACCTCGACCTGGCTGCCGATGCTGCCGTCAACGCTGGCTTCGGCTCGGCCGGTGAGCGCTGTATGGCCATCTCCGTCCTGGTCGCCGTCGACACCATCGCCGACGAGTTGATCGCCAAGATCACCGAGCGCATGGCGACCCTCAAGACCGGTGATGGTGCAAAGGGCTGCGACATGGGCCCGATCGTCACCGCTGCGGCGCGCGACCGGATCGTCGGCTACATCGAGCACGGTGTCGCAGCCGGTGCGACCCTCGTCGTCGACGGCCGCGAGACCGAATTCCACGGCGGGCCGAACGGCTTCTTCGTCGGTCCCACCTTGTTCGACGGGGTCACGCCGGACATGCCGATCTACACCGACGAGATTTTCGGCCCGGTGCTCTCGGTGGTGCGAGTGCGTTCCTACGACGAGGGGTTGGACCTCATCAACGCCAACCGGTACGGCAACGGCACGGCGATCTTCACCAATGACGGGGGCGCAGCGCGGCGCTTCCAGAACGAAGTGCAGGTCGGCATGGTCGGCATCAATGTGCCGATCCCGGTGCCCATGGCGTTCTACTCGTTCGGCGGGTGGAAGGACTCGCTCTTCGGCGACAGCCACGCCCACGGCATCGAGGGCGTGCACTTCTACACCCGCACCAAGGCGATCACCCAGCGCTGGCTCGACCCTAGCCACGGAGGGGTCAACTTGGGCTTCCCGCAGAACTCCTGACACCCCAGTGGCCGAGTCGCCCCGGACGGCTCCAGAGCCGCTGGGGCCTGGCGGGTAGGCTCGGGAGTGACCCCGGCCGCCGCGCGCGGCCTGCCGTTCCGCGCATCAGGAGTCTGCCCGCATGGGTTCCTCGCCCGCCCTTGTCCTCACCACCGTGGCGGGCGGCAGCGCCCTGTCCGACTTCCGTGCCGCGGGGCTGCTCGTGCGCATCCAGGCGGTCGCCCCGCAGGTGACCGGTGTGTCGGCGCGCTTCGTGCACTGGGTGGCCACTGCCAGCCCGCTGGGTCCCGAGGATGCGGCGACGGTCAGTCGACTGCTCGACTACGGCCCGAGGTATGCCGGCCCGTCGGCATCGGGGGCGGCCCTCGTGGTCGTCGGGCCCCGGGTGGGCACGGTGTCCCCGTGGTCGTCCAAGGCCACCGACATCGCCCACAACTGCGGCCTGGACCTGCGCCGGGTCGAGCGGGTGACCGAATACCACCTCACCCTCGACCCTGCCGGGTCCGGCGCCGGCGCCGCCCTCGACCCGCCGCAATGGGCGGCCGTCGCCGACCTGGTCCACGACCGGATGACCGAGAGCGTCTTCACCACGACCGCCGCGTCGGCAGTCCTCTTCGACGAGCGGGAGGCCGAAGCGGTCGAGCATGTCGACGTCGTGGGCCGCGGGCGGGCCGCGCTGGAGGAGGCCGACACGGCATACGGCCTGGCCCTGTCTGACGACGAAATCGACTATCTCGCAGCCGCTTTCACTGGGCTGGGACGCAACCCGAGCGACGTCGAACTGATGATGTTCGCGCAGGCCAACTCCGAGCACTGCCGGCACAAGATCTTCAATGCGACCTTCGTCGTCGACGGTGAGGTGCAGTCGCAGTCGCTGTTCGGGATGATCCGGCACACCGAGGCCACTCACCCGGGCGCGACCGTCGTGGCCTATTCCGACAACGCCTCGATCATGCGCGGCGGGCACACCGAGCGCTGGCTGCCCGAGAGCGTCACCGGTCAGGGTGAGGCGGCGCGGTATGCGGCCCGGCCCGGTGAGGTGCATGTGCTCATGAAGGTCGAGACGCACAATCACCCGACGGCGATTTCCCCCTTCCCCGGCGCGGCGACCGGCGCGGGCGGCGAGATCCGCGACGAGGGGGCGACCGGTCGGGGGTCGCGACCGAAGGCGGGGTTGACCGGCTTCTCGGTGTCCAACCTCGCGCTGCCGGGCACTGACGAACCCTGGGAGCGCACGGCATACGGGCGACCGGACCACATCGCCAGTCCGCTGGAGATCATGCTTGACGGCCCGATCGGCGCGGCGTCGTTCAACAACGAGTTCGGTCGGCCCGGGCTGGGCGGCTACTTCCGGGTCTACGAGCAGACCGTCGACGGGGTGCGCCGGGGCTACCACAAGCCGATCATGGCGGCCGGCGGGCTGGGCACCATCGACGCCGACCAGACCCACAAGATCGCCTTCCCGGCCGGCACCCTGCTCGTGCAGCTCGGCGGGCCGGGCATGCGGATCGGGATGGGCGGCGGGGCCGCGTCCTCGATGGCCGCGGGCGTGAACGCCGCCCACTTGGATTTCGACTCGGTGCAGCGGGGCAACCCCGAGATCGAGCGGCGGGCGCAGGAGGTCATCAACCACTGCTGGTCGCTGGGTGCCGACAACCCCATCCTCGCGATCCATGACGTCGGCGCGGGCGGGCTGTCCAACGCCTTCCCTGAGTTGGTCGACGGGGCCGGCCTGGGGGCGCAGTTCGACCTGCGGGCAGTGCCGCTGGAGGAGTCCGGCCTGGCACCCAAGGAAATCTGGTGCAACGAGAGTCAGGAGCGTTACGTCCTGGCCATCGCGCCCTCGTCGCTGGCCGCGTTTGCCGCCCTCTGCGAGCGGGAGCGGTGCCCGTATGCCGTCGTCGGCGTCGCGACCGGGGCGCCCTTGCTCGTGCTCGAGGACGGCCCCAGCGGCGAGCGGCCGATCGAGCTGCCGATGGAAGTGTTGCTCGGCAAGCCGCCGCGAATGACCCGCGACGTCACGCGGGTGCCGAGGGCTGCCGGCTCGGCCGCGCCGGTCACCGAGGCTGCCGCGCGCTCGCTGCGCGAGATCGGGTATGCCGTGCTGCGTCACCCCACCGTCGCGAGCAAGCGCTTCCTGGTCACCATCGGCGACCGCACGGTCGGTGGGCTGGTGCACCGCGACCAGATGGTCGGGCCGTGGCAGGTGCCGGTGGCCGACGTCGCCGTGACCTTGGCTTCCTTCGACGGGCATGCCGGCGAGGCGATGAGCATGGGTGAACGGGCGCCCCTGGCCGCGGTCGACGCCCCGGCCTCGGGCCGGATGGCGGTTGGCGAGGCGCTGACCAACCTGCTCGCCGCACCGATCACCCTCGACCGGGTCAAGCTGTCCTGCAACTGGATGGCAGCCTGCGGTGAACCCGGTGAAGACGCCGCCTTGTTCGACACCGTGCGGGCGGTGGCGATGCAGGTGTGCCCGGAGCTCGGCATCGGTGTGCCGGTCGGCAAGGACTCCCTGTCGATGCGCACCAAGTGGACCTCGGTCGACGGCCAAGCCCGGCAGGTCACCTCGCCGGTGAGCCTGGTCGTGTCGGCGTTCGCGACCGTCGAGGACGTGCGCCCGACCTTGACGCCCGTGTTGGGCGCGCGGGCTCGCGATGCCGCGCGGGATCGGGGTGACGCGGGTTCGACGACGGCGGGTTCGAGGGGAGCTGGTTCGGCTCGCGCGGGTGTGACTGCCGCTGGCGACACGGCGTTGCTGCTGGTCGACCTCGGCCGGGGCCGCGACCGGATCGGGGGGTCGATTCTGGCCCAGGTGGTCGACGGTGGCACCGATTTCGGTGGGGCGGTGCCCGACCTCGACGACGTGGCCGACCTGCGGCGGCTCGTTGACGCCGTCAACCAATTGCGTTCGGTGGGAAAGCTGTTGGCCTATCACGACCGTTCCGACGGTGGGCTGTGGGCGACCCTGTGCGAGATGGCGTTCGCCGGCAACACCGGTGTGTCGGTCGACCTGTCGTCGCTGCTGGCCGCTGAGGCCGTCGACCCCGGTGACGAATTCGCTTCTCTGCGTGCGCTGTTCGCCGAGGAGCTCGGCATCGTGGTCGAGGTCGCCGCAGCGGACGTGGGCGCTGCGATGGCGACGTTCACGGCATACGGGCTGGGCGAGTGCACCCACCTGCTCGGCGCTCCGACCGGCGACCACACGGTGACCGTCACCGCCGGGCGGCAGACCCTGCTGGCCGAGCCGGTGCGCGAGCTGGCGCAGGCGTGGGACGAGGTGAGCTGGCGGATCGGCGCGCTGCGCGACAATCCCGAGTGCGCCGACCAGGAGCACGCCGGTGTGGGGGCCCAGGAGGATCCGGGGCTGCACGTGCGGTTGTCGTTCGACTCAGCCGAACTGCAGCGACCGGTCGCCCCCGCGCTGCTGCGCACGCGGCCCAAGGTTGCCATCCTGCGCGAGCAGGGGGTCAACTCACACGTGGAGACGAGCTTCGCCTTCGACCGGGCCGGGTTCCAGACCTACGACGTGCACATGACCGACCTGCAAACCGGTCGTGCGCGGCTCGGCGATGTCGTGGGTTTCGTTGCCTGCGGCGGCTTTTCGTATGGCGACACGCTCGGCGCCGGCGAGGGGTGGGCCCGCTCGGTGCTCTTCAACCCGGCGCTGCGCGAGCAGTTCCACGAGTTCTTCCACCGCGGCGACACCTTCGCGCTGGGCATCTGCAATGGCTGCCAGATGCTGGCCGCCCTCGCCGACCACATCCCGGGTGCCCAGGCCTGGCCGCGGTTCACCCGCAACCGCAGCGAGCAGTTCGAGGCCCGGTTGTCGATGGTCGAGATCCTCGACAGCCCGTCGATCTTCCTGGCCGGGATGGCCGGATCGCGGCTTCCCATCGCGGTGTCGCACGGCGAGGGGCTGGCCGACTTCTCGCAGCGTGGTGATGCGGAGGCGGTGCTGCGGGCGATGCGATTCGTCGACAACGCCGGTCGCGTCGCCACGGCATACCCGGCCAATCCCAACGGCAGCCCGGACGGGCTCACCGCCGTGACCACGGCGGACGGGCGGTTCACCGCCCTCATGCCCCACCCCGAACGGGTGCTGCGGTCGGTGCAGTGGTCGTGGGCGCCGGCCGGGCAGGGCGAGTTCAGCCCATGGCTGCGGATGTTCCGCAACGCCCGCGGGTGGATCGGGTGAGCGCGCCGCAGCCGCGGCTGGTCGTCTTCGACTGTGACGGGGTGCTCGTGGACAGCGAGCGGCTCGCCGTCGAGATTGACGTGCGGGCCATCGCTGAGTTGGGCTGGCCGATCACCCGCGATGAAGTCATCGAGCGCCACCTTGGCCGATCGGAGGCCGATGCCCTGGCTGACATTGAGTCGGTCATCGGACGGCCGGTGCCGGCCGACTGGATTCAGCGGTGGGGCGAGGTCTACGGCACGGTGTTCGACACAGAACTCGAAGCCGTGCCCGGCGTCGCCCAGGCCTTGGCCCGGCTGGTCGCCGAGGGGTGGCTGGTATGCGTGGCCACCAGCGGCCGGCGCGAGCGGACCTGGCGCAAGCTGCGCCGCTGTGGCCTGGACGGATGGTTCACCGACGAGCAGATCTTCACTGCGGCCGATGTATCGGTGGGCAAGCCGGCGCCGGATCTCTTCCGCCTCGCGGCGGCGCAGATGGGGGTGCCGCCCGCACGGTGTGTGGTGGTCGAGGACTCGCATCACGGGGTCGCAGCGGCGCTCGCCGCCGGTATGCCGTGTGTCGGCTTCGTCGGTGCGGTCTCCCGTCCGGGCCAGGTCGACGGGGCAGCGGTCACCCTCGTCGACGAGCTGAGCGGACTGCCGGCCGTGGCCGACCGCCTGGTGCCGGACGATCCCCGGCCCGTGACCTGAGCCATTTCGCTGCTTCGGGTGCCGGGAAGCAGCCATTTGGCTCATGTCGCTGGCTCATGGTGCTCGCCGCTGGCTGCATCGCCCTCCGGTGCCTGAGCCGAGGTAGCCTCCTGAGCCATGAGCACCCCCGTGGACTTCACGCACGTCTCGACGGCCGGCCTGGAGAGTTCCCCGGTGGCCGACGCGCTGGCCGGGCTGCGAGCCAACGAGGCCAGGTATTTCCACACGAAGTACGGCCACGTGTTCACCGTCGACGCGGCCACCGACGCGGCCGCCACGCTGGCGTGGGTAGAGCGGATCCTGGCCGACGAGCGGGGCATCGTCATCGCCGCGCGACCGCTGCAGGTCGCCGTGTCGGAGGTCGAGGGCATCCATTGGGTGCACGTGTTCTATGAGTCGGGCCTGGGTGTCAATGTGTTGTGGACGCGGGAGGCCGGCGGCAAGCGCGCGGTGGGTTTCAAGCTCGCCGAGGGAATGGAGCCACCCGCCGAGTTGTCCGCCTTCAAGTGGGCCCGGCAGAAGTCCAAGCTCGCCGGCGTGATCCGCGGTTCCTACTTCGTCATCAAGGGCGACCACCCGCTCTGACCGAGCGGTGCGGGCGCCACCGGAGCACGATGCTCTGCGCGGCGACCCGCAGCCGGCGTGACATGAGCCATTTCGTGGCATCAGCCGGCCGGAAACAGCCAATTGGCTCATGTCGCGAGGTCTGCCGAGCCGCCTGTGGATGACCACGGGGCTCGCCGGCCGTCCGGCGCGACGATTCGGGTATGCCGGCACCACTTCAGCCACTCCCGCGGGCCTTGACCGGGATGCCCTTCAGCGTGGCCACGGGCCTCCGAGCAGGGGTGTCGCGAGGCCGCTTGCGACACCCCAGCCTGCACCCTGCCGCGTTCGGACTGCGCACCCCCGGCCAACCGCAGACGCTCGCTCAAGCAGCGCGCGCACTCGCGCTGGTGCTGCCTCAACCGTGGGCGTGGAGCCGTGAGACTGCTGCCGAACTCGTCGGCTTACCAGTGCCCGAGGCGTGGCACCCCGGCCTGCCCCTGTCGGTCATCCGGCCCCAAGGCAGTTCCCCGGTGCGGCGTCCTGAAGTTCGGGGTCACCTGGGGCTAGAACGTCGCGGCGTCATCTTCTGCTTCGGTATGCCGGTCGTGGATCCCTTTGCCACGTGGTGCGATCTCGCTGCCTACCTTGATCGGGACGCCGCCGTGATCATCGGGGACGCGATCGCTGCCCGCAGCTCAGGGCCCGACGACGTGCGGATGGGGCGAACCGCGCTCGCCAGGCTCGCCGAGGAAGTGCGGCGCAGGTCTGGGTCGCGCGGTGCGTGCCGCGCTCGGACCGCGCTTGCTCTGGTCCGCGAGGGAAGTCGATCCCCGATGGAAACCCGGGCGCGGCTGTGCTTCTTGGAAGCCGGACTGCCGGAGCCGGAACTCAACGCAACGATCGATGACGATGGCGAGTGGGTTGCGATCGCCGACTTCGTGTGGCGTCGCGCGCGCGTCATCGTGGAGTACCAAGGCGATCACCACCGGGTCGACAAGTGGCAGTGGCGAGCGGATATCGGGCGACTCGAGCGACTTCGGGACTTGGGCTGGAAGGTCATCCTCATGACGGCGGCCGACTTGGCGTCCCGGGAGGCCAAGGCCGCTTTCGTGGGCCGTCTCCATGGTGCGCTCGGTGCTGCCGCTGCGAGCCCGAGGCTCTCGATGGCGTGACATGAGCCATTTCGCGGCTTCGGCCGACGTGAAGCAGTCAATTGGCTCATGTCACGGGGCCCAGCTCGACGCTTCGGCAGGGAGAGGGCTCGCCCTCCAGCGAGTCACCTCGACACCGGCCCGTATGCCGGTGGGCAAGCCCCGCGGTGCACTCGGTGCGAGCCCGAGGCCCTCGACGCCGTGACATGAGCCATTTCGCGGCTTCGGCCGTCGTGAAGCAGCCAATTGGCTCATGTCACGGGGCCCAGCTCGACGCTTCGACACGAACGAGCGCCGCAGGGGAGTCAGCGCAGCCGCCAGGCCCCGGGGTCGGGTGGTTCGGGGGACGGCGCGGCGTCGGCGTCGGTCCAGGGACGCGCGCCCGCCAGCCAGCGGGTCACCTCGACACCGGCCCGTATGCCGGTGGGCCGGCTCGCGCTCGCCACCCGCCTCCGCAGCCCGGCCAGCCCCGCAGTCGAGCGCTCGGCCCGCCAGCCCGTGCCCGGTCCTCCAACCGCACTGGCGCCCTGGCCCGCGGCTGGGGACTGGCCCGCACTCACCACCTGGCTCGCATTCGCGACGGTGGTCGGGGCCGGTCCAGCGCGCACGGCCGCAACCACGACATTGCCGAAGCGTCGGCCCTTGAGCACCTCATGGCCGGCGATGAGGACCACTTCGCCCAAATCACTCGCGCCCATCGCGGCGACGACGCGCGCGGCATGGCGCAAGCCCGGCTCGTCGGCGAGATTGGCCACACACAACCCGCCGGAGGTGAGCACCCGGCATACCTGCTCGAAGAACTCGACCGACACGAGGTCGGCGGGCACCCGGCCATCGGCATAGGCATCGAGCACGACGACATCCGCGCTGCCGTCGGCAAGGGCACGGATGCCAGACCGTCCGTCGACCGGGCGCACCCGCACTCGATGTCCGCGCCGCAGCGGCAACCGGCTGCGGACGGCGGCGGTGAGCTCCTCGTCGGGTTCGAACACGATCTGGGGCGAGCCGGGCCGGGTCACCGCGATCCAACGGGCCAAGGTCAAGCCGGCGCCGCCGACATGGGTGACGCGCAGCGTCCCGCCGGCCCCAGACCCGGCCCCGGCCCCAGACCCGGCCCCAGACCCGGCCCCAGACCCGGCCCCAGACCCGGCTGCCGCGCCGGACCACGCGTCGATTGCGAGGGCCAGGTGCTCGACATAGTCGAAGGCCAGCAGCAGCGGATCGTCGAGCGCCACATAGGACTGCGGCTGACCGTCGACGACGACCGTCACCCCACCGCGATCGTCCTCGTCGAAACGCACCCGGCCGGACGAAAGTCCCTCCGAGACAGACCGATTCGCCCCACGACCCGGCCTCGGGTCGATCCGGCTAATGGGGTGTCGCCCAGGCCAGCAGCGCCGCCCCGATGAAGGTCAGCAGGGCGACCACGATGATGAACCACCCGACGACCAGATAGACCTGGGCTCGGCCCGCGTGGGTGGCGAGGATCGCCTGCCCGGGCTCGGCGGGATTGACCATGATGTCGACCGGCTGCCCAGGCGACCAGATATCGCCGCGTGACTTGCTCGGCACCTCGTGCTCCGACCCGTCGGGGGCGACATAGCGCACGTGCGGGTTGCGCAGCAGCAGACCTTCGGTGTCGCCGTGTTTGTCGACGATCGTTCCGACGATCGGCAGCCACGCCGCCGCCGCGCCTGAGCGACGTCGCCCGACCGCGACCATCCACCAACCCATGACGAGCCAGGCCAGCGCGATCAGGGCGCCGGCGATCTCACCGGCGGCGTTCACGGCAGCACCATCACCTTGACCGCGCGGCGCTGGTCCATCGCGGCATACGCCTCGGGGATCTCCTCGAGCGGCACGGTGAGGTCGAAGACCCGGCCGGGGTGGATCTCGCCGGCCAGCACGAGGTCACGCAGGGCCGGCAGGTATTGCCGCACCGGAGCCACTCCACCGCCGAGCCGCAGGTTGCGCCCAAACATCGTCTCCATCGGCAGCACGATCCCGTGTGGGACACCGACATATCCGATCCGTCCACCCGGCCGCGCGACCGCGATCGCGGTCTGCATGGCCTCGTCGGTGCCGACGCACTCCAGCGCCGCGTCGACGCCGAGCCCGTCGGTGATCTCCAGGACGCGCGCGATGCCGTCCGCACCACGCTCGGGGACGATGTGGGTCGCGCCGAACTCGGTCGCGATCTCCTGCCGGGCGGTATGCCGTGACATCGCGATGATCGTCCCCGCGCCCATGAGCCGCGCCGACAACACGGCGCACAGCCCCACCGCACCGTCGCCGATGACCGCGACCGTGTCGCCGGTCCCGACCGAGGCGCCGCGTGCGCAGTGCCAGCCGGTGCCCATGACATCGGACAGGGTCAACAGGTCCGGCAGCATCGAGTCGTCCGGCACGGCCGGCGTCGACACCAGCGTGCCGTCGGCCAGCGGCACGCGCACCCATTGGCCTTGGCCGCCGTCCACCGGCAGCTTCTCCCGGTCGCGTGCGCCCCACCAGCCGCCGTTCTCGCACGAGGTGTTGATGCCGGCCCGGCATACCCGGCAGCTGTTGTCCGCCCACACGAAGGGCGCAATGACGAACTCACCCGGCCGCACCGTCGTCACCTCCGACCCCACGTCGCGCACGATCCCGACGAACTCGTGCCCGATCCGCGACCCCGGCCGCACCTCGTTGATCCCGCGGTAGGGCCACAGGTCCGAGCCGCACACGCAACTCGCGCTGACCTCCACGAGGGCGTCGGTCGGCCGCAGCACTTCCGGGTCGGGCACGTCGGTCACGCGGATGTCGAAGGCGCCATGGATCGTCGTTGCACGCATAGGCCCAGTCTCTCGCGTCCGCGCCGGGTGACACCATGAGGGGGTGCCTCCCCGCCGCCGCACTTCCCCAACCGCCGGCCTAGCCGCCCTGCAGGTATGCCGTGTGGCCGGGTTCGCGCAGGCGCCCCGGGAGGCGGTCGCCACCGCCGTGCGGTTCACCCTCGAGGAACTGGCGACGCGCGCGCCCGGTCGTTCGGTCGAGGTGCGGGTGCCTCCGTATGCCGCGGTGCAGTGCATCGCTGGGCCGGTTCACCGTCGCGGCACCCCGCCGTCGGTCGTCGAGACCGACCCGGTGACCTGGCTGGACGTCGCGACCGGGCAGCTGTCGTGGGACGACGCGCTGGCCTCCGGTCGAGTCACGGCCTCGGGGGAGCGGGCGGCGTTGGACCAATGGCTGCCCTTACCCTTGACTCCGTGAACACCAAGCTCCGCCGCAGTCCGCGCCTGGTCCCGTTCCTGTTGGCCGGCGCGGTGCTCGGTTTCGCCGTCGGTGGGCTGCTCGCGGTGACCGGCGACCGGATCCCCGGCTACTCCGTCACGTCGGTGCTCGGCTATTTCGGCACCATCGGGGTCCTGCTCGGCACCCTACTCGGCGCGATCGCCTACGTCGTCGCCGACCGCCGCGCCACCTGAGCGGCTGAGGGCGAGCCGCAGCGACACGGCCATGAGCGGCAACGCCAGAGGGGTAGGGCCAGAGTGGCACGGCATACCTGTGGGAGAATCGCGCCCGTGGCACGCGGCGACGGGAAACTGACCCACGACCTCCTGCCGGGGGAGAAGGCACCGCAGGACGCCTGTGGGGTCTTCGGCGTGTGGGCGCCGGGCGAGGAAGTCGCCAAGCTCACCTACTTCGGGCTGTATGCCCTCCAGCACCGCGGTCAGGAGTCGGCCGGCATCGCGACCGGTGACGGCCAAAAGGTGCTCGTTTACAAGGACATGGGGCTGGTCAGCCAGGTCTTCGACGAGGGTGCGCTGGCGTCGCTCACCGGCCATGTGGCGATCGGGCACTGTCGCTACTCCACGACTGGCGGCTCGACCTGGCAGAACGCCCAGCCCACCCTCGGCGGCACCGACACGACGACGGTGGCCCTGGCCCACAACGGCAACCTCATCAACTCCGCCGAGTTGCGCGAGCTCGTCGCTGAGCGGCACGGCGACCCCGACCGGCACCCCGGCGAACTCGGTCGCGGCAACACCACCGACACGGCCCTGGTCACCGCGCTGCTGTCCGACCCCGACCGGTCGCTGGAAGCAACCGCGCTCGACGTGCTGCCGCGGTTGCAGGGCGCCTTCTGTTTCGTCTTCATGGACGAACACAGCCTGTATGCCGCCCGCGACCGGCATGGGATCCGTCCGCTCGCGCTGGGCCGCCTTGACCGCGGCTGGGTCATCGCCTCGGAGACCGCCGCGCTGCAGACCGTCGGCGCCGCGGTCATCCGTGAGATCGAACCCGGTGAGATGCTCGTCATCGACGAGGACGGGCTGCGGTCGCACCATTTCGCCGAGCCTGAGCCGAAGGGCTGCATCTTCGAATACGTCTACCTGGCCCGGCCGGACGCCGTCATCCGCGGTCGCGTGGTCCACGAGGCGCGGGTCGCGATGGGCGCCCGGCTGGCCATCGAGCACCCGGTCGAGGCCGACCTCGTCATCGGCGTGCCCGACTCGGGGGTGCCGGCAGCCGTCGGTTATGCGCAGCAGTCCGGAATCCCGTTCGGGCAGGGCTTCGTCAAGAACGCCTACGTCGGGCGGACCTTCATCCAGCCCTCACAGACCTTGCGGCAGTTGGGCATTCGGCTCAAGCTCAACCCCCTCGCCCACACCATCAAGGGCAAACGCCTTGTCGTCGTGGACGATTCGATCGTGCGGGGCAACACCCAGCGGGCCCAGGTGCGGATGTTGCGTGAGGCCGGGGCCGCTGAGGTGCACGTGCGGATCTCCTCGCCACCGGTCCACTGGCCGTGCTTCTACGGCATCGACTTCGCCACCCGGGCCGAGCTCATCGCCACCGGCCTGGGGGTCGAGGAGATCCGCGCCTCGATCGGGGCCGACTCGCTGGGCTATATCTCCCTCGACGGGATGATCGACGCGACCGAGCAAGGCGCCGAACGGTTGTGCACGGCCTGCTTCACCGGCTCCTATCCCGTGCCCTTGCCCGAGGACGGCCGGATCGGCAAGCACCTGTTCGAGACCCTGCCGGTCGATTTGTCGCCGTCGAAGCGCCACATCGATCCCGAACCGGGCGGTTTCGTCCGCGACGTCGAGGGCGTCTCGCTCGGAGTCTCCGGCGGTGCCGAGAACGCGCTGCGCTTGCCCTGACGGGCACGGCATACAGTGGCTTGCGTGACTGGCGATCAGGTGCAAGGCCCCATCACGTATGCCGCGGCAGGAGTCGATGTCGAGGCCGGCGACAAGGCCGTCGAGCTGATGAAGGAGGCGGTGCGCCGGGCCCAACGGCCGGAGGTGCTCGGTGGTCTGGGCGGCTTCGCCGGGCTCTTCGACGCCAGCGCGCTCGCGCGGATGGCTCGCCCGGTGCTCGCGACCTCGACCGATGGCGTCGGCACCAAGGTCGCCATTGCCCAGGCCCTGGATCGCCACGACACGATCGGCTTCGACCTGGTCGGCATGGTCGTCGACGACATCGTCGTCTGCGGAGCCGAGCCGCTGTTCATGACCGACTACATCGCCACGGGCAAGGTGGTGCCCGAGCGCATCGCGGCCATCGTCTCGGGGATCGCGGCAGCGTGTGCGCAAGCCGGCGTGGCCCTCGTCGGTGGTGAGACCGCCGAGCACCCCGGGCTGTTGGAGCCGCAGGAATACGACGTCGCCGGCGCAGCCACCGGCGTCGTCGACTACGCCGACATCATCGGTCCGCACCGGGTGCAGCCCGGCGACGCGGTCATCGCATTGGCCTCCTCGGGGCTGCACTCCAACGGCTTCTCCCTGGTGCGCCGCGTCATCGCCGCCGCCGGGTGGTCGCTCGACCGGCACGTCGCCGAGTTCGGGCACACCCTCGGCGAGGAGCTCCTCACGCCCACACGGGTCTACGCCGCAGACCTGCTCGTGCTGATCCGCACCCCGGGCATCGACATCCACGCGCTCAGCCACGTCACGGGCGGCGGGCTCGCGGCCAACCTCGCGCGGGTGCTCCCGCAGGGCGTCTTCGCGCGCGTCGACCGCGCGACGTGGTCCCCTCCCGCGGTGTTCCGCACCATCGGTGAGCTCGGCCGGGTCCCGGCCCTCGACCTGGAACGCACCCTCAACATGGGGGTGGGTTTTGTCGCCGTACTGCCGGCGACGCAGGCCGACGCGGCGATTGAGGTATGCCGGTCGCGCGGCATCGCGGCGTGGCGGCTCGGCGAGGTCACCGGCGCCGAGAACGCACCGGTCGACCCGGCATACGAGGTGGTGCATGGTGCCAAGGGGGTCGACGGCGGCAGCGTCCAGGTCGTCGGGGAATTCGCCCGCTGAGCCGGCGCGCTGAGCCGGCTCAGCGGCAGCCCGCGCGCTGAGCCGGCTCACCCGGCATCCGGGCGCGACAAAGCGCCCGATGTGGCTGCGGAACAGCCCGGTGGCGTCGCGAGAGACGCAGTGAGGTCGGCAGGAGGCTGGTCAGCTCATCGCTGCCCCGATGCCCACTTCCCGTAGTCGTCGTACACCGAGTCGGTGTCGGAGTCGTCCTCCGTCGCCCACTCGTCCTCCTCGTCATCGTCGGCATCGTCAGCCTCGACGGCTGCGAACCCTGATCGGAAGGTCGCACTGTGCAGTTCGCGCTCAAGCGCGCTCAGGTCGGTGTTGGGAGCGTTGTACTTGAGCTCCCGGGCAACCTTGGTCTGCTTGGCTTTGGCCCGGCCGCGCCCCATGGCGTGACCCCCTCATGCGTCTGCCGGGGCGGCATCGCCAGGCCCGTTGCCCGTCTGGAACCTCCGACGGTCATCGGGTCGCCGCGGAGCGGCCCCGGGAAATGTGTGTAATCGTGAGGGCAACGCTACCTGACGACGGACGTTCTGTCCGCCACGGCCGGACGAGGCGGCCCGTCAGGTGCCCTCCGATGCCTCTCCGATGCGCCGGCCATGCCCCGGGTGAGGCCCCGGGTGAGGCCCCGGTCATGTCGAGTGATTGGCCACCCGAGAGCTCACAGGGCACCGCCAGGGCTCCCGTTTCGCTCACGACACGCCGTGCAGTGTCCGCCATTCGGCCCCGAAGGCCACAAATCTATGCAGATCGCCCCAACTCATGGCAGAGTGTGAAGACCGCCGTCTGGGGCAAGACGGCGGATTTCCGTTGCACTGAAGGGGGTGCTGACGAGATGACGTCACAGGGGGACGAGCGCGAGAGCCTGCTAACTCCAGGGGAGGTAGCTGCGCTGTTTCGCGTAGATCCGAAGACGGTAACTCGCTGGGCCAAAGCAGGGAAGCTCACGGCCATCCGCACGCTGGGGGGGCATCGGCGCTATCGCAGCGCCGAGGTCCACCGCCTGCTTGCGGGTGAGTCCTAGAGACATCAACGCCGCGCGTCGCTCTGGGATTCGGATGAATCCTGGGGCGACGCGGGGTATGCCGTGGTGGCCGTAGGGGTCTGCCACGGGTTGGGGACGGGAGCGCTCAAGGGGGCGCTCGAGTCTTCGGGCATGAGAGCCCAGGCAATCGGGTAAGCGAGTAGTTGCGACCCCGGAAGTGCGACCATCAGTGTCACGACAAGGATGCGCACCAGCCAGGGATCCCAGCCGAAGCGACGGGCGATGCCGGCGCACACGCCGGCCAACAGGCGTCCGTCCTTGGGTCGGGTCAACCCCTGGTCCGCGAATGCGGTGTGGATGGCGTTCATGGCGTGCCTCTCGGTGAGTTGTGCTGCCCGGCGCACTGCAGTCCGCTGCGCGTCCGGCTGATGTCCTCAGCCTGCTGCGCGGGGTATGCCGTGCACCATCGGGGTTGCGCCTGCCTGCTCCCTGGCTGACCCTGACGGTTGTCGGGGGCGACGCCTAGAGTGGGCCCGTGAGTGAACCCACGGGCCGGGCCCGCACCGCATACCCGTCTGCATCGGGGTCAGGAGATCTCGAGCGCCGTCCGTTGTGGATCGGGCTCGCGTCCGGGAGTGTCCGACGGCTCGTGACGGTGCTCGTCACGGCGGCCGTGAGCGTCATGGTCCTGGTGTGGGCTTTCCATGCCCTCAGCTCCTTCCTGTTCCTGTTGCTGCTCGCGTGGCTGCTGTCGATCGCCATGGAGCCGATGGTCGCGTGGCTGATCCGGTCAGGGGTCAAACGGGGGGCAGCCTCGGGGATCGTGCTGTTCGGCATGATGCTGCTCTCCCTCGGCGTGGGCGCGTTGTTCGGGCAGGTCTTCGTCGGCCAGGCTCAGCAGCTCAAGGAGGCTTTCCCCGGCGCCGTGAGCCAGGCCGTGCAATGGGTCAACCAGACCTTCGACACGTCGTTCAACATCGACCAGATCTATGCCAACCTCCAGCTCACCCCCGAGCGGGTGGCTCAGCTGGCGCAGCAATACGGCGGGGGGCTGCTCGGCGTTTTCGGCACGGCGCTGACGGTCTTCGCGCAGTTGGTGACGATCCTCGTTTTCGCCTACTACCTGTCCGCCGACAGCATCCGGCTGCGGCAGGTGATCGGGTCCTGGCTGCCGCGGCGTTACCAGCCGGTGCTGCTGACCATCTGGACCATCACCGTGGACAAGACCGGTGGCTATGTCGTCTCCAAGCTCATCCTCGCCCTGCTGTCGGCGCTGTTCCATTGCCTGTTCTTCTGGGCGATCCAGATCCCGTTCTGGCTGCCGCTGGGCGTCCTCGCCGGCGTGGTCGGCCAGTTCGTGCCGATCATCGGCACCTACATCGGGGTAATCCTCCCGGCCCTGTTCACCCTGTTGGATCAGCCGATCAAGGTTGTCTACATCGTCATCTTCGCGACGATCTTCCAGCAGATCGAGAGCTACTGGTTCACCCCCAAGGTGAGCAACAAGACGATGGACATCCATCCGGCGGTGGCGCTGGCCGCGGTGTTCGTCGGGGTGGGCTTGTTCGGCCCGGTAGGGGCGCTGATCGGCATCCCGGTCACCGCGGCCGCGCTGGCCATCATCGATTCGTTGCGGCGCCAACACGAGCTCATGCCCGAGCTGTCCGCGCTGCAGGACGACGACGGTGAGGTCCCGACCCAAGAGGAAGTCGTCGAGCTCGTCGCGGAGGCTCGAGCCACCATCGACCGCGAGGAGGCGCCCGACCAGGTGGTCGACTCGGCACCACCCAGCGAGGCGCGCTAAGGCATGGACAATCCCGAGATCGGCCAGAGCATCGTCGCTGCGGGCATCCGGACCAACTACCACCGCTCGGGCGCGGGAGACCCGGTCCTGCTCATCCACGGCTCCGGTCCCGGGGTCAGCGCCTGGGCCAACTGGCGGTTGACCATCCCCGACCTCGCGCAGCGGCTCGACGTCATCGCCCCCGACATCGTCGGCTTCGGGTTCACCGATCGGCCGGAGGGCTTCGCCTATGGCCTGCAGTCCTGGCGGCGGCACCTCATCGGGGTGGCCGATGCTCTCGGCCTGGAGCGTTTCGCCATCGTCGGCAACTCCTTCGGTGGCGGTCTCGCGGTCTCGATGGCCGTGCATCACCCCGACCGGGTGTCCAAGCTGGTCCTCATGGGCGCCTGCGGAGTGTCCTTCCCGATCACGCCCGGACTCGACGCCGTCTGGGGGTATGAGCCATCCCTGGCGGCGATGCGCGCATTGCTCGACATCTTCGCCTACGACCGTTCGCTGGTCAGCGACGAGTTGGCCCAACTGCGTTACGCCGCCTCAATCCGCCCAGGGTTCCAGGAGTCGTTCTCGGCGATGTTCCCCGCTCCCCGACAGCAGGGTGTCGACGGGTTGGCCACCCCCGAAGACCAGATCCGCGAGCTGCGCCAACCCACCCTCATCGTCCATGGCCGCGACGACCAGGTCATTCCGTTGGACAACGCTTATCGATTCCTGCAACTCATCGATGACGCCCGCCTGCACGTCTTCGGTCGCTGCGGGCACTGGACCCAGATCGAGCACGCCGCGGCGTTCAACCGTCTGGTGCTCGACTTCCTCACCAGCTGAAGCAGGATCGCGCAGGTGTCGCCGCAGCCGCAGTCGCAGCCGCCCCGTGCCGACGCGCCGGAGCCGTTCAACCTCACGGCATACTGCCTCGCGCCGGCACCCCAGCGCCCGCCCGACCGGGTCGGACTCATCGTCATCCACGACGCCGACGCGCCCTTGGCGGAGGCCGAGCAGTGGACCTTCGGGCGGCTCGACGTGGCGGTGCGCCAGGTGGCCGCGGGGTTGCTCGCGGAGGGGGTGCGGCCCGGCGAGCGGGTGCTCCTGCGACTGGGCAACACCAGCGACGCCGCTCTGCTGTTCTTTGGCGCGATGGCCGCCGGCATCGTCGCCGTGCCCACGTCCTCGATGCTCACCGCCGACGAGGTTGCGTTCGTCGTGGGCGACGCCGAGCCGGCGCTCGTCGCCGTCGCCCCAGAGCTGGCCGCTGCCCTCCCGGCTGGGGTGCGCGCCGTCGGGCCCGCGCAGATCGTCGGCTGGCTGCGCGATGCCGACCCGACGGCATACCGGATGGCTTCGCCGGAAGAGCCCGCCTTCCTCGTCTACACCTCCGGCACCACGGGCGAGCCCAAGGGGGTGCTGCACGCGCACCGCTCCGCGTGGGGGCGACGGCCCATGTATGCCGGGTGGCTCGGGGTCGGTCCGGGAGACACGCTGCTGCACGCGGGGGCCTTCAACTGGACCTACACCCTCGGGGTGGGGCTCACCGATCCCTGGGCCAACGGCGCAACCGGGGCGATCTACAACGGTCCGAAGGATCCGTCGGTGTGGGGGCGCCTGATCGAGCGGTGCAGCGCAACGATTTTCGCTGCCGTGCCCGGTGTCTATCGCCAACTGCTGGCCCACCACGGCGTCGACGGGGTCGATCTGGCGACCCTGCGGCATGGGCTCACGGCGGGTGAGGCGCTCAGTCCGGAGTTGCATGCCGCCTGGGTGGCGCAGACCGGCCGGCCGCTCTACGAAGCCCTCGGGATGAGCGAGATCTCGACCTACATCTCTGCCGGCCCGGACGTGCCGACCCGGGTGGGTTCCCCCGGTCGGCCGCAGCCGGGGCGACGGGTCGCCATCCTGCCGACCGACGGGCCGCCGGAGCCGCTGCCCGCGGGGGAGACCGGCCTGTTGGCGGTGCATCGCAGCGACCCGGGGCTCATGCTCGGCTATTGGCGGCGGCCCGACGAAGATGCGCGGGCCTATCGCGGCGAGTGGTTCGTGGGGGGCGACCTCGCGCATCTGGACCCCGACGGCTATGTCATCCACCACGGGCGAGCCGACGACGTCATGAACGCCCAGGGCTACCGGGTCTCGCCCCAGGAGGTCGAGCGGGTGCTTGCCGGCGCCCCGGGGGTCGGCGACGTCGGGGTGACCGAGGTCGAGGCCCGCCCCGGAGTGCGGATCATCGTGGCGTTCGTCGTGCCCCGGGTGGGCGCAGTGGCGCCGGCAGACGACGGTGACCGGACGGCATACCGGCAGGCGATCCTCACGTATGCCGCGCAGCACCTGGCGGCCTACAAGGTGCCGCGGGCCGTCGTCGTCATGGCCGAGTTGCCGCGCACGGCCAACGGCAAGATCCTGCGGCGCGAACTGCCCGCGTGGTGGGACTCCTCCGCGGCGACCTCGCCGGGTGGAACCCCGTCCTGACCCGGCCTCGTGAGGGAGCCGCCCTGCGCGGTGCGCCCAGTCTCAGGCGGCTGCCGGGGATCACACTGGGGCCGAGGATCGCAGCAGCGCGCTCGGCCACGTCGCCCGGGATGGCAATGCCGACGACGATAGGCGCCGACGGCGAGAGTGAGCCACCCCGCCGCCAGCAGGCGGCGGGGTGGCAACCCATCTTGAGAAGGCCAGCGGTGCCGACTCGGCGGCACCGCTGGCGTGGCTACCGGCCGGAGCTATGAGTCGTGGATCGGTGAGTCTCCCGTCGTCGAGTGGGGGCCGGGGTGCGAGAAGTCCGGGGCGGGGATGTCGTGGGCACCGCGGGCCAACCGGGAGTTGTTCTTGCTGTAGAGGAAGTAGATGACCAGGCCAATGATCATCCAGATGAAGAACCGGACCCAGGTCTCGGCGGGGAGGGTGAGCATGAGGTAGAGCGACGCGGCAGCCGCGAGATACGGAATGAACGGGTTGCCCGGGACCTGGAAGGCCCGCTTGAGGTCAGGGCGGCGACGCCGCAGCACCGGGATCGACAGCGACACCAGGCAGAACGCCGAGAGCGTGCCGATGTTGACCATTTCTTCGAGCTTGCCGATCGGGGTGAAAGCGGCGATGCAGGCGACGATCGCGCCGATGATGACCGTGATCTTGACCGGGGTGCCGGTCTTGGGGTTGGTCGTGCCCAGCCACTTCGGCAGTAGCCAGTCGCGGCTCATCGCGAAGACCACCCGACTGGCGCCGATGAGCAGGGTCATGACGACGGTCGTGAGGCCGGCGACCGCGCCGGCAGAGATGAGGGTGGCATAGCCACCCTTGCCCACCGACTCGAAGGCGGTGGCGAGCGAGGCCTTCACCGAGATCTCGTTGTAGGGGAGCATGCCGGTGATGACGAGGGTGACCGCGACATAGAGCAGGGTGCAGATGATCAGCGAGCCGATGATGCCGATGGGCAGGTCACGCTGCGGGTTCTTGGCCTCTTCGGCAGTGGTGGCCACGACGTCGAAACCGATGTAGGCGAAGAACACCAGCGACGCGCCGGCGAAGATCCCCATGACACCGAAGGTGGTCGGCTGGATGCCGAAGATGGTCTGCAGCAGCGGCGAGGTCCACACGTTGTGTCCGGCCTCGGCGGCGGGCACAGCCGGCGGGATGAACGGCGAGTAGTTCTTCGTGTTGATGAAGCCGATGCCCGCGAAGATGACGAACAGGACGACGAAGAGCTTGATCGCAACGAGCACGAGGTTGACGCGCATCGACTCCTTGATGCCCTTAGCCACCAGGGCGGTGAGCACTGCGACCAGCAGCAGGGCCGGCAGGTCGAAGCTCGACCCATAGGCAACGCTCTCGGGGATCGTGACGCCGAGGTGACCGAGGAAGACCCCGAGGTAAGCCGACCAGCCCTGCGCCACGACGCTCGCTCCAAGCATGAGTTCCAGGAGCAGGTCCCAGCCGATGATCCACGCGACGAACTCGCCGAGGGTGGCATACGAGAAGGTGTATGCCGAGCCACTCACCGGCACGGTCGACGCGAACTCGGCGTAGCAGAGCGCAGCCAGGCCACACGCGATGGCGGCGATGACGAAGCTGATGACAATCGACGGACCGGCCACGGTCGCGGCCGCTCGGCCGGTCAACGTGAAGATGCCCGCACCGATGATGACGCCGATGCCGAAGACCGTCAGGTCGAGCGCGCTGAGGCGCTTCTTGAGCGCGTACTCGGCCTCGGTTGTCTCGGCGATCGACTGTTCGATGGTCTTGGTGCGGAAGATCCCGGTGGTGCGTTGGTGCCTGGGTGGCGAGGCGGTGCTCATGACTCACTCCGTCCGGTCGACGTGACAGCTGGGAGGATTGCTGTGGGTCGACCGTAGCGGTGTGACCCCCATCACGCCAGACAAATCGTTCTTCGGGCAGCGATTGATATCACCTCAGTGGTGGTGGCTCGGCGAGGGTGCTGGCCACGGTGCGCAACCCGACCCACCACTGGTCGACGGGTCGGCGGGCCTCCCATTTCCTACGGGGCGAAGTCGACAAGGTCGGCCATTTCACGCAGCGGGGTGCACCGCATGCCGTGCGCCGCGCGGCCGCGATGGCCCGGGGTGGACGTCTTCGAGAGGGACTGGTGGCGCGAGGGGCGCACCAAGAAGCTGCGGACCGTGTGGCTCTCGCCTGAAGTGGGGTCCAGCGATGAGGCCGTGGCCGAGGTCAAGGCGCTGCTCGGTGGGTCGGTGTTGGCCTCGCCGAAGCCCACCCGGCTCGTCCGGCGCATCCTGTCGCTGGATCCCGCTGGTCGCCGAACCGTTGCGCGATGCCACGGCATACCAGATGGTGTGCCGTGGACACGAGGAGTCGAGCGCTACCCCAGCTCGGTGAGAGGTCAGTCGTCGCTGTACTTCTTCACAGTCGCAGTGATGACGGTCCCCTGAGCTACTTCAGTTCCTGCTGCCGGTTCCTGCGACACCACGACCCAGTTCGAGTCAAGAATCGGGATGCGGTGGGCACCCGTTGCGTCCTTTGCCACGCCGACGACAAGGCCCAGTCCACGCCACAGGTCTTGGGCGGACTGGTAGTCCTTCCCGACCGCACTGGGCACCTTGATCTTGGCGGACTGGGCGGATTGGGTCTGGACTGCAGTGACTGGTGCGGGCGCCGTGACCGTCGTTGTCGCGGTGCTGGTGACCGTCCTAGCGACGGTGGCGGTTTGGGTCACCGTCGTTGTGGTCGGGGTTGGGAAAGCGCCACAGCCAGTTGCGAACGTGGCGACGGCGATGAGTCCGAGGGCGCCTCGGATCGACCGCCGCGTGGTCCATCGGCTGCCTTCGAGCATTCGAGAGTTCCTCCCCCTGGTGATGACTCCCCTGAGGGGCGCAACGAACCGAACCTACCTCAGCCGCAAGCGGCGGTCGCGGGCAGCTCCCCAAGGGCGGTTCAGGTGCGACTCCTCCAGCTCACGAGGTGCTCCACACACACGAACGCCGCAGGGCCGGGTTGCGGCGCGCCTGCGGCGTGGTTGTTGCTGGTGGCCAGGGGCGGGGTCGAACCGCCGACCTTCCGATTTTCAGTCGGACGCTCGTACCAACTGAGCTACCTGGCCCGGCGCTTCTCCTCGTGAGAGAAGCTGGCGACCCCGACGGGACTCGAACCCGCGACCTCCGCCGTGACAGGGCGGCGCGCTAACCAACTGCGCTACGGGGCCTTGCGGTGCAAGACCGATGCTGCAACTGCGTATCCCCAACGGGATTCGAACCCGTGCTGCCGCCGTGAAAGGGCGGAGTCCTGGGCCGCTAGACGATGGGGACCCGGGTTGCCTCGGATCCTCGCCGCCAGTCGTGACCGCCAGTCGTGACGGCCAGTCATGACTGTCAGTCTTGCCCGGACACTGATGCTCGGATCCGTTGAGGACCCGGCAAGCATAGGGGAGGATCGGACGACCGGCAAAATCGTTGCCGGTCGTGCGGCAATCCGGCTCGGCCGCTCCCAGATTGCGCCCGCGCAGGGCTCCCGCCCGACGCCGAAGTGGGCCAGAGTGGACCCCATGACTCAGCGGCAATTGCCCCGGTGGAACGACCTCAAACCGATGATCGGCGTCCGCCGCCCGGACCTCAACGCCACCCGGCGGCGGCTCGCGCAGGCGCTCACCATCGCCGACGTGGCCCGGCTCGCCCGGCGACGCGCCCCGCGGGCGGTCTTTGACTACGTCGACGGGGCAGCCGAGAGCGAGACCTCACTGCACCGAGCCCGGGCCGCCTACGAGGCGGTCGAGTTCCAGCCGCAGATCCTTCGCGACGTCTCCGGCCTGTCCACCGACACGACCATCCTCGGGCGCCCCGCCGGTGTGCCATACGGGTTTGCCCCGACGGGGTTCACCCGGCTCATGCATCAGGCCGGCGAGGTGGCGGTCGCGCGGGTGGCGGGGCGGCACGGCATACCGTATGCCGTCTCCACACTCGGCACGTCGACCCCCGAAGCCGTCGCGGCGGCTGCCCCCGTGGGCGCCCGGTTGTGGTTCCAGCTCTATGTGTGGCGCGACCGGGCCGCCGCCGAAGACCTCATGGCGCGGGCGGATGCGGCGGGCTACGAGGCGCTCGTCCTGACCGTCGACGTGCCGGTGGCGGGAGCCCGGCACCGCGACTCGCGCAACGGCTTGTCGGTGCCGCCGGCGCTGAGTGCCCGGACTCTCGCCGACATCGCCACCCATCCGGCGTGGTGGTTTGACGTGCTGACGACCGAGGCCATCGACTTCGCTGCGCTTGCGGGCTGGGACGGCACGATCGGCGAGAAGCTCAATGCTCTCTTCGATCCGACCATGACGCTCGCGGATCTCGACTGGGTGCGTCAGCATTGGCGAAAGCCGTTGATTGTCAAGGGAATCCAGACTGTAGCCGATGCCGAGTCGGTCGTCGCTGCTGGCGCCGATGCAATCGTGCTGTCCAATCACGGTGGGCGACAACTGGATCGTGCGCCGGTGCCGCTCGCGCTACTGCCGCAGGTGCGCGCGGCTCTTGGGCCCACCGTTGAGATCATCCTCGACTCCGGGATCCGGTCGGGCGGCGACATCGCGGCTGCGCTGGCCCTCGGCGCGGACAGCACCCTGGTCGGCCGCGCCTATCTCTACGGCCTGATGGCCGGCGGCGAGGCCGGCGTCGAGCGAGTGGCCGAGATCCTCACCGGGGAATTGCGCCGGACGATGGCTCTGCTCGGAGTCTCGCGGACCGACCAACTGGCGCCACATCACGTGCGGCTGCTCGGCGACACGGCGGGTGCCTGAGCGCCGGGGGCGCTGCGCCTCAGCGTGCTGCGGCCCATTCAACGACGCGGTCGGCCGACCACGTCGTGAGGATCCGCTCGGCCGGAACGCCCAGGCGGGTCGCACGCTCGGCGCCGTAGGCCTTCATGTCGAGCTGGCCCGGAGCATGGGCGTCGGAGTCGATGGCGAACAGGCATCCGGCGTCGAGGGCCACCCGCACCAGATCGTCCGGCGGGTCGCATCGCTCCGGGCGTGAATTGATCTCCACGGCAACATTATTGGCAGCACACTCGGCAAACACGGCCTGCGCGTCGAACTCCGACTGCGGTCGCGTGCCGCGCGATCCCTCGACCAGCCGTCCGGTGGCGTGACCCAGAACGTTGACCCGTGGGTTGCGCACGGCGGCGAGCAGGCGCTCGGTCATCGCCCCTCGAGCCATCCGCAGCTTGGAGTGCACCGACGCGGTGACGATGTCGAGGCGCTCCAAGAGAGCCGGGTCCTGGTCGAGCGAACCGTCGTCGAGAATGTCGACCTCGATCCCCCGTAGCAGTTGAAACCGTTCTCCCAGAGCGCTATTGATCGCATCGACGACGCCGATCTGCTGGGTGAGCCGTTCAGCCGACAGCCCGCGAGCGACCTTGAGGCGTGGCGAGTGGTCGGTCAACGCCATCCAGTCCTGGCCGAATTCGACTGCGGCCAGCACCATCTCCTGGATCGACGACCCGCCGTCGCTCCAGTCCGAGTGGGCGTGCAGATCGCCGCGCAGACCGGCATACAGCTCCTCACCGCCTGGGGCGAGGAACCCAGCGTGCTTCTCCTGCAACGAGTTCAGGTATGCCGGCAGCTCACCGTGAGCCGCGTCGGTCACCACCGCGGCGGTCGAGGCGCCGATGCCCGGCAACTCCTCCAACGAGCCGGACTCGACGCGCGCGGCGAGCTCGTCGGACGGCATACGGGCGACCAAGTCTGCGGCGGACCGGAAGGCCTGCACGCGGTAGGTGCCCGCGCGCGAGCGTTCCAGCAAGAGAGCGATGCGGCGCAACGCCTCCAACGGAGTCGCGCCAGCGGTCAGCGCCGTAAGCCCGAGCATCGGCTCACCCTATGTCAGCGAGCGTTCCGTGACCCAGGGATTAAGGCGTCAGCGGGCCGGGATCGGGCCGTAACCGACCCCGTTGACGACCGCCGAACACGACGCAGTCCGGCCGCTCTTGTCATCGGTTGCGCTCAATCGGTACGGACCGGAGAGCTTCTCGCTGACTGTGACTGTGCCCGCCGTCACTGACACGGGAACTGTGCCCGAGCCGGTGAAAGTGACGGTCGCGCGCACCTTGGGTCCTAGAGCCGAGCAGGTGAGGGCCACGTTGGACACCTTGACTCCGGGGGTGGCCGTGGGTGCCGGTGGGGGCGGGGGCGGCGGGGGCTGGGTGACCACTGGTTTGGCGGTCGTGTGGATCACGGGGAGGGTGGCCTCCGGCGGCAGAGCCGGCTCTAGGGGGCCTAAGGGGGCAGTGAGCGACGGGGTGATGAAGGTGGGGGTGGGCACGACGAAAACGTCGGTCGGCACGGTGGCCGCCGCCGTGGATACCGAACCGCTGGACTGGCTGACGGTCGCGTATGCCGTGGCCTTCTGCGTCCGGATCCCGCTGCCGGCCGCGACGAACCACCACACGCCCATGACCATCGCCACGACGAGGAGCCCGACCACGCCAATGACGACGGCCGCCCGTCGACCTTCGTCCACCCGGTTGGCGGTGGGTGAGAGTCGATGACTGCCCATGTCCTACTCCAGATCCCTTCCCCGAGATCGTCAGCGCACCATAGCCGACCATCCCGGAGGGGAAGCAAGCGGCAACGTCACCCGAGTGTGGGTGAGGACGGTCACGTCCGGGAGGGTCAGGTCGCGGGAATGGGGCCCACGCTTCGGCTGCCGACGACGCCGAGACAAGTGGCTTGCACATCAGACGTCTCTGCCGTCGTCGTGATGTGCCCGGCGGAGTGGTTGGTCACGCTGCGGTTCTCCCCCGCCCGCACCATCGAAATGATGTCGGTCGGGCTGTCGAAGGTGAGGGTGGCGACGACCTTGTCGGAGCTGCGCACACAGGTCAGCGAGATACCGGTCACGGCACCCGGGCCCTCGGTGCGGTTCGTGGTGGTGGTGATGGAGTGGGGGAGCGCCGTCGTCGCCGGTCCGCTGGCAGAGCTCACCGTCGAGGACGTCGTCGGTCGCGAGGTCTGGGCAGTGGGCGCACTCGTGACGCTCGAGGCCTTCCCCGAGCTGGCTGCTGTCGTGCTCAGGGCGGTGGCAGAACGGGTGCCGGTGTCCTTGGCGACCATCGACAGGACAGCCCAGGTGACCAGGGCCGCGATCACGCTGATGATCCCGAGCGCCCCGACCGCGGACATGGCGCGCATGCCACCGTCGCCGTTGCTGCCCGGCGGCCGGTGGCGGCCCCCTCTTGGCGCGCCCGACACAGTCGTTAGAATAGCCGCCGCTGCGGGGGCGAGGAGCCGTGGCGACTGACGCGGATTCGGCACCGGCCTGGCGCCATGGCAGCCGGTGGTTGACCAGCTCGGGGTGGTGTCGCAGGCTGTGCCCGGGAGGTGGCGCCATGGGCAAGCTGATCTACGCCGCGAATATCTCGCTTGACGGGTTCCTTGAGGACGAGACCGGCTCGTTGGATTGGTCGGTGCCGGACGAGGCCGTCCACGCCTTCTGGAACGAGCACGAGCGGCGCATCGGCACGTCACTCTATGGGCGGCGCATGTACGAGACGATGCGTGTCTGGGAGAGCGACGACTGGTTGGTCGACCAGCCTCCGGTCGTTCGCGAGTATGCCGGGATCTGGCGCGACACCGACAAGCTCGTCTACTCGACCTCACTCACCGAGGTGTCGACAGCGCGCACGAGGATCGAGCGGCGGTTCGATCCCGACAGGCTGCGCCGGCTCAAGGAGGACTCGCCGTTGGACCTGGGCATCGGCGGCGCCGGGCTGGCAGCCGAAGCCTTCCGTCAGCACCTCGTCGACGAATGTGTGCTGCTCGTGTGCCCGATCCTTCTTGGCGCGGGCAAGCCGGCGCTGCCCCGGGGCATGCGACTCGGCCTCGACCTGCAGGGCCAGAGCCAGTTCGGCAACGGCGTGGTCCGCCTGCACTACTCGGTGCGCAACGAGCGCACCCATGGCTGACCACCGAGAGGCCGCTGATCTGCAGCCCTGGTGAGTGGGCCCCGTGGGACTCGAACCCACAACCTACGGATTAAAAGTCCGCAGCTCTGCCATTGAGCTAGAGGCCCAGGCCGCACCCGCGGGAGTCAGACCCCAGCGGCCAGCCAGCGAGTGAGCCTACTTCACGGCTCACACCAACGCGGGTATGCCGTCCGCCCGCCACTCGCGCGCGGGTGGGCACCCGGCATACTCACCCGGTGCTGTCGTGCGCGGAAGGCGACCAGGAGACCTGGATGACTTCGGTGCCCGCGCGCGTGACCAACTGGCCCCGTCCGGGCTTGGCCGGGACCGCCCGCACATTGCCCACGAGCGCCCCCTCGCCCGGGTCGCCGGCGAGCACGACGCCGGGCTGAGCAAGGTCGCGCAGGGCCGTCACGAGCGGGTCGTAGCTGCGTCCCGCACCACCGGCGCGACGGGCGATGGCCACGTGCATGCCGATGTCGGCGGCCTGGGCGAGCAGCGGCGCGACCGACGCCACCGGGTTGCCCTGGCTGGTCGCGACGAGTTCGTAGTCGTCGACGATGATGAATGCCTCGCGGCCGGTCCACCAGGACCGGGAGCGCAACTGATCGGGCGTGACGTCGGGACCGGGCAGCCGGGTCGCGAGGAAGTCGGTGACTCCCTCGATGACATCGGCAGTCTGGTCGGCGGTGGTGCAGTATTCGGAGACCCACTCGTCGGGGAACTCGCCGAGATGCGCCCGCCGGTAGTCAACGATGAATAGCTGTGCCTGCTCGGGGCCGTACTTGCGCATCACCTCACGCATGTAGGCCCGCAGCAGATTGGACTTGCCGGATTGCCCGTCGCCGAAGACCAGCAGATGCGGCTCGCGCTCCACGTCGATGCCGACCGGGGCGAGGGCCTTCTCGTTGACACCGAGCAGGACCAGCTCGGACTGTGGCGCACGGGAGCGGACCTCGTCGGCGAGGATCCGAGTCGGCAGCAAGCGCAACTTGGGACCCGGCGGTCCCGACCAGGAGGCCGTGACCGTCGCGACGAGGTGGGCCACGCCGCTGCCGAGCGTGCCGGGGCGGGCATCCGCGTCGATACGCGGCAGCGCGGCGAGGAAGTGATACTTCTGAGTCGTGACGCCCCGCCCGGGCCGGTCCATCGGGATGTTGGCGACGAGCTTGCGATCGATCTCGGAGTCCATCGCGTCGCCCAGGCGCAGTTCGTAGCGCGTTCCCAGCAGGTCCCGGATGCCGGTGCGGTAGTCCATCCAGCGCGTTGCCGAGGTGAGCAGGTGCACGCCGAAGGTCAGCGCGCGCTGCGCCAAGACCTGCAATTCGCCTTCCAGCGCGTCAAACTCGGCCCGCAGCGTGCTCCAGCCGTCGACCACGAGGAAGACGTCGCCGTAGCCGTCGTCCGGACCATCGCCGGCGGCCCGTCGGGCCCGGTAGGTCTCGATGGTGTCGATGCCGTGGGCGCGGAAGAACTCCTCGCGAGCGTCGGCAATCCCGACGACCTCGGCCACGATGCGCCGGACGACATCGGGTTCGGCCCGGGTGCCGACACCGGCAACGTGGGCCAAGTCGCGCAGGCCGGTGAAGGTGCCACCGCCGAAGTCGAGGATGTAGAACTGCGCCTCGCGTGGCGAGTGGGTCAGGGCGAGTCCGGTGACGATGGTGCGCAGCAAGGTGGACTTGCCGCTGCGCGGGGCGCCGAGGACGGCGACATGGCCGGCCGCACCGGACAGGTCGGCACTGAGCACCTCGCGCTTCTGCTCGCGGGGCATGTCGACCGTGCCGAGGGGGAAGCGCAGCGGTCCGAGCCGGCGCCAAGCGGGGGAGACCAGCCCCAACCTCGGGTCGACCGCCAGGTCGGGCAGCAAGGTGTCGAAGGTGTCTGGGACGTCGAGCGGCGGGAGCCACACCCGGTGGGCTTCGGGCCCGCGACCAGCCATCCGGTCGACGGCGATGTCAAAGGTGGATCGCGAGTCGTTCTCCGGCAGCACTGCGGCAGATGAGGCGCTCGAGGCAGCCGACGATTCGAACTCGAGCTCGGCTCGCGAGGTCACCAGGCCGGGCACGAACGGCAACACCTCACGTCGCGCCGAGACGGGACTTCCGCCGGCCCCGACCGCGCGGCGTTTCGGGGGGCCGGACACGTATGCCGCCTTGAACCGCCACAGCGAGGACTGGTCGGGCTTGAGGAACCCGAGCCCCGGGACTGCGGGCAGCGTGTAGGCGTCGCCCACGCCGATGACCGAGCGCGACTCGGACTCCGAGAAGGTGCGCAACCCGATGCGGTAGGACAGGTGGCTGTCCAAGCCGCGCAGCCGACCCTCCTCGAGCCGCTGCGACGAGAGCAACAGATGAATCCCGAGGGACCGGCCCAGGCGCCCGATCGCGACGAACAGGTCGACAAATTCTGGCTTGGCGGAAAGCAACTCGGAGAATTCGTCACACACGATGAGCAGGCTGGGCAGTGGCTCGAGGTCGGGCCGCTCACCCGAGGTGCGGGCCTTCTCATAGTCGCGCAGTGACCCGAAATTGCCCGACGCCCGCAACAACTCCTGCCGTCGGGTCATCTCGCCGGACAGGGCGTCCTGCATGCGGTCGACGAGGGTGAGCTCCTCGGACAGGTTGGTGATGATGGCCGAGACGTGCGGCATCTCGGCCATGCCGGCGAAGGTTGCGCCGCCCTTGAAGTCGACGAGGACGAAGTTGAGGATCTGCGGCGAATGTGTGAGGGCCAACCCCAGCACCAGGGTCCGCAGCACCTCCGACTTGCCCGACCCCGTTGCCCCGATGACCAGCCCGTGCGGGCCCATGCCCTGTTGGGCGGATTCCTTGATGTCGAGGTTGATCGTCCCGCCGTCGGCGCCCACGCCGATCGGCACCCGCAGCCGATCGCGGGGGGGTCGGGAGCGCCACGTCTGGTCGAGGTTGACGGTGTGAATATCGCCGATGCCCAGCAGGTCGGTGAGTTCCGAGGTGGTCGTCAGGGCGTCCTCGCGGACTGGGCCTTCACCGGCATACAGGGGGGTGAGCCGTCGGGCCAGCGCTTCTGCGGACGGGATGCTGAGTTGGTCGGCGTAACCGCGCACTGGTTCGGCGCGCACGACCAGCGCGGTGGCGCGCACCCGGCCGCCGGAGGCCGGCTCGAGGTGCAGCCGCAGTCGGGATTCGTCGCCGATCTCGTCCCAGCGGTCGGGCAGATCGAGGATCGTCACGCCTTGCACGCCGTCTTCGGTGATGACCGAGTGGCCCGGCGGCACCGCGACGCTGTCGACGACGATGATGATGTGGGGACTGACGCTCGCTGCCGCGGCTCCGCCGAAGCGCGGGCGTTCGGTGAGGTCGGCCGGCAACAGGGCGACCAGGTCGTCGAGGTCGGTGCACACCAGCCGGCGTGGCCCGGCCGCGTCGAACTCCCGTCGGCTGTGGGCGTGCGGCAGCCACTTGACCCAGTCCCATTCCGACACTGCGCTCGGGGCGGTGAGCACGGCGATGACGAGGTGGTCGGGTCCGTGCATGAGCGCGGCCTCAGCGAGGATGGCCCGAGCTTGGGCCCGCACCTGCGACTCGGTGCCGGTGACTTCGATCCGGGCGAAGGACGGCAGGGCGATCGCGCTGGGTAGGTCCTGCAGCACCCGGTGGGTGTTGAGCAGTCGGTGCAGGGCCGACGCCGCGACGGGATCCAGCTTGTCGATGGTGTCGGACTCCGGCGGCACCAGGTCAAGCGCGAGTTGTTGCGGCCCCACGGCATACCGGACCACCAGGAAGTCGCCGTCTTCGGGCCGCCGCTCCCACACCCGGGTGCGGTCCTCGGCGATCGCCGCGAGCGCTGTCGGGGCGGGGTGGGTCCAGGCCAGCGCGCGACGCTGCTGCAGCCCGGCGGTGCGCGCGACGTCGCGGATCGTGCGCAGGTAGTTGAGGTATTCCCTCCGGTCGCTGGTGATCTGGGCGATCTTGCCGGTGCGGGCCCGCCAGACCGACACGCCGACGAAGCCCAAGGTCGCCACGAGGAAACCGCCGGCCATGAGCATGCCCCGCGGGCCGGTGTTGGACATGGCGACGAAGATCACGGACGCCAACGACCCGACCATGGGGATCGCGGTCATGATGAGGTTGCTGGCCATGCTCTCGCCGACGAACAGCGGTGGTGGCGGCTGGATCTCCATGCGGCCCTGGGGCATGGGAGGTGGGTCGATCCGACCTTCGCGGTAGGTCTGCGTCGTGGCGGTCATTGCTCCCCTTCGGCATGATGATCCATCGGCACTGTATCTGCCGTGGCCGACACCCGCCCCGCTCGAGGGGCAATGCGCCAACCGGGACGAAAGGGGGTATGCCGTGGCACCAGTCGCGTCGTCGACCGGCCCCGCGTCGTCGACCGGCCTCGTGTCGGGCCGCCCGGACCGACCGGCTCGCCCCTTGACGGTGGCCTGGCAGGATCAGGCCGTCGACGTGGTCGTCGACGAAAACCTCGCGGTCGGGGATGTGCTCGCGCTCGTGCTGCCCCCCGATGTCGAGCGGCAGGCAGCGTCAGTCGGCGGTCGGATCGTCCACCTCGATCAGACGGTGGCTCAAGCTCGGATCCGCGCTGGTGCGGTCGTGTGTCCCGCGCCTGCGGGAGTGCTCCGGCCGGGTCGGCCCGGTGGGGCGCCCGGCCACGGTGGGGTGGGTCGCCAGCCCACTCCGGAGGTCGGTGGGCCGGCCGGGCCGGGAGCTCGCGGGCACGGCATACCCGACGGTGTTCCGGCCGCAGCGCCCGCACCAGGCAACGTCGCCCGGGAGGCGGGTGCGGCGCCGGCCACGTTGGGCCAGACCTCGGCCCCGGGCAGTGGATCGAGCCGGGCCGCGATGGCCGTCCCGATCAGCTCGATGCCCGGCCGGGTGGCGCACGCCCCTGTGGCAGCGGATTCACGTGCCGCAGAGGCGTATTCGGGACCCATGTCGGTCCGGTCAGATGCGCCAGCGGGTATGCCGGCCGGTCGCCTCCGCGTGGTGCATGGGGCTGCGGCTGGGTTCGCGGTAGTTCTGGGCACCCTTGCTGCGGTGACGGCGCTGCTCAGCCGCAGCACTCCGTCGGCCTCCATCGTCGCCACCTCCTCCTTCGCGGCCCAGTGGGCGCTCGCCACAGGCGCCGGCCTGGTCCTCGCCGGCGCCGTGCTTGCCCAGGCGCGCCGCCGTGGCGGCGTGCTGCGCCACCTCGTGCCCTCCCTCGGTGCAGCGGGCGGCGCTGTCGCCGCCGCTTCGCTCTCCCCCCTGGACCATGTCGCCCTCATCGGGGCGGCCGCCGGGGCGGCGTTCGTCGCGATGTCCGGTCATCCCGGCACCGGCCCGGACCGGAAAGTGCCGTGGGTGTGGACGGCATACAGCACCGTCGTGGGCGCCCTGGCGCTGGGCGGACTCGCGGCCGGAGCCGGGCTGGTGCCGGTGGCCCTGGTGCTGCTCGGGCTGCTCACTGTGCTCCCGCGGGTGCTGCCCAGTTGGGTCATCGACGTCGAGGACGCAGCCCTCATCGACATCGACCGGTTGTCGGTCACGAGTTGGTCACCCCGCGAACGCCGCGGGCAGTCGGGCCTGTGGCGGGTGACTCAACGCGACGTCGACGACCTCGTCGAAGAAGCGCGCGCCACCCAGACGGCCGCGCTCGTCGGGTTGGTCATGCTCAGCACGGTGGCCTGCCTCGGCCTCGGCCCGGGCCTCCGGCAGAGCGCCGACGGGCCGAACCTCCCGATCGCGTTGACAGTTGTGGCCGCCGCGGTCGCGCCGCTGTTCAGTGCCCGGGTCTATCGCGCCCGGATCGACCGCATCCTCGTGCGCGCCGCCGCGGCGCCGCCGGCCCTGGCCCTGGTGTCGGCGATAGTGCCCGGTATGCCGTCTGGCACGGCATACCTGGTGGCAGGGGCTGCCGTTTCCCTGGGGGTCGCCTTGGGTCTGCTGGCGGCAGCGGTGGCACAGGGTTACCGGTCCCTCAGCGCCGGGCGGGCAGCCGATGCGCTCGAAGGCGTGGCGCTTGTGGCCGTCCTGCCGTTGGCGTTGTGGGCCGCCGGCGTCCTTGAGTGGGCGCGCGGGCTGCTCGTCTGAGGCACCCTCCGGCCGAGTTCGATCGGGTGATCTGAGTACCTGAACTCATTTCTGCGTTCCACGCCCGGGTTTAGCGGCTGTGGCCCTTGCCACCGGAATATCACCGGGTATTGTCGAGCCCGGAGCAGGGGAACGCAGGGGTCTGTAAAACCCCCCGTGTCTCCTCGGCCACCGGCGCCGCACGGCGCGACACGACACGCCCCGGCTCGGGGCCACCCACACGAGGAGGGGTCGATGGCCGACATCACCACCCAGCAACGGATCGGCGCCCAGCGCGATGCCGCTCAGAAGGTGCTCACCAAGAAGGACGAGTTCAACAACCTCATCCGTCAGGTCCGGGAGGCCAACAACGGCCTGCGCGGCGGGTACGAAGGTGGGGCGGCGACCGGGCTGACCAATCTGGTCGAAAACTGGGCCGAGGACGCTGCCCGTTTGGTCAGCGAGTTCGAGAGCTTCGCGCAGCGCCTGGTCGACACCGACGCCAACACCGCGGCATCGCAGGACGAGCAGACGGCCACCTTCGCGCGGGCCGCGCGTCAAATCCGCACGAGCATCTGAGGGAGACACGATCATGGCAGACATGGGAACCACGATTGTCAGTGTCGGTCGCCTGCAGGCGATGGCCGACAACGTCAAGAGCATCAGCGGTCGCATCACCGAGAGCGCCGACCAGATGACCTCCGAGCTGCAGCGCACGCTGGCCGAGTGGGGCGAGGGCACCGAGTCCCGGGCCGCCTTCAACGCCTTCAAGGCGAGGGTCGACCGGTGCATCGCCGAGATGAACGAAGCCCTGGCCCTGATGCCGGGTGCCGTCGCCGAGTCCGCGGCCCACGCAGGTCACACCGAGCAGCGCAACACCGCGCTATTCCGCTGAGAGTGGTCCACCGCTTCGACACATGGTGAGGCGGCGCGCAACGGCATACCTGGAGGGGTGCCGTTGCCGCGTCGTCTCGGCGTGAGCTACGCCGCCGGGTGCTGGGATTGCACGTCGGCAGGGAAGGAGGGGCCATGGCCGAGATCGATGTCGACCTCGACGCCCTGAAGAGCGCGGTCAGGTCAAGTTTGGCCGCCACGATGGTGCAGATGGGACAGGTGCGCAGGGCATTCGACCCGCTGCACTATCTCAAAGGGTCAGGAATGTGCGGCCCCTCGCCGGCGGGGCAGGTCTTCAATACGCACTTCGACGGCACGTCTGCGGCCATTTTGACGATCCTCACGGAGTTGGAGGATTCGGTCCACGCGCTCCACGAGGCCATGAGCACAGCCTCGGCCAACATCGGCGCCCTGGAGGAAGCCTCGACGGTCGGCTATCTCCAGGCCGTCAAGAACCATGCCAACGCCGCCAACAACACCTTCGCCGCGCCGGTCACCGTCGCAGCCCCCGGGGCTGTGCCCGACACCACGGCAGCAGGAGCGCCGGGCGAGGGAGGTGCACCGTGAGCGCCGGACCCAACGAGCGGCGCCTGACCGACGCCTGTTTCCAGGCGAACGCCAACGAGATCGCCGAGGCGACCTTGACAGTGCGCACGGGCCGCAATGAGCTGGCGCTCCTGGGCGACCGGATCCAGGATCTCCTGCCCACCCTGCAACGGCTCTGGCGCGACGATGCCGGCGACTTGGCTCATCAGGCAACCACCACTCTGGTCACGGCGATCAAGGACAAGTACGACCGACTGCAGAAGGCGGTGACCAGTCTCGACGTCGTGCTCGAGGCAGTCGGCGCCGCACGGCAGCAGGTGGTCAACGCGCCCAGGGTGCCGTCGGCACCGTCAGGTCCGGCACCCACGCTCGAGGCCAGCACGTCGGCCACCGATTTCGTCGAGGACCTGCGCCTGTACTCCCTTGCGGTCCACGCCCACAATGCTGCGGTCGAGGCGCGTGAGGCGGTTATGGCCGCTGCGTATCGCGATTTCCAGACCACTGTGCTCCAGGCCGCGGATACCTTGGCTACCAGCCTGGGCCTGCCGATTGTCGAGGTGCCCGGGGAATCCGGAAGCTCGACCGGCGGGACGCCAGGCACGGTGACGTCGGGGTCGGCGCAGCCGCCGGCCCTGCCCCCTGTGGTGCATCAGCCGACGATCACGCCGCCCGGCGTGGTGACGCCACCGCAGACCTATCCGCCTGTCATCGGCCCACCTCCGGCGATCCATCCCCCCTACGTGCCAGTGGATCCGCCCGTCACGGTGCACCCACCGACCGGCCAGCCGGTGGATCCGCCGACGCCGCCGAACTGGCCGACCGTCCCACCGATCGACCCGCCGACCAGTGGTCTGCCGGGTGTGCCCTCGATGCCGCCCCCTGTGGCAACACAACCGGGTGGCGGGGGCATCAACACTGGCCTGGTCGTCGGCGGCGCCTTGGGCGTCGTCGGGGGTGCGGGCGCGATCATCGGCCTGCGCAACCTCGCCGGTGGGTCGGCTGGGAATGCCATCGCCAACGCTGCGGGTCGGTTCGGCGCGGCAGTGCGTGGTGGTGGCGCGAGTCCCGCGGGAGGCGCTGTGCGCGGAGGCTCCGGAATCCAGGGTGGCGCGGCCCGTTCGACGACCAGCGGCGGGCGTCCTTCTACGACCAGCGGCGCGGCCCGTTCGACGACCAGCGGCGGGCGTCCTTCGACGGCCACCGGTCGCGGTGGCGCGACCGCAAGCAGGCCCGGCGTCACCGGGAGGTCCGGCGCCACCGGCGGTGCCACCGGCGGTGCCACCGGCGGTGCCACCGCGAAGGGTGGTGCCTCCGGGAAGGCCGGCACGGCAGGCTCGGCCGGTCGGACCAGCAGCGCAGCTGGCAGATCGGGTGCAGTCGGCAGACCCGGGGCCGCAGGTGCGGCCGGTCGCGCCGCAGGAGCTCTCGGATCAGGCAAAGCGTCCAAAGGCTCGGCGCCGGGTGCCGGAGCCGGGTCACGCGCCGGCGGCCCGGGTGGACGAGGTGGCGCGGCAGGTGGTCGCGTGGCCGGAGCCCTCGGAGCCCGCAGTGATGGACGACGTCGCCCCGAGGACGAGCGGGATCACGATGCCTTGACCTGGACGACCGAGGACGAGTGGCTCGACGAGGCCGATCCCGGCCGAGGAGTCGTGGGCTAGAGTCCACACCGAGTTCCACGGAGTCCACGGGAGCCGTCGCTAGGGGAGGTCAACGTGCCGGGCAGGTCGACGACGGCATCGGATATTGGCGATGTCGTCAGGGTCACTGTGGCCAACGGCGAGCGGGTCACCGACCTCGTGCTCCCGTCGCGGCTCCCGGTCGCCGAGATCTTGCCGGAGGTGGCTGCGCTCTGCGGCGCACTGGACGCCTATGAAGCCCACGGTGGATACGCACTCCTGCACGGCGACGGGCGACGTCTCGAGCTCGATGCGAGCTTCGTGGCTCAAGGTGTCGCCGACGGCAGCCTGCTGACCCTCGTCAACGGCATCGACCTGATCTCACCCAAGGTCTACGACGATGTCGTCGAAGCCGTCGCTGACGCCGTCGACGTCACCGGAGCGCCATGGACCGCTGCCGCTGCCCGGACGACCACGGTCCTGGTCAGCGCGATTCTGTTGGCTCTCGGTGCGCTCGTGCTGTTCCTACAGCAAGGCGGCCCTGCTGTGAGTGCCGTGGCCGGAGTCGCCGCTGTGCTGCTCCTGATCGCCGGAGCGGTTTTCGCTCGAGGCCGTCGCGACACCCTCGTCGCCGTCGTCGTCCTGGCCGGCGCACCGGCATACGGGGCAGTGAGCGCGTATGCCGCGCTGCCGGGTGAGCCGCTCACCGTGCCGCTCGTGGGGGCCGGCCTCGTGATGGCCCTCTTGGGCGCGGTGGCGACCTTCGTCCTGCCGACCCGAGGCTGGACCTTTCTTACGGCCGTCGTGCTCGGAGCCGTGGGCGCCACCGTCGGCGGCGTGCTGTCACTGACCCGGATCGACCCGCCCAAAGCGATCGCGGTCGTCCTCGTCGTCGCGGTCATCCTGGCCAGCCTCATTCCGTGGTTTGCGATGTCCAGCGCCCGGGCGATCCCCGATCCGATGACCGCCGAGGCCGACATCGAGGCCCCGCCCGACCCCATCGACCCGGTCGCGGTGCAGCGCTCGGTGCGGGCCGCGGGGGAGGTCAGCCTGGGCTTGTCCCTGGCCATGGCGGTGCTGCTCACCGTCACCGCACCTGTCGTCGTGCGGTTGGGCTGGCCAGGGCTGGCCCTGGTCTGGGCTGCCGGGCTGACCCAGGCGATGCGCACCCGGCAGGCCTTGCTTGCGCGCGACGTCGTCGTGGGGCTCGCGGGAGCCACCGCTGGGCTGGTGTCCGGCACGGTCGCCGCTGTCCTGGCCCATCCACAGTGGGGCGGCCCACTCGGTGCACTCATCGCCGTCCTGTCCGTCGCAGTGCTTGCCGGTCTGGCCGCGCCTGGACGCGGTTCGGTGCGCTGGCGCCGGTTGTTGGACGTCTGCGAAGGCGTGGCTCTGTTCCTGCTCGTCCCGCTGCTCGTGCTGGCACTCGGGCTGCTGGGGTCGGTCCGGACCTGAGCATGGCCAGCAAACGCGATCTCGTCGAGGCACACGGCTACACCAAGCGGCGTCTGGTGTCGGCGTTCGTCTCCGGTGCTCCAGCGGGCCGCGACGTCGAGAGCGTCTCGCGGGTGCGTCCGGTCATCGCCGGATTGGCTGCATCGGCGCTGCTGCTCGGGGGCACCGCGATCGCGGGGATGCTCGCGGCGCCGCTCGCCCCGGGCTGGGAAGACGCCCACGTCATCATCGGCAAGCAATCCGCGGCCCGCTATGTCTCCGAGAAGGGCACCCTGTATCCGGTGCTCAATGCCACCTCGGCCCGGCTCATGCTCCCGTCCACCGCGGGCTATCCCATCGTCGTCGTCGACGACAACCTCCTGGGCGACATCCCCCGAGGGGCGGCGCGCGGCATCCTCGGCGCTCCGGACGACCTCCCGACCACGCCCAACCTGCTGCAGACCGGCTGGGTGTCGTGTCTGGTCTCCGGTCGCACAGTCACCACATTGCGCAGCACAGCCGTCCCTGCCGCCCCCGACACCGACGCGCCGATCGGCCAATTCGTCACCAGCGGCGGGTCCACGTGGCTCATCGCCGGGGATTACCGCTATCCGGTGCCGGCCGACAAAGTGGGAGCTCTGCGCCGCGACCTGCACCTCGACGGCATCGACGTCCCCGACGTGCCCGGGGTCTGGCTCGACGTCGTGAACCTCGGTCGCCCGCTCACCCTCGCCGTCGCCGGCCAGGGCACCCCCCTTCCCCCCGCCATGACGATGGGCGGCAAGATCACCCGGGTCGGTCAGGTGATCAAGGACGCGTCCAACGCGGGGGCGTTGTCACTGGTCCTCGCCAGTGGCACCGTGCCGCTCACCGAGTTCGCCGCCGCGGTCTATCGCTCGACCAGCTCCCCGGAGCTCGCCGAAGCGGTGACCGTGAAGTCGGCCGACATCGCCACCGTCCCGGCCGGACCATCCCGGGCCACCGTCTACCCCGACTCATGGCCGGAACGCCTGCCCACGGCGGCCAAAGGCACCGTCTGCGTCCTGCTGCAGACCCAGGGTCCGGACAAGCCGGCCCGCACCCGGGTCATCGTCCTGGCGGCCGAGTCACCGCGCGTCACCGCCTCCGCCGGAGCCACCGTGGAGCCCGGCAAGGGTGCGCTCGTCCGGGCCTCGTCGACGGGCTCGCCGCTCGGCCCGGTCTTCATCATCGACCAATCCGGACGCAAGTTCGCGATCACCGACCCCAGCGACGAAACCCTGGCCCGGCTCGGGTATGCCGGGCTGCGGCCGGCCGTTGTCCCCGCACCGTGGTTGCTCGTCTTCCCCTCCGGTCCGGCGTTGAACGAACAGGCGGCGCTTGCGGCACCCACCGCCGGAGGCGGCGGACCATGACCCGTGCCGCACACCGAGCCGCGAGCGCTGGGCGGCTGGGAGGGCGGGTGCGACGGCATACCTCGCTGGGGTGTGCCCGGCCATTGCGTGCCGGAATCGCTGCGGCGCTCGGCGCGGCGACGCTGCTCGCACCGGTCCTCCCGGGCCCGGCCGCCTCCGCGGCCGAACAGTGCGGTCAACGCACGAGCACGGTGCTGCTGCCCGAGACGTCCTATCCGCTGGTCGCCTATGGCGCCGACCACCTCGCCGGCCTCGGTGTCACGGGGGCCGGCGTCACCGTGGCTGTCGTGAGTTCGGGCGTCACCGCGGCCAATCCGCACTTCCGCTCGGCGTCCGGCGATGTCGTGCTGCCCGGCACCACGCTGCTGTCGCCCACCGATCAGTCCACAGCTCAGTATGTCGACGCCACGGGCCACACCGACCTGCTCGAACTCGGCACGGCCGCAGCCGGACTCGTCGCCGCCCGCCGACTTGAGGGGTCGGGGGTCATGGGCCTGGCACCGGGTGCCACGATCCTGCCGGTCCAGGCCTATGGGGTGCTGCCCACCGATGAGGCCCGGCAGGCGCCGCTTGTCCCGACACCCGCGCGGCTCGCCGCCGGCATTCGGTATGCCGTGCAGCACGGCGCGCGGATCGTCCTGGTCCCGCTGAGCATCCCCACCGGGTCGGCGGACCTCGAAGCCGCGGTAACCGAGGCGACCCAGGCCGGCTCGCTCGTCGTGGCCGGTGCCGGGGAACGCACCGCGACCGGTGGCGGGTCAGACGGCGCCCGCTACCCCGCGGCATACCCTGCGGCTCTGGCCGTGAGCGCCGTCTCGCAGCGCGGTGTCCCCGTGGCGACGACGATGCGCGCCCCCTACCTCGGGGTGGCAGCACCCGGCGAGGCCCTCAACACCACCGTCGGGGCGTTCGGCGACTGTCTCGTCGGCCAGACCCCCACAGCGGGGTATGCCGCAGCCCTCACCGCCGCGACGGCCGCCTTGGTGGCGCAACGGTTCCCCGACGAGGGGCCACAGCTCTGGAAATACCGCATCGAGGCCTCGGCGATCCGGCCCGACTCCGATCGGCGCGACCCGGCCCTCGGTTGGGGGTTGCTCTCGCCCTACGACGCCCTGACGCTCACTCGCGGAGGGGATCGGCCCGGACCAGATGCGCCGGGCAATGTGCGCACCGTCGTGCCGGCGGCCATCGCCGCCGCCAGTCCCATCGCGGTCGCTGCCGATCCGCTCGAGGACAGTCGGCGGCTCGGCCTGTGGCTGGGGGGCATCGCGCTGGCCGGTGCGCTGGCGTTGCGCATGATCCGCTCGCTGCGGGCACGATAGGGACATGAGCGACGGCCCCGACGTCCCGACGCCCGAGGGCGGCCGGCCCGATGCGCCGCGGCCGCGGAGGCCGGTCTTCTTCGACGACGCCGAGTTGGAAGCCCACGGGGGAGTGGTCGATCCGGTGCGGCAGATCGAAGCCGCCCACGCCAGCGCGGCGACGCTCGTCAACGCGGGGCGGTCGACCTCCGACCCTGCTGTCACGGCGCGGCTCGTGGCGCTGGTCGAGGATCTCGGTCTCTCGACGCTTGCCGAGCTGTGGTCCGAGCGTCCCGCCCGTAGCCTCCCGGGGGCGTTGTGGCGGCTCTACGTGCTGCGCGAGTGGGTGCGGCGCGACCCCGAGGAGGCGAGCCGGGAGTATGCCGCGGGCATCCGGCATACCGGCGTCGACCACGCCGTCGCCGGGGCCGCCGAACCTCCCGGGCCCGAGGAATTGCGCGCCGTGGTCGACGCGGTCCTCGCCGGCGTCTTCGACGGGGATCTCGGGGTTGCACTCGAGCGCGCGGCGGCCTTCTGCCGAGTCGTGGCCGCCGGGCGGGCGGAGGTCTCCGACGGTGAACCGGCGGCCCGGCGCGCGGCTTCGCTGCTCGACACGGCAACCGACCTGCGGGTCTGCGCGACCTTGTGGCGACACGGCGCGCTCACCTGACCCTGGCTCGTGGGGTTGCCACCTCGCTGCTCCCGGCCGGGCCGGTGGCCGGACCGGCGACATGGTCGAGTAGTACCGGCGACATGGTCGAGTAGTGCTGAGGGCCAGTGGGCCGTATCGTTACCCCGTGCGTCGGGCCGCGGCAGCCCCGGGTCCCATCTATAGCCGCTACGAGCGGCCACGCGCCGTGAGGCGCTCCCGGCCCGACGCATGACCCTCGTGGGCACTCCTACTCGGCCCGAGCCGTCATCCGAATCGCCCGCTGATGTAGTCCTCGGTGGCACGCTGCGCCGGAGTGTTGAAGATGGTGTGCGTGGAGCCGTACTCCACGAGCTGCCCAGGTTGTCCGGTCGCTTTGAGGTTGAAGAATGCCGTCCGGTCGGAGACCCGCGCCGCCTGCTGCATGTTGTGGGTGACGATGACGATCGTGTAATCGCGCTTGAGCTCGGCGATGAGGTCTTCGATGGCCAGCGTCGAGATCGGGTCGAGCGCAGAGCAGGGCTCGTCCATGAGCAGCACCTGGGGCTCGACCGCTATCGCGCGCGCGATGCACAGCCGTTGCTGCTGTCCACCGGAGAGCCCGGCGCCAGGCTTGTCGAGGCGGTCCTTGACCTCTTCCCAAAGGTTGGCCGCACGCAGCGAGGCCTCTGCGCGGCCCGCGAGGGTGGTCTTGTCCGTGACCCCGTTGAGCCGCAATCCGGCAACGACGTTGTCGAGGATCGACATGGTCGGGAATGGGTTGGGTCGCTGGAAGACCATGCCGACGGTTCGGCGCACGGCGACCGGGTCCACCGCCGGGGCATAGAGGTCGACCCCGTCGAGCCGGATCTCGCCCTCGATGCGCCCGCCGCGCACCACCTCGTGCATCCGGTTGAGGCTGCGTAGCACGGTGGACTTGCCGCAGCCGGACGGCCCGATGAAGGCTGTGACCGCGCGCGACTGGATGTCCATCGACACGGCGTCCACCGCCTTGAACCCGCCGTAGTAGATGCTCACGTCGTTCATGGCGATCTTGGTGGCCATCACACCCGTGCCTTTCGTGCGACGAGCCGCCCACACAGGTTGAGCACGAGGACCAGCAGGATGAGCGTGAGGGCGGTGGCCCACATCCGCTCCACCGCAGTGGTCAGGCCCAGCTCGGTGCGGTCCTGGTTGATCATCGTGGGCAGGGTGGGCATATAGCCCGAGAAGAGGTTGGTCGCGATCGACGTGGTGTACGGGCCGAGGATGAGCAACGGTGCGGTCTCGCCCATGACTCGGGCCAGGCCGAGCAAGACACCGGTGACGATGCCCGACATCGCCGTCGGCAGCACCACCCGTGAGATCGTGATGCGGCGCGGGATGCCCAGCGCGAGCGCTCCCTCGCGCAGGTCGCTCGGCACGAGCTTGAGCATCTCCTCGGTGGAGCGCACGACCACCGGGATCATGAGCAGCACCAGCGCCAGGCACACCGCGAAGCCCACCCGCTGCAAGCCGAAGGTGGTGACCCACACGGCATACACGAACAGGGCCGCGACAATCGAGGGGACCCCGCTGAGCACGTCGACCATGAACGAGATGGCGCGCGCGAGCGGGCCACGACCGTATTCCACGAGATAGATCGCCGTGAGGATGCCGATGGGCACGGCGATCACGGTCGTCACGGCGCCCTGAATGAGGGTGCCTTGGATGGCATGGACCGCGCCGCCGCCGGCCTCGCTCGCGGTGATATTGCGCTGCGAGGTCGTCCACCAGGTGCTGGCGGTGAGCAGCTGTATGCCGTTGCGCGTCACCGTCTGCAGGATCCACACGAGCGGGATCATGGCCACGGCGAAGGAGGACCACATGACGGCCGTCGCGAGTTGGTCGCGTCGGCGACGCAGGGCCGAGCCAGGGGTGAGGTCGGGGGCCGTGTCGGTGGCGTCCTCCTCCCGAGGCAGGCTACGAGAAACGGGTGCCACGGCCAGGCGCAGTCCCGGCTGGGCGGTGTGAGCTGTGCTGGTCATTCGGTAAAGGCCTTCCGCCGGTCGACGACGACGCGCGCGATGGCGTTGACGACGAAGGTGAGGACGAAGAGCACCAGGCCTGCGGCGATGAAGGCGCCGGTTTTGCGGGGCGAATCGAACTCGGCCGCGTTGTTGGCGATGCGCGAGGCGAAGGTCTCCCCACCGTTGAAGAGTGAGGCGGTGAACGGGCTGCCCGGGGCCAGCGTCGAGACGATGAAGGTGACCGCGATCGTCTCGCCGAGCGCGCGACCGAGCGCGAGCATCGCCGCACTCACCACGCCAGGCCGCCCATAGGGAAGCACCGCGGTGCGGATCATCTCCCACCGGGTGGCGCCGAGGGCCAGGGCGGCCTCTCGGTGCGGCACCGGGGTGGCCGCAAAGACCTCGCGGGAGATCGCGGTGACGATGGGCAGGATCATCACTGCCAGGACGACCCCGATGAAGAAGATCGTGCCGCCGGTGATCGTCGTGGGAGCCAAGAGGGGGAACCACCCCATGGTGTGGGCGAGCCACGTTTCCACCGGAGCGAGCACCGGGCGCAGGACGATGAGTCCCCACAGGCCGTAGACGATCGACGGGACTGCGGCGAGCAGGTCGACGAGAGCGGCAGCCGGGGTGCGCAGCCAGTCGGGGGCATATTGCGTGATGAACAGGGCCACACAGACCCCGAGCGGCACGGCGAGCGTCATCGCCCAGAGGGAGGCGGTGACTGTCGTCCACAGTAGGTCGGCGACCCCGAAGCGGGGGACGGCCGCATTGAGGTCCCACTCCCGCGAGGTGAGGAAGGGTGCCTCATTCGCCCGGAGTGCAGGGATGGCCTGCCAGAGCAGGAAGACCCCGATGAGAGTCACCAGGGCCATGACCAGCAGACCGGCCCCGCGCGCCGACCAGGCGAAGGCCCGGTCGGCGGCGTGGCCTCGAGCGGTGGCCAGTGTCGAAGGCGACACCGACCGTGCGGCCGCAACCTCGGTCATCGCTCAGCCGATCGCGGCGATGGCCGTAGCCACGCTGGCGGCGACTACGGCAGGCAGCGGGGCATAGCCCTGCTTCTCCAGACCCGCCTGCACCGGGGCCGAGGCGAAGTGGGCGAGGAATGCCTTGACCAGCGCACCCTTGGCCTTGTCCTGGTAGACCGAGCAGACGATCTCGTAGGTCACCAGGTTGATCGGGTAGGCATTCTTGGCCTTAGTGGCGTAATCCAGTGAGAGCGCGAGGTCGTGGCCGGTACCCACCCGGGCGGCAGTGGCGACCATGGCACCGACATTGGCGCCGGTCAGGGTGACCGGCCCGGAACCGGTGTCGATCGCGGCGACTCCGAGACCGTTCTGCGTGGCGTATGACCATTCGACGTAGGTGACACCCCCCTCTTGCCCCTTGACCGCTGCGGCGACGCCGGAGGACTTCTCCTTGCCCTCGCCGACCGTGCCGGTCCACTTCTTGCCCGGCACGAGCGTTGCCGCGGACCCGGCTGCGGCCTTGAGGTACTTGGTGAAGTTGTCGGTCGTGCCCGACTCGTCCGAGCGGAAGAACACCCGGATCGGGGTCGCGGGCAAAGTCACGCCCGGGTTGACGGCGGCGATGGCCGGGTCGTTCCATGTCGTGATCGCACCGGAGAAGATCCGCGCCGCCAGGGGTGCGTCGAGAGTGAGGGTGGACACTCCCTGCAGGCGGTAGGCAATGGCGATGGGGCCGGTGACCATGGGCAGGTTCCATGCCGGCGAGCCACAGGTCTTGGCCGCTGCGGCCGCCTCGTCGGGTTTGAGCGCCGAGTCCGACCCGGCGAAGTCGACCTGTCCGGCGACGAAGTTCTTGATGCCCGCTCCCGAACCGGACGGGTTGTAGTTGATGGTGGCCTTGTCGCAGCCGCGCTGGTAGGCCGAGATCGCAGCCTCGATGGCGTTCTTCTGTGCCGACGATCCCTCCGCACGGATCGTTCCTGGCACGCAATTCGCTTGCGCTCCAGTGGAATTGCTGCTCGACCTCGTGGTCGTGCCGGTGTTGTCGCTGCCGCAGGCGCTGAGGGCGACAGTTGCGGCGAGGACGCCCACCGCGCTGAAGACGGTTGGAATAGAACGGATGTGGAGGTTCGTCACGGGGGTGTTTCCCTCTCGATGGCGATGGACGATGGAGGGTCCAGGGGAGCGTCGTTGCGCCCCCGTCCGAGACGAACCTAGGAGTCCAGGGTGACAACAGCGAGAGCGCCGGTGAATCCGGCGTGAAGTCTCATAAACGTTCTAGGGCAATCTGATTCAAGACTGAGGGTCGAAAACCCTTCCACCCCAACACATTCAGACCAACAGGAGGCAAACTCAGGTCGGAATACGCTCTACTGCAACGACTTTCGCGTCAACTCCCGCGCCCGATACGTGGCACACGAACGCCTCGCCCTTCTCCAGGTTGAGGTCCAGTGCACCGGTGATCGCGGCCCGCGCACTCACCGCGAGATCGCCGTCGGCGGTGACCCTGGCCAGCAGTGGTTTGATCATCGTCGCCAGGACCGGGCCGTGCCCGCAGATCGCCACCGGCTCCGCTGCATCCAACAGATGCTCCATCGTCTTGACCACGCGGTGCCCGCCCTTGCGCGCGAAGCTCTCCTCGGACAGTTGCTGGCGCAAGTGGATCTCTGTGCCGATGGCCTGCGCATAGGGCACGAGCGTCGCCACGCAGCGCTCCGAGGTGGACGAATAGAGCGCGGACACCCCGTAAGCCGCCAACAGGGGGATGAGCGCGCGAGCCTGACGTTCGCCCACTGCGTTGAGCGGTCGCAGCCAGTCACGCCCACCCTTGTATGCCGAGCGCGGCACCGCCCGGCCGTGCCGCACCACGACGAGCGGCCAGGTGTCCAGCGTCCCGGAAAGATCGGCGCGCTGGATGGCGCGCAGTTGCTGCCGGTCGTGGGCGTAGTCGAGCCGGTCATGGGTGCCGGGGACGTCGAGCCACACCACCTCGTCGATCTCGTTCTCCAGCGAGCCGACGCCGCCCACGACGGTCGCGGCCCAGTAGCGCACCTGTTTGGTCGCCGGGTGGCCGGTGCGGTCCAGGACTCGGTATGCCGTCGGCGGCAACGGCATACCGAGTCGCACGTGCAGGCCGGTTTCTTCCAGCGTCTCGCGGACCGCTGCCACCTGCCAGAGCTCATCCGCGTCGAGCTTGCCCTTGGTCCACGACCAATCGTCGTATTTGGGCCGGTGGACGAGCGCCACCTCGAGGGCTCCGGCACGGTGTCTCCAGGGCACCGTGCCGGCCGCGCGGATGCTCGGCATCAGTTATCGGCGACGGGCTTTGCGGCGCTGCTTGGTGCGGTACTCCCACATGAGCTCCTGCACGTCCTCCAGCGGCTCGCCGTCCTCGTCACGGTGCACGCGAGTCCACGAGCCCTCAGGCCCCAGCTCGAAGCGGGTCGTCGAGGGCGCCAACCCCATGTCGAGGATCTGGGTCAACTGGGCAACCGGTGCGGGATCGACGACGTGCAGCAGGGCCTCGACGCGACGGTCGAGGTTGCGGTGCATCATGTCGGCGCTGCCGATGAAGACCTGCGGGTTGCCCCCGCCGCCGAACCAGAAGATGCGCGAGTGCTCGAGATAGCGCCCCAGCGTGGAGCGCACCCGGACGTTGTCACTCAGGCCGGGCACCCCGGGCCGCACCGCGCAGATGCCACGCACCCACACGTCGACCGGCACGCCGGCCTGTGAAGCTCGGTAGAGCGAGTCGATGAGCGCCTCGTCGACGATGGAGTTCATCTTCAACCGGATCCGGCCGTCGCCGTGCTCGGCGTGCCGGGCGATTTCGGCGTCGATCATCTCGATGAGGCCGGAGCGCACCGTGCGGGGCGCCACAAGCAGGCGCCGGAAGCGCGACCGCGGCGCGATACCGGAGAGTTGGTTGAACAGCCGGGATAGGTCCTCGCCGACCTGCGGGTCACAGGTGAGCACGCCGAGGTCTTCGTAGAGCCGGGCGGTCTTGGGGTTGTAGTTGCCCGTGCCGATGTGGCAGTAGCGCACCAACCCCTCGGCCTCCTGACGGACGACCAGGCATAGCTTGGCGTGGGTCTTGAGGCCGACGATGCCGTAGACGACGTGGACGCCCGCGTGCTCGAGCTTGCGAGCCCACGAGATGTTGTTGACCTCGTCGAACCGGGCCTTGATCTCGACGACCGCGAGCACCTGCTTGCCGGCCGTCGCCGCGTCGATGAGGGCATCGATGATCGGGGAGTCACCCGAGGTGCGGTAGAGCGTCTGCTTGATCGCCAGCACCCGCGGGTCGGAGGCGGCCTGTTCGATGAACGCCTGCACCGAGGTGGAGAACGAGTCGTAGGGGTGGTGCAGCAGGATGTCCTTGGCCCGCACGGCGGCGAAGATGTCGCCCTGCTGGGAGCGTTCGGTGGGCGCCAGGTCGGGATGGGTCATCGCCATCCACGGCTCGTCCTTGAGGTCGGACCGGTCGAGGTCGCCGAGCACGAACAGCCCACGCAGGTCCAGCGGGGTGGGCAGCTTGTAGATCTCGTCTGCGGTGACCTGCAACTCGCGGGTGAGCAGGTCGAGCACCCGGTCGTCGATCAACTCGTCGACTTCCAAGCGCACCGGCGGGCCGAAGCGGCGCCGGGTCAGCTCCTTCTCCAGCGCGGTGAGCAGGTTTTCGGCGTCGTCCTCCTCGACTTCGAGGTCTTCGTTGCGGGTGACCCGGAAGGTGTAGTGCTCGCGGACCTCCATGCCGGTGAACAGCTGGTCCAGGTGAGCCGCGATGACGTCCTCGACCGGCACGAAGCGCGCGTTGTGGTCGTCGTGGTGCTCGGCACCCTCGTCCATGACGCGCAGCAGTCGCGGCAGCGACGGCGGCACCTTGACGCGCGCGAAATGCTCGGTGCCGGTCTTGGGGTTGACCAGGACCACGGCGAGGTTGAGCGACAGCCCGGAGATGTAGGGGAACGGGTGCGCCGGGTCGACCGCCAGCGGGGTCAGCACCGGGAAGACCTTCTCCCGGAACAGGCCGTGCAGCGGCATCCGCTCGACCTCGCTGAGTTCGGCCCACGGCACGATGGTGATGCCGGCATCGCTCAGGGCGGGCCGCACCTGGTCCCAGAAGACCCACGAGTGCATCCGCATGAGGTCCTGGGCAGCGTGGGAGATCCGGTCGAGCAGCTCGCGCGGCTCGAGACCGGCGGCCGACCGCACGGCCAGTCCGGTCGCGATGCGCCGCTTGAGACCCGCCACGCGCACCATAAAGAATTCGTCGAGGTTGTTGGAGAAGATCGCGAGGAACTTTGCCCGCTCCAACAGCGGGATGCTCTCGTCCATCGCCAGCTGCAGCACCCGCTCGTTGAACTGCAGCCAGGAGATCTCCCGCTCCAGGTAACGGCCGGCGGGCATGTTGTCGTCGGCCTGCGACGCCGCACTTCTGACGAACCGACCACCTGCGCCCCGCGGAGGCGTTCTGCGCTCCACTCCGGCGCTGGTCAGCGCCACATGTCCTTCGGCTTCCGGTCGGGTGTCGGCAGTGGTCATGACGCTTATCGTTTCACTCTGAGACGCTTTCGCGGGAGTGACCATGGTCTCCACGCGGGCCACCTGGAAGCCCAGTCGTCGGTAGGTCCGCAGCGCCGCCTCGTTGCTTCCGTCGACATAGAGGACGGCCTCCCGGCAGCCCTGCCGCACCAGGTGGGCCAGGCCCAGGAGGGTCACCTCCCGGCCCAGCCCATGCCCCTGGTATGCCGGGTGCACGCCGACGACGTAGACCTCGCCGACCCGGTCGGCCGGGTCCGATGTGGGCTCGATCTTGGTCCAGTGGAACGCGGCGACGCTCGGGGTGCCCGGGGTGCCCGGGGTGGCCGACGAGTCGGAGGCCGGGCCGCTGGCCGACTCGGGCACGACGAGGAAGAAGCCCGCCGGGTCGAACCAGTCCTGGGCCATCCGAGCCTGCAGATCGGCCAGCGTCACCCGCCCTTGCTCGGGGTGGTCAGCGAAGGCAGCCGCATTGGTGGCCAGCCAGGCCGCCTCGTCCCGGCCGACGACAAACGGCCGGGCCACCACACCGGAGGGTAGCCGCGGTGCCGGGAGGTGCCCGGCCCCTACGGCCCCTAGGGTCCCTGAGGTCCCTACGGTGCTCTCGGCCCCTTCGGCATCGAGCGGCCGACGCAGCACGAACAGCCGCCGCACCACCTGCAGGCCCGCCGCGGCGATGAACCCCATGGTTGCCGATCCGCTGCTGTGGGCCCACAGGCGGACCGCCGCGGGAAGCTGCGTGAGCAATGTGCTGCCCACCCGACGGCGCCGGTGGTCCGGGTGGACGACGAGTTCGGCAGCCGAGTCCTCGGCGTCCGGGTCGGCGATCTGGGCGTACCCGACCAGGAGGTCACCGGCATACGCGAGCTGGTGGTGGGCCGTGCTGCCGGACAGCGCGAGGCGGAACTGCTCGGACAGGGCGCTGGCGCCGTCGACGGCCTCGGCCGCCGACACCAGCTCGAGCACCGCGTCACGCTGCGCGGGTGTGAGTTCGGACCGGACAGTGATGTCGGTGATGTCGGTGATGTCGGACGGCATACCGGGCCTTTCGGATCGGTCGCGGCGCCGGCCGCAGCCGCCGCGAGGGAGCAGGGTCAGACCGTGACGTCGATGTCGGCCGGAGCCCCGTCGCGGGGGCGGTCGGGCACGAAGCGGTAGCCGACGTTGCGGACGGTGCCGATCAGAGTTTCGTGCTCGGGACCCAGTTTGGCGCGCAGCCGGCGCACATGCACATCGACGGTGCGGGTGCCACCGAAGTAGTCGTAGCCCCACACTTCCTGCAGCAGCTGGGCCCGGGAGAAGACCCGGCCAGGGTGCTGGGCGAGATATTTGAGCAGCTCGAACTCCTTGTAGGTGAGGTCGAGCGTCTGGCGACGCACCTTGGCGGAGTAGCTGTCCTCGTCGATGACGAGGTCGCCGGCGCGGATCGGCCCGGATTCGGCGACCTCGTCCGGGGCGACTCGGGTCAGCGCCAGCCGCAGCCGCGCCTCCACCTCGGCCGGGCCGGCGGTGTCGAGCAGCACGTCATCAATGCCCCACTGCGCGGTGAGGGCGGTGAGCCCACCCTCGGTGAGCACAGCCAGCAGGGGACTCGACAGGCCGGTCGCCCGGAGCACGCGGCATAGCGCCTTCGCGTGCAGGATCTCGCGGCGGGCATCGACGAGGACGACGTCGGCGGTCGGGGCGTTGACCAGGGCGGCTGGTTCGGCCGGCAGGATCCGCACGTGGTGGGCCAGCAGGGCCAGGGCTGGCAACACCTCGGCGCTGGACGCCGGGGTGTTGGTCAGCAGCAGGAGCATGGCCACCCGGTGAGGATAATCGACGGCAACGCCTGTCCCTCCGGCTCGCCTGCCGGGTGAGACAGGTCCGTCGTCCGACAAGGAGCTCCGGTATGCCGTCCGCTCACCTCCCAGCCGAGGTCACCGTCCGCTATTGGGCGGGAGCGCGGGCCGCGGCCGGAATCGAGAGCGAGCTCGTCGCTGCCGGCACAGTCGGCGAGGTGATCGAGCAGGTGCGGGACCGGCATACCGGCTTGGGGCCGGTGCTCGCCGTCGCGAGCTTCCTGGTCGACGGGGTGGCTCGTGATCGCGACGCCGACGTACCCGCCGGCAGCACCGTGGAGGTCCTGCCGCCATTCGCGGGCGGATGATGCGACCATGGCTGGCGTGAAACCGAAGGACAGCTCCCAGGCGACGCGGCGTGCGGTCATCGGGCGGACGCCGGTTGACTCGACCCGCCTGCCCGGAGTGGTCACGTTCGCGGTGCTCGTCACTGCAGCGGCGCTTGCGGTGGCCGTGCGGACGAGCGACGGTGGCTATGTCGCGGTCGTCGCGGTCGCAGGAGTGCTGCTGGCCTGGGGCTGGCCGCTGCTGCTGGATGCCCCCACCCCGGTCGGTGCCGGCGTGGTGCTCATGGTGTCGTCGGCGGCCTTGGCTGTGGCCGCCCTGGTCAGCCCGCCCGGCGAGTCGCTGCGGTGGCTGCCGTTCGCGGTGTGCGTGGGGATGATGGCGGCCTTCCTGCAGCAGGTGCCTGGGGGCGCGATCCGGCCCCGGTTGGTCGACGGCCTGGCGATCACCATGACCGGGATCACCGCCGTGGCCAGCGGGATGGCGATGAGCGCCCTGGCCGGCTCGGTCCGGGGCGCCGCCTTCGTCGGGGTGGGATTGGCCGGAGTGGCGGCCGGTGCGGTGGCCGAGTTGCTCGGTCGCGTGCGGCGGGTCGGGGCGCTCGCGGTCTTCCCCGTGATGCTCGCCGGGGCGTTGGTCGGGGTCTGGGCGGCGAGCCTCTCGGGGTTCACCGTTTCTGCCGGGGTGGGCTTGGGGATGCTCACGGCGTCGTTCTCCTATTCGGTGCGGCGCATCTTCGGCGCGGTGAGCGGTATCGACGAGCTCGGTGGCCAGATCGCCCTCGGGGTGGGGTCTGTGCTCCTGCCCGGGGTGCTGGTCCTGGCCTTGGGGTCCTTGGCGGGGCTGCTCGCCTGACCGACGAGGGGCTTAAGCTCCGGCCATGAGCGCACCCTCTCCCCTCCCGATGCTGGAACCCGTTCCCGAGCAGCCCGAGCGGGTGCTCGTCGTCGTGGCCCACCCGGACGACATCGAGTACGGCACGGCGGCCGCGGTCGACGTGTGGACCTCCGCCGGGGTGACGGTCACCTATCTGCTGGCCACCCGCGGGGAGGCGGGCATCGACGGCATACCGCCGGAGCAGGCCGCGCCGTTGCGAGCGCAGGAGGAGGTCGACGGGGCGCGCACGGTCGGCGTCGAGGTCGTCGAGTTCCTCGACCACCAGGACGGGGTCGTCGAATACGGCCTGAGGTTGCGCAAGGGCATCGCGCGCGAGATCCGGCGGCGGCGCCCCGACATCGTCGTGGGGATGAGCTACGACCAGGTGTTCGCCGGCGGGATGATCAACCAGGCCGACCATCGGGCGGTGGGGCTGGCGCTGATCGACGCGGTGCGCGACGCGGGCAACCGCTGGATCTTCCGCGATCTGTCCGACCCGGCCGACCCGGCCCACCCAGCTGACCCGGGCGACCCGGGCGACCCAGCGGACCGGGCTGCCGAGGCGGGGCTGGAGCCCTGGTCCGGGGTGGCGGCGGTCTATCTCGCCGCGGCCGAGCCGCCCACTCACTACGTCGACGTCACCGGTCACCTGGAGCCAGCCGTCGCGTCGCTCGAGGCACACGTCGAATACAACCGGCACCTGCCGGACTCGTTCCCCAAGCCCCGCGAGTTGGTCACTGGCATCCTCACCGGCGGCGCGGCAGCCGTGAGCCGGCCGGGCGTCGAGCACGCCGTGCTCTTCCGTCGCTACCCGATGTGATCCGGTCCTGCCATCGGTCGGCTGCTGCCGGCTGATGGCAGGCAGCAGTGGGTGGCCGGCGGGGTCAGTAGACGAGCGCCTGGGCCCCGGCGGTCATGACCTGCTCGACGAAGCCCATCGCCCCGGCGATGCCCGCTCCGGGGAGCAGGTCGGCGGCGGTGAGCTCGCGACGGGCGGCGCACTGGGTGCAGACCGTGACGGCGTCCAGGGCCAGCAGCGCGTCGCGCAATTCGGCCAGCGGCGCGGAGTGCGCGAGGGTGAGCCGCTCGGCATACCCGGGGGTGGCGAGGTAGGTCGCGTCCCCGGTGAGCCACAACCGCACCGGTATGCCGGCCGCCGCGGCCGTGGTGCACACGGTGAGGGCTTGAGCGGTGCGTTCGAGGTCGGGCGTCGCGTCGGCGCCGCAGGTCAGTTTGACGACGAGGGAGCGCTCCATGGCGCCAGACTACGATCAGGTCATGTTCGAACTCGACGTCAACCTGCCCGAACGACTGCGCCCGCTGGCCTGGCTGATCGGCCGCTGGGAGGGCGCTGGGGTGCTGGGTTACCCCACGATCGAGTCGCGGCACTTCGGACAAGAGATCGTCTGCTCGCACGACGGCCGGGGATTCCTTGAGTGGCAATCACGCGCCTGGCTGCTGGACTCGGAGACCGGCGAGCGGGTCAAGCCCTCGGCGATCGAGCTGGGGTTCTGGCGGCCGAGCGAGGACGGCACGGAGGTCGAGCTCTTGCTCACCCATCCGACCGGCATCCTCGAGATGTATTACGGCCCGATCGCCCCCGCCAAACTCCAGCTGCGCACCGACAGTGTGGTCCGCAGCCCGCACGCCAAGGAATACAACTCCGCGACCCGGCTTTACGGCCTGGTCGACGGCGACCTGATGTACACCATGGACATGGCCGCCATGGGTCAGCCACTCGGCCCGCACCTGTCGGCCCAGCTCAAGCGGGTGGGCTGACCGGTGATCCGGAGCCGATGATGACCGACCTTGCTGCGGTGTTGCGCGCCCATGGCCGCCGACTGACCCCGCAGCGCCGCCGCATCGTCGAGGCGCTCACGCACCTGGGCCATGCGACTCCCGATGGGGTCGCAGCCCAGGTGGCTGCCGACGGCGGGCCGAGCGTGCCCCTGTCGACGATCTATCGCGGGCTCGAGGCGCTGGAATCGCTCGGCGTGGTTTCACACACCCACCTCGACCACCGCGCGCCGACTTACCACCTCACCGGTCACGCCGACCACGTCCATCTTGTATGCCGTGGTTGCGGCACGATCGACGAGGTGCCGGCCTCTGCGGCAACCGAATTCGTCGCACGGATCAGTGCAAGCAGAGGCTTCACCGCCGACGTCACCCACCTGGCGGTGCACGGCTGGTGTGCGAGGTGTCGGCCATGACGCTGCCGGTGAGGTCGCCGCTGCTCGATCGCCCCGGAGCTGTCGAGGCCGAGGGCACCGACCGCGGCGTCGCGGCGCACTACGGCGACCCGATGCGCGAGCAGCGGCGGCTGCTCGCGGGGGAGGCCATTGTCGATCTCTCCCATCGTGAGGTGCTCAGCGTCACCGGCGCCGACCGGCTGCGCTGGTTGCACTCGATGACGACGCAGCACCTCGTGGACGCCGCGGCTGGCCAGTCCTTCGAGACGCTGGTGCTCAGTCCCAAGGGTCACATCGAGCACGCCCTGCACCTGGTCGACGACGGCTCGACGTCCTGGATCACCGTCGAACCCGGCTCTGTCGCAACGCTGTTGCCCTGGCTGGAGTCGATGCGCTTCATGCTTCGGGTCGAGGTGCTCGACCGCACCGGCGAGTATGCCGTGCTCGCCGGCCTGCCCTCGCCCGCGATGGCCGACCTCGCGCACCACGCCGTGGCGATGTGGACCGACCCCTGGCCGGGGCTGGTCGGCGACACCACGGCATACGGGCCGGTGGATGGCCACCCGGCTGCGGGTCGGCGCTGGTGCGAGTGGCTGGTGCCGCGGGCCGAGCTGGCCGCGATCGTGGGCGACCGCCCGGTGGCCGGAGTGTGGGCGGCCGAGGCACTGCGGGTGGCGGCCTGGCGTCCGCGGGCGGGTTTCGACACCGATAACCGCACGATCGTCCACGAGCTCGACTGGTTGCGCTCGGCCGTGCATCTGCACAAGGGGTGCTATCGCGGGCAGGAGACGGTGGCCCGGGTGCACAATCTCGGCCGGCCGCCGCGGCGGGTCGTGTTCCTGCACCTGGATGGGTCGGGGCACGTGCTGCCCGAGCGAGGCGAGTCGGTGCTGCTGGATGGGCGAGCGGTGGGGGTGCTCACGTCGGTGGCGCGGCACTTCGAGCAGGGGCCGATCGGGCTGGCGGTGGTCAAGCGATCGACTCCGGTGGACCGCGAGTTGACCGTCGGGGACGTCAGCGCGGCGCAGACGGTCGTCGTCGATCCGGGCGATTCTCCGGCCCACAGGCAGCTTCCCCGGAAGATTTCGCGTCTTTCTGCGAGACTGGAGCAATGATTTCCGGCACCCTCCTGACCGTCGCCCCGACCGGCGCTGAGACCGACAAGGCCCAGGTTCCGCAGCTGCCCACGACGCTCGACGAGCTCGTCGAGACCGCGCGCCGCTGCCAGAGCGCGGGCGCGGGGCTCATCCACATCCACGTCCGCGACGCCGAGCACCGGCCGACGCTCGATCCGGTGCGGCTGCGGGAGGCCGTGCAGGCGGTGCGGGAGGCCACCGACCTGGTCGTGCAGCTCTCGACCGGGGGCAGCGTGCACGATCCGCTCGATGCCCGGCTGCGGGTGCTCGACGCCGAGCCCGACTCCTGCTCGCTCACGTGCGGCACGACGAACTTCGGCGACGACGTCTTCCTCAACCCGTGGGGCTTCATGGTCGACCTCTATCGGCTGGCCCAAGAGCGCGAGGTCGTGCCGGAGTTTGAGATCTTCGAGTTGGGCCACCTGCACGCACTGCGTCGGCTCATCGACACCTGTGGTCTGCCGTTCGGCGGCAAGGTGCACCTCGACTTCGTCCTGGGAGTCCCCGGGAGTATGCCGGCCACGCCCCAGGCGCTGCTCGCGGGGGTGGCGATGTTGCCGCCCGAGGTGACGAGCTGGTCGGCGACCGGCATCGGTCGCGGGCATCTGCCAGTGGCGGCGACGGCCGTCGCCGCCGGTGGCCATCTGCGGGTCGGCATGGAGGACAACCTCGTCTTCTCCCGTGGCCGTCAGGTCCAACACAACGTCGAACTCGTCACGCGGGCAGCGGAATTGGCGGCGCTGATGCAGAGGCCGGCCGTGTCGACGGAGCAGGCGCGGGAGTTGCTGGGCATCAAGGAGCGCCGCTCCCGCTGACCTTCCCGGCCGGGTGTGGCAACCCTCACGCTGTCTAGAGTTTGCATTTTGCTAACTAGAGCAAGCACAATGGAGGTATGGCACCGGCACTTGTCCACGACCTCGGGGGCTACTTGCGCGAGCAGCGCAAGGCCGCCCAGTTGTCGTTGCGGCAGTTGTCGGAGCTGGCAGGGATCTCCAATCCCTACCTCTCCCAGATCGAACGGGGGCTGAAGAAGCCGAGCGCAGAGATACTCCAGCAGATCGCCCGTGGCCTTCAGGTGTCGGCAGAGTCGCTCTACGTCAAGGCGGGCATCCTCGATGCCCACCACGACGCTGGTGACCCACCCGATGTCCTGGCGGCCATTGCTGCGGATCACCGACTCAACGACCGCCAGCGCCAGGTGCTGGTGGACGTCTACCGGTCCTTTGCCGAGTCCGATTCGGCAGCGCAATCCGGCGCAGCCGATGAGGTCCGGACGACGACCGGCGCTCGCACCGCGACCCGCACCACCCGTTCGACTCGTTCCACCCCCTCGACCGGTTCTACCCCAGACGACCCGAGCCGCGCCGGCTCCCCGCGCGGCACCATCTGAGTCACCCGATCCCCAAGGAGGACACCATGGCTCGCAAGCCCGCCCGTGACATCACCAAAGACCTCAAGAAGACCGCCGCAGACGCCCGGTTGCAGCTGATGGCAGTCGTCGGCGCGACCGACCTCGCCGCCGAGCGCGTCCGCGACGCCGCCGAGAAGGCGCGCGCGTCTGCCAAGGACTTCGACATCAAGGACATCCAGAAGGACCTCGAAAAGGTGCAGTCCCGCATCGACAAGGCCCAGAAGGACCTGCTCAAGCAGGTCAACAAGCGGGTCAAGGACCTGCAGGACGGCCCCGCCAACGCCTTCGGCAACAGCCTGACCCTGGCCAGCAAGGCCCAGGCCCAGGTCGAAGAGCTCGCCGAGCGCGGCGAGCAGGTCGTCGCCCGGATTCGCAAGCAGCAGCCGACTCAAGAGCTCAAGCACCAGGTCGAGACCACGGTCGCCGCGGGCAAGGGCGCTGTGACCACTGCCCGCAAGGCTGCCGTCGAGGCCGAGAAGGCTGCCGAGGCTGCCATCAAGACCGGTGTCAAGGAGGCCCGTGAGGTCGCCGCCAAGGTCGCCGAGACGGTCGAGAAGGACGCCAAGGTCGTCCGTGGTGCCGCCAAGAAGGTCGCTGCGACGGTCCAGGCCGACTCCAAGGAGACCGCCGCTGTGGTCAAGGCCAGCGCCGCCCGCACCCGTTCGGCCGCCACCAAGACCACGACCACGGCGCAGGCCGGCGTCAAGCGCACCACGGCTCGCGCCAAGGCCACGACGACCGGCGTCCGCAAGACGGCGACCCGCGCTCGTACCGCCACCACCGAAGCCGCCAAGAAGGTCGGCGACTGATTCCCCAGCGCCTTCCCAGTCACTGCATGCGGGCGTGGCTGGGAAGTGCTTGACCGCTCATGACGGGCGGCATGCCGAGACGACAGACTCGGTATGCCGCCCGTCTACCGTCACTGGCCCGCTGCGGGATGGTAGGGAGAGCCGGGAAACCTTCCGACTCGCCGTGTTGTCCGGTGCGGGATGGCTGGGAGAGCCGGGAAACCTTCCGACTCGCCGTGTTGTCCGGTGCGGGATGGCTGGGAGAGCCGGGAAACCTTCCGACTCGCCGTGTTGTTCGGTGCGGGATGGCTGGGAGAGCCGGGAAACCTTCCGACTCGCCGTGTTGTCCGGTGCGGGATGGCTGGGAAGGCCGGGAAACCTTCCGACTCGCCGTCCTGTCGCCAGTCGTCGCCAGTGTGTCGCCTCTCAGGTCAGTCCGACGAGAACCCCCGCGGCATCGCCTCTGGCACACTGACGGGCGTGTCGACCCCCTCTCAAGATCCCGAGTTCGCCGCCTCTGCCGCGCTGGATCCCGCGCCTGTCCTGGCCCATGTCGTGCGTAGTGGCACGGTCGAGAGCGTCCACCACGGCACCGCGGTCGTCACCGCCGCCGACGGGTCGATCGCCCGCGCCTGGGGCGACCCCACCGGGCTGGTCTTCCCACGCTCGGCCAACAAACCACTCCAGGCGCTGGCCATGGTCGAACTCGGGCTCGATCTGCCCGGACCGCAGCTTGCCCTGGCCTGCGCGAGCCACAGCGGCGAGCAGTTCCACCTCGACACGGCCCTCGAGATCCTTCACACCGCGGGCCTGCGCGAGAGCGACCTGCGCAACACCCCCGACTACCCCTACGACGAGGGCACCAAGATCGAGTGGCTGCAGGACCGCAAGCCGATGACCTCGCTCGCGCAGAACTGCTCTGGCAAGCATGCAGCCATGGTCGTGACGAGCGCCGCCCATGGGTGGTCGCTGCCGGACTACCTCGACGCCGACCACCCACTGCAGCAGGCCATCACCGCCACCATCGAACGGCTCGCCGGGCCGGTCGGCGCCCTCGCGGTCGACGGCTGCGGGGCGCCACTGCACGGCATACCTCTGGCCGGTCTCGCCCGCGCCTTCGGGGCGCTGGCGAGCGCCGACCCCACCAGCGCACCCGGCCGGGTGGCCACCGCGATGCGGGACTACCCGGACCACGTCGGGGGTCCCGGGCGGCAGGTCACTCGACTGATGCGCGCGCTGCCCGGCGCGGTGGCCAAGGATGGTGCAGAGGCGGTGTATGCCGTGGGGTTGGCCGACGGTCGCGGCATCGCCCTGAAGATCGCGGACGGTGCCTGGCGGGCGGCCGGTGTCGTGCTCGGTGCCGTGCTGCGCGCCGAGGGAATCGGTGACGACACCGTGTGGGAGCTGCTCGGCGACGCGCCCGTGTTCGGCCACGGCCGGCCGGTCGGATCCGTCGTCGCGGTCGGGATCTAGCGTGCGGGTGGTCCTGCAGCGGGTGAGCGCGGCCCGGGTCGAGGTCGACGGCGTGATCGTCGGGGCGGTCGGTGGTGATCGCGGCCCGGCGCTGCTGGCGCTCGTCGGGGTCACCCATGGCGACGGTCCCGCGGAGGTCGACTGGATGGCCGCCAAGATCGCGGCGCTGCGGATCTTCTCGGGGGAGCGGTCGGCGAGCGACCTCGGAGCCGGCGTGCTCGTCGTCAGTCAGTTCACCCTCTATGCCGACACTCGGAAGGGGCGACGCCCCTCCTGGTCGGCGGCAGCGCCCGGACCGGTCGCCGAACCTCTGGTCGCGGCCCTCGCCACTGGGCTGGCCCAGCTCGGGCTGCCGGTCGCCACCGGAACCTTCGGTGCGCACATGGCCGTTCACCTCGTCAACGACGGACCTGTCACCCTGGTCCTGGACACCCCTGAACGAACGACCCGCGCCAGCAGCCACGCCCGCAGCCACACCAGCACCCCCAGCAGCAGGAGCGACCTCGTGAATTCGATCCAGAACTACGTCATGTGGTTGCTGGGCGTCGGTGCCCTCGGCACCGAGATCTACGCCGTCGTCGACGCGACGCGTTACCGCCCGGAGGTCTATCGTGCGGCCGACAAACGCACCAAGAACTTCTGGCTGCTCGTCCTGCTCGTTGCCGCCCTGGTGGGTTTCGTCCTGGTCCGCAGTGTGCTGTCGATCTTCGGCGTCCTCGCCTTCGTCGCAGCGGCGGTCTATCTCGCCGACGTCCGCCCGGCCCTGCGAGCGATCAGCGGTCGCGGGGGCGGCTCGGGTCGCCAGGGTCCCTACGGCCCCTGGTAACCCCCGGTCGCTCCAGTCCACCTAGCTCGGCCGTGGTGCCACGGCCTCCCAGCCGACCGTCAGTTCGCCCAATCGCCACCGTCGTGCCGGGCCGAGGATCGGCCACCCGGCGGCCTTGAGCTCGCCGACCGCCTGCACGAACCGAGGCCGCATCCCGTAAGCGGCCAGCGGCGCGGCATGTCTCCAGGCCTCGTCGAGCGCGCCGAGGAAGGCATGCACCCGCTCGCCAGGGACATTGCGGTGGATGAGCGCCTTCGGCAGGCGCTCGGCTACCACGCCCGGGCGGGTCAGGTCGCGCAGCCGCAGTGACACGGTGAGCGACTGGGGGCCACCGGCATCCACGGCGACCCACGACGCGATCCGGCCGAGCTCGTCACACGTGCCGTCGAGCACCAGCCCGTCCGGTGCCAGCCGCGCGACCATGTGCGCCCACGCCGCCGCGACCTCACCCTCGTCGTACTGCCGCAGCACGTTGAACGCCCGCACGACGACCGGCCGCTGTCCCGCGTCGGTCGGGATCTCGAAGCCCCCCAACCGGAAGTCCAGCCCACCGGCATCCTCGAGCGAGGCGACCAGATCGCGCCCGGCCTGCACCCGGGCCGGCTCGATCTCGATGCCCAGGACCCGCACATCCGGCCGCACGGCGCGCAACCGGTCACGCAACTCCAGGGTCGTGGTCGGCGACGCGCCATAGCCCAGGTCGACGACCAGGGGAGCGGCAGCCGGCCGCTGCAGCCGCCAGGCTTGCGGTCCGGCGAGCCAGCGGTCGCCGCGCCGGAGCCGGTTGGGGTTGGTCGTGCCGCGCGTGACGACCCCCACGGGTTTGGCTCGGACCACGATGGCCAGGGTATGCCGTGCCCCTCACCTCCGGCTGCTCGATCAGGGGCCGGTATGCCGTGTCGGTATGCCGTGCCGCCTGGCGCGGGGAACCCGGCGGTCGAGCCCACCGCGATGATCCAAGTAGCCGCACCGGGAATGCCCTCAGCCGCCCCGCTGTTGCGGGCAGGGCCAGCAAGGGAAGGGACGGGCGCGCCGTGACGCCGGAGGACATCCGCCGCATCGCGATGCTCAGCGTCCACACCTCACCCCTGGAACAACCCGGCACCGGCGACGCCGGTGGCATGAATGTCTACATCGCCGAGGTCGCCCGCTGCCTGGCCCGACGAGGACGCGAAGTCGAGATCTTCACCCGCGCCACGACCGGAGGCCTGCCGCCCACCGTCGAACTCGCGCCCGGGGTCACCGTCAACCACATCCTGGCCGGCCCCTATGAGGGCCTGTCCAAGAACGACCTCCCGGGCCAGCTGTGCGCCTTTGCCGCGGGCGTCATGCGCGCCGGAGCCGCCCGCCCCGAGGGCTGGTTCGACCTGGTCCACTCCCATTACTGGCTCTCCGGTCAGGTCGGTTGGCTGGCTGCCGACCGCTGGCAGACCCCCCTCGTGCACACCATGCACACCATGGCGCGAGTGAAGAATGCGGCGCTCGCCGAGGGTGACACACCCGAACCGCCCGGCCGTGAGATCGGTGAGGCTCAGGTCGTCGACGCGGCCGACCGGCTGACCGCCAACACCGCCGACGAGGCTGACCAACTCGTGCGCCTCTATGGTGCCGATCCGGGGCGAGTCTCGATCGTCCCGCCCGGCGTCGATCTCGAGGTGTTCACCCCCGGTGACCAGGGCGAGGCGCGGCGTCGGCTGGGGCTGCCTGCCCGCGCTCGCATCGTCACCTTCGTCGGGCGCATCCAGCCACTCAAGGCCCCCGACATCCTGGTCAAGGCCGCCCGACTCGTCCTGGACCGGCACCCCGAGTGGCAAACCGACGACCTCGTCGTGGGCATCCTCGGCGGACCCAGCGGCACCGGTCTGGCCCGTCCCACCGAACTGCACGACCTGGTCGCCGACCTCGACCTCACCGGGCACGTCCGGTTCGTCCCGCCGGCCGACCGGCTCACCCTCGCCGACTGGTATCGCGCGTCCGACCTGGTGGCCGTCCCGTCGTACAGCGAGTCCTTCGGGCTGGTCGCCATCGAGGCCCTCGCCTGTGGCACCCCCGTCGTCGCGGCCGCGGTGGGTGGCCTCCCGACCGCGCTGGGCGCCGGCGGAATCCTCGTGCCCACCCATGACATCGGTGACTGGGCCAGCGTGATCGACGGCCTCCTACAGGCACCTGATGAGCGGAAGCGACTCTCGGGCAACGCGGTTCGCCATGCTGCCCGGTTCGGGTGGGATGCCACCACCGATCGTCTGCTCACGGCATACGGGGATGCCTGTCGCACCCGCACCCCCTCGCCCATCCACGACTCGGCGCTGCTGCTCGGGGTTCCCGCGCTCGTCATCCCATGACACAGTGGGGTGGTGACCGACGCCACTGCCGCGCCCGAGAGTTCCCCACGGCCGACGCTGGAGATCGATCACGACGTCGATCCGGTGGCCCGCGTCGAGGCGACCGTCACGGCATACCTCACCGAGACCGACATCCCCTGGGAGGCGGGCGCGCGGCCGGGTGAATTCGTGCTCACCCTGCCGGGGGAGCGCAAGCTGCGGGTGGTCACCTCGCTGCTCGTGGGGCCGGTGCATACGTCGGTGTCAGCGTTCGTCATCCGCAACCCCGACGAAAACCACGCTGGGGTCTACCGGTGGTTGCTGCGCCGCAACCTGCGCATGCCCCTGCTCGCGTATGCCGTGGACGCCTCCGGTGACGTGTGGGTGCGCGGCCAGGTGCCGACCGGTGCGGTCGACGCGGCGCTGGTCGACCAGGTGCTCGGGATCGTCCTGGAGGCCGCGGACGCGTCCTTCAACGAGTTGCTCGTTCTGGGCTTTCTCACCTCGATGAAGCGGGAGTGGGCCTGGCGGGTGTCGCGAGGGGAGTCGCTGGCCAATCTCGAGGCCTTCCGGTCGTTGCTCGAGGGCAGCGAACTCGAGGATGAAGCTGCCGAAGCGGTGCCTGCGATGAGTGAGCGTGACGAGGACCACCCGTCCGGTCAGCTCGGGCCGACCGGCTGAGGGGTGCAGCCGCCGGAGACCGCAATAGGGTTGACGTCATGACCTACACCCTCGTCCTGCTCCGCCACGGCGAGAGCCAGTGGAACGCCAAGAACCTGTTCACCGGGTGGGTCGATGTCGACCTCACCGACAAGGGCCGCGCCGAAGCCGTCCGCGGCGGCCAGCTGCTCAAGGAGTCCGGCCTGCTGCCCGACGTGCTGCACACCTCGTTGCTGCGCCGGGCCATCACGACCGCCAACATCGCCCTCGACGCCGCCGACCGGCACTGGATCCCGGTTAAGCGCGATTGGCGGCTCAACGAGCGCCACTACGGCGACCTGCAGGGCAAGAACAAGAAGCAGACCATGGAGCAGTTCGGCGAGGAGAAGTTCATGCTCTGGCGCCGCTCCTATGACACCCCGCCGCCGGACATCGCCGACGACAACGAGTTCACCCAGGCGGGTGACCCTCGCTACGCCGACCTGCCCGAGGTGCCCAAGACCGAGTGCCTCAAGGACGTCGTCGCTCGGATGATCCCTTACTGGGAGAACGAGATTCAGCCCGATCTGCGGGCCGGCAAGGTCGTCCTTGTCGCTGCGCACGGCAACTCGCTGCGCGCCTTGGTCAAGCACCTCGACGGCATCAGCGACACCGACATCGCGGGTCTCAACATTCCCACCGGGATGCCGTTGCTCTACGAGCTCGACGACGACTTCCGCCCGGTGACCCCGGGGGGCACCTACCTTGACCCCGAGGCAGCCGCTGCCGCCGCTGCGGCGGTCGCCAACCAGGGCCGCTGACCCTCGCCCGAGAGCACACCCCGCCGATCGGCGGGGTGTGCTCGGTCGTCTGAGCGCGGGGTCGGCTCTCAGCCGGTGTGGGTGCTGATCCCGTATGCCGTGCGGGTGCGCAGCGCCCACTGCGCGCTTCCGGCGGCGAGCAGTCCGGCTCCGGCGATGATGCCGATCATCGCCGACCACCCGGCATACCCATGCTCGATGCACAACCAGGTGGCCAGCGCTGGGCTGACCGATTGCGACAGCGACCACGCGGCGCTCGCGAACCCTTGGTATTCGCCCTGGCGCTCCATCGGCGCCAGGCCCATGGTGAACGCCCACTGCGAGCCGCTGCCGAGCAGTTCTCCGACGACGTGCACGAGCGCGCCGCCGAGCAGGAGCGCGATGGCTGCGACCGGACCGAAGGCTGCCGCCGCCGCGATCGCCCCGAACCCCAGCGAGATGAGCACGCAAGCCCGCACGAGTGATCCCGCTCCGGCCGGCACCGTGGCGCTGCTGCGTGAGAACCGCACCTGCAACAGCGCGACCGCGACCGTGTTGACCCCGAAGACGGCTGCGACGATCCAGCGCGGCGCCTCGGTGTGCCCGGCGACCCACAGCGGGAGGGCCACTTCCATGACGACGAAGTGCATGGCGAAGACCGCGACGAGCACGGCGGTCAGGACGTAGGGCAGGTCGCGCCAGACGGGGGTATGCCGGGGGGTCACCACGATCTCGCCCGGCGGCTGGGTCGCAGGCCCGGCAGGACTGGGAGGGCTGGCAGGACGGGGAGGGCTGGGAGGGCTGGCAGGTGCCGCGCGACGGCCGCCGCCGCGAGGAAGGTGATCGTGTCCCACCCGAAGACGGCGAGGTATGCCGTGCGGGTATCGGCCCAGAGCGCGAGGCCGCCGAGCAGCCCGCCGAAGGCAAGCCCGCTGTTGGTCACGGCGCGCAGATAGGCCTTGAACTCCACTGCCTGCCCGGTGGGACCGCCGACCCGAGCGATCATCATGTTGCGCAGCGAGCGTGAGGTCGTGCCGGCGATGCCGAGGCCGACGTTGACCAGGAGTAGACCCGGCAGGCTGGTGACCATGAGCAGGCCGGTTGAGAACACCGCCATGACGGCCAGCGAGCCCACCAAGAGCGCTCGCGGCTCGACCCGGTCGGCGAGGATCCCCAGGGGAGTGCTGAGCACGAACTCGGTGAACGCGCCCACTCCGATCGCGAACGCCACGGCCGTGGCCGGCATACCCACCACGTGGGTGAAGTAGATGGCGACGGTCGTCATCGTCGCGCCGCGCCCGAGGGTGTCGACGAGCGCGATCGCGCCGAGGACGCGCAGATGAGGATGGTGGGGGATGCCTCGCCTGGTGAGCCCTGCCATCGACATCGACCCCTAAAGTATCTTGACGTCAAGATACTACCTGACGACCGGGCGTCACGCCCGGGACATCAGCTCCGGGTCACTCCGGTCGGTAGGCCTCGCGCATCCAGACAACGGCCGTGGCGTCCTCGGAGAAGTCGTGGTCCACGATGGCCTCGGTGTGGTGTTCGCCGGTCACGAGATAGACGACGCGGCGGGCCACCGACACGGCGTGGTCGGCGAACCGTTCGTAATAGCGGCCCAGCAGGGTGAGGTCGACGATCGACTCGGTCGGCAGCTTGGTGTTGTGCAGGGCGGTGAAGACGCGGCGGTGCAACTCGTCCATCGCGTCGTCGTCCTTTTCGAGACTGATCGCGAGGTCGACATCACGAGCGGCGATCACCGATCCGGCCTTGGCGACGATGCGCTCGGCGACCTGTCCCATCTCCAGGACGAGGGACCGCATCGACGGCGGCACCGCCGAGCGCGGGTAGCGCAACCGGGCCACCTTGGCCACGTGTCGCGCGAGATCGCCCATGCGTTCCAGATCCGCACTCATCCGCAACGCGGTGACGACGACCCGCAGATCGGTGGCGACGGGCTGCTGGCGGGCCAGGACGTCGATGGCGAGCTCGTCGAGCGTCTCGCGGGCCAGGTCGAGGGTGCGGTCGCCGGTGATGACGTCTTCGGCCATGTGCAGGTCTGCATCGACGAGAGCGGTCGTTGCGCGTGCGATTGCCGACCCGGCGACGCGGGTCATCTCGACGAGCTGCTCTGAGATGTGATCGAGCTCGTCGTGGAAGGCGTTGCGCATCCGATCGGATCCTTCGTCGGGCTGGGCGGTCGACTCACGTTATCGAGCAGGGGGTTAACAAAAGATCGCGCGCAGGTGAACAGCAGTGCCCGACCCTGGCCTGCGGTATCCCTGCCACGCCCCGAACCGTAGCCTTACCCCCGTGGACGTGCTTGCGGCGGCACTGGTCGGAGTGATGCTCGGCGTCGCCGTCATGCTCTGGCGTGGTCGGCAGGCTCCGCGCGGTGTCCCAGTGGCAGACGCTCGACCGCAGGCCCGACCGCAGGCCACCGCAACGGCGGTTCCCGTCGACGACACCGCGCACGTGCCCGAATACGTCTCCGACGTCCTGGCCGTGCTGCCCTCCAGCGGCATCGTCCTGGACCGCCGGCAGGCTGTCGTCGCGTGCTCACCCACCGCCGTGTCCCACGGACTCGTGCGTGGCCAGACGCTCACCCACCCCGCACTGCTCAACCTGGCCCGACGCGCCATGGGCGAGGGTGGGGTCCAGGAGGAGCAACTCACCCTGCCCCGTGGCCCGGGGGTCGATGCCCGCCGCGTCGTCGCGGCTCGCGCGGCGGCCCTCGGTGACGAGCACCTCCTGCTGCTCGTGGAGGACCGGTCGCACGCCTACCTCGTCGAGGAGGTCCGGCGCGACTTCCTGGCCAATGTCAGCCACGAACTCAAGACGCCGGTGGGCGGCATCCTCCTGCTCGCCGAAGCCGTCCGCGGCGCGCGAGACGATCCGGACGCCGTCGCCCGCTTCGCCAAACGGATGCGCAAGGAAGCTCGCCGCCTCGACCACCTCGTCACCGACATCGTCCAACTCTCCCGCCTGCAGTCCGAGGACCGCCTCAGCGAACCCGACTCGGTCGACCTGGCCAAGGTCGTCGCGGTCGCCGTCGACGATGTCCGGGTGACCGCCGAGGAGCGCGACATCGATCTCGTCGTCCTGGCCGACAAGGACTGCTGGGTGTGGGGTGACGAAGGACTGCTCGTCACGGCTGTGCGCAACCTCGTGGTCAATGCGGTCGCTTACAGCGGCTCGGGCACCCGGGTCGCCGTGCGTGCCTTGGTGGCCCCGGATGGCTCCCGGGAGATCATCGTGACCGACCAGGGCACCGGTATCCCGGAAGGCGAGCTGGGCCGCATCTTCGAACGCTTCTATCGGGTCGACACCGCGCGCTCCCGGTCGACCGGCGGCACCGGCCTCGGCCTGTCGATCGTCAAGCACGTCTGCGCCAACCACGGCGGAGACGTCAGCGTCTGGAGCGAGGTCGGCCGCGGCTCGACGTTCACCATTCACCTTCCAGCCCCCTCCTATGGGCCCACGGAGTCGCAACCAGCAGCTGCCCTGGCCTCCGCCGACCTCCTCGCCGAGGAAACACCCGCCACATCGTCGCTGCAGTCGACCCCCGACTCGGGACGTCCCACCGCCAGCCCCGACCCGATCAGAGAGGCGCCTCACTCATGACCCGCATCCTCGTTGTCGAGGACGAAGAATCCTTCTCGGACCCGCTGTCCTACTTGCTGCGCAAGGAGGGCTTCTCGGTGGCCGTGGCGGCAACCGGGCCGGAGGGGCTGGCCGAATACGACAAGAACGGCGCCGACCTCGTGCTGCTGGACCTCATGCTCCCGGGCCTGTCGGGAGTCGAGGTATGCCGTCAACTCCGGTTCCGCTCTGCCGTCCCGATCATCATGCTCACCGCCAAGGACAGCGAGGTCGACAAGGTCGTCGGGCTGGAAATGGGGGCCGACGACTACGTCACCAAGCCCTATTCCACCCGCGAGCTGCTGGCCCGGGTGCGCGCCGTGCTCCGGCGGCACGCCGACGCCGACGAGCCGGCCTCGGCGACCCTCGAGGCCGGTCCGGTGCGCATGGACGTCGAGCGGCACGTCGTGACCGTGCGCGGCAAGGCCACCTCGATGCCCCTCAAGGAGTTCGAGCTGCTGGAGTTGTTGCTGCGCAATGTCGGCCGGGTGCTCACGCGCGGTCAACTCATCGACCGGGTGTGGGGCAGCGACTACGTCGGTGACACCAAGACTCTCGATGTGCATGTCAAGCGGTTGCGCGCCAAGGTCGAGCCTGACCCGGGAGCGCCGCGGCACATCCTCACAGTGCGGGGACTGGGCTACAAGTTCGAGGCGTGAGGCCGCGTCGCCGGCCACCGCGAGCCCGACGACAAGATCGCCGGACGGCGTGCCGTCCGGCGATCTTGTCGATATCGGGTGAAGCCGATCAGGACTTGGGCGCCAGGTCCTTGTAGATGCCGACGGCAGCGACGATCGGGACCGTGACGAGCTTCTTGCCCTCCGGGGTGACGAGGTAGATCTCCGTCATCGTGCCGGGGGCCGTGGCAACCTTGTCGAAGGTGACGTCCTTGATCGTCGCGATCTCCCGTGCACCCACGCTGAGCTTGGTGCCGCCAGCCGCGCCGTCCTTGTTCTCGAAGCCCACCGAAACCGAGGAGGTCCCGGTGTTGACGACCGCACCAGTGAGCGTTCCCGGGCCGCCGGCCTTTTCGGCGACGATGAACAGATTGCGAGCCGCCACCGTGCCGAGGTCGGCAGCGACGCCCTCGCTGGGGTTATAGGGCTTCTCGGTCGTCTGCGGCGAGAAGAAGCTGCAGGCGGACAGGGCGGCGGCGGAGGCCGCGACGCAGGTCATGGCGATGGCACGGTCGAGTCGCTTCACGCGGGGCAGCCTATCGCGCAGGGTCAGCGCGTGGCAGGAAGGGTGACGTGGTGCGGAACACGTCCCGGGCATGGGATGCATGACCGACCTGTCCTGTCAAGCCCCTTCTCGGCCCCCGGGAGGACCGCGCGCGGCCCCCTTATGCCCTCTGACCTGCGCAAACGCAGATCTTCGGGGTGCGGCTGTCGGTGCGGCCGTGTTATCCTGGTAGTCGCGAAAGGGGATAACACCACATGGTCTTCAAGGTCGGCGAAACGGTCGTGTACCCGCATCACGGGGCGGCTCTGATCGAGGAAATCAACACCCGCACGATCAAGGGCGTGGACCGGGTCTACCTGAAACTCAAGGTCGCCCAGGGCGATCTCACCATCGAGGTCCCGGCAGACAGCTGTGAGGACATCGGAGTTCGCGACGTCGTGGGCCAGGAGGGCCTGGACCGCGTGTTCCAGGTGCTCCGCGCGGCCTACACCGAGGAGCCCACCAACTGGTCGCGCCGCTACAAGGCCAACCTCGAGAAGCTCGCCTCCGGCGACGTCATCAAGGTCGCCGAGGTCGTCCGCGACCTGTGGCGCCGCGACAAGGACCGCGGCCTGTCCGCCGGCGAGAAGCGCATGCTGGCCAAAGCCCGGCAGATCCTCGTCTCCGAGTTGGCGCTGGCCGAGAAGACCAACGAAGAGAAGGCCGAGTCGATCCTCGACGAGGTCCTCGCGTCCTGACGGTCGCCCGACGACCACCGACGCACCCTCCATCCATCCGCCGATGGCCATGACGACCCGCTGACGTCATGGCCATCGGCGTTCTGGTGCTTGCTGCCGGATCCGGCTCCCGGCTCGGGGCTGCGGTCCCGAAGGCGTTCGTCCGCGTCGGCGACAGTTCACTGCTCGGGTATGCCGTCCGCTCGGCTCTGGCCACTCGGGAGGTCGCCTGCGTGGTCGTCGCCGCGCCCGCGGGATGGCTGGACGCGGCGATCGACGAAACCGAGCCGCTGAGCCGAGCCCACGGCATACCGGTGCAGGTGGTGCCCGGGGGAGCCGAGCGCGGCGACAGTGTCCTGGCCGCGGTGCGCTGGCTGCCGCAGGAGTGCGACATCGTGCTCGTCCATGACGCGGCGCGGGCGTTTGCGCCCCCGGAGCTCTTCGACCGGGTGGCCGCGGCCGTCACTGCGGCGCACCCCGCGGTCGTTCCCGGCGAGCCGGTCATCGACACGATCAAGGTCGTCGACGAGGCGGGCATCGTCGTGGCGACGCCCGAGCGCAGCGCCCTGCGGGTCGTGCAGACCCCACAGGGCTTCCGGCGCGATGTGCTGCTGCGGGCGCACCACGAGCACGGCAGCCTGGCCAGCGACGACGCGGGGTTGGTCGAGCGGCTCGGGCTGCCGGTGCTCGTCATCCCCGGCGACGGCCGGGCGCTCAAGGTGACCACCCCCGACGACCTCGACCGCGCACACCGGTTGGCCCAGGCGTTGGCCCCTGACGTCGGGCCCGAGCGTCGCTAGGCTGGCAGCCAGCCCACCGGCATACCGGCTCGGTCGCCGGAGCCTGCACAAGGAGCCCGCATGAACCCAGTCGCCGTCATTACCGGGGGAGGCACCGGGATCGGTGCCGCGACCGCGCGCCGTCTGGCGCAGGACGGCAACGACGTCGTCGTGTGTGGGCGCCGACCGGAGCCGCTGGAGGCCACCGCCGCCGAGATCCGGGCGGCCTACCCGGTGCGGGCGCGGGCGCTCGTCATGGACGTCACCGACCGCGAGTCGGTGCGCGCGGCGGCCGAGCAGATCGGCGACATCGACGTGCTGGTCAACAACGCCGGCGGCGCGATCGGCGCCGAACGCGTGGAAGACGGCAAGCCCGAGGAGTGGCGGGCGATGTGGGAGTCCAATGTCCTGGGTGTCTTGCACGTCACCCAGGAGTTCCTCCCGGCGCTGCGGCGCTCGCGGCTCGGCGGGACGATCGTCGTGGTGAGTTCGATCGCCGGGCTGCTGGTCTACGAAGGCGGGGCCGGTTACACGGCGGCCAAACACGGCGCCACCGCCGTGGTCGAGACACTGCGCCTCGAGTTGGCCGGTGAACCGCTGCGGGTCGTCGAGGTCGACCCGGGGATGGTGTGGACCGACGGCTTCTCACTGACCCGTTTCCACGGCGACCAGACCAAGGCCGACGCGGTGTATGCCGGTGTCGACCGACCGCTGGTGGCCGCCGACGTCGCCGAATGCATCGCCTTCTGTGTGCGCCTGCCCCAACACGTCAACGTCGATCGGCTCGTCGTCAAGCCGGTCGCCCAGGCGGCGCCGCACAAGGTCGTGCGGACGCCCATCGACTGGGATCACTCGGGTGGGGGCAGCGATGGCTGAACCCCAGGCTCCGGTCTCTGCCTCGCTCCCGGCCCCGCTCCCGACCTGGGCGCAGGACATCGTCTGGCCGCGGGTGGGGATCGGCACCGACGTCCATGCGTTCGCCCCGGAGGGCGCCGGTCGGGTGTTGTGGATCGCCGGCCTTGCCTGGCCCGGAGAGCCAGGGCTGGCGGGTCACTCCGACGCCGACGTCGCCTGTCATGCGGCGTGTGACGCGCTCTTCTCGGCGGCGGGGATCGGCGACCTCGGGGCGCACTTCGGCACCGACCGGCCCGAGTATGCCGGCGCCTCGGGCACTGCGCTGCTCACCGAGGCGGCCCGGCTGGTCCGGGCGGCGGGCTTCGAGATCGGCAATGTGGCGATTCAAGTCATCGGCAATCGGCCCAAAGTCGGGTCTCGGCGTGCCGAAGCCGAGGGCGAATTATCCATCGCCTGCGGCGCGCCGGTCTCGGTGAGCGGCACGACGACCGACGGGCTCGGCCTGACCGGTCGGGGCGACGGCATCGCGGCCATCGCGACCGCCCTGATCATCCCCCGATAGGACCGCGGCCACGGCAGCCGATCTCGGTGTCGGCGGGTTTCCCCGCAGAAACGAGGCCTGAGCTAGCCCAGCTGCCAGGAGCGTTTGGACAGGCCATACCAGAACCCGTCGATGACGCTCGTGCTGTCGAGGTTCCCGGCGCCGCCTGATCCGGAGGCGGCGCCCAGGGCCACGAACAGCGGCGACCAGTGCTCGATCCGTGGGTGCGCCTCCTGGGCGGCGGGCGCGCGATGCCGGAAGTCGATGAGCGCGTCGAGATCCTGTGCGGCCATCGCCTCGGCGGCCCAATGGTCGAACTCCACCGACGGAGTGGGCGCAGCCGCGTCGGGTCCGGCAGCGGGGTTGAACCACCGCAGGTTGTGGGTCGTGAAACCCGACCCGACGATCAGGGTGCCCTCCTCGCGCAGCGGCGCCAGGTGCTGGCCGACGGCGAAGAGGGTTGCCGGGTCGAGGGTCGGCAGCGAGAGCTGGACGACTGGCACATCGGCGTCGAGGTACATCTCCCTGAGCGGCACGTAGGCGCCGTGATCCAGGCCCCGACTCTCGTCACGTGTTACGTCCAGTCCAGCGGCAGAGAGCAATCCGGCTGTGCGGGAGGCGAGTTCGGGAGCCGGCGGGGCGGCATACGTCACCTCGTAGTAGTGCCGAGGGAACCCCCAGAAGTCGTGGAGCAGAGGCGCGCCGGTCGTCGACGAGAGGGCGATCGGCGCTGCCTCCCAGTGCGCCGAGACCATGAGGATGTTCTCGGGGCGCGGCAGTGCCGCCGACCAGAGCGCCAGCTCGCGGGTCCACCGGGCGTCGTCGGCCAGCGGCGGCGCCCCATGACTGAGGAAGAGTGCGGGCATGATCGTCGGGGCGGTCATCGCGGCGGCGGCCTCTCGTTCGTTGACAGTTCAATCAGTATGCCGTGCAACTCACCGCCCCGGCTGATTGTTCCTAGACGAACGGGGTGCGCGGGATCCGTGCGACGGACGGAGCCATCTGCGCCAGCTGCTGCCAGGCTGCGTCCAACGACCCGGTCAGCCAACGCCTGATCGCTGCGCGAGACTGTTCGTCCAGCCCGCGGACGGCGTCGAGATAGGGCACGCGGCCGGCTTGGGACACCAGCGGGTCGAGCACGCCGGCCGGAGGCGCGTCAATCGCGGTGGCGACCACCCGGCATACCTGGTCGAGGACCGCCGCGATGGCCGGTGCGGTGGCGTGCCCGGCGGGTGCCTTGCCCACCATGCCCGCGAGGCGCTTCTCACGCTCGACCCGGGCCAGGCGCAGCATCTCCAACGCCCCGGCTCCGACCGCGTCGCCGAGTTCGACCTCGGCGAAGAAGGGCGCCCGGGCGTGGCGGTGCCACGCCTCCAGGGCGGACAACTCCCCGAGGAAGCGCAGGTTCTTGGCGACCGACCGCGCCAGGGCACGGTATTCGCCGGGAGTGCGGTCGACGATCAGCGCGGGGGCCGGCCCGACGACGACAAGCTTGCCGGGCGGCACATCCGAACGCAGCACCGACCCGGCCGCGATGACCGACCCGAAACCCACCGTGACCGGACCGACGGCGCCGCCCTGGCCGCCGAGGAAGACCGGAGGTTGGTCGAGCAGCACCCCGTGGCACACGTCACCGAACAGCGAGGGCGTGGCCTTGTCGCCGTCGGGGGTGAAGTTGAAGTGGATATAGCTCGACCCGACCTCGCTGTGGTCCGAGCGCGAGGTGCCGCCGGACATCAGGCAGTCGCAGAAGTTGATCAGGCTGCCGAGGGTGACAAAGGGCAGGAGGATCGTCTGCTTCAGGCCCACCGTGTGCGCGCCGCCGGACTGCTCCTCGAGCAGGCAGGCATCCCGCACATGGGCCCCCAGCCCGAGTGAGGCGCCTTCCAGGAGAACGGAATTGACGGCATACCCGGCTGCGATGGACGCGCCGACCCCCAGCCGCACGTTCTTGATCGTGACCGGGCCTTCGGCTCCGAGCGAGACCCCGGCCGAGATGACCGTCTCGGGCCCCGAGATCCGGCACCCGGGGTGGATCGTCACTCCGTCGCCACTCACCCGATCCGGGTCGACGTCGCCGGCGACGTAGACCGACCCAGGGTCGGGCATGGCCACCCCCTTGGCCAGTAACGCAGTTCGGACCTCACGTGTGGAATCGGCCGTCACAAGCGTCCAGTATGCCGCGCGGCTACGGCCCCGGTCGCGCGCCATCGCCGAGCGTCCGCTACCGTGCCTCACGCACCACGTCCACGCAGCGACGAATCCGCTGCACGCGGTGGCGGAAAGAACATGAGGTATGCCGTGGCAGCAGGGAAGGGCCGCAAGCTCGTCATCGTCGAGTCGCCCAACAAGGTCCGCAACATCGCGAGTTACCTCGGGCCGGAATTCGACGTCGAGGCATCGGTCGGTCATATCCGCGATCTGCCCAACCCGCGTGAGTTGCCCGTGGAGATGAAGAAGGGGCCGTTCGGCAAGTTCGCCGTCGACATCGACAACGGCTTCGAGCCCTACTACGTCGTCGACGCCGACAAGAAGAAGAAGGTCGCCGAGCTCAAGCGGATGCTCAAGGATGCCTCCGAGCTCTACCTGGCCACCGACGAAGACCGCGAGGGCGAGGCCATTGCCTGGCACCTGCTGGACACCCTCAAGCCGCGCATCCCGGTCAAACGGATGGTCTTCAACGAGATCACCCGCGAAGCGATCCAGCGCGCCGTGGTCAACACCCGCGAGCTCGACACCCGTCTCGTCGACGCCCAGGAGACCCGGCGCATCCTCGACCGTCTCTACGGCTACGAGGTCTCGCCGGTGCTGTGGCGCAAGGTCCGCCAGGGCCTGTCGGCCGGCCGCGTGCAGTCGGTTGTCACCCGGATGGTCGTCGAGCGCGAGCGGGAGCGGATGGCGTTCGTCGCCGCGGGCTATTGGGACGTCACGGCCCGGGTCACCCCGACGGCAACCAATGAGCCATTCGAGGCCCGCCTGACAAGTGTCGACGGGCAGCGGGTCGCGACCGGCCGTGACTTCGCCGACGACGGTCGGCTGACCGGTAAAGCCATTGCGCTGCAAGAAGATCGCGCGACGGCCATCGCTGCGGCGTTGGTTTCGGCCGATGTTCGCGTGCTTAATGTCCAGGACAAGCCCTACACAAGGCGTCCCGCGCCGCCGTTCACGACCTCGACCCTGCAGCAGGAGGCCTCCCGCAAGCTGCGGCTGTCCTCCAAGAACGCCATGCGGGTCGCCCAGCGGCTCTACGAGAACGGCTACATCACCTATATGCGCACCGACTCGGTGACGCTCTCGAAGTCGGCCATCTCGGCGGCCCGGTCCCAGGCGCGCGACCTCTACGGAGCCGACTACGTGCCCTCGTCTGCGCGGGTCTATGCCTCGAAGGTCAAGAACGCCCAGGAGGCCCACGAAGCCATCCGGCCGGCCGGTGACACCTTCCGCACGCCGGCCCAGGTGGCCGGTCAGCTGCGCGGCGACGAATTTGCGCTCTACGAGCTCATCTGGAAGCGCACCGTCGCCTCCCAGATGGCCGATGCCCGCGGCTCCACGGCGACGGTCAAGCTCGGGACGAGCTTCGGTATGCCGGGTGGGCTCACTCCCGAGGTCGCTGGCGCCCGCGAGGTCGAGCTCTCCGCGAGCGGCACCGTCATCACCTTCCGCGGCTTCCTCGCGGCATACGAGGAGGGCCAGGACGAGAGCCGGATCGCGAAGGCCAGGGAGGACGAGCAGGAGCGGCGCTTGCCGCGGCTGTCCGCGGGCGTTGCGTTGCGCGTGCTCGAGTCCACCCCCGAGGGCCACCAGACCTCGCCGCCGCCGCGCTACACGGAGGCGACCCTCGTCAAGGCCATGGAAGAGAAGGGCATCGGCCGCCCGTCGACCTATGCCGCGACCGTCGGCACCATCCAGGACCGCGGCTATGTGCGCTCGCGCGGCTCGGCGCTTATCCCGACCTGGCTGGCGTTCGCGGTGACCAGGCTGCTGGAAGAGCACTTCACCGAGCTCGTCGACTATGACTTCACCGCCTCGATGGAGGAAGACCTCGACCGCATCGCCAACGGTGACGAGCACCGGGTGCAGTGGCTGCAGCGCTTCTACTTCGGCAGCGCGGCGACCTCGGGAGCGGGTCTCAAGGAGTTGGTCGACCATCTGGGCGAGATCGACGCCCGCGAGATCTCGACGATCCCACTCGGGGATGGCATGGTCGTCCGGGTCGGTCGCTATGGGCCATATGTCGAGGAGACGGTGCCTGCCGGCATCGACCCGGCGACCGGGGAGCTGACCGCGGGAGGCGAGGTCGACGGCATACCGGCCGATTGGCAGCCGCGTCGCGCGACGATCACCGACGATGTCGCCCCCGACGAGATGACCCCGGCGAAGGCGCGCGAACTGCTCGAGGTCGCCTCCGACGACGGGAGGGTCCTGGGCACCGACCCTGCGACCGGCCGCGAGATCATCGCTCGGGCCGGGCGGTATGGCCCCTATGTCACTGAGGTCATCCCGGAACCGCAGGCGCCCGCGGCCGCCGAGACGCCGGCCAAGGGGCGGCGCAAGGCCGTGGCCGCCAAGCCGCGCACCGCCTCGCTGTTCAAGGACATGGACCTGGCGACCATCGATCTGGAGACGGCCCTGCGGCTGCTCTCACTGCCCAGGGTCGTCGGCACCGATGCCGATGGCGCGGAGATCACCGCGCAGAACGGCCGCTACGGGCCCTACCTCAAGAAGGGCACCGACTCCCGGTCGCTGGCCACCGAGGCGCAACTGTTCGACATCACCGTGGAGGAGGCGCTGGCGATCTATGCCCAGCCCAAGACCCGGGGCGGTCGCACCGCGGCGGCACCGCTCGCGGAACTGGGCGCAGACCCGGTGTCCGGCAAGCCGGTGGTGGTCAAGGACGGCCGATTCGGCCCCTACGTCACCGACGGCGAGACCAACGCGACGCTGCGCAAGGGCGACGACCCGGCCTCGATCACGCCCGAGCGCGGGTTCGAGCTGCTGGCCGAGAAGCGGGCGCGCGGCCCGGTGACCCGCAAGCGAGCAGCCGCCAAGAAGACGACAGCGAAGAAGACGACCGCCCAGAAGACCACTGCCAAAAAGGCAACCGCCAAGACGGCGACCGCCAAGCAGACGACCGCCAAGAAGACCGCGGCGACCACCGCCAAGGCAACGGCGGCTCGCCAGGCCACGACCTAAGGACGCGGCCGGCCCTCGTCGAGCGTTCGGACGAGGGCGGCTGGGGCGGTGTGGCGATAGGAAGCGTCGATGAGTTCGGCGACCTCGGTCCAGTCGGGTATGCCGTTGGCCAGGTTGAGTGCGAGCCACCCGTAGGCGCCGACATAGCCCGGCACGACGAAGCGCCGGTCGGCCAGCAGTGCCGCGCGCTCGGCGGCATCGGGGAGGATGACCACCGAGCGGGCGAGCGCTTGCGAGGCGTGGTCGCCCTTGACGACGGCGCCGTACATCGCGAAGACCTTGACGGTGAAGAAGTTCGGCCGGCCGTGCGAGATCTTCTCGCGGGCGCTCGGCAGGGTCAGAGCGATCTCCCGCACCCGGTGCAGGTAGGGGTCGTCGTCGGAGTAGCGCGGCGGATGCGGCATACGGCAGGGTATGCCGTCCGGTCGCCCGAGGGCCGCGGGTTGCGCCGATCCGCCGGCTGGCGTGGGCTCCCGGAGGAGGTGAGGGAGCCGGCCGTCGTCGTCGCCACATCAGCATCCTCAAGCCCACCTGGCACGTGTATCGACAGCTCTGAATGAGCCGAGATTGCCCTTGCACTCGAACACCTGTCGTAGTACACTCGTGCTATGACGATCACTTCGTTGGACTCGCAGCCAGGCGGCGGTATGCCGTCCGGTGCGGTGTCGCGGGGTGGGTCGCCTTCGCGTGGGTCGGCTGTGGTGGGGGGTGCCGACGGGGGTGGTGCATGCACTGGTGGACCAGGTGCATGCCCGGTTGGCTGACCCGGCTGCTGGTGTGGTGGTGGGTGCTGCGGATATTGGTGAGGTGGAGCGGATCGCTCGCCGGGTGGAAGCGTTGCGGTTGGCGTTGGTGGCTCGGGCTGACCGGCAGCAGGTGCATCGCCGGACCGGGCATTCCTCGACTTCAGCGTGGGTGGCGTCAGCGACCCGGAGTGGTGGGGCTGATGCGGCGCGGAAGGTGCAGTTGGCCACCGCGTTGGATGGTGAGGGGTTGGCGGTGACCCGGGCTGCGTTCGATGCCGGTGACGTCTCTAGCCGGAGTGTGGGGATTATCGCCTCGACGATGGACAAACTCCCGGAGACGTTGACTGACGTTGAGCGGGCCAAGGTCGAAACCTCCCTGGTCCAGAAGGCGCAGCAATTGAACCCGGGCCGGTTGTCTCGGGCGGCGAAGTTCGCCCTCGCTGCTGCGGAACGCTCCGCGCAAGAGGTGGCTGAGCATGTCGAAGCGCAGTTGGTGGATGAAGAGTGTCGGGCGTATCGGTTGGCGACGGTCACCATGCAGGACCTGGGGGATGGGACCACGAAGCTGCAGGCGTTGTTGCCGACGTTCACTGCGCGGATGCTGGGGAAGGTGTTGCAGTCGATGACCGCACCCCGGCGTGATCACCTCCGCCAAGCCGCCGAAGCGCTACTGGTTGATGGTCAGACCGCTGCCGGTGACTTGGGCGACGGGTCGGTCGCTGCCGACCTGCCGACCCACCCGCCCCCCCACCCGCCACGTCCCCGGCACCCTCCGGGTGCCGCCTTCGGCGGGGGGCGGGTGTCGGTGCCGGTCGGGGGGTGGGTCGGAACGCCGATTGGGCCGATATCGACTGGGCCCACCGCCGCGGACGGGCCTTGACCGAGTTGATCGAACACCTCGACACCGAACGACTCACCGGCAAGGTCGCCGCCACCGTGATCGTCACGATGACCATGGAACAAGCCGTCGGCGCTGCACAGGCGGCACTGGTGCAGCAGTCGATCCGCCAGAGCACCGGGACGCTGTTGGAGATGACTCCCAGTGGTGGTGCCGCCAGCACCGACACCGGCACGTTGATCTCGGCCAGTGCCGCGCGGCGGATCGCCTGCCAAGCCGGGATCCTCCCGGCAGTTCTCGGTGGACCTGGGCAGGTCCTCGACCTCGGCCGACATCACCGGTTCTTCAGCGACCCGCAACGCACCGCCCTCGCCCTCATCTACGACACGTGCGCCGCGGACGGGTGTGACCGGCCGTTTGCGTGGTCAGAGTTGCACCACCAGCAGCCCTGGTCGAAAGGCGGGCTCACCGACCTTGACCAAGCCATCCCGTTGTGTGGCTACCACCACCGGCTGATCCACAACCCCCACCACCGACACCACACCACCACCGACACCCCCGACACCCCCGACAGGCCCGATACCCGAGGAGCCAAGACCGTCCACTTCCAGCTGCGTGCGACGACCCCGAGTGACCGTTGCGGTGGATATCCAGGCGTGAAACTGCCGACTTGACCCTCCCGTGGGGTGAGGGGCGACGATCACTGTCATGACGGCATACGAGCAGGTTCTCGCAGACACGCCGCTCTCGGGGTTGACCGTGGGGCAGGTGGCCGAGCGCTTCGGCGTCACGGTGCGGACCCTGCACCACTACGACGAGATCGGTCTGCTGACTCCGAGCGAGCGCACCCGCGCGGGGTATCGGGTCTACACGGCCGATGACCTGGTGCGGCTGCGCACCATCGTCGTCTACCGACGGCTGGAGTTCGGCCTCGACGAGGTGCGCGAGCTTCTCGAGGGCCAGACGCCCGTCGAGGACCACCTGCGCAGGCAGAGGGCAGCCGTGCAGGAACGAATGGGCGAGCTCGCCGAGCTCGTCACCGCGATCGACCGAGCCTTGGAGAGTGAGATGTCAGACCGACCGATGACCGACGCCGAGATGCGAGAGCTGTTCGGGGATTCCTTCACCGAGGACTATCAGGCCGAAGCCGAGCAGCGCTGGGGCGACACCGACGCCTGGAAGCAATCCGCCTCGCGCACAGCGCGATTCACCCGAAAGGACTGGGAGGACGTCAAGGCCGAGCAGGACGCCGTCGGTGCGGCATTCGCTGCGGCGATGGATGCCGGTCTGCCGGCAACCAGCCCCGAGGCGATGGCGGCCGCCGAGTCGCACCGCGCGAGCATCGAGCGGTTCTACGACTGCTCCTACGAGATGCAGTGCGCCTTGGCCGAGATGTATCTCGCCGACCCACGGTTCACGGCGACCTACGAGGCGCAGCGGGTGGGCATGGCGCGCTACGTCCACGATGCGATCAAGGCCAACGCGGCCGGTGCCGGGGCGTCGCGCTAACTCGGTTGCGTCGTGCTGCCCAGCGACCATCATGGGCAGTGTGACGTCCGCCGAACCGCAGCCCGAGACCGCTCCTGGACCCGAGACCGTCACCCGATTGCTGCGCGAGCAGGCACCCGACCTGGCCCGTCAACCAGTCCGCGCGGTCTCGACGTCCGGCAGCAGCAACTGGGTGTTCCGGTTGGGAGAGGAGTTGGCCGTTCGGCTACCTCGCGACGATCGCTACACCCCGGCCCTGCTCAACGAGGTGCGTTGGCTGCCGCACCTCGTAGGCAGGTCGCCGGTGCCCGTGCCAACAGTCGTCGCGGTCGGCGACCCCACAGAGCACTTCCCGCGACCGTGGGCCGTCGTGACGTGGGTCAGCGGGGACCTTCCCGGGAGCCTCGACCCAGCTCAGCAGGCGCGGTTGGCCGTCTCGCTCGGGGGCTTTCTGCGCAGCATGCACGCGATCGACACTCACGGCGCTCCGGCCGGTGCTGCGCACTGGGGATACCGGTGTGGTGAACCAGTCACCGACACGATCGACGAGTGGGCCGATGTCGCTGCGACGGAGCTGACGGATCTCTTCGACCCAGCCGGGGTCCGCGAGGCCTGGAGGCGGCTGCGCGAGGTCCCGCCCGCGGCCCGGCCCGCGTGCCTGGTCCACACCGACGTGTCGTCCGAGAACCTCGTGGTCCATCCGGACGGGAGCCTGGCCGGAGTGATCGACTTCGGCGGGATGGGGGTCGGCGACCGGTCCATCGACCTCCTCTACGCCTGGAGCATGCTCGACGCGCCGGCCCGCGAGCAGCTCCGGCTTGCGGCCGACGCCGACCCGGCGACGTGGATCCGAGCCCGGGCCTGGGCCTTCGTCGGCCCAGGGCTGCTGACCCTCGCCGACTATCGCGGCAGTATGCCGGCCAGGACCGAACGGCTCACCCGGATGGTCGAAGCCGTCGCGTCCGACGTCGGGGTCAGGCTGCGCTGAGCACCCGACGGACGGCTCATGGCTTGACGATCGTCAGCCCCTTGGCGTTGGCTCCCAGCGCGAGGAGCGCCGTGACGGAGCGGTCATACAGGGCCTGGTATGCCGTGCGCCGCGCTCCGGTCACGGCCTTGTCGGCCAGCAGGGTGGGCAGGTCCACCAGCCGGAGCCGTTCAGTGGTTTCGGCCATGGCGATCGGCCTGGCCTCGGCCGCAGTCGCCCGGAAACGTCCGTCAGATCCCTCGGTGAAGGTGAAGGTAGCCAGGGACTCTGCCTGGGTGGCTTTCAGCTTGGGGATGGAGTGTTGCTTGTGCACGAAGTTGCCCATGCCGTAGGCAACCCAGACGTCACCGATCTTGTCGATCGGCTGGAGCACGTGGACGTGATGCCCGTAAATGAGGTCAACATCGCCGGATTCAGCCAATGCCTTCGCTGCGGAACGCTGTTGGGCGTTCGGGGCGGAGACGTATTCGTCGCCGCCATGGATCGCCACCGCGACGATCTGGGCACCGGCGGCCCGTGCCGCCTTGGCGTCGGCGAGCATGGTGGGGATGTCGATGAGATTGACTGCCCACGGCTTGCCGGCGGGCATGGGCAGCCCGTTGAGGCCGTAGCCGTAGGCCAACAACGCCACCTTGACCCCTCGCACATCCATCATCGCCGGGGTATTCCGTTCCTGCAGGCTCCGGTTGGAGCCGGCGTGCTTGAGCCCATTGGCGTCCAGGACGTCGAGGGTGTGCGACAGCCCGGCGAATCCCTTGTCGACCGTGTGATTAGAGGCGGTCGTGCACGCGTCGAACCCGGTGTCCTTGAGGGCGGGGACGACGTCCTGAGGCACCGAGAAGGTCGGGTATCCCGTGTAGGGGCCACCGGCCGGCGCCAAGGGTGTTTCGAGATTGCAGATCGCCACGTCAGCCTTGGCGATGGTGGACCTGACCTCGGCAAACATGGGTCGGAAGTTCAGCCCGTTCGAGGCACCTGCCGGCTGCGTCTTGGCGTCGGCCCGCGCCTGGTTGACGACACCCTCGTGCAGGAGGACGTCGCCCCCGACGGTGATGCTCACGGTGCGAGCGCCGGCCGGGCTGGTCTGGGTGGGGTTCGTCGGCGTGGGGTTCGTCGGCGCGGGGTTCGTCGGCGCGGGACTCGCCGCGGCCGCGCCTGTCTTCGACGCGACCGGCCCCGTGCTCACACCCCCCGTGCCGGTCAAGGGTGCCGACGGGGTGGCCACCGGACTCGATGTGCACGCCGCGACCGTGAGCAGCACGGCATACCCGATGGCGCCCACGCCGAGCCGGGCAGAGCGGGTGCGGCCAGACGGCATGCCCAGATGTGACATGCGCTCAAAGTTAGCGGGCCCCCTGTGCTGTCGGGGCGCTGGCCTAGGCTTCCCTCGTGACCCAACCGCCCGCCCCCATCGCCACCGCGCGTGGGCTGTTCGTCGCATTCGAAGGCGGCGACGGCGCGGGCAAGTCCACCCAGGTGCGGCTACTCGTCGCGGCCCTGACTGCGGCCGGCCGCCGCGTGGTCGTCACCCGCCAACCGGGAGGCACCGAGCTGGGCAGTCAGATCCGCGAGCTGCTGCTGCACGGCGGCGAGGTCAGCCCCCGGGCGGAGGCGCTGCTGTTCGCCGCCGACAAGGCCCAGCACGTCGACCACCTCATCCGGCCGGCCCTCGAGCGTGGCGATGATGTGGTCACCGATCGTTACACCGACTCGTCGATCGCCTACCAGGGTGCCGGTCGCGACCTGGGCTCCGACGAAATCCACCGGCTGCTCGAGTGGGCCGTCGCCGGGCTGTTCCCCGAGCTCACCATCGTCCTGGACGTGCCGGCCGAGGTCGGCCGACAGCGTCGCGGCAGCGTCCACGACCGGCTCGAACGCGAGCACGACGCCTTCCACGACCGGGTCCGACAGCACTTCCTCGACCTTGCCGCAGCTGCGCCCGAGCGCTACCTCGTGGTCGACGGCACCCAGCCGCCCGCCAGACTGCACGCCGAGATCGTCGCCCGGCTCCACGGCATACCGGCTCTCGCGGGGCTGCGGGAGGCGACCTCGTGACCGTCTGGGACGACGTCGTGGGGCAGTCGCAGACGGTCCGCACGCTCAGCCACGCCGCCGCCGACTCCGCCGCGATGACCCACGCGTGGTTGCTCACCGGGCCGCCCGGTTCCGGGCGCTCCACCGCAGCCCGCGCCTTCGCTGCCGCGTTGCAGTGTCCGGAGCACGGCTGCGGAGTATGCCGGGAGTGCCGCACCGCGCTCGATGGCACCCACGCCGACGTCTCCATCGTCGCGACCGAGGGACTGTCGATCAAGGTCGAAGACACCCGGGCGCTCGTGCAGGAAGCCGGGCTGCGGCCTTCGGTCGGTCGCTGGCGGGTCATCGTCATCGAGGACGCCGACCGGCTCACCGAGCGAGCCGCTGACGCCCTGCTCAAGGCGCTGGAGGAACCCACCCCGCGCACCGTCTGGGTGCTGTGCGCGCCGTCGCTCGAGGACGTCATCATCACCATCCGGTCGCGCTCGCGGCACGTGCGGTTGCGCACGCCTCCGGTCGCGGCGGTGGCCGAGTTGCTCACCCGGCGGGACGGCATACCGGAGACCATGGCCGTGTATGCCGCGCGGGCGGCCCAGAGCCACGTGGGGATGGCGCGGCGGTTGGCCCGCGACGAAGCGGCGCGCAACCGCCGTCATGAGGTGATTTCGCTGCCGCTCAAGATCCGGTCGGTGGGCCTGGCCATCGGCGCGGCCGCCGACCTGGCCGGCATCGCCGACGAGGAGTCGGCGGCCTCGTCCACCGAGCGTGACCAGCGCGAACGCACTCGGCTGCTGGAGACCTTGGGGGCCGACCCGGCGGCGCGCACCCAGCCGCCGCATGTCCGGTCGCAACTGTCGGCACTGGAGCGCGAGCAGAAGGCGCGGGCCACCCGGCATGCCCGCGATGTCGTCGATCGAGCCTTGGTCGACCTGTTGTCGATGTATCGCGACGCGCTCGTCGTGCGCTCCGGCGCGTCCGTGGGTCTGGTCAACAGTGAGGCCATCGACCAGGTGCGGGCGTTGGCCGCCGCGCTCACCCCGGAGCGGCTGTTGTTGTGCATGGACGCCATCGGGGAGGCCCGCGAGCGGATCAACCTCAACGTGCCGCCGCTGCTCGCGCTCGAGGCAATGGCGGTGTCGCTGCAGTTGCCGACCGGTCCCGCTGCCGCGGCGGGATAATCTCGACCGCATGAGTGGTCGTTCTCGGGGTGCCCGTCGGTCGTGGGGACCTGGTCGTTTCCTGGGTCTCGGTCGGCGGCGGGTGTGGGGTCCATGGCCACCGCTGCAGCCGCGGCGCTGACCCTGTCCTCGTGTCTGGTGCTGCCGTTCATGAGCGCCGACCCCAGCAGCACCGGCCCGGGGGGGCAGCGGGGGAGCCGGCGGGGCCGGCTCGGCGGCCGCAGTCGCGACCCCGCCTCCGGACCACCCGGAGCTGGCCGACTACTACAGCCAGACCCTGCAGTGGCGACCGTGCTCGGGCGGGGAGTGCGCGACCCTCAAGGTGCCGGTCGACTACGCCAAGGCCGGCGGCGACAGGATCGAGCTCAAACTCCTGCGCGCGCTCGCCAAGACACCCAGCGCGCGGATCGGGTCGCTCGTCGTCAACCCCGGCGGACCGGGTGGATCGGGCGTCGACTACGCCCGGTATGCCGACCAGATCGTCGGTGCCGAGGTGCGCAAACGGTTCGACGTCGTCGGCTTCGATCCGCGGGGCGTCGGCCAGTCGGCGCCGCTGGACTGCATCTCCGATGCCGAGCTCGACACCTTCCTCGGGATGGACCCCACCCCGGACGACAAGGCCGAGCAGGAGGCCTTCGTGGCGGGATCCCGCAAGCTGGCCGCCGGGTGCGCCGCCAACGGCGGGGCCCTGCTCGGTCACCTCTCGACGGTCGAGGCCGCCCGCGACATGGACATCCTGCGGGCCGCGCTGCGTGAGCCGAAACTCCACTACCTCGGGAAGTCCTACGGCACCTTCCTCGGGGCCACCTATGCCGACCTTTTTCCCGCTCAACGTCGGGCGTTTCGTCCTCGATGGGGTGGTCCCGCCCGATCTCACGTCCGCGGAGGTGTCCGAAGGTCAGGCGCGAGGTTTCGAAATGGCGACAAAGGCCTATCTGCAGAGCTGCATTTCCAAGGGCAACTGCCCCGCAGGCAACTCCGTCGAGGAGGGTATGCAGTGGATCAAGGACTTCCTGCTCAAGCTCGACGCCAACCCGCTGCCGGTCTCTGGTGACGCACGCATCACCGAACTCACCGAGGCCTGGGGGTCGATCGGTCTGGCCTACGCGATGTATTCCAAGAGTTCGTGGGTTTCGCTGACTGCCGCCTTGCGTTCTGCCCAGCAGGGCGACGGCACCGACCTCATGGACCTAGCCGACCAGTATGCCGACCGCACCACTTCGGGCTCGTACACCGGCAACATCATGGAGGTCATCTACGCGGTCAACTGTCTGGACCGGCCCGACACCGCGGACCTGGCCGTCGTCGAAGCCAACGCCGAGAAGTTCTCCGCCAGCGCCCCGCTCTGGGGCCGCATGCTCGCGTGGGGTTCGGTGCCCTGCGGGGTGTGGCCGGTCAAGGCCACCGGGGCGCCGAAGAAGGTGACCGCAGCGGGCAGCGGCCCGATCGTCGTCGTCGGCACCACGCGCGACCCGGCGACGATCTACGAGTGGTCGGTGCGGTTGCGCCAGGAGTTGGCCAACGCGGTGCTCATCAGCTTCGACGGCGACGGCCACACGGCATACACGCGGTCCAATTCCTGCGTCGACCGCCCGATCGACGCCTACTACGTCAACGGCACGGTGCCGCAGGACGGCCTCACGTGCTGAACGACGCGGGCGGGTCCCGGGGCTGGCTCCAGTGCGGGTTCCAGGGCTGATCATCGGTGACCGTCGCCGGTTTCGTCCTGGGGGAGGGCTGTCCGTATACTCGTCAGCCGTGCCCCTCGGCGGGGCACGCGCCGCCTTAGCTCAGTCGGCAGAGCGATTCACTCGTAATGAATAGGTCTGGGGTTCGATTCCCCAAGGCGGCTCAGACGAAACCCCGGCCCCACCTGCTGCGATGTCAGGAGGGGCCGGGGTTTCTGCACGCTAGGTGCACCTCAGGGGCTTGTCCCCATCGCCCGAGGGCGAGCATCCGGCGATGTCGAGGGCCGCTGCGAGGTCGCTCACTCGGCTGGGTCGGTGTTCGGTTTCATCCAGAACGGCGAGTAGTGGTAGCCGTCGAGGTCGTCGAACTGGCGCTGATACATGAAGGGGTAATCGTCGGTGTCGCCGATCCGTCCGCCCGCGGCAGCCGCGCGCTCGAGAAGGTCGTCGACTGCCGCGCGGCTGGCGAGGTCGAACGAGACGGTGACCTTCGAGGGGGTGTCCGGTCCGCCGACCAGTTCCTCGACGCCGCCGACGCCGGCATACATCTCGCGGCTGCCGAGCATGACGTATTGGTCGGGTGCAATCGCAAAGCACGACACGTTGTGGCCGGACATCTCGGCGTTGAGGGTCCAGCCGAGGGCGGTGTAGAAGGCGGTAGCGCGCTCGACGTTCTCGACGGGACACGTGATGAACAGGCTCATCCATCGACACTTGCAAAATGCAGGAGGCAGGTCAAGCCACCGGCAGGTCACGCAGGCCGAAGAGGTCGCACGAGCAGACCGCGTCGGCGCAGGCGTGGTGCGCGGGGCCGTCTTCGGCCACGATGGGTACGCGTCGGGGTGCACCTACAGGAGGTCAGCATGAGCGATGACATCGGCGCGGATGTCACCGAAGCCGCCCGCGACATCGGAGGTCACCCCATCGTCGAGAACGGCGCTCGAGTGGGGTATGCCGTCAACGGCATCGTCCATCTGCTGATCGCGTGGATCGCGATCCAGCTCGCGCTCCAGCCGAGCGCACCCCGCAAAGGCAATGGCCAGGAGGCGGTCGACCAGTCCGGCGCACTGGCCACCCTCGCCTCCAGTGGGCTGGGCAAGGTCACTCTGCTCGTCGCGGTCGGTGGATTCACCCTGCTCGCGCTCTGGCAGTTCACCGAGGCGATCGTCCGGCGCAAGACGAGCGTCCGGCTGAAGGCAGCGGCCAAAGGCATCGTCTACCTGAGCCTGGCCTGGAGCGCGTTCGCGTTCGTCCGCGGGGCCGGTTCCTCGAGCACGGAGCAGACCGTCGACGTCACCGCACAGCTGATGAACCGTCCGCTGGGTCAGATCTTCGTCGCGGTCGTGGGCGCGGCCGTGCTGGGCATCGGCGCCTACCACGTGCACAAGGGCGCGAAGAGCCGCTTCCTTCGCGACCTGCGCGAGCACCCGGGGCGTTGGGCCGAGTATGCCGGCCGCTACGGCTACATCGCCAAGGGCATCGCGCTCATCCTCGTCGCCGTGGTGTTCTTCGTCGCCGCCTGGCGCGGCCGCGCCGACGAGGCCACCGGTCTGGACGGCGGACTGCGGATTCTGCTCGACCTGCCCTTCGGTCACCTTCCGCTCGTGCTCATCGCCCTCGGCTTCGCCGCGTATGCCGTGTACTCCGCCGCCCGCTCGAAATACGCCCGCGTGTAGGCCTACCTGCGGGTTCAGCCTGACCGCGGGTTTGGCGGCGGGTCGGAAGGTTTCCGGATGTCTCTCGGGCGGCGGGCCAGCCGAGACGAGGCTAGGCGCGACGGCGCAGGTAGTTCCAGGCCAACAGCGCGCAGCACACGCCGTTGATCATCCCGACGACGACGTCGAGCAGATGGTGCATTCCTCGGTAGACCCGGGCGTATGCCACGAGGAAGGGGATGATGACGCACGCCACCGTGACGAGCCACCGCAGCCAGGGCGTGCGGATCCGTTGGGCCAGCAGGGCAAAGGTGAGGTAGAGCGCGAAGGCCGCGCCGGTGTGCCCACTGGGGTAGCTCGACGTCGGCGGCGCCGGGTCGAGGCGCTCCACCTCAGGGCGCGACCGGTCCACGAGGTTGGCCGCGATGACGAAGACCGTGGCCTGCAGCGAGATGGCCAGCGCGGGGACCAGGGCCAGCCACCATTGCCTGGTGCGCCACCACAGGATGGCGACGGTCACCACGCAGGTGCCGATGATGATTTCGGTGTTGCCGATCGTCGACCACCAGTGGGTCAGCCCGTCCCAGCCTGCTCCGACGGCAGCGCGCGCGTCGCGGTTGATCTGATCCTCGCCGGGCAGATCGCCAAGCGGACCCTTGATGAGGAAGCCGCCCGCGACGATGAGACACCACAACCCGAACGCCGGCAGGACGGCCCGGCGCCCCATATCCGCGAGCGCTGCCTTGACCGTGGGCCGACTCTGGTCATCGAGGTAGCGGCTGACGAACGCCATCACTGCTCCTTGAGCTTGTTGGGACCCCAGTCGCGGTACCCGGCATACGAGGCGAGCGCGAGGCCGACCCCGAAGATGATTCCGGCAGTGACGTCTGAGGGATAGTGGACCCCGAGAAACACCCGGTCGAGGGCGGTGACGACCATGACGACCCCGGCCCCGACGACCGCGGCGATGCGGCCCCTCCGGCCGAGCAGCGGCCAGCAGAGCACCACGAGGATCGTCGAGGCGGCCGCTGCATTGGCCGCATGCCCCGAGGGGAAGCTGTAGCCCGGTGCGTGGGTGATGGCGTCCTCGACCACCGGTCGGGCCCGCTGGACGAGGTATTTCACGTCGAGGGCGAGGTTCCAGCTGGCCATCATGGTGAGGAAGGCCCACAGCGCCCGAATCGGCAGGCGATGCTGTCGCCATACCCACACGCAGACGAGGGTGCCGGCGATGTAGACCCATATGGGTTGCAGCATCTGCTCCCACACCAACAGCGCCTGGGTCAGCCCGGGGCGCTCCCGGGTGATATCGGTGGCAGCACGGATCATGCTTTCGTCGAAGTGGAGGATCGGCTCCCAGCGCGAGCGCACGAGATAGGCCAGGGCGGCTACCGGGACGGCGGTCGTGACGGCATACCCTGCGGCTTTGAGCAGCCGGTGCAGCACCCGACGGCGGAGCCGACCGCGGACCCACGGCCGCTCTGGCTCAGCCAACCCGCACCACGAGCGCGAGCGGCTTGATGCCGCACACCAGGCGGCGGCGGGGTCCGACGGCATCACCGTCGAGCTCGGCCTCGACCGGCCGTGAGGCGAGGATCTCGACCCCCTGGGAGGTCCGCCGCTGGAGGCGGGCATGGCCGCGCCGATGGCGGGTGGCGATGTCGACCGCGACCGCGATCCAGCCCACGACACCCTTGGGCGACAGCACGATCGTGTCGAGCTTGCCGTCGTCGACCGCAGCGTCCGGCATGAGGTCGACGCCACCGGTGAGGGTGCCGCAGTTGCCGACGACGACGGTTTTCGCGTGCTGACGGATCGGGCGGCCCTCGCCCGCGGTGACCCGCACCCCGAAGCCGGGTCGGGTCAGCGCCTTCGCGCCGGAGATGAGGTATGCCGGCCAGCCGAGCAGCCCCTTGACCTTCTCGTTGGCGTTGGCCATCGTCTCGGCGTCCAGGCCCATTCCGGCCATGACGAGGAAGACTTGCTCCTCGTCGTTGTCGCAGCGGAGCGTGCCGACGTCGACGCGCCGGTCCTGGCCGGTGATGACGACCTCGAGTGCGGCGTCGAGGTCGTCCACCGGAAGTTCGAGATTGCGGGCCAAGAGGTTGCCCGTGCCGCCGGGGAGCAGGCCCAGGGGGGTGTCGGTGTCGACCAGCGCGCTCGCGACCGCCCGGACCGTGCCGTCGCCGCCGAGCGGACAGACGATGCCGGCACCCTCCTGGACCGCCTGGCGGGCCTGGCCGGTGCCGGGATCGTCTTCGGTCGTCTCATACCACCGGGCGTCCGGCCAGCCGTGCCGCTGACACGCGGCCGCCACCGTGGCCTTGACTTCGTCGAGTTCGTCGAACTTGGTGGGATTGACGACGACCGCCAGCTGCAGGGGACTCATGCCCGGACGGTACCCCGTCGGCGGGTGTGTGAGCCCACCTGAGACCGGGCGCGGCGGCATCGAGTGGTCTGGCCGCACGGCATACCGGCCTGCCGCGGAGCAGCCGCGGGGGACCTAAGCCCATAGCGCGTGAGGTGAGGGGGTTCTTAGCCTGAGGAAATGGCCGACTACGACCAGCTTTGGCCGGAGCCGCTCCGGAGACAGCCTGACGGCACCGTCAAGCAGATCAACCCCTTCTCGGGGACCTCGGTCTGGACGGTGCCAGGGCGAGGAAACCGCCCGCTGCGCCCCGACGGGCCCCCACCCGCGCCCATCGACCACTCGCTGGCGGGACGGCATTGCGCCTTCTGTGAGGGGCGCTATCTCGACACCCCGCCGGAGAAGGCTCGCCTGGTGCGCGACCCCGACGGTTGGCACCTGCTCAAGGGGCGCACCCTGGAGCGGCTGCACGAAACGGTGGCGGAGTTCCGGCGGATTCCGAATCTCTTCGAGATCGTCACCTACGACTACTGGCGACTCAACTACGGCTATGCGCCCGACCGGCATGCGTGGAAACGGCACGACCGCTACCTCGGCAGCGACGCGGGCCGCGACCACGTCGAGGCACTCGCGCGGATCCGGGCGCTCGCGTCGGGGATGAGCGACGGCGAGTGGTTCGGCATGTCGCCCGAACGCAAGGCCGAGGCCGTGATGGCCCTCTTCGCCGGCACCCACGACGTCATCGTCGCCCGTCGCCACTATGTCGACGGGGCCACCCAGACCGACCATCTCGCCTCCTCCGGCACCCTCACCCCCGAGGAGCACGACCAGTACATCGGCTTCACCGTCGACGCGCTCAGCTCGCTCTACAGCAGCAATCGCTACGCGCGGTTCGTCGCCGTCTTCCAGAACTGGCTGCGGCCGGCCGGTGCGTCGTTCGACCATTTGCACAAGCAATTGGTGGCCGTCGACGAGCGCAGTGTGCACACCGAACAGGAGTTACGCCGGCTGCGCGCCAACCTCAATCTCTACAACGAGTATGCCGTCGATTACGCCGCGCGGCAGAACCTCGTCTTCGCCGAAAATGAGTATGCCGTCGCATTCGCGGGATTCGGCCACCGTTATCCGTCCCTGGAGATCTACAGCAAGAGTCAGCGCTGCCGGCCCTGGGAGCACAGTCGGGATGAGCTGCGCGGGATGTCCGACCTGCTGCACGCCTGCCACGCTGCCACCGGTGCGGAGGTGGCCACCAACGAGGAGTGGCACTACCAGCCGCCGGACGTCGACCTCCCGATGCCGTGGCGGATCGTGCTCAAATGGCGGGTCTCCACCCTCGCGGGCTTTGAGGGCGGCACCAAGATCTACCTCAACACCATCGATCCCTGGTCCCTGCGTGACCGCGTGGTCCGCGCGCTCTACCCACTGCGGGAGCAGGGCCGGATCGCTGGTTCGATCCGGTTGGCCACCGAGTGCCAGTGCCGACCCAACTCGTTGCGATACAACCCGATGGTGCGCTGAACGGCGCCGGAGAGGTCGTTCGTTACCAAATTGTGACCTTGCCCGAACGAGTGATCGAGAGCCTGGCAGCGACCTGCTGAAAAACATCGGTGTCATTCTTCAAACAACAACGGTGTAATTAACGCTCATCTCGTCACGCAAGTGACCGCTGTTTCCAATGTGACGAAACAGTTCTAATGTCGTGCCGGACCCTGCGGGACGGGTCTGCCGGACGGCATCGTCGTTGCCGGCTGGGAGCTGGCGACGAAAGGGCATCGCGTGCGCACCGTGAGGACTCCGGGGTTCCGGGCTGCACGGCATACGCTGCCTCATCCCGCGCGGCGGGTGCTCGGAGCCGCCCTGGCTCTGGCCCTCCTGGGCACCGGGATTCCCGCGGCGATCGCCGAGCCGGACCCCACGACGATCCCCAGCGCGGAGCGGGTGGCGGGCGCCAAGGCTGCCGCCGGTGACGCGGCCGCAGCAGTCGCCGCGCTCGACGCTCAGCTGGCTGCCGCCCGCGCCTCGCTCGAAGATGCCCAGGACCGGGTCGGTGTGGCCGCCGAGGCCTACAGCGCCGCCCAGGATGCCGCCGATCTCACCGCCGCCGACAGCGCCGAGGCAGCCGCCAAGGCCAGCCGTGCGCAGCAGGAGTCCGAGGCCGCTGATCTTGCCCTGTCTCGGTATGCCGCCGAGGTCTTCCAGGGCGGGTCCGGGCTGGGGCAGCTCGATCTCTACTTCGGCGGTGGGCCGGGAGAGGCGCTTGATCGCGCCGCCGGCCTCCAGGTCGTCGGTGAGGAGCGGGCCCGGGTGCTGGCCGAGGCCAAGCGCGCCCGAGCCACCTTCGCCGTGCTGCAGGGAGAGGCTGAGGCGGCCGCAACGCTCGCGGCGGCGGCAGCCCAGCGGGCCCAGACGACGATGGCCGAGGCGCAACAAGCCGCATCCGACGCGGACTCTGCTGCGCGCGCGGTCGCGGCCCAGCAGGCGGCGGGTTTGGCCCAGCTCGCGGCCCTGCGCAACACCTCCATCGACCTGGAACGTCAGCGTCAGGAGGGCTTGGCCGCCATCGAGCGAGCCCGGATCGAGGCGGAGAACCGTCGGAAAGCGCAGGAGCGGGCTCGGGCGGAGGCGGCCCGGCAAGCCGAGCTCGTCCGGCAGGAGGCCGCGCGGGTCGAGGCTGCGCGCCGGGAGGCCGCGCGCCTGGAGTTGGCGCGCCAGGAGGCCGCCAGGAAGGCGGCCCAGAACTCGGGCGCCACGTCGGGAACGACGTCTGGAACGTCCGGATCGACGAAGACCGGCTCGACGGGCACGGGCAGCTCTAGCAGCGCGGGCAGCTCTAGCAGCACCGGCACTTCCGGTGCGACTGCGGGAACCTCCGCAGCGGCGGCGGCCGTCGCCTTCGCCAAGGACCAACTCGGCGAGCCCTACGTCTGGGCGGCCACCGGGCCCGGCTCATGGGACTGCTCGGGGCTGACGATGAAGTCGTGGCTCTCGGCAGGGGAACGTTTGCCCCGCACCGCGCAGTCGCAGTACGACGCGACGACCCACATTGCGATCGCCGACCTCCGGCCGGGTGACCTGGTCTTCTACGGCACGACGAGCTCGAGCATTTACCACGTGGGCATGTATGTGGGGAACGGGACGATGATCCACGCCCCCCGCACCGGCGACGTCGTGAAATATTCCTCGATCTACTACATGCGAGACTTGTTGCCCTACGGCGGCCGCGTCTAAGCCGCACGACTCACGCCGCACGACTCACCGCGAGCAAGCCGTGCGGCCGGTGACCTCAGTGCTGGCCGGAGCTCCACCGCGCGGTGGTGTGGCCCTCGCGCTTGGCCCGCTCGATCGCCTCGATGATGACTCGCTCGGCGACGGCTCGGCCGAACCATCGCGAGCTGTCGACGCTCTTCTCGGGCTCGAGGTCCTTGTAGGTGTTGAAGAAGTGCCCGATCTCCGCGGTCTTGAACTTGTCGATCTGGTCGAACTCGGTGATGTGCGCCTGGCGCGGGTCACCGGCAGGGATGCAGAGGATCTTGTCGTCGCCGCCGGCCTCGTCGGTCATCTGGAAGACACCGACCGGGCGGCAGCGCACGACGCAGCCGGGGAAAGTGGGCTCGTCGAGGATGACGATGGCATCCAGCGGATCGCCGTCCTCACCCAGGGTGTCCTCGACATAGCCGTAGTCGCCGGGGTAGCTCATCGACGTGAAGAGCAAGCGGTCCAGCCGGATGCGTCCGGTGACGTGATCCACCTCGTACTTGTTGCGGTGTCCCTTGGGGATCTCGATGGTGACGTCGAACTCCACGTCTACCCCTCCGTCTGATCGGTCGAACCTGGCCGGACGAGCCGGTGACCTACGCTCTGTGACGAAGGTCCAGGTCCAACTTTAGGGGGTCGAGAGTGCGCCGTTCGGTCCGTGCCGCGCTCGGCGTGACCCTCATCGCATCGTCGCTGGTGGGCTATCTCGCGCTCGACGTCTTCGACCAGGTGCCCGGGGTGCTCACCTGGGTGCCCGAGCCCACCGCGCCGGTCGCGAAGCCATCCGCCACCCCCCACGTCTCGGTGCCGATCCCTACCCCCACGACCGGTATGCCGTTGCGCCCGGCAGGTGCCGACGCCCCGGCCCCGACGGCCGCGGGGTTGAGCGCCGCCCTCAACCCGGTGCTGTCTGCCGGTGCTCTCGGCCCCGACCCGGCCGTGATCGTCCGGGACGCGGTGAACGGCGCGCACCTCGTCGACCTCCGGGCCGACAGCCCGCGTGCCCCCGCGTCGACCCTCAAACTGCTCGCGGCGGTCGGTGTGCTGCGGGGGCTCGGCCCGGCAACGACGCTGCAGACCCGGGTGATCGCCGGAGTCACCCGCGACCGGATCCTCCTCGTGCCTGGCGGCGACTCCCTGTTGGAACCCGGTGTGGGGCGGCCCGACGAGGTCGCCGGGCATGCCGGCCTGACCGATCTGGCCAGTCGCACCGCCACCGCGCTCAAGGCTGCGGGAGTCCCGGCCGTAACGCTGGCGGTGGACCGTTCGTATGCCGAGGGGCCCAGCAGCGCGCCGACCTGGCCCGCGAGCTTCCTGGCCACCGGGATCACCGGACCGGTCGCGATGGCGGGCCTGTCCACACAGCGGGCCATCCCCGGTCGCCCAGGCCCCGCCGATCCGGTCGGTGAGGTGCTGTCGGCCTTCGCCGCCAGGCTCCGTGAGCAGGGAGTGGCCGTCACCCTGGCGCCGCAGCCGCTGCCCGCCGAGACCGGGCTCGCCCCTCGACGACACCCGCGCGCCATCGCCGTCGACCACGACCGGCGGACCGGCCGCGGGGACCACTCTGGCCTCGGTGAGCTCGGCGCCAGTTCTCGACCAGCTCGTCCTCGCGCTGCAAGAGAGCGACAACGGTCTCACCGAAACCCTGGCCCGCGTGGCGGCCTTCCGGGCCACGGGCGCGCGGGATTTCGCTGGCGTCGCGGCATACCTCATCTCGCAAGCCCAAGCGCTGGGACTGGACGTCACCGGCACGACCCTCTTCGACGCATCGGGACTGACCCGCGACAATCGGTTGCCGGCCCGACTGCTCGGTGACGTGCTCATGCTCGCCGGGTCGGGCTCCGTGCCGGGTCTGGCCGACGCGATCCGGCAACTGCCGGTGGCCGCGCTATCGGGCACCCTCGCCGATCGCTTCGGTGACCCGCGCACGCAGGCCGGCGTCGGGGTTGTCCGAGCCAAGACCGGCACCCTCACCGGAGTCGGAACACTGGCCGGCACGGTCGTGACCGCCGAGGGCCGTCCGTTGGTGTTCGTCGTGCTCGCGGGGCCCCGCAAGGAACGCCAGAGTCCCGGCTGGCGTTGGACCAACTCGCAGCAGTGCTCGCAACGTGCGGGTGCCGCCCAGCCGCAGGAGGCACCCCGTGACCGACCAGCCCTTCACCATCGATTGGGAGTTCGCGCAGGCGACCGCCGCGCGGCTGGCCGGTCCCGGTCCGAAGGTCACCGGCACCCAGGCCATGGACGCAGTGGCCGGACTGCGGGCCGCAGCCGCTGCCGCGCACGACCCGGTCGCCCAGACCTCCCGGCTGCACTCACCCCCGGGATCGGCCCCCGTCCTGGTCGTCGACCGGGCCGGTTGGAGCCAGGCCAACCTTGGCTCGATGCGCGCGCTGATGGACCCCGTCGTCGCCAAGATCCAGTCGAGCATCTCGGCCAAGATGACCACAGCGCCCTCACCCGGGGTCGCGGCCGTCGGCGGCAAGGTGGCGGGGGCCGAAGTCGGCGCATTGCTGGCCTTCCTGGCCGGCAAGGTGCTCGGGCAATACGACCTGGCTCCCGAGGGCACCCCGAGGCTTCTGCTCGTTGCCCCGAATATCGTTGCGGCAGAGCGGGAAATGGATGTCGACCCGCGTGACTTCCGGCTTTGGGTCGCCATGCACGAAGAGACCCACCGGGTGCAGTTCACCGCCGTGCCGTGGTTGCGCGACCACATGATCGAGACGACCCGCACGCTCGCCGTCGATCTCGCGCCGACCCCGCAAGAGCTCACCGAGCGGCTCACCCAACTGGCTACCAAGCTCCCGCAGGCCTTCCAGAGCGGCAGCAACGGCCTGGCCGAGATCTTCCTCACCGACGAGCAGCGCGCCCGGGTGGCCGAGATCACGGCGATCATGTCGCTGCTCGAGGGCCACGCCGACGTGGTCATGGACGATGTCGGCCCCTCGATCATTCCGTCGGTCGCCCACATCCGCGCCAAGTTCACCGACCGGCGCGCGGGCTTGAGCCAGTTCGACCGATTGTTGCGGCGTCTGCTCGGCCTGGAGGCCAAGTTGCGGCAATACGCCGACGGGGCGGTCTTCGTGCGCGCCGTGACGGCCACGGTCGGCATCGATGGCTTCAACGCCGTGTGGACCTCGCCCGAGACGCTGCCGACCGCTGCCGAGATGGCCGACCCCGCCGCGTGGGTCGCGCGCGTCCACGGCTGAGTCGCGCCTGTGGCCGGTCCGGACCCTGCCGTCGCAGCGGTCCGGTATGCCGTGCGCCAGGCCCTCCGGTCCCTGTCGGACTCGAGCCTGGGCTCTGGCCGGACGCCACTCGTGCTCGTCGCGTGCTCGGGGGGCGCCGACTCGCTGGCGCTCGCGGCCGGGCTCGCCTTCGAAGCCCCGCGCGCTGGGCTCCAGGCGGGTGCGGTGGTGGTCGACCACGGCCTGCAGCCCGGGTCGTCAGCGGTCGCCCACCAGGCGGCCGAGCAATGCCGTGGCCTCGGGCTCGATCCCGTGATTGTCGAGCGGGTGACGGTCAGCACCGACGGCGAGGGTCCCGAAGCCGCCGCCCGCAGGTCCCGGTTTGCCGCTCTCGACGCCGTGGCCGAGCGCCTCGGGGCAACGGCCGTGCTGCTGGCCCACACCCGCGACGACCAGGCCGAGCAGGTGCTGCTGGGCTTGGCCCGCGGCTCCGGCGCCCGATCCCTGGCCGGTATGCCGTCCGCGCGCGGCCGATACCTGCGCCCGCTGATCGGGGTGAGGCGCGCCGAGACCGAGGCGACGTGCACGGCATACGGGCTGGCGCCCTGGCGCGATCCGCACAACGACGATCGCCGCTTCTCCCGGGTGCGCGCCCGGGCTGCCCTGCGCGAGCTTGAGGCCGATCTCGGGCCTGGGCTTCCCGCCGCGCTCGCGCGCTCCGCCGAGTTGCTACGCGAGGACGCCGACCTGCTGGATTCACTTGCTGGACAGGCTTATTCGATGCTCGACCCAACGGCCGCCGATGTGCGCCAGCTCGCCGAGCTGCCCCCTGCGCTGCGGCGCCGGGTGTGGCTGCGCTTGGCTGCCGCTGCGGGATGCGGTGCGCTGACCAAGGCGCACGTCGAAGCCCTCGATGCACTGGTCATGGGTTGGCGTGGTCAAGGGCCGGTCGATCTGCCGGGCGGAGTCGCTGCGCGCCGCGACGCCGGACGCATCCTCTGGGAGGCCCCGCGCACGCCGCACCGGTAGGGTCGGGGTGGGCGCAGAGTCGGGGTCGGTCGAGGAAGGCACGTGGTGGACGCAGCACATATGGAGGGCTCTCTCGAACGAGTCCTGTTGTCCGAAGAGCAGATTCACGCTCGGCTGGCCGAGATGGCGGCTCAGATCGCGCAGGACTACGCGGGCAAGGACCTCTTGCTCGTCGGGGTCCTCAAGGGCGCGGTGCTGGTCATGGCCGACCTCATGCGCGCGATGCCCTACTCCGTGCGGATGGACTGGATGGCGGTGTCGTCCTACGGGTCGGGCACCAAGTCCTCGGGTGTGGTGCGGATCATCAAGGACCTCGACACCGACATCACCGACAAGCACGTGCTCGTCGTCGAAGACATCATCGACTCCGGGCTCACCCTGTCGTGGATCCGGGCCAACCTCAGCTCGCGCAAGCCGGCCTCGGTCGAGATCTGCGCGCTGCTGCGCAAGCCAGAGGTGGCCAAGGTGGCCATCGACGTGAAGTACATCGGCTTCGACATCCCCAACGAGTTCGTCGTGGGATACGGCCTGGACTATGCGGAGGACTACCGCAACCTGCGCTGCATCGGCACCTTGGCGCCGGCTGTTTACAGCTGACCTCGGCCCGACCTCGCCCGGACCCTGACCCGGTGCCGTCCGCGGCGGAACACGCACGCGAGGCGGGGCGTTGACCTGCGAGAATCACCGGACCTAGCACGGCATACCCGTGCCTCGGACGACCGACCAGGAGGCTGGGGCGCTCGCCCCGCACACGCATGAAGACCAAGCGCACCATTCGACCTCAGCTGGCCTGGCTCCTGATCATCGTGCTCGGGCTGTTCGGGCTCACCTTCTTCCTGTCCGACACCAGCGGGATGCAGCGGATCGACACCTCCGCGAGCATCAAGCTCATCCAGGAAGACAAGGTCGACACCGCGAAGTTGCTCAACAACGAGCGGCTCGAGCTGGTCCTCAAGGACGGCGTGACCTATTCCGACGGCAGCCGGGTCAAGGACGCCACCAAGGTCTACTCCTACTACGTCGACGCCCGTGGCCCGCAGCTGGTCGCCGCGCTGAACGAGCACCCGCCGGCCAAGGGCTTCACCGACCAGATCGACACTCAGAACTGGTTCACCTCGATGCTCGGCCTGGTGCTGCCGATGCTGCTCGTGCTCGGCCTCTTCTGGTTCCTCATGGGTCAGATGCAGGGCGGCGGCAACCGGGTCATGCAGTTCGGCAAGTCCCGCGCCAAGCTCGCGACCAAGGACATGCCCAAGGTGACCTTCGCCGACGTGGCGGGTGCCGACGAGGCCGTCGAGGAGCTCCACGAGATCAAGGAGTTCCTCCAGGACCCGGCGCGATTCCTCGCGGTGGGGGCCAAGATCCCCAAGGGCGTGCTGCTCTACGGCCAGCCCGGCACGGGCAAGACGCTGCTGGCCCGGGCGGTCGCCGGCGAGGCGGGTGTGCCGTTCTACTCGATCTCCGGCTCGGACTTCGTCGAGATGTTCGTCGGTGTCGGTGCCTCTCGCGTGCGTGACCTCTTCGAGCAGGCCAAGGCCAACGCCCCGGCCATCGTCTTCGTCGACGAGATCGACGCCGTCGGCCGTCACCGCGGCGCGGGGCTTGGCGGAGGTCACGACGAACGTGAGCAGACCCTCAACCAGCTCCTGGTCGAGATGGACGGATTCGACGTCAAGACCAACGTCATCCTCATCGCCGCGACCAACCGGCCCGACATCCTCGACCCGGCGCTGCTGCGTCCCGGTCGGTTCGACCGGCAGATCGCCGTCGAGGCCCCCGACATGATCGGCCGCCACCGCATCCTGCAGGTCCACTCGCAGGGCAAGCCGATGGGCCCCGATGTCGACCTGCTCGCCGTCGCCCGTCGCACGCCCGGTTTCACCGGTGCCGACCTGGCCAACGTCCTCAACGAGGCCGCCCTGCTCACCGCGCGCACCGGCAAGCAGCTCATCGACAATGCCGCCCTCGACGAGGCGATCGACCGCGTGGTCGCCGGCCCGCAGAAGCGCACCCGGATCATGTCGGCCAAGGAACGCAAGATCACGGCATACCACGAGGGCGGGCATGCCATCGTCGCCGCGGCGATGAACCACACCGACCCCGTGACCAAGGTGACGATCCTGCCGCGCGGGCGCGCGCTGGGCTACACGATGGTCATGCCCCAGGACGACAAGTACTCCACGACCCGCAACGAGATCCTCGACCAGTTGGCCTACGCGCTCGGCGGGCGGGTCGCCGAGGAGATGGTCTTCCACGACCCGACGACCGGTGCCGCCAACGACATCGAGAAGGCCACGGCGATGGCCCGCAAGATGGTCATGGAATACGGCATGAGCGAGCGCGTCGGGGCGATCAAGCTCGGGCAGAGCCAGGGTGAGGTCTTCCTCGGCCGCGACTACGGCCACCAGCGCGACTACTCCGAGGACATCGCCGCGATCGTCGATGCAGAGATCCGCAAACTCATCGACGACGCCCATGACGAGGCCTGGCACGTCATCAACGACAACCGCGATCTGCTCGACCGGCTCGTCCTCGAGTTGCTCGAGAAGGAGACGCTCGGCACCAAGGAGCTCGCCGACCTCTTCGCCCCCATCGTCAAGCGGCCGCTGCGCCCGACCTGGCTGTCCAGCCAGACCCGCACGATCAGCGACCGACCGCCGGTGCTCACTCCCGCCGAGGCCGCCGCTGCCAACGGTCACGCGGGCGCGATGCCCCCGCCCGGCTCGGCAACCCAGATCCCCGCGGTGTCGGAGGCGGTCGACCAGGCAGCCGTCGCGGGCGCGTCGCCCTATGTCGACGATCCGGTCACCGAGATCGCCCAGGCGCCTCCCGGCCAGGGCGTCGACCCGCACGGCCACTGACGGGTATGCCGGTCGATCACGCCCGCGCGGAGGCTGCGGTCCGCGAGTTGCTCATCGCCGTCGGCGAGGACCCGGATCGTGAGGGGTTGCGGGACACCCCCGCCCGGGTGGCGCGGGCCTATGCCGAGACCTTCGCCGGACTCGACCAGACCGCACGCGAGGTCCTGCGCACGACCTTCGACATCGACCACGACGAACTCATCCTCGTGCGCGACATCGAGGTCTACAGCACCTGCGAGCACCACCTCGTGCCATTTCACGGGGTCGCCCACGTGGGCTATATCCCGGCCAAGGACGGCAAGGTCACCGGGTTGTCCAAGATCGCGCGGCTGGTCGATGTCTTCGCCCGCCGCCCGCAGGTGCAGGAACGGCTCACCACCCAGATCGCCGATGCCCTCGTCGAGCACCTCGGTGTGCAGGGCGTCATCGTCGTCGTCGAATGCGAGCACCTGTGCATGTCGATGCGCGGGGTGAAGAAGCCCGGTTCACGCACCATCACCTCGGCCGTGCGCGGACAGTTGCGCCACCCCGCCACCCGAGCCGAGGCGATGGCCTTGCTGCTCGGGGGTAAGCGGTGACCGGCTCGGTGGCCAGACCACGCGAGGGCCGCACGCTCGTCATGGGCGTCGTCAACGTCACACCCGATTCGTTCAGCGACGGCGGTCGCTTCCTGCCGACCGATGCCGCCGTCGCGCATGGGCTCCACCTGCTCGCCGAGGGTGCCGACCTGCTCGACATCGGTGGGGAATCCACCCGCCCCGGCGCGCACCGGCCCTCGCTCGATGAGGAACTCGACCGGGTGGTGCCTGTCGTCGCGGCCCTGGCGACGGCCGCCCCGGACGCCGTGATCTCGGTGGACACCATGCGGGCAGCGGTCGCCGAGGCAGCGGTGGCCGCGGGGGCCCGGATCGTCAACGACGTCAGCGGTGGCCTGGCCGATGCCCAGATGCTGCCGCTGGTCGCCCGCCTGGGCGTGGGCTACATCGCGATGCACTGGCGCGGCCACAGCGCCGACATGCAGACCCGTGCGGTCTACGCCGAGGTCGTGCCAGAGGTATGCCGTGAACTCGCCACTCGCCGCGACGCCGCTCTCGCGGCCGGGATCGCTCCCGAGCGACTCATCCTCGACCCTGGTCTGGGCTTTGCCAAGCTGCCCGAACACAACTGGGCGCTGATCGCCCACCTCGACCAGGTGATCGCTTTGGGCCACCCCGTGCTCTTCGCGGCCTCCCGCAAGGGCTTTCTCGGTAAGGTCGGCCGCCCGGTCGGCGCCGACCCCCGTCCGGCCGATCACCGGGATGTCGCCACGGCTGCCACGAGTGTCCTGGCCGCTCTCGCCGGAGCGTGGGCGGTGCGCGTCCACGACGTGCGCGGCACTCGCGACGCTCTTGACGTGGTGCAGGCCTCGTGGGCGGCCACCGGCGGTCGTCCGTCGACAGCCACCCCGGACGGCACCCCGGACGGCGCACCGGGGGTCACGGCGGATGGCACCCCGGAAGGCCTCGCAGACGGCACCACGGACACCGACCGAGAGCGATTGTTCTTCCACCCCCGCTTCTTCCTCCACGGCCGAGACTGAGCGGGCGCAGATGAGCGGCGACACGGCATACCCGATGGATCGGATCGAGATTTCCGGGGTGAGCGCCACCGGCTACCACGGGGTGTTCGCGCACGAGAAGCGCGACGGACAGCTTTTCGTCGTCGACGTGGCGCTGACCCTCGACCTGCGGCCGGCCGGGTGCAGCGATGCGCTGTCGGACACGGTCAACTACGCCGAGCTCGCGGCCGATGTCATGCGCCGGATCGAGGGCGAGCCTTTCGATCTCATCGAGCGGCTGGCCGAGGTCATCGCCGCCGATGCCCTGGCCCGGCCGCTGGTGCAGGTCGTCGAGGTCGCTGTCCACAAGCCGCAAGCGCCGGTCGGGGTGCCCTTCGGCGATGTCGTCGTGCGGGTCACCCGGCACCGGCCGGTGCCCGTCGTCATCGCGTTGGGAGCCAATCTCGGCGACCCGCTCCAGACGCTCACCGACGTGGTTGCCGAGCTGCCCGGCATACCCGGGCTGGCGGTGACCGCCGTGTCGCCAGTCGTGCAGTCCGACCCGGTCGGGGGGCCTGCCCAACCGGCATACCTCAATGCGGTGCTGCTCGGCACCTGGGACGGCACGGCCGCGGCCCTCCTGCGAGCTCTCCACGGGGTGGAGTCGGCGCACCACCGCACCCGTGAGATCCGTTGGGGAGCAAGGACATTGGATCTCGACCTGATCCAGTTCGGCACTCCCGGGAGCGTGGCCGAGGTGCTCTCGAGCGACCCCGCGCTGCTGCTGCCGCATCCGCGGGCCCGTGAGCGGGCCTTCGTGCTCATGCCCTGGGCTGTGATCGACCCGACAGCGACCCTGCGGCTCGGGCCCGGCTTCAGTGACCCGGTGGCCAATGTCGGTGAGCTGGCAGCAGGTCTGTCCGACCCCACGCGGGCCGGCGTGCGGCCCGGCCCGGCCTGGCCCGTGGAAGGAGCGCCGACGTGGTGAGCGCCAAGGGCGTGCGCCCGCAGACTCTCGTGACGATCGCGCTCGGCGTCGGTGCCCTGGCCTGGGTGCTGTTGCGCCTCTCCGGCGGCGCGCAGGCGTTGCCGACGGTCGGCTGGTCGGGCGTGGTGCTGCTGGCGTTCATGGCTGCGGGGGTCTACTGGGCCGGCATCCCGGTGCAGAAGATGCGCGAGGGGTCAACCCACCGTCCGATCTCACCGCTGCGGGCGGCCCGCACCCTCGTGCTCGCGCAAGCTGCGGCGCTCGCGGGGTCGGCGCTCGTCGGCTGGTATGCCGCGCAGGCCCTGCTGCTGCTGCCGGACGTCGACATCGAGTCTCAGCGGGGGCGGTTGTGGGTCATGCTCGGCCACCTGGCGGTGACGCTCCTGCTCGTGCTCGCCGGGATGCTCACTCAGCGCAAATGCCGCGTCGACCCCCCGACCGGTCCGCCCCCGACCACCTTGCCCGAGCCCAACGACGGGGCTGCCGCCGGCGCCTGACCTTGTCGGTCGGCGGCCTCCTGTCGGGGCCTACTGGTAGACGTCGCCGCCGATGCGGCCCATCGTCGGGGTGACCATGCCTCCGGCGACCCAGTTGGGCCCGGCATGCACGTGCTTGAGCTTGGCCATCGCGGCCGTGATCGCGCGGTAGCGCTCATCGGGCGTCCCGGCATACCAGAAGTAGAGGGTTTCGTCGTCGGCGAGCTTGCTGGCGCAGGCGATGGCCGCCGGGGCCGAGGCCGTCGCGGGGATGCTGATCGGTTCGACATTGTCGCGGCACTGCACGGCGCTGGGCAGGTCGGCGGCGGACCGGATGAGACGCCAGTCGATGGCCGACGCCGAGGTGGACGTGACCGGGGGGAGGGTCCCCAGAGTGCTGGTCGCGGTGGTGGTCGGTGGCAGCGCGACCACGCTCGGGGCGACGGCAGGGGCTGCCGGTGCGGGTGAGGTCAGCCGGGCCACCGTGAACGCGAGAGTGGCCACGAGGACCAGCGCGCCGATGAACACGACCAGGCGGCGTCGACGGTATCGAGTCGAGATGGACGGGCCGCGACGCGCTGGCTCGGCCGGTGCTCGGGTGGCTTGCCGGCGGCGCGACGGGTATGCCGTGCCCGTCGCCGCCGGGCTGCGGGGTCGGGTGGGTTGGGCCGCCGCCGGTCGGCCGGTCGATCCGCCGGAGGTGCGCTTTGGTGTGCGAGGTGCCGATCGCGCAGCCCGAGGTGCGCCGCCGCCGGTGCGGGGCGCTCTCGCGGGCGGCTGACGGTCGGTCACTTGTCGAGGTCCCCCATGACGAACGGCACGGACGCCACCACGGTGGCCAGGTCGGTCACCATTGTCCCCGGCAGCAGCGCCGACAGGGCTGCGACATTCCCGAAGGACGGGGTGCGCAACGCCAATCGCCACGGCTGCGGTCCGCCGCGAGAGACCAGCAGCGCCCCAGCCCGCCCGAGAGGGGACTCGGTCACGGCATACCACTGGCCTTCCGGGACTCGCACCACCTTGGGCAGCCGCACGTTGACCGGCCCGGGAGTCAACCGGTCGAGGCAGGCCAGGACGAGGTCGAGCGCGACGGCGACCTCCTCGAGCAACACGGCATACCGGGCCGCGACATCCCCAGTGCTGCGGTGGACGACCCGCCCCGGGCCGTGCTCACCCCACACCCGGCCGTAGCCGGCATACGCGTCGTCGCCGCGCACGTCGTGGGCCAGGCCGGCTGCGCGGGCCACCGGTCCGCTGGCCCCGAAGCCGGCGGCGCTCTCTCGGGTGAGCACACCGAGACCTCGGTGCTCCAGCGCCAGGTCGGCGAATGCGTTTGTGACAGAGGATAATTCCGATCGCACTACCGCGCAGGTATGCCGTGCGCTCGCCTCCCAGCCGACCGGTGCGTCCTCCCGCAACCCGCCCAGGCGGACCAGCATCGGATGCATCCGGGAGCCGGCGATGTCTTCGACGAGCTGCAGGACAGCCTCGCGAGCCAGGGCCGTGGACGGGCCCCCAGGAGCCGCGCCGAGAAAGGTCAGGTGACTGTGGATCCGGTCGAGCTCGCCGAGGATGGTGCGCAGCCACACCGCGCGCTCGGGGGCATCCAGGCCGAGGGCCTCCTCGACGACGCGGGCAATGGTGAGCTCCCCGGAGAAGCCGCCCAGCCAGTCGTGCCGGTTGGCCAAGGCAAGGATCTGGCGGTAGTCGCGCACCTCGAAGAGCTTCTCGGCGCCGCGATGCAGCAGCCCACCCAGGGGATCGGCGGCGCTGATGCGGCCGTCGGTGTCGACCTCGAGGGTGAGCCGCAACGATCCGTGACCCGCCGGATGACCCGGCGGCAGCACGATCGGATGGACCTGCACGTCACCGGTCAGCGCGACCGGGCCAGTGGCGGCCAGGACACGGGCTGGGACGGGAGCGGACGGCATACCGGTCAGTGTGCCCCAGCCGGCTGCCCGGCCCGTTACTGTGTCGCGATGTCCACCACCCCCGCCGCAGCCGACCTCGCGTCCGTGCTGGATCTCAGCGCGCCTGCGGTCCTCGACGATCCCTATCCGGCGCTCGCCGCAGCCCGCGAGCTGGCCCCCGTGGGCTGGCATTCGGGGCTGGGGTGCTATCTGATCACCAGCCATGCCGGGTGCAACGCCGTGCTGCGCGACCGCTCGCTCGGCCGGATCTTCCGCGACCGCGAGCCGGAGACGGAGTGGGACACCTTCAACTGGCTGCACGCCGACTCGATCCTTGACAGTGAGCCGCCCAAGCACACCCGGCTGCGACGGCTCATCGCCGGAGCTTTCGGGCGCGGGCACGTCGCTCGGCTCGGGCCGCGCATCGCTGCGCTCACCGAGACATTGCTCGATGACTGCGCGGCACGGATCGACGCCGATGGCGAGGTCGACCTCATCGAGCACCTCGCCGAGCCGCTGCCGGTGCTCGTCATCGCCGAGTTGCTCGGCTTTCCGGAGCAGGATGTCCACCTGCTGCGGCCGTGGTCGCAGGCCATCGTGCGGATGTACGAGATGACCCGCACCCGCGAGGACGACCTCGCGGCGCAGCAGGCCTGCGGCGAGTTCGCGGCATACGTGCAGGATTTGGCGACACACCGCGTCGCCCACCCGGGGGAGGACCTGCTGTCCGACCTCGTCGCGGCGCGCGACGGCTCGGATCGGCTGTCTCACCGCGAGCTGGTCGCGACGGCGGTGTTGCTGCTCAACGCGGGACACGAGGCGACCGTCAACGGGTTCGGCAACGGGATGGGCTCGTGGCTGCCGAGCGCGGCCTATCACCGGTATGCCGGCTCCCGCCCGCCGGCCGGGGCGGATCTGGGGCTGGACATCGGCCTGCTCGTCGAGGAGATGCTGCGCCACGACTCGCCCTCGCAGCTGTTCGAGCGCACTGCCACCCAAGACTGTGTCGTCGAGGGAGTGCACGTGCGCGCGGGGGATCGGGTGGCGGTGCTGCTCGGGGCGGCCAACCGCGACCCGCTCGTCTTCGAGGCCCCCGACGAATTCCGGCCCGATCGCGACCCCAATCCGCAGCTGTCCTTCGGGGCCGGGATTCATTTCTGCGTCGGGGCACCGCTGGCCCGGCTGGAGCTGTCGACCTCGCTCACGGCCGTGATGCGGCGGTGGCCGCAGCTGCACGTGGTGCGGGCCACCCGACGGCCGACCTTCGTGTTGCGGGGGTATGAGCAGTTGATCGTCGCGTCCGGGCTGGCGACGGGGTCAGGGCCGACGTCCGACTGAGCAGAGCGGATCGCGGGTGGTGCTGCCGGGAGTAGGTTCGAGGTCATGAGCGGCTCGTCGGACTCTGACCTCACCCCTCGCCTGCGCGTGGGTCTGGTCGGCGCGGGGCGCGCCGGAGTGGTGCTCGGTGCCGCCCTGGAACGGGCGGGCCATCGGGTCGTCGCCGTGTCCGCAGTGAGTGATCTCTCCCGTGAGCGGGTGGCAATGTCCTTGCCGCGCAGCGAGATTTGTGATGCCGTCGACGTCGTCAAGGATGTCGACCTGGTGCTGGTCGCGGTCCCCGACGACGAGTTGCCCGACCTGGTGAGCGGCTTGGCCGCGACCGGGTCGTTGCACCCGGGCCAAATCCTCGTGCACACCAGCCCCGGTGTCGGCATCTCGGTCCTCGAGCCGGCGGTCTCGGCCGATGTGCTGCCGTTGGCCATCCACCCGGCTGTCACGCTCGGCGGGCGTCCCTCCGACGTCGATCGGCTGCGCGGCGCCGTCTTTGCCGTGACCACGTTGCGCTCGTTGCGCCCGCTCGGAGAGGCGCTGGTCATCGAGATGGGCGGCGAGCCGGTCTGGGTCGAGGAGGAGGACCGCCCGGCCTATGCCGCGGCGCTGGCCGCCGTGCGCGAGGGGGTGCTCGGGGTGCTCGGCGCCGCCGGGCGGGTGCTGAGCGACTGCGGCATACCGAATCCTGCGCTGGTCCTGGCCCCGCTCGTTTCGGCGACCGCTGAGGAAGCCTGGTCTGGCAGTAGCGTTGCCCGCGGACTGTCGCCGCAACCCGATCCCCGCCAGCGCCCTGGCAGCACACCGGAGGAGCCCGAGTGAGCACCCCATTGACCATCCCGCGTTGGCTCGCGGCCCCGCCACCGGGATGGACAACGACAGCCGATGTCGTCGTCGTGGGATCGGGCATCGCCGGTCTCACCGCCGCGCTGCGCCTGCGGGCCCAGGGGTCGACCGTGCTGCTGGTGACCAAGACCCTGCTCAACGAAGGGTCGACGGCCTGGGCGCAAGGCGGGATCGCGGCCGCCATGGACGACGAGGACTCGCCCGACCAACACCTGCACGACACCCTCGTGGCCGGCGTCGGGTTGTGCGACGTCGCCGCCGTGACCGCGCTGGTCCACGAAGGCCCCACTCGAGTGCGCGAATTGGTCGCTCTCGGCGCGAATTTCGACCGCGGCAGCAACGGTGAGATCAGCCTGACCCGCGAGGGTGGCCACCACCGGGACCGCATCCTGCATGCCGGTGGCGACGCGACCGGCAAGGAGATCAGCCGGGCGCTCATCGAGGCCCTGCACCTGGTCAAGGACGACCCGGGCATCGAGGTCATCGAGCATGCCCTCGTCGTCGACCTCCTGCAGGACGCCGAGGGGCGGGTCTGTGGCGCCACCATCCACGTCATCGGCGAGGGTCAGATCGACGGGGTCGGCGCGGTCCACTGTCGGGCGGTTGTCCTGGCGACCGGTGGGCTCGGCCAGATCTATGCGGCGACGACCAACCCCTCGGTCGCCACCGGTGACGGCATGGCGATCGCGCTGCGGGCGGGTGCGGTGCTCGCCGACCTCGAGTTCGTCCAGTTCCACCCCACGGTGCTCTTCCTCGGGGACGACTCGACCGGCCAGCAGCCGCTCATCTCCGAGGCCGTTCGTGGGGAGGGTGCCGTCTTGGTCGACAAGGACGGCGTGCGCTTTATGCAGGGCCAGCACGAGTTGGCCGATCTCGCTCCCCGCGATGTCGTGGCCCGCGCGATCGTCGCCCGGATGGCGCAGACCCATGCCGATCACGTCTTCCTCGACTGTCGTCACCTAGGCCGCGAGTTCTTGGAGAAGCGCTTCCCGTCGATCGTCGCCTCGTGCCGGGAGCACGGCTTCGACATGGCGACCGATCTGTTGCCCGTCGCCCCGGCGCAGCACTACGCCAGTGGGGGCGTGCGCACCGACCTGGACGGGCGCTCCTCGCTGCCCGGTCTCTACGCGTGCGGCGAGTGTTCGTGCACCGGAGTCCACGGCGCCAACCGGCTCGCCTCCAACTCACTGCTCGAGGGTCTGGTCTTCGCCCACCGGATCGCCGAGGACATCACCCGGCGCTTCGCTGCCGGCGAGTTGCCGTGGACCGATCCCTTGCCAGCGCAGTCCGCGCGTGGCTGCGGCGACTGCACGCTGCTCAAGTCGGGCAATCGCAAGACCGTGCAGCGCACCATGACCGCCGGCTCCGGCGTCGTCCGCTCGGCCGACTCGCTGGCGGCCGCGCGGGCTCGATTGGGCACGCTCGCTGCCTCGGCCGATGGGGTCGAGGGCGGTCCGAAGTCCTGGCAGACCACCAACCTGCTCCAACTGGGCCAACTGCTCACCCACGTGGCCGCGCTACGCGAGGAGACTCGCGGCGGGCATGTCCGCAGCGATTTCCCCGCCCGCGACGACGCACACTGGCTCGGTCACACGTATGCCGTGCGCGGCACCGACGGTGTGGTCACCACCTCCTTCCACCCCACCGCCCCTGCGGAGCTGTCATGACCGATCTGCGCTACCCCGCCGACGACGCCCGGGAGCTCGTCCGGGTCGCCCTTGCCGAGGACCTCGGGCCAGCCGGCCTCGATGTCACCACCCTGGCAACCATCCCCGCCGACCAGGAGGCCACGGCATACGTGCTCGCCCGGGCCGCGGGTGTCGTCGCGGGGCTGCCTGTCGTGGCCGAGGTCTTCGCCCAAGTGGCGGCCCTCGTCGGCAGCCCGGTGCCGTCGGTCGAGCTCGCCGTCGGCGATGGCACCCAGGTCGTGCGCGGGGATGTGCTCGCGCGGGTGACCGGACCGATCCGGGTCATCCTCATCGGCGAGCGCACTCTGCTCAACATCGCCAGCCGGCTGTCCGGAGTGGCCACCCACACCCGGCGCTGGGCCGACCAGCTCGAGGGCACCGGCGCGATGGTGCTCGATACCCGCAAGACGACACCGGGGATGCGCCACCTGGAGAAGTACGCCGTGCGCGCCGGCGGCGGCACCAACAAGCGCATGGGGCTCTACGACTGCGCGATGATCAAGGACAACCACAAGCTCGCTGCGGGCAGTGTGTCGGCGGCCTACCAGGCGATCCGGCGCACCTTCCCCGAGGTCGACATCCAGGTCGAGGTGACGACGGTCGCCGAGGCGCTGGAGGCGTATGCCGTGGGGGCCCGGTTCATCATGTGCGACAACATGTCGGTGCCGCTGCTGGCCGAGACCGTGGCCGCGCTGCGGGCCCAGGACGAGCCGGTGGAGATCGAGGCGACCGGTGGGCTGACCCTCGAGGTGGCCCGCGAGTATGCCCTGACCGGGGTGGACTACCTCTCGGTCGGAGGCTTGACCCACTCCAGCCCGATCCTCGACATCGCCCTCGACCTGGCTGACTGACCCGGATGCCGTGCGGCAGCTCGGTCGGTGGTCGCAGCTAGCGTCTGGTGCGTGACACATCCGGGAGCGAGGTCGACACGCAGGGCCGCCACTGACCGCTTCGAGCCGCTCCCCATTCGGCGGGTGCAGCGCCGACGGCCGCTTGACCCGGACGACGAGGGGCTGACTGCGCTGACTCCGGGCAGGTGGCCGCTCACCCTCGCCCCGGTCGCCCAGCTCCTCCAGGAGGGCCTGGACCTCGGGCGAGCGACCGTGCTCGTCGGCGCCAATGGCAGCGGCAAGTCGACGATTGTCGAGGCGGTGGCCATGGCCTTCGGCTTGGCCCCGGAGGGTGGATCGACCGGTGCCCGCCATCGCACCATCGAGTCGGAGTCGCCACTGCACCATGACCTTGAGCTCGTCCGCGGTCCCGGGGGGAGCCGGTGGGGCTACTTCGTGCGTGCCGAGACGATGCACGGGTTGATGGGCTATCTCGACGAGACCGCCAAGGATTCATTCACCCGCGACCCGACCTTCTCTCGGCTCAGTCATGGCGAGTCGTTCCTGGCCTTGCTCTCGACCCGGCGGTTTCGCGGACCGGGGTTGTTCGTCATGGACGAGCCCGAGGCGGGTCTGGCCTTCGAGGCCCAGTTGGCGCTGCTGGGGCAGCTCATCGGTCTGGCCAGTCGGCGAGGGTGCCAGGTCCTGCTCGCCACCCACTCGCCGATCATCGCCGCGCTGCCGGGCGCGACCATCCTGCAGCTCGACGCGACCGGTCTGCATCCCACGACCTGGGCGCAGCTGCAGGCCGTCGACCACTACCGCCGGTTCCTCGCCCACCCCGAGCAATACCTGCGCCACCTCGACTAGCCTGCTGCGGTCGCGGTGGTGAGCGACACGGCATACCCCTGCCTGTATGCCGTGTGCGTCGGGAACACTCGGCCGCCCTCGGTACCCTTGCCCGGTGACCACCCTTTCCACCACCGAGCCCACGAGCGCGCCCGACGGCGCCGACGCTGCCGACGATCTGCCCGAGCAGGTGCGGATCCGGCGCGAGAAGCGGGCCCGGCTCATCGAGAGCGGTCACCAGGCATTCCCCGTGTGGATCGAGCGCACGCATACGCTGGCCGACATCCGCGAGCAGTGGGGCCACCTCGCCGCCGGTGACGAGACCGAAGCCCTCGTGCGGACTGCCGGGCGGGTCATGTACGTCCGCAACACCGGCAAGCTGTGCTTCGCGACCCTCCAGGAGGGCATCGGCACCCGGCTGCAGGTCATGCTCAGCCTCGCCGAGGTCGGGGAGGCGGCCCTCGCCGACTGGAAGGCGCTGGTCGACCTCGGTGACCACGTCGCCGTGGAGGGGAGGGTCATCTCGAGCAAACGCGGTGAGTTGTCGATCATGGTGAGCTCCTGGCAGATGGCGGCCAAGGCGCTGCGCCCGCTGCCGACATTGCACAAAGAGCTCTCCGAGGAGACCAGGGTCCGGCAGCGCTACGCCGACCTGGTCGTGCGCCAAGAGGCCCGTGACATGGTGCGCACCCGGGCCCGAGCCACCCGGGCGCTGCGTGAGGTGCTGCACGAGCAGGGCTATCTCGAGGTCGAGACCCCGGTGCTGCAGCTCATCCACGGTGGCGCGGCGGCTCGACCGTTCACGACCCACCTCAACGCGTTCGACCAGAAGATGACGTTGCGCATCGCCCTGGAGCTCAATCTCAAGAAGGCCGTCGTCGGCGGCATCGATCGGGTCTACGAGCTGGGGCGGATCTTCCGCAACGAGGGCATCGACGCGACCCATTCGGCCGAGTTCACCATGCTCGAGGCCTACCAGGCCTACGGCGACCAGACGACCATCGCCCGGCTCATCCAGGACCTCTACGTCGGCGTCGCCGAGGCACTCGACCGGCGGGTGGTGCAGACCCCGCGCGGCGAGGTCGACCTCGGGGGGGAATGGCGCTGGCTGTCGGTGTATCCCGCGGTCAGTGACGCCGTTGGCGAAGAGGTCACGCCCGAAACGCCGGTGGAGACACTGCGCCGGTATGCCGTGGCCCGTGACGTCGAGCTCGACCCGGCCTGGGGCGCCGACAAGGTCGTCCTGGAACTACTCTCCGAACTCGTCGAGCCGCACCTGCTGCAGCCGACCTTCCTGTGTGACTACCCGGCGATTGCCCAGCCGTTGGCCCGGCCGCACCGCGAGCGGCCGGGGCTCATCGAGGCATGGGACCTCATCATTGCCGGCGTGGAGCGTGGCACCGGCTTCTCGGAGTTGATCGACCCGATCATCCAGCGTGAGGTGCTCACCGCGCAGTCCTTGCTCGCCGCCGGCGGAGACCCCGAGGCGATGCAGCTGGACGAGGACTTCCTGCGGGCGCTGGAATACGGCGCGCCGCCCATGGGCGGGTTGGGTCTGGGTATCGATCGCCTGGTCATGCTGTTCACCGGGGCCAATATCCGCGAGACGATCCTCTTCCCGTTGCTCAAACCCGAGGACTGACCCATGTGGGATGCCATCTATCCGTATGTCGCCGCGCTGGTCCCGACCATCGGGTTGCTGATCATCGCTTACGTCGTCTTCAAGACGATCTTCGAAGCCGACCGCAAGGAGCGCATCGCGCAGGCGCAATGGGAACGGGATCAGGACCGGGAGCGGGCGCGCGAGCGAGCGGCCTCGCCGGACTCGGACCCGATGTCGGACTGACCGCCGGGTGATCATCGCGGCCGGCCGCGCATTTGAAGACCGGGGGCAGGATCGAGCAGCGGTGGAATGTCCGAAGTGCCCCACCCTCGCAGGTTAAGTTCTTTTAACGTCGACCATCCGACGTGATCTCTGGATGTGTTTACCCGGATCAACTGACCGTGTTATGGTAAGCATCGGCCTAGGGCAGTTTGATCGATTCGGTCACGCAGTCCGACCATGGTGTGCGGGTCATATAGCACACATCAGCAGTGCCATCCACAGTTACACACACGAATGGAGTCCACTTCAGTGGCAAAACGCACAGTGGTCGTTCTTGAGGACGACCTCGACGGCGGCCCCGCCGACGAGACCGTGACCTTCTCCCTTGACGGGGCGACCTACGAGATTGACCTCTCCAAGGCCAATGCAGACCGGTTGCGCGATTCGCTCTCGGCCTGGATCGGTGCAGCGGAGAAGGTGAGTGGTCGGCGCTCGACCAAGCGTCGCGCTTCTGCCGCGCCGCGTCGCGGCAACGGTGCTGTGGTCCGTGAGTGGGCCCGCGCCAACGGTTTCGAGGTGAGCGACCGGGGACGCGTCTCCGCCGCGATCCAGGAGGCCTACGACAAGGCTCACAGCTGATCGAGTCAGCGACCGGCAGCTGCCGGACACTTCAGCGGCCGTCGTCCCCAACCGGGACGGCGGCCGCTTGGTATGCCGTGTCACTCCAAGAGTGCGGCCGCGAGGTCGCCGTGCCGTTGGACGCGGTCGAGGACATCGTCGGCGAGCACCTGGGTCAGGCCCTCGGGTGCCGCAGCGCCGCGTTCGAGTTCCTCCCACGTGCGCGGAGTCGCCGCAAATGGGGCGCCCTTGCCGCGCAAGGAATACGGACTGATCGTCGTCTTTGCCGCGGCGTTCTGGCTCCAGTCGACGAAGACTTTGCCCGGCCGTAGCGCTGTCGCCATCTTCCAGACAACCACGTCGGGAAACTCTTCGGTCAATTCCTGGGCCAGTTGTTGGGCCAGCGCGCTGAGTTCGTCGCTGCTCTGCGTACGTGGCACGACGGCATACACCTGGAGGCCTTTCGAACCACTGGTGACCGGCACGGGTGATAGCCCGATCCCGGTGAGCCGTTCGCGCACCCGCAGTGCGACGAGCGAGCATTGCTGCAAACCCGCGCCAGGTCCCGGATCGAGGTCGATGACCAGCCGATCGGGCGGCAGCGGCCGATCGTCGTCATCGACCTTCCATTGCGGGACGTGGAGTTCCAGAGACGCGAGATTCGCCAGATAGGTGAGGGTGTCGACGCCGGTGATGAGCGGATAGGTGATCGTGTCGCTGCTGTGGGTGAGCGTCACCCGAGGCAGCCATGATGGTGCTCCGGACGGCAGGTTCTTCTCGAAAAAGCTCATTCCGCCGGTCCCATGGGGGAATCTCACCCGAGTCACCGGCCGTAGCGCGACGTGCGGCAACAGCACCGGTGCGATCCGCGCGTAGTAGTTCAAGACCTCGCCCTTGGTCGTCTCCGTGTCGGGATAGAGGACCTTGTCGAGATTGCTCACGACCAGACGCCGGCCGGCTACCTCCACGGTGACCTTGGCTGCGGACTCAGCCATCGTCGTCCTGCGCATCGTGGGGCTGGTCCGCGCCCGGGAGGTCCGCCGCGGTGAGGTCCGGTCGCAACCGCTGGTATGCCGGCTGGCGCAGTCGCCCGGAGGTGGTGAGTCCCAGCGACTGGACATCGCAGACCAGGGCCGGCTGCACCCAGCGGGCGCCGGTGGCGTCCTCGGCAGGCACCTCCGGCCCGGCCGGTGGCCCGACGAAGGGAGAACTGCTGCGTGCCAGCGGTCGCAATGTGGCCAGCAGTGTCGTGGCTGACGACCCGGCAATTCCTGACCCGACTCGCCCCCGGTAGTGCAGACCCCCGGCGCCAGGCACGCCGACGAGCACAGCCCCGACCCGATCGGTGCGGTCGGTTTCGGGACGCCAGCCGCCGATGATGACCGACCGGGTGGCCCGGTGCGGCAGTTTGCGCCAGTCATCACTGCGCTGACCCACGGCATACCGGCTGGTGCGTCGCTTGCTGACGATGCCCTCGAGGCCCTGCTCCAGGGTGGCCGACCATAATGCCGCGCCGTCGTCGAAGGTGCGGGGCACCTGCCAATGCGGGTCGGGGACACCGTCGGGCAGATCGAGGCGCTCGAGGGTCTGGCGCCGCTCGGTCCAGGTGCGGCCGGTGAGGTCGACGCCGAACAGCCGCACGATGTCGAACACCATGAAGGTCACCGGAGCGACGGCGGCGAGCGCGGCCGCACGAGCGGGCTGGGTGACGTGGATGCGTTCGGCCAGCGCGCCGAAGGACGGGCGCCCGTCGACGAGCAGGACGATCTCGCCATCCAGGAGCAGGTCAGGATAGAGCGTGGCCAGGCCGGAGAGTTCGGGGAAGGCGACCGTGACATCGCGCTCGGTGCGGCTGGTCAGCCGCAGTCGACCCTCGCATACATCGGCGAGAACCCGCATGCCGTCCCACTTGACCTCGTGCACCCACTCGGGTCCGCGGGGGACCTGGCGGGTGGCCGTGGCGAGCATCGGGCGCATGGGGGTGGGGGCGGGCTCGGCGGTCGGCGGGTTGACGGCTAGAGGATCGCGGTGAGGATGGCCCGGCCGTTCTTCGCGGCCCGGCGATAGAATTTGCGCAGTTCGCGATAGCGCGGCCGGAGGAACTCCTCGAAGACTGCGTGGTCGAGCCAGAACCCGGGATAGATGTCGGCGGCGAGCATGGAGTCCGGGTCGTAGCGAGCGGCCAGGTCGTCGGCGCTCAGGTTGCGCAATGCGTCGGCGATCCGCTTGACCGTGCGTCCGTCCAGCAGATGGGCCGGGCCGTTGCCCAGATTGTGCCCGATCGGTTCACCACCGAAGATCGCTTGCCCCGCAGGGCTTTCGGCGTCGTATGCCGTGCCGGTCAGCAGCCAGTGGATGCCATGCCAGGCCGTGTCGAGATCCACGGCCAGCTTGGGACTGGGAGGTTCGTCCTCCAGGAGGTCGACCACCACCTTGGAGTTCGCGCTCACCGCGGCCAGTTCCTCGGGCTCGAGGGCACGGGCCGTCCAGGTCATCACCATGGCAGTGAGTATGCCGTGCGCGCCCCGGATATTCCTGGGCGTGTTGTGTCGCGCTGTGCCGTGGGTCATGCTGGACGGGTTTGGTGACCAGTGCGACGGATGGGGCCGAGGATGCGAGCCATGTGGAAGGGTGCGGTGTCCTTCGGGCTGGTCAACGTGCCGGTCAAGCTGTATTCCGCGACCGAGAACCACGACATCTCCTTCCGGCAGGTGCATCGGGTCGATGCCGGGCAGATCCGCTACAAGCGCACCTGCAGTGTGTGCGGTGAGGTAGTGCCATACGAGGATGTCGCCAAGGGGTATGAAACGGAGGACGGCCGGATGGTCGTGCTCACCGATGAGGACCTGGCCAGCCTGCCCAATCAGTCGAGCAAGGAAGTGTCGGTCACCAAGTTCGTGCCGGCCGACCAGGTCGATCCGATGCTCTTCGACAAGGCCTACTACCTCGAGCCGGAGAAGGCCGCAGTCAAGGCCTATGCGTTGCTGCGCGACGCCCTGCAGAGCGCCGAGCGGGTCGCGTTGGTCACCGTGTCGATCCGCACCCGCATGACGATGGCATTGCTGCGCGTGCACGACGGGGTCATCGTGCTGCAGACCTTGATGTGGCCGGACGAGATCCGCAGCGCCTCCCTGGTCGACGTCGGCGGCGACGTCCACGCGACCGAGCGTGAGTTGGCCATGGCCAACATGCTCGTCGATTCGCTCTCCGGGGACTACGACCCGAGCGAGCTCGAGGACGACTACGCCGCTGCGGTGCAGGCGCTCGTCGCGTCCAAGCTCGAGGGGGGTGACGTGGCTGCGGCCCCGGCCGAGGTCGAGGGCGGCGGCGAGGTCGTCGACCTGCTGGAGGCGCTGGCCCGTTCGGTCGACCGGGCCAAGGCGGCTCGCGGCGAGCCGGTAGCCCCCGCCTCTGATGGCGGCGCCACGACGACCGGTGCCGCTGCCAAGGCGACAACCAAGGCGACAACCAAGCCGACAACCAAGGCGACGACCAAGGCGACGACCAAGTCCGCCGCCAAGCCGGCCGAACCGAAACGTCAGGCCGGCTGAGCCGATGCCCGAGGGCCACACCCTGCACCGGCTGGCAGGGTCGCTCAACGGTGCGTTCGCCGGCACCCGACCCGCGGTGAGCAGTCCGCAGGGTCGTTTCGTCGAGGGGGCCGCCTGGCTGGACGGGCACACCTTCATCGAGGCCGCGGCATGGGGGAAGCATCTCTTCGCGGAGTTTTCCGGGGACCGTTACCTACACGTCCACCTCGGGCTCATCGGGTCCTTCGACGTCACGGCATACGCGCCCGAGGCGGCGCTCGACGGCAGCGACGACACGGCATACCCGATCCCACCCGCGGTCGGTGCGGTGCGTCTGCGGCTGCTCACCGCGCGTCATGTCGCCGACTTGCGCGGCGCCACGCTGTGTCGCACTGCGACCCCCGAGGAGGTCGACGCGGTCATCGCGCGGCTCGGGCCTGACCCGCTGCGACCGGACGCCGATCCGGAACGCGCGTGGCGCCGGATCAGCACGAGCAACCGCACCATCGCCGACCTGCTCATGGACCAGTCGATCCTCGCGGGGGTCGGCAACGTCTATCGCGCGGAGGTGCTCTTTCGGCACCGGATCGACCCCTTCCGGCCGGGGCGAGAGCTGCGCCGGCGCAGCTTCGAGAGCATCTGGGCCGACCTGGTCCAGCTGCTGCCCATCGGGGTGGCCTTGGGCCAAATCATCACGATGGCCGATCAGGTCGCTGACGCGCTCGCCGGCGACTACGACCCCGCCCTGGTGCCGACCTCACCGACGGGGGTGTCGGCCTGGCGGCCCAACCCGCACGGCACGCTGGAACGGCGTTACTACGTCTACAAGCGCGACGGTATGCCGTGTCGCCAGTGCGGCTCTCGGGTGCGGACTGCTGTGGTGGCCGGCCGCAACCTCTTCTGGTGCGGACGGTGCCAGCGCCGTCGTTGACGCGAAGGTTATGCAGATCAGATGTCATGAATCTGGGTCTACTCCGTCATACACCTGTCAGCATGCCCATCCCCCTGGCAGGAGCTCCGATGCGCGCCGACCGCTCACCACGATCTAAGGGTGACCGGACAGCCGACCATGCCAGGACAAAACGCCTGTACTATGACAACGAGGCTGGGGGGCCAGCCGGGCACCACATTTCCCTCCATGTGCTGCGCAACAAAGGACATCTCATGACGTTGACCCCGCATTTCGCCATGGCTGCCGGGGCGCGTGCGTCCAGCGCCGAGTCGCGTCCATCCCCACAGCGACGGCTGACCTCCCTGGTCATCGCATGCGTGCTGGCGTTCATGTCCATCGGTCTGCCGGTGGTACTACCGCCATCGACAGGCTTGCTGCCCGAGGCCGCGGCGGCGCTCACGACCGCGAACTGCAACATGGGCAGCATGGGTATCAACGGGGCCACCCCGTCGACGGTGTGCTGGCTGCAGACCGGAGGATGGACCAAGCCGGCCAAGGGCGCCACGGCGACGACGACGAACCTCACGGCGACGGTCGGGGACTTCAAGTTCACCTACGACGTTGCCGTCTTCTACCACGCCAATTCATCGACACAGGCAGGGTCGGCAGCGGGCCCGACCTGGGCGTCGGCGGCCTTCGGCAGTGCCAGCTACGGCCCAAGTGCCACCACTCCTACGAGCTACATCTACGTGACCAACACCGCCCTCGGCATCGTCGAAGCGATGACGATGCGCGTCTCCAACGTCCGGGTCATCAACACGGCGACGAACGCTGTCGTGCCCTACGGCACCTGGAAGCTGGTCTTCGCGGACGCCGAATCCACCAACAGCAACAGCGCAACCACCCCGAACGAAAGCATCAAGTTCACTGCGAGCAATGCGATCTCCAACTTCGCGGCAGGCCTGACCACGGACTACATGAAGGGCGGCGGCACGACGGGCACGACTCTCGCCTGCCCCATGCCCACCTGGGGTGGAACGACCGTGACCTGCACCGCCACGAGCAACAACAACGGCGTCATCATCGGTTCGACCACCCCGACCAGCGCCGCCGACTGGGGCCAAATCGGTGTCAACACCCTGAACTCCAAGCAGGCCGCTGCCTTCGGTTTCTCCATCTCCAGCGTTCAGCTGAAGAAGTCTGTCGCCTCTCGGGTGCTGCCGACGGACGACTTCAAGGTCACGATTGCCGACTCCGCCGGCACGACGGTCGGCAGCGCGAGCACCGGCACGACGACCTCGGCCGATACCACCGCCTATGCCGTGGTCCCTGGCACCTACACCCTGAGTGAGACGGCCAACTCGGGCTCGCTCTCTGAATACACCCAGGCCTGGAGCTGCGTGGACAACGCAGGCTTCGCGGCCCCGGCGGCGCCCTCGGGCACGTCAGGCACCGTGACGGTGCAACAGGGTTCGGCCATCGTCTGCACCGTGACCAACACCCGCAAGCCAGTCGACCTGCGTTTGACGAAGTCATCGCCAGCACCGGCGCTGTCGCCGGGGGTGGCGTCCGCCTACACGCTGAATGTCACGAACAACGGCGGTTCGACCGCGACGAACGCGGTCATCGTCGACCAACTGCCGGCCAATATCGCCTACACCTCCTCGTCGGGCACGGACTGGAGCTGTTCGGCCAGTGGCACGGTCGCAGCTGGGCAGCTCGTCACGTGCACCTACACCGGGTTGATCGCGCCCTCCGCGGCGGCTCCCGCGCTCACCATCACTGTCACTCCTGCGGACGCTGCCGGAGGCACGACCGTGACCAACAAGGCGGCGGTCACCCCGACTGGGGGAACGACTGCCCCGACGGCGGCCGTCGTGCAGGCCTGCACCGGCTCGGCCACTCCCACGACGGGGTGTGCCACGTCGACGTCGACTGTCGCCACCAAGGCTGACATCGCCGTCACCAAGTCCGACTCCACGGGTTCCGTGGACGCCGGTGGGACGACTACGTATACCGTCACCGTCACCAACAACGGCCCCAACGCGGTGAGCAATGTGGTTGTCACCGACCCCGCAGTGAGTGGGCTGACCAAGACCACCATCGCCTGCGGGGCGGGATGCACGACGGCTCCGACGAAGACCCAACTCGAGGGAGCGGGCTACACGATTTCCTCGTTGGCCTCCGGTGCGAGCTTCACATTCACCGTGGGCGTAACGGTGACCGCGACGTCGGGAACCGTCGCCAACGCGGCGACGGCGACCCCGCCGGCCGGGACGATCGACGCAGCCGGCAACAACGCGGCCACCGACACCAACACGGTGACACCTGTCTCCGACTTGGCGGTCACCAAGACCGACAACGCGACCACGGTCGACGCGGGCGCCACGACCACCTACACCGTCCAGGTGACCAACAACGGCCCCTCGGCGGTCACCGGCGCGATCCTCACCGACCCGGCCGCGACGGGTCTGACCAAGACCGCGGTTGCGTGCGGGACGGGCTGCGCCACTGCTCCCTCGATCGCTGACCTCGAGACGGGTTACGCCCTGCCGACACTCGCCTCGGGTGCTTCGTATGCCGTGCAGGTGACGGTGCACGTTGACGCCACGAGCGGCTCGGTCACGAACGTCGCCACTGTGGCCCCGCCCGCCGGGACTCTGGACAAGGTTGTCACGAACGATTCCGCGGCCGACACGGACACGGTCGCCCCGGTTGCCGACGTGTCGGTGACCAAGGACGACGGCGTGACCCAGGTCAACAAGAACGAATCACACACCTACACGATCACGGTCCACAACGCGGGCCCGTCGACGGCCACCGGCTTCGTGCTCACCGACCCGGCGGCAACCGGTCTGACCAAGACGGCTGTGGCCTGCGTGACGGGGTGCGCGACGGCTCCGACGATCGCGCAGCTCGAAGGTGCAGGTTACGTGATACCGGATCTAGCATCCGGCAGCGACTTCGTCATCACAGTCACCGCGACGGTCACCCAGTCGCAGGGTTCGGTGACAAACACCGCCGTCGCCACGGCTCCGGCCGGGGTCAAGGACCCTGACACCGCCAACAACACCGGCAGTGACACCGACAATCTGGTTCCGCTGGCCGACCTGACGGTGACCAAGACCGACGGCGTCGCAGGGGCCAAGCCGGGCGACACCGTGACGTACACGGTCACGGTCAGCAATCCGTCGGGTCTGTCGACCGCCGCCAACGTCGTCATCACGGACCCGGCCGTGGCCGGCTTGACCGTGACGGCCGTGGCGTGCACGTCCCTCGCGGGCAATCTCTGCACGACCAACCCGACCATCAGCGCTTTGCAGGGCGCCGGTGTTGCGATCGGCACCATGAGCTCGGGGTCCACCTACGAGTTCACCGTGACCGCAACCGTGGACGCGACGTCGGGGACGGTAACGAACACCGCGACGGCGACCACGTCGACCCAGGACCCCAACCTGGCCAACAACAGTGCCAGTGACACCGACACGGTGGTCGGCCCGCCGGTCATCAGTGGTCCGGCAGAGGGATCGTTGATCAACGACAACACCCCGCTGATCACGGGGACGGGCATCCCGGGTGCCACCGTGACCGTCACCGAGGGTGGGGTCACCCTGTGCACTGCCGTGGCCGCGCCCGATGGCACGTGGTCGTGCACGTCATCGCAGCTGACCGACGGCCCGCACACCATCTCCGCGACGCAGACGACTGCGGGCGTGACCTCCACCGCCGACACTCAGACTTTCACGGTGGACACGACCGCTCCGGTGGTGACGGCGACGTCGCCGGCGGTGACGAATGACACGACGCCGACGATTTCGGGGACGACGGATTTGCCGGCGGGTTCGACGATCACGGTGACTGAGGGTGGTGTGGCGGTGTGTACGGCCACGGTTGCTGCTGATGGGTCGTGGACGTGTGACCCGGTGACGGCGTTGCCGGAGGGGTCGCACACGTTTACTGCGTCGGGGACGGATGCGGCGGGGAATACGACGACCGCGACGACGACGACGGTGATTGATGTGACGGCTCCGGTGGTGACGGCGACGTCGCCGGCGGTGACGAATGACACGACGCCGACGATTTCGGGGACGACGGATTTGCCGGCGGGTTCGACGATCACGGTGACTGAGGGTGGTGTGGCGGTGTGTACGGCCACGGTTGCTGCTGATGGGTCGTGGACGTGTGACCCGGTGACGGCGTTGCCGGAGGGGTCGCACACGTTTACTGCGTCGGGGACGGATGCGGCGGGGAATACGACGACCGCGACGACGACGACGGTGATTGATGTGACGGCTCCGGTGGTGACGGCGACGTCGCCGGCGGTGACGAATGACACGACGCCGACGATTTCGGGGACGACGGATTTGCCGGCGGGTTCGACGATCACGGTGACTGAGGGTGGTGTGGCGGTGTGTACGGCCACGGTTGCTGCTGATGGGTCGTGGACGTGTGACCCGGTGACGGCGTTGCCGGAGGGGTCGCACACGTTTACTGCGTCGGGGACGGATGCGGCGGGGAATACGACGACCGCGACGACGACGACGGTGATTGATGTGACGGCTCCGGTGGTGACGGCGACGTCGCCGGCGGTGACGAATGACACGACGCCGACGATTTCGGGGACGACGGATTTGCCGGCGGGTTCGACGATCACGGTGACTGAGGGTGGTGTGGCGGTGTGTACGGCCACGGTTGCTGCTGATGGGTCGTGGACGTGTGACCCGGTGACGGCGTTGCCGGAGGGGTCGCACACGTTTACTGCGTCGGGGACGGATGCGGCGGGGAATACGACGACCGCGACGACGACGACGGTGATTGATGTGACGGCTCCGGTGGTGACGGCGACGTCGCCGGCGGTGACGAATGACACGACGCCGACGATTTCGGGGACGACGGATTTGCCGGCGGGTTCGACGATCACGGTGACTGAGGGTGGTGTGGCGGTGTGTACGGCCACGGTTGCTGCTGATGGGTCGTGGACGTGTGACCCGGTGACGGCGTTGCCGGAGGGGTCGCACACGTTTACTGCGTCGGGGACGGATGCGGCGGGGAATACGACGACCGCGACGACGACGACGGTGATTGATGTGACGGCTCCGGTGGTGACGGCGACGTCGCCGGCGGTGACGAATGACACGACGCCGACGATTTCGGGGACGACGGATTTGCCGGCGGGTTCGACGATCACGGTGACTGAGGGTGGTGTGGCGGTGTGTACGGCCACGGTTGCTGCTGATGGGTCGTGGACGTGTGACCCGGTGACGGCGTTGCCGGAGGGGTCGCACACGTTTACTGCGTCGGGGACGGATGCGGCGGGGAATACGACGACCGCGACGACGACGACGGTGATTGATGTGACGGCTCCGGTGGTGACGGCGACGTCGCCGGCGGTGACGAATGACACGACGCCGACGATTTCGGGGACGACGGATTTGCCGGCGGGTTCGACGATCACGGTGACTGAGGGTGGTGTGGCGGTGTGTACGGCCACGGTTGCTGCTGATGGGTCGTGGACGTGTGACCCGGTGACGGCGTTGCCGGAGGGGTCGCACACGTTTACTGCGTCGGGGACGGATGCGGCGGGGAATACGACGACCGCGACGACGACGACGGTGATTGATGTGACGGCTCCGGTGGTGACGGCGACGTCGCCGGCGGTGACGAATGACACGACGCCGACGATTTCGGGGACGACGGATTTGCCGGCGGGTTCGACGATCACGGTGACTGAGGGTGGTGTGGCGGTGTGTACGGCCACGGTTGCTGCTGATGGGTCGTGGACGTGTGACCCGGTGACGGCGTTGCCGGAGGGGTCGCACACGTTTACTGCGTCGGGGACGGATGCGGCGGGGAATACGACGACCGCGACGACGACGACGGTGATTGATGTGACGGCTCCGGTGGTGACGGCGACGTCGCCGGCGGTGACGAATGACACGACGCCGACGATTTCGGGGACGACGGATTTGCCGGCGGGTTCGACGATCACGGTGACTGAGGGTGGTGTGGCGGTGTGTACGGCCACGGTTGCTGCTGATGGGTCGTGGACGTGTGACCCGGTGACGGCGTTGCCGGAGGGGTCGCACACGTTTACTGCGTCGGGGACGGATGCGGCGGGGAATACGACGACCGCGACGACGACGACGGTGATTGATGTGACGGCTCCGGTGGTGACGGCGACGTCGCCGGCGGTGACGAATGACACGACGCCGACGATTTCGGGGACGACGGATTTGCCGGCGGGTTCGACGATCACGGTGACTGAGGGTGGTGTGGCGGTGTGTACGGCCACGGTTGCTGCTGATGGGTCGTGGACGTGTGACCCGGTGACGGCGTTGCCGGAGGGGTCGCACACGTTTACTGCGTCGGGGACGGATGCGGCGGGGAATACGACGACCGCGACGACGACGACGGTGATTGATGTGACGGCTCCGGTGGTGACGGCGACGTCGCCGGCGGTGACGAATGACACGACGCCGACGATTTCGGGGACGACGGATTTGCCGGCGGGTTCGACGATCACGGTGACTGAGGGTGGTGTGGCGGTGTGTACGGCCACGGTTGCTGCTGATGGGTCGTGGACGTGTGACCCGGTGACGGCGTTGCCGGAGGGGTCGCACACGTTTACTGCGTCGGGGACGGATGCGGCGGGGAATACGACGACCGCGACGACGACGACGGTGATTGATGTGACGGCTCCGGTGGTGACGGCGACGTCGCCGGCGGTGACGAATGACACGACGCCGACGATTTCGGGGACGACGGATTTGCCGGCGGGTTCGACGATCACGGTGACTGAGGGTGGTGTGGCGGTGTGTACGGCCACGGTTGCTGCTGATGGGTCGTGGACGTGTGACCCGGTGACGGCGTTGCCGGAGGGGTCGCACACGTTTACTGCGTCGGGGACGGATGCGGCGGGGAATACGACGACCGCGACGACGACGACGGTGATTGATGTGACGGCTCCGGTGGTGACGGCGACGTCGCCGGCGGTGACGAATGACACGACGCCGACGATTTCGGGGACGACGGATTTGCCGGCGGGTTCGACGATCACGGTGACTGAGGGTGGTGTGGCGGTGTGTACGGCCACGGTTGCTGCTGATGGGTCGTGGACGTGTGACCCGGTGACGGCGTTGCCGGAGGGGTCGCACACGTTTACTGCGTCGGGGACGGATGCGGCGGGGAATACGACGACCGCGACGACGACGACGGTGATTGATGTGACGGCTCCGGTGGTGACGGCGACGTCGCCGGCGGTGACGAATGACACGACGCCGACGATTTCGGGGACGACGGATTTGCCGGCGGGTTCGACGATCACGGTGACTGAGGGTGGTGTGGCGGTGTGTACGGCCACGGTTGCTGCTGATGGGTCGTGGACGTGTGACCCGGTGACGGCGTTGCCGGAGGGGTCGCACACGTTTACTGCGTCGGGGACGGATGCGGCGGGGAATACGACGACCGCGACGACGACGACGGTGATTGATGTGACGGCTCCGGTGGTGACGGCGACGTCGCCGGCGGTGACGAATGACACGACGCCGACGATTTCGGGGACGACGGATTTGCCGGCGGGTTCGACGATCACGGTGACTGAGGGTGGTGTGGCGGTGTGTACGGCCACGGTTGCTGCTGATGGGTCGTGGACGTGTGACCCGGTGACGGCGTTGCCGGAGGGGTCGCACACGTTTACTGCGTCGGGGACGGATGCGGCGGGGAATACGACGACCGCGACGACGACGACGGTGATTGATGTGACGGCTCCGGTGGTGACGGCGACGTCGCCGGCGGTGACGAATGACACGACGCCGACGATTTCGGGGACGACGGATTTGCCGGCGGGTTCGACGATCACGGTGACTGAGGGTGGTGTGGCGGTGTGTACGGCCACGGTTGCTGCTGATGGGTCGTGGACGTGTGACCCGGTGACGGCGTTGCCGGAGGGGTCGCACACGTTTACTGCGTCGGGGACGGATGCGGCGGGGAATACGACGACCGCGACGACGACGACGGTGATTGATGTGACGGCTCCGGTGGTGTCGTTGGTGATTGATCCGGTGACGGCTGACAACGTGGTGAACGCGGTGGAGGCTGGTGGGCCGGTGTCGGTTACGGGCACGGTCAGTGGTGAGTTCGTTGCTGGTGACACGGTGACGTTGACGGTGAACGGGACCACGTATACGGGCGTGGTTGATGCGGCTGGGAAGTTCTCGATTCCGGTGCCGGGTGCGGAGTTGGTGGCTGACCCGGATGTGACGGTGGATGGTTCGGTGTCCACGGTTGATGCGGCGGGTAACCCTGGGTCGGCGTCGGATTCTCAGCTGTATGCGGTGGATGTGACGGCTCCGGTGGTGCGTGGGGGGGGGGGGGCGGGGGGGGGGGGCGATGGAGCCCGTGGTGTCGTTGGTGATTGATCCGGTGACGGCTGACAACGTGGTGAACGCGGTGAGGCTGGTGGGCCGGTGTCGGTTACGGGCACGGTCAGTGGTGAGTTTCGTTGCTGGTGACACGGTGACGTTGACGGTGAACGGGACCACGTATACGGGCGTGGTTGATGCGGCTGGGAAGTTCTCGATTCCGGTGCGGGTGCGGGTTGGTGGCTGAGATGTGCGGTGGCGGGGAACCCTGGGTCGGCGTCGGATTCTCAGCTGTATGCGGTGGATGTGACGGCTCCGGTGGTGTCGTTGGTGATTGATCCGGTGACGGCTGACAACGTGGTGAACGCGGTGGAGGCTGGTGGGCCGGTGTCGGTTACGGGCACGGTCAGTGGTGAGTTCGTTGCTGGTGACACGGTGACGTTGACGGTGAACGGGAACACGTATACGGGCGTGGTTGATGCGGCTGGGAAGTTCTCGATTCCGGTGCCGGGTGCGGAGTTGGTGGCTGACCCGGATGTGACGGTGGATGGTTCGGTGTCCACGGTTGATGCGGCGGGTAACCCTGGGTCGGCGTCGGATTCTCAGCTGTATGCGGTGGATGTGACGGCTCCGGTGGTGTCGTTGGTGATTGATCCGGTGACGGCTGACAACGTGGTGAACGCGGTGGAGGCTGGTGGGCCGGTGTCGGTTACGGGCACGGTCAGTGGTGAGTTTGTTGCTGGTGACACGGTGACGTTGACGGTGAACGGGAACACGTATACGGGCGTGGTTGATGCGGCTGGGAAGTTCTCGATTCCGGTGCCGGGTGCGGAGTTGGTGGCTGACCCGGATGTGACGGTGGATGGTTCGGTGTCCACGGTTGATGCGGCGGGTAACCCTGGGTCGGCGTCGGATTCTCAGCTGTATGCGGTGGATGTGACGGCTCCGGTGGTGTCGTTGGTGATTGATCCGGTGACGGCTGACAACGTGGTGAACGCGGTGGAGGCTGGTGGGCCGGTGTCGGTTACGGGCACGGTCAGTGGTGAGTTCGTTGCTGGTGACACGGTGACGTTGACGGTGAACGGGACCACGTATACGGGCGTGGTTGATGCGGCTGGGAAGTTCTCGATTCCGGTGCCGGGTGCGGAGTTGGTGGCTGACCCGGATGTGACGGTGGATGGTTCGGTGTCCACGGTTGATGCGGCGGGTAACCCTGGGTCGGCGTCGGATTCTCAGCCGTACACGGTGGATGTGACGGCTCCGGTGGTGTCGTTGGTGATTGATCCGGTGACGGCTGACAACGTGGTGAACGCGGTGGAGGCTGGTGGGCCGGTGTTGGTTACGGGCACGGTCAGTGGTGAGTTTGTTGCTGGTGACACGGTGACGTTGACGGTGAACGGGACCACGTATACGGGCGTGGTTGATGCGGCTGGGAAGTTCTCGATTCCGGTGCCGGGTGCGGAGTTGGTGGCTGACCCGGATGTGACGGTGGATGGTTCGGTGTCCACGGTTGATGCGGCGGGTAACCCTGGGTCGGCGTCGGATTCTCAGCCGTATGCGGTGGATGTGACGGCTCCGGTGGTGTCGTTGGTGATTGATCCGGTGACGGCTGACAACGTGGTGAACGCGGTGGAGGCTGGTGGGCCGGTGTCGGTTACGGGCACGGTCAGTGGTGAGTTCGTTGCTGGTGACACGGTGACGTTGACGGTGAACGGGACCACGTATACGGGCGTGGTTGATGCGGCTGGGAAGTTCTCGATTCCGGTGCCGGGTGCGGAGTTGGTGGCTGACCCGGATGTGACGGTGGATGGTTCGGTGTCCACGGTTGATGCGGCGGGTAACCCTGGGTCGGCGTCGGATTCTCAGCCGTACACGGTGGATGTGACGGCTCCGGTGGTGTCGTTGGTGATTGATCCGGTGACGGCTGACAACGTGGTGAACGCGGTGGAGGCTGGTGGGCCGGTGTCGGTTACGGGCACGGTCAGTGGTGAGTTCGTTGCTGGTGACACGGTGACGTTGACGGTGAACGGGACCACGTATACGGGCGTGGTTGATGCGGCTGGGAAGTTCTCGATTCCGGTGCCGGGTGCGGAGTTGGTGGCTGACCCGGATGTGACGGTGGATGGTTCGGTGTCCACGGTTGATGCGGCGGGTAACCCTGGGTCGGCGTCGGATTCTCAGCCGTACACGGTGGACGCGGGCGTCACGCCCCCGGTGATCACGGGGCCAGTGGACGGGTCGTCGACGACGAACACCACGCCGCCGATCAGCGGCACCGGTGAGCCCGGCGCCACGGTCACGGTCACCGAGAATGGGCAGCCGATCTGCACCGCCATGGTCGCGCAGGACGGCACCTGGTCCTGCACCCCGACGGCCCCCTTGGCCGGTGGGACGCACACCTTCCAGGCGACGCAGACCGATCTAGCGGGCAACGTCTCCGCGAGGTCGAATGTTGTCTCGGTGTCGATCATCACCGCCGTCATCGAAGGTCACGTGTTCCTTGACGGCAACGCGAACACCACCCTGGACGGGGGTGAGGCGGACATCGCGAAGGTCACCGTCGAGTTGGTTAAAGACGGCGTCGTCGTCGCCACCCAGGTGACGGCCAGCCCGTACCGGTTCACCGGGGTCGCTGACGGCACCTACACGATCCGCGTCGTGAACGGCCCGGCCCTGGCTGGCCTGACCGCGACGACCGAGCCTGACGCCCTCAAGACGGTGACCATGGTCAACCAGGTGTCGATCTACGAGCAGAACTTCGGCTATGTCCCCGCGGCACTGCCGAAAACGGGGTCTGACGTGGCCCCGGTGCTGTTCAGTGGGCTCGGCCTGGTGACCCTTGGGTTCGTGGCCCTGCTGGCGGTCCGCCGCCGTCACGAGGATGACGAAGAGGTCGTGGCCCGTGTCGGCGCTGACGAGATGAACTGACGGCGCAAGGCACGTCGAGGGCGTGGAACCACCCGGTTCCGCGCCCTCGGCGTTTCCGTGCCCGGCAGACAAGATCCGATACAGGTATGCCGTGCGGGCACGGCATACCTGTGTGCTCAGGGCGAACACGCGGGGAGGGTGCTGCCTGGGGGAACACCCACTGCGGGGGTCGCGTTGGGCATAAGACTGGTATGCCGCGCGGCCCGGATACGATCGTGGCGCTGATGCAGGCGAGGCCTGGAAGGTAGGAGTGGAGAAATGTTCGAACGGTTTACCGACCGCGCTCGGCGCGTCGTCGTGCTCGCCCAAGAAGAGGCGCGCATGCTCAACCACAACTACATCGGCACCGAGCACATCTTGCTTGGCCTCATCCACGAGGGCGAGGGCCTGGCCGCCAAGGCGTTGGAAAACCTCGGGATCAAGCTGGCCGACGTTCGCCAGCAGGTGCAGGAGATCATCGGCCAAGGCCAGCAGGCGCCCACGGGGCACATTCCCTTCACGCCGCGAGCCAAGAAGGTGCTCGAGTATTCGCTGCGGGAGGGCCTACAGCTCGGGCACACCTACATCGGCACCGAGCACATCTTGCTCGGTCTGATCCGCGAGGGTGAGGGGGTCGCAGCCCAGGTGCTCGTCAAGCTCGGGGCCGACCTCAACAAGGTGCGTCAGCAGGTCATCCAGCTGTTGGCGGGCTACCAGTCCGGGCAGGGGGAGAAGGCCGGTGCCGGCGTGGGAGCCGCCCAGGGCGGGCCCTCCGAGGGCACGCCGGCGGGTTCGCTGGTGCTGGACCAGTTCGGTCGCAACCTGACCCAGGCTGCTCGCGAGGGGAAGCTCGACCCGGTCATCGGGCGCGAGAAGGAGATCGAGCGGGTCATGCAGGTGCTGTCTCGCCGCACCAAGAACAACCCGGTCCTCATCGGTGAGCCCGGCGTGGGGAAGACCGCGGTCGTCGAGGGCCTCGCCCAGGACATCGTCCGCGGCACAGTGCCCGAGACGCTCAAGGACAAGCAGCTCTACACCCTCGATCTGGGCGCACTGGTCGCCGGGTCGCGCTATCGCGGTGATTTCGAAGAGCGACTCAAGAAGGTGCTCAAGGAGATCCGCACCCGCGGCGACATCATCATCTTCATCGACGAGATCCATACCCTGGTCGGAGCCGGTGCCGCCGAGGGCGCCATCGACGCGGCATCGATCCTCAAGCCGATGCTGGCGCGCGGCGAGTTGCAGACCATCGGGGCCACGACCCTCGACGAATACCGCAAGCACATCGAGAAGGACTCGGCGCTGGAGCGGCGCTTCCAGCCCATCCAGGTCGCCGAGCCGACCCTCGCGCACACCATCGAGATCCTCAAGGGCCTGCGCGACCGTTACGAAGCCCACCACCGGGTGTCCATCACCGACGGCGCCCTGGTTGCCGCCGCGACAATGGCCGACCGCTATGTCAACGACCGTTTTCTGCCCGACAAGGCGATCGACCTCATCGACGAGGCGGGCGCGCGACTGCGGATCCGCCGAATGACGGCTCCGCCGGACCTGCGCGAATACGACGAGAAGATCGCCGAAGTGCGTCGCCAAAAGGAAGCGGCCATCGACGGCCAGGATTTCGAGAAGGCCGCGCGCCTGCGCGACGACGAGAAGCAACTGTCCAACGCCCGCGCCGAGCGCGAGGCGCAGTGGAAAGCCGGCGACATGGATGTCGTCGCGGAGGTCGACGAGGAGCTCATCGCGGAGGTGCTGGCCGCGTCGACCGGCATACCGGTCTTCAAGCTCACCGAGGAGGAGTCCGCCCGCCTGCTCAACATGGAGGCCGAGCTGCACAAGCGGATCGTCGGGATGAACGACGCCATCCACGCGCTGTCTCAGGCCATCCGGCGCACCCGCGCCGGGCTGAAGGACCCCCGTCGCCCGGGCGGGTCGTTCATTTTCGCTGGGCCGACCGGTGTCGGCAAGACCGAGCTGGCCAAGACTCTCGCGGAATTCCTCTTCGGCGATGAGGATGCGCTCATCCAGCTCGACATGAGCGAATACTCCGAAAAGCACACGGTTTCAAGGCTTTTCGGTTCACCCCCCGGTTACGTGGGCTACGAAGAGGGCGGCCAGCTCACCGAAAAGGTGCGCCGCCGGCCGTTCTCGGTGGTGCTCTTCGATGAGGTCGAAAAGGCTCACCCGGACATCTTCAACTCGTTGCTGCAGGTGTTGGAGGACGGTCGACTCACCGACTCGCAGGGCCGGATGGTCGACTTCAAGAACACCGTCATCATCATGACGACCAACCTCGGCACCCGTGACATCACCAAGGGCAGCCTAGGCTTCTCGGCCGGACCGGACACCCGTAGCGAATACGAGCGGATGAAGAACAAGGTCCAGGACGAGCTGAAGAACCACTTCCGTCCGGAGTTCCTCAACCGCGTGGACGACATCATCGTCTTCCCCCAGCTCACCCAGGAAGAGATCGTCGCGATCGTCGACCTGGAGATCGCCAAGCTGGACAAGCGGCTCAAGGACAAGGACATGGGTCTCGAACTCACCCTCACGGCCAAGAACCTGCTGGCCAAGAAGGGCTACGACCCCGTGCTCGGTGCTCGCCCGCTGCGGCGCACCATCCAGCGCGAGATCGAGGACATGCTGTCCGAGAAGATCCTCTACGGCGAGTTGAAGGCGGGCGAGTTCGTCCTCGTCGACGCGACCGGCGAGGAACGCGACTCGACGTTCACGTTCCAAGGATCGCTGCGGCGCGACACTATTCCCGATATTCCCGATATTCCGGATATGCCGCCAATCGACTCGGTGGGTGGACCGCGGGATGCCGCCGGTGGAACGGCGAGTGCGTCATAGCAATGCCCGGTCATCGGAGAGGGGACGTGCGGTCCGTGCGCGCCAGAAGGGGCAGTCGGGTCGCTCGTCGTATACCATCGGGGCATGCCTGACGTGATGGTCGAGCCCACGATCCGCGAGGAGGAGGACTGTTTCGTCCTCCCCCTCACCGGTCGTGAGGTCGACCAGATCTGCATCGACTACGCGGTGACGCTGGTCATCGACGGCACTGATACCGTCCGGCTGGACAGTCCGTTCACCGTGTCCTTCTCCGATCGCACCCTGCTCGTCGACCCGCAGCGTCTCGACACCGTCGCGCCGGTGCTCGACCTGTTCCGCGCGGTCATCCTGCGGGCGGCGGCCGGCCGAGACGGTTCTTTGCTGCTGTCGTTCGACGACGACCGCTCCCTGCGCATCGAGGCCGACCCCGACGGTGAGGCCTGGGAGATCGGTGGCGGTCTTCCGCCGATCTCCCCGTCCTATCGCATCGTTTCGCTGCCCGCCGGTTCGGGGATCGAGTTCTCCTGAGGTCCTGGAACCGTGTGCCGCGCTAACCCAGGTCCTTGACCGATCCCGGATTGCACGCGGCGGCGACGGTCGCGGCATACCCCACGTCGGGCCGGGCCGGCTCGAGGTACCACGCGCCCTTGGTTGACGCGAACTCCACGTGACATACCAATTGGTCGTGCATGCCCGGGGTGTCCGCATCAGGCCGCACCCGCAGGACCGCCTGCCAGACCGCCTCTGCGTCGACGCCAGCCGTGCGGCCAGCAGTGGTCGGCACAACCTTCAGGCCGCGAACGCCGGATCGAGTCACCCACGACGCCGATGACACGAGGCGGGGTGCGGTCGTGGCAGGGCTGGTGGATGAGGCGCCTGGCCGCGCGCTGACCGCGGTGCCTGTCGATGAGTTTCCGGGGGAGGCGGCTGGGGGCTGCCCTGTGGCGGAAGCCGTGATCCTGATCGGCGGGGGAGGCGGCGGCACCGGCGGTTGACTGTCCGAGGCCGCTGGGGACCGGCAGCCACTCAGCGGGCCGAACCCGACAGCCACAAGAGCCAGGACGAGGGTCACGCGCCGGGTCACGATGTGAGCCCAGCCAGGCGCGGCGGGAGCGCCCGTGAACGCAGCCTGGGGTCCTGGGCACAGCCAGCCGAACGGCATACCGGCTGGTGCGTGCAAAGATGGCCCCCGGCCCCTGCCCATAGCACCGAGGATCGACCCCTTCCGTGACCGACTACAGCACGCGTCCCGCGCGGACCTGCGACGTGCGCGCCATCCGTGACATCGTCGCACCTCTGGTCGCCGAGGGCAGGCTGGTTGCCAAAGCTGCCGTCGAGTACTACGAGGGCCTGCAACAGTTCCGGGTGGTCGAGCACGCGGGGGTCGTCGTGGGGTGCGGTGCCGTGCACGTCATCTGGGACGACCTCGCAGAGGTGCGCACTATCGCGGTCGCGCCCGAGCATCTGGGCCGTGGCGCCGGGCATGCGCTCATCACCGACCTGCTAGCCGATGCGGCCGCGATCGGTGTCAAGCGGGTGTTCTGCCTCACCTTCGAGACGACGTTCTTCGGGCGGCACGGGTTCGTGCCGATCGAGGGGCAGGCGGTGACCCGTGAGGTGTATGCCGAGTTGTTGCGGTCCTATGACGAGGGCGTGGCTGAGTTCCTCGACTTGGAGCGGGTGAAGCCCAACACCTTGGGCAACACCCGGATGCTGTGCGTGCTGGCCGACCGGGCGGCTCAGGTGCCACCGACCGTGGGCTGAGCCCGCCCTCGCAAGGGTCCGGGCGGCGACTGGGCAGTTTACGCAGTGGCCGCGGGGCGGATCACGATGACGGTGTCGCCTGTGCGGATGCGGCCCGGCACGACAACCCGGGCGTTGAGGCCCCGCAGCCGCCGCGGCCGGCCGTGTGGACCGTTGACGAAACGCATCGCCGCCTCGCCGAAGCGAGCGATGAACTTCGCACAACCGGTGTGCGGCTGCTCGGTCACGACGATCATCGGGCGCGGGGCGTCGTCGGATGCGTTGCGCTCGCCGGCCGTTGACGGGCCGAAGACCAGCAGCGTGCCGACCGGCAGGTTGGCCTCGGACAGGTCGAGGTCGACATGCAGCTGATCTCCGGCCAGGGCCTGCCGGTCGATATCTCCGAAGGCCAGGAAGCCGGCCAGCCGGGTGTTGATCACGTTGAGCTGCATGTCTGGGTGGGGGCTGCGGTCGGGGGTGCGCGAGCTGGACCGTTGGCCCCAGCTGTCGCCGACGAGCCCTTCGGCCAGGGTGAGCTCGCCTTCGGGGAGCATCTCCCGCAGGTCGACGTCGGGGCGGCGCACGATGAGGGTCAGTGTTCCCGCATCGCGCGGTGAGGCGTCGAGTGTCGGCAGCGCGCCGATGAGTTCGTCAGGAGTCCGAGTCGGCAGGGTCACGCCGCTGATGCTCCCACGGTATGCCGGCCACCCGGCATACCGTCGCGGGTTCTCCGCAGAGCCTGGCGCGCCGGACAGCGGTCCGGGAGGCTCGTCGGGGGGTGCCGGAGCACGCCCGGACGTCATGCTCGACACACTTTGTGCTCCTAGGACGAACAGCCACTAGCGCAACGGGCGCGGATACAGCACAGTTGGCCTCGGAATTACCGAACGAAAGGTCACCCATGATTCTCGTTGCCCACTCTGGACCCGACTCGGCGAACGCCCTCGACTGGGCCGCCCGCGAGGCGGTACGCCAAGGCGACTCGCTGACGATCATGCACGTGATTGCGGTCTCCGGGATCACCGGCGACTTCCCCGAGCTTCCTGAGGAGATCACCCAGGCCGCGGACGAGCTGCTGGCCGCAGCCTCCGAGCGCGCCCGCGAACTCGGCGTGACCGAGGTCGAGACAGCCAAGGGCTACCGGAGCATCACCGCTGCCCTGGTCGAGATGTCCCGTGAAGCCGAGCTCGTCGTGGTCGGCAACCGTGGTCACGGCGAAGCCTCCTCCGCGGTCCTCGGCTCGGTCGCGTATGCCGTCACGTCACACGCCGCCTGCCCCGTCGTCGTTGTGCGCGGCGACGGTCACACCGACATCGCCCCGGGCAAACGGGTCGTCGTCGGTATCGACGGCTCGCGATCCGGCGTTCACGCCGGCTTCTTCGCGGCCGAATTCGCTCAGCGCGCCGGCGCTGACCTCGAGGTCGTCGGGGTCTGGGACACCGCCACCCTCGGGTCGGTCAGCTCGGAGTTCGCGGCCCGGGTGGGCATCGTCGGCCTCAAGGACAAGCACGAGGCCCAGATGCACAAGTGGGTCGACCTCGCCGTCGCCAAGCTCGCCGAGCGCTTCCCAGGCCTCAACGTCACGGGCTCGGTCGAGCAAGGCTCCCCGGTTGTCGTGCTTCGCGAGAAGTCGGCCGACGCCGGCCTGCTCGTCGTAGGCACCCGTGGGCGAGGCGGATTCGCCGGTCTGTTGCTCGGATCGGTGAGCCACCGCTTGATCCACGACATCGGTTGCCCGATCGCAGTCGTTCGCTGAGTCCTCCCCCTCGCGACAGCTGCACCGAGTCTCCGGCGCCGGCCCACCACCGCACCCCCTGGCGGTGCGGGCCGGCGTCGGGCCGTTTCACGCGTACTGCCCCATTGGGCTGGTCCCCAGGTGTTTGACTCACGCGGATCGGGCGATCTAGGTGGGGTGCGTGCCCGGCAGTGCGTAGCGTCCGCCGGGCAGCGGTTCGATCAACCCATCGCTCACCAAGGCATCGAGGCAGCGCATCCGCTGGGCCGGCACCGGCCAGGCCCGGGCGAGGTCGACGGCCGTCACCGGCCCGGGCGCGTCCCGCAGCGCTTGCACCAAGGTGCCACGTGCCTGTCGGTCGGTGCCGGCCCAGGCCTGGCCGCGCCGGGGCGGACCCTGGTATGCCGGTCGGCCGGCTCCCAGCCACCGGCACGCGTCGCGCACCGGGCAGTCGGCACAGCGTGGTGAGCGTGCGGTGCAGATCAACGCTCCGAGTTCCATGACGGCGACATTCCACCGCACGGCATCGTCGGCGTCCACAGGGAGGGCCGCGACCGCGAGGGCACGTTCGGCCGCGGTGAGCGAGGGGGCGGCATATTCCCGGCCCTCCAGCAGGCGGGTGAGAACTCGTCTCACGTTGGTGTCGACCACGGTCGTGGGAACGCCGAAGGCGAAGCAGGCAACCGCAGCGGCCGTGTAGTCGCCGACCCCCGGCAAGGCGAGGAGCTGCCCCACCTCGGCAGGGACCTGGCCGCCGTGTCGATCGGTCATGGCGCGCGCGGCCTCGTGCAATCGCAGGGCTCTGCGGGGGTAGCCCAGCCGGCCCCAGGCACGCACCGCGTCGCCGGGCGCGGCAGCCGCCAGGTCGGCGGGGGTGGGCCACCGCTGCATCCACTCGCGCCAGGTGGGTTCGACGCGCGCGACCGGTGTCTGCTGGGCCATGACCTCCGAGACGAAGACTCCCCAGGGTGTCGTGCCAGGCGTTCGCCAGGGCAGCGGGCGGGCGGCCACGGCATACCAGGAGAGGATCGCCGAGTGGAGCCGGGCCAGGGTGTCCGACCCGGGCAGCGCGCGTGGGGAGGTGCCCACGCGCTCAGACGTAGCGCTCGAGGATGCTCGTCTCGGCCATCCGCGACAGGCCCTCGCGCACGGCACGGGCCCGGCTCTCGCCGACCCCCTCGACGGCCATGAGGTCTTCGATGTTGGCGGCCAGCAGCCGCTGCAGCGACTCGAAGTGATCGACCAGCCGATCGATGATGGCTCGTGGCAGCCGGGGGATCTTGGTGAGCAGCCGGTAGCCGCGCGGGGAGACCGACGAGTCGAGGCTGTCGGTGGCACTGGCGAAACCCACCGCACGGGCACTGGCGGCGAGGTCGAGCAACTCGGTGGAGGTCAGCGCGACGAGGTCGTCCATTGCGGCGCTCACCGTCTTGCCGGACTTGCTGGCCAGCAGGTAGTCGCCGATGACCAGTTCGCGATCGTTGCCCAGGCCCCCGACGAGTTCGGCCAGTTGCAGGCTAAGCAGGCGTCCGTCGGTGCCGAGCTCGACGGCATACCCGTGGATCTCGTCACTGATCCGCCGCACCATCTCCAGGCGTTGGAGCACTGCGGCGACGTCACGCACGGTGACGAGGTCTTCGATTTCTAGGGCGGAGAGCGTCGCGCTCACCTCGTCGAGGCGGGCCTTGTAGCGCTCGAGGGTCTGCAATGCCTGGTTGGCCCGCGAGAGGATCGCGGCGGAGTTCTCGACGACGTGGCGGCGTCCGCCGACGTAGAGCGCGATGGTCTGCATCGACTTGCTCACCGAGATGACCGGGGCCCCAGTCTGCAGGTGCACCCGCTCGGCAGTGCGGTGGCGCGTGCCTGATTCGGAGGTGTCGATCCGGGCATCGGGGACCAACTGAGTGTTGGCCCGCACGATGCGTGTGATGTCCTTGTCGACGACGATCGCGCCGTCCATCTTGGACAGCTCGCGCAGCCGGGTCGCCGAGAACTCGATGTCGATCTTGAAACCGCCCGAGCACAACGCCTCGACCGACTTGTCGTTGCCGAGAACGATGAGAGCGCCGGTGCCGCCACGCAAGATCCGCTCCAGTCCGTCGCGCAGCTCGGTGCCCGGGGCGACGGCGCCGAGGATCGCGATGAGCTGTTCGTCGTCGGCGCGTTCCACGGTGGCGAGTCTAATGCGGCTGGTTGCCCGCCCTTTGGTCGTCTTCGCTCACAGTTCGGACACGTCGCGATCGGGGCCCGCTTGCAGGGCGACGGCGACCGCCTGGGCGAGGTGGGACACCTCGACCATGGCCAGACCGGGAACGGGCGTGGCCGACCCGAGGGTGCCGGGCGGGACGAGGGCGCGCCGGAAGCCCAGCCGGGCGGCCTCGGCGAGCCGGCGCGGCATACCGGTGACCGGACGGATCTCACCGGCCAGCCCGACTTCACCGATGGCGATCGAGTCGCAGGGGAAGGCGCGGTCGAGGGCGGCCGAGGCCAGCGCCAGGGCGATCGCGAGGTCGGCAGCCGGCTCGGTGACCTTGGCGCCGCCGACGGTCGCGGTATAGGTGTCGGCCGCAGCGACCGGGATCCGCGCCCGCCGATCGAGCACCGCCACGGACATCGCTACCCGAGCCGAGTCGAGCCCGCTCGTGGCTCGACGCGGCGAGGGCGTGGTGCACCGTGCGACGAGCGCCTGGACCTCGGCCACCAAGGGGCGTCGACCCTCGAGCGTGATCGTCACGCAGGTGCCCGGCACCGTGACATCACGGGTCGAGAGAAACAGCCCGCTGGGGTCAGGCAGCCCGACGATGCCCACATCGGACAGGTCGAAACAGCCGACCTCGTCGGTGGGTCCGTAACGGTTCTTGACCGCTCGGACCAGGCGCAGCCTGGAGTGCCGCTCACCCTCGAAGGCGACGACGACGTCGACGAGGTGCTCCAAGACGCGGGGGCCGGCAATCGACCCGTCCTTGGTGACGTGACCGACGAGCAGGACGCAGATGTCGTGGGTCTTGGCCACCGCGATCAGGGCGGCGGCCACCTCACGGACCTGTGCGACATTGCCGGCCGAACCGCCGATCTCGGCGCTGGCGATCGTCTGCACCGAGTCGACGACGACCAATTGGGGCGCAAGCATCTCGATCTGGCCCAGGATGGTGCCGAGGTCGGTCTCGGCGGCCAGGTGCAGGTGCGCTGCCATCGCCTCGATGCGCTCGGCCCGCATCCGCACCTGGGCGGCGGACTCTTCGCCGCTGACGTAGAGGACCCGGCGTCCGCTGCGCGCTGCCCGCGCCGCGACGTCGAGCAACAGCGTCGACTTCCCGATGCCGGGTTCGCCCGCCACGAGCACCACGGCACCCGGGACAAGGCCGCCGCCGAGCACTCGGTCGAACTCGCCCACGCCGGTGGGGGCCGCTTCCGCCCGGGTCAGGTCGACCTCACCGATGCGCGGGACCGCTCGGGTGGGCGTCACCGCCATCGTCATGCGCCCTCGGCCGGCGCCCACCTCGCCGACGGTGCCCCACGCCTGACACTCCCCGCAGCGGCCGACCCATTTCAGCGCAGTCCAGCCGCACTCGCTGCAGCGATAGGTCGGCCCCTTGGCCGCCCCCCGCGCGGGTGCCTTGCGCCCCTGCATGCCCGGGTAAGCCGTCACCGTCGCCCTCGCATCCTCATGGCCGCGACCCTAGACGCGGCCACCGACACCCCGTCATCCAAGAGCTCGGCACCCTCGGCATGACCTAGAGACAGCCGTGCGCGGCGCCGCGACGGCATACCGGGGTGGCAGTGCTTCAGTAACGCCGCCAGCGCAGCGTGACGGCGTAGTCCACGGATGTCCGGGTCGGTTCGCGGGTGAAGATCCGCTGACACATCGACGGCGGGAACTCCCAGCTCAGGACCGCCTCGAAATCCGCCCGCGAGTCGAACTCCCAACTCACGTCGAGGGATTCGCGCGCCCACCCCTGCCGCGTCCAAAACCGCTCCACCGCTGCGGCGTCGTAGTCGGGCCAGGCCGCGCTGAACCACGACCCGAACGTCGACCGGGTCGCGTCGTTGTCGACGACGAAGGCGCTCCCGCCGGGCCGCACGATCCGGCCCAGCTCCGCCAAACCCGGCTCACACCCCGGCCCGAAGAAGTAGGCCCACCGGGCGATCGCCGCGTCGACGCTCGCGGGGAACAGGCCGGTGGCCTGAGCCCCAGCCACGACGACGGTGACCGGCGCTCCCAGGCCGTCGGGACCGGACGGCATACCGTCGACGCGCTGCTGCGCGAGGGCTGCCAGCGGCCGGTGCGGCTCCACGCCGATCACCGTGCGCGCGGTCTCGGCCAGCCGCGGCAGGTGGAACCCTGTGCCGCAACCGAGTTCGACCACGGTCGCGCCCCGCCAATCCGGTCGCCCGGAGATGCGCAGCAGCGCCCGGTCGATGACCCCCGCCCGATCGAGCGCGAGATTGTGGGTTTCGTAGGTCTGCGGGGACCCCCAGATATTGGGGCTGCGCACCGCTCCCGCGGGGTCAGAGGCGTCGTCAGGGGTGTCGGAGACCTCAGGATTGTCGGAGACCTCAGGGTTGTCGAATCCCGCACTCACAGGCGGCGTTTGCTGCGCGGGGTCGCCTCGGCCGCCAAGGTCGCGGGGTGCACGAGCAGCGGCAGCATCGCGCGTCCGCTGCCGCGGTGGGCGGCCTTCACCGACCGCAGGTATGCCGTGCACCTCACCACCAGCTCGTCATAGGCCGCCTCGCCCATGAGTTCGACCAACTCGCTTCGGCAGGAACGGAACACTGGCTCGCGGCCGATGTGGGCTTCGCTGTTGCCCGAGCAATACCAGGCGAGGTCATGGCCGCCCGGACCCCAGGCCCGCCGGTCGTACTCCGTGATCGTCGTCTCGAGATAGGTGGACCCGTCGTGCTCTTCGACGGTGCGATAGGTGCGCCGGATCGGCAACTGCCAGCACACCTCCGGCTTGGCCTGATGGGTGGGAATGCCTTGGCGGATGGCGTACTGGTGCAGCGCGCAGCCTGCCCCGCCCTCGAAACCGGGCCGGTTGAGGAAGATGCACGCCCCTTTGACGACGCGGGTCTTGCGCACGCCGTCCTCGAGCTCGGTCCAGTCGCTGCGCCGCAGTCGGGTCGTCGGCGCGGCCGAGATCCCGGTGGACGATTCCGCCACATCGTCGGCCTCCTCGACGGCAGACACATCGCCGGCGGCCTCCGCGACAACACCGGCAGCGGTAGACCGGGCTGGCAGGTCATAGGCCTCGCTCAGCCCGCCGAGAACGACGTGATGGATGGGGGGTTCGGCTGCCGGTGCGTGCATCGTGGGTGAGGCTGGTGGCGCCGGTTCGACAGGTGGCGCCGGCTCGACAGGTGGCGCAGGGTGGGCTCGTTCGTGGGCCAGGGCGTGGAACTGCCAGTCCTGCGGCCTGAGCTTCTCGGCGACGTCGCGGATCGTGCGGTAATCCGCCTTCTCCGTGAAATGCGCTCCCAGAGAGCAGCAGCCGTCATTCGGCCGGCCGGGAAGGATGCCCTTGCAGCCGTTGCCGAAGACGCACGTCCACCGCGAGGTGAGCCAGGTGAGGTCACAGCGGAACCGTTGCTCAGGGTTGCCGGGGTCGGTGAACTCGACCCAGACGCGCGCCAGGTCCAGGGGTGATTCGGGCACGGCGCCACTCTAGATCGTCACGGAGTCGGCGACTCCCACGCGTGTGACGGCGGGGGTAGCGTGCAGTCCATGGGGACACCAGCCGACCGACCGGTGGCACCCGCCCGCGCTCGGGTCGGCCTGTCGACGGCTTCGGTCTATCCGGCGACCTGTGCGACGGCCTTCGATCTCGCGGCCCGGCTCGGCTATGACGGCATCGAGGTCATGGTGTGGACCGACCCGGTCTCCCAGGACGCCGGTGCGCTCGCGGCGCTGTCCGAGCACTACGGCATACCCGTGCTGTCCGTGCACGCTCCGACGCTGCTGCTCACCCAGCGGGTCTGGGGCCCCGACCCGTGGACGAAGATCGACCGGTCGGTCGACCTCGCACGCGACCTCGGGGCGGACACCGTGGTGCTGCACCCACCCTTCCGGTGGCAGCGCGAGTATGCCGTGGAGTTCGAGGACGGGGTAGCCACCCGCGAGGACCACAGCGGGATTCGGCTGGCCGTCGAAAACATGTTCCCCTGGCGAGCCCGGGGGCGGGAGATGCAGGCCTATCTGCCGCACTGGGACCCCGTGCCGATGGCTTATGACAACGTCACGCTGGATCTCTCGCATACGGCCACGGCGGGGTCGGACGCCCTGGCGATGGTCGAAGCGTTGGGCGCTCGGCTGCGGCACATCCACCTGGCCGACGGCTCGGGCGGGGTGCGCGACGAGCACCTCGTGCCGGGCCGTGGCGGACAGCCGTGTGATGCCGTGCTGAGCCGTCTGGCGGCTGCCGATTTCGACGGTCACATCGTCGTAGAGATCGGCACTCGCAAGCTGACCGACGACGACCGGGAGCGCGATCTGCGCGCCTCACTGGACTTCGCTCGCACCCACCTGGCCCGTCGCGGCGAGTGACCCATTCGGGCGCTGCCAGTCGACCCCAGATCAGCGGATCCCTAGAGTGGGACCGTGGACCCTCGCGACCTTCTGCGCACCTCCTTGCTCGGCCTGTCCCGGGCCAACGCCGTCCGTGACGTCATCGAACGCGCCCCCGTCAGCCGCGCGGTCGTCAAGCGCTTTGTGCCCGGGACGACCTCCGACGACGCGCTCCGGGCGACCGGTGCGTTGCAGGCCGTCGGGCGGATGGTGACCATCGATTACCTCGGCGAAGACACCACCACTCGCGAGCAGGCCGACGCGACCCGGGACGCCTATCTCGGCCTCCTCGCCGCGCTCGCCGAGCGTCACTACTCACTCGCCGGCAAGGCCGAGGTCTCGCTCAAGCTCACCGCCCTCGGTCTGCTGCTGCCCGACGGCCACCGGATCGCCCTCGATCACGCCCGCGCGATCAGCCAGGCCGCCACCAATGCCGGCACGACGGTCACGGTCGACATGGAGGATCACACGACCACCGACGCGACGCTCGCGGCCGTCCAGGAGTTGCGCGAGGACTTCCCGACGACCGGGGCGGTGTTGCAGGCCTATCTGCGGCGCACCGAGGGCGACTGCCGCGATCTCGCGTATGCCGGGTCGCGGGTTCGCTTGTGCAAGGGCGCCTACGCCGAGCCCGAGTCGGTCGCCTTCCAGGACGGAGACGAGGTCGACCGCTCCTACGTGCGCTGCCTCAAGGTGCTCATGAAGGGCGAGGGCTATCCCATGGTGGCCAGCCACGACCCACGGATCATCGAGATCGCCGCCGCACTGGCCGGCCGTGAGCGGCGCGAGCCGCGATCCTTCGAATACCAGATGCTCTACGGCATCCGACCCGACGAGCAGCAACGCATCGCCGACCGCGGCGACCAGATGCGGGTCTACATCCCCTATGGCACGGAGTGGTACGGCTATTTGATGCGACGGCTGGCCGAGCGACCCGCTAACGTCACCTTCTTCCTGCGCGGCCTGGCGACGAAGGGTTGAGTCTGACGATGAGCACCACTGCGATTTTCGGCGCAGGCGTCATGGGCGAGACCCTGCTGTCTGGGTTGCTGCGCTCGGGCCGACCGACCGAGCAGATCGTCATCACCGAGAAGCGGCCCGAGCACGCGGCGTTGCTGCGCGACAAGTACGGCGTCCGGGTGCTCGACAACGTCGCGGCCGCCGCGCTCGCCGACACCCTCGTCCTGGTCGTCAAGCCGCAGGATATGGATGGGCTGCTCGCCGAGATCCGCGACCACATCGTGCCCGGCAATCTTGTGGTGTCGATGGCTGCGGGCATTCCCACCGCCTGGCTGGAGCAGCGGCTGCCGGCCCGGTCCTCAGTGGTGCGGGTCATGCCCAACACCCCAGCCCTGGTCGATCAGGGCATGGCGGCCATCTCGGCCGGCAGCAATTGCACAGCCGAGCACCTCGCCGAAGCGGAGGCGCTGCTCGCCTCGTGCGGCAAGGTGGTCCAGGTCCCCGAGAAGCACCAAGACGCCGTCACGGCGATCTCCGGGAGCGGACCGGCATACATCTTCTACGTCGTCGAGGCGATGATCGAAGCGGGAGTGCTCCTCGGGATGCCACGCGCGACCTCGACCGAGCTCGTCGTGCAGACCCTCTACGGCGCCGCGACCATGCTGCGCGAGACCGGCGAGCACCCCACCGTGCTGCGGGAGCGGGTCTCCTCCCCGGGTGGCACGACCATCGCGGCGATCCGCCAACTCGACGACAACAAGGTGCGGGCCGCCTTCATGACGGCAATGGAAGCCGCCGCAGCCCGCTCCAAGGAGTTGGCCGACGGCCTTGGCTGACTCCACGTCTGGCGGATTGCGGGAGTTGGTGCGGATCTCCGAGGACGACTGGGAAAGCCAGCGCGACATTCGCACAGCGGCCCTGGCCGACGCTCCCGACATGTTTGGCTCGACCCTCGCCGATGCCCTCACCTTCGACGAGGCGGACTGGCGGTACGGCATCCGGTCCACCACGTGCTGGCAACTGCGTGCGGCCGGTATGCCGGTCGGCATGGTCCGACTCTCGGTGCGGGATGCCGGTGGAGCCTGGGCGCAGGTGCTGCCGGCGGCACCGGGCCGGACGGCATACCTCATCTCGATGTACGTGGCACCGCAGGTGCGGGGGACGGGTGCGGGGGAGCAACTCGTGGCGGTGGCGGCCGCGGAGGCCAAGAGACTCGGTTACCGCCAGCTGTGGCTGGATGTCGCCACGCACAACACCGCTGCTGCCCGGTTGTACGAACGGGTCGGCTTCCGCTGGGCCGAGCCACCGCCGGACCAGGCGCCGGACGACCGGCATTGTGAACTCTCCATGGTGCTCGACCTGTGACCGGTCGTGGCCGCCGGATGACGTCGACCTGAGTTCGGTCGGGGTTGACTGGCCCCACCGGCACGCGGCATGGCAGGGTGTCGCCATGAGCGAGATCACCGTGACGACCGTGACCCCCCAGGACTGGGCAGCCTTCAAGGCTGTGCGCCTGGACGCCCTGCGGGACTCGCCAGCAGCCTTCTCCGCGACCTTGGCCGAAGAAGCGGCGTTCAGCGACCAGGAGTGGATCGCTCGCGTCGAGCGGGCCCCTCGGTTCATTGCGCACCGCGACGGTGCCGTCGTCGGCACCGCGAGCCTCGGGGTCCACGAGGCCGACGACTCGACCGACGACCGGCTCGCCGAAGGGTTCAACTCCGGACTGAGTGAGATCTTCGGCCTCTGGGTGACGCCACTGGCTCGGGGGACGGGCGTGGCCACCGCGCTGGCCCGCGCTGGCGCCAAGCGGGCCCAGCAGGACGGTCACTCGCACGTCGTCTACTGGGTGAGCACCGACAACGGGCGTGCGGTGGCCTTCGCCTCGGGTCTGGGCTTCCGGCCCACCGATTCGCGCCGACCGATGCGCGGCTCCAACCGCGATGGCGAGGAGGAGATCGCGATGATCCTTCCCCTCGGTGCCGATCGCGGCACACTCCCTGACTTGGGCTGAGCTGCGACGGCATACTGGCTCCAGGGGCTCTCGGGAAAGGTAACGTCGGAGCATGCGCAGCCAGGCGCGGGTGATTTGGGACCCGGAATTCACGAAGTACAACTTCGGCCCGCATCACCCGATGTCTCCAGTCCGGCTGGCCTTGACCGCCCGACTTTGTGCGGAGTTCGGGCTCTTCGACGACGAGGCGGTCGAAGTCGTCAGCCCGAGCATCCCCGACGATGCGTTGCTGCACACCGTGCACGACCGCGGCTTCGTCGAGGCCGTGCGCAGGGCCTCGGAAGACCCGCGCCTGGCCGACGAGCTGCTGGGCCTGGGCACCGACGACGTGCCGGCGTTCGAGGGGATGCACGAGGTCAGCGCGCGGATCGTCGAAGGCACCCGCGACGTCTGCGAGGCGGTGTGGACCGGCGCCGTCGAGCACGGCGTCAACTTCTGCGGTGGACTACACCACGCCATGGCCGGCAATGCGTCGGGTTTCTGCGTCTACAACGACATCGCGGTGGGGATCCAGTGGCTGCTGGACAACGGCGCCGAGCGAGTGGCCTATGTCGATGTCGACGTGCACCACGGCGACGGCGTCGAATCGATTTTCTGGGACGACCCGCGAGTGCTCACCGTGTCGATCCACGAGACCGGGCGGGCGCTCTTCCCCGGCACCGGCTGGGCGACCGACATCGGCGGGTCCAAAGCCTTGGGGCAGGCGGTCAACGTGTCGCTGCCCCCGGGCCTGTCCGACGGGGGCTGGCTGCGGGCTTTCCACGCCGGTGTCATGCCTGTGGTGCGGGCCTTCCGCCCGACCGTCCTGGTGACCCAGCACGGAGCCGACACCCACAGCGCCGACCCGCTCGCGCACTTCGCGCTGTCGGTCGAGGCCCAGCGCGAGGCGATGATGGCGCTGCACAAGCTCAGCCACGAGCTCTGTGAGGGCCGATGGATCGCGTTGGGCGGCGGCGGCTACGAGGTCGTCGACGTCGTGCCCCGCACCTGGACCCATCTCACCGCGATCGCCGCGCACCGGCCGATCCTGCCCAACGCTGCGGTGCCGCAGGGGTGGCTCGACTACGTCACCGCGTTGCTCGGCAAGCATGGCCCGACCCGCATGGGCGACCTGCCCGAGGGGCAGCCGCTGTGGTGGCGCTCGTGGGATCTCGGGTACGACCCGAGCAGCGAGGTCGATCGCGCCGTCATGGCGACCCGGCAGGCGGTCTTCCCGCACCACGGTCTGGACATTTGGTTCGACTGATCCGGCGTGTCGGCTTTACTTTCCGGTCACAACCTCACTCACGTCTTCCCCTCTCGTCACACCAGCCCCTAGAGTTGCCACGCACACTCGTGGCCTCCGCCGGCGGGGAAGCCGGCGGCGCGGGTGTGCTTGACGATCGAGGAGTTCCATGCAGCCAGAGCGCCAGCTCTCCGAGGTCCGGTTCCTCACCGTGGCCGAGGTCGCCTCGATCATGCGCGTGTCGAAGATGACGGTCTACCGGCTCGTCCACGGGGGAGAACTCCCGGCGGTGCGGGTCGGACGGTCGTTCCGAGTGCCCGAGGACGCGGTCCACGCCTACCTCAGCTCCTCCTTCGTCGACACTGCGTGAAGTGATCGACACCGCTGTCCGGGGAGAACGGCATACACCCCCGTATGCCGTTCTCCCCGAGACGGTGGGCTCTCGCCGACCGTCGGTGACCGTCGACGACTGAACGCGATGCCCCGGAAACTGGCGATGACGCCGGTAGGCTGAGCCCGCTCCGGTATGCCACCATGGTCCGCCGGCAGGCGACCGGCACTACTCGTGTTTCTGAAGGTTTCTGAAGGTTTCTGAAGTTCTCGCACGTCTCAAGCAAGGATGACCTATGGGTTCTGTGATCAAGAAGCGGCGCAAGCGGATGGCCAAGAAGAAGCACCGCAAGTTGCTGCGCAAGACGCGTCACCAGCGTCGCAACCGCAAGTAACAGCCGCTCACCGGCACTGTCGGCCCCGGACGCGACCCGCGTGGTCGTGACCGGGGCCGCTGTCGTCCTGCCCCGAACGCCGGCAGGGAATGCTACGCGCGAGTAGGATCGGAAGGACCAGTCCAGGACGGAGGTGTCCAGTTGGCCGACGTCGTGCTCATCACGGGGGTCTCTCGCCACCTCGGCGGGCGCTTCGCGCAGGCCCTGTCCGCCGATGCCTCGATCGAGCGGATCATCGGGGTCGACGTGGTGCCCCCACCGCACTCCATCGGGCGCGCCGAGTTCGTCCGCGCCGACATCCGCAACCCCATGATCGGGCGGATTATCGGCCAGGCCAAGGTCGACACCGTCGTGCACATGAACGTGCTCGCCACGCCGACCTCAGCCGGCGGCCGGGTCTCCCAGAAGGAGATCAACGTCATCGGCACCATGCAGTTGTTGGCCGCCTGCCAGAAGGCCACCAGCGTGCGGCGCCTGATCGTCAAGTCCACTGCTGCGGTCTACGGCAGCTCGCCGCGCGATCCCGCGATGTTCACCGAGGAGACCGGCCCCAAGACCATGCCGACCAGCGGCTTCGGCAAGGACTCAGTCGAGGTCGAGGCCTATGTGCGCGGGTTCTCGCGCCGCCGTCCGGACGCCGAGATCACCATGCTGCGCTTCGCCAACGTCATGGGCCCGCGGATCAAGACGGCGCTCACCGACTACTTCTCGCTGCCGGTGCTGCCGGTGCCGCTGGGCTTCGACGCCCGGCTGCAATTCGTCCACGAGCAGGACGTCACCGCAGCCCTGCTGTTGGCGGTCTCCGGGCCACCGGTGCAGATCGTCAACATTGCCGGCGACGGCGTGCTCACCGTGTCGCAGGCCGCCGCCATGGTGGGACGTCCCACGGTTGGGGTGCCGTTCGCAATCTCCATGCTCGGGGCGATCATCCGTCGGGCCGGCCTGGCCGATTTCTCCTCCGACCAGCTGTCCTTCCTGTCCTACGGTCGCGGCCTCGATACGACGCGGATGCGTACCGTGATGAAGTTCGAGCCCCGGTGGGACACTCGCGCGGCCTTCCGTGACTTCGCCGAACACGCACCGCCGATCGTTCCGGGCGCTGACACCGCGATCGATCTGCTCGGCCAGGGCGCCGGTGGGATGATGCGTCTGGCTGGAGCCGGAGTCGGTCTGGCCTCCCGACTGCGAGAGGTGGTGCGGTAATGCCCGACACCCCTCGCGACGCCTTCGCCACGGGCGCAGCCCGCGCGGCCGGTGAACGCCGCCGCCGCCGCACCACGCCCCTGGTGGGCGCGCCGCCGGTGCCGGTCGTTCCCGGTCCGCTCATCGGTGCCGCTGCGCCGAGCGCTGCCCAAGAGCCGCCCACTCCCGGTATGCCGTCCGGCACCGGCCCGGCGTCCGGCACCGGCCCGGCGTCCGGCACCGGCCCGGCGTCCGGCAGCGGCCCGGCGTCCGCCACCGGCGCCGACCCCACTGCCGAGGGCGCGGCCAACGCGCACACCGGCAGGCGTCGGGTCCCGTCCCGCCACCGTCCGGTCCCGCGGCCGACTCCGGTGCCCACGACGGAGACAGCCGTCGACGTCCGGCCGGCCACTCGCCCCGCCGTGCGCCGGCTGCGCGCGGTCCCGTCGCCGGCACAGGGGTCGACCACGGCGGAGAACGTCAGCACGACGCCCTCGGCCGGCGATGAGTTGACGGCTCGGGTGGCCCAGGCCCGGCGCGATGGCGCGACGCGGGCGCTCGAGGGGGCCTCCGCCGCCGACCACTCCGGTGGTGCCCAGCAGGCGCGCGGTGCGGACTGGGCGGGCACGGCATACCGGCCCCAGGTGGTCCGCGATGGTGAGGGCCCCGCGATCTCCGAGTCGCTGTTGGCCGCTGCGTTGACCCAACAGGAACTCACCCCCGACATCGAGGACGTCATCGCGGCCGTCATCGGAGTGCTGCGCACGCTCGCGGCGGCGTCCGGGCTCGGCCCCGACGAGGTCGAGGCCCAAGTGGCCCGCACGCTGGCGTTCCTGCGCCGGCGGCTCACCGGCGACTACCAGGTCGATGAGTTCGGTTTCGACCAGGACTACACCGAGAACTTCTACCTGCCGGTGCTGCGGCCGCTCTACAAGCAGTGGTTCCGGGTCGAGGTGCGCGGCGTGGAAAACATCCCTGCCGTTGGTGCCGGCCTGATCGTGGCCAACCACTCCGGCACCATCGCGCTGGACGCCCACATGGTGCAGGTCGCCGTCCACGACGCCGAGGCGCGCGGCCGGTTCCTGCGGTTGCTGGGGGCCGACCTCGTCTTCCAGACTCCGCTCATCGGGCCGTTGGCGCGCAAGCAGGGGGCGACGCTCGCCGCCAACGCCGACGCGGAGCGGCTGCTGAGCAGTGGCCAGCTCGTCGGGGTCTTCCCCGAAGGCTTCAAGGGCGTGGGTAAGCCGTTTAGCGAGCGCTACAAGCTGCAGCGCTTCGGCCGAGGCGGCTTCGTCAGCGCGGCCATCCGCACCGGCACGCCGATCATCCCCTGCTCGATCGTCGGCGCCGAGGAGACCTACCCCCTGATCGGCAACGCAAAGATGCTCGCGCGGTTGTTCGGGGCACCGTATTTCCCCATCACGCCGACCTGGCCCTGGCTCGGGCTGCTTGGCCTGGTGCCGCTGCCGAGCAAGTGGATCATCGAGTTCGGCGAGCCGATCCCGACGGCGCACTACGGCAGCGCGGGGGCCGACGACCCGATGCTCGTCTTCGACATCACCGACCAGGTGCGCGAGACCATCCAGCAGACGCTCTACTCCCTGCTCATGCTGCGGCGGTCGGTCTTCTCATGACCGTCCGGTGAGCGGACTCTCCCGGGACCGCTGGTGGCGGCCACGTCCCAGGCCCCACGCAGCTGCCGCAGGCACGGGTGCCGACGACGCTGATGGCGACTCCGGCGTGGGGGCGGCGCCGCGGGTTCAGGTGATGAGTCGCCCGGGATGTCACCTCTGCGAGGAAGCGCTCCTGGCCGTCGCTGAGGTCTGCGACGGCGCCGGTATGCCGTTCGAGGTCACCTCCGTGGCCGGTGACTCGGTGTTGGAGGCCCGCTACGGCGACCTGGTGCCGGTGGTCCTCGTCGATGGACGCGAGGTGGCCAGGTACCGGATCACCGCCGCCGAACTCCGGGCCGCACTGAATTTCTGACCGTTTGGTCCGCCAGGCGGAACAGACTTTGTGCAACGCTTCACAAACCCCTTACTCTGGCCACGACCATCGGCGAACCTGTCGATCGGCGGTCCCGAGGAAGGAGCCGGTGAGTGCCCATGACGCCGAGCCCCTCCGCTCACCGAGACATCCCGGCGGCGACCGTGTCGCGGCTGCCCACCTACCTCCGCGCGCTGCACAGCGCGGCCGCTCGCGGCATCACCACCGTCTCCTCTGGGCAATTGGCCTCGGCCGCAGGGGTGTTGCCCACCCAGTTGCGCAAAGACCTCAGCCACCTCGGCTCCCATGGGGTGCGCGGGGTCGGCTACAACGTCGCCCGTCTGATCACCGAGATCGCCCGGGCACTCGGACTGGGCCGCGCCTGGCCGGTGGCCATCGTCGGGATGGGCAACCTGGGCCGAGCCCTGGCTGCCTACTCCGGTTTTGGCACCGAGGGCTTTCACGTCGTGGCGGTGCTCGACCGTGACCCTGCGCTCGTGGGTGAGCAGGTCGCCGGTCTGACGGTGCGTCCGATCGAGGACCTTCCGGCCCTCGTCGCCGAACTCGGCATCGCCATCGGCGTCCTGGCCACTCCCTCCGACGGCGCTCAGACCGCCGCCGATGCCCTCGTGGCCGCCGGTGTCGAGGCGATCCTCACCTTCGCCCCCGCGGCGCTGGCCTTGCCGCCCCACGTGTCGTTGCGCCGCGTCGACCTGGCCACCGAGTTGCATGTCCTGGCCTTCTTGCGGGCTTCCCTGTCGGACCTGCCCGATGTCGGGGTGGCCGGATGAGGAGCGAGGAGCGGCCAATGGCGGCACGAGTGGCCTTCGTCGGAGCCGGGCCAGGTGACCCCGGACTCATGACCGTGCGCTGTCGCGAGTTGCTGGCCGCCGCCGACATCGTCGTTCTCGACCAGGTCGGGCGACACGCGGTGGTCGATGCCTTTGCCCGTCCAGGGGTCCAGGTCATCGACGCGGGCCACGACCACGACCAGCCCGACCTCGCGGTGTTGCGGACGGCCAAGGTCATCGTCAACGCGGCGCGCGGGCTGGGGGAGTCTGGTCTCGTGGTCCGGCTCATGGACGGCGACCCCTCGCTCTTCCACGGCGTGGCCGACGAGGCGCTCGAACTCGCCCACGCGGGAGTCCCTTTCGAGGTCGTCCCCGGGGTCAGTGCGGTCACCGCGGCAGCCATGTATGCCGGAATCCCGCTGACCACCGCATCGACGACCGCGCTGCACGTCGTCGATGCATCGGCCCGCGGTCACGACTGGGCGAGCCTCACCGATGCCGCCAGCACCGTGGTCGTCCTCGGCCCGGCCGCCCGGCTGGGGGAGGCGCTGAGCGAGCTGCGCCAGGCCGGACGTGAGGGGTCAACGCCGGTGGCGCTCGTCGAGTCGGGAACGACGACCTCTCAGCAGACGCGGACGACCACGCTCGATAAGGCCTCGCAGGTGCTGGCCGCCGACGGGATGTCTTTCCCGGTGCTCGCCGTGCTCGGGCCGTCGGTCGGTCTGCGCGAGGAGTTGTCCTGGTTCGAGACCAAACCGCTCTACGGCTGGCAGGTCCTGGTCCCCCGCACCAAGGAGCAGTCCGGGTCGACGACCGAGCGACTCACGGCATACGGAGCACGACCGACTGTGGTCCCGACCATCTCGGTCGAGCCGCCGCGCACCCCGGCCCAGATGGATCGGGCCATCAAGGGGCTCGCGACCGGCCGCTACGCGTGGGTGGGCTTCACGTCGGTCAATGCGGTCCGAGCCGTGCGCGAGAAGGTCGAGGAATTCGGGCTGGACGCGCGGATTTTCGCCGGCGTGGGCATCGCGGCGGTGGGGGGTGTCACGGCGGGCGCCCTGCGGGAGTGGGGGCTCAACCCGGATTTGGTCCCTGCCGGCGAGCAGTCGGCCGCCGGGATGCTGCTGGACTGGCCCGACGTGGAGGACAGCGAGGATGCCTGCAACCGGGTCTTCCTGCCGCGCGCCGACATCGCCACCGACACGCTTGTCGCAGGGCTGACCGAAATGGGCTGGGAAGTCGACGACGTGACGGCATACCGGACCGTGCGTGCGGCACCCCCGGACGCGTCGATCCGCGAGGCGATCAAGAGTGGGGCGTTCGACGCGGTGCTCTTCACGTCGAGCTCGACGGTGCGCAACCTCGTCGGTATCGCCGGAAAGCCGCACGCCCAGACCCTCGTCGCCTGCATCGGCCCCCAGACGGCGAAGACAGCCGAAGAGCACGGCCTCAGGGTCGACGTGCTCGCTGCGACGCCTAATGCCATCGAGTTGGTCGATGCCCTGGCCACCCACGGAGCGGCGCGCGCGGCGGCAGCGGCCGAGGCCGGCCTGCCGGTGCGACGGCCCAGTCAGCGTCGACACGCCTCCCGCCGCCGCGCTCGTTGACCTCGAGGCACCCGTCACCACCGAAGCGGTGGAGACGGGTGCCTGTCAGGTCTCAGGCGGACTTGGTGAGCTGGATGTCCAGGACGATGGCGATCTTGTCGGAGACCAGGACGCCGCCACCCTCGAGCGCGGCGTTCCAGGTCAAGCCCCAGTCCTTGCGGTTGACATCGGCGCGGGCCTCGAAGGCGGCCTTGGTGTTGCCCCATGGGTCAACGGCGACACCGCCGAACTCGAGGTCGAAGGTCACCGAGCGGGTGACGTCCTTGATCGTGAGGTCTCCGGTTAGTGAATCAGGGGTGACCGCGGTCGAGACGAAGGTGAGCTGCGGGTAGCTCGCGGCGTCGAAGAAGTCCGGGTTGGTGAGGTGGGCGTCACGGTCGGCATTGCCGGTGCTGACGGAAGCGACCTGCGCGGTGGCCGTCACCGAGGAGTCCTCGAACTGCTGGGCAACGGTGACGGTGCCGGCTACGTCGGCGAATCGGCCACGGACTTTGGACACCATGAGGTGCCGGGCGACGAAGGCCACCTCGGAGTGGCTCGGGTCGACGGTCCAGGTGCCGGGAGTGAGGTCGGCAAGCGCGCTCATGGCTGATCCTTTCGTGGCGAGGCCGCGTCGTTCGCGCGCCCTTCGCAGGTGACAACGTGGTTGAACCAACAACTATTCCGCGGTGTCGCGAGGTTTCCTGGCCGCGCGGACGGTCAGCCCCTATGCTGGCGCTCGGACGCCCTCGCGGGCCTGAGGGTGTCCTCGGGGAAGGTGGGTGGAGATGGGCAGCCACGAGCCACGCTGGCTGAGCGCGACCGAACAACAGACCTGGCGCGCCTTCTTGCGCGGTGGTCGGCAACTCATGGAGGCGCTCGATCGCGATCTCGTGCCCTACGGGCTGTGCCTGTCGGAGTACGAAATCATCTCGATGCTGTCGGAGGCGCCCGATCATCACTTACGGATGTCCGAGCTGGCCACCATCGTCGTGCAGTCGCGGAGTCGACTGACGCACACTGCGACCCGGCTCGAACGCCGAGGCTGGGTGACGCGCGCGCCGTTTCCCGGCGACGGACGCGGCGTCCTGCTCACCCTCACCGAGGCAGGGCTGGCCAAGGTCATCGAGACCGCCCCAGGCCACCTGGCCAGCGTGCGAGCGCGGCTCATCGACCAGCTCACGGCGGGTCAGGTCAAGACGTTGGGTCAGATCATGACAACCGTCAGCGAGGGCATGGAGTAGCCCGTCGGTGAGCCGGTCGGTCGGCCGGCTGGGGCTGCACGGTATGCCGTGTGGCTCTGAGAGAATGAGCCATGCCCACGACGACCGTCGTTCATCTCATGCGCCATGGCGAGGTCCACAATCCCGATGGCGTGCTCTACGGCCGCCTTCCGGGCTACCGCCTCAGCGAACTGGGCCGCGAGATGGCCCAGGTCGTCGCCGACCATCTCGCCGCCCACGACATCACGCATGTGGTCGCCTCGCCGCTGGAGCGGGCCATCGAGACCGCCACACCCATCGCGGCCTCGCACGACCTCGGCATCACCGTGGATCCGCGGCTGATCGAGGCGGGCAACTTCTTCGAGGGCAAACGGGTCGGAGTCGGCGACGGCGCGCTGCGCGAGCCGAAGTATTGGGGCAAGCTGGTGGACCCCTTCACCCCCAGCTGGGGCGAGCGCTACGACGGCATCGCCGCCCGCATGCTCGCCGCGATCGACGACGCCCGGATTGCCGCGACCGGCCACGCCGCGGTCCTGGTCTCCCACCAGCTGCCGGTGTGGACCGTCCGGTCCAAGCTTGAGGGCCGGCGGCTCTGGCACGACCCACGCAAGCGGGAGTGCGCGCTGGCCTCGCTGACCTCGCTGCACTACAGCGACGGCGAGCTGGTGACCATCACCTACAGCGAGCCGGCTGCCGAGCTGGTCGAGCGGGCGGCCAAGAAGTCCGGCGCCTGATGTCTCGCCCGCGGCTGCGCCCGCTCACGGTCTCGGTCGTGACAGCGATCGGGCTCACCCTCGTCGGCGGGCTCGCCGGATGTCGGTCTGACGCCAATTCCCTTGAAGCACAGGCAAATTCAGGCACCCGAGCGGGCTATCTCGCTGGCGACGGGTCGATCGAGCAGATCAGCCCCGCCAAGCGCACCGCCCCGATCGACCTGCAGGGCACCACGGTGACCGGCTCGACCTGGTCGTGGGCCGCGGAGGGCAAGGGCAAGGTCGTCCTGGTCAACGTGTGGGGTTCGTGGTGCGGGCCGTGCCAGGAGGAGGCGCCCGCGCTGACCCGGGCGTGGACGGCATACGCGAGCTCCGGCAAGCCGGTCGCCTTCGTGGGGATCAGCATCAAGGAGTCGCCGCAGAATGCCGCACCGGCCGCCGCGGCGCTCGGATACCCGTCGATCAGTGACCGGGCCAGCGGCGGCACTCCGATGCTGAGCCTGGCGGGCATCGCTCCGGCCACGCCGACGACTCTCGTGCTCGACAAGCAGGGCCGGCTGGCCGCCCGGGTGCTGGGTGGCACCACCGAGGTCACCCTCAAGACCCTCGTGGACGCCGTCCTGGCCGAGGCGTGACGGCCGACACGTGATGGCCGACTCGACGATCGCCACGGGGGCCCTCCCGCTCGCGGCCCTCGTCGCGGCGTTGGCTGGTTTCATCTCGTTCGCATCACCGTGCGTGCTCCCGCTCGTGCCGGGATTCCTGGGTTATGTCACCGGGCTCTCACCGGCCGCTGAGCAGCAGCGCCGCCGTTCGCGGCTCATGCTCGGGGCGCTGCTGTTCGTCGCGGGCTTCTCGGTTGTCTTCGTGGCGTCGATCACGGCGGCGTCGGTCGCCGGGGCAGCCCTGATCCGCTACCAGGGCATCCTCACCCGCGCCGGGGGGGTGCTCGTCATCCTGCTGGCGTTGGTCTTCCTCGGCATGGGCACCCAGCGGGAACTCACCTTCGGCTGGCGCCCGGCCGCCGGGTTGGCCGGAGCGCCCTTGCTCGGCCTCGTCTTCGGCCTGGGCTGGACCCCCTGCACCGGTCCCACCCTCGCCGCGATCATGGCCCTGGCCGGTCCGCTGGGTGGCGACGCTCCGGTCGCGCGCGGAGTCCTGCTCGGCACGGCATACTGCCTGGGTTTGGGGTTGCCCTTCCTGGCCATCGCCGCCGGGTGGCAGCGCGCCACCCGAGCCAGCGCCTGGGTGCGCCGCCACCAGCGCGGCGTGCAACGCACCGGCGGCGCGCTGTTGCTGCTCGTGGGGGTGCTCATGGCCACCGGATTGTGGGAGGGCATCATGTCGTGGGTGCAGACCCACCTCATCAACGGTTTCCAGGTGGCGTTGTGAGCACCGCGAATCCGCCGCGGCGGGACACCGAGATCCGCCAACCGCAGCTCGGGCCGCTCGGCTGGGCGCGCTGGGTGTGGCGCAACCTCACCTCGATGCGCACGGCATTGTTCCTGCTGCTCCTGCTCTCGGTCGCGGCCGTGCCGGGCTCGGTCTTCCCGCAGCGTTCCATCGACGCCGGCCGGGTGGCCGACTACCTCGCCGCCAACCCGACCGTCGGGCCGTGGCTGGACCGCTTCGGCTTCTTCGAGGTCTACCAGTCGCCGTGGTTCTCGGCGGTCTACCTGTTGCTCGTCATCTCGCTGATCGGGTGCATCATCCCGCGCACCAAGCTGCACTGGCATGCGCTGCGCTCCCGGCCGCCGCGCGCTCCACGGCACCTCGAGCGGCTCGGCACCTGCGCGACCGCCGAGTATGCCGGCCCGCCGGACGCCGCGCTCACAGCAGCGCGGGAGGCCTTGCGGCGCAAGCGTTTCCGAGTCTTTTCCCACGACGAGTCGTCGGTCAGCGCTGAAGTAGGCTTCCTCCGGGAGACTGGCAATCTGCTGTTCCACGTGGCCATCTGCGTGGTCATCGTCGGCGTCGCAGTCGGGCATCTCTTCGGCTGGCGCGGGGATGTCATCGTCACCGAAGGGGAGACCTTCGCGTCGGTCTTCTCGCAATACGACACCTTCGACACCGGCGTCATGGTCGACCCGAGTGTGTTGCCTCCATTCACGATTCGGCTCGACAAGCTCGACGTGAGGTTCGAGCGCGAGGTGGGTGGGGCGCAGTTCGGCGCACCGCGAGGGTTCACGGCATACACGACCGCGGTGGAGCGCCCCGGGCAGGCACCCCAGGAACGCATCGTGACCGTCAACGAGCCGCTCACTCTCGGGGGCGCCGACATCTTCCTGCTCGGCAACGGCTACTCGCCGGTCGTGACCGTGCGCGATGCCGCCGGCAAGGTCATCTACCAGCAGGCGACCCCGTTCCTGGCTCAGGACAACCTCTACAAGTCCGTCGGCGCCATCAAGGTGCCCTCGGCGGCGCCCAAGCAGTTGGGGTTCAGTGGGTTCTTCCTGCCGACGGCCGAGCCGACCTTCGTCAACGGGCCCGAGTCGGTCTTCCCCGACCTCGACTCGCCAGAACTCGCGTTGTCGGTCTGGGAGGGCAACCTCTTCCCCGGTGGGCGGCCGCAGTCGGTCTACACGCTCAACACCGCCGAACTCGCCCCGGTGCCGCGGGCGGATGGCAAGCCGTTGGCGATCCGGCTCAAACCCGGCCAGAGCTATGACCTGCCCGGCGGGCGGGGGTCGATCTCGTTCGACGGGGTGTCGCGCTTCGCGGGATTCTCGGTGCGCACCGACCCCGGCAAGGGCCTGACCCTCGCGGCGGCGCTCGCGACCCTTACCGGGCTGATCGCATCGCTGTTGGTGCGGCGGCGGCGGGTCTTCGTGCGGGTCGAGCCCGCTCCCGAGGGAGATCGGTCCGCGGGGTCGACTACCCTCGTCACCATCGGAGCCCTTGCCAAGAGCGCCGATCCCGGGCTGGCTGCCTTCGTCTCCGACCTGGCCGCCCAGCTTGGCACGAGCCCCACCCTCGTCGCTGCGGCGACCCGCACGGAACGGACGTGACGATGCCCCTGCTGGTGACGGCCTCGGCAACGCCAGAGCTCGCGAACTGGTCCAACCTCGCGCTCTACTCGGCGATGGCGGTCTACACCATCGCCATGCTGCTGTTCGCCGCGCACCTGGCGGCGCTCGGCCCCGACACCGAGGCCGACGCTGCGGCCGCGCGTGCGGGCGCCGACGACCTCGGCGACGACCTCGCAGACGACCGGGCCGACGAGCGCGCCGACGCCCTGGTCGGCGCTGTGGCCGGGTCTGGCGCGGCCGGGCGGACCGGTGGCATCGGCTCGGGCGACGGCGCGGCGGGGCCGGTGCGGTCGACACTGCCCGCGGCCGATGGCCCTCGGGTCGGGTCAAGCGCGGCCGACGAGGGCTCGCGCGGCTCGTTGCGGGCCCGCAAGCTCGGCTCGACCGGCATGAGCATGACCTGGCTGGCCAGCGTCCTGCTGCTGGCCTCGGTCGTGCTGCGGGGGCTGTCCGTGGCACGCGCCCCGTGGGGCAATATGTTCGAGTTCGCCACTGCCGGTGCGACGGTGGCCGCCTTCGCCTATCTGCTGCTGGCCCGGCGCTACCGCTGGGAGTGGCTCGGCATCTTCGTCGTCGGTCCCATCCTGCTCACCCTCGGCACCGCCTTGCTGGCCTTCTACACCGAGGCCGCCGAACTCATGCCGGCGCTCAAGAGCGTCTGGCTCGTCATCCACGTGACTGTCGCCATCCTCGCGGTCGGCCTGTTCATCGTCGCCTTCGGTCTCGGGGTCGCCTACTTGCTCAAGGTGCGCCGCGACGCAGCCGAGGTGGGCACCCGGTCGCGCCGGCTGGCCTTCCTCGACTCGCTGCCCAGCGCCACCCGACTGGAGCGGTCGGCATACGGGCTCAACATGGTCGGCTTCATCCTGTGGACCTTCACCCTGGTCGCCGGCGCGATCTGGGCTCAGAAGGCTTGGGGCTCCTACTGGACGTGGGACCCCAAGGAGGTCTGGACCTTCGTCGTCTGGGTCGTGTATGCCGCCTACATGCACGCCCGCGCGACGGCCGGCTGGGAGCCGCGCAAGGCGATGTGGATCGCCATCGCGGCCTTCGCCACCGTCATCGTCAACTTCGCGATCGTCAACGTCTTCTTCGTCGGGCAGCACTCCTACTCCGGGCTCTGACCGGAGGCTGCCACCATCCGCCGGGTCGACCGGCGTCCGTGTTGAGAGGTGCTCGTGCTCCGGTACACCGTCCTTCGGATCGCTCTGTTCTTTGCGTGTTTCGGCGTGTTGTGGTTGTTGGGGATGCGTTCCCAGGAACAGCAACTGCTGGCTGTCGCGGGTGCGGCGGTGGTGTCCATGGTGCTGTCGTTCATCTTTCTGCGGCCGCTGCAGCAAGACATCTCCGACAAGATCAACGCCCGGGTGAGTCGCCGGATGGCGCAGCGACAAGAGCGCGAGCAGCACGGTGGCGCCGCGGTGACCGATGACCTCGACGCGGCTGCCGAGGACGCCGAGGCCGAGGCAGCCGAGACAGACACAGGCAATCGGCCGCGGGACTGAGCCAGTGATCGAGCGCTGACCGCTGGGCGGGGCGCTGCCCCGCCGCGTGCGGCGACCCGGGCGCGGCAGAGCTCCGGGCGAGTCAGCCGAGCGCGAGCCCGAGGGTGAGCAGCACGGCATACCCGAGTTGCAGTTTCCCCGTGCCCGCCAGGACCGGGATGAGCGCCGGACCGGTGGCACCCGAGCGCAGGGCGCGCAGCGGGCCGAGCGCGAGGCCGGCCGAGGCGAGCGCGAGCAGGGACCACGGTCGCCAGACCGCACAGCCGACCGCGGCGAGCAGCGCCACGGTGACCAGGACGATCCACAGTCGACGGGTGCGCGCGTCGCCGAGGCGCACGGCGAGGGTGTTCTTGCCGCTTGCGGCGTCGCCGGGCCGGTCGCGCAGGTTGTTGGCCACGAGGATCGCCGATGCGAGGGCGCCGACGCCGACCGCCCCGAGCAGCCCAGGGATGGTCAGGGTGAGGGTCTGGGTATAGAGCGTGCCGAGCGTCGCCACGAGCCCGAAGAAGACGAAAACCATGACCTCGCCGAGGCCGCGGTAGCCGTAGGGGTTGCTGCCTCCGGTGTAGCGCCAGGCGGCGATGATGCACGCCACGCCGATGGGGATGAAGATCCAGGTTTGCGAGATTGCGACGAGCGCCAGCCCGAAGACTGCGGCGGCGAAGAAGCTCAGGTATGCCGCGGCTTTGACGCTGCTCGGCGCGGCCAGGCCCTGTCCGACCAGACGCACCGGACCGACCCGGGCAGTGTCGGTGCCGCGAATGCCGTCGGAGTAGTCATTGGCGTAGTTGACCCCGACTTGGAGCAGCAGGGACACCGCGAGGGCGAGGATGCCGTAGCCAACGTCCGACCCGCCGATCGCTGCGGCGGCACCGGTGCCGACGAGCACCGGCGAGATCGCGGCGGGCAGGGTGCGGGGGCGGGCGCCTTCCACCCACTCCATCAAGCTGGCCATGCTGTCCTTCGTGGGGTGCCGGTGGTGGGTCAGAGTCCGCGGAGGAAGTCGGGGTCATCTTCAGGGCCGCGAGGCCCGGCGGGCGGATTGCCACGGCGACCCATCGGACCCCAAGGTGGCGTGGTCCGCGGGCGGCCGGCGACGATCCACGCAAGTGGGCCGACCCAGACGGCGATGACGATGAGGGCCAGCCAGGCCAACTTGGGCAGGTTGCGGACCCGCTCGTCGGGGGTCTGGACGCAGTCGATCACCGCATAGATGGTCAGGCCGAGGGCGAGTACCGTCAGCAGGACCCTGGCCATGGACTCTCCTCCCACCGGACGACTAGCCCGGTCCGGCGGGCGTTCCCGCGCGGCATACCGTGCCCTTCCAGTGTCTCATCTTTGCCGTCTCTCCTTCGCCGTCTCACCCTCGCGCGGCGACCTCGGCGAGCAGGGCAGCGAGGGCGGCCCGGTCGGGTTTGCCGGGGCCGCGCATGGGGAAGGCGTGCACGACGTGCAGGATCTGGGGGAGCGCGGCGTCGGGGAGCAGTCCACGCAGCATGGCGCGCGCGTCCTGGAGGGTAGGTGTCGGCCGATCGCTGCCGCCGGGTGAGATGGACTCGAGCACGATGGCGGCTGCCACCGCCTGGCCCCACCGGGCGCTCGGGATGCCGACGACCACGGCGTCGCGCACTCCGGGCAGGTAGCGCACCAGGGCGTCCTCCACCGGCCCAGGTGCCACCTTGACGCCGCCGGTGTTGATGAGGTCGTCCGCGCGACCGGTGATGTGGAGTTGCCCGTCGTCGTCGATCTGGCCGAGGTCGTCGGTGCGGAACCAGCGCACCCCGTCGGCATCGGTGTGGAAGTGGTCGGCCGTGCGCGCCGGATCGGCGAGGTAGCCGTGCGCGACCGTCGGCCCGCCGAGCACCACATGCCGGTCGTTGTCGATGTGCACCTGCACGTCGGGCAGCGGTGACCCGTCGTAGACACAGCCGCCGCAGGTCTCGGTCATGCCATAGGTGGCGACGAGGGGCACGCCCTCGGCGAGCGCGCGATCACTCAGGCCGGGCGAGGTCGCGGCCCCGCCGCAGAGCACCGCGTCGAACCTCGCCAATGCAGCGGTCGCCCCCGGGTGGCCCAGCAGGCGGGTGAGTTGCGTAGGCACCAGAGAGAGGTATGCCGGGTGGTCACCGAACGGCATACTCTGGGCGGCCTGGACGAACCCACGAGCGGTGAAGCCGTGGGTGAGATCCATGACTACCGGCGGGCCGGCTCCGAGCACGGAGCGGACGAGCACCTGGATGCCGGCGACGTGGTAGGGCGGCAGGGCCAGCAGCCACCGGCCCGGTCCGGCGAGGACCTCGTGGGTGCCGTGGACTGAGGCGTGCAGGGCGGCGGCCGAGAGCATGGTGTGCTTGGGCAGACCCGTCGACCCCGAAGTGGAGACGACCAGGGCGAGGTCGGCCGGAAGGCCCGCGGGGTCGACATCGGGCAAGGGCGCGTGGATGCTGCCGGCGGCGTAGGGCGCCAGGGCAGGCCCGGTGCCGTCGAGGGCCGCGCGCAGCCGTGGCAGGACCTCGAGCACAGCAGCGTCGACCCCGAGTGGAAGCGGTTGCACCCCAGGATGCGCCGATGCAGCGGGATGGTTGCGGGCGGGCATGTGTGGAGCCGGTCAGGCCGACAGCGGCCGCGTCGTCACGGAGTCCACGGACGGGAGCCTATCGGCCGTCCGCCCGCAGCGCACGATGCAGCCTGGCTCGGCCCACCGTCAGGCGCGCGGCCGGTAGCGATCCGCTGAACGAACTCATTGAGCCGGGGGGAAGAAAGGGGGGGGGGGGGGGGGGGGAGGGTGGCTGTGGCGGCGGGGGGGGGGGGGGGGGGGGGGGCCGCCCAGGCGGCGGGGGGGGGGGGGGGGGGGGGGGGGGGGGGGGGGGGGGGGGGGGGGGGGGGGGGGGGGGGGGGGGGGGGGGCGGGGGGGGGGGGGGGGGGGGGGGGGGGGGGGGGGGGGGGGGGGGGGGGGGGGGGGGGGGGGGTGGTGGGGGGGGGGGGGGGGGGGGGGGGGGGGAGGGGGGGGCGGGGGCGGGCGCCGCGCGGGGGCGGGGGGGGGGGGGGGGGGGGGGGGGGGGGGGGGGGGGGGGGGGGGGGGGGGGGGGGGGGGGGGGGGGGGGGGGGGGGGGGGGGGGGGGGGGGGGGGGGGGGGGGGGGGGGGGGGGGGGGGGGGGGGGGGGGGGATGTTCGCGTCGAGGACCAGTCGCCTCTCGCTCCCCACTACGACTTCCTGTTGCCCGCGCGGCGAAGCTGCTTGAAGTCGTCAATCGCCGCGTCGACGTCGTCGTCACTGAGCTTGAGCAGGGCATCGAGCTTCTCCCCGGCCGCGCGCAGGGCAGCGACGTCGGCCGTCCGGTCCTCCTTGACCGGGATGAAGTAGCCGACCGTATGCCCGTGTCGCGTCACGGCAATGGGCGCGTCAGAGTCCACGAAGTCGGACAGGCCAGCTCGGAACTCCCTGATCCCCACCTTGGTCGCAGTCATGACGACTCCTCACTTTGTGCCATCTATGTGTACACATTACCGTGGCGCGGTGAGCGACAAGGGGTGCACTGGGAGTTGCTGTCCCGATCGATCGGGGACGCTGGCTCCGCGCCCGGTTCCTTAGAAGTACCAGGGGAAGGGTGACCAGTCCGGGTCGCGTTTCTCGAGGAACTGGTCGCGCCCCTCGACGGCCTCGTCGGTCATATAGGCCAACCGGGTGGCCTCCCCGGCGAACACCTGCTGGCCCATCAACCCGTCGTCGACGAGGTTGAAGGCGAACTTCAGCATCCGGATCGCCTGGGGGCTCTTGCCCATGATCTCCCGCGCGGCCTCCAGCGCGGTCGGCTCCAGCTCGTGGTGCGCGGCGACAATGTTGACCGCACCCATCCGGTGCATGTCATCGGCGGAATAGGCCCGCCCGAGGAAGAAGATCTCCCGCGCGGCCTTCTGCCCGACCATGCGGGCCAGGTATGCCGACCCGTAGCCCGCGTCAAAGGACCCCACGTCGGCGTCGGTCTGCTTGAACCGGGCGTACTCCCGGCTGGCAATCGTCAGGTCGCAGACGACGTGCAGCGAGTGGCCGCCGCCGGCCGCCCACCCGTTGACCACGGCGATGACGACCTTGGGCATGGTCCGGATCAGCCGCTGGACTTCCAAGATGTGCAGCCGCCCACCTTCGGCCTTGACCCGCCGCTCATCGACCCCCGCAGCCGTCGGATCGGCGCCGGGGTCGACGGCATACTGATAGCCCGAGCGGCCCCGGATCCGCTGGTCGCCTCCGGTGCAGAACGCCCAACCCGCGGTGGCAGGTGAGGAGCCCTCGCGCGGCGTCGGTCCGTTGCCGGTGAGCAGCACGACCCCCACGTCGGCGGTGCGCCGCGCGTGGTCGAGCGCGCGATACAGCTCGTCGACGGTGTGCGGCCGGAAGGCGTTGAGCACTTCGGGTCGGTCGAAGGCGATTCGCACGATCCCGCTCGCGGGCCCCTGGCCGGTCGCCCGATGGTAGGTGATGTCGGTGAAGTCGAACCCCGGCACCTCCTGCCACGCCTGCGCGTCGAAGGTGTCACTCACATGCGGAAGGCTGCTCACCGGTCGAGCCTAGCGACCGGCATACCCTCGGCGTATGACGCCTGACCTGATCCCTGCACTCGCGCTGGACCCCGAGCAGGTCCGCGAGCTCGCGTCGACTGTGCGGGTGGTGCGGGTGCCGCTGCGGGTGCGCTTCCGCGGCCTGATCGAGCGCGAGGTCGCACTCGTGCGGGGCCCTGCGGGGTGGGCGGAGTTCGGACCGTTCCTGGACTACGGGCCGGGGGAGGCGCGCGCGTGGCTCGCGGCGACCCTCGAGGCAGCGTATGCCGGGTGGCCGGCTCCCGTGCGCGACCGGGTGGCCGTCAACGCCACCGTGCCGGCGGTGGCGGCCGAGGCAGTCGCGGCGGTGTTGGCTCGGTTCCCGGGGGCGACGACGGCGAAGGTCAAGGTGGCCGAACCGGGGCAGGCGTTGCGGGATGACCTCGACCGCGTCGCGGCCGTGCGCGACGTGCTTGGACCGGCCGGGCGGATCCGGGTGGACGCCAACATGGGGTGGGATGTGAGGCAGGCGCGGGCGGCGATCGGCGCGCTCGCGGCCTACGGATTGGAGTATGCCGAGCAGCCCTGTCCCAGCGTCGCTGACCTCGCTGAGCTGCGAACCTCGTTGGCGCGGGCGGGGATCGACGTGCCGATCGCCGCGGACGAGTCGATCCGAAAGGCCTCGGACCCGCTGCTCGTCGCGCGGGCGGGTGCGGCCGATCTCGTCGTCGTCAAGGTCGCGCCGCTCGGTGGGGTGCGGCGGGCGCTGGCGATCGTCGCCGAGTGCGGCCTGCCGGCCGTGGTGTCCTCGGCCTTGGACACCTCGGTGGGGATGGCAGGTGGTCTGGCGCTGGCGGCCTGCCTGCCTGAGTTGGACCACGCGTGCGGCTTGGGGACGGTGCGCTTGCTCGGTGGCGATGTCGTCGCGAATCCCGTTGCGCCCGTGGATGGTTGGCTTGACGTCGCCCGCCATCTCGCTGGGGGCATGGGGCCGGTGGCCGATCCGGAGTTGGTGGCGCGGTGGCGGATGCCGGACCGCGAGGACTGGTGGCGCGAGCGGATGCTGGAGTGCGCTGCACTGTGACTGACCTCCCCTCGACTCCCCGGCTCACGTGCCGGTTGCGCAGGGAGACTGTCACGTCCACATCGAGCAGGTGAGCGCCCTCATCGAGCGAGGCTGAGTGGAGACTTACGCACCACCAGCGTGCGAAAGTCTCCACTCAGGTCTCGCACCCGGTCGGCCTAGCGGGTGAATGCAGAGGTCAGTCGCCCACTGGCGGGGTGACCGGTGGCAGGGGCAAAGGTGGGCCGGGCGCCGCATCGCCTGACGGCGGGGACAGCGGGTCGGGCTCCCCACCGGAAGCTGGGCCCGACGCCGAACCCGCCGCCGACTCCGGCGAACCCGCCGCCAACTCCGGCGAACCCCCCGCCGACTCCGGCATCTCAGCGGACGAGACCGCCGCTGCGCCACGGTGGCGGCCGGCGGGGCGGCGGTCCAAGCGGTTGATGATCGGGATGGCCAGCCGCTCCAGTTCGCGGACCTGGAGCATCCTGGCCAAGAAGAAGTAGACGACGGCGAAGAGCATCCCCGCGAGCACGATGGTCACCACGTCACCGAGCCGGCCGCGTCCAGCCAACGAACGGGTGAGGATCACCACCAATCCCCACGCCAGGTATCCAGCGCCGGCGGCGGCCAGCGCCATCCGCCCCCACGCGATGAGCACCGACCGCAGACCGTAACTGCCGATCCGCCGCCGGAGTTGCCACATCCCGAAGGCTGCCGCGAGCACATTGCTCACCACGAGACCGACCGCCACGACCGCGATGGCTGAGGTCGGTGCCACCACCAACCCGCCGAGCGCAATCGCCACAGCCGACACGGTGAGGACGATCTGTTCGGCCATCGCCAGACGGCCCTTTTCCATGGCGTAGAAGTAACGCTGGTTGAGCACGTCCACCCCGAAGGGCACGATCCCGACCGCGAGGATCGCCAGGGTCAGCGCCGTGGCCGGCAACTCGTCCGGATCCTTGGCCGTGAACAACAGCGACGTGATCGGCCGCGCCATGATGATCAGTGCCGCGCCTGCCGGGATGGTCAACACCGCCGGAAAGGTCAGCCCTTGCGCATAGTCGCGGCGCAGCGCGGCGTTGTCGCGCGCGTGGACTGCCGCCGAGATCCGCGGATACATCGCCGTGATGACCGAGAGGGCCACCAGCGCATGCGGCACCATGAAGACGAACAGGGCATTGGCCCACACGGTCACTCCGGCGACAAAGGGTTCGCCCGGGCGGCGCCCCGCCGGATCGGACCCGCTGGCCTGCCAGAGCACCTGCGAGACGACGAGATAGCTCAGCTGCGAGACCAGCAGGGCAGCGAATGCCCAGCCCGCGATCCTCGACGTGGACGCCAAGCCGACGCCGCGCAGGTCGAACCTCGGGGTGAACCGAAACCCACCGCGCCACAACGGGATCAGCAGGATGAGCCCCTGCGCCGCGATCGACAGGGTGGCCGTTCCGGCGAACCACCACACCATCTCCGGTGTCCACTCGCCGGGCGTCACATGTCCCTGATAGAGCCGCATGAAGGCCAATAGGCCGGTGATCGCCACGACATTCGCCAGCGCCGGCGACCAGCCGAAGGCGGCGAACTGCCCCCGGGCATTGAGCACTTGTCCGAGCAGCCCGTAGAGCCCGTAGAAGAAGATCTGCGGCAGCGTGATGACCGCGAAGAAGGTCGCCAGGTCCAGCGCCGAACCCGACAAGTTGAGCGCATAAAGCCGCACCAACCACCCAGCCAGCAGCGTCGCCACCACGGTGACCAGCAGCAAGGCACCCAGCCCGACGGTCAGCAGCCGGTCGGTGTAGGCGCGCCCGCCGTCGGGCGAGGTCGCGGCCTTGACCAGCTGCGGCACCAGCACCGAGTTGAGCACGCCCCCGGCGATGAGCATGTAGATGATGTTGGGCAGCGTGTTGGCCGTGGTGAACGTGTTGGCCGTGAGCCCCTGCCCGATGGCCACGACGATGAGCGACTGGCGGATCACTCCCAGCAGCCGCGAAGCGACCGACCCCGCCGCCATGGCCAGGCTCGAGGACGCAATGCTCCCTGATCGCGCGCTCAGTGCGCTCATCGCGCGAGAGGCGGGCTGGGGGACATGCCTCGATTGTCGACCAGTGCGGCGATTGCGGCAGCCGTGGCACGCCGGTGTGCCCGACTCACCCGCGCCTCGATCACCCGCAGCCCGGGCGTGGGGTCGGCGATCGCGTCGCGCAGTTCCCGGCGGGTGGTGACGAGCCGGTATGCCGTCCCGGCGGCACGGCATACGGCCGAAAGGTCGGTGTGGTGCGGGGTGGCGAAGACCCTCTCGAACCCCGAGGCGTAATCCGGCGCGCCCTGTTCGAGCACAGTGAAGATCGATCCGCCGTCATCGTTGACGACGACGAGGGTGAGGTCGGGGCGGGGTTCGTCAGGCCCGAGGATGAGCCCGTTGGAGTCGTGCAGGAAGGTCAGGTCGCCCAGCAGCGCGAGCGATCGCGGCGCACCGGCCCGGCCGAGGTCGACTCCGATCGCCGTGCTGACCAGTCCGTCGATGCCGGCCAGGCCGCGGTTGCCGACGATGCGCCGCCGTCCACGCGGCGGATATGGCACGAGCATGAGGTCGAGGTCACGCACCGGGTTGGACGGCCCGACGACCAGCGCCGTGCCGGGGCCCACGGCTGCGCCGACCACGTGAGCGACGTGCAAGGCGTCGAGCTCGGGCAGCGACTCGACGAGCCGATCGACCCGGCCGGAAACCTCGGCGTCGAGCATCCGCCAGGCCGTCAGCCACTCGGACTCGGCCGCCGCGGCGGGAGCCTCGGGAGCGGTCGGCACGGCGGACAGCACGTGAGCCCGGTGCTCGGGGGTGGTCACGTGCCCGCTCGGGGGAGCGACGGCGAGCAACTCGACGGTATGCCGCGCGAGCAGTCCCGCGATCGGCCGAGACAGGGTGGGGTGTCCGATGACGACGACCCGTTCGATCTGCGCACCCAGCGCCGTCCCGAGCAGCAACCGATAGCACCGGATCGCGTGATCGCCCGCCCGCGCACCGGAGGTCGGCTCGGCCAACAGCGGCCAGCCGGCCGACTCGGCGAGCACCCGGGCGCCTGGCCCGGCGTCGTCACCGGCCACGACGACCGTCAACGGCCCCCGTGTCAACGCCGGCCCCAACACCCGTGGGGGCACGCACGAGGCCGCACCATGGGAGCCCGGACCCGCGACGCCGGGGGGCTGGGAGGGCCACCACGGCATACCGGGGTCGGGGAGCAGCGGCGTGTCGAACTGGACGTTGAGATGAGAAGGCCCCGCGCGTCCCACCGCCGCCGCGACCGCAGCGGCAACAGTGTCGCCAACACCGTCGGCGACAGCGCTGGCCTGCAGGTCGACGGTCTCCGCGAAGCGCCCGAAAATGCCTGTCTGCCACGTGGTTTGGTTGGCCGCGGTGCCGCGCATCGAAGCCGGACGGTCGGCCGACACCACGACCAGGCGGCGCCCGCTGTGGTAGGCCTCCATGACTGCCGGCAGCAGGTTGCCGACCGCAGTGCCCGAGGTCGTGACGACAGCCACCGGCCGTCCCGAGCCGATGGTCAGCCCGAGCGCGAGAAACCCCGCCGACCGCTCGTCGATCCGCACATGCAGCCGCACGTCACCAGCGGCGTCGGCGGCGAACAGGGCCAGCGCGAGGGGCGCCGAGCGCGACCCGGGCGCCAGGACGACGTCGCGCACCCCCGCGGCCAAGAGCGCTCGCAGCAACACAACGGCCTGGTATGCCGTGCGGTCGGGACCGCCCGACATGGCCTCAGCGTCCGCTCAGCGCGTCGCGCATGGGCACGAACTTGGCGTCGGCCTCGGACACCTCGGCCTCGGGATCGGAGCCGGCGACGATCCCGCAGCCGGCGAAGATCCGCAGCTGGCGCCCGCCGTGGTTCTCATAGGAACCCGAGCGCAGCGCAATGCCCCACTCGCCGTCTCCGGAGGCGTCGGTCCAGCCGACTGGGCCGGCATACCGGCCGCGGTCCATCCCCTCGAGCTCGGCGATGAGCGCGACCGCCTCAGCCGTCGGGGTGCCCCCGACGGCTGCCGACGGGTGCAGCGACGCGGCGAGGGTGAGCGAGGTGACGTCGTCGGAGGCGACCCCGGTGACGTCGGTGGCCAGGTGCATGACATTGGGCAAGTGCAGGACGAACGGCGATTCGGGCACATTGGTCGACGAGCAATGGGGGGCGAGGGCGTCGGCGACCGAGCGCACCGCGTATTCGTGCTCTTCCAGGTCTTTGCTCGACCGGGCCAGCGAGGCGGCCAGGCCCAGGTCTTTGGCGTCGTCGCCGGTGCGCCGGATCGTGCCGGCCAGGACCCGAGAGGTGACCAGGCCGCGCTCCCGGCGCACGAGCAACTCCGGCGTCGCGCCGAGCATGCCGTCGACAGCGAAGACCCAGGTGTTGTCGTAGCGCCGGGCCAGGGCCTGCAGCACCCAGCGCGGGTCGATGGGTTCGGCCGCTTCGACGAGCAGGTCGCGGGCGAGCACGACCTTGTCCAGCTCCCCGGTCGTGATGCGCTCGACGGCGTCGGCTACCCGCGCTGCCCATTGCGCACTCGACAGCGCGCCATCGGCGAAGCTCACCTCACTCGGCGGCGTCGGCACGGGCTGGGCGGCAGGCAGCGGGATCGGGGCCGGCCCATGGCTGCTCGTCGTCACCCACCACCGTCCGGCCCGATGGCCGACGAGCACCCGCGGCACGACGAGGGTCGCCTTCGCCGCCGAATCGTCGGCGAACGGGAAGGTGCCGAAACAGACCGGGCCGGTGCCCGGCATACCGATCTCGTCTCGCACTACCGCGTGCGCCGCGGTATGCCGCCACCAGGCATCGGCCTCGGCGAACCGCGCCGGACCGCCGGTCGAGAACGACACTGCCGCACCCCAGCCGACCAATCCCTCGCCTCGGCGCACCCAGGACACCAGCCCGGTCGGGTCCAGCCGGCCGCCGCGCTGTGGGAGGGGAAGCAGGTCGAGCAGTGGCCCCGGGTCGTCGAGTTCGACGGTGCGGACCACGAGGGGCGCGCCCACCGTGGGAGTCGCCCCCGGGTCCGGCGCGATGGCCTCGTCAGGCCGCGGGAGGGTGGACATCGTCAGACATGGTACGCGTGAGGCCGGGCCGTTTCCGGCCAGTGCCAGGCTCAGCGAATGGCCCGGTGCAGCGCGACGATCCCACCAGTGAGGTTGCGCCACTGCACCTGGTGCCAGCCTGCGGCAGTGATTCTGCTGGCCAGGGTGCGTTGGTCGGGCCAGTCGCGGATCGACTCGGCGAGATAGACGTAGGACTCGGGGTTTGAGGCAGTGCGTCGCGCCACCCCGGGCAGCGCTCGCAGCACGCCCTCCCGGTATGCCGTGCGGACCGGCCCCCACACCGGCTGGCTGAACTCGCAGATCACCAGGGTCCCACCGGGTTTCGTGACCCGGGCAAACTCGCGCAGCGCGCTGGTGACGTCGACGACGTTGCGCAACCCGAACGACATCGTCACTGCGTCGAAGGACGCGTCGGCGAAGGGCAGCCGGGTCGCGTCGGCTGCGGTGAAGGCCAGGTCGGGACGGCGTCGTCGGCCCACCTGAAGCATGCCCAGCGAGAAATCGGCCGGCACGATGTGAACGCCCGCGTCGGCGAAGGGTTCGGAGCTGGTGCCGGTGCCCGCCGCGATATCCAGGACCACCTGGCCGGGGCGAGCACCGACGGCACGCTGGGTGGCGCGCCGCCACACCCGGTCGATGCCCACGGTGAGGACGGAGTTGGTGAGGTCGTACTTCTCGGCGACCGTGTCGAACATCGACGCGACATCCTGGGGGGCCTTGTCGAGGTGGGCGCGAGTCATTCCGCCATCCTGCCAGTCCGCAGCAACGGCCGCGGGTGAGGGGATGGCTCCCCGGGGGAAGGATCCCCCGGGGAAGACTCCCCGGGGGATCGCACCCCTTACGGAAGGCCCGTGACATCGCTTGGCTGCCGCTATCGGGCAGTGGCCAACCGACGAGCGGAAAGCGAGCGAGCGATGAGCAGGCGATGGTTGCGCGGTTTCGGGGCAGCATTGGCGTTGGGCGTCGTCGCGTCGGGGGTGGCCACTGCTTTCCCGCCGGCCGCAGAGGCGGCCCTCCCGGTCTACAACATCGCCGTTTTGGGCGACTCGTGGGCGTCGGGGGAGGGCTTGGGTGACTACTACCCCGGCACGGATCAAGCCGGGAACATGTGCCACCGCTCTCGCAATGCCTGGAGCCGACAGGTCGTCCTACCGGGGCTGAACGTCAGCGTTCGCCAACTCGGTGACTCCGGTGGCGGGGTGACCTACAACAACTACGCCTGCAGCGGTGCGACGACCGACGCCGTCCTCACCGGAGGTTGGCAGGGCGAGGGACCACAGCTGGCGAAACTGACCGGCAACGAGACCCACATCTTCCTCAGCATCGGCGGGAACGACCTGAAGTTCGACCAGGTGGTGGCAGTGTGCTTGCTCGACAAGGTCCTGTGTGCGATCAAGACGCTGGATACCAGCCAACAGATCCCCATGGTGATGTCCCGCGTCAGTGAGATCCTGCGGCGGATCCGGGTCAAGAGCCCGCTGGCACACATCTACCTGGTGGGTTACACGCAACTGTTCGACCCTGTTGCGGGGCTCATTTTCCAGCAGCTGAATGTGCCTGCACTCAGTCTCGCGGCCAACACGCTCGACGCCGCCGAGGCCACCATGGCCGGGACGTCGTACGCATTCGACCTGGTCAACGTCAGCTACGTCTCGATCCTCGGCAGGTTCATCGGACGCGGTGCCTACTCTCTCAGTCCGACCTGGATCAACCTGCTGTCGATCGGTCCCAACGGGCCTTCCTCCGACTCCTTGCACCCCAACGCCGCTGGGGCGGCCCAGATCGCGAGCATGGTGGGTGCGAAGATGACCATCGGTGCCGCGCAGCCGCCTCCGACGAGCAGTGCAGGGACGAGCTGGCCCACGCTGACCTCGACGTCCTGCCCCACGATCATCGCCCAGGGCGCGAGCGGGAACTGCGTCAAGGAGTTGCAGAACCTGCTCAACAGCTACGGCGCGGGCCTGACCATCGACGGCTCGTTCGGTCCCGCGACGTATGGGGCCGTGCGCAACTTCCAGTCCCAGGCACGGATCGCCGTGGACGGCCAGGTGGGCCCACAGACGAAGAACGCCCTGTATGCCGGCACCGGCACCATCCCGAGCCCCGGCAACCTCAAGGGCGCGGACTGTCCGGCGAACATCCAGCAAGGTGATCGTGGGTCGTGTGTCGTCGAACTGCAAAGCCTGCTCAACCGGTATGGCGCCAAGCTCACCCTCGACGGGATCTTCGGCTCGAACACCTACGACGCGGTGCGGTCCTTCCAGAGCTCCCGAGGGCTCACCTCCGACGGGATCGTCGGAGTCAACACCAAGGCCGCCCTTTACTCGAGCATTCCGACCCCGAGTACTCAGTTGGACCTTCGGTCGACCGCATGCCCGACCCTGATCAGGTTCGGCGAGGTCGACGGGTGTGTAAGCACCCTCCAGGCGTTGCTCAACGCCAAGGGCTGGTCCCTGACCGTCGACGGCGACTTCGGGAACAACACGCTGGCGGCCGTGAAGGCCTTCCAGACCAGCCGGGGCCTCACCGCCGACGGCATCGTCGGAGCCAACACGAAGTCGGCCCTGTACACCGGGGTGTCGACGACCACGACGCCGGCAGCTCCGGCTGCCATCACCCTGACCTCGGCCTCGTGTCCGACCCTCATCGCCGTGGGTCAGCGCAGCGGGTGCGTCACCGAGGTGCAGAGTCTGCTCAACCACCAAGGGGCCGGCCTGGTCGTCGACGGCACCTTCGGAGCCCTGACCCAGTCGGCCGTCCTGATCTTCCAGCAACGGGTCGGGTTGACCGCCGACGGCATCGTCGGACCCAACACGAAGGCAGCGCTCTACGGCAAGGTGGTGCCCCCGACCCCTTCGACCCTCACCGGATCGGCGCTGCGCACGGCAATGATCTCCTTCGCCCAATCGGTGGTGTCGCAACGGATCCCCTATGTCTGGGGTGGTGGGCACACGGCATACCCTGGGCCGTCGATCGGCACCTGCTCGGGCTACACCGGGAGCATCCAGCCCTGCCCGGCCGACCACACGGTGGGCCTGGACTGTTCGGGCTTCGTGAGGTGGGTCATCGCCAGGGCCGGCGGGGGCGACTTCGCGCTCATCGCCGACGACATGTACCGCAGTTCCAAGACCGTGCCCGTGTCGGCGGACGCTGCGGTGCCGGGTGACCTCGTCTTCTTCGGGTCCACGACCAAGGTCACTCACGTCGGCATCTATGCCGGGATCAGCAACGGGGTGCGGATGATGTACGAGGCGCCCTACACCGGCGCGAACGTCTCCCTCAACCCGGTCAGCCGACGTGGTGACCTGGTCTCCTACGAGCGGGTCGGGGGCTGAGAAGCGTGACCGGGGCCCGACCCGAGCCCCGGGCGCCGGCCCGGTTGCGGATGGTGCCCCCGGCCGCCCTGTCAGCCGCCCAGGATCGGGACCCGGGGGCCCCGGTGCGATATATAGAGGGCGTGGAAGCGCACCTCGGCCATCGACGGCCGGTCTACGCCCAAGGTAAAGGGGAGTCCTCGGCGACCCTGCGGGGGCATGTCGTCATCGAGGACCTGACCGGGGTCCTGGACCGAATCTCCTCGCGGACCGGACCCAATGGGCCCCAAGGCGAGGTGACCCAGTGGATCCTGTCCCAAGCTGCCCGCCACCTCGCCGAGCGTTTCAGCGAGAGCGTCGAGTACGGCACGGAGGGCCGCTCGCTTCCCAAGGTGCTCTCGGCGCTCGTCGGGCACGAGCCCTTTGCGCGGACCTACCTGGATGTGAGCGTGCACCAGATGCTCCGGCGGTGGCCACAGGCCTCGGATTGGTATGACGACCTGTTGGCCTATGTCCTGCGGCCACAGTTGGTGTCCGCCAACTTGCACGAAGTGGTCGGCGAGTTCCAGGTCTGGACCGGTTTGCGGCTGGGCGACTTCGTCCGCGAGTTGACCCGCCACCAGTCACCCGCTCGGAAACCGACGCGCTGTACCAACTCTCGGACATCGTCGAGGCGATGTGGCCGGATCACCCGGTGGTCAAGGCATCGCGGGTGAAGTTCCGCAAGGCCATCGTCGACCTCTGGGGGCCGCTGTTCGTCCTCGGCATGGCCAACTACGGCTTGAGGTTGCGTCCCGGGGTGCAGGTCGAGGGGATGATCTGGACCTTCCAAGCGCTGGCTTCCTGGGAGATCCGGGAGCGCCGGGTGTTGGCGGACCTGCCGTGGCGAGTGGATCCCGTGACGGGGCGGGACGAGCCGACGTGCTCGCACGCGCTGTTGGTCTTCCTCGCCGGAGCCCTGCAAGACCTGGACGGCCGCTTCTTGTCCGTCGAGGAACTCGCCGACCGACGGGCAACCGTCGCGGGGTTCGCCACGGGCAGTTGAGTCTCGCGAGCGCCGGCCCCGTTGGGTGGCGCCAGGACGGCATACCGAGGGCTGTCTCATGGCCGCTGGGCCGGACGAAAGGCCGTGTGAGGCACTCGCGCAGACCCCCTAGACTGACGCGAGTTCGTGCACACCTTCACAAGCTCCGCGATGGGATCTCTCACTGTGAGTAGCGCACCGGCGCCGGCCCCCGAGGGCCGGGAGACGGCCGATGTCGTCGTCGTCGGCGCAGGTCCCGGAGGGTCGGCGACCGCCGCCTACCTCGCCGAGCGCGGGGTCGATGTCGTGCTGCTGGAGAAGGCGGCCTTCCCGCGCGACAAGATCTGCGGCGACGGCCTCACTCCTCGTGCGGTCAAGGAACTCATCCGGCTGGGCATCGACACCAGCGGGTGGCAACGCACCCACGGGCTGCGCATCATCGGCGGGGGGCACACCTTCACCCTCGACTGGCCCGACACCGGCAGCTTCCCCAACTACGGCCTGGTTCGCACCCGCGCGCAACTCGACGAGACGCTTGCCCGGCACGCGCAGGGTCGCGGCGCGCGGCTGCACGAGCGCACGAGCGTCAGTGCCCCATTGCGCGACGGCACCGGCCGGGTCGTCGGCGTCAGCGCCAAGCGAGTCGATGCCCGAGGCCGGGCCACCGGCGAGGTCGTGGAATACCACGCACCCGTCGTCGTCGCCGCCGACGGCGTCTCCTCGCGCCTGGCCACCGCGGTCGGCCGCGAGAAGCGCGAGGACCGGGTCATGGGCGTCGCCGTGCGGGCTTACTACCGCACCCCGCGGCGCGACGACTACCTCGAGTCCCACCTCGAGCTCTGGACCACCGACGACGCGGGCCAGCGCATGCTCATGCCGGGTTACGGCTGGCTCTTCCCCCTCGAGGACGGCCGCACCAACGTCGGCCTGGGCATCCTTGACACCAGCAGTGCCTTCGGCAAGACCGACTACAAAGACGTCATGCGCCGCTGGGTCGACAGCCTCGCCGAGCGCTGGTCGCTGGAGCCCGACGTGTCGGCCGGTCCGATCCGCGGGGCAGCGCTCCCGATGGGTTTCAACCGCACCCCCCTGTATGCCGGTGGCCTCCTGCTCGTCGGCGACGCGGCCGGGATGGTCAACCCGTTCAACGGCGAGGGCATCGACTACGCCCTGGAAGCCGGCCGGGTGAGCGCCGACGTCATCGCCCAGGCGCTCGCGCGGGGCGGCGCCGACGCGCGGGAGCGAGCGTTGACGGCATACCCGAAGATCATGAAGGACGAACTCGGCGGCTACTTCACGCTGGGCCGCTGGTTCGCGCGGGCCATCGGCAATCCCGAGGTGATGCGCCTGGCGACGAAGTATGGTCTGCCGCGCACGGCCCTCATGCGCCTGCTGCTCAAGATCATGGCCAACCTGCCCGAAGAGCACGGCGGACGGGCCGACGACCGCCTCGTGCGGATGCTGTCGCGCATGGCTCCGGACGCATGACCGGCACCCGCCTCACGGCCCGCGCCAGGGCGACTGTGACCGACCTCGCGACCCGCCTGACCCAGGGGGCAGAAAGCCGCTACGGCGCCCCCCTAGGATGGGCCAAGGCGTGCGCGACCACGAATGACGGCTGCCGTCGCGGCAGCCTGACCACCACCGAAAGGGGAGCGACGGGATGAGCGAGTCCTACGTTCCACTGCTGTTCATGCTCGGTCTCGGAGCGGCCTTCGCCTTGGTCTCGGTGGGGGTCTCTCTCATCGTCGGCCCGAAGCGCTACAACCGGGCTCAGATGGAGGCTTACGAGTGCGGCATCCAGCCCTCGCCGCAGGCCTCCGGTGGTGGTCGCGTGCCGGTGAAGTACTACCTCATCGCGATGATGTTCATCGTCTTCGACGTGGAGTCGCTCTTCCTCTACCCGTTCGCGGTGGCCTTTAACTCGATGGGCCTGTTCGCACTGGTCGAGATGATCCTGTTCATCGCAACCGTCTTCGTCGCCTACGCCTATGTCTGGCGTCGGGGCGGCCTCGAGTGGGACTGAAGGAGACGCCATGGGTCTGGAAGAAAAGCTCCCCGCAGGCATCCTGCTCTCGACTGTCGAGGCGCTGGCCGGCTATATGCGCAAGGCCTCGATCTGGCCTGCGACCTTCGGGCTGGCGTGCTGCGCCATCGAGATGATGGCCGTCGGCACCCCCGACTACGACATCGCGCGCTTCGGCATGGAGCGCTTCTCCGCGACCCCGCGCCAGGCCGACCTCATGATCGTGGCCGGCCGGGTCTCGCAGAAGATGGCCCCCGTTGTGCGCCAGGTCTACGACCAGATGCCCGAACCCAAGTGGGTCATCTCGATGGGCGTGTGCGCGAGCTCCGGCGGCATGTTCAACAACTACGCGATCGTCCAGGGCGTCGACCACATCGTGCCCGTCGACATCTACCTGCCGGGCTGTCCGCCGCGGCCGCAGATGCTGCTCAACGCGATCATCATGCTGCACAAGCAGATCGAGAGTATGCCGCTGGGCGTCAACCGTGAGAAGGCCGCCCGCGCGGCCGAAGCGGCTGCGCTGCAGGCGATTCCGACGTCCCAGATGAAGGGGTTGCTCGCATGACCGACCTCACCCAGGCCCAGTCGACCGGCGGCAACCCGGTCGGGGAGGCCCTTGATACCCCCGGTGAGCCGATCGTCATCGGTGAACGCCGCGGCATGTTCGGCGCTACCGCCGGCCAGGACACCTCCGGCTACGGCGGGCTCGTCGTGCCGATCGCGTTCCCCGGGGCCTCGGCCCGTCCCTATGGTGGCTGGTTCGACGCCTTCGTCGACACTCTCGCGGCCGGGCTGGAAGCCGAGGGCACGGCATACGGGGATGCCGTGCAGATGGTCGTCGTCGACCGCGGCGAGATCACCGTGCACGTGGCCCGCGAGCACCTCCCGGTCGTGGCCCGGGTGCTGCGCGACGAGCCGGCCCTGCGGTTCGAGATCTGCGCCGGAGTGTCCGGTGTGCACTACCCCGGGCTGAGCGGCCAGGAGTTGCACGCGGTCTACCCCTTCCTGTCGATCACCAACGGCAGCAAGCGGATTCGCGTCGAGGTCAGCGCACCAGACGCCGACCCGCACATCCCGTCGATCGTGGCGATCTACCCCGCCAACACCTGGCACGAGCGCGAGACCTGGGACATGTTCGGCATCATCTTCGACGGGCACCCGGCGCTGACCCGGATCCTCATGCCCGACGACTGGCCGGGCCACCCCCAGCGCAAGGATTACCCGCTCGGTGGCATCCCTGTGGAATACAAGGGCGCCACCGTTCCCCCGGCCGACGAGCGGAGGGCCTTCAACTGATGGCTGCCGACACCACCCACGCAACGGGCGCCGCAGAGGAATACCTCGACAGCCCGACCCTGCACGTCTCAGGCGGTGACTGGGACGACCTCGTCGACGAGGCGACCTCGCTGCACGAGGAGCGCATCGTCGTCAACATGGGCCCCCAGCACCCGTCCACGCACGGGGTGCTGCGGCTCATCCTCGAGCTCGACGGTGAGACGGTGACCGAGACCCGCGCGGGCATCGGTTATCTGCACACCGGCATCGAGAAGAACATGGAGTTCCGCACCTGGGTGCAGGGGGTGACCTTCTGCACGCGGATGGACTACCTGACGCCGATGTTCCAGGAGGCCGCCTACTGCCTGGCCATCGAGAAGCTGCTCGGCATCACCGACCAGATTCCTCAGCGGGCCAGCGACATTCGCGTGCTCATGATGGAACTCACCCGGATCTCCTCGCACCTGGTGTGCCTCGGCACCGGTGGCATGGAGATGGGCGCGACGACCGTCATGACCGTGGGCTTCCGCGAGCGCGAGCGGGTCTTCCGGATCATCGAAGAGGTCACCGGCCTGCGGATGAACAACGCGTTCATCCGACCTGGCGGTGTGGCCCAGGACGTCAGCCAGCGGGCCATCGACCTCATCCGCGAGATGGTCCCCGAGATCCGCCGCGGCATCCGCGAACTCGAACTGCTCGTCAACGAAAACCCCATCGTCAAGGGCCGCATGGTCGATGTGGGCATCCTCGACCTCACCGGCTGCATGGCCCTGGGCATCACCGGCCCGGTGCTGCGTTCGGCGGGTCTGCCGCATGACCTGCGCAAGGCCACGCCCTATTGCGGTTACGAGACCTACGACTTCGAGGTCATCACCCGCGAGTCGATGGACGCCTACGGTCGGCTGCGGGTCCGCCTCGACGAGATGTATCAGTCGCTGCGCATCGTCGAGCAGGCCACCGACCGGCTCGAGGCCAGCCTCGGTCAGCCGATCATGGTCGCCGACAAGAAGATCGCCTGGCCGGCGCAGTTGTCGGTCGGCACCGACGGCATGGGCAACAGCCTCGACCACATCCGCGAGATCATGGGCACCTCGATGGAGTCGCTCATCCACCACTTCAAGATCGTCACCGAAGGCTTCCGGGTGCCGCCCGGTCAGGTCTACGTCGCGGTCGAGAGCGCCAAGGGCGAGCTGGGCTGCCATCTGGTCTCCGACGGCGGCACCCGGCCCTACCGCGCGCACTTCCGCGACCCGTCCTTCAACAACCTGCAAGCGACCGCGATCATGTGCGAGGGCAGCCAGGTCGCCGACGTCATCGTCGCGGTTGCCTCGATCGACCCCGTCATGGGAGGTGTTGACCGCTAATGGCAGGCACGAACGCCTCCGGTCACTTGCACGTCGACCCGGAGAGCAAGGCGCCCTACGACGCCGAGACCCTCGCGACGCTGCGTGCCGACGCCGAGATCGTCATCGCGCGCTACCCGCAGTCGCGCTCGGCACTGCTGCCGCTGCTGCACCTCGTGCAGAGCGTCGACGGTTATGTCTCCGGTCGCGGCATCAAGTTCTGCGCCGAGATGCTCGGCCTGACGACCGCCGACGTCAGCGGGGTGGCGACCTTCTACACCCAGTTCAAGCGGCACGAGAACGGCCGTTACACGGTCGGCGTGTGCACCAACACGCTGTGCGCCGTCATGGGCGGCGACGCGATCTGGGATGCCGTCTCCGCGCACCTGGGCATCGGTCACGACGAGACCACAGCCGACGGGATGATCACCCTCGAGCGGGTCGAGTGCAACGCTGCCTGCGACTACGCGCCTGTGGTCATGGCCAACTGGGAGTTCATGGACAACCAGACCCCCGCATCGACGATCCAGCTCGTCGAGGACCTGCGCGCGGGTAAGGACGTCGCGCCCACCCGCGGCGCCGCCAAGGTCTGCTCCTTCACGGAGGTCTCGCGGGTGCTCGCGGGCTTCCACGACGGCCGCGCCGACGAGGGCGTCGGCGCCGGGCCGGCGACCCTACTGGGCCTGAAGATCGCCAAGGAACGCGGCTGGGCCGCACCTTCGAGCGCTCCCGCCCCCGGTGCGGAGGACTCCTCGGCCGACCGCCCCGGCGGCCTCAAGGGCAAGGAGGCAGCGCAGTGACCACGCCGCTCACCCCGGTGCTGTCGGCGTTCTGGGACGCCGACCGCTCCTGGACGCTGGAGACCTACGAAAAGCACGGCGGGTATGCCGCCCTGCGCAAGGCCCTCGCGATGCCCGCCTCCGACGTGCTCAACACCGTCAAGGACTCCGCCATCCGGGGTCGTGGTGGCGCCGGCTTCCCCGCGGGTCTCAAGTGGTCGTTCATGTCTCCGCCCGACGGCGGTCCGCGCTACCTCGTGGTCAACGCCGACGAGTCCGAGCCGGGCACCTGCAAGGACATCCCGCTCATGTTGGCCAACCCGCACGCCCTCATCGAGGGCGCGGCGATCTCGCAGTACGCCATGGGTTCGGACCACGCGTTCATCTACCTGCGCGGTGAGGTCGTCCACGTCTACCGGCGCCTGCTGCGCGCGGTCGAGGAGGCCACGGCGGCCGGTTACCTCGGCACCGACGTCCTCGGCACCGGCATCACCCTGCGGGTCACGCCGCACGCGGGCGCCGGCGCCTACATCTGTGGTGAAGAGACCGCGCTGCTCGACTCGCTCGAGGGCCGCCGCGGGCAGCCGCGACTCAAGCCGCCGTTCCCCGGTGCGGCCGGCCTCTATGCCCGCCCCACCTCGGTCAACAACGTCGAGACCATCGCATCGGTCCCCGGGATCATCCTTGAGGGGTCCGACTGGTTCAAGAGCATGGGCACCGAGAAGTCCACGGGCTTCGGCATCTTCAGCCTCTCCGGGCACGTCACCAACCCGGGTCAGTTCGAGGCCCCGCTCGGTATCACCATGCGCGAGCTCATCGACCTGGCCGGAGGCATCCGCAAGGGCCACCGGATCAAGTTCTGGACACCCGGTGGGTCCTCGACACCGATCTTCACCGAGGCGCACCTGGACATCCCGCTCGACTTCGACTCGGTCGCGGCCGCTGGATCCATGCTCGGCACCCGCGCGCTGCAGGTCTTCGACGAGACCGTCTCGGTCGTCCGCGCGGTGTCGCGCTGGACCGACTTCTACGCCCACGAGTCCTGCGGCAAGTGCACCCCCTGTCGGGAGGGCACCTACTGGCTCAAGCAGATCATGGAGCGCCTCGAGCACGGCCAGGGCCTGCCCGGCGACATCGAGAAGCTCGACGACATCTGCAGCAACATCCTGGGCCGGTCCTTCTGCGCCCTCGGCGATGCCGCGACCAGCCCGATCGCGTCGGCGATCAAGTACTTCCGCGAGGAGTTCGAGGCCGGGATGCACACCCCCGCCGCGACCCTCTTCCCGCCCGCAGCGTCGGTGCTCTTCGACGCGAAGGAGGCCGCGACAGCATGACCGACCAGGTCACCCTCTTCATCGACGGCAAGAGCGTGTCGGTGCCCAAGGGCACCCTCATCATTCGCGCCGCCGAGCAACTGGGCATCGAGATCCCGCGGTTCTGCGACCACCCGGCCCTCGACCCGGTCGGCGCCTGCCGCCAGTGCCTCGTCGATGTCGGCATGCCCGACCGCGAGGGCGTCGTGCGCCCCATGCCCAAGCCGCAGGCCGCCTGCACCATGACGGTCGGCCCAGGCATGGTCGTCAACACCCAGCTCACCTCGCCGGTGGCCGACAAGGCCCAGCAGGGTGTCATGGAGTTCCTCCTGATCAACCACCCGCTGGACTGCCCGGTCTGCGACAAGGGCGGCGAATGCCCCCTGCAAAACCAGGCGATGTCCCACGGGCGCGCGACGTCGCGGTTCACTGACGTCAAGCGCACCTTCCCCAAGCCGGTCAACATCTCCACCCAGGTGTTGCTCGACCGCGAGCGCTGCATTCTCTGTCAGCGCTGCACCCGGTTCTCCGACCAGATCGCCGGCGACAAGTTCATCGCTCTCGTCGAGCGCGGCGCGATGCAACAGATCGGCATCTACGAGGAGCAGCCCTTCCAGTCCTACTTCTCGGGCAACACCGTCCAGATCTGCCCCGTCGGGGCGCTGACCGGCGCGGCATACCGGTTCCGCTCCCGCCCCTTCGACTTGGTGTCGACGCCGAGCACCTGTGAGCACTGCGCCTCCGGGTGCGCGCTGCGGATCGACCACCGCCGCGGTGTCGTGCTGCGGCGGATGGCGATCAACGACCCGGCCGTCAACGGCGAGTGGAACTGCGACAAGGGCCGCTGGGCCTTCCAGTACGCCACCCTGCCCGACCGGCTCGAGCTGCCCCTGATCCGCCAGGCTGACGGCACGATGCGCGCGGCGGGCTGGCCGGAGGCTCTCGAGGCCGCCGCCGCGGGCCTGGCCAAGGCCAAGGCTGCTGCCGTGCTGCCGGGCGGGCGGGTCACCGCCGAGGACGCCTACGCCTACGGCAAGTTCGCTCGCGTCGTCCTGGGCACCAATGATGTTGACTTCCGGGCCCGACCGCACTCGGCCGCCGAGACGCACTTCCTGGCCACCCAGGTCGTGTCCACCGGCGTCGGTGCCGACACGGGCTCCGGCCCGGTGCGGGGCGTCTCGTACGCCGACCTCGACTCGGCCGGCACGGTGCTGCTCGTGGGCTTCGAGCCCGAGGAGGAGTCGCCGATCGTCTTCCTGCGGCTGCGGCGCGCGTGGCGCAAGAACAAGACCGCCGTGTATGCCGTGGCCCCCTTCGCCTCGCGCGGGCTGACCAAGCTCGGCGGAGCACTCATCCCCACCGTGCCTGGTGCCGAGGCGGTCTCGCTGACCGGTCTGGACGCCACGGCCGCGGGAACGCGCTGCGCTGAAGGCCTGGCGGCCGGTGGGGGAGTCATCCTGCTCGGCGAGCGCCTGGCTACCTCGCCGCGGGCCTTCGACGCCGCGGTCGAGCTGGCGAAGAAGACCGGTGCCAAGCTGGCGTGGATCCCGCGTCGGGCCGGTGAGCGGGGTGCGCTGGAGGCCGGCGCGCTCGGCGCGCTGCTGCCCGGTGGCCGCCCCGCGGCATACTTCGATGCCCGGGCCGAGGTCGCCGCGGTCTGGGAGGTCGACGCGCTGCCGGCCAAGCCGGGCCGCGACACCGCCGCCATCATCGCCGCCGCCCGCAGCGGCGCCATCGACGCGCTCGTCGTCGGTGGTGTCGACCCGGTGGACCTCGGCATCGCCGACCCCGGGAAGGTCTTCAGCAAGCCGTTCGTCGTGAGCCTGGAAGTGCGGGAGTCGGCCGTCACGGCATACGCCGATGTGGTCCTGCCGGTCGCCTCCCACCCGAGAAGGCCGGCACCCTCGTCACCTGGGAGGGCCGCCTGCGCGAGCTGCGCGAGGCCCTGGCCAGCAACGCGATGAGCGACCACCGGGTGCTCGACATGCTCGCCAGCGAGATGGGCGTCTTCCTCGACACCCGCACGCTGGAGCAGATCGGCGCGCAGTTCGAGGCCCTCGGGCCGTGGACCGGTGCGGCGATGGAAGCCCAGACGGCCCCCGCTGGGGCTGAGCCGGCCGGCGACGGCGACGTCATCCTCGCCACCTGGCCGCTGTTGCTCGACGCGGGCCGCCTGCAGGACGGCGAGCCGTTCCTTGCCGGCACCGCCAAGGCCGCGGTCGCCAAGCTCGGCCCGGCGCTCGCCACGTCGCTCGAGGTGGCCTCCGGTGACCTGGTCACCGTGACCGGCCCGGCCGGGTCGATCACGGTCCCGGCCGAGGTCACCGACGACATGGTCGACGCCGTCGTCTGGCTGCCCACGAACAGCGCGGGTTGCGCGGTTCGCTCGACTCTGGGGGCCGGCAACGGCACTCGGGTCACCGTCACGAAGGGTGGTGCGTCCCTGTGATCCCCGTGCTGGACACCCCGCACGCCGACTTCAGCGACACCCCGCTGTGGCTGTCGCTGGTCAAGGCGCTGTTCATCTTCGTCTACCTGCTGCTGTCCACGCTGCTGGTCATCTGGTTCGAGCGGCGCATCATCGGCCGGATGCAGCAGCGCCCCGGCCCCAACCGCAACGGCCCCTTCGGTCTATTGCAGACTCTGGCCGACGGCATGAAGTCGATGTTCAAGGCCGACGTTGCGCCGGCAGCTGCCGACAAGTTCATCTTCACGCTGGCTCCGATCATCACCGCCACCATGGCCTTCATCTCCTTCGGGATCATCCCGATGGGCGGCACGGTGACGATGTTCGGCCACACCACGCCGCTGCAGCTGGCCGACCCACCGGTGGCCGTGCTGCTCGTGCTCGCGGTCGCCTCGGTCGGCATCTACGGCATCGTGCTCGCCGGCTGGTCCTCCGGCTCCACCTACCCGCTGCTCGGTGGCCTGCGCTCGACCGCCCAGATGATCTCCTACGAGATCGCCATGGGCCTGTCGCTCGTCGCGGTCTTCTTGTTCAGCGGCTCGATGTCCACCAGCCAGATCGTCGCCGCGCAGAGCGGTGCCGACAGCAACTGGTGGTTCGTCCTGGTGGCCTTCCCGTCCTTCCTCGTCTACGTCGTGACGATGGTCGGCGAGACCAACCGGTTGCCCTTCGACCTGGCCGAGGGTGAAGGCGAGATCGTCGGTGGCTTCCACACCGAATACGGCTCGATGCGCTTTGCGATGTTCTTCCTCGGCGAATACGTCAACATGTTCACCGTCTCGGCGCTGGCCACGACGATGTTCCTCGGTGGGTGGCAGTCTCCGCCGCCGCTGGGACTGATCGCCGACGGCGCCCTCAACGGCGGCTGGTGGGGCCTGCTGTGGTTCACCCTGAAGATGTGGACCTTCATGTTCTTCTTCGTCTGGCTGCGTGGGTCGCTGCCCCGCGTGCGCTACGACCAGTTCATGCGGTTCGGCTGGAAGGTCCTCATCCCGGCCACCATCGTGTGGGTCGTCGTGCTCGCCTTCCTGCGCGGTGCGCAGAACGGGTGGCTCGGCACCGCGGGCGTCCCGCTTTTCGGACGCAACATCACGTATGCCGCGATCGCGGTCGGATTCGTCCTAGCGCTGCTCGTCGCGGGCGTGGTCCAGGCGCTGGAGCGACGCGAGGTCAAGAAGGCGACCGCTGCGCCGCCGCGCCCCACCGAGATCGACCCGTTCGCCGGTGGCTACCCCGTGCCCCCGCTGCCCGGCCAGACGCTGCTCGAACCCGAGCGTCACCGACCCGCCGTCGGAGCATCGACGGTCGCTGCCAAGGAGGATGTCCGTGGCTGACACCACTCCAGTCCCTCACTCCGATGCGGGCAAGGGCCTGTCCCAGGAGCGGGCGGCTGCCACGCCGACGCCCGAGGCGGGCCCGGTCGGCGAGCACTTCCCCGCCTCGATCGCCGGCTTCGGGGTGACCTTCGAAACGATCTTCCGCAAGATCTACACCGAGGAATACCCCGAGGAGAAGCGCCCCACCGCTGAGCGCTACCACGGCCGCCACCAGCTCAACCGGCACCCCGACGGTCTGGAGAAGTGCGTCGGCTGCGAGTTGTGCGCGTGGGCCTGCCCCGCGGACGCGATCCTCGTCGAAGGCGCCGACAACGACGACACCCCACTCGAAGCGGGCGGCACCGGCCGGTTCTCCCCGGGCGAGCGCTATGGCCGGGTCTACCAGATCAACTACCTGCGCTGCATCTTCTGCGGGTTGTGCATCGAGGCCTGCCCGACCCGAGCGTTGACGATGACCAACTTCTACGAGTTGGCCGACAACAATCGGGCCGCGCTCATCTTCACCAAGGACCAGCTGCTGGCCCCGCTGCAGGAAGGGATGCTGGCCCCGCCGCACCCCATGGTCGAAGGGCTGGAAGAGCGCGACTACTACCAGGGCAAGGCCAACGCCGCGACGACCGCCCAGCGCGAGTGGGTGGCCGAGCGCGAGGCGGCCGAACACGCCGCCGACCTGGCAGCCGATGCGGCCGCCGAAGGAGGGAACCCCAAATGACCGGAGGCGGAGAAGCCCTCCTGTTCTGGATCCTCGGCCCACTGAGCGTGCTCGGCGGTCTCGGGCTGCTGTTCATGCGCAAGGCCGTCCACGCGGCGCTGTGCATGGCCCTGGTCATGGTCAACCTCGGCGTCATGTATCTCGCCCAGCAGGCCGACTTCCTCGGCGTGGTCCAGGTGTTCGTCTACACCGGCGCCGTCATGATGCTCTTCCTGTTCGTCCTCATGCTCATCGGTGTCGACTCGGCCGACTCGGTCGTCGAGACGATCCGCGGGCACCGCATCGCCTCACTCATCGTGGCGCTGGGCCTGGCCCTCATCTTGATCCTCGCCGTCGGATCGCTGACGCTGCCGCAGCCGGTCGGGCTGGACGAACCCAACGCCAACCCGGGCAATGTCACCGCGGTCGCTCACCTCATCTTCGGCAAGTACGTCTGGGTCTTCGAGGTGACCTCGGCGCTGCTCATCACGGCGGCGTTGGGTGCCATGGTCTTGGCGCACCGCGAGCGGCTCAGCCCCCGGGCCACCCAGGCCCAACTGGCCGCCAAGCGCGTCAAGGACAACCTCTACGTCGCGGGCCTGCCGGCCCCGGGTGTCTACGCCCGCCACAACGCGGTCGACACCCCGGCGCTGCTGCCCGACGGCACGGCCAGCGAGCTCTCGGTCTCCCGCGTGCTCGTCGCGCGTAACCAGGTGGCGGTGCCCCAGAACGAGCCGGCCGAAGAGGCGGCGCGAGAAATCGAGGAGGGGATGATCAAGTGAGCCTGATGAGCTACATCTACCTCTCGGTGCTGCTGTTCGCCATCGGGTCGGCCACGGTGCTCCTGCGCCGCAACGCGATCATCGTGTTCATGGGCATCGAGCTCATGCTCAACTCCGCCAACCTGGCCTTCGTCACCTTCGCGCGGTTGCGCGGAGATCTCGACGGCCAGGTCATCGCCCTGTTCATCATGGTCGTCGCCGCGGCTGAGGTCGTCGTCGGTCTGGCCATCATCATGGCGATCTTCCGTGCCCGCCGCTCGGCTTCGGTCGACGACGCCAACCTGCTGAAGCTGTAAGGGAGCGACGCACGTGACTTCCTTCGTCATTCCGCTCGGAGAGGTCGGGGCCACCGCCCAGACCGCGACCGGCATCACGGCATACGCGTGGTTGCTCGTCGCCTTGCCCCTCTTCGGCGCAGCCGTCCTCCTGCTCGGCGGCCGACGCACCAACTCGTGGGGACCGCTGTTCGCCACGGTGATGTCATGGTCGGCGTTCCTCGTGGGTTTCGGGATCCTGATCAACCTGCTCGGGTATGCCGGTGAGGAGCGTTCGCGTTCGCTGCACCTGTTCTCGTGGATTCCGGCCGGGCAGTTCCAGGTCGACGCCGGCATGCTGCTGGACCCGCTGTCGGTGTCCTTCGTGCTGCTGGTGACCTTCGTGGGCTCGCTCATCCACGTCTATTCGCTGGGCTACATGGCGCACGACCCGGACAAGCGCCGGTTCTTCGCCTACCTCAACCTCTTCGTCGCGGCGATGCTCTTGCTGGTCACCGCCAATTCCTACCTGCTGGTCTATGTCGGCTGGGAGGGCGTCGGCCTGGCGTCGTATCTGCTCATCGGGTTCTGGAACTGGAACCCTCCATATGCCAGCGCGGCCAACAAGGCGTTCGTCGCCAACCGGGTCGGCGACCTCGGGATGAGCATCGCGATCATGGTGATGTTCTGGCAGTTCGGCAAGACCGACTTCGCATCGGTCAACGCCGCGGTCGGCGGCGCCAACCAAGGTGCCCTGACCGCGATCGGGCTGTTCCTGCTGCTGGCCGCCTGCGGCAAGTCCGCGCAGTTCCCGCTGCAGAGCTGGCTCGGCGATGCGATGGCCGGCCCGACCCCGGTATCTGCGCTCATTCACGCGGCGACCATGGTCACCGCCGGTGTCTACCTCGTGGTCCGCAGCCACGCCATCTTCGACGCCGCCCCCACCGCCCAACTCGCGGTCGTGATCGTCGGCGCGATCACCCTGTTGTTCGGGGCGATCGTCGGCTGCGCCAAGGACGACATCAAGAAAGCCTTGGCCGCCTCGACGATGAGCCAGATCGGCTACATGATGCTCGCGGCGGGCCTGGGCCCGGTGGGCTATGTCTTCGCGATCTTCCACCTGCTCACCCACGGCTTCTTCAAGGCCGGGATGTTCCTCGGGGCCGGCTCGGTCATGCACGGCATGAACGACAAGGTCGACATGCGCGGGTTCGGCAACCTCTCCGGCGCCATGAAGATCACCTGGGCGACCTTCGGGCTGGGCTGGCTGGCCATCCTCGGGGTGCCACCGTTCTCCGGTTTCTGGAGCAAGGACAAGATCATCGAAGCAGCGTTCATCGGCGAAGGCTGGCGGCCCTGGGTCTTCGGCCTGGTGACGATGCTCGGTGCAGCGATCACCGCCTTCTACATGTCGCGGCTGTTCTTCATGACCTTCCACGGCGAGAAGCGCTGGCCCAAGGACGCCCACCCGCACGAGTCGCCGTCGGTGATGACCGTGCCGATGGTCATCCTCGCCTTCGGGTCGGCCTTCCTCGGTCTCTTCCTCGCCCTGGGTGACCGGTTCGCGACCTGGCTGGAGCCGGTCGTCGGTGGCGGCCATGGTGCTGAGCATCACCCCGTGCTGCCGATCCCGGTCATCACGTGGGGAACTCTGGCGCTGGTCATCCTCGGTGCCGGCGTGGCGTGGTTGAGGTATTGGCGTGACCAGGTGCCGAAGACGGCACCGGCCGGCAGCCTGCTCACCCGGGCCGCCCGTCAGGACCTTTACCAAGACCAGGTCAACGAGGGGCTGCTCATGCGGCCCGGTCTGCACCTGACCCGCTCGCTGGTCTTCGCCGACCAGAAGGGCATCGACGGCGCCGTCGGAGGGCTCGCGGCCCTCATCGGCGGCACCTCGGCCCGGGTCCGCAAGATCCAGAACGGCTTGGCCCGTTCATATGCCCTGACGATGCTGCTCGGTGTCGTCGTGATCCTCGGTGCCGTGTGGGTGATGCAGTGATGAACCAGTTCCCCTGGCTGACCCTCATCGGCGCACTGCCGGCGGTGGGAGCCCTCGTGCTCTGGTTGCTGCCGGCCTCAGTCGCCGGCCGGGCCAAGCAGATCGCGCTCGGCTTCTCGCTCGTGACCTTGCTGCTCACCGTCCTGGCGGCGCTGCAATACCAGCCCTCCTCGACCGAGCGCTTCCAACTCGTCGAGCAGCACCAGTGGATTCCGCAGTTCGGGGTGAGCTACGCCCTCGGTGTCGACGGCATCGCGCTCGTGCTCATCCTCATGTCGGTCATCCTCGTGCCGATCTGCCTGTTGGCCGCCTGGCGCGACCTGCCTGCCGACCAGGTCGGGCGCGAGCCGCACTACTTCGCGCTCATGCTGAGCCTGGAGACCTTCATGGTCGGCGTGTTCGCTGCGACCGACGTCTTCCTGTTCTACGTCTTCTTCGAAGCGATGCTCATCCCGGTCTACTTCCTCATCGGCCAGTTCGGCGGCGCCCGTCGCCAGTACGCCGCGATGAAGTTCCTGCTCTTCTCCCTGGCCGGTGGCCTCATCATGCTGGCCGCTGTTATCGCGCTCTACACCCAGGGCCCGGGCGGAACGGATGGCTTCCTGGTCAGCAAGCTCACCGGGCTGGCGATGCCGCAGAGCACCGAGCGGTTGATCTTCCTGGGCTTCTTCCTGGCCTTCGCGGTCAAGGCCCCGATGGTGCCCGTGCACACCTGGCTGCCCGACGCGGCGACCGAGTCCCGCCCGGCGACGGCGACCCTGCTTGTCGGTGTCTTCGACAAGGTCGGCACCTACGGGATGATCCGCTTCTGCCTGGAGCTGTTCCCCGGCGCCAGCCAGTGGGCCACCCCCGTGGTCATCGTCCTGGCTGTCGTGTCGATCATCTACGGCGCGCTGCTGGCCATCGGTCAGACCGACATCATGCGCTTGATCGCCTTCACGTCGATCAGCCACTTCGGCTTCATCGTCCTGGGCATCTTCGCCGTGACGACGACGAGTTGGGCCGGGTCGAGCCTTTACATGCTCAACCACGGCTTCTCCACGGCCGGCCTGTTCCTCTTCGCCGGAATGCTCATCAGCCGCAAGCGCAGCAAGCGCATCCCCGACTTCGGCGGCTGGCAGCGCATCGTGCCGGGCCTGGCCGGCATCTGGCTCGTCGCCGGGCTGTCCTCGCTGGCGCTGCCGGGCCTGGGCTCGTTCATCTCTGAGTTCCTCGTCCTGGCGGGCACCTTCCAGCGCTACCAGGTCCTCACCGTCATCGCGACAAGCGGCATCATCCTCGCCGCGCTCTACATCCTGTTGATGTACCAGCGCATGATGACCGGACCCAAGCCCGAGGACGCGGTCGGCACGCCCGACCTGAGCCTGCGAGAGAAGTGGGTCGCGATCCCGCTCATCGCGTTGTTCCTCGTCCTGGGCTTCTACCCGAAGCCGGTCATGGACGTCATCAACCCGACGGTCAAGACGATCCTCACCTCGGTGAATATCTCGGATCCGGCCCCTGCTGCCGGCACCGTTGAAGGGAGCTCGAAGTGACCGCCCTGCTCACTGCTCCGGCGGCGTTCACCACCGCGACGATCGACTACGTGGCGCTGTTGCCGTTGTTCGTCGTCTTCGGTGGCGCGCTCCTCGGCGTTCTTGTCGAGGCGTTCGTCCCGCGGTCCTCCCGCTTCCAGGCCCAGGTGGCCCTCACCGTCGTCGTCCTCGTCGCAGCCCTCGTGGCGGTGGCCGTCGGTGCGGTCAACCACCGCGGGGTGACGGCAGGCACGGCCGGCGCGGACGGCATACTGCGCGGTGCGGTGGTCATCGACGGACCGTCCCTGTTCATCCAGTCGATCATCCTGGTGTTCGCGCTGCTGGCAGTGTTCACGTATGCCGAGCGGCTGGGTGGCGTCGGGTCCGACACCTTCACGCCGATGGGCGCCGCCGTACCGGGTTCGGCCGGCGAGGCCGAGGCATTGCGCGCCGGCGCCATGACGGCCGAGGTCTTCCCGTTGCTCCTGTTCTCGGTCGCGGGCATGATGCTCTTCCCCTCGGCGGGTGACCTGCTCACCATGTTCGTCGCGCTCGAAGTGCTCTCGCTGCCGCTCTACATCATGTGTGGACTGTCGCGGCGGCGCCGGTTGCTCTCCCAGGAGGCATCGCTCAAGTACTTCCTGCTGGGTGCCTTCTCGTCGGCGTTCTTCCTGTTCGGCGCGGCACTGCTTTACGGGTATGCCGGTTCGGTCTACCTCCCAGCCATCGCGGCGGCGATCGCGTCACCGGTCTCGGGGCTGGGCGGGCTACTCGTGCCGGGCATCCTGCTCATCGCCGTCGGTCTGCTCTTCAAGGTCGGCGCGGTGCCGTTCCACATGTGGACCCCCGACGTCTACCAGGGTGCGCCGACCCCGGTCACCGGATTCATGGCCGCCGGCACCAAGGCGGCGGCGTTCGGCGCGATCCTGCGCTTCTTCTACGTCGGTGTCGACCAGGCGGTGTGGGACTGGCGCCCGGTCCTCATGGTCGTCGCTGCCCTCACCATGGTCGTCGGTGCGGTGCTGTCGGTCACCCAGACCGACATGAAGCGGCTGCTGGCTTACTCCTCGATCGCCCACGCGGGATTCGTCCTGCTGGGGGTCACCGCGGTGAGCCGTGAGGGGGTCTCGGGCACGCTGTTCTATGTGCTGGCCTACGGCCTGACCTCGTTGGCCGCCTTCGGCATCATCGCCCTGGTCCGCGAAAACGGCTCGGAGGCCACGCATCTGTCGCAGTGGGCCGGGCTGGGCAAGCGCCACCCCTGGACCGCCGGCGTCTATGCCTTCCTGCTGTTGGCGTTCGCCGGCATCCCGCTGACCTCGGGCTTCACGGCAAAGTTCGCGGTCTTCGCCCCGATGCTGGCACTGCACACCGCGGGGTCCACGGCGCTGGTCGTCCTGGCCTTGCTGTGCAGCGCGATCACCGTGTTCGTCTACGCCCGCATCATCGTGCTCATGTACTTCACCGAGCCGACCCACGACGACGTGGCCGTGGTCGACGCTTCCGGCGGCACCATTGCAACAATCGCCGTGGGTTCGGTGCTCACCCTGGTGCTCGGCGTGGCCCCGGCGTTCGTCCTCAACCTGGCCGCTCAGGCGTCGCAGTTCGTGCGCTGAGCGATCCCACGGACCCGAAGACGATCGCCTCGCCATGACTGCTCCGCCCGTCCTCGCCCTGCCGGGAGTCACCCCTGCGCTGGCCGAGGCACTGGCTGCGGCCATGGCGCGGGTGGATCAGCTGCTCATCGAGACCGTCGATCACACCGATCCGTTCATTGCCGAGGCGTCCGGCCACTTGCTCGCGGCCGGCGGCAAGCGGTTCCGACCGACGCTGACGATCCTGTCCGCGCTGGCCTGCGGTGAGGTGACCGACGAGGTCATCGCCGCCGCCGTCGGCGTCGAACTCACCCACCTGGCGTCGCTCTACCACGACGACGTCATGGACGAGGCGCTGGTGCGGCGGGCGGTGCCGAGCGTCAACGCGGCATACGACAACTCCACCGCGATCCTCGTCGGCGATTTGCTCTTCGGGAAGGCTTCCGAACTGGTCGCCGGGCTAGGACCGGAAGCCGTGCTCATCCAGGCGCGCACCTTCGTGCGGCTCTGTGCCGGTCAGATCCGGGACACCCGGCCCTGCCCGGCCGGCACCGACCCGGTCGCCTATTACCTCGACGTGCTGGCCGACAAGACCGGCGTCCTGGTCGCGACGGCGGCGCGCTATGGCGCGATGTTCTCCGGTGGCACGCCGGGGCAGATCGAGGTGCTGCGGCAATACGGCGAGCTGCTCGGGATGGCCTTCCAGCTGGCCGACGACATCATCGACATCGCATCGGAGGGCATCCAGAGCGGGAAGACGCCTGGCACCGACCTGCGCGAAGGGGTCGCCACCCTCGCGATGCTGTATGCCGCGGCGTCCACCGATCCGGCGGGTGCCCGGTTGCGTGAGTTGCTCGCCAGCGATCTGAGCGACGACGAGGCCGGCGTCGCCGAGGCGCTAGCCCTGCTGCGCGCCGACCGGGCGCTGGATCAGGCCCGCGCCCATACCCGGGCCGTCGGGGCCCAGGCCAGCGCCGCGCTGGCCGGTTTGCCCGACACCGACGCCCGCGCGGCCCTGGTGGCTCTGGTCGACCAGGTCGTCGAGCGCGTCGGCTGAGCGGCCCGACCGCGTCGCCAAATCAGGACGGCGGCAGCTGTTTCGGTCGCGGTCGCGGGCGCCGTCGAGGGGGTCGTCACGGTCGGCGTGCCGACGGCATCCGGGCGCGCCAGGAGTCGACGCTGAGCACCGCGAGCGCCAGCCACACGATGGCGAAGCCCACCCAGCGCGCGGCACTGATCGTCTCGGCGAGGATGAGGCTGCACAGCAACTGCATGACCGGCGTGAGGAACTGCAACAGCCCGATCGTCACGAGCGGCACCCGGCGCGCGGCCGAGGCAAACAGCAGCAGTGGGATCGCGGTGACCGGCCCGGTGAGCAGCAGCAGTGTGGTGTGCCACCCACCGAAGCCGAGGAAGGTGGACCCCGCCTGCTGCTGCCCGCCGGTGCTGGCCAGGTCGGCGCCCTGGGACACCATCCACAGCAGGACCAGGGCCACCGGGAAGAGCGCGGCCGTCTCGACGGTCAGGCCGTGCAGCGCCGGCAGACTCGCACCGACGCGCTTCTTGATCAGGCCATAGAGCGCGAAGGATGACGCGAGCGTGAGCGCGATCCACGGCAGGCTGCCGCCGACGACGGTGAGGTAGCCCGCGGCCACCGCGCCGATCGCGACCGCCACCCACTGCAGCCGTCGCAGTGGCTCACCGAGGATGACCACTCCGAGTGCGACGGTGAGCAGCGGGTTGAGGAAGTAGCCCAGTGCCGCCTCGCTGGTGTGCCCGGCCAGGACCGCGCCGACATAGACACCCCAGTTGATGGCGAGCACCAGCGCGGCGACGGTGAGCCCGACGAGCAGCTTGCGCCGCGCCAGCAAGGGCCGCAGCCAGGCCCAGCGCCGCCCGATGACCAACACGACGATGCAGAACAGCAGGCTCCACACGATTCGGTGGGCCAGCACTTCCAGCGGCCCCGACGGCCCGAGCGCGTGGAAGTAGAGCGGGAAGAACCCCCAGAGCAGGTATGCCGTGAGCCCGTAGAGGGCGCCGCGGCCGGCTTCGGGGTGGGGGGCGTTCGGATTCGGGGGATCGGTAGGCCAGGCCGAGGTCACGCTCCGACGGTCCAGGTGTCGTGACCGCCAAGCAGTGCCGCCAGGTCGGCGTCGGTCGCCGGCCCACCGGCCTGCGCCACCGCCATCTCCACCTGCCCCCGGACCAGATCGTCGTATGCCGGGCGGCTCACCGAACGGAACACCCCCATCGGCACGTGCGACAGGGTCGACTCGGACAGCCGCGACAGGGCGAAGGCCGTCGACGGGTCGGCGGCGCTGGGGTCGTGGATGACGATCCGCTGCGGGTCGGCCTCGCCCTCGGCGACGATGCGCAACTCATTGTCGGTGTCGCGGATGACCACCTGGCCACCGGCGGAGATCGGCTCGCCCGCACGCAGGTGGAAGATCCGACGCTGCGACTCGGCGCGGTCCTTGAGCACGTCGAAGGCGCCGTCGTTGAAGATGGGGCAGTTCTGGTAGATCTCGACCAGGGCCGCGCCACGGTGTTCGGCAGCTGCCCGCAGCACGCCGGACAGATGCGCGCGGTCGGAGTCCATGGTGCGCGCCACGAAGGTTGCCTCCGCACCCAGCGCCAACGACACCGGGTTGAACGGGGTGTCGACCGACCCCAACGGCGAGGACTTGGTGACCTTGCCTTGCTCCGACGTGGGGGAGTATTGCCCCTTGGTCAAACCGTAGATCTCGTTGTTGAACAACAGGATCGTGATGTTGATATTGCGGCGCAGCGCGTGGATGAGGTGGTTGCCGCCGATCGACAGCGCGTCGCCGTCACCGGTGATGACCCACACCGACAGATCTGGCCGACTCGTGGCCAGCCCGGTCGCGATCGACGGCGCCCGGCCATGGATCGAGTGCATGCCGTAGGTGTCGAGGTAATAGGGGAACCGCGAGGAGCAGCCGATCCCGGAGATGAAGACGATGTTTTCCCGCCGCAGCCCGAGCTCGGGCAGGAAGCCCTGCATCGTCGCGAGGATGGCGTAGTCGCCGCAGCCGGGACACCAGCGCACCTCTTGGTCGGAGGTGAAGTCCTTGCGGGTCTGCGCGGGCGCATCGGGGGCCAGCAACGGCACCCGGGAGGTGCCGGTGGACGGCATACCGAGGGTGTGTCCGGGGTGACCGAAACCGGAGTGCCCCAGGCCGGGGTTGTCGAGCTTCATCGGGCATGCTCCGCGGCGGGTTCGGGCAGCGCATGAATCGCTGCGGTGACGACGTCGGCGAGTTCGCCGGCGGTGAAGGGCAGGCCACGCACTGCCGTGTGTGACTGCACGTCGACGAGGAACTGGGCGCGCAGCAGCAGGGCGAGCTGGCCGAGGTTCATCTCCGGCACGATGACCCGCTCGTAACTGCGCAGCACCTCGCCGAGGTTGCTGGGGAAGGGATTGAGGTGGCGCAGGTGCGCCCGCGCCACCGCCATGCCGTGCCGCCGAACCGATCGGGCCGCCGCATGGATCGGGCCATAGGTCGATCCCCAGCCGAGCACGAGGACCCGGGCATTGCCGTCGGGGTCGTCGACCTCGAGCGCCGGGATCGACGCGGTGATGCCGGCTACCTTGTCGCGGCGCAGGTGGGTCATCCGCTCGTGGTTGTCGGGATCGTAGGCGATGACGCCGGTGACGTCGGCCTTCTCGATGCCCCCGATGCGGTGCTCCAGCCCTGCCGTGCCCGGCACCGCCCACGGCCGCGCGAGTGTCTGCGGGTCACGCGTATAGGGGTGGAAGACCGGAGCGCCCAAGTCGTCGACGGCGTTGGGCTCGGTCTGGAAGGTCACCGTGAGGTCGGGCAGGTCGGCGATCTCGGGCAGCCGCCACGGCTCGGAACCGTTGGCGAGGTAGCCGTCGGACAGCAGCACGACGGGAGTCCGGTATGCCGTGGCGATCCGGGTCGCCTCGATGGCCGCGTCGAAGCAGTCGACCGGCGACTGCGGCGCGATGACAGCGACCGGGGACTCGCCGTTGCGGCCGAACATCGCCTGGAGCAGGTCGGCCTGCTCGGTCTTGGTCGGCAGGCCGGTCGAGGGCCCGCCGCGCTGGACGTCGACGACGACGAGCGGCAACTCGAGCGACACCGCCAGGCCGATGGTCTCGGCTTTGAGGGCCAGACCCGGGCCGGAGGTGGAGGTCACCCCGAGCGCCCCGCCGAACGACGCGCCGAGCGCCATCCCGACGCCGGCGATCTCGTCCTCGGCTTGGATCGTCGTCACGCCGAACCGTTTGAGCCCGGAGAGGGTGTGCAGGATGTCGGTGGCCGGCGTGATGGGGTAGCTGCCCAGCACGAGCGGCAGGCCCGCTCGGCGAGCCGCGACGACCAGGCCATAGGCCAACGCGGTGTTGCCGGTGATATTGCGATAGGTGCCCTCTCGCATCGTCGCGGGGGCGATCGCATAGGTGTGCGCGAAGTCCTCGGTGGTCTCGCCGTAGTGCGCACCGGCGTGCAGCGCAGCGATATTGGCGGCGAGGATGTCGGGCTTCGTCGCGAACTTGCGCCGCAGGAACTCCTCGGTCGACTCCAGCGGTCGGGTGTAGAGCCAGGACAACAGGCCAAGGGCGAACATGTTCTTGGCCCGCTCTTTGTCCTTGCGGGACAGCTCGAACGAGGCCAGCGAGTCGACGGTCAGCGAGGTCAGCGCCAGCGGGTGCACGTGATAGGACTCGAGCGATCCGTCGTCCAGGGGCGACACGGCATACCCGACCTTGCCGAGATTGCGGCGGGAGAACTCGTCGGTGTCGACGATGATCGTCGCGCCGCGCGGTATGTCGCGCAGATTGGCCTTGAGCGCAGCGGGATTCATCGCGACGAGCACGTCGGGGGCGTCGCCGGGGGTGAGCACGTCGTGGTCGGCGAAGTGCAACTGGAAGCTGGATACCCCCGGGAGTGTCCCGGCAGGGGCGCGGATCTCGGCGGGGAAGTTGGGCAGGGTCGCGAGATCGTGGCCTGCGACGGCCGAGTCGGAGGTGAACCGGTCACCGGTCAGCTGCATGCCGTCGCCGGAGTCGCCGGCGAAGCGGATGACCACCCGATCCAATTGGCGCACAGGCTTGTTCATCGTGTCCTCGGTGTCCTTGCTCCCGCCAGAAATGGTGTCGCGGAAGGCCGCGATGCCTCGACCATGGTAGGGCGAATCTCGCCCAGTGGAAGGGCTAGCTCACGACGCGACCCGCGCGCAGCGCGGCGACCTGCTCAAGGGTGCGGCCCAGGCTCGTCAGCACCTCGTCGGTGTCGGTGCCGGGGGTGACCGGAGGCCGCGCCGGAGCGGGGTCGGTGCCGAACCGCGGTGCGGGTCGCGGCAGCCACTGGCCCCCGACGTCGCGGTATGCCGTCCGCGCGCCGAGATGGGGGTGGCTCCTGGCCTCGGCCAGGTCGAGGACGGGTGCCACGCATGCGTCGGACTGTTCCAGCAGACTCGCCCAATCGTCGCGGGTGCGGCTGCGGAAAAGCTTCTCCCACAAGACCTTTGCCTCCGGCCATCGGCTTTGGTCGAGGCGGTGGGCGGTATGCCGTGGGTCGTCGGCAGCCAGCGGGAACCCGCTGCCGGGCACGTCGCGCAGCTCGCCCTCGAGTCGGGTCAGTAACTCGTCGTAGAACGCCGGCTCCAGGGCCGCGATCGCCAGGTGCCGGCCGTCGGCGCACTCGTAGACCTCGTAGAACGGTGCGCCGGTGTCCAGGACGTTGTGCCCCGGCGCGCCACTCCACATCCCGCCGGCGATGAGGGCATGGGTGAAGGTCGTCAGATACGACGCGCCGTCACAGATCGCAGCGTCGATGACCTGGCCGGAGCCGGTCCGTCCGGCCTCCAGCAGCGCCGCGAGCAGGCCGGCGACCATGAGCAAGGCGCCCCCGGCGACATCACCGAGATAGGGACCGGGCAGCACCGGCCGGGGCGGCGTGCCATCGCCGCTGTCCCGCACGACACCCGACAACAAGCCCGAGGTGGCCGTGTAGGTGAGGTCGTGACCGGCATACCGGGCTTGTGGGCCGTCCTGCCCCCACCCGGTCATCCGCGCGTAGACCAGGCGTGGGTTGCGCTCGTGGCACACGTCGGGGCCGAGCCCGAGGCGTTCCATGACGCCCGGGCGGTAGGGCTCGATGAGCGCATCTGCGCTCGCGACGAGGTCGAGGACGATCTCGCGTCCCTCTGGCGACTTGAGGTCGACGCAGATCGAGCGCCGTCCCCGCCGCAGCACCGCCAGGTCGAAGGGGCCCGCCCCGCCGGGCCGGTCGACCCCGATGACGTCGGCACCGAGGTCGGCCAGCACCATGCCGGCGAAGGGTCCGGGTCCGATCCCGGCGAGCTCGACGATGCGCACCCCGGCCAGCGGGCCGGCATACCGGGCGGTTTCGGGAGAGTCCATTCCCGCAGGGTATGCCGTCCGGTCGCCCCCAGGCCCGGCTCCGGTCCTGAGATCGGCCCGACTGAGGGCTGTCGTCGAGACACGCACGTGCCATCGGCCGTCCACCAGCATCCGTCCGTTTCCGACCCGCCATGCTCGGGGAGCCGCCACAGCGGCGCGGCGCTCTCGAGGATCATGGCATCCCAGATCGACAGCTGATGGGCAGCAGCGGACTGAGCGGCCCGCACGACGAGTTCCGCATCGACCGGGAAGGACCGTGAGGGAGGCGAGCTCGGCAATCACCGAGGCCGCCTCCGGTTGCGGCATGGGCGGGGCGAACGTGCGCGTCACGACGGCGAACCATTCGAGCAGGACCTGCGTGCTGATCACAGCGTCAGGGTGGGCAGCCAACAGGTCCTGGGCGCGGGCAGGTCTTCTCTGGCGCTGCAGCGGTCGAAGCCGCACCACCAGCCTACATCGACCGGTACCACCGTGAAGTCAGCCACGGTGCGCGTCGTCTCGGGTCCACTGGCGGCCCTGCGGACCGGACCCGTAGCCAGACCGACGCGCCGCGGAAAGCACGGCGCTCATCGGCTCGGGCCGCTCGCCCCCGTCCGCATAACGCCGCAGGGCATCAGCCAAGAACGCGTTGACCGACTCGTCTCGCTGCACTGCCCGCAGCCGCGCCCGCTTGAGCGTGGCGTCGTCCACGCTGATCGTAAGGTTGGCCATGCATCAGTGTAGCACTGAACCCGTGCTACACGACCTGCATGTCGATGCCTAGTGTCAACACGAAGCCCTCACCCCGGGTTACAGAAGCGCCGCCAAGTCTTCGTGGGCCAACGCCAGGACGGCGTCGTGGGCGTCGGTCGCGGTGCGGGCGTCCAGCGCGGCCGTGGCCATGCCTTGGCAGACGGCCATGGTGTGCAGCCCGAGCGCGTAACGCACGATGCCGACCTTCGACGGAGCCATCGACAGCGAGTTGACGCCGAGACCGGCGAGCACGAGCGCGAGCAGCGGGTCGCCGCCGGCCTCCCCGCAGACACCCATCGGCTTGCCGGCGACCTTGGCGCCTTCGCAGGCAGCACCGATGACCGCGAGCACGGCCGGCTGCCACGGGTCGAGCAGGTCGGAGAGCGCACCCTCCATCCGGTCGGCTGCCATGGTGTATTGCGCGAGGTCGTTGGTGCCGAGGCTGCCGAAGTCGACCTCGGCCATAACGTGGCGGGCGGCCATCGCCGCACCGGGGACCTCGATCATGACGCCGACCGAGGGCAGCCCGTTCTCGCGGACCCGGCGCGCGAACCACGCCGCTTCTTCGGCGGTGGCGACCATCGGGGCCATCACCTTGACCTCGGCCGAGGTGGCCTTGGCGGCCTTGGAGAGGGCCTCGAGCTGGGTGTCGAGCAGTTCGGGGCGTAGTGCGGACAGGCGCAGGCCGCGCTTGCCCAGGGCCGGGTTCTCCTCCGGGCCGAGATCGGCGAAGGCCAGCGGCTTGTCGGCGCCCGCATCGAGCGTGCGCACGACGACCCGGCGCGACCCGAACGGCTGGAAGACCTTGGTGTAGATGTCGGTCTGCTCCTCCAACGTGGGCGCGGTGTCGCGCGACAGGAAGACGAACTCGGTGCGGAACAGCCCGACACCTTCGACATCCTGGGCGGCCGCGCTCTGGGCGTCCTCGACGCCGCCGATGTTGGCCAGCAGCTTGACCGGGTATCCGTCGGCGGTGCGGCCGGGCCCGGACGAGCCGGCTAGCGCCGTGCGGCGACGCTCGCGCTTGCCGACGAGTTCCTGCTGGTATGCCGGGCTCGGGTCGATGGTGACCTCGCCGGAGTCACCGTCGACGGCGACGATGGTGCCCGCCGGGATGTCGCGGGCCCCGACGAGTTGGACGACCGCGGGGATGCCCATCTGGGCGGCGAGGATGGCGGTGTGGCTGGTGCGCCCGCCGGCCTCGGTGATGATCGCCCGGACCAGGGTCGGGTTGAGGGTGGCGGTCTCGGCGGGAGCCAGGTCGTGGGCGACGATGACGCTCGGCACGTGGAACTCCGGCACCCCCGGGTCTTCCTGCCCGAGCAGCCGCGCGACGACGCGGTTGCGCACATCCTTGAGGTCGGTGACCCGCTCGGCGAAGTAGCCCCCGAGCGCCTCGAACTGCGCGGCATACGTGCCGACCGCGTCGGTCACCGCGCGGGTCGGGCCCTTGCCTGCGTTGAGTTCCTTGAGCACGCCCTTGGCCAGGCCCTTGTCCCGGGCGATGAGCGCGGTGGCGGTGAGGATCTGTTGGGCGGTCTCGTCGGCACCGGCAGCGCGCTCCTCGAGGGTGCGGGCCACGGACTCGAAGACCTCCTTGATGCGGGCGTGTTCGGCCACCGGGTCGGCGGCTGCGGGCTCGTGTTCGGGCGGGCGGACGTGGGCGCGCACCTGGACGACGGGCCCGACGGCGGCACCCGGGCTGACCCCGATGCCGCGGGGGTTCTGCGTGGAGTTCGACATGAGCGGTCCTTTGCCGGAGTGCGGGGGCTGGGTGGGGAGAGCGGGTCGCGGTCAGGTGCAGCAAGGGGCCGGCCGGTATGCCGGTCCGGCCCCTTGCGCGTGTGGGGGTCTCGTTACTCCGCGTCGAGGTCGCGGGAGAGCAGCGTGACGAGAGCGTCGAGCGCCTCGTCGGCGCCCTCGCCCTCTGCAGTGAGGACGACCTCTTCGCCGTGCTTGGCTCCGAGGGCCATGACGCCGAGGATGCTCGTCGCGTCGACGGCCTCCTCGCCGGGGCGGCCGATCTCGATGTCCAGACCGCTCTCTCCGGCGGCCTGCACGAAGAGCGAGGCGGGCCGGGCGTGCAGCCCCACGGACGAGGCGATGGTGACGGTGCGGGTGGCCATGTGCGGGTTTCCTTTCGGTCGGTTCGATGCAGCGTATGCCGTGGATTAGGCCGCGATGCGAGCGGCGGCGGCGCTGTGGTCGCGTTGCTTGAGGGCGATGACGATGAGGGCCATGACCGCCACACCGACCGCGAGGGCGATGAGGAAGCCGAGGAAGTTGCCGAAGAGCAGTGCCACCCAAATGCCACCGTGCGGGGCCATCGACGTGGCACCGAAGGCCATGCACAGCGCGCCGGTGATCGCCGATCCGACGACTGACGAGGCGATGATCCGAGCCGGGTCGGCGGCGGCGAAGGGGATCGCACCCTCGGAGATGAACGACGCGCCGAGCAGCCAGGCGGCCTTGCCGTTCTCCTGCTCGGGTTCGGTGAACAGCTTCGGGCGCAGCGTGGTGGCCAGGGCCAGCGCCAGCGGGGCGACCATTCCGGCGGCCATGACGGCGGCCATGATCTTGTACTGGGTGGCGTCCTGAGCCAGTCCGGTGGTGGCCAGGCCCGTGGTGGCGAAGGTGTAGGCGACCTTGTTGACCGGCCCACCGAGGTCGAAGCCCATCATGGCGCCGAGGATGAGGCCGAGCACCGCCAGGCTGCTGCCACCCATGCCGTTGAGGCCGTTGGTCAGGGCGTCCATGAGGGCCTTGATCGGACGTCCCAGCACGATGATGAACAGGCCGCCGACGATCAGCGTGGACAACAGTGGGGTGACGACGACCGGCATGATGCCGCGTACGCCCTTGGCGACCTTCCAGCGGCTGATCCAGCGTGCGACCAGACCACCGAGGATGCCGGTGATCAGACCACCGAGGAAGCCGGCGCCGGTCGTGCCGGCGATGGCGCCACCGACGAAGCCGGGCACCAAACCCGGACGATCGGCGATCGCATAAGCGATGAAGCCGGACAGCGCCGGGACGAGGAAGCCGAAGGCGGCGACGCCGACCCGGAACAGCAGAGCGGCCCACCAAGTCAGGCTCATCGGGTTGAAGCTGTGCATGATGCTGTGCGGCAGGTCCTTGGGCAGGTTGATGTCGTATGCCGTGATGTCCACCGGCCCGTTCTTGCCCAGCGCCGCAGTCGCCAGCATGAAGCCGAGGGCGATGAGGATGCCACCGGCGGCGACGAACGGGATCATGTAGGAGACGCCGGTCATCAACCACTGGCGGATCTGGGTGCCCAGGCTCGCGGTGGCGTCGACCTTGGTCACCAGCCCACCCGTCGGCGCCGAAGCGGCCGCCGAACGAGTCGCCGGGTTGCTCACCGCGGCGACGGCCTGGGCGATGAGCGCCGGGCCGTCGGAGATGGCCCGCTTGACGCCCACGTCGACGGTCGGCTTCCCGGCGAAGCGGTGCACGTCCTTGACCGGCAGGTCATGGGCGAAGATCACGGCGTCCGCGGTGTCGATGACCGACTGGGCCAGCGGCTCCGAGCCGGCCGAACCCTGGGTCTCGACCGTGATCGAGTGGCCGGCCGCCTTGGCCGCGGCTTCGAGGGACTCGGCCGCCATATAGGTGTGGGCGATGCCGGTGGGGCAGGAGGTGACGCCGACGAAGCGCATCGGGGCGGCCTTTCGGTCAGAGGTCGAGACGGTCGCGGCGGCGGCGGGGGCGGCGGCGGGCGCTGCCGCCGCAGTGTGGGTGGGCCGGGGCCGGCGCCGCGGCGGGGTCGAGCGCAACCGCGTCGTTGACGAGCGCCACGACCTCGGCCTTGGTCGTCGCGCCACGCAGCGCAGCGACGAAGTCCTTCTTCATCAGCGCGCGGGCGAGCTTGGGCAGCATCTGCATGTGCGCGTCCCCACCCGCTTCGGGTGCGGCGATGAGGAAGACAAGGTCGGCCGGGCCGTCCTTGGCGCCCCAGTCCAGGCCGCCGTCGATGCGCCCGAAGGCGAGCGACGGCTCGGTGATGGCGGCGCTGCGGGCGTGCGGGATGCCGATGCCGCCGGGAAGGCCGGTGGCCATCGTCGCCTCGCGGGTGGCCACGTCGGCGACAAACTGCTCGAGATCGGTGCACCGACCCGAGGTGACGAGGGTCGCGGCGAGCGTCCTCGTGGCCTCGTGACGGTCGGCACCGGCGAGGTCGAGAACGACCTGCGCTTCGGTGATGAGGGACATCGATACTCCTTGTGATCGTGGTCTGCCTGGGGGCCGAAGAGGAGTCGGGGGTTCTCGGTGAGGGTCGGCGGATCGTGGTGAGCGTCGGGAGAGGGCGGATCCAGGTGGTGCGCGCCGTCCGGGAGCCGGGCGGCTAGTCGGTGAGTGAGAGAGACAGGTCGATATCGGTGCTGCAGGTCACCGCGATGGCGGCGACGTCTTCGGGAGTGGGCATCCGGCTGCCGGGCAGACTCACGGCGGCCGAGCCCCAGGCGACGCCGGTGGCGAGCGCTTCCGCAGTGCCGGCGTCACGGCATACCGCGTGCAGGAAACCTGCCAGGAGCGAGTCGCCGGCCCCGACCGTCGAGACCGGGCGGGCGACGTGCCCGCTGGCCTGGAAGACCCCCTCCGAGCTCACCGCGATCGCGCCGTGTTTGCCGAGGCTGACGACGACCGTGGCGATGCCGCCGGCGACCAGGCGCTGCGCTGCGGCGACGACATCGCCGAGGGTGCGCATCGGCGCGCCGACGAGCTCCTCGAGCTCCTCGTGGTTGGGCTTGATGAGGTCGGGGTGGGCCGACCCCGCGGCGGCCATCGACGGGCCCGAGGTGTCGATGGCGACCTTGGCTCCGGCGGCGTGGCCGCGGCGCACCAGGGTGGCGTAGAAGTCCTCGATCAGGCCTGGGGTGAGCGATCCGGAACCGACCAGCCAGTGCGCGCCGTCGGCGAGGTGGCTGTCCACGGCTGCCAGCAGGGCCTCGATCTCGTCGGCCGCCAGCGTCGGTCCGGGCTCGTTGACCTTGGTCGTCGTGCCGTCCGGCTCGATGATCGCGACGTTCATCCGGGTGGTGCCGGTGATGGGGACGGCGGTGTATGCCGTGCCCGACCGGCCGAGCAGAGCCTCCATGAGCCGGCCTTCGGGGCCGCCGGTCGGGAGCACCGCGACGGCGTCGGTGCCGTTGGCGGTGAGCGCCCGGGCGACGTTGATCGCCTTGCCGCCCGGGTCGATCCGGCTGTCCGTGGCGCGGTTGACTTCGCCGTGACGCAGCTCGGTCACCGAGATGGTGCGGTCGATGCTGGGGTTGGGGGTGAGGGTGACGATCATGCGCGGATGACCTCCGGTCCGAGTGACTCGATATCCGTTGCGGTGTCTTCGTCCAGACCGGTGTCCGTGACGAAGACGGCGATGTCGTCCAAGGTGGCGAACCGGCAGAAGTGCGCGGCCCCGACCTTGGAGGAGTCGGCCAGGAGCACGCAGCGGCGGGCTGCGGCGACCATGGCGCGCTTGCTGAGAGCTTCCGAGGGGTCGGGCGTCGTGAGGCCACGGGTCGGCGAGACCCCGTTGGTGCCGAGGAAAGCGACATCGACGGTGAGCTCGGCCAGCATGTTCTGCGACCACTCGCCGACCGCCGCCTGGGTGCGGGAGCGGAACCGGCCGCCGAGCAGGTAGAGCTGGATGGCCGGGTTGCTGCTCACGGCGGCGGCGATGGGCAGCGAGTTGGTGACCACCGTGAGCTCGCGGTCCCGAGGGAGCGATTCGGCCAAGCGCAGTGTCGTCGTGCCGGCATCCAGCAGCAGGGTGCCCTCGTCGGGCACCAGATCCAGGGCGACCTTGGCGATGCGTTCCTTCTCGGCCACGAACCGCTCGGCGCGGGTGGCGACCGAGGGTTCGAAGCCGAGCCGCTCGACCGGGATGGCCCCGCCATGCACTCGCCGGAGTGCACCGACCCGCTCGAGGTTGGTGAGGTCACGACGGATCGTCTCGGGTGAGACGGCTAGCTCATCGGCGAGGGAGAGCACCTCGACGCGCCCTGCCGAGCGCGCCACCGTCAGGATCCGTTGCTGGCGTTCCGCTGCGTACATCCCGGCCTCCGTTTCTGCCCGAAACTGACTGTTTATGACCGACATCACGAGTGTAGGACCGTAATCGGGCGGATGTAAAGGGTCTTAGTCAGGAAAGTTGACAAACTCTCCGAGTGGTCCGGACGGTCCCAGGTACGGTGGGGTGATGCCCCTGCTTCGCGTACTCCACGTCCCCGTGGCGTGCTGCGCGCTGGAATCCTTGGCCGCAGCGTCGGCGCTGGCCGAACTAGGGGTCGAACTGGCAGACGGTCTGGGGGAGTCCGATCCGGCTTCGGCTGACGTCATGGTGGTGTCTGGGACGGTGACGCACGCGATGGCTGCGACGCTGCGCGAGGTGCATGCGCGGCTGCCCGATGGCGCCCGAGTCGTCGCCTTCGGCGCATGCGCATCGACCGGCGGGCCCTATTGGGACTCGCCCACCGTGGTCCAAGGCATCCAGTCGCTCTTCCCCGTCGACCGCTTCGTGCCCGGCTGTCCCCCGCGGCCGCACGCACTCGTCGAGGCCCTCACGGACCTCTTCGACGACACAGTGGGCCGTCGATGAGCGACGTGACCACGCTGCCGCGGGTCGCCGCCGACGAATGGCTGATCGGCGCGTCGGCACTGCGGGAAGCCGGCTACGACGTCTTCGATGCCCTCACGGCATACGAGGTGGATGGGGGGCTGGAACTCGTGCTGTGGGTGCTGCGCGGCGACACTCCCGCGGGCGCGGACCCGAGCCCGCGGTCACAGGGGTTGCGCACCCAGGTCGCCTTCGGGGAGTCGGTCGCGAGCCTCACGCCCCTGTATGCCGGTGCGGCCTGGCCCGAGCGCGAGCTCGCCGAGCAGTTCGGGCTGGAGCTATCCGGGTTTCATGACGGGATGGGCGAGCGGGTGCGTCGGCTGCTGTTGCCGGAGGACCCAGCAGGGCCGACACAGCACAAGCCGGTGAGTATGCCGTTGCGCAAGGAGAGCGAGCTCGTCGCCCGCCGCGACACCCCGTGGCCCGGTGCCCGATGAGCCCGGCGGAAGCGGCGGAAACGTCGGCCGGGCCACTTCCCGCGGCGCGTCGGCGGGGCACGTTGGCGCTCATCCCCGACAAGTGCACGTCGTGCATGATCTGTGTGCGGGAGTGTCCGGACTGGTGCATCCACATCGAGAGCCACACCGAGACGATCCCCGCGCCGACGCCGCGCGGCCGGGCGCGCACGGTCGCGGTGCTCGATGAGTTCGTCATCGACATGGGGCACTGCCAGCACTGCGGCATCTGCGTCGAGGTGTGCCCGTTCGACGCCCTGGCCTGGGTCGCGCAGGCGGCGCCGGCCGAGGCGTCGACCGCTGCGCTGCGGCATGATCGCGAGCGGCTGGCGGGGTTGCTGCCGCAGCCGCCCCGTGGCACCGAGGGTGCGACGGCAGGGAACACGGCCGAGGAAGCGAGACGTTGAGCCGGACATGCACAAGCACTACAACGGTCTGAAGACCGCTGCGCTCTTCGGGGCCATCTGGGCACTGCTGCTCGGGATGGCCGCCGTCATTTCCGGCGGTCGCTACATCTGGATCGGCGCGCTGCTGGGTCTGGCGATGACGGCATACGGGTATTGGAACAGCGACAAGATCGCCATCCGGGCGATGCACGCCTACCCCGTGTCCGAGGCTCAGGCGCCTGCGATGTATCGGATCGTCCGCGAACTCTCCACGGCCGCAGGCAAACCCATGCCCCGGCTCTACATCTCCCCGACCGATGCGCCCAATGCCTTTGCCACTGGCCGCAATCCGGACAATGCCGCAGTCTGCTGCACCGAGGGGATCCTGCGCCTGCTCGACGAGCGCGAGTTGCGCGGCGTGCTCGGGCACGAGCTCATGCACGTCTACAACCGCGACATCCTCACCTCCTCGGTGGCGGCGGCCGTCGCGGGTGTCATCACCTCGGTGGCCCAGATGCTCATGTTCACCGGGATGTTCGGCGGCGGCTCCGACGAAAACCGCCCCAACCCGATCGCCATGCTTGCGACGGCCCTGCTGGCGCCCTTTGCCGCGACCGTCATCCAGATGGCGATCAGCCGGACTCGGGAATACGACGCCGACGAGGATGGCTCGCGGTTGACCGGCGACCCGCTGGCGCTCGCCTCGGCGCTGCGCAAGCTGGAGTCGGGCGTCGCCCGGGCGCCGTTGGCTCCCTCGCAGCAGTTGGTCAACGCCAGCCACATGATGATCGCCAATCCGTTCCGAGCCCAGGACGTCTCGCGACTGTTCTCGACACACCCGCCGATGCACGAGCGGATCGCCCGGCTGGAGGGCCTGGCCCGCGGCCCGCAGGGCATGGCGAGCGGCCGCTGACCGTCGACCGGCTGCGTCTGGACTAGCCTCGGGCGGGTGTCGAGTCTTGGTCGAGTCGAGGCCCAGCGTCGGGCCCAGCTGTTGCAGGTCCAGCGCTATGACATCGCTCTTGACCTCGATCTGGGGCCGGAGCACTTCGCATCGGTGACGTCGGTGACCTTCACGGTCGCCGACATCGCTGGGCGTGCTGACGCGGCTGGCGGGGACGAGCTGTGGATCGACGTCGCGCCCGCAGGCGGCGTGGCCGGGCTGCACGAGGTGACGCTCAACGGCATACCTCTGGCGGCGGAGTCGTGGGCGGAGGGGAGACTGCCCCTGCCGGCGGATGCGCTCCGGGCCGACAACGAGCTGCGGGTGCGCGCGACGATGGCCTACCGACGCGACGGGTCGGGGCTGCATCGAGCGGTCGACCCCGCCGACGGCGAGGCCTATCTCTATCAGCAGTCCTTCCTCGATGCCGCACCGTCGGTGTTCCCCTGCTTCGACCAGCCCGACCTCAAAGCCCGGTATGCCGTGCACGTCCGGACCCCGCGGCCCTGGGTGGTCGTGGGTAACGGCGCTGCAACAGAATTGACGCCCGGTGAGTGGGAACTCGCTCTCACCCAACCCATTTCGACCTACCTCGTCGCCATCTGTGCGGGACCCTATGTGTCGATCTGCAGCGAGCACGACGGCATACCCCTGGGTCTGCACGCACGGGCTTCCCTGGCAAAGGAATTGGCGCGGTGGGCGCCGCAGATCTTCGAGGTCACCACGGCTGCGCTGGACGCCTATCACGGGCTCTTCGGCATCCGGTATCCGTTCGGGGAGTACCACCAGGTGTTCGTGCCCGACTTCAACGCGATCGCCATGGAGAACCCGGGCTGCGTCACGCTCCGGGACGCGCTGCTCTTCCGGGGGGCGGCGACTCCGGCCGATGTGCTGCGCCGCAGCCGCACCGTCGTCCACGAGATGGCGCACATGTGGTTCGGCGACCTCGTGACGATGCAGTGGTGGGATGATCTGTGGCTCAACGAGTCCTTCGCCGAGTATCTGGCGCACCGAGTGCTCACCGGCGCAACGGAATTCGCGGATGCGTGGGTCGACTTCGGCATCCTGCGCAAGCCCTGGGGGTATGCCGGCGAGCGCGCGCCGACGACGCACCCCGTGGCGGGAGGGGCGGCTGCCAACGCGCAGGATGCGCTCGCGGACTTCGACGGCATCTCCTACGCCAAGGGTGCCTGCGCGATCCGACAACTCATCGCGTATGCCGGTGACGCCGGCTTCATCGCCGGGGTCTCGGCCTATCTGCGCGAGCATGCCTTCGGCAACGGCACGTTCGATGAGTTCCTCGCAGCGGTGAGTGCGGCCTGTGGTCGCGACCTGCGGCCGTGGGCGCAGGCGTGGTTGCTCACGGCGGGGCGCGACACGCTCACGGTCGCGGTGGATCCGGACGGTCTGGCGAGCGTCGTGCGGACTCCTCCCACGGCATACCCGGCTGCCCGTCCGCACGTGCTCGACGTCGGGGTGTATGCCGTGCAACCCACGGGTGCGGTGTCGGCGGACGTGGCCCGCGTCGTCGTGGAGGCGAACCTGACGCCGGCCCCCGGGCTGAGCATGCCTGCGCGCGATCGGGTGGTCCTGTCCAACTGCAGCGACCTCACCTGGGCGGCCCTCGACCTCGATCCCGAGTCGCTGCGGCTGCTCCCGGAGGTGCTCGGCAGGCTGGCCGACCCGCTGGCTCGGTCGGTCGCCTGGCAGGCGCTCACCGATGGCACCGCGCGCGGGTATATCGACCCGCGGGTGGCGATCGCTGCCTTCGAGCAGGGCTGGCCACAGGAAACCCATCCCGCGCTCGCGCAGGTCGTGGCGGACGACCTGGTGGCCCTGGTGCGTCGGTTTGTGCCGGAGTCTGGCGCGCGAGCGCAGTTCGAGCGACTGGCCGCGACCGGGCAGGCAGTGCTCGCACGAGCCGACGGAGCGCAGCTGTTCGACGGCCAGGCCGTCGTCGCGGCGCTGCTCGTGGCCCGGTCCAGCACCGACGCCGAGCTCTTGCGCGGCTGGCTCGAGACGCCGCCGGCCCCGCTGGTCGGCGATGTCGACTTCCGGTGGGCTGTCGTGACCTCTCTCGCTGCATCCGGGGCCTTGTCGCAGGGAGAGCTGGAGGCCCACGCAGCGGCCGACCGGTCGACGTCCGGCCGACTGGCTTACCTGTTCGCCCGGGCAGCGATGCCCGACCCTGCGGCCAAGCGCTGGGCGTTCGATCAGCTGGTGTCGCCGAGCGCCGGTTTGACCAACCACGAACACCTCGAGCTCGCGCGCGGTCTGTGGCGGGCGCCCGATCCCGCGCTGGTGCGGGAGTATGTCGGGCCCTTCCTCGCCGCGCTGCCCGGCATGTTCGAGTGGGTGGGCGCCGATGCGGTCAACCACCTGCTGCGCTTCGGCTTCCCGGCGGTGGTCGAGCCGGCGACGGTGGAGCGTGTCGACGAGGCGCTGGCCGATCCGAGGTTGCCGACCGCGCTGCAGCGGGCCTATGTGGAGCGGGCCTGGCCGTTGCGCGAAGCGGTGGCGTCGCGGCAGCGCTGGTGGCCGGCAGCCTGTGGATAACCTCAGCGGCCGCTGACGGGATTCGGGCAGGCTGACCGCGTGGCCTTTACCGATCTGCCCTTCGACTGGTCCCAACGACCGGTCACCGATCCCGCAGTCTTCACCGACGTGGTCGATCTGATCGTCACAGTCCGTGATCGCTATCGGGGCTGCCTCAGCGTCTGGCTGTGCAGCCCGACCGGTCGGCTCACCCAGCCGATCCTCGTCGAAGCTCCCGACGAGCTGCCGAGCAATGCTTCTGACACAGTTCGGTGGGGTTCCGACGCCTTCGCCGCCACGCAGATGCGCAGGGCGCTCGAGTCCCTCGCCACGGTGCTGAGCACGCACGCCAGGCCCGGATCGGGTCTGGTCGTCGTCATCGGGCGATCGGGCCGGGCCGACACCACCGATGCCGACCGGCATACCCACGAGATCGCCATCGAGGTATGCCGGACACACGGCATACCCCTGCTGGGGGCAGCGGTGGCGACACCCGAGCGAGTCTGGGCCCTTCCCCCTGCCGCTGGTTCGCCGGACTGGGCTTGTTCGGCGTGACCGGTCAGCGGTAGTTGGTGAAGGTGAGGGCGACGTCGAGGTCTTGGCCCTTGAGCAGCGCCATGACCGCCTGCAGGTCGTCCTTGGACTTGCTCGACACCCGCAACTCGTCGCCCTGGATCTGCGCCTTGACCCCGCGCGGGCCCTCGTCGCGGATGATCTTGGCGATCTTCTTCGCGTTCTCTTGGCTGATGCCCTCTTTGAGGGCGCACTCGAGGCGGTATTCCTTGCCGGAGAGCTTCGGCTCGGCGTCGGCGCCGTCGAGGTGCTTGAGCGAGACCTTGCGCTTGACCAGCCAGGTCTGCAGCACGTCGAGGACGGCCTTGACGCGCTCCTCGGAGTTGGCCTTCATGACGATCTTCTCGCCGGACAGCTCGATGGACGCGCCGACGTTCTTGAAGTCGTAGCGGTTGGCGATCTCCTTGGCTGCCGTGTTGACGGCGTTGGCGATCTCCTGCTTGTCGTACTTGCTGACGATGTCGAACGACGAGTCGGCCATGAGGCGCCTCCGGGGGCGTGAGCGGTGGTTTTTGGCAGCTGTGGACTGGCTGCTATCCTTCCATGCGCACCAGGCAGGTTGCCCGAGCGGCCAATGGGAGCGGACTGTAAATCCGTCGCGAAAGCTTCCAAGGTTCGAATCCTTGACCTGCCACCACGTGCACTGAAGGCCCCTGACCAGCATGTATGCCGGTCAGGGGCCTTCGTCATGCGGGTCCTGAGCAACTCGACATGTCACGCCAACCGTGGCCACTCGGTCGGAGCTGCGGACCTGCCGGCCGGCGCGCCGGTCCTCGTCGGACCGGCCAACCGGTCCGGGGACACGATCGGCGGAACGGCGTGACCGTGACGGGGCCGGCGGGCCGAAGGGGCCCGACTGACGTTTCGGGACGCCCCGTGCTTCATGATATCGTGCATTCGATATCGGAGGTGGTCTTTATGGAGCAGATCCTCATCCGCAACCTTCCGGCTGGGACCAAGGCGGCGCTTCGGGCGCGGGCCGATCAGCACCGCCAGTCGCTCGAGGCCGAGGCCCGGGAGATCCTCGCCGAGGCTCTTCGGCGCGAGCCGGTCACCATGGTCGATCTCCTCGCCACGCATGAGGGAGCCGACATCGAATTCGAACCCGAGCGGCTGGGCCTGACCGCCCGGACCCCTGAGCTGTGAGATTCGTCCTGGACACCAATGTGGTGTCCGCGTTGCGGGTACGTGGCCGGCACCCTGCCGTAGAGAGGTGGGCGGCGTCGGTCCCGGTCGCCGACCAGTTCGTCACAGCGCTGACCATCGCAGAGATCGAGCGAGGTGTCGTCGCCAAAGAGCGGTCCGACGCGCCCCAGGGGACCGTCCTGCGCAGATGGTTCGAACAGCGGGTCCTGCCGGCCTTCGCCGACCGAGTGCTCGCTTTCGACCTGCCGGCGGCACGGATCCTGGCTACCTACCCGGTCCCGGAGCAGGCGCTGCTCGATGACGCACTCATCGCTGCCGTCGCCGAGGCCGCCAAGATGGCCGTCGTCACTCGCAACGTCAAGCACTTCGAACCGCTCGGCGTGCGATGCCTCAACCCGTGGGATCTCGGCAGGTAGCAGGCAAGGGGCAATACCCCATCGCCCTGCCCCGCTCGGGCCCTCCCGATCCTGACCGCCCGGTCCGGACGGCATACCGGGAGGTTGCCCGAGCGGCCAACGGGAGCCGGACTGTAAATCCGTCGCGAAAGCTACGAAGGTTCGAATCCTTCACCTGCCACCAGCGCCAGAAGGCCCCTGACCAGCATGTATGCCGGCCAGGGGCCTTCCACATCGCCAGATCTGTGCCAGAGTGAGCCGCATGCGACCACACTGCGCCGTGTTTGTGGACGTCGGCTATCTCCTGTCGGCGGCGGCGACCCTGGTCACCGGAACGTCGTTGCGCCGCGCGGTGCACGTCGACACGGCCTGCCTGATCCGAGGCTTGATCAGCCAAGCGGAGAACGCCAGTGCGCTGCCGCTGCTGCGCCTGCACTGGTACGACGCGGGAGCGCTCCGGGGAGGCTTGCCCGACGCGGCACAAGAGGACATCGGTCTCATGCCGAGGGTGAAGCTGCGGCTGGGCAGGCTCTCTCATCAGGGCGACCAGAAGGGCGTAGACCTGCGGATCGGTCTGGATCTGGCTACCCACGGACGCAACCGCGTGGTCGACGTCGTCTATCTCGTGTCAGGTGATGACGACCTGACCGAGGCGGTGGAGGAGGCCCAGCAGCACGGACTCCAAGTGATCGTGTTGGGGGTTCCCACCGTCGATGGCCGTCCTCATGGGGTGGCCCGTCACCTGCAACAGGCTGTTGACGGCCTGGAGTTGATTGAGCGAGCAGTCATCGACGGGGCGGTGCGCCCCGCAGGAATCCCAGAGACCCTGCCAAAAGCTGGGCGGACCGATACCGATGCGTTGGCGCGGGGCGATGGCCCGCACCCCGTTGCCACGCCGAAGCCGCCGTTGCCGACGATGTCGCCCCGTCCAGCCAGCCCGGGGGTCGATCGTGGCCCCTCGGCGCCCAAGCCCGCGCCTCCGCCCGCACCCCGCACGCCCGTCACGTCGGCGGCGACGGCGACGGCGACGGCGACGGCCAGCGTCGCGTGGTCCTCGGAGGGAGGAGGCAGCCTCCAGGGCGGCAACGAGTCCGCTCCGCCGGAGCTCATCGAGCAGGTGGTCGCCCAGGTCGTGAGTGGCTGGCGGGCCTCGGCCAAACCCAACGACCTCGCTCAGTTGCGCCAGGATCGACCGATGATCCCCAACGAGCTCGACCGTGCCTTGCTGTTGGATCTGTCCAGCCGGATCGGCGATTACTACCTCGAGGACTCGGTGAGGCACGACCTTCGCCGGGCCTTCTGGGAGGCGGTCGATCGGCTCAGCTGATCCGGCAGTGACCGGCTGGTGACGGGACTCCCCGGATGTGCCTAGCGTGAGGTCGGGGCGGTGACGCGACGGTCAGTCGGAGCGGGGCGAGTCAGGCGTGTCAGGCGTGTCAGGTGGGGTCGGACTGCCCGGCGAGCGTGGGGCGTCCCGGCGTCGCCTTGAGCCCCCGCCCGAGGGCGATCATCGCCAGCGCGAAGGCGACCGTCAGCAGGATGTGCCCCGTGCCGGAGATGCCGGCCCACATCGGCCGGTCGACCCACCACCCGAGGACTTCGCCGGTGCCCTTGATCAGGAGCATGCCGGCGGTGAGGGCCATACCGGCGTGATAGGTCCACGTCACCGCACCCGAGACGCGATCGGCGGGGATGGCCACCGTCCGGGTGAGGAGCAGCAGGATGAGGCTGATGAGGAAGCCGAGCGCCAGCAGGTGGGTGTGGGCCAGGCCGAGCACCGTGGCCCCATCGAACTCCTGGGAGTGGGTCAGCGTCCGGTAGTAGAGACCGGCCGCGAGTCCGAGGGCGAGGTAGGCCACCGCGGAGCGATACAGGGCTGTCGTCGTCATGACTTCTCCAGGGTTGTCGACAATGGTGTCACCATCTTATCGACAACTATGTCATCAAACTATCGACCCCGCCAGTCGTTCCTACCTCGCGCGGGCGAGGAAGACGAGTTCGAGGCCCGGGCGGTCCGGCGCCTCGCGGATATCACTCACGGTGAATCCATGCTCAGCGAGGTCAGCCATGATCTGCCCCTGCTCCCGGAACCGCAGCGTCGAGAGCGACCTCAGGTCGACCCCGTCGATCGTTGTCACCGACTCGAAGGTCACCAGGGGCAGGTGGACCGATGTGACGGTGCGCGACACCGTGGCGCGGCGTCCGTCGGGGAGCGTGACCTCGGTCGGCGGCACGTCCCACGACTCCCAATCCCGTGCCTCGGGCCGACGAGTCTCGAAGACCAGCCAGCCGCCCTCGCCCAGCCAGGTCCGGGCGCAGCCGAGCGTGGTGTGCCAGTCCCCGTCATCGACAAAGACCTGTGCCGCATTGCCGGTCATCACGACCAGGTCGACCGGCTGGTCGCCGACGTCCAGCGCCGTGGCATCGCCATGAACCCAGCGCACCCGATCGGCATACGGCTTGACTCGAGCAACGTCGAGGGAGGCGACCGCGGGGTCGATGCCAATAGCCTCCACGCCATGGGCGGCAAGCAGGACCGCCAGTGAGCCGGTGCCGCACCCCAGGTCGACGACCCGTCGCGCGCCGAGTTCCGCGGCGATGTCGAGGTATGCCGTGAGGTCGCGGCGGTCGCTGTCGAAGAAGTCGTAGAGGACAGCCAATCGCGGATCGGCGAAGACGGCATCAGGCTCGCGCATGATCGCACCGTACGCCCGGACCACCCTTCAGCAGCCCGGGAAAGGGCCGCGCCCCGGAGCGCTATCCGTGCCGACTCGCGGGTAGGTCGTGAGGTAGGGACCCAGGCTGGCGCCGGTTGGTGATCCCCAGGCGGTGTCCGCCGTCACACAGCGTGCGGCGGGCACCGTCTCCGGGGGGGGGGGGAGGGGGGGGGGGCGGGGGGGGGGGGGGGGGGGGGGGGGGGGGGGGGGGGGGGGGGGGGGGGGGGGGGGGGGGGGGGGGGGGGGGGGGGGCGGGGGGGGGGGGGGGGGGGGGGGGGGGGGGGGGGGGGGGGGGGGGGGGGGGGGGGGGGGGGGGGGGGGGGGGGGGGGGGGGGGCGGGGGGGGGGGGGGCGGGGGGGGGGGGGGGGGGGGGGGGGGGGGGGGGGGGGGGGGGGGGGGGGGGGGGGGCGGGGGGGGGGGCGGGGGGGGGGGGGGGGGGGGGGGGGGGGCGGGGGGGGGGGGGGGGGGGGGGGGGGGGGGGGGGGGGGGGGGGGGGGGGGGGGGGGGGGGGGGGGGGGGGGGGGGGGGGGGGGGGGGGGGGGGGGGGGGGGGGGGGGGGGGGGGGGGGGGGGGGGGGGGGGGGGGGGGGGGGGGGGGGGGGGGGGGGGGGGGGGGGGGGGGGGGGGGGCGGGGGGGGGGGGGGGGGGGGGGGGGGGGGGGGGGGGGGGGGGGGGGGGGGGGGGGGGGGGGGGGGGGGGGGGGGGGGGGGGGGGGGGGGGGGGGGGGGGGGGGGGGGGGGGGGGGGGGGGGGGGGGGGGGGGGGGGGGGGGGGGGGGGGGGGGGGGGGGGGGGGGGGGGGGGGGGGGGGGGGGGGGGGGGGGGGGGGGGGGGGGGGGGGGGGGGGGGGGGGGGGGGGGGGGGGGGGGGGGGGGGGGGGGGGGGGGGGGGGGGGGGGGGGGGGGGGGGGGGGGGGGGGGGGGGGGGGGGGGGGGGGGGGGGGGGGGGGGGGGGGGGGGGGGGGGGGGGGGGGGGGGGGGGGGGGGGGGGGGGGGGGGGGGGGGGGGGGGGGGGGGGGGGGGGGGGGGGGGGGGGGGGGGGGGGGGGGGGGGGGGGGGGGGGGGGGGGGGGGGGGGGGGGGGGGGGGGGGGGGGGGGGGGGGGGGGGGGGGGGGGGGGGGGGGGGGGGGGGGGGGGGGGGGGGGGGGGGGGGGGGGGGGGGGGGGGGGGGGGGGGGGGGGGGGGGGGGGGGGGGGGGGGGGGGGGGGGGGGGGGGGGGGGGGGGGGGGGGGGGGGGGGGGGGGGGGGGGGGGGGGGGGGGGGGGGGGGGCGCCGGCCGGGCCAGCAACCGCGAGATCGGCAAGGCGATGGGCCTGCTCACGGCCGCCCACCGCGTCACCGCCGACGAGGCCTTCGCGATCCTGCGCAAGACCTCCCAGGCGCTCAACATCAAGCTCGCAGCCGTGGCTGCCCTCGTGGTGCAAGGCCGCGACGACCAGGCCACACCACGTCCGGGTATGCCGTCCGGCGCACCTCCCAGCGCGTGACCTCCCAGCGCGTGACCTCCCAGTGCGTGAGTTCCGTGCCGCCAGGTGCGCGTGAAGCGCTCAGATCCGGGTGTCGACCATCCCGCAGAAGGCGTCGACCGGGCTGACGCCGTGGAAGGCCTCCGCACCGACCGCGAGCTTGGCCAGGGTGGCCGACAAGGTGCGGTCATCGCTGTCGTAGGTGTTGACGAAGCACTTGACTGCTGGCGCGTCCGCGAGGTGGAACGGCGCGGCCACCGACATGAAGATCGTCGGGATCTCGTGGACGTACCACGGCAGGTCGGGTGTGCCCTTCGAGGCCGGCCACATGACCCGTTCGACCGGCTGCATCCCACCGACGACCTTGGCGACGTTGATGACGAGGTCGTACTTGGCGACGAAGTCCGCGATCGGTGCCTTACCGGCATACATGCCCATCAGGCCGGCGTGGCGCTCCTCGGGTGGGAGCTTCATCAGCCGATCCATCGCCGACTCGAAGACCTCGACCTCGTGCCCACGCTCGCGCAGCATCGCGGCGACGGTCTCCCACGGCGGGTTGCCGCCACCGCCGAAAAGTGCGGCAGCAGCGTTCTCGGGGCCTTTGACCGGCACGACGAGGATCCGCGGGTAGCGCTCGGTGGTGACCGGCAGGATCGCCGGGTCGACGTTCTTGACCAGCGTGATGGCGCGGTCGGTGATCTCGTCGAAGACCGCGCGGTTCTCGGGCAAGCCGATCCGGGCCAGCGCCTCGGCGGCGGGCGGCACGATGTCGGTCTTGGCCTTGCGGTGCAGACCGAGGGCCGCCTTGGTGCCGAGGATCCGGCGCAGCGCGTCGTGCAGGCGCTCGGGGGTGATCGTGCCGTCGCGGTAGCCGGCCATCATGTAGCCGAAGTCCTCGTCCGGGTCGTTGAAGAAGAGGAAGAGGTCGCACCCGGCGGCAATGGCGGTCGGCACGACGCGCGAGCGCTTCATCGCCGAGGTCATCCCGACCATGTGTGAGGCATCGGTGACGACCACGCCGTTGAAGCCGAGCTGACCCTTGAGCAGGTCGGTCACGAGTTCCTTGCACAGTGACCCGGGCAGCAGCCCCGAGTCCGGGGTGTCGGGGGAGAAGTGCCGCTGGTAGGCCGGTTGCATGATGTGCCCGACCATGACCGACTGCACGCCGGCGTCGATCATCCCGGCATACACGCGCCCGAAGGTCTCGTCCCACTCGCTCGTGCTCAGCGAGTTGACCGCCGAGGAGAGATGGTGGTCGCGCTCGTCGATGCCGTCGCCGGGGAAGTGCTTCATCGCGCAGGCGACGCCGGACTCGGCCATGCCGCGCAGATAGGCCTTGCCGCACTCGAGGACGAGGTCGGGGTCGGCACCGAAAGACCGGTTGGAGATGATCGGGTTACGCCAGTTGCGCAGCAGGTCGACGATCGGCGCAAACGCCCAATTGCAGCCAATGGCAGCCGATTCCACGCCGCTGATGCGCCCGAGCTCATAGGCCCAGCGGGGGTCCTGAGTCGCGCCGACCTTGATGTGGAAACCCACGGTCGTGCCGTCGGTGCAGGCGCCGTTGCCGCCGGCTTCGGCATTGCTCGCGATGAGCAGCGGGATCGTCGAGTTCTCCTGGAGGATGCGGTTCTGCTCGTGCACGTCGGCGGCCGGCCCGGGGTTGTAGCGCACCGCCCCGAAGTGATAGCTCGACAGCGCGTCGACGAGATAGGCCGGCTCGCGGCTGGCACCCATGTTGACGAAGAGCTGACCGATCTTTTCCTCGTCAGTCATCCCGGCGATGGTGTCCTCCACCCAGGCGATCGCCTCGGGGTCGAGGAAATAGGGCTTGGCGGTGAGGTCGACCATGACTGCTCTCCTGAGGTCTCGGTGCGGCCCGACGGCCGCTGCTGCTCACCTGCAAGACAACCGGGTATGCCGTGGCGCAGCAACGAGTTGCCGCCAATTGCCGGGTCTGCGTGGGGGGGGCGTCGGCCCGAGCGTCAGGAGCGGTCGATGCCCAGGGTCGCGATGAGGTCTTCGTGCACCTGCATCCAGACCGCGTGGCAGGAGTCGCGGCCCACGCCGTCGACCCAGTCGCGCTCGCCGCGCTCCACGCGCCCGAGCGCGTGGCGGTAGCGCACGGCATACCCCTGGAAGCGCGGCAGCGCGTCCTCGAGGGGCTGCATGAGCTCTCCGAGCCGGGCGCCGATGTGCCCGAGGGTGCGCAGCACCCGCTCGTCCCAACGCCAGTCGGTGTGGTCGTTGGCTGCCAGGCGGTCCCACGGCTGGGGGCGCAGTTGCCAATCGGTCATCGCGGTGAGGAATCGCGCGTTGAGCGGCAGGAAGCGCTCGTGGGTCTGCTCGGCCAGCGGCCGTATGCCGTGCGCGTCGAGTTCCGCGGCGAGGGCGGCCTCGTCATGGGCGCGGCCGGCGTCGGTCACGGCCCACCCGGTGGTGTCGGCGAAGCTGTGCCGGCTGACCCAGCCGCGCGCTTGTGCGTCCAGGAGCAGCTCGGCGACCACGTCCTGCGCCAGCATGAGCCGCATGGCGAGCACCTCGGTGTCGACGAACCCCGCGACCCGCACCCCGTGCAGCACGAGCAGCTCGGGAGGCGAGGGGTGGCCCATAGCGGCACCCTAACCCGCGGGGCTGGCGTTCTGGCGCTGGCCTGAGCTGAGGGTCGCAACTGTGGTCTCCGATGTTGACAACACCCATCGTCGTCACAGCTCAGCTGAGATGATGACACCGGTCTTTGTAGGAGACCACCACCGCCCACCAACCGGAGGCGGCAGCAGAAGCTCTCCACGATTTGGCGGGAACCGCACATACACACTCCTGACATCACGTTGCTGATCCCCTGTCACCAGGGAGAGGCGCACATCGAAACGGCGCTGCGTTCGGTCATCGCCCAAGACCTCGACCCGGATCGGTTCGAGGTTCTGGTCGTGTTCAATGGCCAAGCTGACGGTTCGCCGGAGATCTGCGAACGGGTCTTCGCAGAAGCGCCACAGCTGCACCATCGCTACCTCAACCTGGAGATGGCATCGCTGCCCAACGCGCGCAACGAGGGCATCAGGCAGGCTCAGGGCCGCTGGGTCACCTGGGTCGACGTCGACGACTGGCTGTCGCCCAACTTCTTGTCGGAGCTGCTGGCCTGCGCCCGCGAGGGCGTCGTTCCGCTGGCCCACGTTGTCGACGTCGACCAGGACACCGGCGAGCACCGCACCTCCCCGATCACCGCGCAGACCCTGCGTCACGAGGCTGGCGTCCACGACGGGTTTGCGCTGTCGGCTTCGCTGGGGTTCGCGGCCTGCAAGCTGATCGATGTCGAGTTGGCCCGGCAGTTTCCCTTCGATGTGGAGCTCGACAGTGGCGAGGACGTCGCCTTCTTCGCGCCGTTCTTCGCACGTTTCGGCCTCGTCTTCGACTCGACTCCGGCACATCGCGGAGCGACCTACTTCCGGCTCGTCCGGGACGACTCGATGTCACGGCAGAACCCCAACTTCACCTTCTCGGTGCTGCAGCGGCTCGCGGTCATGCGCCACCTTGAGCGCGCCTTGGACCAGGACCCGCCGGAACCCCTGCGCCGCACCATGGAGTCGTTCATCAGGTCTCAGACACGCTTCACACAGCGGTTCTTGAATCAGTTCCCTGATGAGTACCCACGGGTAATTCGGGCCTACCAGGAATCCGGGCTGCGTCGCCTGGCCTGGCGGTCCCTGGTGGACAGCCCCACCCCTCACCTGCTGCTCTCCTACAACTTCCCGCCCTTCGCGGACGCCTCCGCCATTACCGCTGCCAAGCGCGCCTACCTCTCGGGCAAGCAGTGGAACGTGGTGAGCAACACGATGAGCACGATCCGACGAACCGATGCTCAGTTGCTGCAGTTGTCCGGTCCGGCTGTCGCCACCCATACGGTGCTGGATGATCCGCCGGTGTTTAGTGCATGGTCGGGCATGGAAGCCTATTGCGACCATGGCCTCGAGGCGATCGCCCAGATCGAGGTGGTGCACGGGCCGCAAACTCAGGTGTACAGCCGGGCGTTGTGGCCGGCATCGCACCTGTTGGCGGCGCGGTACGTCACGAGCTGCACCCCACGACCGCGCTGGGCCGCCGAGTTCTCGGATCCACTCCGGCGCGACGCGGCTGGCAAGGAGCGCATCACCCCGGACGCCCCCGGTGCGGTGGTCGCCGCGTTACGCGACCGGCTCGACGACGCCGGATTCGCGCACCCAACCGTCGACAGCGTCTTCGCGTGGGCCGAGCATGTGGCATTCGCGTTCGCCGACGAGATCTTGTTCACCAACCCTCATCAGGTGACGTACATGCTGTCGTATCTGGAAGACGATCGGCTGCGCGACCGAGTCCGGCGAAAGGCAGTGATCAGCCCCCACCCGACGTTGCCGGCACACTTCTACTCACTGTTCCCGCCGGCGCGCACGCCGGTGGACGGCAAGGTGAACATCGGGTATTTCGGCACCTTCTACCCCAACCGCGGCCTGGGCGATCTCTTCACAGCGTTGGCCTCTCTGGATGGGTCCGTCCGTGATCGGCTGGCGGTGCAGCTCCACTCTCCGGCCAATCCAGATCTGAGCCGGGCCATCGGCGAGCACGGCCTTTCTCAGGTCGTGACCCGACACGACGAGCTGCCCTACCTGTCGATGCTCGGCACTCTGACCGGGTTTGACTGCCTGCTCGTGATGGACGCCGACACCGAGACCGGCCCCCACCGGCGCGTAATCAACCCCTATTTGCCGTCGAAAGTGAGTGATTACGTGGGCGCTGGAGTGCCGATCTGGTCGCTCGTTGAGCCCGGCAGCATCTTGAGTCGGCAGCCGACCCGCTATCACAACAGACGCGGCGACCTCGCCGGAATCGCGGCCACCTTGACCCAGCTTGCCGAAGGCGCACGATGACCCCACCTCAGCGCACGATGACCCCACTTCAGCGTGAAACGCGTCGCTATCGGATGACGCTGGCCCTGGCCTTCTTGGTCACGGTGGCCGGCGCGGTGGTCGCGGTCGCGGGCGTCGTCGGGGGTTGGCCCTGGGCGGTGCTGGGTGTGCTGCTGTGCATCGCACCGCTCCCGCTGTTGCTGCACTCGTTGTTGCGCATGATGAACGCGATGGGGCGCCACCACGCGACAGTTGCGGCGAACCAGGCGGTCGAGGCGGTGCGCGCTCTCGGCATCGCGGAATCGCTCGCCGAGGTCAGGCAGGCCGTGGTCGATGTTCGTCAAGAAGTCCGCCCGCTTTCGCGTGCTCTGGCAGACCTCACCCGAGACACCCACGCGGTGGGCCAGGCGGTAGCGAAGGCCGAAAACGCGCTGTCGCTGCAGGTGCAGGATCTGCGCACCACCAGCCTGGACCCACGCATTCGGCAGGTGATCGCGCTCATCGAGGACGCCACCGGTGAGTTGACGCGCGGGCTGGACCGGCTCGGCATCCAGGTGGAAGGTCTGGACGCTGAGCGAACGCGCCGCGATATCCATGATGCGCGCCGCGATATCCATGATGCGCCGCGAACTCGTCGGCTTGGAAAGCGTCCTGATGCGCGAGATCGACGCGTTGGCATCCCAGATCCACGAAGCGAGCCATCGCGAGCAGCTCTCCGCCCAGGCGCTCACGGATTCCAACGCGCTCGCCCAGGTCTTGGAGCTCACCGAGAGTGGACGCCGAGCGATCCAGGCGATTCACACCACGGTGGAAAGAGGCTTCCTGGCCACCCGGGTGAGCCTGGAGCAGATGCCGCACGTTCTCTCCGAGTATCAGCAGATCCGGCACCGGCTGGCCCCCGACCAGATCGCTCTGCCCGGCCTCGGCGGCTGGGCCGTCACCGTCCCTGTCGTGAGCGCCATTGCCGGCAGACTGCTGCTCGACGACCGTCCGTTGACGGTGCTCGAACTCGGCTCTGGGGCCTCGACCTTTTGGACGGCCTTGGCCATCAGCCGCAGCGGCCGAGGACGCTGCGTCTCGCTCGATCACATCGCGGAGTTTGCCCAGAAGACCCGGGACATGCTCCGGGCCAACGGCGTCGCCGATCATGCCGACGTGCTCTACTCGCCGCTGGTCGCGCAAGAAGTCAACGGAAGCACCTATGAGTACTACGACCTGTCGGTGCTGCCCGACGATCTCGCCATCGACGTGCTGATCATCGATGGCCCGCCCGGAATCCCGAACGCGAACACCCGCTACCCGGCGATTCCGCTGCTCTATGACCGTCTGCAGCCGGGAGCACTGATCGTCGTGGACGACACGATCCGGGCCGACGAACGCAAGGCGATGGCGTCCTGGCAAGGGCAGTTCCCCGACATCGTCTGGGAGGCCGATCTCGGCAAGGCCACCCTGCTTCGGCGCGGCTGAAGGGCGCGCTGTCGGTGGGGTCGGCGCAGGGGGACCCTCGGTCAGTGGCAACAGCAGGCAATCGCTGGCCTCGGCGGGAGCGCGCCCGCTGGACTGGCACCATGTCCACGCCTCCTGCCGCAGCTCAGGTCCTCATCGACTTCGCCCCCAGCAAAGCCTTCTTCGTCGGCATCGACTCCGACGGCTGTGCTTTCGACGCCATGGACATCAAGCACCAGGAGTGCTTCACCCCGACGACCATCAAGTACTGGAATCTCCAGGCGGCCTCGACCTTGGCCCGAGAGACCGCGATCTTCGTCAACCTCGGCTCGACGACGCGCGGTCAGAACCGGTGGATCGCTCTCGCCCGGGTCTTCGAGCTCCTGGCCCAGCGCCCCGAGGTCGCCGCTCGAGGCGTCGAGGTCCCGGCAGGCGACGAGCTGAGGGCCTTCATCGCCAGCGGATTCCCGTTGTCGGACAAAGGAATCGAGGACTACGCCGCAGCCAACCCCGGACCCGAGATTGAGCGCTGCATCGAGTGGGGCAAGGCTGTCAACGCCGCGATCGCCGATATGGTGCACGGCTGCCCACCCTTCCCTGGTGTGCGAGAGGCGTTCGAGGCGATGCAGGCCCACGTCGACTGCATGACTGTGTCGGCGACCCCGATGGAAGCCCTCCGTCGGGAGTGGCACGAGCACGGCCTGGCTTCCTACATGAAGGTCATCGCCGGCCAGGAGATGGGCACCAAAGCCCAGCACATCGAATACGCGGCCAAGGGCAAGTACGCCGACGACCACATCCTGCTCATCGGCGACGCTCCCGGCGACCGCGACTCCGCCGCCACGACCGGCGTCCTCTACTACCCGATCAATCCCGGGCACGAAGCCGCCTCATGGGCGCGGTTCACCGCCGAGGCGCTGCCGCGGTTCCTCGCGGGCACGTATGCCGGTGACTACCAGGCCGCGCTCATCGCCGAGTTCGAGGCGCTGCTGCCCGCTACGGCACCCTGGCAGCGCTGAGGTCGACGTGCAGGGCTGCCACCGTCCGGTCACGGGCGCGACCCGGCATGGGCGGCGATCCGGGCCAGGGCGTCGTCCCGAGGTATGCCCTGGCCGACCGCGAGACCGAGCAGGAAGGTGCTGACCGGCGCCAACGGGCGGGCCACCCCGCGCGCGACGATCCGACTGAGCTCGTGGATGACGGTCACGTCGACCGCACCCACTCCGATGCCGAGATCGGCGCACACCGCGTCAATCCACTCGCGCCAGTCGGCCTCTTCGGCCGCCAGATCGTGGTGTGCCCGAGTCGGCGGGACCGTCGACTCGAGCTGCGCACTCACGGTCGTAACCATCGGTGAGCGTCCTCCCAGGTGTCGATATCCGCCGTCACCGCTGCGGGGGCGGGGATTCCGCCCAAGGTCAGGCGCCCCATCAGGGCGCCCATCGAGCGATTACTCGGGTCGCCCAGCGCATCGAGCGCTCGGTGCAACGCGGCGGTCCGCACGATCGCGAACAGCCACTGCAACCGGCCGTCCTCGCTCAGGCACCACCCGTCGCACGTCGTGTCACCCTCGCGGTCATCCGGCACCTCGGCACCGGTCGCCGCCGAGAGGAGCAGCGGTATGCCGTCGCGCACGCCCGGCAGGTCGCAGGCCAACACGACGGTCCACGGGGAGGTCACCTCAGCGACCCGTAGTGCGTGAAGGCCAGCCGCGACGGCCGCTGCTGGACCGGCATACCGGGGCTTCTCCTGGGTTACCAGGACACCAGGAAGCACCGGGCCGTCGCCGACAACGACCCGCATCCGGGCGTCACGGACCGTATCGAGCACGAGGTCCACGAGCGGCCGCCCGCCGGAGGCGAGGGTCGCCTTGGGGGTCCCGCCCAGCCGGGAACTGCGCCCGCCGGTCAGGACAATCGCGGCATAGTCCAACCCGAGTAGGGGGCTCGATGGGGACGCCACGTCAGTGGGTGCTCCGCTCCCAGCCCGGGTTGGGAGCCCGGGTGCCCACGCCGGCGCCTGGCCGCACATCCCGCGAGCGGTAGACGACGTAGGGGCGGGTGAGATAGCCGACCGGTGCCGAGAAGACATGCACCAGGCGGGTGAACGGCCAGATGGCGAAGAGCAGGAACGCGAAGGCGGCGTGCATCTGGAAGCCCAGCGGCGCCACTGCCATGAGATCGGCCTGGGGCGAGAAGGTGAAGATGCTGCGGAAATAGGGCGACACCCCGTCGCGGTAGTTGTACTCCCCGCCGAACTGCAGCCAGGACCCGGCGATGGTGTTCCAGATGCCCAAGACGATGACGGCGCCGAGCACGGCATACATGGCCTTGTCGTTGTTGGTCGTCGCGCTGAAAACCGGACCGGTCATCCGGCGGCGGTACATGAGGATGAGCAATCCGGCGACAGCCGCGAGACCGGCCGGGATGCCCGCGGCCAGGGCAAGCACGTGATAGGCGTGTCGACTCAGCCCGGCGGCGTCGGTCCACACCTGCGGGATGACCAGGCCGATGATGTGCCCGGCCAGGACCCCGAGCATGCCGAAGTGGAACAGCGGCGAGCCGATGCGCAGCAGACGGTCCTCGTGAAGCTGGCTCGAGCGGGTGGTCCACCCGAACTTGTCGTAGCGGTAACGCCAGTAGTGGCCCACGACGAATGACGTCAGGCACAGGTAGGGGAAGATGACCCACAGGAAGGTCGTCATCGGTCGGCTCCAACGGCGAGGTAGTCGGGCAGCGGATTGAGGTGTTCGCTGAGGCGCGGGTCGGCGGCATAGGGGGCTAGGCCGACCTCCTCAGCGGGAGGCCCGGCTTCGATGAGCCGGGCGATCTGCTCGGCGTCGTCACCGGCGAGCTCGGGCAGCGTGCGGCTCACCGTGACGATGGCGTCAGCCCAAGGAGAGTCCTTCTCCTGCAACGCGATACGCAGCACTTCGAGGCTCGCTCGGTAGTCGTTGAGGATGCGCCACGCGCCGTCGACGTCGTATTCCGCTCCGAAGCCCAGCACGACACACAGGTGGTCGGGCAACTCGTCGGAGGTGAACTCGGCCCCGGCCCGGCGGTAGGCCTGCTTGAGCTGCACGAGCGCGACCCCACGCTTGCGGGTGTCACCACAGCTGAAGTAGGTGAGGTAGAGACAGCCGCGGCGGGTGTGGTCGAAGGTCTCGACGAAGTCCCGCTGCAGGCGCTCCAGTGGCGTCGTGCGCAGGTGGTCGGCCAGCCGGCATACCGGCTCGCAGAGGTATGCCGGCAGGTCGGCGGCCGCCTGCCGCACCAGGGGGAGCCTGGCCACGAGTTCCGGGTTGGGGTATTCCAGCAGTAGCGCCGCCAGCGCCCACGCTGCACGCAGCTGGGCGTCGGGGAGGCGATGGCTGGTCGCCATGCGAAGTCGCTTGCGCCACATGGCTATTCGGCCTTCCCATCGCGGGCAGCCGAGGTGCCGTCGGGGAAGAGACCGTCCGGCATGCCCGTGCCGTCCCAGTTGAGCAGGTTGACCCGCCCCTTCTTGGAGCCGCCCGACACGAGACTCTCGGCGGTCTGGCGTTGCGTGAGCATGCGGAAGTTCTCCACAGCCACCGGGGTGAGGGCGCCGGAGCCCTCACCGACCGGGCCGCTGCCGCCCATCCCGGGGCCACCCGAGTAGTCCAGGGCGCAGTCGGTGGCGATCTCCTCGAGGGCATGGGCCTGCTCGGCATGGGCCGGTGGGATGACATACCGGTCGGCATACTTGGCGATGGCCAGCAGCCGGAACATCTCGTAGAGGTCCTCCTCGGTCATTCCGACCGCCTCGGCGATGGCCGGGCCGGGCTCGCGACCGAGGGTGCGCTCGCGCATGTAGGACCGCATCGCCGCGAGCTTGCGCAGCACCGCCTCCACCGGGGCGACCTCGCCCGCGGTGAAGAGGTTGGCGAGGTACTCGACGGGGATGCGCAGCGCCTCAATGGCTGCGAAGAGGTTGCCAGCGTCCTCCGCGTCGTGGCCGGTGTCGCGGATGACGTCGACCACGGGGGACAGCGGCGGGATGTACCAGACCATGGGCAGAGTGCGGTACTCCGGGTGCAGTGGCAGCGCCACCTGGTAGGTGTTGATGAGCTTCCACACCGGGGATCGTTGAGCCGCCCGGATCCAGTCCTGCGGGATGCCGGCCTCGCGGGCCGCCTTACGCACCGCTGGGTCCGCCGGGTCGAGGAAGCAGGCGCGTTGCGCGGCATACAGGTCCTTGTCGTTCTCGACCGAGGCGGCCTCGAGGACCTGGTCGGCGTCGTAGAGCACCAGCCCGATGTAACGCAACCGCCCCACGCAGGTCTCCGAGCAGACCGTCGGCAGCCCCACCTCGATGCGCGGGTAGCAGAAGGTGCACTTCTCGGCCTTGCCGGTCTTGTGGTTGAAGTAGACCTTCTTGTACGGGCAGCCGGAGATGCACATCCGCCAGCCGCGGCAGCGCTCCTGGTCGACCAGAACGATGCCGTCCTCGGAGCGTTTGTAGATCGCGCCGGACGGGCAGGACGCCGCGCACGAGGGGTTGAGGCAGTGCTCGCAGATGCGCGGCAGGTAGAACATGAAGGTCTGCTCAAACTCGAAGCGGACCTTGTCCTCGATGCCCTTGAGCATCTCGTCCTTGACCGCGTGCTCCTTGGAGCCACCCAGGTCGTCGTCCCAGTTGGCCGACCACGAGACGTTCATCGGCTTGCCGCTGATGATCGAGTAGGGCCGGGCGACCGGGAAGTCCTTCTGGGCGGGTGCACGCAGCAGGACGTCGTAGTCGTAAGTCCACGGCTCGTAGTAGTCCTGCAGCGAGGGCATCTTCGGGTTGGAGAAGATCGTCGCGAGCTTGCGGAAGCGACCGCCGGCGCGCAGCGTGATCCGACCGTCGGCCTTGCGGATCCACCCGCCCTTCCACTCGTCCTGGTTCTCGTAGCTACGCGGGTAGCCGAGGCCCGGGCGGGTCTCGACGTTGTTGAACCACACGTACTCCATGCCGGAGCGGTTGGTCCAGGCCTGCTTGCAGGTGACCGAGCAGGTGTGACACCCGATGCACTTGTCGAGGTTCATCACCATCGCCATCTGGGCCATGACCTTCATCAGTAGCTCACATCCTGGTTGGCGCGGCGACGGATCATGGTGACCTCGTCGCGGTTGTTGCCGGTGGGGCCGATGTAGTTGAAGAAGTAGGCCAGCTGCGCGTAGCCGCCGATGATGTGTGTCGGCTTGATCATGATCCGCGTCAGGCTGTTGTGGATTCCGCCACGGCGCTTGGTGGTCTCCGTCAGCGGCACGTCAACGAGCCGGTCCTGAGCGTGGTGCATGTAGACCGTGCCCTCGGGCATCCGGTGCGACACGATCGCCCGCGCGGCGACGACGCCGTTGCGGTTGACCATCTCGATCCAGTCGTTGTCCTTGATGCCGACCTTGTCGGCGTCGATATCGGACATCCACACCGTCTGCCCCCCGCGGGAGAGCGAGAGCATGAAGAGGTTGTCCTGGTATTCGCTGTGGATCGACCACTTGTTGTGCGGCGTGAGGTAGCGCACCGACACCGCCCGCTGGCCGCCCTGCTGAGCCTGCTGCCCGACGGGGGCCTCGCCGAAGAGCGTGGTCATGTTCAGTGGTGGCCGGTGTACCGGCAGCGACTCGCCCATCCCGATGACCCAGTCGTGGTCGAGGTAGAACTGCTGCCGGCCGGTCAGGGTGTGGAACGGCTTGAGCCGCTCGATGTTGATGGTGAACGGGCTGTAGCGCCGTCCACCCGACTCCGAGCCGGACCACTCCGGCGAGGTGATGACCGGCACCGGCGCGACCTGGGTGTCGGCGAAGGTGATCTGCTTGCCCTCGTGCTCGGCGGCCAGGTCGTGCAGCTGGGTGCCGGTGCGCTTCTCGACGTTCTTGAAGCCGTGGGTCGACAGGTGACCGTTGGTGGTCGCCGACAGGTGCAGGATCGCGTCGGCCATGTGAATGTCCGATCGCAGCCGTGGCTGCCCGGCGCCGACGCCGGACTTGGTCACCCCGTTGCGCCGCCGCAGCAGCTTCATCTCGCGTTTGACGTCGTAGGGCACGCCCTTGGTGAGCATCCCGACGCTCTCCATGAGCGGGCCGATCGAGGTCATCTTCTCGAAGGTCGCCGGGTAGTTGCGTTCGGCCACCGCGAGCACCGGCAGCGTCTTGCCCGGCACCGGCTCGACCTCTCCGGTGCGCCAGTCCTTGACCACGCCGTGCACGGTGGCCAGCGCCTCCGGGGTGTCGTGCCACAGCGGCTTGGCGACGACATCGCGGCGGGTGCCGAGGTGGTCGACGGCGAGCTTGGAGAACTTCTTGGCGATGGCCTTCCAGATGCCCCAGTCGGTGCGGGCCTGCCACGGTGGCGCGATCGCCGGGGTGAAGGAGTGCACGAAGGGGTGCATGTCGGTGGTGCTCAGGTCGTGCTTCTCGTACCACGTGGCCGCCGGCAGCACGACGTCGGAGAAGAGCGTCGAGCTGGTCATCCGGAAGTCGATCGTCGTGAGCAGGTCGAGCTTGGCCTCGGCAGCCTGCTCGGGCCACTCGATGCCGGCGGGCCGCTTGTCCGGCGGTGCCTCCGCGGCGGTCACCGCATGGTCGGTGCCGAGCAGGTGCTTGAGGAAGTACTCGTTGCCCTTGGCGCTGGACCCGAGCAGGTTGGAGCGCCACAGGCTCAGCACCCGCGGGTGGTTCTCGGGCGCCTCCGGGTCCTCCACGGCAAACTTCAGTGCACCCGCCTTCAACTGCTCCACGATGTATGCCGCGGGCTCGAGTCCCGCGGCAGCGGCGTCGTCGGCGAGGGTGAGGCTGCTGCGGTTGAAGGTCGGATAGCTGGGCGTCCAGCCCAGCCGGACCGACTGGGCGAGCAGGTCCATGACCCCTTGCCCGGCGAAAATGCCTGTGCCAGCGTCGAGTTCGTCGGCCGTGAAGGTGTCGTAGCGATACTGGCTGGTGTTGACATACCAATACGCCGTCTGGTTCATGTGCCGCGGCGGGCGATGCCAGTCCAGCGCAAAGGCCAGGTGCTGGAAGCCCATGATCGGGCGGATCTTCTCCTGCCCGACGTAGTGGGCCCAGCCGCCGCCGTTGCGGCCCTGGCAGCCGGTGATCGTCGTGAGCAGGAGCATCGCGCGGTAGATCTGGTCGGAGTGGAACCAGTGGTTGGTGCCCGCGCCCATGAGGATCATGCCGCGACCCTCGGTGTCGATGGCGTTCTGAGCCCACTCCCGGGCCAGCCGGGTGATCTGCTCGGCGGGCACCCCGGTGATCTCGCTGGCCCACGCCGGAGTCGCCGGCACGGTCGCATCCCCGAAGCCCGAAGGCCAGGCCCCGGGCAGCCCGTCCCGCGCCACGCCGTAATGCGCGAGCAGCAGGTCGAGGACCGTGGTGACCACCCGGTCCCCGACCCGCCGAGTCGGCACCCCGCGCGTCTCGAACGCCACCGTGCCGTCCGGTGCGTCGAAGCGGGGGAAGCGCACGAGCACCTCATCCTCGCGGGTGTCGAGCAGGCTCAGTGCCGGCTCGATCTCGCCGAGGTCGAGGTTCCACTGCCCGAGGCCCTCGTCGCCATAGCGGAAACCCACCGATCCGCGCGGCACGGCGACGGCGTCGGTGCGTCCGTCGAGGACGACCGGCTTCCACATCGCGTTCTCCGAGGTGGCCTCCGGGACCATGTCGGCCGGAAGGTCACCGGCGACGAGGAACTTCCCCGCGGCATACGAGCCGTCTTCCCGTTCCTCGAGCGAGACGAGGAAGGGCAGGTCGGTGTAGCGGCGGTTGTAGTCGACGAAGAACTCGACCTGCCGGTCGGCGAAGTACTCCTTGAGGATGACGTGCCCCATGCCCATCGCGAGCGCGCCGTCGACCCCGGGCGGCAGGCGACCCACTCGTCGGCGAACTTGACGTTCTCGGCATAGTCGGGCGCGACCGCGACGACCTTCTGGCCGCGATAGCGCGCCTCGGTCATCCAGTGCGCGTCCGGCGTGCGGGTCAGGGGCACATTGGAGCCCCACATGATGAGGTAGCCCGCGTCCCACCAGTCGCCCGACTCGGGCACATCGGTCTGGTCGCCGAACATCTGCGGCGAGGCGTTGGGCAGGTCGGCATACCAGTCGTAGAACGACAGCATCGGTGCGCCGATGAGCTCGAGGAAGCGCGCCCCGGAGGCATAGGACACCGGCGACATCGCCGGGATCGGCGAGAAGCCGGCGATCCGGTCGGGCCCCCAGCGCTTGATCGTGTAGACGTGCGCGGCAGCGACGAGCTCGACGACCTCGTCCCAGGTCGAGCGCACCAGCCCACCTTTGCCACGGGCACTCGTGTATGCCGCGCGCGCCGCCGGGTCCTGCTGGATGGCCGCCCAGGCGACGACCGGGTCGCCGCCGACGGCGGCCTTGGCCTCGCGGAAGAGCTCGAGCAGCACCCCGCGGACATAGGGGTAACGCACCCGGGTGGGGGAGTAGGTGTACCAGGAGAAGGCCGCGCCGCGCGGGCAGCCGCGGGGCTCGTACTCCGGCCGGTCGGCGCCCGCCGACGGGTAGTCGGTCTGCTGGGCCTCCCAGGTGATGATCCCGTCCTTGACGTAGACCTTCCACGAGCACGAGCCGGTGCAGTTGACGCCGTGGGTCGAGCGCACCACCTTGTCGTGGGCCCACCGGTCGCGATAGAAGGCATCGCCGGCCCGGCCACCCACCTCGTGGATGGTGCGGTGGTCATTCGAGACAGCCGCCTTGGGGGTGAAGAAGCGCCGGGTGCCGACGAGCAGGTCGGCCAGCGGTCCGTCGGGTGCGAGGGTCATGGGTGCAGTCCTTCTGCGGGGTCGGTATGCCGTGCGGGCTCGGCCGGGTCCGTAGCCACCGAGGAGCGGAGGCTGGTGATCGGCGCGGTGGTCGTGGGTGGGGCGAACTCGGTGGCGGTCGTGACTTTGACCAGGCAGCGGGTCGGGCCGACGAAGGGCCGCACGTCGATGGCGACATCGGTCTCGCCGACATGGGCGAGGGCTCCGGTGATGAGGCCGTGGTGAACGCCGCACACAACATCGGGCCGGATCCGCGCCAGCGCGAGGAACGGGCAGTTGTGCAACTCGATCGTCACGGTCCGCCCACCGTGAGAGGTGGAGAGCGCGGGGGTGTAACCCCACTCGTCGAGCTGGTCGACCATGTCGCCGACCTTGGCCAGCCAGCGTCCGGGGGTCTTGGCGCTCTCGGTCGTCGCGGTCGTCGGGTCGGCGTGGTCGGTGGCCCAGCGCCGGCCGGCTTCCTGCGGCGTGGCAGGTGCCCGCCCGTCGGTGGGCCACGAGGTTGCGAGCAGCCCCGCGAGGACCTCGAAATGTCGGCTGAGGTCCTGGCGCGACTCGGCCGGCAGGGGTGGGGGGGCGGCATACAACTTGCGCGGGCGACCGACCCGGGTGCTGCGCTCGAAGGCGGTGACGAGGAACCCGCCCGCGACGAGTTGGTCGAGGTGGAAGCGCACCGTCGTGACATGCAACCCCAGGTATGCCGCGAGCTCGGCTGCGCTGCGCCCGGCGCTGGCGGTGCGGGGGCTGGACCCGCTGGTCGGCTTGGGCGCGTTCTCCCCGACGATGGTCAGGTGCTCGAGGATTCGCCGGCGCACCTGGGAGGACAGGACGGCAGCGGGGGTGCCGTGCTCGCTCTCGGTGTTTCGCCCGGCGGCCCGGGCCGGGTGTGCCGCGCCGGCCGGGTCAGTCGCGACCGTGGCGGTCCTGCCGCTCCTGGCCTCGCGCACGGCTCCTGCCTCCTAGATTTAGAGGATTCTTCGACGGCTCTTATCGAACCACACCAACCGCAGCGGAGGCGACGGTTGACCGGCCCTTTCGAGGGGTTTTCAGGCTGTGATCAGGCCGACAGGATTGCGAGGAGTGCCTATCGAATTAGAGGGGTCGGTCGGCGAGTAGCGTCCCTGGCGGTTCGCTTTAACGGAGGCGTGTGCTCAATTTAGAGGAACGCCCGGCGCGAGGACGTGATGAGAGTGGCACCGTCGGCCGACACGGCATACGGAGAGGTTGTCGCACCGATCCACGACACCGGGAAGGGCGCGGCCCGCGTCCTGGTGATGTCGACGCTGGCCTTCACGGTGATGTTCGCCGTGTGGCTGATGTTCGGCATCCTCGGCATACCCATCCAGAAGGAGCTCAAACTCTCCGATGTCGAGCTGTCCTGGATCTCGGCGGTCGCCGTGCTCAACGGATCGATGTGGCGGCTACCGGCGGGGATGCTCACCGATCGCATCGGCGGGCGCAAGGTGACGATCTTCATGCTGGCGGCGACGGCGGTCCCGGCGTTCTTCGTCGCGAAGGCGTCCAGCTACGGGATGCTCCTCGTGCTGGCCTTCCTCGTCGGGTTCGCCGGCAACCTCTTCTCGGTCGGCATCGCGTGGAACGCCGCGTGGTACGGACGAGAGCGGCAGGGCTTCGCACTCGGGGTGTTCGGGGCGGGCAACGTGGGCGCGTCGGTGACGAAGTTCATCGGGCCGCCGCTCATCGCGGGGACGGCCGGCGCGACCTACGCCCTCGGCACCCAGGGTGGCTGGCGGATCGTGCCGGTCATCTACGCCGTGCTGCTGCTGACCTTGGCGGTGGCGACCTTCTTCGTGGTGCCGCGCCGCGACCGGATGCCCGGGGCGACCAAGCCGATCCGCGAGATGCTCGTGCCGCTGCGCCAGGTGCGGGTGTGGCGGTTCAGCCTCTACTACGTCGCCGTCTTCGGGGCCTATGTCGCGCTGTCGGCCTGGCTGCCCAAGTACTACGTCGACAACTTCGGGCTCGAGCTGCAGACCGCCGCGTTGCTCACGGCGACCTTCATCTTCCCGGCGTCGCTCTTGCGGCCGTTGGGTGGCTGGGTGTCCGACCGGCTGGGCGCCCGCAAGGTTATGTATCTCACCTTCACGATCATGCTGCTGACCTCGGGCGTGCTCATGATGCCCAACGGTCACCTCGTCGTGCAGCACCCGGACGGGCGTGAAACCTCCCATCTCGGGTATGCCATCGGCTTGGTGCCCTTCGTCGTGCTGGTCTTCCTGCTCGGCTGCGCTATGGGGATCGGTAAGGCTGCGGTCTACAAGCACATCCCGGAGTACTTCCCCGACAACGTCGGCTCGGTCGGTGGCCTGGTTGGGATGCTCGGTGGCCTGGGCGGGTTCTTCCTGCCGCCGCTGTTCGCCTACTCCAAGGAATGGTCGGGCTTCCCGTCGAGCACCTTCTTCTGTCTGTTCCTGCTGACGGCCGCCTGCGCCGTCTGGATGCACACCACCGTCGTGCGGATGCTCCATGGCCGCGCACCCGAGCTGACCCACCACTTCGACACCGACCACGTCGCAACCCGCGAGCTTCAGGAGACCCGCTCATGAGCACCGCCGAGACCTCGACCCGTCGATCGGGCGAATGGCTGCAGTCCTGGGACCCCGAGAACGAGGCCACCTGGGACAAGCGCCTGGCCTGGAAGACCCTCATCGTCACGACCTTCACCCTCACGCTGTGCTTCGTCGCGTGGTTCCTGCCCAGTGCGATCGTGCCCAAGCTCAACGCGCTCGGCTATACATTCACCAAGGATCAGCTCTATTGGCTGGCCGCCATCCCCGGCCTGTCCGGTGGGCTGATGCGGATCTTCTGGATGGTGCTGCCGCCCATCCTGGGCACCCGCAAGATGGTCGCCATCACCACCGGCATGCTGTTGTTCCCGATCCTCGGGTGGGGCGTGCGGGTGCAGAGCCCGACGGCGCCCTATTGGGAGCTGCTCGTGCTGGCCTTCCTCGCCGGCATCGGCGGCGGTGCCTTCTCCGGCTTCATGCCGAGCACGTCCTACTTCTTCCCCCGCCGCATGCAGGGCACGGCCCTCGGGCTACAGGCCGGCATCGGCAACTTCGGTGTCTCGCTGGTGCAGCTGCTCACCCCGTGGCTGATCGGCTTCGGAATGATCGGCTTCCTTGGGGCCTCGCAGCAGATGAAGGTCTCCGGCAAGCCCGACGTCAGCGTCTGGTACCAGAACGCGGCCTTCTTCTATGTCCCATTCATCATCCTCGGCGTGATCTTCGCCTGGACGCTGCTCAAGTCGGTGCCGATCAAAGCCAACATCCGCCAGCAATTCGACATCTTCGGCAACCAGGACACCTGGTGGATGACCGCGCTGTACATCATGACCTTCGGCACCTTCTCGGGTCTGTCGGCCCAGTTCGGCCTGTTGATGACCAACCTCTACGGCTCCGGGAATGCCGCGATCGTCAAGGGCGCGGGTGCGACCGCGCAACTGCTCGTGAGCGGGTATGCCGTGCCCGACCCGGTGAAGTACGTCTTCCTCGGGCCGCTGGTCGGGGCTGGCGCGCGGGTGGTGTTCTCACCCCTGACCGACAAGATGGGTGGGGCCCGCTGGACCCTGGTGTCCGGGCTCGGGCTGGTCGGATCGATCATCTACACCATCGGTGGGCTCGTTCCCGACACGTCCAGCGCCGCGGCCCTGCAGGGTGGCTTCGACCGCTTCCTCTGGGGCATGCTCGCGATCTTCCTCTTCGCGGGCATCGGCAACGCCTCGACCTTCAAGCAGATGCCGATGATCTTCGAGCGCCGTCAAGCCGGTGGCGTCATCGGGTGGACCGGTGCGATTGCCGCCTTCGGCCCGTTCCTCTTCGGGGTCGGCCTCACGCTCATGCCGGCCGCCACGTTCTATTGGATCGGTGTGGTCTTCGCGGTGTTCTGCATCGCGGTGACCTGGATGCGTTACGCCCGGCCGGGAGCGCCCAAGGTGAGCTGAGTCCGGGCCTCGGGCCTGGCGCCCGGGAGCTGTCTCGATCGAGCTGGTCTACCCCTGGTAGGCCAGCTCGATCATCATGCCGGCCTCACCGTGATAGGCGTTGTGGCAGTGGGCCATCCACGACCCACGGTTGTCGGCATCGAAGTCCAGGTCGAGGGTTTCCATGTGCCGCACCAACACGGTGTCCTTGCGCAGGCCGGTGCCGGCGAGCGCGAAGGTATGCCCGTGCAGGTGGAACGGGTGGGTCATCATCGACTGGTTCGACACCCGCAGCCGGGTGCGCTGCCCGGCGGTGAGCTGCAGCGGCGCATTCTTCCCGTATGCCGCCCCGTTGATGGTCCACGCGTAGTTGCCCATCCCCCCGCCGAGGACCACCGGGAGCACCGCGTCCGGGGCGCGATCAGCCAGCCTGGCGGCGTCGGTGGGTCGCAGGTCCGCGTGGGTGAGGATCTCGCCCCCGAGTTCGGCGGGCCTGGCGTTGGCCGCTGGTGGGTCGCCCGATCCGGTGCGCACCAGCGCTCGCGCCGACACGGCCAGCTTGCCGAATGGCGCCGCCACCAGTGGGAAGACCCCGTCTGCGAGGGTCACGACGACGTCGTAGCGCTCGCCCATGCCGAGGTAGAGCGCCGCGCACTCGCGGGGCTGCACGGCATACCCGTCGGTGTGCGTGACCGTGAGGCGATGCCCCCCGAGCGCGACCGCGAAGATCGTGTCGGCCGAGGCGTTGACCAGGCGGATGCGCACCCGCTGACCGGGCTTGGCGGTGAAGGTCTCCGGGGCCGAGGCAACCCGGCCGTTGACCAGGTAGTGCGGGTAGGTGACGTCGCCGCCCATGCCCCACGGCGGGTCGCCCATCCCCATGCCCATCCCATGCCCGGCATGGCCGCCGCCACCGGCGACGAGCTCGGCGAGGATGTCGTCGGGGGTCTTGCCGATGCCATCGGTCCAGTCGTCCAGGACGACGACCCACTCGGCGTCGTAGCCGCCGGGCTCGCGCGGGTCGTCGATGACGAGCGTGCCGTAGAGGCCGCGGTCGATCTGGACGCCGACGTGGGAGTGGAAGAAGTAGGTGCCGGGGTCCGGTGGCACGAAGTCGTAGCGGTAGGTGGTCCCAGGGGCGATGGGGGCTTGGGTGAGGCCGGGCACGCCGTCGGCTGCATTGCGCAGTCGTATGCCGTGCCAGTGCACCGTCGTGCCGGCGGACAGGCGGTTGGTGACCGTGACCTGGAGGAGATCGCCGGCCGTGGCTCGGATGACCGGGCCGGGCACGGCGCTGCCGTAGGCCCAGGTCGAGGCGTTGACCCCGCCGAGGTCGACGGTGGCCGGCGCCGGCTCGAGGGTGGCGCTCACCAGCCGTTGGCCAGGCGTTGGTTCCAGCGGGGTGGGCGGGCCGAAGCTGCGGCCGAGGTCGTGGCCGCTCATCCCGGCGCTGCCGGTCGATGACGCGGCCCCGGGCTGACTCGCCGAGGACCCTGCTGACGAGCCACTGTGCGAGCCGTGGCCGCTGTCGCCGGCGCCTGTGCAGGCCGCGAGCAATCCCGCCGCGCCGAGCCCCAGCCCGGTCAAGGCGGCCCGCCGAGTGAGGACGTGGCGCGCGATCGGGGTGGGCATGCCCTCACCGTAGGACGCCCAGCTGTGCGCGCGCGGTGAGGCGGGAGCGAAAAGGCTGCCAGGGCGACCCTTTCCTTACGGGATCTTCGGGCTGGGCTCAGGCCTGTGGATAGGCGATGAGGTGCCAGCCGCCGGACGGGCATCCTGGCGAGGTGCACTGGCCGACCAGCCCGGACGAACTGCAGCTGACCACGACCGCCTGGGCCCTCGCCCCCGGTCCGTCGGCGGGTCGGGAATGACGCGCGGGGCGCTGCGGTGGGCTCTCCAGCGCGGTCGATGTCAGCGGATGCACCATGGCGTGATCCTCACCCGGCCCGGACCCGTGGACTGGATCACCCGGGCCGCGGCTGCCCTGCTGTTCTACGGCGAGGCGGCGGCACTCAACGGACCTTCGGCCGGAGTGCTGCACGGCTTGGTCGCTGCCCCGTCGGGCCTGTGGCCGGTCGACCACCTCGGCGGGCCGCCGATCCACGTCCGGGTGCCGGCCCAGCACCGGCCCGCCAAGCAGCCCGGAGTCATATTGCGCCATTCGGATGTCGGCCGCACCGTGGAGACCTGGCCGAGGCGCACGGCATACGACACGACCGTCATCGATCTGATCGACCGGCTCGATCGCGGGCGGTCCGACGAGATGACCAGCCTGCTCGCTTCGGCGCTGCGCAGCCGGCGCACCACGCCCGGGCGGCTTCTCGTGGAGCTCGAGGGGCGACAGCGGTTCGCTCGGCGGGCCGTGGTGCGGGACATCCTGACCGATCTTGCCGGAGGTGCCGAGAGCACCTTGGAGGTGCGCTTCGTCCGGGACGTGCTTCGCCGGCATGGTCTGCCATGCGGGGTCGGCCAATGGCCGGCGAGCGTGCTGCCGAGCCCTGCGACAGCCCCTGGCGATAGCACCGGTCCTGACGCCGGCGCCCGCATCGGTCCAGGTCCTGGCCCCGCGCAGCCAGACCGCAGGAGGTTCGACCGGAGCCTCCCGCAGTACCGCGTGCTGTTCGAGCTCGACGGCGAGCTGTATCACTACGGAGCCAGGCGTGCGGTGGATCGGCACAAGAGCAGCGCGGCCGCCCGGGCTGGATGGTTGCTGCTGCGCTACGGCTGGGACGAGTGCACCGGCGGTGCGTGCCGGGCGGCGGTCGAGATCGGGGACGAGCTTGCTCGGCGGGGGTGGACGGGGCGACTCACGATGTGCGGGCCACGATGTGAGATGCGCTGGCGGGCCGCGACCAGCGCGTGAGCGGGCCGAGATGGGGGAGTGAAAGGGCTGTCCTGACGACCCTTTCGTGACGGCCTGTGCGGCGGCATACCATGAGGTCTCTCGCTTGACCGCTTCCGGAGGTAGTCCCATGAGCACTCAGACGTTCCAGGTCGACGGCCTCACCTGTGGTCACTGCGTCGGCCACGTCACGACCGAACTCACCGCCGTCGAGGGCGTGCAGGACGTGCGGGTCGACCTCGTCGCCGGTGGCACGTCGACGGTCCACGTCGACCTTGCCGACGACCAGGCGCTCACCGACGAGCAGATCGTCGCGGCCTTGGAGGAGGCGGGCAGCTACACGCTGGTGCGATGACCCAGCACGGCGAACCGACGCCACCCGCCGCCCCGAGACGCCCGCGTCGCCGGACGGCGGCTCACAGGCGTCGGTCGACCAGCAGACCGAACTCGTCGTCACGGGGATGACCTGTGCCTCCTGCTCGGCTCGGATCGAGAAGAAGCTCGGCAAGCTCGACGGGGTCACGGCAGCGGTCAACTACGCGACCGGCAAAGCGTTCGTCCGCCACCCCTCAGCGGTCACCGTCGAGCAACTGCTGGCCACGGTCGACGCCAGCGGGTATGCCGCGACCCTCGCTCCCGCCCGCGACCTCACCTCCGCAGCGGACCCGACCGCAGCCGACCCGGAAGCCGAGCACACGGCATACCTCTGGCGTCGCCTGCTGGTGGCCATCGCGCTCACTGTGCCGGTCGTCGCCATCTCGATGGCGGCGCCGCTGCAGTTCGCCGGATGGCCGTGGGTGGTGCTCGCGCTGACCACGCCAGTCGTCGCATGGTGCGCGTGGCCCTTCCACCGCGCGGCTGCGGTCAACGCCCGGCACGGCGCGACGACTATGGACACGCTCGTGTCCGGCGGCATCCTCGCGTCCTATCTGTGGTCGGTGTGGATGCTCGGGCAGCACGGCGAGCACGGGCACTACTACTTCGAGACCGCCGCGGCGATCACGACCTTCTTGCTCACCGGCCGGTATGCCGAGGCCCGGGCCAAGCGTCGCTCCGGGGCGGCGCTGCGGGCCCTGTTCGACCTGGGTGCCAAGGATGTCGCGGTGGTGCGATCGGGCACTGAGATCCGTATCCCGGCCGGCGAGCTGCTGGTCGGCGACGAGTTCGTCGTCCGGGCGGGAGAGAAGGTCGCGACCGATGGCGTTGTCGTGCAAGGTAATTCGGCGGTCGACGCCTCACTGTTGACCGGCGAGGCGGTGCCCGTCGAGGTCGGTGTCGGCGATGCGGTCGTCGGGGCGACGGTCAACACAGCCGGTCGCCTGGTGGTCCGGGCGACCCGGGTCGGCGGCGACACCCAACTGGCCCAGATGGCCCGCCTCGTCGAATCCGCTCAGTCGGGCAAGGCCCAGGTGCAGCGGCTGGCCGACCGGGTGTCCGGCATCTTCGTCCCGGTCGTCATCCTCCTGGCCCTGCTCACCCTCGCCGCCTGGCTGCTCACTGGCCACTCCGCCTCGGCATCCTCATCAAGGGCCCCGAAGTGCTCGAGTCCACCCGCCGGGTCGACACCGTCGTGCTCGACAAGGGCGGCGGCCGTCACGGCGTTCCGGGAGCTCGGGCTGCGGCCGATGCTGCTCACCGGCGACAACGCGGCGGCGGCGCGGCTGCGGCGTCCTCGACCGGCATCGCCGCCGAGGACGTGCTCGCCGAGGTGCTCCCCGCCGAGAAGGGCGCCGAGGTCGTCCGGCTGCAAGAGGCCGGCCGGGTCGTCGCGATGGTCGGCGACGGGGTCAACGACGCGGCCGCGCTCGCGCAGGCCGACCTGGGCATCGCCATGGGGTCGGGCAGCGATGTGGCGATCGAGGCGTCCGACCTCACCGTCGTGCGCGGTGACCTCGTGGCGGCGGTCGACGCGGTGCGCCTGAGCCGGGCCACGTTGCGCACGATCAAGGGCAACCTGTTCTGGGCGTTCGCCTACAACGTCGCCGCGATCCCGCTGGCGGCGTTCGGGTTGCTCACCCCGATGATTGCCGGTGCCGCGATGGCGTTCT
>JADJVX010000012.1 GCA_016710385.1 Actinomycetales bacterium
ATCACACCCGTCCTCCGGTACCTCAAGTCCCAGCCGCCGCTGCCATAGGTGCCGCACCAGACGGCGATCCCCGGGCCGACAAGTCGCAAGGTCACTCCATCCCACCGCGACCGACAGAACCACACCCGGCACCGATCGCAAAGAACCCGTCCGGTACACCTCCCGCGACACCGATGCTGGGTCGAGGAGATCGATCCCGCCCGCGGGGTTCGACAGGAGATCCCACGCGTCAGCCTCGGTCAGGTGGGACGCCAGGTGGACCGTGAGGTAACTCCGGGCGGCATCACCCGACTCCTCGAGAAGGGCAAGGAGGGCGTTGGCGACCGCAAACTCACCAGCGTCAGCGCCGCCCGCCGCAGGCAGCCCAGTCACCTCCGGGGCAGCTCCCATGCCGCCACCCTAGAACCGGTGAACCAAGCAGGCCACCACGGGGTCAACAAGCACCCACCCATCAATAGATCACGTAACCGTGGTCGCGGCTTGTTCGTGGAGATTCTCTCCGGATGACATGCGCCACCGACCGGCCGCTACGGCATCCGCCACGCGGGCTTCGGGCGCGGGCTATGGCAGCAGGTCGAGGTACTTCTTCCGTGCCGGCATCGCGTGGATGACCATCTCATCGTCGGGGTGAGGATCAGAACGACCGTCTCCAGGAGTCGCGCTTGGGTGTCGAACCCCAGACGGAGCTCCCGAATGGGCGACTCGTCCTGGGTCAGCGGCTCGATCCATATCGCCCATTCGGCGGCCTGCGCCGCATCCTGGGCGGTGACGCCGTGCTTGAGCGCGCTGGGGTGGACCCTCACGCCGCGAAATGAGCCAGGGCGGCCCTGATGGCCTCGGACCGGCTCATCTCGTGCTTGACAGCGGCAGCGTCCAGGGCCGCCAGTTCTTGGGCCGTCAGGCGGACCGCCACCACCTGCATCGGCTCGGCCCCTCGTCCGGGACGGCCCCGACCCCGGCGCTTTAACTCCCCGACGTCGTAGCCGGCCTCGGCCTCCTCCGCCCACGTGCCGATGTGTTCCTCACTCACCATGAGACAATCGTATAACGAAAATAGGCGTGGGTGCGACGTCCGCCTGACGGGCCGGTACCACACACCGCCGCGTATGCCGCGCCAACGGACGAGGACTCGCGAGCCGTACGTGAAGCGAGGCCCGGTGACCATATGGCTGTCTCCGGTCGCCTGTCCTCGCTCGCTGTCTCGCTCGGGTGTGGCCCGTCATCGGCCCAAGTGATCCTGCTGCTCGCAGGTGGGGACAAGTCCACCCAGGACGCCGATATCCGCCAAGCCCACCCGATCGCTGCCGATTGGAGGAGAGGCCGACCATGAGCACCCAGACCTTCGCGCCCTTCGACAGTGCGGACTACCTCAACACCTTCGAGGACGTCACGGCCTACCTCGAAGCTGTTCTCGAGGACGCCCACGACGACCCCAAAGTCATCGCCGCCGCGCTCGGCGCGATCGGTCGAGATGCGGCCGACAAACCCGTTGGGCTCCGGTGGACGTGGCTGCGCGAGGCTGCAAGAGCGCCTGGTATGCCGTGTAGACGGAAGTGTCTACACGGCATACCGTTGTGGCATGTCTGACAGCACGACGATCCGGATCAGCAGAGACACCCACGCGCGGGTGACTCGTTTGGCGGCCGAGCGCCACGAAACGATCGATCAGACCGTGCGCAACGCCCTGCGCGCGCTGCGCCAGGATGCGATGGCGCGTGACCTGGCCGACGACCTCACCGGCGAAGAGACGGCATGGCTCGATGCTGACGCCCGGTGACGTGGTCGAGCTCGACCTCGGAGTGCCGACTGGCAGCGGGGCGGGCCTGCGGCGCCCGGCCATCGTGGTGACCGCAGCGCGAGTGTTGACCGGGCGACCCAACGTCGTGCAGGTCGTGCCCCTGACTCGCACGATCCGCTTGAGCAGCGCTGAAGTGGTCATCGATCCCGATGCGGGCAATCGGCTGCCCGCGCTTTCGTCGGCGCAGTGCCAGCACGTGCGTTCCGTAGCCACGGCACGCATCCTTGAGCGCACCGGCAATGTCGGCCCTGTCGCTCTCGGCGAGGTGCGCGAAACGCTCGCCCTCCTGCTGGATCTCTGACGCCGCACGATCCACCCAACCGCGCTGTCAGTCCCCACTCGTAGGCTCAGCCGCGTTGGGCAGGCCGGCCGGCACGAGCCTGGACGCGGGCGTGCTGGCGGAGACCCTTGCCGCCGAGGCCGACGCCCTCAACCTGGCCCGGGCCTCTTCCGGTCGCACCGGTGCTGACCGCCTCGGCTGCGAACTGTTGCTGCTGGCCGGCCGCCTCGACGATGCGATCGCGGCGCTGACCGACGCCTCGCCGCTCGGCTGGCACCAAGCGGTTCATCCAGGCCCGGTGGTCCTGCCCTATCTGTGGGCCGCAGCGACCAGCGCCGCTCCGCTCGCGGGTGATGGCCATCTCGGCCAGTTGTATGCCGACATCGACCTCGACCCCGCTGCCCTGCCCCGGCCGGAGGACTGGTCCGGGTGGGACGGCCCGCCGAGCCGACCACCCGACCACGCCCGGCGGCCGGAATTGCCTGCCGAGCCGACACTGACCGGGCTGCTCGCCGACGCCATCGGCCGACTCCCCGACGATGCCGGCGCGCGGGAGGAATGGCTGGTCATCGCCGGGGAGGTGAGCGACGCGCGGATCGCGGCGATCGTCACCGGCAAGCATCGGGGTGCCTACGCCCGCGCGGCATCACTGGCCTACGCCCATGCCGAGGCTCTGGCAAAGATGGGCCGGCAAAGGCAGGCGCACGACCACCTGGCCGCCGTCCGGGCCCGCTATCCAAGGCACAGTGCCTTCCGCGGCGAGTTCGACGCTGCCGCGAAGTCCTCAACGCTGCGCGCTCGGGGCGGATGAGCGGGGCGGGTGAGCGGAGCGGTGGCCCCGGCCCTGCCGCTACCGGACCCGGAACCGACCCGGAACCGACGTGGAACCCACCGGTGGCGAGGGTGCCCTCGCGCCGGGATAGAGGTGTCACCGCTGTCGGGAGATGTCTCGGAGATGCCCCACGGCGACCCCGAGGACGACCAGGACCTGGTCGTGGATCTCGTAGACAATCCGGTAGTCGCCGGTGCGGACGCGCCATGCGCCCTCTCCGCCGGTGAGCCGTTTGGCACGGCTCGGGCGAGGATGGTCGGCCGCAACTCGACGGCGGCTTGGATGCGGGCGCCGAGCTGCGGGATCGAGTCTGTGCAGCTGACGCACCGCGTGCGGGGTGACCTCGATCCGATGGGTACATTTCAGCGCTCGTCCGCCCAACCGCCGCGCGAGGCATCCGAGGCGCTCCTCACCCGGCGACGGTCCGCAGGACGCGAGCCGCACGGCATACCGAGAGCTCTTGGCCCCAGGTCACGGTGAGCCGATCCGCCTCGATGCCGTCCCCGAAGACCACCAGGCTGTCGGATTCCACCCGCAGGTCCAACCGCTCCTGCGGGCCCAGGACTCCGGCCACGAGATCGGCCCCGGTTGTCGGCGAGGGCCACGCCTCCCGCACGAACCACGCCAAGCCGGGCTCGGCCGCTCCGGGCAACGGCAGCCCAGGCGCTTGCACGCGGGCCAGTGACGCGCACCATCCGGTTGCGCCGGTGCCGGTGCCGACGATGAGCCCGGAGGAGGACTGTCGCTCGCTGGCCCCGCCGACCGCGAGCCGATAGCGCGCCGACTGGTGGCCGGGTTGCCCGACGAAGATCTCGTTGAGCGCCACGAGCGACTGCCCGTCGTCGACGGTCGCGGCCACCATGGTGCGCTCGACGATCCGTCCGCGTCCGCTCGCGACCGACCGCATGAGGTCGCCGGCGGCCGCGACCGGATGCGGCACGAGCGCGCCGATATTGGCGCGGGCATCGGGATTGATACCGATGACCGGTTGCCCGTCGAGGTACTTCGCGAGGTTCGCCACCAAGCCGTCCGGCCCGACGACCACGACCACGTCGTCGGGTCCGAAGACGAACCGCGACAACTCCGCACGGTCCACCTGCGCGCGGCGCCAGTCGGCCGGGGTCGCGCGCTCCACCTCCCGGCAGGCGTCCTCGACCGCCGTATGCCGGGTGGCCACCTCGTCGAGCGCCCGCCCGCGGGTCTGCAGGAAGAACGCCGCCTGGCCGCGCGTGCCGTGCCGGGCGAGCAACTCGGCATACTCGGTCGTGCGGGTGACCACGACGGCTCTCGGGGTTGTCATCTCGACTCCTCAGTCTTTGGGCGTGGCGGCTTTGTGTGCGGCGTCTCTGTGGGCCAGCCGGCTGACCAACCCGGTGACGACATCGGGAGTCAGCACCAGTTGGTCGATCGCGGGCAGGTGTTGGGCGAGTTCGCGCAGCGCGAGGGCCAGCAGCACGTCCTGGGACACGCCCTGGTATGCCGCCAAGGTCGCCTTCTCGGTGTCGGCCGCGGCCTGGCCGACCGCGCGATCGGCGGCGGCCGTGGCGTTGGCGACGGCGAGCGCGCGGCTGGTCTCCGCCTCGACGGCGATCGCGTCGGCGGCGGCGAGCTCCTGGGCGTTGCGGCGGGCGTTGGCACCCTTCTGGGCGATGAGCTGCTCCTGGCGGCGGGCGAGTTCGATCTGGTTGGCTAGCTCGTTCTCGCCGATGGCGGCTTCGCGCTCGACGGCGACCGCGCGCCGCTCGAAGGTCGCCTTGTCGGCGTCCTGCTGGATGAGCTCGCGGGCGGGGGTCTGCAGTGCGCGCTCGACGTCGGGATCGGGGCGCAGCACGGCGAAGCGCACCTCGACGACCTCGACGCCGATCGCGGCCAGCCGGCCGTCGGCGATGAGCCGGGCGGTCACGGATTGGCCCAGCTCGGCGGTGTCTAGTCGCAGCATCGCGAGCAGGTCGAGGTCAGCCAGCGAAGCGGTGACCGCGGCCCAGACCGCGCCGTGGATCATCGCGCCGACGGTCTCCAGTGGGGTCGCGCGCCACTGCCCCGACCCGAGGTCGATGTCGAAGTCGACGCGACTCGCGGCCGCGGCCGGGTCCGCGAACCGGAAGGTCACCGTGCCGGGCACCGACACTTCCTGCAGGTCGGTCGTCCGCACTCGGACGAGCACGGCCTGCTCGCGGTCATCGACCGGCACTTCGCTGATGACAGCCGACAGCGGCCGGAACCAGAACCCGGCACCGGCACCGGCGTGGCGCACCCGCCCGCCGACGCGGTGTTCGAGGTGGCTCGTCGCGGTGCCGCGGATGTGCCGCACGACGGGGTAGCGGGTGATGGTGGCCATGGGGTCCTCCTGAGTGGGTAAATATCGTCGATATGACGATAAGACCCAGTATCGATATCGTCAAGTCGACGAAAATTGGCTAGTGTGACGGCGTGCCCGACTTCCATGTCACCGTCGACCTCGTCGTCCTCACCATCCGTGACGGCGACGGCCCGCACCGGGCGGACCGGGTCGCGAGCCGGCTCGCCCGCCCGCTCGCCGGTCGGCTGGCGGCCCTGCTGGTGCGTCGGGGCATCGACCCCTATGCGGGGCAACTCGCCCTCCCGGGCGGCTACGTCCTGCCGCACGAGGAGCTGGCGGACGCGGCATACCGGGAGCTGCGTGAGGAGACCGGGCTGGGAGGCGCCGTGCACCTCGAGCAGCTGGCGAGCTACGGCGCTCCGGGCCGCGACCCGCGCGGGCCGACCGTCACGGTCGCCTTCCTCGCGCTCGCGCCGATGCTCGGCTCCGTGGTCGGAGGCAGCGACGCAGCCGCGGCGGAATGGACTCCGGTCGACGAGATCCCTTGGCAGGGGCTGGCATTCGACCATGCGCAGATCCTGTGCGACGGCATCGAGCGGGCGCGGGCCAAGCTCGAATACAGCTCACTGGGTGCGGCCTTCTGTCCGCCGGAGTTCACCATCGGGCAGTTGCGTGCGGTCTATGAGGCGGTGTGGGGCTATCCGCTCGACCCCCGCAATTTCCATCGCAAGGTGAGTTCGGCGCAGGGCTTCCTCGAGCCGGTCGGGCGCACGTCGACCGTCGATGGTGGACGACCGGCGCAACTGTTCCGTCGCGGCCAGGTCCAGGCGCTGCACCCTCCGCTCACGCGAGGATCGGACACGTTGTCGGGCTCACCGGCCGGCTGACGGGTATTCGACCCATATGCTCGGTTCCGTGATCCAGGGAGTCGGCCCGTGAAGCGGTTCACTCATGGCGTCGCCGTGGGTGGCCGTTATGTGCTCGACTCGCTCATCGCATCCGGGGGGATGGGCGATGTGTGGCGCGCTCAGGACACCGTCCTGGGGCGCGTCGTCGCGGTCAAGATCATGCGCCCGGACACCTCGGCCGAGCCCGTCTTCGCCCAGCGTTTCCACGAGGAAGCGCAGCTCACGGCCGGCCTCTCCCACCACAACATCGCGACCCTGTTCGATTACGGCGAGCTTGACCAGCTCGCCTACATCGTCATGGAACTCGTTGAAGGTCACTCTCTGGCAGTCGAATTGCGCGAGCGAGGGGCATTGGATGTGGCCCGGGTGCGCTCGATCGTCGGCCAGATGGCCCTCGGCCTCAACGCCGCCCACGAGGCCGGCGTGGTCCACCGCGACATCAAGCCGGCCAACGTCCTGCTGACCGACGATGGTGCGGTCAAGCTCACCGACTTCGGCATCGCCCGTGCGGCGGGATCGATGGGGCTGACCCGCACCGGCGAGGTGCTCGGCACGCCCCACTACCTCAGCCCCGAGCAGGCGCTTGGCCGGCCGGCGACCTCGGCCAGCGATCTCTACGCGCTCGGCGTCGTGGCGCACGAACTCCTCACCGGCAAGCGGCCGTTCGATCGGGACACGCCGGTCGCGACCGCGCTGGCCCATGTCACCGAGCCGATGCCGACGCTGCCCTCGACGGTGCCCGAGGACGTCGTCGAGGTCATCAGCCGCTGCCTGGCCAAGGACCCGTCCGCCCGACCCGCGTCGGCCCGCGAAGTCGCCTCCGACTTGGGCATGTCCTGGGTCGAGATCCGCCTGCCGCGCGCCGGCGACGGCCCGCACCCTCAGCTCAGCCCACAGCTGGACCGTCCCGGCGGCCACCAGCCCGGTATGCCGTCCGGTCCCACTCCCGACGGCGCCCCCTCAGGCCCGATCACTGCAGGCACCGTGGCCGCCCGGCGCAGCCTGCCCCCGGAAGCCCGTCTTCTGGACGTCATGGTCCGCCCCGGTTCACGCATCCTCGAGGTCGGGTGTCGCGCCGGCCGCGTCGGCGGGGCGATGAGCATGCTGGGCCACTACGTCGTCGGCACCGACGTCGACCCGGGGGGCATCGCGGCCGCCGAGACGGCATACCCCGATGCCCGGTGGTTTGTCATCGAACCCGAGCGACTCCTGCTCGAGGACCTCGGCGAGAGCGTGCCCTTCGATGTCATCGCGTGGATCAACAGCAGCATCCTCGATGTCGCGGCCGTCGAACGCTCCGAAGTCTTCCGCCGCCTGGCGATGTGTTGCGCGCCGCGGGGACGGATCGTCGTCGAGTTCCGCAGCGACGCGGGCTACTCCTACCAAGCCTTCCGCGACGACTTCCTCGCGGCCGGGTTGATCCCGGACGTCGGCTTCTCGGGCTGGGACCTGCGCCCGTATGCCGTGGACGCCCTCTCGACGGTCGTCCTGCTTTCCCGCCGCTGACCGCTGGCGGTCGACATGCCGAGTGTGGGGTGACGGGGCGGTCACGCCCCCGTGCTGTTCAGGGCTTCCGGCGGGAGGCTCGCGGCAGCGCCTTCGACGGTGAGCCCGGTGATGCGGCCCTCGCCGTCGAGGGTGACAGTCAAGATGCCATGCGGCAGGTCAAGGAGTCGCTCGTCAACCCCAGTGGGCGCCTCGCTCGCCTCGGCGTCGGCACCACAGGCCAGGTATGCCGTGTCGCTCGCCTCGTCGTGCCGCCATCGTGGCGGACCGTCACGACGCGCGGATCGCGGTGCGCCAGGCCGATTTTCGGGCAGCTCGACCGGCCCGAGCAGGTGGATCCACCGGTGATCCTGCTGGCCTGGCAGTCGCTCGAGCTCGCGCACCAGCGGAGTGGACGCGCTCGCCATGGCCCGCAGGGTGGCCTCGACCGCGGCCCGGTCGGGGAAGGCGTGCAGGCGCTCACACCTGGTTTTGAGCTCGCCGGGAGCCTGAGCGCCGCGCAACAGCAACACGGTGAGCAGGGCGCGTTGGTCGTCGGGCAGCGGCAGGGTTTCCAGGAGGCGTTGCTTGTATTTCACCGCTCGCGCACCCGAATCGGCCCGCACCAACCGCACGAGCGCACGGGACTGCAACCGCAGGGTCACTTCGACGAGGTCGTTCTCGCTGTAGTCGACGACCGGGTCGCGACTGGTCGACTGGTTGCACGCTAGCCGCAGCGAGTTGAGGGTCAGGGGGTAGCTCGCGGGGACGGTGATCTCCTTCTCCATGAGCGAGCCGAGCACCCGTTGCTCCGAAGGGTCCAACACCGGCAGGTCCATAGGCCCTGTTGTATCCCAGCCTCGAGGTCAACGTCGATATCGTCGCGCTCATGAGTGACACGACGGTCCTGCTGCTGCACGGACTCGGGGGGAATGCCGCGGTGTGGGACGGCGTCCGGGGGGCGCTGGGCGACGTGCCGGTCGTCGCCCCGGATCTGCCCGGGCACGCCGACGGCGCGCGGCTGGTGCGCTATGACATCGGCCTGATGGCTGCCTCCCTCGCCGCCCAGCTCGACCCCACGCTCCGGTATGCCGTGCTCGGCCACTCGCTCGGTGGTGCTGTGGGGTTGGCCCTGTCCAGTGGCTGGTTCGGGGTGCAGATCACTCGGGTGGTGGGCCTGGGGATCAAGGTGGCGTGGACCGACGCCGAGAAGGCGGGCGCTGCGGCGCTGGGGGCCAAGCCGGTGGCGTGGTTCGAACGCAGGGAGGCTGCCGTCGATCGCTTCGTCAAGGTCGCCGGCCTGGTGGGCCTGGTCGACGCCGACGCCGAGGCGGTGCGGCGGGGTGTCATGGTGGGCCTGGACGGACGGTGGCGCACCACCGTCGAACCCTCGACCGTGGCGGCGGGCGCTCCCGACATGGCCGGGTTGCTCGGGGCGTCCCGGGCGCACGTCCGGTTGGCTCGCGGTGACCTCGATCCGATGGTGACGACCGCCGATCTGGATGCGGTGTGTGCTGCGCCGGTCGTGCTGCCGGGGCTTGGCCACAATGCCCACGTCGAAGACCCATCGGCTGTCGCTGCGCTGGTGCGGCGCGAGTTGCTGCAGGCGGGCTGACCGTTGGCCGTTCCTGCGCTGGACTTCCCCGCCCTGGTGGCCCGAGCCCACGACCTGGCCTGGCCCGGGCGCCGGGTCATTCTTGGGGTCACCGGCCTGCCGGGAGCGGGCTCCGACGTGCTCGGTCAAGCCCTCGTCCGTCGCCTCAACACCGGGCCGGCCCCCGATGCGATTCCGGTGCCGGGCGCGCCGTCCGACTGGGCGGCCTACCTGCCGGTGGGTGACGACGCCGCGGGCTTCCGCGCCGCGGCCGAAGCGCTGACCGGCGACATCGGGGCGACGGTCCACCTGCCCGGCTCGGCCGAGGTGGGCGGTCACATCCGGCTGGTCGTCGCCGTGGGGGATTGGCTGCTGTCGGACGGCGATTGGGCGCACGCGCGCCGGCGCATCGACGAGGTGTGGTGGGCGCACCTGCCGATTGCCGATCGGGTTGCGCGGTTGTTGGCCCAACAGCACGCCAATGGCCTGGCCGCGGGTCAGGCCGGCGAGTGGGTGGCCCAGGTGGCCCAGCCGCGCGCCCGTGAGATCGCGACCTACGTCGACCGCGCTGACCTGCTCATCCCGATGGGAGTCCCGACCGCATCCCCGAACACCTGATCCGGGGCGGCGACCTAGCCGACCCGAGCGGAGACCCGCACCGACGGCACGCGCGACGGCACCGGCGATCATCCCGTCGCGCGACGGCATACCGAAGCGTTTAGCGTGGCCCTCATGACCGCACCGTCCGCGCCCCACCGGCCCCACGCGCTGCTCGTGCGGCTGGCTGTGTGTCTCGGGCTGGGCGTCGTCGTGGGTGCCCTGTCGGTGCCGCGCTTCGGCGCGATCGAGGGCGGGGTGGCCGCGTGGATCGCCGCGGCCGGAGTCTTCACCGCGTGGACCTGGGCCGTGATCGGACGGATGCCGGGCGAGCAGGCGCAGGCGCACGCGACGTGGGAATACTCCAACCGCGCCGTCATCGACGGCATCTTGCTGGTCGGCAGTGTCGCGTCGCTCGTGGGCGTCGGGTTGCTGCTCTTCCGGGCCAGCGGCGCCGGCAGCGCGCCGCCGTGGGAGGCGCTCGCAGGGGTGTTGTGTGTGGTCGCGTCGTGGCTGCTCGTGCACACGATCTTCACCCTCCGGTATGCCGCGTTGTACTACCGCGGCACGCCTGGCGGGATCGACTTCAACCAGTCCGAGCTGCCCGACTACCGCGACTTCGCCTATCTCGCCTTCTCGATCGGGATGACCTATCAGGTGTCGGACACCAACCTGCAGAACTCCCAGATCCGGCGCGCGGCACTGGCGCACTCGTTGCTGTCGTATCTCTTCGGCTCGGTCGTGCTCGCGACGACGATCAACCTCGTCGTGCAATTGGCCGGCTCGGGCGGCACGGGTGGCGCGAGCGGAGGCGGGTCGTGACGACTGCCGACCCAGGTCGCTCGTCGGGGGGCGGGATGCTCGTCCGGGGGGTGCGGTTGGTCGCGATCGATCGACCCACCTCAGACGGTGAGGTCGACCTGCGCATTCGGGCTGGGGCGGTGACCGATGTCGGCGTCGGTCTGCGGGCCAGCCGCGACGAGGTGGTGCTCGACGGCGAGGGTCGCTGGGCGATTCCCGGGCTGTGGGACACGCACGTCCACCTCACCCAATGGGCGCTGCAGGCCGGGCGCATCGACACCTCTGGCACCGCATCGGCCGAGGCGGTGCTCGACCTGGTGCGGGCCCGGGTGGCCAGGGAGACAGGTGTCGACGGGCCGGGCGCGGGGGGTGACCGGACGGCATACCCAGTGCTGCAGGGCTATGGACACCGGACGGCGACCTGGCCGCGCGAGCCCACCGTGGCGCAGCTCGACGCGGTGAGCGCCGGCCGCCCGGTCGTCCTGGTGAGCGGCGATGCCCATCACGGCTGGCTCAACTCGCCGGCGCTGCAGCTGTTCGGGCTCGCGCCGCGGGCAGGGGTGGTCGCCGAGGACGAGTGGTTCCCGATCTTCGCGCGGCTGGGGGAGCTTGCGGGGTCACCGGCGGCGACCGAGGCGGCCGTCCGTGCGGCGGTCGGGGCCGCGCAGGCGCGCGGGATCGTCGGCATCGTCGATCTGGAATGGGGCGGAGCGCCGGCCCAATGGCAGGACCGGTATGCCGGTGGGCTGCGAACGCTGCGGGTGCGGGCCGGGGTCTATGCCGACGGCCTCGACGCCGCGCTCGCTGCGGGCCGGCGCAGTGGTGACCCGCTCGTGCCGGGCGGCGCCCTGGTGGAGATGGGACCGCTCAAGGTGATCTCCGACGGGTCGCTCAACACCCGCACCGCCTTCTGCCACGAGCCCTACGTCGATGCTGGTGCCGTTGCTGGTGCCGTTGCTGGTGCCGATGTGAGTGCGGTGCCGGGTGGCGCGAACGGGGGCCGGGGCGCGCCGAATCTGTCCCAGGCCGACCTCGTCGACCTGATGCGGCGGGCCACCGCCGGCGGGCTGCAGGTCGCGATCCACGCCATCGGTGACGCGGCCCTGGACTCGGCGCTCGATGCGTTCGCCGTCGCCGGGGCCGCCGGCTCGATCGAACACGCCCAGCTCATCTCACCCACCGCGCCCGCGCGGATGGCCGCGCTCGGGCTCACCGCCAGCATTCAACCCGCGCACCTCTGGGACGACCTCGCGGCCATCGCCCGCTGCTGGCCCGATCGCGACGAGCGCTGCTACGCCTTCCGCGCGCTGCTGGCAGCCGGGGTCCCGCTGGCCCTCGGCTCCGATGCGCCGGTGTCGCCGCTGGACCCCTGGTTGGCCATCGCCGCCGCCGTGCACCGCAGCCCTGACGAGCGTCCGCCATGGCACCCCGAGCAGTCGCTCACCGTCCGCGAGGCGCTCGCGGCGTCGGTCGACGGACAGGGCACGCTGCGGTCCGGGTCGCGTGCGGATCTCGTTCTGTTGGAAGCCGATCCGCTGGCAGGTGAGGATCTCGCGGGAGGCGACCGGACGGCATACCTGCGTCGTATGCCGTGCGCCGTCACCATCGTGGCCGGCGAAGTGGTCCACGGCCCCAGTGATGCGGTGCGCTGACGCCGAACCGTCGCGGCCGACCTCTCGGCGCGCGAGAGGACCGCCGGGTAAATACAAGACGACCAAAGGGCACATAGCACCCTCTGGAATGGTGCAATGTGCCATCGCGGTCCCAGCAATGTCGCTGTCTACGTGAAGGAGCTCTCCATGGCATCGCCCCTGTCCTCCTCCCGCCGCTCCACTTACCGCCTGTTGGCGGTTTCCGCGGCAGCCGCCCTGGGCTTGTCTGCGTGTGGCAGTTCGAGTGGCACCACCGGCGCTGCCGCCGGCAGCAACTACCCGACCGGCACGATCACGATGGTGGTCCCCTTCTCAGCCGGCGGCCCGACCGACACGGTCGCGAGGCTCGTGGCCGAGCCGATGAGCAAGACCCTCGGCCAGCAGATCATCGTCCAGAACGTCGAAGGCGCCGGAGGCACCCTGGGCGCGGGCGAGGTGGCCAAGGCCAAGAACGACGGCTACAAGATCCTCATGCACCACATCGGCATGTCGACGGCACCGGCGCTCTATTCCAACCTGGCGTTCAAGCCGCTCGAGAGCTTCCAGACCATCGGTCTGGTCACCGAGGTGCCGATGACGATCATCTCCAAGAAGGACCTGCCGCCGACGAACCTCAAGGAACTCGTCGACTACGTCAAGGCCAACAAGGAGAAGGTCACCTACGCCAACGCCGGCGTCGGCTCGGCGTCGCAGCTGTGTGGCCTGCTGATCGAGAAGGCCTTCGGTGTCGACCTCACCGAAGTGCCCTACAAGGGCACCGGCCCGGCGATGACCGACCTCGTCGGTGGCCAGGTCGACTTTATGTGCGACCAGACGACCAACACCAGCGCCCAGATCAAGCCGGGCAAGGTCAAGGCCTACGCGGTCACGACCGCCGAGCGGGTCAAGAGCCTGCCGGACATCCCGACGACGACCGAGTCGGGCATGCCCGAGCTCAAGGTCGGCGTGTGGCACGGTCTCTACGCTCCGGCCGGCACCCCGGAGGCCGTCGTCAAGAAGCTCACCGACGCCCTGGCCGCAGCCCTCAAGGACCCGAAGGTCATCGAGAAGATGGCCGACCTCGGCACTGCACCGGAAGCGGCCGACCAGATCAACCCGGCTGCCCACACCGCCAAGCTCAAGGCTCAGCTCGACCTCTGGACGCCCGTCATCAAGGCCGCCGGAGTGAAGGCCGCCTAATGGCCACCAACAACGGTCCCGCCCCCGCTCGGGGGCGGGACCCGTCCGAGGCGACCCCCCCGGGTGGTTCCGACGGGGCCGCTCACGGTGGCACCGACGGCGCCGCCGACAGTCCTTCCACGCCCAGCCGGTGGCAGCTGACCAAGGCCGACTTCTTCTCGGGGGCAATCTTCGTCGCCTTCGGTGTCGCCTTTGCTGCGGCGTCCTCGCAATACACCGTCGGCACCCTGCTGCGGATGGGACCGGGCTACTTCCCGCGACTGCTGGGCATCATCCTCGCGGTCATGGGGCTGGCCATCGTCGCGCTCGCGGCACTGCGCTTCGTGCGACCGCGGGCCGACGATCAGGTCCCCGAAGACCAACCCGTGCCGTGGATGCGCGGCAGTCTCCTCTTGGTGGCGGTCCTGCTGTTCGGATTCATCATCAGCGGGGCCGGGTTGCTGCCCACCGTGCTCATCACGACGTTCATCGCGGCGCTCGCCGGACAGGGCACCACGCCCGCCCGCGCCGCGGTGATCGCCGCGGGCATCACCCTCCTGTGCATGGTCATTTTCGTGTTCCTGCTGCGCCTGACCGTGCCGTTGTTCGGACCGTGGGTCGGAGGCTGATCGATGGACAACATCCTGCTGGGCATCCAGACCGCCCTCACCCCGACCAACCTCTTGGTTTGTCTCATCGGCTGTGCCCTCGGCACGGCTGTCGGGGTGCTCCCCGGTATCGGCCCGACCGCGACCATCGCATTGTTGCTGCCGATCACGTTCAACTTCGACCCGGTGTCCTCGCTCATCATGCTGGCGGGGATCTACTACGGGGCGCAGTACGGCGGCTCGACGACCGCGATCCTGCTCAATCTGCCCGGTGAGACCTCTGCGGCCGTGACCGCCATCGACGGCTATCAGATGGCCCGACAGGGCAGAGCCGGCCAAGCCCTGGCGACAGCGGCCTTGGGGTCGTTCTTCGCCGGCACCGTGGCGACGGTCGTGCTGGCCGTCTTCGCCCCGCCACTGGCCGAGGCGGCCTTGAAGTTCGGTCCGGCTGAGTACTTCTCGCTCGTGGTCCTCGGCCTGGTGGCCTCCATTGCGTTGGCGAGCGGGTCGCTGTGGAAGGCGCTGGCGATGATCATGCTCGGCCTGCTGCTCGGCCTGGTCGGGCAGGACGTCGAATCAGGTGCCTCCCGGTTCACCTTTGGCGCCGGCGAGCTCGACGGCGGCTTGAACTTCGTCTCGCTCGCGGTCGGGATGTTTGGTGTCGCCGAGATCCTGCGCAACCTCGCGACCGGCATCCATCGCCCGTCCATGGTGCGCGAGGTCAAGAGCCTGCGGCTGAGCCGCCAGGACTTCAAAGACATGACCCCGCCGGTGCTTCGCGGCACGCTGATGGGCTCGTTGCTGGGCATCCTGCCCGGTGCCGGTCACGTGCTCGCGTCGTTCACGTCCTACTCGGTGGAGAAGCGCATCTCCAAGACCCCGGAACGCTTCGGCCACGGGGCGATCGAGGGTGTGGCGGCCCCGGAATCGGCGAACAACGCAGCGGCCCAGACCTCGTTCATCCCGCTGCTCACGCTCGGTCTGCCGGCCAACCCGGTGATGGCCCTGCTCATCGGGGCGTTCATCATCCAGGGCATCACTCCGGGCCCCAATGTCATCAACGACGAGCCGGTGCTCTTCTGGGGCCTCATCGCTTCGATGTGGGTGGGCAACCTCATGCTCGTCGCGCTCAACCTGCCGCTCATCGGGCTGTGGGTGAAGCTGCTGACCATCCCCTACCGGGTGCTGTTCCCGGCGATCATCGCCTTCTCGACCATCGGGTGCTACTCCCTGGGCCTGAACGCCTATCACGTGTTCGCCATCGCGTTCTTCGGGTTGTTGGGCTATGTGCTCATCCGGTTCGGCTGTGAGCCGGCGCCGTTGCTGCTGGGCTTCGTCCTCGGGCCGTTGCTGGAGGAGAACTTCCGCCGGGCCATGACGATTTCGCGCGGGGACGCCTCGGTGTTCCTCACCCGGCCGATCTCGCTTGCGATGCTCATCGTCGCAGCGATCTTCCTTGTGGTCGCGGTGCTGCCGTCGATCAAGAAGAAGCGCGACGTGGTCTTCGCCGAGGACGAGTAGGGGCCCGCTTTCGCGGTCATCCGCCACGACCCAGAGGTATGCCGTGACGTCCAGGTGACGTCACGGCATACCTCTGTGCGGTGTGCGGTGTGCGGCGTCGTGCCGGGGCGCAATGAGCGACGGGGGAGCGATGCTGCTAGCGGCGCCAGCCGCGGTGGTGGCTGTCTGCGGCCTTGACGGCCAGCACCGGGCAGTCGGCCTCGAGCAGGATCTTCTGCGCCACCGAGCCCATGATGAGCTTGCCGACCGGAGTGCGACGGCGTAGCCCGATGACGATCAACTCGGCCCGGCGTTCCGCGGCGACGTGCAGGATCTGTTCGGCCGGGTCGAGCCCCTCGACGAGTTGGACCAGTTCGTGGGTCACACCCGACTCGTTGAGGAAGTCGTCGAGGCTGCCCATCTGCGACGAGGACGCGAACCGGGGATCGACGGGGGCGTCGCCGCGGGTGGCGTTGACGATCAGGAGCGTCAGGCCGCGATCACGGGCCTCGATGACGGCCCGTTCGATGGCGGCGCGGCCTTCGGGGGTGGGGATGTAGCCGACGACAGCGACCATTGCGTGACACCTTCCTCGTCGGGTGTGAAGCCTCGGGTGGAAGCTGAGGATGGCCCATTGTGCCCGTTCGACGGCCGCTCGTGCGGTCTAGCGAGAGGGGTTCGCGGGTAGCGCCGAAACGTCCGTGGTCAGCGCCGAACCGGGGATGGTGGCGAGTCATCAGGCCCGGGGTGACGCGAGCCATGAGCCTGCGGGTGGCGGACGGCATACCGGGGCTGGGAGACTTGGACGTTGCGTCCCCTGCCGTATTTTCCGTGATCCGTCGCGTGGCCAGAGGGGTGGCCGCGCCGGGTCCTCACCGTGGAGCCCAATTCCGTGTTGTACCACCATGATTACGAACTCGACACCACCCGTCGGGATGCTCCGATCCGCATCACCGCGCGCGGGCGGGCGGTGCTGGCCAACCCGATGACCAACCGGGCGACGGCCTTCACGGTGCAGGAGCGGCGCTTCCTCGGGCTCGTCGGGCTGATGCCGAGCGGGGTCACCGGGCTGGGCAACCAGGTGCGCCGGGTCTATGCGCAATACCAATCGGCCAAGACGCCGTTCGCCAAGCACAACTACCTGGCCAACCTGCGCGACCGCAACGAGATCCTCTTCTATCGCCTGCTGGCCGATCACATCGAAGAGATGATGCCGATCATCTACACCCCGACGATTGGTGAGGTGATCGAGCGGTTCAGCCTCGAATACAACCGCAGCAGAGGCGTTTTCCTCTCGATCGACCGGCCGGAAGATGTCGAGCAGTCGCTGCTGGACTACGGCCTCGGGCGTGACGATGTCGACCTGCTCGTGCTCACCGACTCCGAGGGCATCCTCGGCATCGGCGACCAGGGCATCGGCGGCATCGAGATCGCCATCGGCAAGCTGTCGGTCTACACCGCGGCGGCGGGGCTGCATCCGCGCCGGGTCATCCCGGTCGTCATCGACGTGGGCACCGACAACCTCGGCCTGCTCAACAGCGACCTCTACCTCGGCGAGCGGCACGCGCGGGTGCGCGGCGAGCGTTATGACGCCTTCATGGACCATGTCGTGCAGACCGCGTCGCGGCTGTTCCCCACGGCGATGCTGCACTGGGAAGACTTCGGTGCCGACAACGCGCACCGGCTGCTGGAGAAATACCGGCACACGCACTGCACCTTCAACGACGACATCCAGGGCACGGCGGCGGTCGCCTTGGCTGCCGTGCTGGCTGGGGTCAACGTCACCGGTATGCCGTTGGCCGACCATCGCATCGTCATCTACGGCGGCGGGACGGCTGGGATCGGCATCGCAGATCTGTTGCGCGACACACTGATTCGCGAAGGTGTGGCGCCGGAGGCGGCGCAGGCCCAGTTTTATGTGCTCGGGTCCAAGGGGATGTTCGTCGATGACATGTCGTCGTTGCGGGAGTTCCAGAAGCCCTATGCGCGCAGCCGTGACGAGGTCGCCGGTTGGGAGCGGGTCACCGGCGGGCTGGTCGGGATGCTCGGGTCCAACGGCGGCAACGGGAGCGGTGCTGGGAACGGCAACGGGGCCGGCGCTGGGGCTGGTGCGAACGGCATACCGAATGGGTCTGGCGCTGGGAATGGCCATGGCAACGGGAATGGCAACGGGCGGGGCGGCATCACCCTGGCCGATGTCGTGCACAACGTGAGGCCGACCATCCTTATCGGCACGTCGACCGCGGGCGGAGCCTTCACCAAGGCGATCGTCAGCGAGATGGCGCGGCACTGCGAGCGGCCCATCATCATGCCGCTGTCGAACCCGACCTCACGGGCCGAGGCGCTGCCCGCCGATGTCGTCGAGTGGACCGAGGGACGCGCCCTCATCGCGACGGGGAGCCCGTTCGAGCCGGTGGACCACCGCGAGGTGCGCCACGTCATCGCGCAGGCCAACAATGCGCTGATCTTCCCCGGCCTGGGCCTGGGTGTGGCCGCGTGCCAGGCGACGAGGGTCACCGACGGGATGATCGCCGCGGCCGCCGAAGCGCTCGCGGGCCTGGTCAACACCTACCGTCCGGGAGCGTCGCTGCTGCCGCGGATCAGCGAGCTGCGCCCGGTGTCGGCTCACGTCGCGCTGGCCGTCGCTGCGGCGGCCGCGGAGGAAGGCGTTGCCCGCCGTCCCTTGACCGACCCGGTCAACGACATCTACACCCGGATGTGGCAACCCGAATACCCCCCAGTCGAGATCATCTGACGTCGTTGGGGTCGTCGCGTCCTTCGAGCGCTTGGGTCATCGCGGCGTAGTCGGCGAGCATCCCCTGGGTAAGTTCGTGTTCGGCTCTAAGCGCCTCGTATGCCGTCCGCGTTGCGTCCCCCAAGACGCGCCGAGCCTCGTGTCGGCGACCGACCGCCCACAGGGCGGAGGCCAAAGCGTGCAGGCAGGCGAGCGTCTCCTCGTCGCGAGGGCCTCGTAGTCGCCGTAAGTAGGTCGCTTGCTGTCGCAGTAATGCTTGCGCTCGATCGAAGTCCTCGGAAGCCATGGCGGCGCTGGCGAGGTTGTTGCGGCTGGTCAGGGTCTGGGGGTGGTTGGGGCCGAGGATGCGTTCAGTGTCGGTGAGGGTCTGGGTGTACAGGGGGATGGCCCGGCCCAGGTCCCCAGCACTCTCATAGGCGTAGGCGAGGTTGTTGCGGCTGGCCAGGGTCTGGGGGTGGTCGGGGCCGAGGATTCGTTCACGGTCGGTGAGGGTCTGGGTGAACAGGGGGATGGCCCGGCCCAGGTCCCCAGCACTCTCATGGGCGCCGGCGAGGTTGTTGCGGCTGGTCAGGGTCTGGGGGTGGTCGGGGCCGAGGATGCGTTCACTGTCGGTGAGGGTCTGGGTGTAGAGCGGGATGGCCCGGCCCAGGTCCCCAGCACTCTCATAGGCGTAGGCGAGGTTGTTGCGGCTGGCCAGGGTGTCGGGGTGGTTGGGGCCGAGGATGCGTTCACGGTCGGTGAGGTTCTGGGTGTAGAGGGGGATGGCCCGGCCCAGGTCCCCAGCACCTCTCATAGGCGCCGGCGAGGTTGTTGCGGCTGGCCAGGGTGTAGGGGTGGTCGGGGCCGAGGATGCGTTCACGGTCGGTGAGGTTCTGGGTGTAGAGGGGGATGGCCCGGCCCAGGTCCCCAGCCGCCTGGTAGGCGCCGGCGAGGTTGTTGCGGCTGGCCAGGGTGTCGGGATGGTCGGGGCCGAGGATGCGTTCACGGTCGGTGAGGTTCTGGGTGAACAGGGGGATGGCCCGGCCCAGGTCCCCAGCCGCCCGGTAGGCGCCGGCGAGGTTGTTGCGGCTGGCCAGGGTGTCGGGGTGGTCGGGGCCGAGGATGCGTTCACTGTCGGTGAGGTTCTGGGTGTACAGGGGGATGGCCCGGCCCAGGTCCCCAGCCGCCCGGTAGGCGCCGGCGAGGTTGTTGCGGCTGGCCAGGGTCTGGGGGTGGTCGGGGCCGAGGATGCGTTCACGGTCGGTGAGGTTCTGGGTGTAGAGCGGGATGGCCCGGCCCAGGTCCCCAGCACTCTCATAGGCGCCGGCGAGGTTGTTGCGGCTGGCCAGGGTGTCGGGGTGGTCGGGGCCGAGGATGCGTTCACGGTCGATGAGGTTCTGGGTGTAGAGGGGGATGGCCCGGCCCAGGTCCCCAGCCGCCTGGTAGGCGCCGGCGAGGTTGTTGCGGCTGGCCAGGGTGTCGGGGTGGTCGGGGCCGAGGATGCGTTCACGGTCGGTGAGGTTCTGGGTGTAGAGGGGGATGGCCCGGCCCAGGTCCCCAGCCGCCTGGTAGGCGCCGGCGAGGTTGTTGCGGCTGGCCAGGGTGTCGGGGTGGTCGGGGCCGAGGATGCGTTCACGGTCGGTGAGGTTCTGGGTGAACAGGGGGATGGCCCGGCCCAGGTCCCCAGCACTCTCATAGGCGCCGGCGAGGTTGTTGCGGCTGGTCAGGGTGTCGGGGTGGTCGGGGCCGAGGATGCGCTCACTGTCGGTGAGGTTCTGGGTGAACAGGGGGATGGCCCGGCCCAGGTCCCCAGCCGCTCGGTGGGCGCCGGCGAGGTTGTTGCGGCTGGCCAGGGTCTGGGGGTGGTCGGGGCCGAGGATGCGTTCACTGTCGGTGAGGTTCTGGGTGTAGAGGGGGATGGCCCGGCGCAGGTCCCCAGCCGCCAGGTAGGCGCCGGCGAGGTTGTTGCGGCTGGCCAGGGTGTCGGGGTGGTCGGGGCCGAGGATGCGTTCACGGTCGATGAGGTTCTGGGTGTAGAGGGGGATGGCCCGGCCCAGGTCCCCAGCCGCCTGGTAGGCGCCGGCGAGGTTGTTGCGGCTGGCCAGGGTGTCGGGGTGGTCGGGGCCGAGGATGCGTTCACGGTCGGTCAGGTTCTGGGTGTAGAGGGGGATGGCCTGGCCCAGGTCCCCCGCCGACTGGTAGGCGCCGGCGAGGTTGTTGCGGCTGGTCAGGGTGTCGGGGTGGTCGGGGCCGAGGATGCGTTCACGGTCGGTGAGGGTCTGGGTGTACAGGGGGATGGCCCGGCCCAGGTCCCCAGCCGCCTGGTAGGCGCCGGCGAGGTTGTTGCGGCTGGCCAGGGTGTCGGGGTGGTCGGGGCCGAGGATGCGTTCACTGTCGGTGAGGTTCTGGGTGTAGAGGGGGATGGCCCGGCCCAGGTCCCCAGCCGCCCGGTAGGCGCCGGCGAGGTTGTTGCGGCTGGCCAGGGTGTCGGGGTGGTCGGGGCCGAGGATGCGTTCACTGTCGGTGAGGTTCTGGGTGTAGAGGGGGATGGCCCGGCCCAGGTCCCCAGCCGCCCGGTAGGCGCCGGCGAGGTTGTTGCGGCTGGCCAGGGTGTCGGGATGGTCGGGGCCGAGGATGCGTTCACGGTCGGTGAGGTTCTGGGTGAACAGGGGGATGGCCCGGCCCAGGTCCCCAGCCGCCCGGTAGGCGCCGGCGAGGTTGTTGCGGCTGGCCAGGGTGTCGGGATGGTCGGGGCCGAGAAGCTTCTCCCATTCCGGCGTCCAGGGCGCGAAGGCCGTGATGGCGTCTTGCGGTCGCAAGTGTGCTCGATGTCGAAAGAGCTCGATGGAACTGCGGACCACTGCATCGTGAACCGTTGGGTCAACGTCGCGATCGGCAGCAAGGTGCATCATCCATGAGCACTCCAACAGCCACCAGCGGTTGCCAGGGAGGAAGAGACCAGGGCCACCGTCGTGCGTGCAGGCGAAATTGATCTGTCCGGCGAGAGTCTGGGTGACCAGCTTGCGAACACCGGTCGCGTCCCGCTCAAGTCCTGCTTCGCTCAAATGCTTCCACGCGGAGATGGCGAATCCAGGCTCGCGGGTGGCCAGCCAAGAGACCCCCTCTTCTGCGCTCGAGCCCGATCCAACCGTGATCTCATCCAGCCACGCGAGTCTGCGTGCCCCGTCGTGATCGAGAACTCCAAGGGAGGCCGAGGCCTCGTCGGCGCATCGAGTGACGATCTCGGCCTGCACCGGGACGAATACGGCACCGGAGTGCGGGGATTGGTCGATAGCCTCGAAAGTCGCGCAGTCAGCTCCCATCATCACGTCCATGATGATCGCGATCTGGACCTGCGACGGCAGCAGCGAGAACTGCTCGTCATAGAGTCCCTGCAGGCCTTGTGGGATCCGGCCGATGTCGGCTTTCGTTGCGGTGATCTTTCGGTTCTCACCCAGGCCCCGGCGGGCTAGCAAGTCGAGCACCAGGCCGAGCGCCAGCGGGGATTTCCAGCGCTCGACGATTTCGGCCACGGTGGTTGGGGCTGTGTCAGGGAAGGCATCCAGGACGAGCTCGCTCGCGGCACGCAGTGGCAGGGCTTCGATTCGGGCGGTCGCGGTGCCCCCCGCCGAAAGCCACGCTTCGAGGGAGGTGTGATCCGATGGAAGATCCTTTGCGCGGCTCAGTCCCTCGGGCCATGCAGTGCTGACGATGAGGACTCGGTCAACGAACTCGGGAGCGCACAATGACCTGAGCATCGACAATGTGTCCGCGTCGGCGTCGTGAAGGTCCTCGACCGCAACCACGAGGGGGAAGTCGGGACGAGCTAGCCCCCGCACAAATTCGAGGACGGGCTCGACCGGATGAACGCGACCGCCGGTTTCGTGGCCGAGGACCGTCTCCTCTGCCCAGCGTTCATGTCGCTCGGACGCGGAGCGTGACTTCTTGAATGCCGCCTTAGCTCCCCGGAGTGCGAGCCCACCAAACGGCACGGTTTCGCCCACGACAACCTCGACCATCTTCGCAAAGCCTTCTGACACGCCTTCTTCGCGGGCTGCACCCATAGCCTGGCGGAACAGGTCAGACGACGTACGCCGCCAACGTTCGTCACCAGCTGCGGACCTCGCCCAACCCAACAGGGCTGGTTCTTGGTGCTGCAACAAGCGATCTGCCGCGAGTTGAATCGCGTCTTCGTACTGCTTGTCAGAGGTGCGTCGACACTCGATCGTCCACCAGAGAAAGTCGGGCACTGCCTCGGGGGGCCACTGGAAGTCGTCACGTGGCCCGAGGACCTTGCGGTAGGCAAAAGCGGCAAGTCCGACCGCCTCTCTCGGGACGTCGGCGTCCTGGTCTGGACCGAGCGGGGGCCAATACTCGGGTTGGGATTGCCGGTCGCGCAAGGCCCGATAGAGCTCCCGAACAATCCGTGACTTGCCTGACCCGCTGGGTCCGGTGAGCAGGACCCAACCACCCGCGCCGGGTCGCAACCGCTGGCGCCCGGTCTCATCGTCGACGACAAACCGCGCGAGCAAACCTTGGAGAATCTCCAGGTGTTGTTCCCCGACCATCTTCGGTTCCAAGCGAGCACCTGCAGCGGCCATGGTCTGCACCATAGAGCGAACCGGATCTTCACGTGGGTGCAAGATCCTTTGACCTGCCCGAAGTCGGGGGAATGAATGCCGGACGGGGAGATGGCGGACGGCATACCGGATCGGGGGGCTGGGAGGGGAGCGGACGGCATACCTGCGGCGTGGCTGTGCAGATCCGGGACCATCGCCGGGTTGCGGGAGTCTGCCCGACGCGGTGTGATGCGACTGGGACTGAAGCCGAGCCCCCGCATCCTGCACGCGCTGTATCTCTCCGGAAGGCTGCACCATGTCGTTGTCCATCGCTAGCGGACCCACTGACACCCCGCTCATCGAGCAGACCATCAGCGCCAACCTCGACGCGACTGCCGCACGGTTCCCCGATCGCGAGGCGATGGTCGACGTGCAGGCCGGCAAACGCTGGACGTATGCCGAGCTGGCCCGTGACGTCGACGGGCTCGCGCGCGGGTTCGCCGGCCAGGGCATCGTCAAGGGCGACCGGGTCGGCATCTGGGCGCCGAACTGCGCCGAGTGGACGCTCGTGCAATACGCCACCGCCAAGATCGGCGCGATCCTGGTCAACATCAACCCGGCATACCGCACCCATGAGCTGCAATACGTGCTCAACCAGGCCGGCATCAAGATGCTCGTGTCGGCGCCGTCGTTCAAGACGAGCAACTATGCCGCGATGATCGAGGAGGTCCGCGACGAGGTGCCCTCGCTCGAGCGGGTTGTGCTGCTGGGCGACACGTCCTGGGACGACCTGTGGGCTGCCGGCGAGAGCGTCACCCAGGAAGAGCTCGAGGCGATCGCCGCCGGGCTCGACCGCAACGAGCCGATCAACATTCAATACACCTCTGGCACAACGGGATTCCCCAAGGGTGCCACGCTGAGCCACCGCAACATTCTCAACAACGGCTTCTTCGTCGGCGAGCTGTGCAAATACACCGAGGCGGACCGGATCTGCATTCCGGTGCCCTTCTACCACTGCTTCGGCATGGTCATGGGCAACCTCGCAGCCACCTCGCACGGTGCCTGCATGGTCATCCCGGCGCCCGGTTTCGACCCCGCGCTGACCCTGGCGGCCGTCCGTGACGAGAAGTGCACCTCGCTCTATGGCGTGCCGACGATGTTCGTCGCCGAGTGGCAGCTCATCGAGGACGGCCAGTTCGACGTGTCGGCCTTGGAGACCGTGCGCACCGGCATCATGGCCGGCTCGCCCTGCCCGGCCGAGCTGATGAAGCAGGTCATCGCCGCCGGCATCGACGAGATGACGATCTGCTACGGCATGACCGAGACCTCTCCCGTGTCGACCCAGACCCGCACCGACGACACCTTCGAGCGCAAGGTCTTCACAGTCGGCCCGGTGGGCCCGCACATCGAGATCAAGATCGTCGACCCGTCGACCGGCGAGATCGTGCCACGCGGCCAGTCCGGCGAGTTCGCGACCAAGGGCTACTCGGTCATGCTCGGCTACTGGATGCAGCCAGACAAGACCGAGGAATCCATCATCGACGGCTGGATGATGACCGGCGACCTGGCCGTCATGGACGAGGACGGTTTCGTCCAGATCACCGGCCGGATCAAGGACATGGTCATCCGGGGCGGGGAAAACATCTACCCGCGTGAGATCGAGGAGTTCCTCTACACCCACCCCGACATCCTCGACGCGCAGGTCATCGGCGTGCCCGACCAGAAATACGGCGAGGAGCTCTGCGCCTGGGTCCGGATGAAGCCCGGCGCCGAGCCCGTCGACGCGGCCGCGATCCGGGCGTTCGCGACCGGCAAGCTCGCGCACTACAAGATCCCGCGCTATGTCGAGATCGTCGACGAATTCCCCATGACGGTCACCGGCAAGGTCCGCAAGATCGAAATGCGCGAGAAATCGGCGGCGCGGCTGGGATTGCTCGGCCACTGACCCCGAGCGCTCGGTCTGCGGCACGGCATACCTGTCCGGTATGCCGTGCCGCGGCCGTGGGCGCGCAAGCTCGGGTATGTTGCACTCGGGGCGCGCTTGCCTTGCGTGCTTACCGTCACCTCACAGGGAGTGGACATGCCCAGAAACGTCCTGTTGTTGGTGCTGGTCGCAGTCGTGCTGCTGATCGGTCTCTGGCTGCTCTTGGGCGCCAGCCGCCGGCGGCGCGAAGCGGCCCCGCCTGACACGAGCGAGTTCCAGCGGCCGGCGGCGCCCGCGCTGCCGCCGGTGCCGTCGTGGGACAGCGGCTCCGGTATGCCGTCCGCTCCCCTTCCGCCCGCGGCCTCCGTGGTCTCCCCGAGTCCGGTCCCGCCGGTGGCCGACATCGGCGACGCGGCGACTGCTGAGCGGGCCGAGTCTCGTGGCGGGGGCCTTGACGCTGCGGCGGCCGGGTTGGCCGGCGCTGCTGCCGTGGCGGCGGCGAAGCTCTCGGGCGGCGCGGATGAGCGGGATCCTGTTGTTGCCGAGGACGAGCCCGTGATCCAGGCCGACGCTGAGGCCGACGAAGACCTCGTGGTCGACCCGGGCGTGGCCGTCATCCCGGAAGCCGCCGAGGCGGCATACGCAGCCGGTATCGCCGAAGAGGTCGACATCGACCCGGTGCTCGCCGCGGACGCCATCGACGGGGCGGACGACGTCGATCCTTCGGCTCCTGCTCTTGCTGCGGAGGCGGCGGGCATCGCGCAGGCCGAGCCCGAGGTGGTCGACGACGAGGAGGAATGGGGTGCCTACGAGGCGCCTGGCCCGACGGAGAAGGACACGCCCCCGCTGGCGTGGAGCCCCGCCGAGGTTGCTGGCGATGACGCTGGCGATGTTGCTGGCGAGGTTGCTGGCGAGGTTGCTGGCGAGGTTGCTGGCGAGGTTGCTGGCGAGGTTGCTGGTGACGACGCGCCGGCCGAGCCCCACGGGGCCACCGGCAGCGCCGGGCCGGAGGCCGCAGGCTCCGTGGCAGCCGACAACGCGGCCGATGTCGGGGTGACCGAGGCCGAGCTCGCTTCTGGGGCGGCCTCTGAGTCGGGCGCTGAGACGGTTACTGAGGCCGTCGCTGAGACGGTTACTGAGGCCGTCGCTGAGACGCTCGCTGAGGCCGAAGCCCCGGCAGTGCAGGCTGTCATCGAAGACGTGTGGACGCCTGCCGAAGGGCCCGTTCGTCCGTCAGCCGCAGACGAGGCGGCCGCGGCCGCCCGGGCTCGCATCGAGGGCGAAGCGCAGTCGGGCACCCGGGAGTTCGGCACGTTCGGTGGGGCCGGCTATGTCGCGGGCGGCGCTGCCGCCGCTGGCGCTGGCTGGCTCGCTGGACAGGCTGCCGCTTCGGATGAGACGGCAGCACACTCGACCGAGGGTGGCGAGGGCGTGGGCCAGGCCGACGCTGCGGCCAGTGCTGACCTGAGCGGTGAGGACCCTGAGGCAGCAGAGTGGGCCGAAGAGTCTGCCGGGGTCGCTGAGGTAGTTGTTGACGGCGAGTCGGGCACTGAGCTCGACCTCGACGGCGGCGCATCGGTCGCCGACATCATCGAGGTTGCCGAGCAGGGCGCTGACCAGGGTGAGGTGCCAGCCGTGCCGGGTGGGGCAGAAGCCGCGACCGTGGCCGTTGCCGTGACCGGCGGCGATGCCGAGCTTGGACCGGAGGCCACCGACGTCGCCGAGGCCGCTGAGGTTGACGCGGCGCCGATCGCCGAGCCCATCGAACTCGCCGAGGTTGACCAGTCGCGGATCGCCGAGCCGATCGAACTCGCCGAGGTTGACGAGTCGATCCTCGATGTCGAAGCCGCCGATTTCGCCGACGCCGGGGACGACATGGCTGTCGCCGACGGAGCCTGGGATGCGGGCGACGCGTCCGATCTCTCCGCTGCCGATGAGGCGCCGATCGCCGAGCCGATCGAACTCGCCGAGGTTGACGAGTCGATCCTCGATGTCGAAGCCACCGATTCCGCCGACATCGGCGATGAGCCGGCCGCCGCTGACATCGACAGCGAAGGTGTCGCCGAGGGTGCCGCGGAGCCCGACGTTGCTGGTGAAGCCGGTTCTGAACACGGCGCAGCCGACACCGATGGCGACGTGGCTGTCGAGGCCGGTTCTGACGATGGCGAAGCCGGTGCGTTCGGGGCTCTCGAATTGTCTGCTGAGACCGAGCAGGAGGCGGCGCCGTTCGCCGACTGGGCCGCCGAGCGGGATGCAGCCGTGGGGGAGTCGTCCGACGCGGCCGCACCTGAGGCTGCGGAAGACCCGGTTGCCGCACTGCTGCGCAAGATGGCCGCCAAGCGTGACGAGATCGCCGCCTCCGGACTGGCGGTCGGCGCGGCCGGCGCCACGGCTGCGGCAGTCGGGCATGCCTACGATTCCGACGCCGTGGAGCCGTCGACGGACATCCCGTCGGTTGACGCCGAGCCCGTGACGGACGAAGCGCCCGAAGGCATCCAGGCGGCTGACGAGTCCGACACGGCTGGCGACGCCGAGGCGGGCGAGGTCGCAGAGTCCGAGGTTGCCGTGGCCGTCGCCGACGGCTCAGACGACGACGGCTCAGACGACGACGGCTCAGACGACGATGACTCGGACGATGACGATGACGACGAGTCGGACGATGACGGCGGCGAGTCGGACGATGACGACGAGTCGGACGATGACGGCGACGAGTCGGACGATGACGACGACGATCACGGGTCGGAGGAACCTGTCCCAGCTCGCCGCGAAGTGTCGACGATCGGAGAGGTCGTCGACGGCGGCTACGGCTGGGGCTCGGCCGCTCCGGTGTGGGACGGCGCGATGCCCCTGGGCCACCCGGTCAAGGCCAACCGGGCCTGGATGCAGTGCCAGGCGCCAGGTGACCAGTGGTATGACCAGATCCACGTCGACGTGTGGTTCACCGATGTCGACACCGCCCAGCGGTTCGGATTCCGGCACGGCTCATAAGGACTGAGCCAACCCCGGTCCCTTCACAACTCAGCGGGCGCCTCGATCAACATCGGGGCGCCCGGACAAGCTCAGTGAAGTCGGTCAAGCCGGGGGCCGGAGCGCGGCCAAGCTCACCGAAGCGGTATCAATGAGGGAGCTTCCACGAAGCCGCGTCAACGAGCCCGAGATGTCGAGGTGTGCGGAAGTTGGCGCTGCCGCAAGGGTTGGACCTTGCACAGAATCGGTCAGGAGCTGTCGTCGCGCAAAGTAGCACCCACGGCTTCGGTCGGACGCTACGCGACCACAGCGGCAGAGGAGCATGGTGACGCCCAGGTGGAAGTGGCTACACTTGTGGCTATGAGTGTGGAAGCGGTGATGGCTCTACGGGATGTCAAGAACCGCCTCTCGGAGGTGGTGGACCAGGTCGAGCGCGAGCACGGCCGCGTCGTGATCACCCGTCACGGCAAGCCAGCAGCTGTCGTCATCAGCACCGACGACCTGGCCTCCCTGGAAGAGACTCTCGAGGTCGTCAGCCGACCAAAGCTGATCCAGCAGATTCGGGAGAGTCTCGCGGAGATCGCCGCTGGCGACGCCGAGGTCCTCACCAAGGACCAGATCCTCGCCGCGCTTCGCCCCTGATGGCGACCGAGCACGAGATCGCGTGGACCCCGGCGGCCAAACGCGCGCTGCGACGACTTCCGGAGAAGGTGGCCGTTGCCGCTGTCGAGTTCATCTACGGGAGCTTGGCGAGCAACTCACAACGCGTCGGGAAGGCGCTTCGGTTCGACCTGGAAGGGCTTCACAGCGCACGCCGTGGTGACTTTCGGATCATCCACCGGATTGATGACCAGGTCACGATCGTCGCGATCGAGCATCGCGCCGACGTTTACCGGTAACCACAACGGTCGCGGCATGACAGTGCAGTTGGGATCATGCCTGTGTCCTTGGCTTCTCCCACCCTGGCCCCGCGATTCATGAAGAGTTCGTTGCACCTCGACGGCCCAGCGAATTACGACCAGTCGCGGCGGTCGACGATCGTGCCGGCACCCTCCGGCAACGACGGCACCGCAGTCACCGCGCACCCGAAGCGCAGCCCAGCCCGCACCAGCGTGGTCACCCGATCGACCACAGCGTCGGCGTCCGCGCCGTCAGCACAAACGATCTCGCAGGTCAGCTCGTCGCGGTGGTCGACCCGGTCGACGAGGAACCGCCAGGCAGCGACCCCAGCCACATCCGACAGCGCGGCCGCCGCCTGCCGCGGATGCAGGAACATCCCGCGCACCTTGACCGCAGCGCCGACTCGGCCGAGCACACCGACCAACCGTGGCGAGCCGTCCGGGCCCAGACGCCAGGCCGACAGGTCCCCGGTCCCGAACCGCACCATCGGATAGTCGGCGCGCAGCAGCGTGACCACCACCTGACCCTCACCGGAGGTCACCGGCATACCGGTGTCGAGATCGCAGATCTCCACGAGCAGCCCCGGCGCGGGGACCAACCCGCCGCCCGGTTCCGTCTCGTAGGCGATGAGCCCGGTCTCCGCGGTCCCATAGGCCATCAGCACGGTCGGCACGCGCTCCTGCAGCAGCGCGCGCAGCGAGTCCGGCAGCGGCTCGGCCGTCACCAGGGCCTTGGACAGCTGCCAGCGTGAGGAGTCCAGTCCCAGCTCGGTGAAGCGGTCGAGGATCGCCTTGAGGTAGCTCGGCAACCCCGTGTATGCCGTGACGCCCAAGTCCGCGATCGCGCGCGCCTGCAGGTCTTGGCTGCCGATCCCGCCGGGCAGCACGCGGGCCCCGAGCGCCAGCGCGCCCTCCTCGAACATCGCCCCGGCAGGCGAGAGGTGATAGCCGAAACAGTTGAGCACCAGGTCGTCCGGGCCGATCCCCGCGGCCGCGAGTGAGGGTCCCCAGCGCCACGGGTCGACGCCGTCGAGCTGCGGCTCATAGAGCGGCCCGGGCGACTGAAAGACCCTGCGCACCAGTGCATTCGGCGCGATCAACCCACCGAAGGGCGGCTCGGCGGCCTGGAGCGCCAAGACGTCGTCCTTGGTGAGGATCGGCAACTCGTCGATCCCGGCCCGGTCGCCCCAGCGCGCGTCGAACGCCGGCACGGCCGACCGCGCCTGGCGCACCGTGTGCGCGACATCGGGAGCCAGCGCGGCGGCATACGCCGTCACGGCCTCGTGCAGCGAACCGGACATGAGGGACTCCCTTTCGGTATGCCGTGCGCCCCGGGACGGGGTCAGCTGGGCACGGCGAAGCTGAGGGTGGACGTCAGCAGGTCCGACGTGGCGTGGATAGCCACGCGGCGCAGCAGCAGCGACAGGAGGTCAGAGCCAGCGCTTGCGCCGCTTGTAGTGCTTGACGTCGCGGAAGGACTTGCGGCTGCCCGAGTCGCCGAGGCCGAGGTAGAACTCCTTGACGTCGGGGTTTTCGCGCAGGTCCTGGGCCGAGCCTTCGAGCACGATGCGGCCCTGTTCCATGATGTAGCCGTGGTCGGCGACCTCGAGGGCGCGGCGGGCGTTCTGCTCGATGACCAACACGGTGAGGCCGAGTTCGTCGTTGATCTGCTTGATGAAGCTGAAGATGTCCTTGACCAGCAGCGGTGCCAGGCCGAGGGAGGGCTCGTCGAGCATGAGCAGCTTGGGTTTGGCCATCAGCGCTCGGCCGATTGCGAGCATCTGCTGCTCGCCACCGGACAGATAGCCGGCGACTCGGGCGGTCATGTCGCCGAGTTTGGGCAGCAACCGATAGACCTGCTTGAGGTCCTCGGCCTCGCCGCCGCCGCGGAAATATGCGCCGGCGAGCAGGTTTTCCTGCACGGTGAGGTGCTCGAAAACGTGCCGCCCCTCCATGCACAAGGAGAGGCCCAGCTTGACCCGGGCGGCCGCGTCCAGGTGGGTGATGTCCTTGCCCTGGAACAGGATCGACCCATCGGTCACTTCGCCGTGCTCGGTGGGCAACAGCCCCGAGATGGCCTTGAGAGTGGTCGACTTGCCTGCGCCGTTGGAGCCCAACAACGCGACGATCTTGCCCTCGGGCACCGCGAGCGAGAGCCCGCGGAGCACGAGGATGACGTCGTCGTAGATGACCTCGATGTTGTTGAGGGTGAGCAGCTCGGAAGCCACAGCAGCCCCGGCGCCGGGGGCGGCCGGCATACCGGCCACCCCCGTCACACCAGTCGTGTCAGTCACGATCGATTCCTTGTCGAGAGGACGTCACGGCACCTGGTTGGCCGCGATCTCGGTGATTTTGCCGCCCGTGACCTGGTAGATGCCCGAGCCGGTCGAGCCGCGGTGCGAGTCGGCCGAGAACTTCACCGTGCCGGTGCCGACGACGCCGCCGGTGTCGATGGCGTCCATGGTCTCGAGGGCCTTCTTGATCGACTCACCGGTGAGCTTCTCGCCGCCGGCCAGCGCCTTCTCGATGCCCTTGGCCATGGCCGCCATGGTGTACCAACCCTGCACGTAGTGCAGACCCTTGGCGTCCAGCGAGGAGCCCTTGGACTTGAGGTAGTCCTCGATGTCCTTGTGCCCAGGCTTGGCCGCGCTACCGGGGGCGAAGGGCTGGATCATGATGTGCCCCTCGGCGACCTCGGCGCCGGCGGTCTTGATCATCAACTCGTCGGCACACCAGTTGAGGCAGACGATCTTCATGTTGAGGTTCTGCGCCTTGATGTCCTTGGCGACCTGAGCGGCCGGCGAGGAGACGTTCTGGATGACGATGTACTTCGCGCCCTGCGCCTGCGCCTGCGACAGCAGACCGACGAAGTTGGGGGTCTTGGGCATCGGGTAGGGCTTGTAGCCCAGCTGCAGGCCCTTTTCGGTGATCCACTTCTGGCCGTCGGCCACGGGTGCGGTGCCGAACGGGCTGTCGTTGTGGAAGACCGCGACCTCGGCCTTGCCGCCGGCGTCCTTGGCGATCCAGTTGAGCGCGACGCGCATCTGGTCGGAGTAGGTCGGGGCGACGACGAAGTTGTATGCCGACTGCTTCGGGTCGGTGAGGACCTCGGCATAAGAGGCGCTCATGAACGGGAGCTTGTCGGAGGCGACCTTGGTGCGCAGGGCCTCCGAGTCGCCGGTGCCCCAGCCCTGGATGACGACGGCACCGTCGGCGACGTACTTCTTGTAGAGCTCCTCGGCCTTGGGCACCTGGTAGGCGTAGTCGTTGCTCATCGCCTCGAGCTTGCGACCCTTGATGCCGCCCTTGGAGTTGATCCAGTCGATGTAGCCGAGCAGGCCCTCGTTGTAGGGCTTGCCGACGTCGCCGGTGGCGCCGGTGAGGTCGGCGATGACACCGATCTTGATGGGGGCAGTGTCACCACCGCCGCCGGTGGAGGCCGCTCCACCGCCACAGGCGGTGAGGCCGACGAGCACGGACGCGGCAGCGGCGGCGAGCAGGACCCGCCGGGGGTAGTGCTTCATAGGGACTCCATTCGGTGCGGTATGCCGTGAGGCACGTGATCTCTTACGGGTGGGAATGCTGTGGGGAGGGAAAAGACTGGGCTAGTAGCGGAACGGCCAGAACCGGATGTAGTCCTTCATCCGGCTCCAGATGCGATCGAGACCTCGGGGTTCGACCAGGAGGAAGACGATGATGGCCAGGCCGAAGACGGCGTTCTTGATGGCCGGGAGTTGCTCGGAGAGGAACGGCACGGCATTGCCGACCGTGCCGCCGATCTCGGTGAGCAGGGCGGGCAGCAGCATCATGAAGATCGCGCCGTAGACCGAGCCGGCGATGCTGCCCAGACCACCGACGATGATCATCGCGAGGTAGAGGACCGAGACGTCGAGGGTGAATCGCTCCCAGGTGACGGTCTCGGTGTAGTAGGCCGACAGCGCGCCGGACAGGCCGACGAAGCCCGACGAGACCGCGAAGGCGGTCACCTTGGCGCGGGTGAGGTTGACGCCGATGGCTTCGGCGGCGATGTCCTGGTCGCGCACGGCCATGAAGGAGCGGCCGAGGGCGGTGCGGAAGAGGTTGCGGGCGGCCATGACCGACAGGATGGTGATCGGCAAGAGCAGCCAATACCACTGGACTTCGAAGGTCTCTCGCTCGATCTGCCAACCGAACAGGTTGAGCCGCGGCACCTCGATGTAGCCCTTGTCCTCGGTGAGGAAGCCCCACCGACGGACGACGAACATGATGATCTCCTGCGAGGCCAGGGTGGCGATCGCGAGGTAGAGGCCCTTGAGGCGCAGTGCCGGCAGACCGAACAGCGCCCCGATGACGGCGGTGAGCAGCACGGCGAGGATGACCGCGAGGGGCACCGGGAGCCCGGCCCGGGTGGACAGGATCGCCGAGGAGTAGGCGCCGACGGCGAGGAAGCCGCCTTGGCCCAGCGAGATTTGGCCGGTGAAGCCGACCAGGATGTTCAGGCCCACCGCGCCGATGACGGCGATGAGGATCGAGTTGGCGATGCCCAGCCAGTAGACGGTGAGGACGTAGGGCGCCACGAGCAGGGCGAGGAAGACCAGGGCCAGCCGGGCCCATTCGGCCTTGGTATGCCGTAGCCGCAGCTCGGCGCGGTAAGAGCGGTGATGTATGCCGGTCGCAGTCGCCATCGGTCAGACCCTCTCGATCCGCGTCTCGCCGAAGATGCCGTAGGGCCGCACCATGAGGATGGCCACCAGGACGATGTAGGGGACCACTTCGGCCAGGCCCGGATCGGCATACCCGGAGACGTATTGCTTGAGCAGGCCGATGGTCAGGCCTCCGACGATGGTGCCGGGCACTGAGTCCAGGCCGCCGAGGATGACGACCGGGAAGACGATGAGGCCGAAGGCGGCGATGCCTTGCTCGACCGCCGAGAGGTCGGCCAGCAGCACACCGGCGATGAGGGCGCTGACGGCGGCCAGGGCCCAGGCGAGGGCGAAGACCTGGCGCACCGAGATGCCCATGGTGAGGGCGGCCTGCTGGTCGTCGGCGACCGCGCGCATCGCGATGCCGTGCCGGGAGCGGCGGAAGAAGATCGTGAAGGCCAACAGGACGATGCCGGCCAGGAGGATGACCAGGAGCCGGTTGAGCGGCACGGTCACTCCGGCGACTTCGATGCTGTTGGTCGGCAGGATCTTGGGCTGCTCGCGCACCGAGGTGCCGAAGAACATCTGGACGATGGCCTTGAGCACGGCGGACAGTCCGATGGTCACCATGATGACGCTGATCGCGTGCTCACCGATGAGCGGCCGCAGCACGAACCGTTCGACGACGACACCGAGGATGATCGCGACGACGACGCCGACCAGCGAGGCGAGGATCCACGGCAAGCCCATGAGGACGAAGGCCGTATAGAACGTGTAGGCCCCGACCAGGAGGAACTCGCCCTGGGCGAAGTTGATCACCCGGGTCGCCTTGTAGATGAGCACGAAGCCCAGCGCGGCGAGCGCGAGGATGGCACCGTCGGCCAGGCCGTAGACGGTGAGCGAGATGAAGGTGTTCATCGGCGTCCACTCCAGACGGGGCGTCGGCCGCGGCCCTCGGGCTCGCGGTAGTTCGTGAGGTCGACGATCCGCAGGTCGATGGTGCGGTCGACCTTGGAGCCGTCCTGGTAGGTGACGGTCGTCGTGATGCCGATCCGCTCGTCGCCGCGCGCGAGCGCGTCGATGATGAGCCCGTAGCGGTCGGCGATGACATTGCGGCGCACCTTGCGGGTGCGGGTGATCTCGTCGTCGTCGGGGTCGAATTGCTTGTGCAAGAGCACAAACCGCTTGACCCGTATGCCGTCGGGCAGGTCTTCGTTGGACCGGTTGACTTCCTCGGAGATGAGGTCCTGCACCTCGGTCTTAGCGGCGAGGTCGGTGTAGGTCGTATAGGACAGCCGCTCGTGCTCGGCCCAGGATCCCGTGGTCATCGGGTCGATGGTGATGATCGCCGTCATGCCGTGGTCGCTGGGGAAGGTGACGGCCTCCTCGATGTAGGGCGAGAACTTGAGCTTGTTCTCGATGAAGGCGGAGGAGAACCGCACGCCGTCGGCGGTGGTGAGCACGTCCTTCTGCCGGTCGATGACGACCAAGTGACCCTTGTCATCGAGATAGCCGGCGTCACCGGTGTGCAGCCAGCCCTCAGGGTCGACAGCTTCGGCGGTGGCCTCAGGGTTGCGGTGGTAGCCGCGGAAGACCGAGGCCGAGCGCAGCAGGATCTCGCCGTTGTCGGCGATCTTGATCTCGGTGCCGGCGATCGGGGTGCCGACGGTGTTGAAGGCGATGTCGTCGTCACGGTGCACGACGGCGATGCCGCAGATCTCGGTCTGGCCGTAGATCTGCTTGAGATTGACCCCGATCGCGTGGAAGAAGCGGAAGACGTCGGGTCCCAGCGGGGCGCCGCCGGTGTAGGCGTGCCCGTTGCGGGCCAGCCCGAGCTGATCGCGCACCGGGCGCAGGGCGACCTGGTCGGCGATGGCGTGCAACACGCTGAGTCCGCCGGCGGACTGGCCCTTGATCTTGCGCTCGGCCACCTTGTCGCCGATGTCGTAGCCCCAGCCGAACACCTTGCGCTTGAGCCAGCCGGCCTCGTCGATGCGGACCTGCACCTCGGAGAGCATCGACTCCCAGATCCGCGGCGGGCTGAACATGACGTCCGGCCCGATCTCGCGCATGTCGGTCTTCTGGGTCGAGGAGTCCTCGGGGAAGGAGATCGTCAGGCCGCGCGACAGGCCGCAGGCGACCGCGAGCATCTGCTCGCCGATCCACGCGAACGGCAGGAAGGACACATAGCGGTCCTTGGCGTCGATCGGGTCGATGGTCGTGAGGTGGTCGGCCATGGCCAGCAGGTTGGTGTGGCTCAGCTCGGCGAGCTTGGGCCGGCTGGTCGTGCCGGAGGTGGTGCAGATGACTGCGATGTCCTCGGCGCTGCCCTGCCCGATCTGGTCGTCGAGCCAGCCGGCGCGGGTGGACCCCCAGGCCTGACCGACCTGCTCGACGTGGGTGAAGTCGCGCAGGAAGTCGTGGTCGTACTGCTCCAACCCGTGCGGGTCGTAGAAGATCACCGTTTCCAGCAGCAGGGGCGGCATCGCGGCATACTCGGTCGGCCGACGGCCGGCGCGCTCGTCCTCGATGAGTTTGATGAGCTTGTCGACCTGCTCCTGGTCCTCGGCGATGACGACCTTGACCCGGGCCAGGGTGAGGATGTGCAGGAGCTCCTCGCCGATGCTCGTGGGGTAGATGCCGACGACGGCCGCGCCGATGCTCTGCGCGGCGAGTTCGGCGATGAGCCACTCCGGGCGGTTGTCACCGAGGACGGCGACGATGTCACCGCGCTGGATCCCCAACTCGGCCAGCCCGTGCGCGAAATCCCGGACGCGGGCGGCATACAGGCTCCAACTCATCGGTGCCCAGATGCCGTAGCGCTTCTCCTGCATCGCCGTGTCATTGGGGCGCGTCGCGGCCAGCCCAGTGAGCAGCCGCGGGAAGGTGTCAGCGGCCATCGGTGCTCCCATCAGTGGTCCTCCGCCCCGAGATAGGCCTCGATGACAGCCGGGTTGGCCTTGACCTCGTCCGGCGTGCCGTCGGCGATCAGCCGGCCGAAGTCGAGCACCGAGACCCGGTCGGAGATGTCCATGACGACGGCCATGTCGTGCTCGATGAGGATCACCGTGACGCCGGCGAGCTCGTGGACGTCGAGGACATAGCGGGCCATGTCCTCCTTCTCCTCGGAGTTCATGCCGGCCATGGGTTCGTCGAGCAGCAGCAGCGCCGGCTGCACGGTGAGCGCGCGGCCGAGCTCGACGCGCTTCTGGATGCCGTAGGCGAGCGAGCCGACCGGCTTGTGCCGGAAGGCCTGCAGCGAGAGCAGGTCGATCACCTCTTCGACCAGGCCGCGGTGGGCGATCTCCTGGCGCTGCGCCGGCCCGAACCACAGCAGCGACGCGGCGATGCTCTGGCTCATATGGGTATGCCGTCCGAGCATGAGGTTTTCCAGCACGGTGAGGCCGGAGAACAGCTCGATGTTCTGGAACGAGCGGGCCACCCCCAGCCGGGCGATCTTGTGCGGCGCGAGCTTGGTCAGCTGGTGGGTCGTGCCGCCGTCGCCGGTGTGCAGCGTGATCGAGCCCTGTTGCGGGTGGTAGAGCCCACTCACACAGTTGAGCAGGCTCGACTTGCCGGCCCCGTTGGGGCCGATGACCGCATGGATATGCCCTTGGGTGACGGTGAAGCCCACGTCATGCAGGGCCACAACGCCGCCGAAGCGCAGCTCGATGTCACGGATCTCCAGGGCCGGACGGCCCGCGGGCACCGTCGAGGAGTTGAGTGTGTGTTCGTAGGCGCGAGTGCGCACTGCGGACCTCCCAGGTCATCGTCGACCTCACCGAGCCGCCATGGCTCGGTGTGCTGAGCATAGGTTTTCACATAGTGGAAACGCAATGGCTTCTGGTGGAAGCCGGTCTCGGAGTACAGTGCCGATGTCGTGTGGCGTTCGTGGAGCCAACTCGTGGAACCGGGGTGACGTATGCCGCTCAGCGAGGCTTTGCAGGAAGCTCCCGGCTCGCTCGGGACGGTGCGTAATGCCGTGCTGTTGTTGCAGTTGCTCGGTGAGGGACCGGCATACCAGCAGTTGACCGATCTCGCCGAGCGCTCGGGACTGTCCGTCCCGACGGTGCATCGCTTGCTGCGGTCCATGGTGCTGGCTGATCTCGTCGAACAGGACCCCCGTTCATCACGATATGGACTCGGTCCGGAGCTGACCCGGCTCTCGCATCGCTACCTCGCGCGGCTGCCGGTGCTCGGCGCGCTGTCGCCCTACCTGGCACAGGTGCGGGACGCCGTGGGTGCGACCGTCCATGTGCAGGTGCTCGTGCACTCGTCGGTGGTGGGCGTCGACCGGGTCGACGGGCCGCAGTCGGGGGTATTCCGTGATCCCCATGCGGTGCTGCCGGCCCTCGCGTCCGCCGGCGGGCGACTGCTCGTCGCGCGTGGCGACGATGAGCAATGGAAGGCCGCGTTGTCGGAGGCCGACGACGCGACGCGAGTGCTCGCCGACGACTCCCGCGAGGCCTGGGCTGCGGCCGGCTCGCTGGTGGCCGCCGCGGTCGAGCCGGGAGGCCACGTCGAGGTGGCTGTGCCGGTGCTGGACGCCGCCGGGGCGACCTTGGCGGCGCTCGCGGTCGATCTGCCGGTGGGGGCCTCGGACGGCCAGGTAGCCGAGGCGGTCGCGCACCTGCGCCGGGCCGTCAACGCGGCGATGCGGACCCTCGGTCATGGCTGAGCCCCTGGGGTCGTTGGACCCCGATCTGCGGGCGTGGCTGCCCACCTTCGAGGAATTGCCGTGGGCGCGGCGCCCGGACGCCTGGTGGACGCCGGGGGAGCGCCACGGCCGATGGTTCGAGGGCGGGCGATTCAACGTCGCGACCGCGTGCGTGTCGGTGCACGCCGAACGCACACCGGACGCCGTCGCGCTGCGCTGGGAGGGCGAGCCCGGCGACCGCCGCACGATCACGTATGCCGCGCTCGAGGACGAGGTCGCCGCGCTGGCCCGGGGGTTGCGGTCCTTGGGTGTCGGGGTCGGTGATGTCGTTGCGCTGCACCTGGGTTGGTTGCCCGAGACGGTCGTCGCGATGTTCGCCTGCGCCCGGATCGGTGCCGTCCACGCAGTCGTGCCGACGCCGCTTCCCCCCGAGGCCCTGGCCGACCGGCTGACCGCCCTCGGGGCGTCGGTGCTGTTCACCCAGGACGGGGCCTGGCGGCACGGCACGGTGCTGCCGCTCAAGGCCCGGGCCGACGAAGCGCTCAGTGCCGTCGGGGGCATCCAGCACACCGTCGTCGTGCGGCGCACCGGCATCGACATCGGCTGGTTCGAAGGCGATCGGTGGTATCACGACCTCGTCGCCGCGACCCGTCCGGGACGCGCACGGCATACCGGAAGTGCTTCTGCGGCAACGCGATCCGATGTCGTCACTGCCCCGTCGTCGGTAGAGGACCTGCCGGCTGAGCACCCGCTCGTGCTGGTGAGCCTGGCCCACCGCGGCGGGCGGCCGGTGACCGTGTCGCTCGGCGGCGCGGCGACCGTCGCGACGGCGCTGGCGGTGCACCGTGGCGGCGTGGCGATGGGGTCGGTGCTCTGGTGCGCGGGCGACGGGGCCTGGCTGGGCACGCAGGTGCACGGGGTCTACGGCCCGCTCGCGGCGGGCGAGACCGCGGTCGTATACGAGGGGACGCTCGACGTGCCGACGCTCGCGCGCGCCTGGCAGCTCATCGACCGGTATGCCGTCTCGACCCTCATGACGACGCCCTCGGTGCTGCGGTCGATGCGGTCCTGGGCGGGCGAGCTGGGGCAGCCGCCACGCATCGGGTCGTTGCGGCGGGTGGTCTCGTTCGGTGAGCCGTTGGACAGCGAGATCCGGGGCTGGGCGCGGCACGGGCTGGCCTCGGGTGAGGTGAGCGTCGCCGACGGGTGGGGACAGGTCGAGCTGGCCGGGATCACCCGACTGGACAACCCGGTGCGTGCTGGCGGGATGCCCGATCTCGGCGAGGCCATCGTCGATCGCGACGGTCGGCCGGTGCCAGCCGGGCAGGCGGGCGAGCTGGTGATGACCCGGCCGTGGGCGGGGCTCATGGTCGGCCTCGACGCGCCGTCGGTGCTCGTGGACCGGGAGTATTGGGAGCGGGTGCCGGGCGCCTATGCCACCGGCGACCGGGCGCGGATCGTGCCGGGCGGTGAGTTGGAGTTCCTCGGGCGCACCGACGCGATCGTCTCGGTCTCCGGGCAGCTCGTCTCGCTGATGGAGATCCGGGGGCTGCTTGCCGACCATCCGTTTGTCGCTGCCGTCGACGTCATCGAGCGGCGCGACCACGCCGGCGGGAGCTATATCGCAGCAGCGGTGGTGTTGACCGCCGACGCTGCGCGCGCGGCTGCGGCGGGTGGACGAGGTTTGGCCGCGGTTGCCCGTGACCTCGGCGAGAGTGTGCGCGAGACCTTGGGCGGGTTGGCCAAGCCGCGGCTGGTCATGGTGGTCGAGCGGTTCGGCGACGAGCTGCGCGGTGACGAACGGCGGCGGGCGCTGGCGGTCATTCCGGTCGGCGACCTGGTCGAGCCGCGCCGAGTCACCTGGGCCCAAGTCCTCGCCGCCGCCGAATACTCCGACTGAATCAACCGACCGCAATCGGGCGGGCGAGCCAGGCGTCGGGGCCCGGGCCTGAGCCCTGAACAAGGTCGGAGCACCCCCATTAGGCTGCCCGGTATGCCGTCCGCCCGTGGAAGCCTCGCCTGGCACCCGCTCGCCGATCACCTCGCCCTCGTCGCCGAACCCGTCGCTGCCGCAGCCGCGCTGGTGCCCCACGCCGAGGTCGCCGAGATCGACGCCGAGCTGGCCGACACGGCCGCCTTCTGCACGGCATACGACGTCGCGCCTGAGGCGTCGGCGAACTGTGTCGTCGTCGAAGGGCGCCGCGCCGAGCGGATCGTCCGCGCTGCCGTGATGGTGCTCGCCGTCGACCGGGCCGACATCAACAAGGCGGTGCGCAAGCATCTCGACGTGCGCAAGCTGTCCTTCATGTCGCAGGAGGCGGCCCAGGAGCTCACCGGGATGCGCCAGGGTGGCATCACGCCGGTGGGTCTGCCATCGGACTGGCTGATCCTCGTCGACGACGCCGTCGTCGCGGCTGGCCCGGTCGTCATCGGTGCAGGTGTGCGTGCCGCCAAACTCCTCGTCGACGGCGCTGCGCTCGCGGCGCTGCCCCACGCTGAGGTGCTCTCGCTGCGCATGCCCCGCTCGGGCTGACTCGCTCGGGCTGACTCGCTCGGGCTGACTCGCCAGTGGAGAGAAACCCACCGCTGGAGTGGGTTTCTCTCCACTTCCCGGCGTGCGCGGGGCAGGTGGGCGGACGGCATACCGGGAATTGCGGTTGTCCCGCGTCGATATCCTGGGCCGCATGCCCTCCCCCCACGATGTGCTGGCTCCCGCCGTGTCCGCAGCGATCGCTGCCGCGTTCGGGGAGGACTACCGCGGTGCCGACCCGGTGCTGCGGCCGAGCCAGTTTGCCGACCTGCAGGCCAATGCCGCACTGCCGCTGGCCAAACGGCTCGGTATGCCGCCCCGCCAGGTCGCCGAGCGCATCGTCGCCGAGCTCGACGTCACCGGCGTGTGCGACCGAGTCGAGATCAGCGGGCCGGGGTTCGTCAACCTCACCCTGTCGAACGAGTGGATCGCGGGGGCTGTCGAGGGGATGGCTCGCGACGGGCGGCTCGGGGTGCCGCTGCAGGTGCAGCAGGTCATCCCGATCGACTATTCGGCGCCCAATGTCGCCAAGGAGATGCACGTCGGACACCTGCGCACGACCGTCGTCGGCGACGCGCTCGCCCGGACCCTCGAGCACTTGGGCCACCGGGTGATCCGGCAGAACCACATCGGCGACTGGGGCACGCCGTTCGGGATGCTCGTCGAGCACTTCCTCGAGGTGGGCGAGGGCTCCCAGGAGGCACGGCTGGCCGAGACCGACCCGAACGCCTTCTATGCGGCGGCGCGGGAGAAGTTCGACCAATCGGCGGAGTTCGCCGAGCGGGCGCGGGCGCGGGTCGTCGCGCTGCAGGCCGGCGACCCCGAGACGCTGCACTGGTGGGAGACGTTGCTCGCGGCGTCGAAGCGCTACTTCAACCGGATCTACTCCACCCTGGGCGTGACCTTGACCGACGCCGACTTGGCGGGCGAGTCGACTTACAACGCCGAATTGGCCGGCATCTGCGCGGAGCTGGAAGCGCGCGGGCTGGCGGTCGTCTCCGACGGTGCGCTCTGCGTGTTCCTCGACGAGTTCACCGGGCGCGAGGGCAAGCCGGTGCCGCTCATCATCCGCAAGTCCGATGGTGGATATGGTTACGCCACAACAGATTTGGCGACAATCCGCTATCGGGTGTCACAGCTTGGCGCCGATCGGGTGCTGTATGTCGTCGGTGCGCCGCAGGCGCTGCACTTCCAGATGGTGTGGGCGACGGCGCGGCTGGCCGGCTGGCTGCCCGACGACGTCGAGGTCGTCCATGTGCAGATCGGCAACGTCCTCGGCCCGGACAAAAAGATCCTGCGCACCCGCGAGGGCGTCGCGCTCAAACTCATGGCCCTGCTCGAGGAGGGCATCGCCAAGGCCCGCGACTATGTCGACGCGGCTCGCCCGGATCTGCCCGAGCAGGCGCGGGCCGAAATCGCGCGACAGGTCGGCATCGGGGCGATCAAATACGCCGACCTCTCGGTCGCGCACGACAGCGCCTATGTCTTCGACCTCGACCGGATGCTCTCGCTCACCGGGGACACCGGCCCCTATATGCAGTATGCCGCCGCGCGGGTCCGCTCGATCTTCCGCTCCGCGGGTGTCGATCCGGGTGCGGGCCCGGCCGGCAGCGCCGGCGCGGACTCTGGCGCGGAGGTTGGCGCGGACTCGGGTGGGGTCCCGCGGTCGGTCGTCATCACCGAGCCCGCCGAGCGGGCGTTGGCGCTGCACCTGGTTGCCTTCGGGTCGGTGGTGGCGCAGGTCGGCGACGCCCTCGAACCGCACCGACTCTGCGGTTACCTCTATGAGCTGGCGGCGCTGTTCTCCTCCTTCTACGAAAGCTGCCCGGTGCTCAAGGCCGAGGGCTCGGTGCGCAAGTCACGACTGGCGCTGGCCGCGCTCACCCTCGGCGTCCTGGAGCAAGGGCTGGCGCTGCTCGGCGTGGAGACTCCACAGGAGATGTGAGCCTGCGGAGTCGGCTGTCGGTCAGCCCGCGGCGAGCCCGATGACGACGGTGACATGAGCCAATGGGTGGGTTCCCGGGTCGCGAAGCCACCTCTTGGCTCATGTCGCGATCTGGGGAGCTGCCAGGCGGCCCGCTACACCGAGGCCTGCAGGCGTCGGGTGACCGCCATCGCCGCGGTCCGCACCGCAGGGGCCAGCCGCGGGAGGTCGATCCGGTGGGTGGTGCCGGTCACCGAGAGGGCCGCGACCGGCATACCGCCGCGTCCGAAGACCGGCGCCGCGGCGCAGTAGACCCCGTAGCTGGACTCCTCGTGGTCGTAGGCGACGCCCTCGCGCCGGATCGACTGCAACGCGCGGTGGAACGCGCCGGGCATCGCGAGGGTATGCCGGGTGAGCGCCGGCAATCCGGCCGCCACCCGCCCGGTCACAACCTCCGGCCCGGAGAACGCGAGGATCGCCTTCCCCACCCCCGTTGCGTGCGCCGGCAGCCGTCCGCCGACCCGCGAGGGCAGCCGCGGCCCGTGCTTGGCACGCAAGATGTCGACATAGACGACGTCGACCCCGTCGAGCACGGCCAGGTGCACGGTGGCACCGGTCGCTTCGTGCAGGTCTTCCATGTATGGCCGCGCGGCCTCGCGCACATCGCGCGAGCGTGGTGCGAGCTCGCCCAACTCGAACAGCTGCATGCCCAGCCGCATCCCGTCGGGCGTGATCTCCAGCAGCCCCAACCGCGCCATCTCGTGCACCAGCCGGTGAACGGTCGACTTGGGCAGCCCCACCCGCCGCGACAGATCGGACACGGTGAGCACGGGGTGCTTCACGTCGAAGGCCCGCAGCACCATGACGGCCCGTTCGAGCACCGACTCGCGGGTCGGCGGCAGTGGCGCAGCGGGCCAGGATTCGGGTCCACTGTCCCGCTCAGTGGGACACATGCGTTGATTGTCGTGGCGCGACCGGCCAGTGTCCACCCATAGCCGCCCGCGGGGTTCGATCGGCGGCCCGAGGCGAAAGGCGTCAGATGACCCTCTCACCGTTGCATCCGCCCAGTCCGGGGGGTGCGCGCACCGGCATACCAACCGGCATACCAGCCGGTATGCCGTCCGGTCGCCTCCTGGCCCCGTCGCGTCGCGCCGTGCCCACCGCCATCGGGCGGGCCCCCATCTCCGGGTCCGAGACGCTCAAGTCGGTCGCCACGGCCCTTGATGTGCTCGAATGCTTCGCCCTCGACGACGAATTGGGCGTCTCCGACATCGCCCGCCGTCTGGGCATCGCCAAGAGCACGGCCCACCGGCTGCTCTCGACGCTGTGCTCGCGCGGCCTGACCGAGAAGAACCCCGACACGGGGCAATACCGCCTCGGCCTGCACCTCTATGAACTCGGCCAGCTGGCCCAGAGCCGGCTCAAGTTGCGCCAGACCGCCCTACCGCTGCTGGAGGACCTGCGCCGGGTGAGCGGCCTGAGCGTCCACCTCGGGGTCATCGACGGTGCCGACATCGTCTATGCCGAGCGGCTGGAGACCCCGGCCGGGCGCCAACTGCTCGCGGGCGTCTCCCGCCGCTGGCCCTCGCACTGCACCTCCTCCGGCAAGGCGATCGCCGCCTTCAACGCCGAGCTGGCCCAAGCCCGCCGCGACATCGGCTTCCCGCCGCGCACCACGGGGACGATCCGGTCGGTCGCCGACTACGACCTCGCGCTCGCCGAAACCCGCCGGCTAGGTGTCGGCATCGGCCACGGCGAGGCAGTTGCCGGCATCTCGTCGGTCGCCGCCCCCGTGCGCGACCTGTCCGGTCGCGCCTACGCCAGCATCTCGGTCGTCGGCCCGAGCTCGGCGCTCATCGGCGATCTCGACCGCACCGCCCGCCTGGTCCGCACCGTCGCCGGTCACATCGCCCACCGCCTGTCCGCCTGAGGAAGGAACACCGCGTGGATCTCACGCTTCGCTCGAAGGCCGCTGCCGCCCTGCTCGACGCCTACGACACCAAGGTCGCCATCCCCCCGCTCGTGCAGACCTACCCCGGCATGACGACCGAGGACTCGTATGCCGTGCAGCAACTGCAGATCGAACGTCGCCTGTCTGAGGGGCGCACCATCAAGGGGCACAAGGTCGGGTTGACCTCGGCGGCGATGCAACGCCAGCTGGGCGTCGACCAGCCCGATTACGGCCACCTGCTCGACGACATGTTCCTTCTCGAGCACGCGCCGATCCCCAGCTCGATCTACCTGCAGCCCAAGATCGAGCCGGAGGTCGCCTTCGTGCTCAAACGGCGACTCAGCGGCCCGGGGGTGACGGTGCCGGAGGCGATCTCCGCGGTCGACTACGTGCTGCCGGCGTTGGAGATCATCGACTCGCGCATCGAGAACTGGAAGATCGGCATCGTCGACACCATCGCCGACAATGCCTCCTCCGGAGGCCTGGTCCTGGGCAGCCGCCCCACCCGCCTGGAAGACGTCGACCTGCGCCTGGTCGGCTGCACGCTGCTGCGCAACGGCCAGGTCGTCGCGACCGGAGCCGGCGGCGCGGTGCTCGGCTCACCGATCAATTCCCTGGTCTGGCTGGCGAATACGGTCGGCGCCCTGGGCGTCACCCTCGAAGCCGGTCATGTCATCCTGCCGGGCTCGGTCACCGCAGCCCAGCCGGTCGCCCCAGGTGACACGTATGCCGCGGCCTTCGCCGGGCTGGGCACGGTCACCGCTCGTTTCGCCAAGGAGAACTGACGTGACTGTGACCTCGGGCGGGCTACCCCGGCGCGCTGCGACCGCCGCGATCGTCGGTCCCGGCAACATCGGGACCGACCTCATGTTCAAGCTGCTGCGCCGCAGCGACTGGATCACCCCGCGGTGGATGATCGGCGTCGACCCCACCTCCGACGGCCTGCGTCGCGCCGCGTCGATCGGCCTCACCGCCAGCGCCGAGGGCGTCGACTGGCTGCTCGCCCAGGACGAGCTACCCGACATCGTCTTCGAGTGCACCAGCGCCAAGGCGCACGCCGCGAACGCCCCGCGCTACGAGGCGGCCGGCATCGTCGCGATCGACCTCACCCCCGCCGCGGTCGGGCCCTATTGCTGCCCGCCGGTCAACCTCGACCTCAACCTCGACGCGATGAACTTCAACATGATCACCTGCGGTGGTCAGGCCACGACGCCGGTCGTCGCGGCGGTCTCGCGCGTGGTGCCGGTGCCGTATGCCGAGATCGTCGCCTCGATCGCGTCGAAGTCCGCCGGGCCGGGCACTCGGGCCAATATCGACGAGTTCACCGAGACCACGGCCACGGCGCTCGAAGTGGTCGGCGGGGCCGACAAGGGCAAGGCGATCATCATCCTCAACCCGGTCGAGCCGCCGATGAAGATGCGCAACACCGTCTTCTGTGCGATCCCGCCCGAGGCGGCCGAGCCTGGCCCGCTGCAGGACCAGCTCAACCAGTCGATCTTCGCGATGCGTGACACGGTGCGCGAATACGTGCCGGGCTACTCCTTCCGGGCCGACCCGCAATACGACCATGCGCGCGACACGTGGAACGGCATGGCCCGGGTGGCGGTCTTCGTCGAGGTCATCGGCCGCGGCGACTACCTGCCCGACTATGCCGGCAACCTCGACATCATCACCGCGGCGGCGGCGCGGGTGGGCGACCTGGTGGTCGAGCACCGCCAGGGCGCGACCGGCATACCGGCTGGTGCCGTGAGCACTCCTGCTTCGTCCACCTCGTCCACCTCGTCCACTTCGAACGCCGCGCAGCCGACGGGAGCACAGGCATGAGCACAGGCACGAACACGAGCACAGACGTGAGCGCGAGCACGAGCGATACCCCCACGCGTGATCTGCGGATCACCGATTCGACGCTGCGCGACGGCTCGCACGCGATGCGCCACCAGTTCACCGAGGAGCAGGTGCGTGGGGTCGTCCACGCGCTCGACGGGGCCGGCGTCGAGGTCATCGAGGTCGCCCACGGTGATGGCCTGGGTGGCTCGAGCTTCAACTACGGCTTCTCGCTCGTCGACGAGATGCGCCTGATCAAGGCGGCCGTGCAGGAGGCGCATCGGGCCAAGATCGCGATCCTCATGTTGCCGGGCGTCGGCACCATCGAGCACCTCAAGCACGCCCACGAGATGGGCGCCTCGGTGGCCCGGATCGCGACGCACTGCACCGAGGCCGACACGGCGATCCAGCACTTCGGGGCGGCCCGAGACCTCGGGATGGAGACCGTCGGCTTCCTCATGCTCAGCCACCGGGTCGGGCCGGCCGAGCTGGCCCGCCAGGCACGGATCCAGGTCGACGCCGGCGCGCAGTGCGTCTATGTCGTCGACTCGGCCGGTGCGCTGGTCTTGACCGACTGCCAGGAGCGGGTCGAGGCGCTCATCGCCGAGATCGGCAGCGAGGCCCAGGTCGGTTTCCACGGCCACCAGAATCTCTCGATGGGCGTGGCCAACTCCGTGCTGGCCTACCGCGCGGGAGCCAAGCAGATCGACGGCGCGCTGTGTGCGCTCGGTGCCGGCGCGGGCAACTCGCCGACCGAGGTGCTGGCGGCGACCTTTGACCGGCTCGGCATCACGACCGGGGTCGACGTCGGGGGCGTGCTCGCTGCCGCCGAGGAGGTCGTGCGGCCCTTCCTGCCGCGGTTGCCGTTCATGGACCGCTCGGCGATCACGCAGGGCCAGGCGGGGGTCTACTCCTCCTTCCTCCTGCACGCCGAGCGGGCCGCCGAGCGCTACGGCGTGCCAGCACACGCGATCCTCCAGCGAGTCGGCGAGGCCGGCTACGTCGGAGGCCAGGAGGACATGATCATCGAGGTCGCCCTGCGGTTGGCCGAAGAGCGCGATCTCGGCGACCTCGCCAGTCAGGGGGTGCGCTGATGACCACGTGGAACGAGGACTCCGTCGCCACCGAGTTGCTCGCGTGTGAGGCCGAGCGCCGCGACCGGGTGAAGTTCACCGACGAGTGGCCCGACCTCGACGTCGCCACCGGCTACCGGATCCAGGACGAGACCCTGCGCCGGCGCTTGGCGCGCGGCGAGCAGCTCATCGGGGTGAAGCTGGGTCTGACCAGCCGGGCCAAGCAGCAGCGGATGGGCGTCCACACGCCCTTCGTCGCATGGCTCACCGACGCCATGCTGTTGCCCGCGGGCGACCCGATCCCGCAGGACAGGCTCATCCACCCGCGGGTCGAGCCGGAGATCGTCTTCGTCATGCGCGAGCGGCTGGCCGGACCCGGCGTGAGTGCGGCGACCGCGCTCGCCGCCGTCGACGTCGTGCTGGCCGGGGCCGAGGTGATCGACAGTCGGTATCGCGACTTCAAGTTCACCGCCGGTGACGTCGTCGCCGACAACGCCAGCTCGGGGGCCTTCGTCACCGGCCCGGTGTCGATCCCACCGACCGACCTCGACCTGGCCAGCGAAGCTGTGCTCGTCGAGGTCGACGGCGCCATCGTCGACTCGGCCACCGGCGCGGCCGTGCAGGGTCACCCCGCCGAGGCGCTCGCGCTCGCCGCCAACGACCTGGCCACCCGCGGTCACGCCATCGAGGCCGGCTGGATCGTCCTCACCGGCGGGATGACCGACGCGGTCTTCGCCCCGCCCGGCGCGTCGATCGCCTGCCACTTCTCCACGCTCGGATCGGTCTACCTCAACGGTGGTTCCGCGCCGGCGACCCCCGCCCAGACCGGAGCGTGACCGGCCATGCCGTATGTCTCGATCACCCTGGCGGAGGGTCGCACTCCCGAGGTGTTGCGGGCCCTCATCCACGAGGTGACCCTCGCCGTAGAACGCTCCGGCACCGCCCCGCGCGAGAACGTGCGGGTGGTCCTGCACGAGGTCCCGTCGACCCACTTCGCGGCCGGTGACGTGACCCTCGCCGAACGCGCTGCCGAGCGCGCTGCCGCCGCCGGCGTCGCGAGCCGGCCGCACGGCATACCCGACCCTGCCGTCACGGCAACCACCCCCGATCAGGAGCCGCGCGCATGAGCGACCTGCAGTTTTTCGGCCACATCATCGACAACGAGGAGGTCGAGTCGCTCGACGGCGGGCGCTTCGACGTGTGGAACCCGTGGACCCGCGAGGTCTGGGCGCAGGCCGCCGAGGGCTCGGCCGCCGACGCCGACCGGGCGGTGACGAGCGCGCGCAAGGCTTTCGACGAGGGTCCGTGGCCGCGGCTGGGGCGCACCGAGCGGGCGGCAGCGATCCACCGGCTGGCCGATCTCATGCAGGAGCGCACCGCCGAGATCGCGCGACTGGACTCGACGAACATGGGCAAGCCGTTCGAGCAGGCCAAGCACGACGTGGCCCGCTCGGTGTGGAACTTCCGGTTCTTCGCCGACCACCAGCGCGACCACTGCGGCGAGGTCTACCCGATGGACTCGGGCCACCACTGCTACAGCGAGTTCGGGCCCGCGGGCGTCGTCGCAGCGATCAGCCCGTGGAACTTCCCGCTCATGATGGCCTCCTGGAAGATCGCGCCAGCCATCGCCTGGGGCAACACCTGCATCATCAAGCCGAGCGAGGACACCCCCGCGTCGGTGACCTACCTGGGCCGGCTGGCCGTCGAGGCCGGCTTCCCGCCCGGCGTGCTCAACGTGCTCAATGGGCACGGCGCCCCGGCCGGGTCCTCGATCACCGGAGATGATCGGGTCGACCGGGTGACCTTCACCGGGTCCTCGCAGACCGGCAAGCTCGTCATGGCTTCTGCCGCAACGCATCTGGCCCCTGTGTCGCTCGAGCTCGGTGGCAAGGGCGCCAACCTCGTCTTCGCCGACGCCGACCTCGACAATGCCGTGTATTGGGCGGTCGAGGCGATCTTCCGCAATGCCGGGCAGATCTGCCTGGCCGGTTCGCGGCTGTTCGTCCAGGACGAGATCTACGACGAGTTCATGGCCCGGTTCGTCGCGGCGGCTGAAGCGCTCACCATCGGTGACCCCTTCGACCCGGCGACCCGGTTCTCGGCGCTGGCCAGCCGCCGGCACTTCGAGAAGGTCGCGTCCTATGTCGCGGCCGCGCAGGAGCTCGGCGGCCGGATCCACACCGGCGGGGTCGCCCAGGACGGCTCCTGGGTGGTCCGTCCGACGATCATCGACGGGCTCGCGCTGGATGCCGCGCCCTACTGCGAGGAGATCTTCGGCCCGGTCTGCGTCGTCAACCGGTTCGGCACCGAGGACGAGGTCGTCCACCTGGCCAACGACACCCGCTACGGCCTCAACGCGATGCTCTTCACCGAAAACCTCTCGCGTGCCCACCGGGTCGCCGCCCGCCTCAAGGCCGGCACGGTGTGGGTCAACTGCTTCTTCATCCGCGATCTGCGCACCCCCTTCGGCGGCGTCGGTGACTCCGGCGTCGGTCGCGAGGGCGGCAACTTCAGCCGCGAGTTCTTCACCGAACCCAAGGCCGTCGTCATGCAGATCGACCGCAAGGGCTGAGTCTGACGGCGCAGTCGTACGTCGATCTGCCGTCCTACCCGGGTCTGTCCTGGCCCGGGGGGACCGACCGGTATGCCGTGCGGCCGCTGACCTCCGCCGACCTCGACCGCCCCTGGCGGCTGGACTTCCACCAGCCCCGGGGCGTCGTGCCGCTCGGGCTCACCGTCATCGAGGACATCGCCGCAGGCAGTCGCACGGCCGCGGCAGCGCTGGGCGTCGACGGTGGTCTGGTGGCCCGGCTCGTCGGGTGCCACGTCTACCTCGGGCCGGCGGCCGACGGCATACCGGCGGATGGTCACCGGTCGGAGCGGGGGTCGCATCCCCTCATCCCCGGCGGAAACCCAGCCGCGTATGCCGTGCGGTTCGGTGAGCTCTGGGCCGAGCTCTGTGGGCAGTTGCGTGACGAGCTGGCCGCCCTCGATGCGCTGCCCCTGGCCGAGCTCGACGCGCAGGGGTTGACTCGGGCCTGGCGGCAGGCCCGGGGGGTGTGTTCCCGCGCCTGGCGGCTGCACTTCGCGGTGATGTATCCCGTCTTCGCCGTCCACGAGGCCGTCCTCGCGGGGCTGGCGGCCGAGGGCGTCGGGGCGTTGGAGGCTTCGGAGCTCATCGGGGTGCCCGATCACACCATCGCCCGCACCGATCGGGCTCTGGCCGCGTTGGCCGACCTCGCGGACACCGAGGGGCTCGCGTCGATCTTCCTGCACTCACCCAGCGGCCAACTCCTGCACCGGCTGCAGACCGAACCTCGGGCCGCGCAGTGGCTGGCGCGGTTCGCCGAGTTCGACACGGCATACGGGCAGCGCAGTGCCGCCGTCGGCGACCTCGACTCGCCCTCCTGGCACGAATCCCCTTCCATCCCACTGGGACTCGTGCGGGCCGCCCTCGTGGCCGGGCCAAGCGCGCCGCGTCCCACCCGGCCGGCGGGGGTGGCGACGTCGCTCGGCACCCGGCTGGATGCCGAGGCCGTTGCCAGAGTGAAGCAGTGGCTGACCCTCGCCGGCCAGGCCCCGGCAGCCTGGTGGAATGAGGAGCACAACGTGCTCATCGACTTGCGCGCCCACCTGCCGCTGCGGGCGGTGGCCCTGGCCGCAGGCCGCCTGCTGGAGCTTCCGGCAGCCGACGATGCCCTCTACCTGCACGAGAGCGAGCTGCTGGACCTGCTCGCGGGCCGGGCCGACGCCACGGCGCTGCTGACGCCGATCCAGCAGCGCCGGGCCTTTGTCGAGGCATGGCGCGAGCGCCGCCACGACCTGCCCGGGCACCTCGGGGCTCCGGGGAACGGCGGCGACATCGTGCTGCGGCAGATCCTCGGCACGCCCGAGGCTCGGCCGGCCACCGACGGTCATGTCGACGCCATCGGACCGCGACCCGGCCAGCCGCCGCAGTCTCGGCTTCCCGACCTCGAGGGGATGGGGGTCTCCTCCGGAGTGGCCCGAGGTCGCGCGCGGGTGTTGGCCTCGGCCGCCGACATCGGGCAGCTGCAGCGCGGCGAGGTGCTCGTCTGCGAGGCGACCTCGCCGAGCTGGACACCGGCCTTCGACCGGATCGCCGCCGCCGTGTGCGACGCCGGCGGGATGCTCACCCATGCCGCCATCGTCAGCCGCGAATACGGCCTGCCGTGCGTCTGCGCGGTCCTCGACGCCACCGCGCTCATCCACACCGGCGACCTGCTGCTCGTCGACGGCGACCTTGGGGTCGTGCGAGTTCTCGAACGCGGTATGCCGTGACGCCCCCCGATCTGGTCCCTGTCCCGGTCCCTGTCCCTGTCCCTGTCCCTGTCCCGGAGACGGTGCGCTGGCTCGACGAGCTCGGCGAGCGTGAGGAAAGGGGCTTCAGCGCGGCTACCCTCACCGAGGCCGACGCATCGGGCCTGCAGCTCGCGTCGGGCCTGCGCCTCGCCGAGGTGATCGGCGGCAAGGCAGCCGGGCTCGCCCTGCTGCTGCGGGCCGGGTTGCCGGTGCCCGACGGGTTCGTCGCGTGGACTCCCGAGACGGCGCGAGCCGGGTATGCCGTGCTGGCCCGCCGCAGCGGGATCGCTCACCCGCTCGTCGCGGTGCGCAGCAGTTCTCCCGTCGAGGACGGGCAGGCCAGGTCGGCCGCCGGGCAGCTGCCCACCGAGCTCGGGGTGCGCGGTGCCGATGCGGTGGCTGAAGCAGTGGCGCGCATCATCGCTGCCGAGGCAACCCTCTCGGCCGAGGCGACCCTCAGCGGTCAGGCGCAGCGGCCCCGCCCGCCGGAGACTGGGTCGTTCCCGGTGCTCGTCCAGCTCATGGTGTCGGCAGTGGCTGCCGGGGTGAGCTTCTCCGCGCACCCGGTCACCGGAGCCCGCGATTGCATCGTGGTCGAGGCAGTGCACGGCTTGGGCGTGCTGCTCACCGACGGTCAGGTGGTGCCCGAACACGTCGTCGTCCACCGGCATACCGGAGCCGTTCTCACGTCCCGGCTGGGGCGGCAGCGGCTGGTCGCGACGATCGGCGAGGCAGGATTGACCCACGTGACCCGACTCGATCCGGCGTCCATCGACGCAACATCCGGCGCGTCGTCGCCGGTGCTCACACCGGCTCGGCTCGACGCCGTCGTGGCCGCCACCGCGCGCGCCGAGCAGGCGATCGGGGTCGCAGCCGATGTCGAGTGGGCGTTCGACGAGACCGGCCAGCTGTGGGTGCTGCAGGCCCGCCCGATCACGACGCTGCCCTCTGTCTGACGCCATGGCGTCGCGTCACAGCGGCGGCGACCACCCGGCATACGAAAGGGTCCCGGTTGCGGTGAAACCGGGACCCTTTCAGGCGTCTGATCGAACGGATGGGGTTGACCACCGCCGTCGCCGTTCAGGCGCTCGCCCCACATGTACCGGGGACAGGTAAGCCTGACGCAGACCTCAGGTGAACTTTGCTCGACGGATTGCCACCGAGCCGGTGCGGGCGCGGCGCGCTGTCAGATGAACAGCAGTTGGGCGCCTTCGGTGATCTCGATGAAGTTGCTCGCGCTGATGATCGCCTCGACGCCGTCGTACAGGTCGTCCTCGGTGAGCTTGTTCATGTCGGCCGACATCCGGCAGGCCCACATGTGGCAGCCCGACGCGGTAAGCATCTCGAGGAACTCCGGCACCTCGGGCACGTCGAGGTCGGCGATCATCTTCTTCATCATCGCGGTGGCGCCGGCGGTGGCACCGGGCAGGGCACCGAGCATGTGGTGGATGCCGCTGCTGTGGCCGGGCATGTGCATCGCGGTGTTGCCGACGAAGGTGAACTTGAGGTCACCCATCGTCGCCTTGTTGATCATGTCGAAGCCCCAGAAGGTGAAGAACAGATGGGTTTCGATCCCCTCGCCGAGGGCCGCGTTGGCGAGGATGAGGCCGGGGTAGGCCATGTCGAGGTTGCCCTTCGAGCAGATGATGGCCAGCTTGCGGCCACTGCCTGCGGCGTCGTCGAAGGACGGGACGATGGGGGTGCTCATGATGGACTCGCTTCTCGGAGTGGGGAACTCAAGGTGGGTGGCGCTGGCTCAGACACAGCCCTTGGGCTTCTGCAGCCCGGCGATGTAGGACATCTTCTTGGCCGGTTTGCCGGGGAAGAGCGCGAAGAGCTCCTTGACCGGTATGCCGCCCACCGTCGAGACCCGGCGCAACGTCGCGGTCTCTTTCTGGGTCTGGAAGTCCGTGCGCAGGAAGCGGATCGGCGCCCAGTGTGCCTCGGTGAGGGTGATGCCGATGTTGGCTGCGAGGGTCTCGGCAAGCGCTTCGTCCCACTGCTCGGGCTTGGTGAGGAAGCCCTCGGCGTCGACGTCGATCTCGCGACCGGCGATGGTCGTGACTGGCATGGTGCGTGGTTCTCCTTGTGCGTGGTTGGCTATTCGACGTTCTTGCCCGACATGGACATTGCCGCGGGCAATGGCATCGGGCGGCCCGGCAGCAGGATGTTCCAGTAGATGTGGCGGAACGCGAGCTTGCCGAGGTGGTTGGCGCGAGACTCCTTGAGCAGGCTCATCGGGCCGACTTTCGGCAGCGGGAAGGTGCCGGTGAGCGGCTCAGTGTCGTAGTTGAAGTCCAGCAACAGGGCCTTGCCGCCGCCGGACTCGACGAAGCAGTTGGCGTGCCCGTCGAAGGAGTGGGTCATCGGCTTTCCGGCAGCCAGCTGCAGGAAGTTCTCGACGAAGATCTCCACCGAGAAGTGCGCGACCGACCCCGCCTTGGAGGTCGGCAGGTTGCTGGCATCGCCCAGCGCGAAGATCGTGTCGTATGCCGTGGAGCGCATGGTGTGCTTGTCGACCGGCACGTAGTTGAGCTCGTCGCCCAGGCCCGACCGGGCGACGAAGTCGGCGCCCATGTTGAGCGGCACGGTGACGAGCAGGTCGTAGGCAACCTCGCGTTCGTCGTAGGACACGATGACTTTGCGCTCCTGGTCGACGCGCTCGATCATGAAGTCGGGCTCGACGGGGATATTGCGCTGCTCGAGGTGGTGGCCGAGTTCGCGGCTGGCGACCGGCTTGGTGAAGGCCCCGTCCAACGGCGTGACGTAGACGATCTCGCTGCGCTCGCGCAGCCCGCGCTCGCGCAGGTAGTCGTCGGCGAGCATGACGAACTCCAGCGGGGCGACCGGGCACTTGATCGGCAACTCGGTGATGTGCATGACCACTCGGCCACCGTCGAAGCGCCGCAGCGCATCGCGCAGGGCGATGGCGCCCTCGAAGGTGTAGAACTCCCCGACGCTGCGGTGCCACTCGTCCCCGAGCATCCCGGGGGTCTGGTCGGGACGCGGTGTCGTGCCGGTGGCGATGACGAGGTAGTCGTAGGCGATCTCGCGGCCACCCTCGAGGCGCACCAGTTTGGCCTCGGGCTCGACGATGTCGACCTCGCCCATGACGAGCTCGACGCCTTCGGCGAGGAAGGTGTGCATCGAACGGCGCACCTGCTCAGGGGTATTGATGCCGAACGGGATGAACAGATACCCCGGTTGGTAGTCGTGGATGTCGTCCTTGTCTATGACGATCACCCGCCAGTCGCTGCGGTCCAGCCGGGCGCTGAGCTTGTTGGCGATCATCGTCCCGGCGGTGCCGCCGCCGAGGATCAACACGGTCTTCATGATGGTGGTGCTTCCTCCCAGAGATGCGCCGGCGCGTGGTGCCGGTGCGCTCAATCCCTAGCTCGACCATACCCCTGCGGGTATGCTTGCCCAGGTGGCCAAAGGTCCCCACCGCATGTGCCCTACCGCACAGTCGCTGCCCTCGTCTGAGGGTCCGGAATGCAAGGATGTGCCCATGACGACCGTGCACCTCACGCCCGAGGAGCTCACCAAGCTCGCCAACCGCCTGCGCCGCGCCCAGGGCCAGATCGGCGGCGTGCTGCGGATGATCGAAGAGGGCCGCGAGTGCCAGGACATCGTCATGCAGCTAGCGGCCGTCCGCCGCGCCGTCGACCGGGCCGGTTTCTCGATCATCGCGACCGGCCTCAAGCAGTGTGTGGCCGAGGCTCACGAGCGGGGCGACTCCGAGGTCGACACCGCCCTCATGGAGAAGCTGTTCATCTCCCTGGCCTGAGTGTCGACACGGGCGGGTATGCCGTCCGCGGATGGCTCGCCGGGGCATCCCCGCGCACCTCGCCGACCACACGGCATACCCGCAGTCAGGCGCGCAGCGCCGCAGCGAACTCGTCGTGGAGCCGGTCGCTGAACAGCACGAACCGCACCTGGTCGATCGCGTCCGCGGGCTCGAATCCGCGCACCGCCGCGACAGCGACCCGGGCGACGGTTGCGCCCGCCCAGCCGTAGACCCCCGCGCTCACGGCGGGAAAGGAGACGCTGCGAGCACCCACGCGCACCGCCTCCGCGAGGCTCGCGGTGAAGCACGATGCGAGCGCCGCCTCGTCGCGCTCGCCGCGGTGCCAGTTCGGCCCGACGGTGTGGATGACCCACCGCGCGGGCAGGTTCCCGGCACCGGTCGCCACGGCATACCCCACCGGCAACCCACTCGGGTATGCCGTGCGCCGCACCTCCCGACACTCCGCCAGCAGGGTCGGCCCGGCCGCGGCGTGGATCGCGCCGTCGACGCCGCCGCCGCCCAAGAGGCTGGAATTGGCCGCATTGACAATGGCATCGACCGGCTCGGTGGTGAGATCTCCGCGGACGGCTTCCAGGCGCATGGCCTCCACGGTAGCCCGGCGTTGTCCACAGCCTCGAGGAGGTGAAGTTGCGTGGTCGAGGCATTCTGATACCGTCTTCGGCATTGGGGTTAGGGGACAGCGTGGGAGCTGGAGGGGCTAAAGGCCGTCTGAGTACGGCGCCAGCGTGCCCACGCCGACGAAGGGGCACATTGTGGGCAGGGGTATTTTCGGGCGATTCGTCCGTTTCATTGTTATTGCGGCTCTGGCGGTAGTCGGTACCGTTTCCGCAGGTGTTCAGCAGGCCTTTGCCGCTGAACTCACCGGGGTCATCACATCGGTCTCCGTGCGCGAAGGCACGGTCGGGGTGTGGGACGCGATGCACGTCGACATCGGCTATGCCATCCCGGAGGGCTCGCACGCGGGCGACTTCTTCACGCTGGCGCTCGACCCGGCGATGGAGATCGACCCGACGTTGACCTTCACGATCTACGACAGCGAGTCCCCGCCGAACCCGGTGGCGACGGCCAAGGTCGTCGACGGCACGATCGTGTTCACGCTGACGAGTTTCGTCGAAAACCACGCCCGGGTGACCGGCACGGCGTTCGTCGAGTCGGCGTGGACCCGCGGCGAGGTGACTCCGGGGAGCACCAAGACGGTGACCTTCACCGCGGGCAGCGTCATCCTCAAGGACACCGTCGAGATCCCGGTGGTCGACACCGATGCGGGCGCCGGCAAGTGGGTCAAGTGGGTGGCCCATCCGACCGACCTCGGACTGCCTGACCGTGACCAGCTCGTCTGGGGCATCTTCAGCGGGACTCTGACCACGGACATGGTCGGTGCCACCGTGACGATCGTCGACACGCCCGGACCGGGCTCGGCCCTGGAATGCGACAAGCCTGGCTTGCCGTACTTCTACGTCTACCAGCAGAACGCCGACGGCACGAAGACCGAGATCCGCAACATGGCCCGGTCGGAGTTCAGCGTGCTCTCGTGCACCGCCGACCGGGTTGAGGCCACGACCACGGTCACGACCGCGCTCGTGGGCTATGGCGTCGGTCTCTACGGCGCGTCGTATCCGACGGCCACCCAGACCCGCTACGACAACAGCGGCAGCGTGAAGATCCTGCAGGAGACGACGCCAGTGAGCAGCTTCGCGGTGCGCTCCACCGGTGGCGGCACCGGCGAGGGCATCCGCGTTGTCTCGGTGGGTGACTTCGTCTGGCTCGATGCCGACCACGACGGCATCCAGGACGCCGGTGAAGCCGGCATTCCGGGTGTGACTCTCAAGCTCACCGGGCCTGGCGGGGCGCCAGTCGTCGACGTCGACGGCACGCCGGTGCTGCCGGTCAAGACCGACGCCAACGGCGCGTATCTCTTCGCCAACCTCCCGGCGATCCCGGCCGGCTCGTCCTACACGGTCACCGTCGACACGGCGGCGTCGGCCGCGGCCCTCACCGGGTTGTTCCCGACGCTCACCGGTCAGGGGACCACGGCGACCGACTCCTCGACGGGCTTCGCAGCCTCGGCGGCCGACCTGTCGGCCAACGGTGCCGCCGACCTCACTCTTGACTTCGGCTTCTGGAAGCCGGCACCCAAGGTGTCGATCCTCAAGGGCGATGCCGACGGCAACGCCGCCGACACCAGTGACACCGCGGTCGAGCTGGGCTATGAGCCGGGCGGAGTCGACCTGATCTTCGCGATCACCAACGAGGGCACCGAGCCGCTCGTCGACGTGGTCGTCAGTGACTCATCCACCAACGGCACGGTGTCCGGACTGGCCTGCGCCTTTGACGAGGCCAACGAGGGTGCCCCCACGTCGGGCACGACGTGGGCCGGACCGTTCCCGGTGGGGGCGAGCTTCACCTGCACGGCCACCCTGTCGGGTGTCATGGCAGCAGCCGGTGAGCACGTCGATATCGCCACGGCCACCGGCACGGGTCAGGCCTCGGGAGTCACGGTCACCGACGAGAACCGCTACTACGCGACGGTGACCCCGTTGCCGACGCCCGGTGTGACGATCGTCAAGAAGGACACTGCGGGCAACGACGCCGACAGCACCACCGCTGCCGTCGTGCTGCCGGCCGGTGCCACCGGGCTGGCGTTCACGGTGACCAACACCGGCACCGAGGCGCTGCGCGAGGTGACGGTCAGCGACGCGGTCGTCAGCGGCGGCACGGTCTCCGGCCTGAGCTGCACCTTCCCAGACGGCTCGACGGGCACGGCCTGGGCCGGCCCGTTCGCGGTCGGGGCATCCTTCCCGTGCACGGCGACACTCACCGGCGTCCCCGCCGGGGTCATGCACCAGGACGTCGCCACGGTGACCGGGAAGGGTGAGGTGACCGGCAAGGTCGTCACCTCGACCAACCCTTACTTCGCGACCGTGCCCATGCCTGCGTTGCCCCACACCGGCAGCGACAGCGACCGGCTGCTCGGTTTCGGGCTGCTCTTCGGCCTGGTCGGTGCCCTGTGCCTCGGCGTCGCTCGGCGTCGCCGCAGCGCGTAACTCTCCTCCCCCTGAGCGGGGGATAGCGATGGGGGCTCGGCCACACGGCCGGGCCCCCATCGACGTGTTGGGGTGGGTGACCCACCGTCGGTATGGCGAAGTTGAGTGGAATAGACTCAACTTTGTCGGGGTTGCCGCACCAGAGACCCCACCCGCTGACCCGAGACCCATCCAGGTGAGCATTCGGGCGAACAGGAGCACACGGCATACATGGATCTGAAGCTGACCACGAAGGCGCAGGAAGCGCTGTCGGCTGCCGTCCGCGCGGCGGCGGCGGCCGGCCACCCCCACACTGAACCCGCCCACCTGCTCAAGGCGCTGACCGAGCAGTCGGACACGACGACCGGTCCACTGCTGCAGGCGACCGGTTCCAGGCTCGCCGCGGCTGCCGAGGCGGCCCGCACGGCACATGCCGGTATGCCGTCCGCCTCGGGTTCCAGCGTGTCGGCGCCGGGGCTGTCCCGGTCGGCCATGGCTGCGCTGGAGTCGGCCCGCGAGCTCATGGTGGCCATGGGCGACACCTTCGTGTCGACCGACCACCTGCTCTATGGCGTGGCCAAGGCCACCGGACGCTCGCTCGGCCTGGACGCTGACGCGATCAAGACCACGATCCCGACATTGCGCGGTGGCCGTCAGGTCGACTCCGAGAACCCCGAGGGCACCTTCGACGCACTGGCGAAATACGGCACCGACCTCACCGCGCGCGCTCGCGAAGGGAAGCTCGACCCGGTCATCGGGCGCGACGCCGAGATCCGGCGGGTCGTGCAAGTGCTGTCGCGGCGCACCAAGAACAACCCCGTGCTCATCGGCGAGCCCGGCGTCGGCAAGACCGCCGTCGTCGAGGGGCTGGCCCAGCGGATCGTCGACGGCGACGTGCCCGAGAGTCTGCGCGGCAAGAAGCTCATCAGTCTCGACCTGGGCGCGATGGTCGCCGGTGCCAAGTACCGCGGCGAGTTCGAGGAGCGGCTCAAGGCCGTCCTCGAAGAGATCAAGAACGCCGAAGGCCAGGTCGTCACGTTCATCGACGAGCTGCACACCGTGGTCGGTGCCGGAGCGACCGGAGACTCGGCCATGGATGCGGGCAACATGCTCAAGCCGCTGCTAGCCCGCGGCGAGCTGCGGATGGTCGGCGCAACCACCCTGGACGAATACCGCGAGCGCATCGAGAAGGACCCCGCCCTGGAGCGGCGCTTCCAGCAGGTCTTCGTCGGCGAGCCCTCGGTCGAGGACACCATCGCGATCCTGCGCGGGCTCAAGGAGCGTTACGAAGCGCACCACAAGGTCGAGATCGAAGACGCGGCGCTCGTCGCGGCGGCCACCCTCTCGGACCGCTACATCACTGGCCGGCAGCTGCCGGACAAGGCCATCGACCTCGTCGACGAGGCCGCGTCCCGGCTGCGCATGGAGATCGACTCCTCGCCGGTCGAGATCGACACCCTGCAACGCCAGGTCGACCGGATGCGCATGGAAGAACTGCACCTGGCTAAGGAAACCGACGCCGCCTCGATCGACCGGTTGGAGCGGCTGCGCGCCGAAATGGCTGACAAGAGTGAGCAGTTGGCTGCGCTCACGGCCCGCTGGGAGGCCGAGAAGTCTGGCCTCAACCGGGTCGGTGAACTCAAGGCGCGCCTGGACGACCTGCGCACCCAAGCCGACCGGCTGCAACGGGAGGCCAACTACGAGGGCGCCGCACGACTGCTCTATGGCGAGATCCCTGCGCTCGAGAAGGAACTCGCCGCCGCCAGCGAGGCGGAGGCGACAATCCGCGCGGGAGCCGGCGGCACGGCATACGGGCTGGGTGGCTCTGCCATTCCCCGATGTCATGGTGAAGGACCGCGTCGGACCTGACGACATCGCCGAGGTCATCTCGGCGTGGACCGGCATCCCGGCCGGGCGTCTGCTGCAGGGCGAGACCGAGAAGCTGCTGCATATGGAGCAGCTCATCGGCGCACGCCTGATCGGGCAGGCCGAAGCGGTGCGTGCGGTGTCCGACGCCGTGCGGCGCTCGCGCGCCGGACTGGCTGACCCCGACCGGCCGACCGGGTCGTTCCTCTTCCTCGGGCCGACCGGTGTGGGCAAGACCGAGCTGGCCAAGTCGCTGGCCGACTTCCTCTTCGACGACGAGCGCGCCATGGTGCGCATCGACATGTCGGAGTATTCCGAGCGGCACGCGGTCGCGCGCCTCATCGGGGCGCCGCCCGGCTATGTCGGCTACGAAGAGGGCGGGCAGCTGACCGAGGCGGTGCGGCGCCGGCCCTATTCGGTCGTGCTGCTCGACGAGGTCGAGAAGGCGCACCCGGAGACCTTCGACATCCTGCTGCAGGTGCTCGACGACGGCCGACTCACCGACGGTCAGGGCCGCACCGTCGACTTCCGCAACGTCATCCTCGTGATGACCTCCAACCTCGGCTCGGCCTTCCTTGTCGACCCGACGCTGTCGGAGGCTGCCAAGCGGGATGCCGTCATGGGGGTGGTGCGGGCGTCGTTCAAACCGGAGTTCCTCAACCGGCTCGACGAGGTGGTCGTCTTCGACCCGCTCTCGACCGCCGAGTTGGCCAAGATCGTCGACCTGCAGGTGCGGGCGCTGTCCTCGCGGCTGGCTGATCGGCGGATCACCCTCGAAGTGACCGACGCGGCCCGCGAGTGGCTGGCCCTGACCGGCTACGACCCGGCATACGGTGCTCGTCCGTTGCGCCGGCTGGTGCAGCGCGAGATCGGTGACCGGCTGGCTCGGGCCTTGTTGGCCGGCGAGGTGCGCGACGGCGCCACGGTTGTGATCGACCGTGACTCAACCCGCCCGGACGCCGACGGCCTCCTGCTGCGCTGATCCCGCGGTCCGGGTCTTCGCCTCCGCCGAAGTCCCACTGCCGTTTCGGCAACGAGATCAGGGTATGCCGGGCACCCGCCAGATTTGCGGTGCCCGGCATACCCTCGGAACTGTGGATGAGCTGGAGGCGCACGCGATCGTCGTGCGGGCCGATGCCCTCAACCTTTTGGGTCGCTACGACGAAGCGCTGCGGCTCGTCAGCCCGATCCTCGCCGATAACAGCACCCACCTGCCGAGCGGCGTGGCCGCTGCCGTGTCCCTGCTCCACCTCCGCCGGGACGACGAAGCAGTGATGGTGCTATCCCGGCTGGCCGGTGCGCACCCGAACTCCCCGGATGCGGTGCGCCTGCTGTCGGTGGCAGCCGTCCGTCGCGGCGACAGTGCTGCTGCCGTGGCCCACGCGGCGCGAGCGGTGGAGCTCGCACCCGCGGCCCTCGATGTCCACGTGCAGTATTCGGTCGCGTTGACCGCCGCTCAGAGGCGGGCCGATGCCGTGGCCTCCGCTCGGCTGGCACTGGAGCTTGACCCCAACTCCGCGGCCGCCCATCTCGCCATGGCGGACGCGCTCCTCCTCGGCGATCTGACCGAGCATCCAGGTGACCTTGCCCTGGCCGAGCAGCACATTCGGCAGATCCTTGAGGCTGACCCGAACCACGCTCCGGCACACAACGCCCTGGGGCGGGTTGCTTCAGCCAAGGGCGAGATCTTCGCAGCCATTTCGTCGGTGTCTCGAGCCGTAGCGGCAGATCCTCGGCAGGACGTGCTCGTGCGCAACGTGGTGGCCCTTCTTGCTCGGATCATCCTGATGACCTACTGCGGCTTCTGCGCCTTGTGGTGGATCGACTTGGGGGCCGTCATCGGCGGCGAGGATGGCAAGCCCGTGCTCGTTGGGGTGGCATTGGCCGTCATCGCAGCCGTGGTGGCACCGTGGCTCCGTCTGCAGCGGGTGACGTCGCTGAGAGTGCGCGACCTATTCCGGGACTTCCGCCGGCGTGACCCAGCCGGGGTGGCCTGGGCAGGATTGGTGGCCGCAGTCGGGGTCCTTCTCGCAGTCCTGCCCCTCACCAGCATCGCGGTCGCCAGAGTCTTGTTCGCGGTCGCCGGTGGCCTATTGGCTATCGCGCTGGTCGCTTTCGGGTTGAGGGTGAGAGCCGCCAAACGCCTCGCTCGATCGAGCCATACGATCAGGCCATGACGAACCCGCTCATCGCCTCGTTGATGCGTGCGGTCGAGGCGGCTCCCGACGACCTGACCTTGCGGTTGCATTTGGCCGAGGTGCTGCTGACCGATGGCCAGCTTGACGAGGCGCTCGCTCACTGTGCGGCCGCCCTGCAGGGCGATCCCAGCAACGCCGCTGCTCGGGGGCTCATGAGCCGGGCGTTGCACGGCATACCGGCTGCGGGTGCAGAGGCGACCTCGCAGTCCCAGGCTGATGCGAGTATGCCGTCTGCTCCTGGTGCGCAGCCCCACCCGGCTCCAACTTCACAGTCGAATGAATTCGATTGGGCCGCAGCGGAGTCTGAGGTTGAGTCGTTTGCTCCCGAGCCCATGTTCGTCGACAGCGGTGGGCCGGAACCGGTGGTCGACGCATGGGATGTCGAACGCGCCACGATCCAACTGGCCGACGTCGGCGGCATGCGTGAGGTCAAGGAGCGCCTCATGGTGTCGTTCCTCGCCCCCATGCGTAACCCCGAAATGCGGAAGCTCTATGGCAAGAGCCTCAAAGGCGGCATTTTGCTTTACGGGCCGCCCGGTTGTGGCAAGACCTTCATCGGGCGGGCGATTGCCGGTGAGATGGGCGCGCAGTTCATCAACGTAGGCCTCGCCGACGTGCTCGACATGTATATCGGCCAGTCAGAACGCAACTTGCACGAACTCTTCCAGGTCGCGCGGCGCAACGCCCCGGTCGTGATCTTTCTCGACGAAATCGATGCGATCGGCCAAAAGCGCAGTCTCACAAGGCATTCCGCTATGCGATCCACAGTCAACCAACTCCTCACCGAGCTCGACGGGGTCTCGGACAGCAACGAGGGCGTCTACGTCGTCGGCGCCACCAACCAGCCGTGGGACGTCGATCCCGCGTTGCGCCGCCCTGGTCGTTTCGACCGCACTCTGCTGGTGCTCCCGCCTGATCAGCAGGCGCGTGAGGCCATCTTCCGCTACCACCTCAAGGACCGCCCGGTCGAAGCCATCGACCCCACCGCACTCGCCAAACGGAGTGACGGTTACTCAGGCGCCGACATCCAGCACGTCTGCGAAACAGCTGCGGAGCGAGCCATGATGGAGGGCATCCGCAGCGGGACGGTGCGGATGATCGGGATGAACGACCTGTATGCCGCGCTGCGCGAGGTGCGTCCCTCGACAGCCCCGTGGTTCGACTCGGCCCGAAACGTGGTCCAGTTCGCGAACGCCGACGGCACGTATGACGAGCTACGCGCCTACATGAAGCGAACGAAGCGGCTCTGAGACCATGGTCCAACCAGGGGGATCCAGCGCCGGAGCCATCGAGCGCATCCGCCAATTGCTCCAGCTCGACCGGAATGCTCAAGCGTTGGAAGCGGCCGGGGCTGAGCTGGCGACGCACCCCGATGACCCCGACGTGTTGGAGCTCGCGTCCATCGCAGCGCGCAGGCTCGGGCGGCTCGAGGAGGCGGTGGCCCTCGCCGAGCAGGCCGTCGCGGCCGGGCCAGATGACGATGCCGCACACGGGGTCTTGGCCGATGCCCAGCTCACGGCCGGGCATGTCGATCAGGCCGTTCGCACGGCATACCGGGCGGTGGAGTTGCGTCCCGGACACTGGCTTCACCACGTGCGATACGCCCAATGCCTGATGGCCCACCCGAGGGGGCGCGAGACGGCCTGGTTGGCTGCCCAACGAGCGGTCGAACTCGCTCCGGGTGAGTCGATCGCGCACCACATGATCGCCGATGTCGCATATGGCAAAGGCATGGGAACGCCCGAGCAACTCGCGATCGCCGAGGCGGCTCTCCGAGAGGCCCTGCGGCTCAGCCCCGAGAACGCCGGGTTGCTCAACGATCTGGCCCGGGTCCGGCTGGCTCGATCGGACAACGCCGCGGCCCTGAAAGGCTTCGCCGATGCGGTGGTGACGGATCCGACGGGGGTTGGGGCCGTGGCGCTGCGGAACCTGCGTCTCGTGCTCAGGCGGGTTGTCGTGATCCAGACCCTCATCACTCTGGCCGGGATAGTCGTCAGCTCAGGACTCGCCGGGCCGAACCCCTCGATCGGCAGCCGATTGGCGGTGGTGGTTCTGGCGCTGGCGCTGACGGGGTTCATCGTCCTGCGCTGGCGGACCGTGCTCGGCGGGGCCAGCGCACGGATCGTGATTCCGCAGGTGTTCCGGGGTGCCCGACGGCTGACGGCGGCGTTCACCTCGGTCGCGCTGGCCATAGCGGCGATGATTCTGGGGGTGTTCTTGCCGGGAGAGGGCTTCGCCAACGCCATGGGGGCGGCGGCCATCTTGTCCCTCGTCGCGTTGTTGTGCGCTTAGCACATGGTGTGCGTCGAGATCGGGCACAACGAGGTCATGAGCACACTCACAGCAGAGCAGAGCGATCTCGTCCGCGGCGCCGTCTTCGGAGCCATGGCGCTGGTCTCCAAGGCCGACCCAGGGTTCTTCGCGATGTTCAGAGAGAGCCTGGCGGGAGCCAGGGCCCTGGCGGCCGCGCCCCCGGAGATCCGCGAGTTGCTGGGCACCGGATTCGTCGCGCCACCCAGTGGTGCGGCCCAGGACCGTGAAGGGGCGGTCGTCGCGCAGCTGCAACAGGCCCGCGACATGCTCGCGGTGACCGCGCCCGAGCTGCTCGACGGTTTCCGGGGCGTCGTCCTGTCGGCCTGCCAGGCAACCGCGCAGGCTGACGATGGGGTGTCCGACTCCGAGCGCGCCACCATCGCCACCATCGAGAACGTGCTGTCCGCCGGAGGCGGGGCGTCGATCGTGCCGAGCGACTCTGGTGCTGCGGCTGGTGTGGGTGCCGGGGACACCGCGGCTGGTCCGGTTGCGGACGCGGATGGACCCATCGGGGCGGCCGATACCCCGCGGGCCGGCACCGCGGGCACAGCCGGCACTGTCGTGCGGACTGGTGAGTCGCAGGGCAACCCCACGACGCCGCTGATCGGCTGATCGCTGCGCTCGCCACAGCAAGCTCATGGGTCGATGCCAAGGTTGTGGGTGACAATGGCGGCATGACCCGTGTCGTGCGAGTGCGTTTCGTGTATGCCGTGTTGCCGCTCCTGGTGGTGGGAGCACTCACCCTTGGCGGGTGCACGGAGGTGGCGGACACCGCCAAGTCGGCGGCCTCCAACGCGGTATCTCAGGTGACTGCCACCGCCAAGGCCGAGGCGTCCAAGGCGATCGCGAGCGCGGTAGCCGAGGCGTCACGGAATGCCGCGAGCGCAGCCTCGGGGGCCGCCGCGCGGATCAACCCCAACACCGCAAGTCAGGCGCAGATCGCCGCCGCGCTGAGCCAGGCGGGGGTCCCCAATGCCGACAGTGTGGCGGCCAAGGTCGTCGCGGCCCGCCCGTTCACCGCCGAGAACGCCACCGCCAAGATCAACCAGCTCGTCAATGACGCGGGCTTGGACCCGGCCACCGTCCTCAAGCTGGTGGCGGCGATGTCGGCCTTCTGAGGGTCCGTGTGGGCGTCCGTGGGGGGCGCCGGTCATGCTGTAAGCGGCCGAGAGATCGCGATCTTGACCTGGGAAGACCGGCCGGTTGCGTGGCGGCGGTGCTCGGGGCGGCATACGAAGGCCCTGGTATGCCGGGAAACCTTCCGACACGCCGTGAATTGCCGGGCGCGGAGCCCTGGTATGCCGGGAAACCTTCCGACACGGCGTGAATTGCCGGGCGCGGAGCCCTGGTATGCCGGGAAACCTTCCGACACGCCGTGAATTGCCGGGCGCGGAGCCCTGGTGTGCCGGGAAACCTTCCGACTCGCGGGGTTTGGCCGGCGTTGACCGGGCGACGCGCCGGGAAACCTTCCGACACGGCGTGAATTGCCGGGCGCGGAGCCCTGACGTGCCGGGAAACCTTCCGACACGCCGTGAATTGCCGGGCGCGGAGCCCTTGGTATGCCGGGAAACCTTCCGACTCGCTGGGTTTGGCCGGCGTTGACGGGGCGACGCGCCGGGAAACCTTCCGACACGCCGTCCTTGGCCTCAGCCCGCTCAGCCCGGCCAGCCCGGCCAGCCCGACCACTCGGGATACTGGCGGCAGACCCGACAAACCCCGGTAGGCCGCGCGGCATACCGGGGTCTGTCGGTCGAGCTGTCGGTCGAACCTCCGTCGAGCGGGCCGCTGAAGCGGCCGGCCGATCAGGTGTAGACGGCGGTGAAGCGCTCGTTGAGTTCGCGAGCGTGGTAGAAGATGCCCTTGCCGAGGGCGTCGGGCGTCCACTTGGTGAGCGGACGGTCCGGGTAGGCCGGGTAGCCGCCGGCGAAGACCTCGTTGCGGTTGCCGGACGGGTCGAAGAAGTAGACCGTCTGGCCGCGGGTGATGCCGTGGCGGGTGGGGCCGATGTCGATCGGGACGTCGTCCATCGCCATGAGGTCCGCGGCGCGGCCGACCTCGTGCCAGTCGCCGAGCTTGAAGGCGAAGTGGTGCAGCTTGCCGGCCTCGCCCTCCAGGCACGCGATCTGGTGGATCTGGTTGTTGTTGGTCAGCCAGCTCGCGATGAAGTGGGCGTCGTCGTCGTTGAGGTCGGTCTGCACTCGCTCGGTCGGGAAGTAGCCGAACAGCTCCTTGAACATGTTCTCCATGAGCCGCACGTCCGGGGTGAGGATGAGCGCGTGGTCAAGCGCCGGGACGCCGATGCCGACCAAGTGCCGCGGGAAGGCGTCCGGGTTGTGGGTGCCGGTCTCGACCCCGATGAGGGTCTGGGCGTGGTAGACCTCGAGCACGTGCTCGGACGGGGCGAAGATGCGCAGCCCGTCGGACACCTCGGGGTTCTCACCGGCAGACATGCGCTCGGTCGTCACGCCGAAGGCCGCAGCCTTCTTCTCGATGACGTCGATGTCCTCGGGCTTCTCGACCTTGAAGCCGAACTTCACCAGGCCGACGCCACCTTCTTCGATGACGACCGAGTGGTGGTCCCACTCGTCCCAGCCCTTGTAGTAGACCTTGCCGTCCTGGTTGAGGGTTTCGTAGAGGCCCATCGTGTTCGCGTAGTGACTGCGTGCCTCTTCGAGGTCGGTCACTCGCACGTGGGCGTAGCCCATGCGCATGACACCCATGCAAAGACTCCTTTGTCGTAGCGGATCCGCGGTGAATGAGTCGTGGCGATCGGTACGGTCGTCCGCGTCAGCCTGCGGTCGCAGGCCCCCCGGCACCCAGTGCTGTTCCGCCAGTAGGAACACCGGCATCGTGCGCCTCGCACCGCCCGGCGCCTACCAAAGCGTCCCGCCAGCCGGGACACCTTCTCGCCATCGGCCGAGGGACGGCGCAGGGACGGCGCAGGGACGGCGCAGGGACGGCGCAGGGACGGGCTTACCCATGGTGGGACGAGCCCGGAAACGGGACTGCACGGCATACCGGATCCTGCTTCTCCGGTATGCCGTGCAGTCGAGTCGTGCGCGCTCCTGCCGGCTCAGCCGGGTGGAGCGTCCGTCAGTCCTTGGCGGGCTTGGCGTATTCCTTCGCCTTGTCGGCCGGCATGTAGTCGTAGCGCAGCATCGCCCGGGCGAAGGAGCCGGTGCCGTGCGAGACCGAGCGCAGGTCGATGGGGTAGCGCGAGAGTTCGGTCTGCGGGACTTCGGCGTGGACGATCGTCCAGCCCTCGGTGGGCGCGGGTTCGGTGCCGAGCACCTGGCCCCGCCGGCCGCGCAGGTCGGACATGACCGCGCCGACGTAGTCGTCGCTCACCGTGATGTCGACCGAGTCGATCGGCTCGAGCAGGGCGACGGTGGACTCGTTGGCGGCCTCCTTGAGCGCCAACTGGGCCGCGGTCTGGAAGGCCATGTCCGAGGAGTCGACCGAGTGGGCCTTGCCGTCGAAGAGCGTGACGCGCACGTCGACCAGGGGGTAGCCCGCGAGGACGCCCTTCTCGAGCTGGGCCCGGGCGCCCTTCTCGACCGAGGGGATGAAGTTGCGCGGGACGGCACCGCCGACGACCTTGTCGACGAACTCGAAACCACCGCCGCGGGGGAGCGGCTCGATCTCCAGGTCGCACACGGCATACTGCCCGTGCCCACCGGACTGCTTGACGTGGCGGCCCTTGACGGTGACCTTCTTGATGAAGGTCTCGCGCAGCGCGGTGCGGAAGGGTTCGGCCTCGACCTGCACGCCGTAGCGCTCGTGTAGGCGCCCGAGCAGCTCTTCGATGTGGGCCTGACCCATCGCCCAGAGGACGACCTGGTGGGTCTCGGCGTTGTGCTCCATGCGCATCGTGACGTCTTCGGCGACCAGGCGCTGCAGGGCCGAGGCGAGCTTGTCCTCGTCGGCCTTGCTCTTGGCGTGGATGGCGACCGGCAGCAGCGGCTCGGGCAGCACCCACGGCTCGACGAGCGCGGGCTTGTCTTTGCTCGAGAGGGTGTCGGAGGTCTCGGCCTTGGACAGCTTGGCGACCGTGACGATCTCACCGGCGATGGCGAACTCCCGCGGGCGCAGTGCGTCGATGAGCGGCGACGAGAGCGGTCCGACCCGCTCGTCGTCGTCGTGCTCAGGGTGGCCTTCCAGCTCGTGGCCGAGGAAGGTCGCCAGGTGGCCGGAGACGTGGACGACCTCTTCCGGGCGCAGCGTGCCGGAGAAGACACGCACCAGCGAGAGGCGCCCGACGTAGGGGTCGCTGCTGGTGCGAATGACTTCGGCGACCAGCGGGCCGGCCGGGTCGCAGGCAATGTCGGGGAAGTCGTCGCCGTCCGGCGTCGTCACGGCGGGGTGCGGGTGGCTGACCGGCGACGGGAAGGCCGACTCGATGAGCTCGTAGAGCTCCTCCATGCCAACGCCGGTGCCCGGGCTGATCGGCAGCACCGGGAAGAAGTTGGCCTTGGTGATCGCGGTCTTGACGTCGGCGACGAGTTGCGCGGGGTCGAGATCTTCACCGGAGAGGTAGCGATCCAGCAGTGAGTCGTCCTCGGACTCCTCGATGATCGCCTCGATGAGGCTGCCGCGATAGGTCTCGATCTGGTCGAGCTCGTCGGCCGTCGGCTCGCGTCGGGTGCCGGTGCCATCGGCGGCGTACTGCGAGATCAGGGCCAGCGATCCGACGACGGTCTTGTCCTCGGCGTGGATCGGCAGATAGACCGGCTGGGCGTCGCCGAAGACCCGGCGGCAGGTGGCGATGGTGTCGTCGAAGTCCGACCGCGGCATGTCGAGCTTGCTCACGGCGATGATGCGCGGCATACCGATCGCGGCGCACTCCTGCCACAGCAGGGCGGTCGCGCCGTCGATGCCGTCGGCACCGGAGATGACGAAGATGGCGGCGTCGGCGGCGCGCAGTCCCGCGCGCAGCTCACCGACGAAGTCGGGGTATCCGGGGGTGTCGATGAGGTTGACCGTCAGGCCGGCACTCTCGACCGCCGCGACCTGCACGCCCACCGAGCGCTCGTGCTCGCCCTCGTGCGGGCGGCGGCCGGGGGTGCGGACGGCGATGAGGTAGTCAAAGAGAGTGGATTTGCCCGCACCACCGGGTCCGACGAGCACGACATTGCGGATCTGCTCGGGACTGCTCGGCACCGGTGCGGACGTGTGATCTCTGTTGGCGGCTGCTTTGCTCACGGGCTCCACCTTTCTCCACGACAGGACGGCCCCACAAGGGGACCATGGGCCCATCGGCCGCAGGCCCACGGCCAGGGTATGCCGGGTGGTCACCACCGGCTCGCGAGGGGGCCCTCGTGCCGGGTTTCGGGCAATGGGCAGACAGCCGCCCACGCGCCATGTCACCCTGCTGCCAGAGGGGAGCAATCCCGCTCCCCGCTCAGTCCGGAGGTGCCCGCGATGATGCTCGCCTGCTCGCCCATGACCCTGCCGATTTCCGCTCGCAATGACGACGATGCCGACCCCGACGACGGCGGCGAGTAACTCCGACCCCCGCGAGAACGACCGCGCGTGATCAGTCGGCCAACTGGACCACGACCGGAGCGTGGTCGGAAGCGCCGGTGCCTTTGCGCTCCTCGCGGTCGATGACGGCACCCTCGACGCGGTCGGCGAGGGCCGGCGACGCGAGCACGAAGTCGATCCGCATGCCCTGCTTCTTGGGGAAGCGCAGCTGCTGGTAGTCCCAGTAGGTGTAGACGCCGGGGCCGGGCGTGTGCGGGCGCACGACATCGGCATACCCGGCGCTGATGACACCCTCGAAACCGGCCCGCTCGCGCGGCGACACGTGGGACTTGTCGAGGTAGAACTCCATGCTCCACACGTCCTCGTCGCGCGGGGCGATGTTCCAGTCGCCGACGAGCGCGATCTGGGCCTGCGGATCGGCGGCCAGCCAGCCCCGCGCCTGCCCGGCGAGCGCCTCGAGCCACCCGATCTTGTAGTCCATATGCGGGTCGGTGAGGTGCCTGCCGTTGGGGATGTAGAGCGACCAGATCTGCACGCCCCCGCACATCGCGCCGAGCGCCCGGGCCTCGGGTGCCGGCGGAGTGCCCCAGGACGGCATACCGGGGAATCCCACCTGCACGTCGGTGAGGCCGACCCGCGAGAGGATCGCGACCCCGTTCCACTGATTGAGGCCGTGGTGGGCGACCTCGTAGCCGAGGGCCTCCAGCCGCGCCTGGGGGAACTGCTCAGGCTTGCACTTGGTCTCCTGGATGGCCAGCACGTCGACGTCGGACCGCCCGAGCCAGGCCTCCAGACGGTCGATGCGGGAGCGGATGCTGTTGACATTCCAGGTCGCGATGCGCACGGCCCCACTCTAGGTTGCGGTCCCGACAGACCGGGCGGCCACTTAGGCTGCCCACATGCCTACCGCTCTCGTCACCGGCGCGTCGTCCGGGATCGGCCTGCAGTTCGCCAGGGCGCTCGCCGCCCGCGGGCATGACCTCGTGCTCGTCGCCCGGGACCGGGCCCGGCTGGACGCGGTCGCCGCCGAACTCTCCAGCACGTTTGCCGTGGCCGCGGACGTCCTCGTCGCCGACCTGTCCGACCGAGCCGCGGTGGCAGTGGTGGCCGAACGACTGGCCGATCCCTCACGTCCGATCGAGATGCTGGTCAACAACGCTGGCTACGGGCTGCGGAAATCGTTCCTGCGCAACGACGTCGAGGTGGAGGAGCAGGCCTTCGACGTGCTGTGCCGGGCGGTGCTCGTGCTCTCGCACGCGGCGGCCCGGGCGATGCGGGAACGTGGCCAGGGTGCGATCATCAACGTCTCATCGGTGGCGAGTTTCGTTGCCATGGGATCGTATTCGGCCGCCAAGGCCTGGGTCACCGTCTTCTCGGAGGGGTTGGCCAACGAGCTGGCGGGGTCGGGGGTGCAGGTCATGGCGCTGTGTCCGGGGTTCACCCACACCGAGTTCCATCAGCGCGCCGAGATGACCATGAGCAAGCTGCCCGCGCCGCTCTGGCTGGATGCCGACCGGCTGGTGGGGGACGCCCTGGCCGACCTCGACCGCGGTCGCGTCGTGTCGGTGCCGGGGCCGGCATACAAGGCATTGGTCGGGGCGCTCAAGGTGTTGCCGCGCTCGCTGGCCCGGCGCGCGAGTGGCGGCGTGGCCGCCAAGCGCCGCCCGCGCGAGTGAGCCGTTGACAGGTGACTAATTAGTCACCTATGGTGGATGGATGGTGCAGAGCGGTGACCATGCGGGCGATGACGCGGTCTTCAAGGCGCTCGCCGACCCCACTCGGCGGGCGTTGCTCGACGCGCTCTTCGAAGCGGACGGGCAGACCCTGGGTCGGCTCTGTGCTCGGCATCCGCAGCTCACTCGGTTCGGGGTGATGAAGCACCTCGCGGTGCTGGAGGCAGCGGGCCTCGTCGTGGCGCAGCGGGCCGGTCGCGAGAAGCGTCATTACCTCAACCCCGTGCCCATCACGGCCATCGCCGCCAGATGGGTGGGCAAGTACGCCCAGCCCTACGCCGAAGCCCTCGTGCAGTTGCGCACCGAGATCGAGCGCCCCGGTGGTTCCGCTGGTCGAGTTGGTCCCGTGTCCAAGGAGTCGTCATGACGAGCACGCAGATCTACCAGATCTACATCCGCGCCGACGTCGAGGTGGTCTTCGCCGCCCTGCTGGATCCGGCGTTCACCCGGCGCTACTTCTATGGCACGGCTTACACCGAGCCGCCCAGTGCCGGAGCGCCGTATCTCTTCGCCCTCCCGGACGGTGCTCCCGCGGTCGACGGCACCGTCGAGGTGCTGGAGCCGCCGCACCGGCTGGTGCAGACCTGGCACGTGCGGTACGACCCGACGATGGAGCAGGAGCCGCCGAGCCGGGTCGAGTGGACCTTGACCCAGGCCGGCGAGGGATTGACTCTCCTGCGGGTGGTCCACGGCGATCTCGCGCGCAGTCCGCTCACCGCGGCGCAGGTCCGGTCTGGGTGGGACTGGGTGCTCGGCGGGCTCAAGAGCGTCGTCGAAACCGGGTCGGGGCTGCCGCGCGTCACCGCGGATCCGGCGCCGGTCGACCCGGCGAGTGCGGCCGCCGACTGGCACCGCGCGCAAGCCGTCGAGGCCAACAACGCGACGTGGGCCCAGCTCGAGGCGGTGGTCGCGGGCCGCTCGGGCGTCGCCGGGTTGGTGCGAGGCGCGTATGCCGCGGCATATCACTGGGAGCGAGCCCGCGGATATGGTCCGCCCAACGAGGCCCGAGCGCGCTACCTCATCGGCAAGGCCTGGCTGGCCTCCGGTCGCCCCGACCAAGCGCTCGACTACGGCGACCGAACCCTGGCGGTATGCCGTGAGGCTGGGTTGGGCGACTTCGACCTGGCCTATGCGCACGAGTTGCGGGCCCGCGGGCTGACCGGGCTCGGACGGCATACCGAAGCAGAGGTCGCCTGGCGGGAGGCGCTGTCCGTGCCGATCGCCGACCCCGAAGACCGGGCGATCGTCGACGCGGACTTCGCCGACGCGCCGGAGCATCTGCGCGACTGAGCTTCGGTGAGGTTGGCCGCGCTTCACCGAGGGTCCAGCCTCAGCGAAGCGCGGCTTCCCTCCTCGAAGCCAGCGCGAGCGCCGCCGCCAACCCTGGCTGACCTCCGGTCGCTCCGACCGGGCACGCGGCGGCTCGTGAGCGGACGGCATACTGGCTGCTCGTGACCGACATCGCCGCCGCCCGCGCCCGCTTGCTCGAGATTGTCACGGCCAAGGCCATCGTCCACGGGCGAGTGACCCTGTCCTCGGGCAAGGAGGCCGACTACTACGTCGACCTGCGCCGGATCACCCTGGACGGTGAGGCTGCGCCCCTGGTCGGGCGGGTGATGCGCGAGCTGACCCGCGACCTGGAGTTCGACGCAGTGGGCGGGCTGACCTTGGGTGCCGACCCGGTGGCGACCTCGATGCTGCATGCCGCTGCGGCGGCGGGGGAACGGCTCGACGCGTTCGTCGTGCGCAAGGCCGGCAAGGCACATGGGCTGCAGCAACGCATCGAAGGGCCCTCGATCGCCGGGCGCCGCGTGCTCATCGTGGAGGACACGTCGACCACGGGTGCCTCGCCTCTGGAGGCCGCGACGGCCGCTCGCGAGGCCGGGGCCGAGGTCGTGGCCGTGGCGACGATCGCCGACCGAGCCACCGGTGCGGCCGGGGTCTTCGCCGACGCTGGGCTGCCCTATCGCTACGTTTACGGGCTCGCCGAGCTGGGACTCGCTTAGGATCGAATCTCCATCGACAAGGAGTGCCCCGTGACCCTCATCATCATCGGTGTCATCGTCCTGGCCTTGGTGCTGTGGTTCTTCGGCGCCTACAACGGTCTGATCCGGCTGCGCAACACCGTGCAGGAGGCCTGGGCCCAGATCGACGTCGAGCTCAAGCGGCGCCACGACCTCATCGGCAACCTCGTCGAGACCGTCAAGGGTTATGCCCAGCACGAGCGCGGCACCCTGGAGGCGGTCACCCAAGCCCGCGCAGCCGCGATGGCTCCCGGCCAGAGCCCGGCCGACGCCTCGCGCTCGGAAGCTGCGCTGAGCCAGGCCCTGGTGCGCCTCAATGCGGTCGCCGAGGCCTACCCCGACCTCAAGGCCAACGCCAACTTCACCGCACTGCAGCAGGAGCTGTCCTCGACCGAAGACCGCATCGCCAGCGCGCGCCGTTACTACAACGCGACGGTCAAGGAGCTCAACACCAAGGTCGAGAGCATCCCGACCAACTTCATCGCCGGCCCCGCGGGTGTGTCAAAGGCCGAGTACTTCGAGCTCGAGGCGCCGGCCGAGCGCGAGGCGCCCAAGGTCTCGTTCGACCCCAACCCCCCTGCCGTCGGCCAGGCCGGCCCGTATGCCGGTCAGCAGCTTCCGCCCGCGGCTCCCGGTGCCGGTGCGCCGGTGCAGGATTCGCCCTGGCAGCAGCCCCCGACCCAGTAGGTCGCCGCTGACGGCCGACGTTATGCCGAGATCGTCAGCACGCAGGACCCCGGTGCGGCGAAGGGCAGCAGCGTCACGTGCCGGGGGCTCGGCTGCTGGTCTGCGGCCAACCCCTCGACGAGCCCGTGATGGATGCCGCACACCACGGCGGGGTGCTGCCGAGCAGCCTGCAACAGTGGACACGTCACCAGCCGGATCTCGGCGGCGGTGTCAACAGCGGCGTGGGCAGCCGGATCGTTGACCTCGGGCGAGAAACCCATCCGCTCCAGGGTGGCCACGACTCGATCCACGGTCGGCTCTTCGGTCGGCGCTGCGGTCCCCTCGACCCCGGCCCGCCCCGGGCCCGCCGCAGTGACCAACCCAGCCCCCCAATGCCGGCCGAACTCCCGGGCCTGCGCCGCCCCGTCCGGGCGGCCGGCGAGGAACTCCACGAGCGCCTCGGCCACATCGGCCGCGCCCACCGGTCCCCCGGCCCGGCACATCCGGTATGCCGTGCGGCCGGCGGGTGTCACGGCATACCCGAGGGCTGGGCGACCGCGGCCGGACGTTGGCAGCGGGTCGCGCGAGGCCAACCCGGCCTCGGTGAGCACCTCGAGGTGACCGCGAATGGTGTTGGGGTGACCGCCGAGGCGACTGGTGAGCGTCGCGGTGTCCAGCGGCCGGGCGCGGCGGGTGAGCTCGCCGAGGACCCGCAGCCGGATGCCGTGTAGGGCCGGCAGATCCGGTAGTGGCTCGGGGCCGAGGGTGACGCCAGGTTTTCTCACATGGCATAGTGTAATAAACCAGCGGGCCGACCGGCCAGCCCAGCCAGCGAGTCGAGCGAGGATTCATGAACGAGATGACCCAGCTGCCCGTCACCGAGGTCGCGCACGCCTGTGCCTGCGGTTGTGTCGATGAGGCGCTGCCCGAGCTCGACGCCCGGGCGATCCCGCACGCCATCCGGCACGCCACGATCTTCGGCGCACTCGGTGCCATCAAGCCGGGCGGCGCCATGGTGCTCGTCGCGCCGCACGACCCCAAGCCGCTGCTGGCTCAGATCGCCGAACGGGAGGGCGACCTCATCGAGGTGAGCTACCTGGAGGAAGGCCCGGAAGCGTGGCGGCTGAAGCTCACCCGCCGCCGCTGACCACCCCGCCGCCTTCCGACCGCTCGGCCTCGGGTGAGTCGCCACCAATCCGCCTGACCACCGGCCCGCGCGTGCCGATCCCGCGGCGGGCGGTGCTGCTGGTGCCCGCCGGTCTCGGGATGCTCGTCGGCCTCGACGCGGGCCTCCTACTGGCCGAGTTGCCCGCACCGGTCACGGCCGACCGGCTGCCGGAGATCCACGGAATGGTCATGGTGTTGGGCTTCCTCGGCGCCCTGATCGCCCTCGAACGCGCCATCGCACTGCGGCGGTCCTGGGCGTATGCCGCGCCGGCGCTGCTCGGCGCGGGCGGGTTGGCGCTGGCCGTCCCGGGGCTTCCGGCGTGGCTGGGGCAGCTGCTCCTGCTCGACGGCGCGATCGCCCTGACCATTGGGTATGCCGTGCTCTGGCGTCGCCAGCGCGACATTCCCACGGTGGTGCAGGTCGTCGCCGCCGGGCTGGCCACCATGGCGGCGTTGCTCTGGTTGCGGGTCGATGTCGAGCGGATCGTGCCGCTGCTGCTGGCGTTTCTGGTGCTGACGATCGCCTCCGAGCGGGTCGAGCTCGCCCGGTTGTCGCTGCCGGCCACCGCCGACCGGATACTGCTGGGCGCCGCCCTCGCACTGGCGTCGGCTGCGGTCGCGACCCTGGTCGCGCCGGTGTGGGCCGGGCGAGCGATGGGTCTGGGGTTGTGCGCCCTCGTGGTGTGGCTCGCTCGCCATGATGTGGCCCGTCGCACCATCGCATCGCGCGGCCTGCCGCGATTCGCGGCGGCAGCGATGCTCATCGGATACGCCTGGTTGTTCGTTGCCGGCCTGGTCTGGCTGGGCGTTGGCGACCCGGTCGGGGCAGCCGCAGTCGATGCTTCGACGGGCCACTCGGCGGGCCACTCGGCGGGCTTCGCGTGGCTGGCGGGGAGCGCGGCATATGACCTGATCATTCACGCCGTGACGCTCGGGTTCGTCATGTCGATGGTCCTCGCGCATGCGCCGGTCATCCTCCCCGCCGTGCTCCGGCGTCCGCTGCCCTTCCATCCCGTGCTCTGGGCGGTGCTCGGGCTGCTGCACGTGAGCCTGCTGGCGCGAGTCGTGCTCGGTGACCTCGCCGGGCTGACCACGCCCTGGCGGGTGGGGGCGGCCGGGACGGTCATCGCCCTGCTGGTCTTCCCACCGGTAATCGCGTGGGCGGTGGGCCGCCCTCCGGTGGCCCGCCGTCTTGTGGCGAGCGGACGGCATACCGAATGAACCTGTCGCAGAAGGGCGCCCGCGAGCGGGGCGCCCGCGGGCAGTGGCCGATGCGCGACCACCCGACGACCTTTTGGCTGCTCGTCGCGGTGGTCGTCGCGCCGGCGCTTCCGGACGCGCGATGGGTCCTCGTGCACGCCGTCTTGCTCGGGGCCGTGACCCACGCGGTGCTGGTCTGGTCGACGCACTTCACCCAGGCCCTGCTCAAGACTTCTGCAGCGCTCGACCCGCGGCCGCGCCAGAACGCGCGCCTCACCCTGCTGCTCGTCGGCGTGGCGCTGGTCCTGCTCGGGGTGCCGTGGCTGGGCTGGTGGTCGGTCGTGTCGGGAGCGGTGGCGGTCACCCTGGCGGTCGGCTGGCACGCCTGGGCGCTCTGGTTGCGGCTTCGGGCCGCCCTGCCGGGACGCTTCCGCATCACGGTGCGCTACTACCTGTGCGCCGCCGCCTGGATCCCGGTCGGCGCGACCCTCGGGGCGTTGCTGTCGCGGGGTCCGGACGACCTATGGCATGGCCGGTTCCTCGTCGCCCACACCTCGGCGATGGTGCTGGGCTGGCTCGGGCTGACCGTGACCGGCACCCTGGTCACGCTCTGGCCGACGATGCTGCGCACCCGCATCGACGCCCGCGCGGAAAGCCTTGCCCGCCAAGCGCTTCCGGTGCTCTGTAGCGCTGTGGCGTTGGTCGTTGCCGGTGCGCTGCTCGACCTCCGCCCGCTCGTGGTCGCCGCGCTGCTCCTGTATGCCGTGGGGCTGGGTTGGTGGGGTCGCGCGCTGTGGCGGCCGGCCCGGCATGCGCCGCCCCGTGAATTCGGCACCTGGTCGGTGTCAGCGGGTCTGTGCTGGCTGGTTTTCGCCGTCCTGTGGGTCGCGGGAACTGTTGCCTGGCAATCGGATTGGCGATCTGTGGTCGACGGATTCACACCCGCGACGGTGGGATTTGCGGCGGGGTTCGGGGCGCAGCTGGTCCACGGGGCGCTGACCTATCTCGTGCCGAGTGTGCTGGGTGGTGGGCCGACGATCGTCCGATCAGCGGGCCTGGCCATGGATCGGTGGGGCGCTGCCCGCATCGTCGTCGTCAACGGTGGGCTCGTCATCGCGCTCTTGCCCGCGCCGTCGACGGTGCGGACCGTGGTCAGCGCCCTGGTCGTCGCCGCGCTGGCCATGTTCATCCCCGTGTTGGTCATGGCGGTGCTCGGCGCGGTCCGGTCGATCCGAGGCCCGCGGGAGCAAGCGGCGCAACCGGGAGAACCGGCGCCTCCGGCTGCCTTGCCTCCGGGTGGGTCGCGCGCCACGGCGCGCCCGCGCAACGGTCAACTCGTCGGCGGGTTCCTTGCCCTGCTGCTGGCGATCAGCATCGGGGTCTTCGCCGACCCGGCAGCAGCGGGGCTCGCGCCGTCTGGGCTGGGGACTCCAGAGTGGATCGGCTCCCTGCCCGGACTCCGAGGCTCCGGCGGCGCGCTGGCCGGTGGGTCCGGCGGTGCCGCAGGGGGCGGTGACCTCGCGGCCGGCGTGACCCCGACCGGCCACACGACGACCGTGCGGGTGGAGGCGGTGGGGATGCGCTACCTGCCGGCGTCGGTCACCGTGCCGGCCGGCGACCGGTTGGTCATCGAACTGGTCAACCTCGACCCGGGGCAGACGCACGACCTGGTCTTTGCATCGGGCGCTCGCACCGCCCGGTTGCAAACCGGCAGTTCCGCGACGCTCGACCTCGGCGTCGTCGGCGCTTCCGCGCAGGGCTGGTGTTCGGTCGTCGGGCACCGGCTCATGGGGATGGTCTTCGACGTCGTCGTCGCGTCAGATGTGGCCCACCCTGGATCGCACGGTGCGGCGACGTCGGGCGCCGCTGCGCCGGGCGCGACCGGGCTGGGAGGCGACGACACGGCATACCCGAGGGTGGATCTCAGCCAGGCCCCGGAGGCGAGCTTCCAGGCGGTCGATGCCGGGTTGCCGCCGCTGCCGGCCGAGCGCGAGCACCACGTGACGCTGCGGGTGCAGGAGGTCGAGCTGCAGGTCGCGCCGGGGGTGTGGCAGAAGCGGTGGACTTTCGGCGGGCAGGTGCCCGGTCCGACGCTGCACGGCCGGGTGGGCGATGTCTTCGTCGTCACCCTGGTCAACGACGGGTCGATCGGGCACTCGATCGACTTCCACGCCGGCTCGCTCGCGCCGGACCGGCCGATGCGCACGATCGCCCCGGGGGAGTCGCTGGTCTATCGGTTCACGGCGACGCACGCGGGGGTGTGGATGTATCACTGCTCCACGATGCCGATGTCCGCGCACATCGCCGCCGGAATGCACGGCGCTGTCATCATCGAACCGGACGGGCTGCCCGCGGTCGACCGCTCCTATGTCGTCGTGCAGTCGGAGGTCTACCTCGGGGCATCGCACGCGGCCGGGCACGCCGACGAGGTGGATGCGCGCCGGGTCGCGCTCGAACGGCCGGACGCGGTGGTCTTCAACGGGGTCGCCAACCAGTATGCCGTTCGCCCGCTGACCGCCCGGGTCGGCGAGCGGGTGCGGATCTGGGTGCTGGATGCCGGCCCGAACCGGGCGACGTCCTTCCACGTGGTCGGGGGCCAGTTCGACACGGTGTGGTCCGAAGGGGCCTGGCTGCTGCGTCGGCCGGACGCTGGCCCGAGTGCTGGGGGCTCCGGATCTGGTGGGTCGTCCTCGGGTGGGTCGTCCTCGGGTGGGTCGCAGGCCTTGGCGCTCGCTGCGGCCCAGGGTGGCTTCGTCGAGCTGGCGTTTCCGGAAGCCGGGCACTACCCCTTCGTCAGCCACGTCATGGTCGACGCCGAACGCGGCGCGCGCGGAGTCTTCGAGATCACACCCTGACTTCGTGGGGCGATTCCGCTGCCGTCGGTCCGGCTCGAGGTCCCATTTCTCCGCTCGACCTGAGTAGCTACTCAGGTCTATCTGAGTATCTGGACTCTGCCTTCGCCCGCGACGCCGCAGATAGCTTTCACGAGCCGGACTTCAGTTCCGAGCCGCTGGCGCCGATCCGACGCGCAGCGTCAGTCAAGGCTGGACGAATCGAGGAACAATGAAGGTGCGCGCATTTACTGCGTTGGCTGTGACGACCATTTCGCTGGCCATCGCAACCGGTGTCCCGGCGTATGCCGCGTCTGCCGGGTCGGCTCCCACGACCGCGCCGGCCGCGTCCGCTCCGGCCGCTCCGGCCAGTGCGCCGGACACGGCGCGCGGTCAGGCAGCAGATGAGCTCGACACCGTCTACGAGGTCGTCAAGACGGCCAAGGGCTACGCCATCACGGTGTTCGACCCGGCCGCGGGAGTGAGCAACGCCCAGCTGCGCTCGGAGCTGGCCAAGGCCGGCCACAAGGTGCTCGCCAAGGGCACCAACCCCGGCGACGCGATCGCTGCCGCCTCGGGTTCCACCAGCGTGACGGCCACGGCTGCCGCGGTCTCCACCAGCTGCCAGGCCTATGGAACCGCTCGCGAATGGTGCGGGCACCGTTGGGCGGCAAACGGATTCGAAGACCCGGCGGTCTACATGCTCGACCACACGTCGTCGGCCTGGCCGGTCTCGGCAGCGACGAACACCTGGTACCAGGCTCAGGGCATCGACGCCTACTACCGGTGGTACACCAACGGGTGCCCCGGCGGCGGCCGCCACTGCGTCCATGTCTACAACGCCTACTACGGCGCCACCGGCTGGGCTGGTCTGACGACGTGGGGCACCGACTCGACGGGTGACTACGACAACACGACGAACGTTACCGTGAAGCTCAACGACACCTACGGCGGCACGGCGGCCAACCACCGCAACGTCGCCTGCCACGAGCTGGGACATGCTCTCGGTCTGAACCACAACACGTCGACGGGCAGCTGCCTCTACTACATGCAGGGCACGACCCTCTACCCGAACTCCGACGACTTCAACATCCTGCCCAGGATGTACGGCTACTGAGCGATCGAGCGTCGCCCGCAAAACCGACACGTGAATGACAGAATCGCTCCCCCGTGCATTCGGGGGAGCGATTCTGAATGTGCGTTGACAGCGATTGAGCCCGGGGGTCAGCGGGCCTGGCGACGGTGGCGCCACCACTCAATGAGCATCGGCAGCACCGACACGAGCACGATGGCGACCAGCGCTGCCTCGATGTTCTTCTGCAGGAACGGGATGCCCCCGAGGAAGTAGCCCAGCAGGGTCACGCCGGTCGCCCACAGCACCGCGCCGACGAACGACCAGGTGAAGAAGCGGCGCCGGTCCATCTGCCCGGCACCGGCGACCACCGTGATGAAGGTCCGCACGATCGGCACGAACCGGCCGATGACCAGCGCCTTGTTGCCATAGCGCTCGAAGAACTCGTGCGTCTTGTCGAAGTACTCCCGCTTCGTGAACCGCCCATTGCGCCGGAAGATCGCCGGACCCACGGCCCGCCCGATCTCGTAGCCGACGACATTGCCGGCAAACGCCGCCGCTGACAGCAGCAGGCAGGCCAGCCAGATCGACATATGGATGCCGGCCTCGCCGGCCTCGGCGCGGTTGATGAACATCCCCACCGAAAACAGCAGCGAGTCCCCGGGCAGGATCGGGAAGAGCAACCCGCACTCGATGAAGACGATGGCTGCCGACACCCAGAACATCTGCGCACCGAAGCGCTCCAAGAGCCAGGCGGGGTCCATCCAGTCAGGGCCGAGCGAAGGTGGGGTCACGGCATACGAGGGTATGCCGTGCCGCTGGCACCCAGCGAATCCCCGACCCCTACGATGACGAATGGCCGACGCTCGGGACGAGCTCGGGGTTCGGATCGACCGAAGGGGTCACTCAGTCATGTCGCACATGCCGCGTTCGCGTTTTGCCGCCGTCGCCGGATCGGCCGTCCTGCTCGCAGCCCTCACCGCGTGTGGCAGCTCGTCGTCCGGGAGTGGAGCCGGCACCACGACCAAGGCCGCTGGGGCTGCCACGACCTCGGCCGCCGACACCTGCGCCAAGGGATCGCTGGCCCTGGCGACGCCCGGCAAGTTCACCGTGGGGACCGACGACCCGGCATACGAGCCGTGGTTCAAGGACGGCAAGCCGGCCAACGGGCAGGGCTTCGAGTCGGCCGTGGCCTTCGCGGTGGCCAAGAAGCTCGGGTTCGAGGCGGTCGACGTGCAGTGGGTGACCGTCCCGTTCAACAACGCGATCACGCCGGGCAAGAAGGCCTTCGACGTCGACATCAACCAGGTCTCCATCTCCGAGGAGCGGCGCAAGGCGGTCGACTTCTCGACGGGCTACTACGACGTGGCGCAGGCCGTCATCACCTACAAGGGCTCGCCGATCGACGGCAAGACCACGGTCGCCGACCTGGCCGGAGCCAAACTCGGCGCGCAGGTGGGCACGACCTCCTACAAGGCGATCACCGACCAGATCAAGCCGAGCAAGACCCCCGGCGTCTACGACACCAACGACCTCGCAGTCCAGGCGCTGAAGAACAAGCAGATCGACGGGATCGTCGCCGACGTGCCCACCGCGTTCTACATGACGGCCGCACAGCTCGACAACGGGGTGATCGTCGGTCAGCTGCCCGCGGCCGGCGGGTCCCAGGAGCAGTTCGGGATGGTGCTCGGCAAGGGCTCGGCGTTGACGCCGTGCGTGTCCAAGGCCGTCGATGCGCTGCGCGCCGACGGCACCCTGGCCAAACTCGCCACCCAGTGGCTGACCAACGCCGGCGCTCCGGCGCTCAAGTAGCCCTCGGACGACCCCGGCCCCGGCCGCTCGCGCAGCGCACGCCAGCACACGGCATACCCGGTCGACACGGCATACCGACTCGACAATGACCAACTCCGCTAGCCACGACGTCCCTCCCGGCGCTCACCCGAGCGCGGGGAGGGCGCGCCCCTGGTCTCCCTCTGCGCTGGAACTGGACCGGCGGGCCTACCGTCGTTCGCGGACCGTGCGGTCGGCGGCCATCGCGTCGATCAGCACCATCGTCGTCGTCGGAGTGCTCGGCGTCGTCGTCACCACGTCGTCGGGCTGGCCGCGCGTTCAGGAGACCTTCTTCGACTGGGACAAGGCGGTGGCCTCGTTCCCGGCGGTGCTCAACGGGCTGTGGCTCAACATCCGCGTGCTGCTCGTGTGCTCGGTCCTCATCACGGCGCTCGGCCTGACGATCGCCGTGATGCGCACGCTGCGCGGTCCGGTGTTCTTCCCGCTGCGGCTGTTCGGGGCGGCGTTCACCGATCTGTTCCGCGGGTTGCCGTTGCTGCTGGTCCTGCTCCTGCTGGGCTTCGGGGTGCCCGCACTGGCGCTGGATGGCGTGCCCCAGGAGGCGGTCTTCTGGGGCTGCGCGGCCCTCGTGCTGAGCTACTCGGCATACGTGGCCGAGGTGTTTCGCGCCGGCATCGAGTCGGTCCACCCGTCGCAGCGGGCGGCGGCCCGGTCGCTGGGGCTGACCCATACCCAGTCGTTGCGGTTCGTCATCGTGCCCCAGGCGATCCGGCGGGTGCTGCCGCCGTTGCTCAACGATTTCGTCTCACTGCAGAAGGACTCCGGCCTGATCGCCGTGCTCGGCGTCGTCGATGCGATCCGCGCCGCTCAGATCGAGACTGCCCGCGACTTCAATTTCACCCCGTATGTCGTCGCAGGGGTGCTCTTCGTCTGCCTCACCATCCCGATGGCCCGGTTCACCGACTGGGTGGCTCGCAAGCAGGGCTTCCAGGGCGGAGGGCTGGTGTGAGCCTGCTGTCGATCACGGGACTGCGAAAAACCTTCGGCCCCAACGTCGTTCTCGACGCGTTCGACCTCGACGTGGCCGCCGGCGAGTGTGTCGTGCTCATCGGCGCCTCCGGATCGGGCAAGTCGACGCTGCTGCGCTGCGTCAACCTGCTCGAAACCGTCGACGATGGAGTCATCACGCTCGCCGGCCAGGACATCACCGATCCGCGGGTCAACCCCGACCAGGTGCGTGCCCGGATGGGGATGGTCTTCCAGGCCTACAACCTCTTCCCGCACCTGAGCGTCCTGGACAACATCATGCTCGCGCCGGTCCGCGTGCACGGGCGCCCGCGAGCCGAGGCCAAGGCGGCGGCCTTGGCCATCCTCGAGCGGGTCGGCCTGGCCGACAAGACGCGCGTCCGCCCGGACGAACTCTCCGGCGGGCAGCAACAGCGCGTGGCTATCGCGCGCGCCTTGGTCAACTCTCCCGAGCTCATGCTCCTGGACGAGGTGACCTCAGCCCTCGACCCGGAGCTCGTCGGCGAAGTCCTCGACCTGTTGGTCAGTCTCAAGAGCGACGGGATGACGATGGTGCTGGCCACGCACGAGATGGCCTTCGCCAAGGAAGTCGCGGATCGGGTCTGTTTCCTGCACGGCGGTCAGATCCACGAGGAGGGGCCACCCGCCACCTTGCTGTCCGCGCCCACGAAAGAGCGCACCCGCGCCTTCCTGTCCCGCTTCGTCGGTCTCTAGGGTCGCCTCGACGAAGCTGCCGGCGAGACCGTTCGCGCCGGGGAAACCAGGCGACTGGTGTCGGTCGCTCTGGCTAGCATCCTTCGGGTGAGCAGCGTCGAACCCGACCAGTCCGCCCGAGGCAGCGCCGCCGCGGGGGATGCGGCCTCCGTGTGCGGTGTTGCCGCCGCGGGGGGTGTTGCCCCCGCTGGGGGCGATGTGCTCGTGAGCGCGCGTGGCCTGACCAAAACCTTCGGCGGCTTCACCGCCGTCGACGGCATCGACGTGGCTGTGCGTCGTGGGGAGGCCTTCGGATTCCTCGGGCCCAATGGGGCGGGCAAGTCCTCGACGATGCGAATGATCGCCGGCGTGTCGCCGGCGACCTCAGGTGAGCTGCGGGTCTTCGGGCAGGACCCGGCCAGTCATGGGCCGGCGATCCGGGCCCGGCTCGGCAACTGCCCGCAGGCCGACATGCTCGACGAGGAACTCACCGTGCAGGAAAACCTCTGGATCTACGGCCGCTACTTCGGCCTCACCAAGGCCCAGACCCGCGAGCGGGCCACCGAGTTGCTGGAGTTCGCGCAGCTCACCGATCGGCGGGCCGACAAGGTCGAGCCGCTGTCCGGGGGCATGAAGCGCCGCCTCACCATCGCCCGCAGTCTGATCAACAACCCCGAGCTGTTGCTCCTCGACGAGCCGACGACCGGCCTCGACCCGCAAGCCCGGCACATCCTTTGGGACCGGCTCTTCCGGCTCAAACGCCAAGGCGTGACCCTCATCATCACGACGCACTACATGGACGAGGCTGAGCAACTGTGTGACCGCCTCGTCGTCATGGACCGCGGACGCATCGCCGCAGAGGGCAGCCCCCGCGATCTCATCGCGCGCTACTCCACCCGAGAGGTCGTCGAGCTGCGCTTCGACACCGACGATCATGCCGACCACGTCGACGCGGTGCAGGGGCTCGTCGGAGCCAGCCGGGTCGAGTTGCTGCCCGACCGGCTGCTGGTCTACACCGACGACGGCGACGCGACGAGCGCCGACCTGCATGCCCGTGGCGTCGTGCCGCTGTCGACGCTGGTGCGCCGCTCCACCCTCGAGGACGTCTTTCTGCACCTCACCGGCCGGACGCTGGTCGACTGATGCGCAGCGCTGCGATACGTCCGACGGACGGCCCCACGCCCAGCACCGGCCACACATCCAGCACCGGGCGCACCGGCCGGAGCGTGCACGGCATACGGGAGCCGCTGTCCCCCGCCGAGCGGATCCGGGCCGTCGTCGGCTACTTCCTCACCGTCTACCGGCGCACCTGGCGGGGCTCGATCATTGGTCGGTTCGCCACGCCGCTGTTCTTCCTGCTCGCCATGGGCCTGGGGCTCGGATCGCTCGTCGACGCGAAGGCCGGCGGTGTCGGCGGGTTGTCCTATCTGCACTTCGTCGTGCCGGCGATCGTCGCCACGCAGGCGATGTGGGTGGCCATGGGGGAGTCGACCTACCAGGTCATGGGCTACTTCAAGTGGAACAAGATGTATGCCGCGATGCTCGCGACTCCGCTGCGGGTCGGCGACGTGCTCTTCGGCCACCTGCTCACGGTCGTCTTCCACCTTGCTACTGCGACAACGATTTTCGTCGGTGTGGCGGCGCTGTTCGGCGGTTTCCCCGGCTGGGGAGCGCTCTGGTGCATCCCCGTCGGGGTGGTCACCGGGCTCGCCTTCGCGGTGCCGGTCTTTGCCTACACCGCGAGCCAGGAGACCGAGGACGGCTTCAACGTCCTCTTCCGGCTCGTCGTGTCGCCGCTCATGCTGTTCTCCGGCACGTTCTTCCCCATCGACCAACTGCCGGTCTGGCTGCAACCGATCGCCTGGGCCACCCCGCTGTGGCATGGCGTCGAACTCGCGCGTGGCGCGGCCACCGGCGTGGTCTCCAGTCCTGTCCCGGCGTGGGTGCACGTGGCGGCGCTGCTGTCCTTCGTCGGCGTCGGTGGCTGGCTCGCGCTGCGCCTGTTCACCCGGAGGCTGGTCGCATGAGCGCCGCAGCAGGCGACGGGGGCCGGGGTGGTGGCGGCCGGGGCGAGGGGGTCGACGGAGTCGGGGGCGGCATCGTCAAGGTCGGCGTCGCGGGCCGGGTCGCCCGAGCGTTGCCCATCCCAGCCGGCGCCGGGCTGGCGCGGTGGGTGCTGGCGCGCAACCTGCTGGCCTTCCGGCACGGTTGGGTGACCTTGGTGAGCGGGTTCGCCGAGCCGGTGTTCTACCTCTTCTCGCTCGGCGTCGGGATCGGCGCGCTCGTGCACACCGTGCACACCGATGGGGGCAGCGAGGTCCCGTATGCCGTGTTCGTCGCCCCCGCGTTGCTCGCGTCCTCGGCGATGAACGGCGCGATCATGGACTCGACCTTCAACGTGTTCTTCAAGCTGCGCCACGCCAAGCTCTACGACTCGATGCTGGCCACACCGATCGGCCCACGTGACATTGCCGTCGGCGAGATCGGCTGGGCCGTGCTGCGTGGTGCCCTCTACTCGGCAGCCTTCCTCGTGGTGGCACTGCTGGCTGGGATGGTCACCTCGTGGTGGGCCCTGCTGGCACTGCCGGCAGCGGTGCTCATCGGCCTGGCCTTCGCGGCGATCGGCATGTTCGCGACCACCTACATGACGAGCTGGCAACACTTCGACTACATCACCCTGGCGATCCAGCCGATGTTCCTCTTCTCGGCCACGTTCTTCCCGCTGTCGACCTATCCCGAAGGGATCCGCTGGCTGGTGCAGGCCACGCCGCTCTATCACGGGGTCACGTTGGAGCGCGGCCTCATGCTCGGCGAGGTGAGTTCGGCGCTGGCCGGGCACACGGCATACCTGGTGGTCTTGGGAGTGATCGGCGCCCTCGGTGCCGCACGCCGCATCGAACGCCTCCTGCTCACCTGAGCGCTCGAAGCGGTCAGGGCAGGATCGTCGAGGGATCGGTGTCGGGCGGGAACTGGCCGAGGCGGGCCACAGCCTGACCGCGACTGACGGCCTCGCGCTTGACGCCGCGCAGCATGAGACCCACGTTCTCGCCAGCCCGGGCTTCGTCGAGAACTTCGCGGAACTTCTCAATGCCGCCGACCGTGGTTCGGACGCTCTTGCCTGGGGGAAGGCCCAGTATCTCGATCTCCTCATTGACTCTGATGACACCTTGTCGAACCTGGCCGACGACGATGGTTCCCCTGCCGGTGATAGTGAAAACATCCTCAATCGGCATGAGGAATGGTCGATCCGAGAGCGCTCGGTGATCGCCCGTCGGCGGTTGCGCAGTCGCGCCCACCGGGCCCGGCCGCGCGCCCGCAGGGCCGAGCGAAGCCGCTGGTTTGGCTGCGGGTGGCGCGGTCGCCGCGCGTGGAGCCCCGAAGTGTCTCTGCACGCTGGCCAAAGGTTGGCGTCGATCACCCGGGATCTGCTGGACGCTTCCCAGGTAATACTCGGCAGCTCCCGAGTTCGGTGGGTCGAACACAATGGGGAGGATCGGCTTGCGGCGGTGCGCTGCCAGCCCCAACTCGCGCTCCACATGTGGGGATTCGTAGGCCGCGTTCGTGCCTACAAGGACCAGAGCCGCGCATCTCTCGATGTTGGCAGTGATCGCTGCGGCCCAACTGGTCCCAGCGGGGATGTCGTCTGGTGCCATCCACGTCGAGTGACCAATCCTGCGCAACTCGGCCGCAATGTGAGTGGCCAGGGCGGCATCCGACGCCGCATGACAGATGAAGTAGTGCTGGCTCACCTGCCCATCGTGCACCATCGCGACCGAGCGGTGCTTCCGGGAAGCGCTTCCGGGAAGCGCTAACGTTGGCGCCATTCGTGTGCATCCTCGGGGTCGCGCGACCGGTGAGAAAGGCGGGAGTTTGTGGCGACGATTTTCGGTCACATTCCAGCGAGGATTCCGTCATGTCCTGCAAAGGTCGCGTCCGTGTTGCGGGGACAGGGACAAGCGCAACTGCGGGAATTCGCGGCGATCGAAGAGAGAGCGTAGGCCCTCGTGGCTCAGTGTTACGAACCATTGCGCCCTCACCGTCTTGCGCAAGATCCGGCGGCATGTGGGATTCCCGGAACTCCCGATCATCATGTACTCCCAGAGCGGGCTACTCACGATCGGCGACCTCGGGTTCCAAGAGATCGAGCGACTGGACGCCGGGTGGCTGCTCAAGGATCGCTACGACTCACGAACCGAGGAGGTTCTCGTGTGCGGTGAGCTGATGCGTGCCCGGATGGCCGCCCGCCGGTCCGATCGACCCAGCGCCCGCGATCATGGCTAGGGTGCGCAGGCCCCGCATGTGGGTGGCATCGCGGGCCAGGCGGATGCGGATCGCCCAGGCGGGTAGTGTGCTCACCCCTCAGGTCTCGTCGCGTGCCAGCAACGACGTGCCACGTCCCGCGCGTGCTCGACGGGCGGTTGCGTGGGCTGGGCTTGTCGTCGGCATCGGGACATGTCTGGGGCTTGCTCTGGCCATCCTGGCGCCGGAGTGGGTCCCGGACGGCATACGAGTGTGGACGCACGCCAACCGCTGGGTGCCCCTCGTGGTCGTGACCGCGATGCTCCCCGTGGCCCTGGGGCTCCCGGGTGGCCGAGGTCCGTTCAGCGGGCGGCGGACGGCATTCCTGTGGCCGACCGTCCTCGCCGCCATCGCCCTCGTCTTCGGTCTGGTGTCCTACCTGCCGCAGGCGGGGCAAGAGGCGCCGCTTTTCGCGCCGCTGTTCTGGACTCTCGCGTTGTTCGCCGGAAATGTTGAGGTCTTCTGGGGCTCGGGCAACGCGGTGACCGAGCCGCCGTTGGCACTTGAGCTGGCCCGGCTAGCCGCCCTGAGCGCCACCCTGTTCACCGCAGTCGAAATCGCCATGCGGTTGTCCAGTCAACGGCTTGGGAGGCTGCAGCTGCTGCTCGACCGGCGCCGCATCGTCATCGTGGGCCTTTCGTCCGAGACCGTCAATGTGCTGCGGGCGGTCGCGCACACCATGGCGCGGGACGCGTTGCTCGTGGTGCTCGACGACGGCAGCGATGAGCTCGCCATCGCGCACGCCGAGGCATTCGGCGCGGTCATCCTCCCGGGTCCCGTCGACACATCGCGACTGGCGCAAGCGTGCCTGCACCATCACCTGCGCGGCTCTCGGGTCGTCATGGCATCCCAGGTGTTCGTGCTCTACGAGCGCATGCAAGATGCGATCGACGCGGCGCGCGACATCGAGTCGATTCTCGCGGGGGCCATCGTCGAGCCAGGGTTCGTCTGTCGGCTCATGGTGCGCATCGATGACCCGTGGACGGCCGAGGCGTGGCGTCGCGAGCGGGCCACGGAAGTTAGAGGGTGGTTGACCGATGCCATCTCGGCTTTCGAGCAGACCGCCCGGCGGGTGGTGGAGATAACCGGGTATGCCGTGGGGTCGCCGCTGCTGCTCGTCGGGCGATCGCCACTGGCCCTGTCGGTCCTGGCTGAGGTAGCCCATCAGCGTCGCGTCGCCGGGCTTCCCGACTCGACCGGTGTGATCTCGCAGACGGCGGGCGGTGCCGTGGTGTTGGTGGGGCCGGACGCGGCGGAGCTGGCGCTTGACGCGGAGATCTTCCAGCGTCGCTTCGGCGGAGCCGAATCGCCCGGAGTAGTGGAGACGACCGACTCGAGATGTCCAGGAGGAGTCTCCTTTGCAGATTTGCAAGGCGCCCTGGCGCGTTTCCCGACCGCCGCCGTGATCCTCGCCCGGGAACCAGGAGCCGGGGATCGCGAGATGGCGGCGCGGCTCGCGGCGGCATACCCGCAGTGCACCGTGGTCTCCTGGGAGGGCGACGCGACCGGTGTGCCGTCGGTCCCAGCGATCGGCAGGCTCTACCGAATCGGGCTCTCCCTCAACGATCGTGGCGGCAATCCGCCGCGCGACAACTGGAGTCGACTCGCCGAGCTGGCCCATGACTACTACCGCGCTGTCGACGCCGCGCCGATGGTGCCGCGTGCGGTCCATGAGCCATGGGACCGGCTGCCGATGTTCTTCCAAGAGAGCAACGTGCGGCAACTCGGTCTGCTCTTCTCGTCCGTGTCGCATCCCGAAGTTGACCGCACCTGGGCCGGGCAGTCGGCCACAGCCGTCTTGCCGTGGAGCGATGCCGAGGTGGAGGTCCTGGCGAAAGCCGAGCACGAATCGTGGTGTGCCTACTACCGGGCGCACGGGTGGCGCCACGAACCGGCGCCGACCCCGGCGGACAACCCGCCGCCGGATTGGCGGATTGACTACGACCGACGGTTGTTGGCGCCTGATCTGCAGTCCTGGGACGACCTGGGTCCAGATCGCCAGTGGTGGAACGGCGTTTACGTGCGCAGGGCTCTCGAGCTCCTGCCGCTCCTCGGGTATGCCGCGACTCCGGCCTTTCACGAGTACCGAAGGGTGGGAGTCGTCACGGCGACACGCCTGAGCGCGGCCCGGGACTGGACCTGGGAGGGGTCGCCGATGCATGCGGCAGCGGGCGACTGGTGGGTCGTGGACGACGCGGGGGGCGGCCGCTCGGTCAAGCCCGACAGCTTCGAGCGGACCTATCGTCGGATCGGTGACGACACCTTCGAAAGGATCGGGACGGTAAAGGCCCGCAGGGCCATCCCTGGCGAGGTCATTGTGAGTCGGGAGGGCGAAACGGTTGGCCATGAGGGCGACATGGTCGTGACGGCCAACGGCGTCTCGTGGATATCCGGAGCGGTCGCCTTCGCCGCCGGTTATCGAGCCCTTTCGTAAGCACGCACGGCCTGGCGCTCCCGCTGTCCGTCAGAGACTCTCGGATGGCACTCCCCAGCGGGGTCCGGGTCTCTTCCAGGGGGAGCCCCGGGCCCCGTCCTGGCGGAGAACCACGTCGCGTCCCGCTCCGGCCCGGTGCGGGCGCGCCGGGGCCGTCCGAACCATCCAGCCTCAATAGGCTGGCGTTACGAAGGTCGGTTTGTCACGGTCTTGCCAGAATCGCATCACCTTTGCCCGATGTGAGGAGCCGTCGTGGTCATCAACCCCTACACGTTCTTGCCGGTCAGCGATGACGTCGAGCGCAGCGCTCCGAATGGGCATCGGCTGCTCGGGCAGGGCCGGTATTCCGGGTCTTTTTCCCTGACGCTCACTGCCAGGACTCCGATGCTCTTGGGCCCCCTGATCGGTGGCGGGCAGATGCCGCCGACAGACGCAGCCGAAGAAACCGTCATCATCCCGGGAAGTTCGTTAGCCGGTGCGATCAGGGCGATCCACGAGGCGATGAATAACTCCTGCCTGCGCATCATCGACGGTGGCTACCGTGCCGTTCATCGGCACGCGGCTTCTCCACAACTCCTGCAGGAAACGGAGAACGGAACGCTCCGAATGGCGATCATCACTCACGTCACTCCTGCTGGCCTGCCTGATCGGGTGGCTCTTTGTGACCGGGTCGTGTGGGTGCCAGTTGATCGGTTCACCATGACCCCGCGCACCGGGATGCGGGTCGACCTCCCCGATGACCCAGCGACCACTCAGCCCGCGCAGAGGGGGCCACGGCTGGCGGCGCGCGCGCACGACGTATCGGAGGATGCCCGCGGCCGCTGGTTCATCCTCGTCACGGACGTCAAACCTCGCGCCAATCATCCGGTGTACTTCGCCTGCGGTCGCTTGGCCAGGCCGGTTGAACAGGTGCAAGTTCCGGAGCGGGCGCAGGCTGCCCTCGCTCGGGCGATTGAGACGTCCAGCGAATTGCACGGGATCAACGTCACCCAGACGGGTTACGTCAACGTTGAGCGCCACGGCTACCTCCTGGGCAGGAAGCTGGCTTTGGGCCACGACGGTGAGTCCATGGGACCGATTCCTGTCGGTACACCGGTATGGGTGAAGACGGAGGTCGCCGGTGGCGCGAGGTTCGTGAGTGAGATCCGGATGTCTTTGGCATGGCGGCGCACGAGCAAGATCCGGGCCATCGACAGAGTCCCGCCGACCTTGCGCCCTTGTCAGGACCCGGCGCGCCTTTGCCCGACGTGTCGACTCTTCGGATCCGCGGGTGCCGACGACAATGTCGACGAAGGCCCGACGTCGCAGAATTCCTATCGTGGTCACATCCGATTCGTCGATGCGCGTGCCTCAACCCCTCCCCAGCGGGAGACATTTACCCGAGCCCCGCTCTTGTCTCCGAAGCCGACCGCCGGGCAGTTCTACCTAGACAACCAGCGCGCTGAAGGAAGCATGCACCCGCATGTGCCGACGGCACAGTGGGATTCGACCGCTGATGGCAATGGGCCGCGCCCGATCAGGGGCCGCAAATTCTACTGGCGGACCCGGCAGGGTGGGCACCTCCCCGCGCCGCAGCATCGTGGGCGACATTTCGGCACGCGGAACGCTGCCCAGACTCAGGAGGTTACTGTTCTCGCGGAAGGCTCGTCCTTCACCACCAGGGTCGCCTTCGACAACCTCAGCCTCATTGAGATCGGATCACTGCTCGCGGCTGCCTCGCCCCACCGGGTCCTCGGCGCGGAACGTGTGTTGACCGTGGGGGGCGGCCGGCCGTTCGGTTGGGGTGCGGTGCGGGGCGTTATCTCCGACTTCTCCGCCGCAGGTCCGACGAGCCGCTATATGGGGACTGACGAGGACCTTCTGCCGAGCGCGGAGGATTGCCTGACGGCATACCAGGAAGACATGGCGCAGCGGTCAGCCGCGCAGCAGTGGCCGATCCTCGCAAAGCTGCTCACCGTCAACCCTCCCGGGGTGGCCGACGCGCACGTCTGGTATCCACCCAAACCCCATGCAGCCGGACATGGACCCCAGCGCGGGACCCAGCAATTCGACGAGGGTTTCGAATTCTGGCAACGCACGAGCGGGCTACAACTGGCACACCCACCCCACCGCCCACTGCAGTCGCTTCCGCATGCCGGGCGGCCTGACCAGAACATCCCGGTGGTCTGACCATGGCCAGCACGTGGTTCGTCGATCTCGCCGCGGTTCGTATTCAGACGTGGCTCGCCCGCAGCGCTCGGATCCGCTATCGACGTGGGGCGTCCTTCCGCCTCGCCGATCTCACGACCGCTGATCACCTCACGACACTGCTGCCGCCAGGCGGATTGGTGGTTCCCAACCCCGAGGCAGGCAACGTGTCGGGTGTCGCCTCGCTGTGCTTCCCAGCCGCAGGACTCACCGACGACCAGGCGCGAGAAATTGCGCTCAACGCGGCGCTTGCGGTGGCCCAGCACCTGCGGAGTGTCTTCCCCGCGCTGCCGTTGCAAGCGCTCTGGGGGCGGGGTGACTTCTATGTCCAGGCGTATGCCGGTGACATGCGCAAGCGCGCGCCCCTGCTCGACCTCCCCGCCCTGGTGCAGGAGGGTATAGCGAGCCGGCCATGTGGTATGTGCCGCACCGCGCGGGCTGTCCACGCCGGGGTGAGCTTCGTCAAGGAGGGAGACGACGAAGTCGACGTCTGTGTCGACTGCTACTCCCGGGTGTTGCGCGGTGACAAGGCCAAGTCTTCGGTGGCTGGAGCGGTGTCCGCGTCCAAACCGTCGCGCCTGCCTGAGGCTCAACAGAGGTTGCACGCCGACCTTGCGAAGGTGACAGGTGAAGGGTCGGTTTTCCCCGACGATTTCGGCGATCTCGCCAGATGGGTCCCGAAAGCGCAGGGTGATGCTGCGACTCAGCTGTGCACGATCTACGCCGATGGCAACCGCATCGGTGCGCTCATGAAGGTGGTGGCGGACCACCTCACTGGTGCCGCAGCCCAGGATCCAACCGCCAAGGAGCAGCGACAGACGATTGTCGCGGGCATCACTGAGGCAACCCGGAGATCCGTAGCCGAGGCGGCGGCCGCCACCATGACTGGGGCGGTCAAGCAATCCGGAGCGACGGATGCGGCAGCAGGAGCCAGGGTCCCCGCTCTGGTCCATCTGGCAGACGGCGACGATGTGTTGATGACCGTGCCGGCCGCTGTGGGATGGCAGGCCGCGCGCAAGCTGGGGTCGACCTTCGCCAGCGAGCTCCGGCAGACGGTCAGCGGTGCTGGCATCGCCAAGGAGCTGCAGGACTTCTCGCTCTCGATGGGAATGGTGTTCCACCATGCGTCCCACCCCTTCGCCGACGTCGTCGTCTTGGCTGAGGACTTGCTTGTGTCGGCCAAGAGGCAGGTCAAGGGGTTGCAGGCTTCGGTTGCCTTCCTCGACATCACCGCCGACGGCGAGACCTCAATCGGGGCGCGCGAGGCCAACCCGGACCAACCCCGGCGAGCCCTAACGCTCGACGAACTCGACACGTGGGAAGCGGCGCTGACTGAGGCCGCGGCTGTCGAGGCATCCCAACGGGCGAATGTTCTCCAATTGCTCCGTGAAGTGACCGCGGAGGCAAACAGTGGCTCGGGGGTGGCGCCTGGCGACGAGCAAGAGAGCGCCCGAGGCGCGCTGGCTCGCCGTGTCGCGACGATGGGGGAGCGCGGCATCCTCGCGCTGGTGAGCGAGTCGAGCGAGTCGACCGAGCAACCGGGCCAGGTCCCCGAGGGGCGGGCCGAGTTCGTGGCCTGGGTCAAGGCGATCCGCGCACGGCTTGAGAGTGACGACCCTGGGACCCGCGACGAACTGCGTTTGCGACTGGACATCGCGCGGTGGTGGCCTGCCCCCGCCGTGTCAGCCCCACAGCCCGACGGGGCATCCCCCTTGCCTGACGACCGTCCTTCGGAAGGAGATCCGTCGTGACAACCACCGGAGCGGTGGGACAAGGTCAGCCTGCTCTACGAGTCCCTGACGTGATCGAGTTCGTCATCGAGTTCCATTCCACGTTCAGGGTGGGGGCGGCCTACCCGAATGACGGGGTTGACCTGACCTACGACGTCGACGAACCACTCCCCCCGGATCACCTGAAGGGGATCATGCGTGCCGAGGCGGCGATGATTGTCAGCGCACTCGGCCTATCGGAGGGGTTGCTGGACCGGACCTTCGGCACGCCAGGGCACTCCAGCGCCTGGTCGTGGTTCGGGGCCGATGGTCCGTGGTCAGTGCCGATCCTGCGTCATCGAGTGGCCATCCACCCGGAGACCCACGCTGCCAAACAGGATCATCTCGTCGCAGCGACCGCGACGGTTGCCGACCGTGCCGCCTTCGTCGTCGAACACTCCCCCAGCGTCACGGAGTCGGCGGGCGAGGTTGCCCGGCAGGCCGCGCTCATTCGGCTCGCGGGTCGCTCGGTGCACCACCTCGGCGGATGGCGTCGACGTGGCTACGGCTGGGTCGGAGTTCATGTCGAGGGGGACAGAGCGCGGTCTGCTGTGGACGCAGTCGAGGCAGATCTGCGCACTCTCACCACGGCTGGGGAGGAATTGTGAAGGCCCTGACGGTCACTTTGCGGCAGCCAGCCCAGCTGTCGACATCCCTGCGCAGTGATGGGCTCATCGACACGGTGAGTCACGTTCCCGGATGGGTTGTCCGGGGTGCTCTGGCCGCGGCATGGATCAGGACTCATGGGGCCCCAGAGCGGGCCCCGACGCGCAGTACCTTCTTGCGATTGTTCGAAGGAGAGGTGCGTTTCGGACCTCTGTATGCCGGTGCGCCGCCGTCGCCCCTATCGGTCCACCGGCACAAGTACGCGAGCGAGCCCGCCTGCACCACGGCATACCTGGATGCCGCAGCATCGGGCACCTTCGAAAAGCCCGCCGCGTGTGCCGACTGCGGGCAGGAGTGGGTGCCACTGCGGCCCGGGCATTCGCCCGAGGCCCGGCACGTCAGGACGAGCGTCGCGATCGACTCGACGAAGCACACGGCAAAGCCCGGGCAACTGTTCAGCCGTCGGCGCTTGCGCAGCACCCTCCCCATCCGCGATGACTCGGGTCGCCTCGCCGGCCATGCGGTGGCCACATTCACCGGTGAGGTGACCGGCGACGAGGCCCTGGTCGACTCCCTTGCCACGCTCCAACGGGTGCGCATCGGCGGACGGAAGACGAGTCATGGGGCAGTCACGATCGCGTTCAGTGACACCGGCGCGACGCAACTGTGGGTCCGAGACGACGGGGTGCTGGTCTTTGCGCTGAGCTCACCGGCGATCTTCGTCGACGCCGAAGGTCGGCCGACGAACGCCCCGACCGACGGTGAACTGTCGCGCGTGTTGGGGTGCGATGCCACAGTCGTCAAAGCCTGGACTCGGTGGGACACCGTGGGCGGATGGCATGGTGCCAGTGGTCTGCCGAAGCCGACCGAAACCGTTGTGACAGCGGGATCGACGTATGCCGTGCGGCTCGCCGATCCGCCTCGGGCAAACCTCGCGGCATTGGTCGCGCAGGGAGTCGGTCTGCGCCGTCACGAGGGGTTCGGCCATATCGGGCACTACCTCATGCCGACGCGGTCGGCTGCCGAGGTTGAGGCTGCGGCTGAGTCCCTGGCGGCAAGTGTCACGGAGGACGACCTGCTCCCCTTCGTGGCGTTCCGATATGCCCAGGGAGTCATTCCGGCCGACTTGGCCGACGCTATCCGCGCTGCCGCGGCAGATGACTCGCTCGTTGCCGAAGCGGCTGCCTTGGCGAGGCGGTACGGCGGTGCTTTCACCGGCGCACGAGACGCCAAGAAGGCTGAGCAGCTCTTGGCGCTACCCCCCGCGAAGGTCAACGCGATCGTGACAAGGCTGGAGCAGTGATGAGCCGTCAGCATTACCTGAGAATCCGCCTGGTCATGATGGAGGCGGGAGGAGTAGCTCGTCCTGCGCCCCAACGTTCCCAAGCTGCGGACCTGGTCATCGACACCGACCACCGTGGGATGCCGCAGCTCCCGGCCACGTCGTTCGCGGGAGCACTGAGACAGCGAGTCCGAGAAATCCGGCCGGACGCGGTGGATGAGTGGTTCGGCTTCGTCCAGGGGAGCGAGTCTCGAGCAAGTGGCATCTGGGTGCTCGGCAGTCGCCTCGTCGATGCGACTGGCGCACTCCGCTCCGGTCCGGCGACGACCTCCGAGGTCACCACGACGGCCATCGACCGGCATTCCGGAGCCGCAGCTGTTCGCACGTTGCGGAAGACGCAGATCTTGCCGGCCGGGACGAGGTTTGAGATCTACGTCCGCTGTGATGCGGGCATCCCGATGGCGGACCTCGTCAGGTGTCTCAACGACTGGGCGCCGCTCGTCGGGCACTCGACCTCGACGGGGCGTGGTCGGTGCGAGGTCGAAGAAGTGCGCACGGGCACTCTTGACCTGAGCACCTCGGAGGGCCTGCTGACGTGGTTGACCACTTCGGGGCCCGATCTGGTGCGCTCAGTCGCGACCAAGGTGGAGCCGGTGAGTCGCCCCGACGTCGCTGGCGCGACGTACACATTGACCTTCAGGACCGCGGACGGCCCACTGGCTTTCTCGCTCAATTCTGACGGCGAGCTGCCGTCGTCCAGGAGACTGCCCGGCGCCAGTATCAAAGGGGTCATCCGGTCCCGAATGGAATACATCCTGCGCAGCGTCGGACTCCTCAATGAGTATGCCTGTGGCGGCGTCGGCTGTGGGACGTGTGTGGTGTGCCAGGTCTTCGGCCATTCGGCAAAGGCCAACGTCAAGAGGGTGTCGGTCGGCCAACGGGCGCTCTTGCGAGTGCACGACGCACCGGTGACGGGAGTGGTGCGCAAGCGATCCCACGCCCCGCTCGATCGCTGGACCGGGGGCGTCGCGATGGCGTCGAAGGACGAGCCGAAGGTCTACGTCGCCAACAGCCGCGGCGGCCTGCTGCACACCTTCGAGGGTGTCGAGGAGGGCCAATTCACCGCGACTTTCGTCGGCGAGCTGCCTGAGCGCCTCAAGGTCGGGTTCGAGGCGCTGCTGACGCTCGTGCTGGCGGACATCGAGGACGGGCTCGTGGGTTTCGGACGCGCGACGACTCGCGGCTATGGGTCGGTGTCCTTGTCCGCAGTCACCGTGCCGGGTGAGGGTTCACTGCCGACTCGCGAGCAGGCTCAGCAGTGGGTGGTCGATGAGCTGGCCCGGCAATCTGATTCCGAAGGAGCTCTCGCATGAGCACGATGAGCTGGACGGACCTTTTCGCCGTGGTCGGCCCGAAGAGCGGCACGGCATACGAGTGGCTCTGGCAGGACCTCGATGGGCTTCACCTGAGCCCATTGCCGGAGGACCCTCCTCCCACCTCGATCATGTGGGGTTGGCCGCAGCCCGAGCCGGGCCGGAAGCCGGAGTTCGCCCAACTGTGGCGGGTCCGGCTTGACGGCGAGACGGTGTATGCCGCCTCGCCCGCATCGGGCACCCCACACGAGGTCCTGCCTTGGGGAGGGCTGGATCAGGTCGCCCAAATGAGGTGCGCCGACGGTCTGGTGAGGTCGGAGGTCCAACAAATGGTCTTCGTCGAGGTGGTCGAAGACCTGCCTGCGGACGGCTCTGCCCCGTTGACCTTCTACTACCGGGTGGTGGCCTGATGGGCCTGCAACATGTCGTCCGGAGAGGGGAGGCGGTCGATCGTCTCAACCGTCGATTTGTGGTGGGAATTGGTGTTGCTACGGCCGTTCTTGGAGCGGGACTCGGAACATGGACGGACATAGCCTCGTCCGACGATTGGTCGCAGCGGCGCTTTTTTACCGCGGCCATCACCACCATCCTGGGCCTTGGGGTCCTCATCTGGTCCGGGTGGAACTGGCGCAAACAGAAGAATCTGCTCGCGAAGCGCGGCTCGGCGTACCTCGTCGACGCCGAGGCGCAAGAGTGGACAAATGATGCCGAGAAGCGACGATTCTTGAAGTCAGTGGGAGCGGAGTTCGCCCAGGTGTACTCCGTGCCGGGACCAAACGCGCTCGACATCAACTGGCGGTGGCCTGCCGTTCCGCCTGGTGAAGAGTTGTGGAGCGGCGGGGTGGACGATCTCGTGCTGGCCTTCCGGGCGGTGCAGAGGATTGACGACGAGCTGACCCCGAATAATGTCCTCGCGTGGCTCCCGTGGCCCGCCGCAATTGCCACGATGGCCCGCCTGCGGCGAGCTGAAGCTGGGTTACCGATCGTGGTGAGGCAGCGTCCCATCGGAGGGCGCATGCGCGACTCGGCTATTTCTATGCCCATGCTTGAGGCTTTCAAGCAGGACCCGCACGATTTTCTGCGACCGACGCAGGCTGAACGGCGGTTGGAGGCTGCGGAGGAACTAGTGCACCCGGTCATGCTCACTGTGATGCAAGGTCTTCAGCGTCCCGCAGCGCCAGGCGTGGCCGGACCCTCCGACATGAGAGGGCTGTCAGGTGATTCACCCCCGAGAGTCCGCGTGCTGTTGGCTCGGTCGAATAGCGGACAGTGGGATGAGTTGACCACGTCTGGCTGGCTTCCCAATGCTGGCTTCCTTGATGTCGCAGACTACGCAGGCATCGGGTTCTCGGGGGAAGTTCAGACCGAGATCCACGAGTGGCGCTACCTTCCGCCCGACGGCAAGCATCACTCGTGGGCCTCGTATGCCGATATCGCCCACGATGTCGTTGATTGGATTTGTCGAACCGCCATTACTGACGGGATCAACCTCTTTGGCTCGACCCTTCCCCAAGAAGTGTCGCTAGGCATGGGCCTGGACATCTCCAGCAGCAACCCGCAGGGCTGGCCGCGCCACTTATGGCCCCTGCTCAAGCCAGGCCCAGACATTCCAATGTCCATCCCTGGCCTATCGTTGGGATTGGAATCCCTCACGTACGTGCCTCAGGCGCCGCGATGCAGCTGATCAACGTCACGCCGCACGTGGTCACTGTCTCCGATGAGGTGGGAACGGCGCTCGCATCCTGGCCACCGAGCGGCATCTTCACGCGCCTGGTCGAGTCCAGTGCCAAGGGCCGCCCTCTGGCCGCAGACGAGGGGCTGGTGCCAGTGGTCCACATGAGCTACACCGGTGAGATCGAGGGCTTGCCGGCCCCGAAGGAGGGCACGGCATACATCGTGTCTCGGGTTCTGGCGGCGGCGGTCGACCGCTCGGATCTCTACTTCCCCTTCGATGAAGTGCGTGATGCCCGGGGACAGATCGTCGGGTGTCGCGCCCTCGGGCAATACGACCACGGGGGCAAAGCCGCTCCGGGGTCCACGACGGAGAGCGAGGGCACCCGTGCCAAGTAGATGGTGGGTTCCGATTCCCCGACTCGATCCCTCGATGGTCAAGCTGGAGTTCGTGCACGCCGCCTTCTCGGGGTGGTTCGACCGCACCATGGCCGAACACAAAGCCGGTGACAAGCCGTATGCCGTGTCGCCCCCGTCACGGCGCGGGGGACACGTCGGGGTCGAGATCAGCCTGCTCAATGACGTCGCGCACGAGCGCTTTGCCGAAGCGACGCAACGCTCCAGTGAGGTGCGGCTTGGCAACCAGAAGCGTCTCACCGACAGGCCGCACCTGGTGCAGCGGGCATCATGGCGCGAGCTCGCCAGACCGACCGGCGACAGAGAGTGGACGCTGCATCTGCTCACCCCGACGACCTTTCGTTCAGGGCCGCGGTCCTCGCCTCTGCCCAGCGTGGAAACCGTGATCGCCGGGCTGCGGAGGGCCTGGAATCTGTGGTGCGACGAGCCCGACCTCATCCCCCTGCCGCAGGATCCCCGCGACCCGGCATACCGACGGGTGTGGGTGAGCGACCTTGCTCTCACGAGCACGGTCACCGAGCTGACGATAGGCCGCACCTCTGGTGCCCGGAGTGCAGTGCACCTGTCCGGATGTACCGGGTCGATGACCTTCCGGGCCGACGACGATCTCACTGCGGCGTGGGCTGGGCCGCTGCTGCGGCTGGCCGAATACTGCGGGGTCGGATCCATGCGGGCCAAAGGGTTCGGCGTTGCCGAGCTCGAGACCAGGGGCTCCCGCTCAATGCCGGACGATTGGCCCGTTGTGGTGTGACCGATGTCCGAGACGTCCCCACTCGCGGTCCCACTCGCCGCTGCGGCGAGTGACGGTCGTGGTGTTGAGGGCCCGTTCTCGGCGCATGCGCTCCGAGCAGCCTGGGCCGATGTCCTGGCCAACGATCTCGACGACGGCGTCCCCGCTCCCGGAGTCGTGCGATTCGCTGACGATGCTCAGGGCCAGTTGTCTCGGTTGCACCGGCAGCTTGCCGAGGGCAGCTACGTCCCGCAGCCCTTGACGGAACTTCCCATCCCGAAAGATGCCGACTGTGGCGGAGTCCGGCTGCTGCAAGTCCCGGCCGTCCGGGATCGGGTGGTGTCACGCGCGGCCCTGACCGCAATCGCCCCACGGGTTGACCGGCACCTGGGGCCGGCATCGTTCGCCTACCGCCCCGGCTTGGGCGTGGGCGACGCCGTCGAGATGGTCGTGGGCCTGCGGGAGAGCGGGCTCGGCTGGGTGCTGCGCACGGACGTCGACGATTGCTTTCCGACGACTCCGGTCGCGCTGGCGCGTCGACGGTTGGGCGCGCTCGTCGACGACGCGGCCGTGCTGGGGGTAGTGGACGCGCTCTTGGCTCGGCGGGTGATCGGCGCGGGTCGACGCGGCTCGCTCCCCTTGCGTGGGCTTGCTCAGGGCTGCGCCTTGTCCCCGGTCTTGAGCAACCTCGTGCTCATCGATCTCGATGAGGCACTCATGGATGCGGGGTTCCCCGTAGTGCGGTATGGCGACGATGTGCTCGTCGCCGCCCGTAGCGAAGCTGATGCTTGGGAGGCGGCCAGGGTGGCCTCCCATGCAGTAGAGGAGTTGGGAATGAGCCTGGGTGCCGACAAGACGGGTGTGATGTCTTTCGCTGAGGGGTTCACGTTCCTGGGTGAGGACTTCGGGCCGAGATATCCGCCGAGTCTGTCGGAGGTACGCATCGAGGAGCCTGAACGCAAGGTCGTGTATGCCGCGTCACAAGGCTCGGGATTGCGGGTCTCCAAAGGCCGGCTTCTGGTCGAATCGGCAGACGACCAGGAGCTGCTGAGCGTCCCGGTGAGCCAGGTCGGGCGGGTTGTCCTCTTCGGCGGCGTGGGCTTGAGCGCGGGGGTGCGTGCTTGGGCTGCCAGCAACGACGTTGACGTCGTGTTCGGGTCGCGCAATGGGGCATACCAAAGCTCGCTGGTCGCCGCAGGTGGAGGGAGCCGGGTGTCGAGGCTGCGCCGTCAAGTCGCTGTGTCGGGTTCGCCTGCGGCGTTGCCCATCGCCAGGGCGGTTGTCGAGGCCAAGATTGGCCACCAGATCGTGCTGCTGCGGCGGTTCAACGACCTGGAAGCCGCCGACGACACTCGGGCGGCGGTGGCGACGATGCGCGGGATGGCGCGCATGGTCACCGATTGCTCGACGCGTGACGAGCTCATGGGTGTGGAGGGCGCGGCCGCGGCGGCATACTTTCCTACTCTTGGGCGGCTCGTGCCGGAGGGGATGCGGTTTGTCAACAGGAGTCGCCAGCCGCCCATGGATGTCGTCAACTCGGGGCTTTCCTTCCTCTACACGGTCTTGCTCGGGGAGTGCGTCACCGCCCTGTATGCCGCGGGCCTCGAGCCTGCGCTGGGGCTGCTGCACAGTGACAAGGACGACCGGCCAAGCCTCGCCCTGGATCTGCAGGAGGAGTTCCGGCCGCTGATTGTCGACCAGGTGGTGGCCGAGGCCGCGCGGCAGGGCCGGCTCCTGCCTGAGCATGGTCGGGCCGAGTCGGGGCGTTCTGGGGTCTACCTCACCAAGGCGGGTCGCCAGGTCCTCCTGGATGGGTACGAACGACGGATGCTGCGCAGCACCCGCGGGGCGTTGCCGGACTTCGCCGGCTCCTGGCGGCGACACCTCTATCGCCAGGCGCAACGGCTGCGGGCGGCCATCATGGATCCAGGCGTGGAATGGTCGGGCCTGTCATGGCGACCATGACGGTGATCGCCGCGTATGACGTGGCCGCGGACTCCCGCCGGGCACGTCTTGCGGCTCTGCTGCAGGCTTATGGTGACCGAGTGCAGAAGTCGGTCTTCGTGGTGCGTGCTGGCGCCGCCGAGTTGGCGGAGCTGCGGATGCGGGCCGAGCAGCTGCTGGACCTGGACGTCGATTCGCTCTACTTCTACGCGCAGTGTGAACCCTGCTGGAGCGGGCAGGTGTGTCTGGGGCAGGCCCACGGCCCGGAGCGGGTGCTCTACTGGGCGTCGCTATGAGCGTGCGCGTCGGTGGCTGCGCGTCGGAGGGGGTGTGTTGGCGGACTGCGCCGAAGGGCGTCGGGTGTGTAGGCCTCTGACCAGCGCAAACGTCCATTTCGGGGCGCGCAGGGGGGCACCTGGAGGGCTGCCTGGGGTCGGGTGTGAAAACGGACATCGTTTGTGCTGGTCAGAGGCCCGCTGGAGACGATAGGGTTCCGCTGTACGTCTCGCACGACAGCGAATAGAAACGCCGGGGATTAAGACGTGAATCCCCACCGCGACGTTCCGCTGTACGTCTCGCACGACAGCGAATAGAAACACGAACGTAAACTGCTCAGAACGGGGCGCGTTCTTAGTCCGAAGGTTCCGCTGTACGTCTCGCACGACAGCGAATAGAAACATAACCAGCTAGGCCAGTCTTTAATGTCAGACTGGTTCCGCTGTACGTCTCGCACGACAGCGAATAGAAACCGTGTCCCACTTGGGTGTCTTGGGTCCGAAATCGGTCCATGTTCCGCTGTACGTCTCGCACGACAGCGAATAGAAACGCCTGTGCCTCACGGAGTCGAGACTCCATGTTGGCGAGTTCCGCTGTACGTCTCGCACGACAGCGAATAGAAACTGCTGAACCCACCCGCGATCCGACGATCCGGCCGCCAGTTCCGCTGTACGTCTCGCACGACAGCGAATAGAAACCTTGGGAGCCGAAGCTCACTCCAGTTTGATCTCACTGTTCCGCTGTACGTCTCGCACGACAGCGAATAGAAACAGCCGGTGTTCGGTGCGTCACCGAAATTGACGCCCCGTTCCGCTGTACGTCTCGCACGACAGCGAATAGAAACCCCAGCCGAAGCCGGAACGAGCCTTGTAGCGGTTCCGCTGTACGTCTCGCACGACAGCGAATAGAAACCAGTCGCCACCCAAACTTTATGAGGCTCTCAACCTCCCTCGTTCCGCTGTACGTCTCGCACGACAGCGAATAGAAACCCCTCTCGGGGCAGCTCGACGACCTCGGCACCGCACAGTTCCGCTGTACGTCTCGCACGGCAGCGAATAGAAACAGCCGTGCGCTTGCGCGCCGCGGCCGGGGTGGTCGTGTTCCGCTGTACGTCTCGCACGACAGCGAATAGAAACCGACGGGCCTGGACCTGGGGGTCCAGACCCGTCATCGTGGTTCCGCTGTACGTCTCGCACGACAGCGAATAGAAACCCGGCGCAGCCGGCGGCGTTGAGGCCGTCGTCGGTGTTCCGCTGTACGTCTCGCACGACAGCGAATAGAAACTCAGCCGATCCCGAAGGGCACTAGCGCCTCCTGGATGTTCCGCTGTACGTCTCGCACGACAGCGAATAGAAACTCGCGGGCCCACTTGCCAGCAACGGTGTGGGCAAGTTCCGCTGTACGTCTCGCACGACAGCGAATAGAAACCCCAGCCTTCGTCGGTGTCGACCATCTCGCCGAAGGGTTCCGCTGTACGTCTCGCACGACAGCGAATAGAAACGCTTCGGGGTTGGTGTCGCGGCCGGAGTCTTGGGTGGTTCCGCTGTACGTCTCGCACGACAGCGAATAGAAACGGGCAGCGACTGGAGCTGCCAGGACACGTCCAGGTTCCGCTGTACGTCTCGCACGACAGCGAATAGAAACTGGGTCCTCCACTGTGCGTGGGCGCCGAGGACGGCGTCGTTCCGCTGTACGTCTCGCACGACAGCGAATAGAAACGAAGGCGGCGGTGGCCGTGTGGGCCTCAGCCTTCTGGTTCCGCTGTACGTCTCGCACGACAGCGAATAGAAACCCGGGGTAGACGTCGGCGACGCCACGCTTTTCGTGTTCCGCTGTACGTCTCGCATGACAGCGAATAGAAACTGCCACGGGGCGATGGCTCATTTTTTTATCCTCGGTGTTCCGCTGTACGTCTCGCACGACAGCGAATAGAAACTTGGCGAAGGCGGCGGGGGACGGGACGGTCTGGTTCCGCTGTACGTCTCGCACGACAGCGAATAGAAACGTGTCAGCCGGAGGCGTGACCGGGCATCCGCCGTTGTTCCGCTGCACGTCTCGCACGACAGCGAATAGAAACGTGGACGAACTTGTCCGCCCAACCTGCAGCGACGACCAGTTCCGCTGTACGTCTCGCACGACAGCGAATAGAAACCTCTCCTCTGCATAGTTTTGTCTGGGAAACTATGAAACCGGTTCCGCTGTACGTCTCGCACGCAGCGAATAGAAACGCCGCCGTCTTGGAGGCGGCGAGGCCGTAAGCGAGCTTGCGTTCCGCTGTACGTCTCGCACGACAGCGGATAGAAACCACTCAATCGCGGGTCCGTCCTCGCGGTGGCGTTTGCCATCCCGTTCCGCTGTAGGTCGCGTACGACAGCGAATTGAAACCCGATGGGGCTCCCACTGTCAGTTCCCGTGTAGGTAGTGCCCGAAGAAGGTTCCGCTGTACGTCGCGCACGGCGACGGACAGAAACAGTGCGCATAGACCGTAGGCGGGCGGGGCTGCGGGGGGTTCCGCTGTACGTCTCGCACGAAAGCGAGCAGCGGCCCAGGTCCCTGCAAAGGGCGGTTGGGACTCTGTCCGTCAGGGTGAGCGAGGGTCTTGAAAGACGGTTCAGCAGGAGGACGAACTGCATGTGTACTCGAGACAGCGCGCCGTCGACTCCACCGCCCCGCGGTCAGCCGACGGGAATGGTGGAGCAAGGGAAGTTGACGGCCTCCGCGCTACCGAATTCCGCGCAGCCGGCCGGCATACCTGCCCAGTCGGGGTCCGGTCACGAACCAGAGGCACCGCACGCAGGCACCACCGCGCCCGCACCCGCGGCAGCAAGGCGCGCCCTCGGATCTGCCGCGTCGCTGATCCGACAAGCAATCCGAGGACGGATGCCGCGGGCCGTCGTCATCGGTTTGGTCGCGCTCGGGCTGATCCTCATCGGAGCGGGGATCGGGCGGCTGCTCTTCCCTGTCCGTGCCCCCGGGGAGACCAGCCCCATCGTCATCCCGACGGCATCGCCGGGAGACCGGTCGGGCGTGGTCATGCCCGACATCTCGGGACTCACCGTCGACCACGCCACGCGTGTCCTCTCAGACGCCGGCCTGCTGCGTCCGGCGGTCGCCTCCGAAACCATCCCGCAGGCCGGCCCGGCTGGCCTGGTCGTCGTGCAGACCCCGGCTGCAGGCAGCAGCGTTCCCTCCCCGGAGGGGGTCGCGGTAGCCCTCAAGGTGTCTGGTCCCGGCGCCATTCCCGATCTCAGCGGCAAGACTCTCGACGCCGCGCGCGACGCGCTGTCGAGCCTCGGTGTCGTTCCGACGATCGATGAGGTCGTCAAGCCCGACCAGGCTCCCGGAGTGGTCATCGCCACCGTGCCGGCCGCCGGGCAACCGCTGGCGCCCCAAGTCACCGTCAGTGTCGCCACCGCTGGCGACGGGATCTATCTCAGCGATGTCCGGGACGTCTCGCGCAGCGGCTGCGGCAAGTCCAGCTCCGAAGTGGCCAACGGCCAAACCATGCGTTCCGCGTTGGTATGCACCGCGAGCGCCCGCACCGCGGCCAGCGCGGAATACACGCTGGGGCGACATGCCGTGGTCCTCGACGCCCAGCTCGGGATCAGTGATCGAGCTTCGGCACCTGGACCTGCCACGGTCACCATCCTCGCCGACGGCGCCAAGGCCGGCAGCGTCACTGTCGCTCCGGGAGCCCTCACGCCCGTCCACCTGTCCATGGCCGGAGTGCTTCGCCTGCGATTGGAGGTCACGACCACCTCGACGAGTGGTCTTCCCGTCGTGCTCGGTGAGGTCCGCGTCGTCGGAGCCCCCGATGACATCGCACTCCTGGCCGCCCAGAACGGCTGACCATGCCGGCTCGCCTCAGTTCCGTGTCACCGACGCTTCGGTATGCCGTCCGCCTGCGCGCCCTCTTGGCCCCTGCGGTGCTGTCCATGGTCTTCCTCACGGCCCCGGCAGTCTCGGCCGAGCCACCGGCATCCAGCCAGGGACATTCTGCAAGCGCGGCCGGCCCCGGGCAGGCGGCCGCCGCACCCTCGGCGTCGGCGTCGGCGCCAGCGCAGACGGTGCCCCCGCCGCTGTACCTGCTCATGGACACGTCCGGATCGATGAAGGATGGCAAGCCGGACTCCAAACTCACCCTCGCCAAGCGAGCGGCATACGCGATCATCCGCGACCTACCTGCCAACCAACAGGTGACCCTCGTCAACTACCCCGGAGTGTGGACGGTCAAGCCCATCGAGGGGTGCTCCACCGGCGAGGTGCGCTTCGGGCCGGCTGTGGCCGACAAGGCCAAGCTTGCAGCCGAGATCCGCAGCATGGTCGCCGACGGGGGCACGCCGACCGGGCCGGCGCTGCAGGCCGTCGGGCGCGCCTTCGTGGCGTCGGGCGCCACGGGCGGGATCGTCATGCTGCTCAGCGACGGCGAAGCCAATTGCGGCACCACTGACGTGTGCACGGTCGCAAAAGACTTGCGAGACAAGGGGCTTGAGCTGACCGTCAACACGGTGGCCTTGGATCTCAGCGACGAGGGCGCCAAACAGCTCGAGTGCATCGCCAACGCCACGGGCGGCAAGGCAGTCCGCGTCGACAAGGACGGCAACCTCACCGAGGCGATGACCACAGCAGCCGGAGCAAAAGTGAGTGTCACGGTGCACGCACCCCCGGCCCTGGAAGCGGTGACAGGTCAGCGCGATCTCGGCTCCGCCAACCAGATCGCCGTGGTCGTGACCTCGACCGGAGCCGTCCCCGCCAGGGACGTTCGGGTAACGCTTACCATCGCCGACGCGAACGGCAGGCCCGGGGCGGCATACGTGCCTCATCCGGTCCGGCACCTGGGCACCCTGGGCGGCGCGGTGACGACTGCGACCGCGAGTTTCCAGCCGCGCCCCCTCGCGGGCACTCCCAGTCCGCTGACCTGGGCCGCCACGGTCACCACCGGGCAGGCGACGCCGCTGGTCTTCACGGGCACGCTCGACCTCAGCGACTCGGCCAAGCTCGTCACGGCTGGCCCCTTGTTGACCGAGGCCAAGCACGTCGTCATCCTCGGCGACTCCTACTCGTCAGGTGAGGGCGGGACGGACTACGACGCCGATGCCGACGGCAAGCGCCAGTCCGGCGAATACCTGTGCCATCGCTCTGCCCACGCGTATGGCCGCCAGTTGTTTAGCGCGTCCCAGGACGCGCCGTTCGGCGCGAGCACGGCCACCCTGACCATGCTGGCCTGCTCGGGCGCCGTCACCGACGACCTCGTGATGTATCAGCACGTCTTCGACATCCAGCCTCAGCTCACTCGGCTCAAAGACCTTGCGACCAAAGACAATCCGCCCGATCTTGTCCTGCTGACCCTCGGCGGCAACGACGCGAAGTTCGCAGACTTCGTGACCGCGTGCGTGGCGACAGGCGTCCTGGTCGACGGGCGCAGTCTCACGACGTGGTACCCCTGTCGGGCGGATCCGAACTCGCGGTTCACCCCGGACGTCGAGCACTACCTCGTCACCAGCACACTCATCGCTGATCTGAAGGCTCGCTACCGCGACATCGACGCCGTCATCAATGCGCCCGAGGTCACCGCCCGGCGTGGGGGACGGGTCGCCCAGATCGTCGTCCTGCCCTATGTCAATCCCCTGCCACCTCCGGAGCGGCTGCGGGCTGGGTGCTTCTTCGGGCTCGCGGAGTACGAGGCATCCATGGCTGAGGACCTCATCACCAAGGTCAACGGCGCAGTCGCGACCGCGGTGCAGACCATGCAAGCGGAGGGTATGCCGGTGCGCTACGTTGCGCCGATCGTCGAGTCCTTCCAGGACGGGCACACCATCTGTGACGAGCAGGCGGCGGTGCGCGTCGACTCGGTGCTGTGGCGGAAGCTTCTTGATGCCAACCCGCTGGTGGACAGGCAGTACGCCCGTGAGTTGATGCACCCGAACGAGCTGGGCTACCACCTCGAGGCCCAGACGCTCATCGAGTGGTCGCGCACGCAGCCCGCAAACTGGACCACACCGCATACCCCGAGCCAGGTGGGCTTGGAGCTGGAGCAGCCCTACACCGTCTGGGTTCGACGATCGACCAGCCCCTACGCCCTGGCTCCGCTCGATCTCGGACCGCGGATCCCCGAACCCCAAGACCGGCTGCTCGACTGCGAGCCGGTCTTCGGGGTGTCGCAGTGCGAGACCATCAAGAAGACCAAGCTGCGGATGGTGCACGTCGAGAGCGAGGCGCGATACCTCGGCACCTCCTGGGGCGGCGGTCCCGACGGCCTCGGTGACCTCGGGGAGATCGCCCTGCCGGCAGACCTGCCGCCGGGGGAACATACGCTGGTCCTGTATGCCGTCGACGCCGCGGGCGGTGTTCAACGTTTCACCGCGCCAATCCACGTCTATCCCCAGGGGACGCGTGACTCGATACGACTGGTATTCGCCGGCCTGCTGCTCGTCCTCGTTGGGGTTGGCTACGGGGCTCTGCGCCGCAAGCGGACGGCTGAGTGATCTCCTCGATTGGCCAGAGAAGGGTGATGTGAAGCCATGGATCACGACCACGGACCGGTCTTCGTGTCCTACCGGCATAGCGACGGCACGGAGCCTGCCCGGGCGGTGACGGCCGTCCTGCGGGCGTGCGGGCTGAGCGTGTGGCTCGACGAATACGCCATGCTCGTCGGCAGCTTCACCTACCGCATGGACGAGGCACTCCGGTCGGGGGCCTCGGCCGGGGTCTTGGTCGCCACGCCCGACGTGCGGCTCAGCAAGGCCATCCAGACGGTGGAGTTTCCGGCTCTCGCGCGCTTGTCTCAGGAGAGCCACATGCTGCTGGGTGTTGTGTCCCCGCTGCGACGCAGCGACGGCAGTGTCGACGAGCAGGCCACCGCGGGGCTCTACGACCCAATTCCCGACTTCGACCTGGCCGACCACAAGCACTACGGCGCGGACCGTCGCGAGGACCTTTTCTCGCTCGCGCGCGACTTCGTTATCGATCGGATGCGGGCGCTGCGACCCGAGACCGAGCGTGCAGTCCTGCGCATCGACGTGGCTACCCGCAACCAGGCCAGCGACAGCGACCGCACCGCGGCTCATCTCGACGTGCGCCTGGACATCCACGGCGAGGGCCTGCTGCCCAGTCCCACCGGGATGGACCTCTTCGCGGCAGCTGCACCGATCTTGACCCAGGCGTTCGTCGACAGCGGAGCCACCTCCGTGGAGTTCAGCGGGAATGGACACCTGAGCTTCCTGCTCGCGCTCGGAGCGGTGTTCCCGCGTTCCCGGTGTGCGTCGATGGCCTTCGTCGACGCCAACGGTGAACGGTGGTTGAGCCCCCGGACCGCCCTCGCGTCACCCAGCCAACCCCTCGTGGTGCGGACGGCGATTCCCGACGCCACGATCGTGTCCGCAGCCGAGCGGGTGCTGGTGAGCATCGAGGTGCTGGCCACGGGCTATGCACCCGCGGCGGTGTCGCTGCTGGCCGCAGACCCTGCTGGATGGCGGGCGGCATACGCCATCACTCCGAGTGTCCCGGGCAACCTGCTGTCGCCGGCCGACGCCGAGGCGTGGGCCAATGACATCTGCGCGGACCTCGTCTCGGTCATGAGCGAAGCGGGGGTGGACGAGCTGCATCTGCTCTACTCCGGCCCTGCCGCGCTCGCCCCTCTCATCGGACGCAACCTCACGGGGTATGCCGTGACGGCATACGAGGTGCTCGATCGCTTTAACCCCACGAAGGCGAGGTACGTGCCAACGATCGCTATCAAAGTCGGCGGCGCGGTCACCCAGCTGAGGGCGCTGTTGACCGAGGAGTCGGCTTCGTAGCGGGGGTGGCGGGTTGGCGGGCTTGGCGGAGGGTGTGTTGGCGGACACCGTCGGAAGGCGTCGGGTGTGTAGGCCTCTGACCAGCGCAAACGTCGACGGAGGGGCGGTCTGGAGGGTGTCCAGTGGTTCGCGTGCGGTCGGGTGTGAAAACGGACATCGTTTGTGCTGGTCAGCGGCTCGCGCGAGGCGATAGGGTTCCGCTGTACGTCTCGCACGACAGCGAATAGAAACGAAGCGCGAGGTGTTGTTGAGGTTCTCGTGGATGATGTTCCGCTGTACGTCTCGCACGACAGCGAATAGAAACTTACGGAGCTCCTCACAGCGAACCGCGTCCGTTAAGGACGACGTTCCGCTGTACGTCTCGCACGACAGCGAATAGAAACCTCAGGAAGACGAACTTGGCACGGGGGAGGCTGTTCCGCTGTACGTCTCGCACGACAGCGAATAGAAACAAGGTGCCCTTGCTGGCCTGAGCCGCAACGAAGTGAAGTTCCGCTGTACGTCTCGCACGACAGCGAATAGAAACGAAGCGCGAGGTGTTGTTGAGGTTCTCGTGGATGATGTTCCGCTGTACGTCTCGCACGACAGCGAATAGAAACCGTGCACTCGTGGGTGCGCCGACCGTCCGCCCAGGTTCCGCTGTACGTCTCGCACGACAGCGAATAGAAACATCCAAGCGTTCGCGCACGGTTTGGCTCGCGGTGTTGTTCCGCTGTACGTCTCGCACGACAGCGAATAGAAACTGAGCTGGTCGAGCTTCGTGAGCACGTCCGTGACGGTTCCGCTGTACGTCTCGCACGACAGCGAATAGAAACTCTGCGAGTCGTCGTTGTAGAAAACTTCGGGTCCGCCGGATCGTTCCGCTGTACGTCTCGCACGACAGCGAATAGAAACGTCCAGCCCGCCGCGGCGAGCTCCTTGGCCAGCGCGGGTTCTGCTGTACGTCTCGCACGACAGCGAATAGAAACGCGGAGCAACCATCAGGCGCAAGGCAGCAAGTGCTTCAGGTTCCGCTGTACGTCTCGCACGACAGCGAATAGAAACGGGGCATACCCCTTGGCCACAGCCGTGATGGCTGTCTGGTTCCGCTGTACGTCTCGCACGACAGCGAATAGAAACACGCAGACGACGTTGATCAGGTAGTTGACGCCGAAGGTTCCGCTGTACGTCTCGCACGACAGCGAATAGAAACCGCAATTTCCGCACTTTGTCTTGATCGTGTACAGGCCTTGCGGTTCCGCTGTACGTCTCGCACGACAGCGAATAGAAACTCGTCGGCTCTTCTGGTGTGAACCAGTCGAGCGCTGCGCCAGTTCCGCTGTACGTCTCGCACGACAGCGAATAGAAACGACGACGTACTGGCCTGGCAGCAGGTTGGTGAAGTTCCGCTGTACGTCTCGCACGACAGCGAATAGAAACTCGATGTCGACGCCACGGCACGCCGCGCGCTCATGCCAGTTCCGCTGTACGTCTCGCACGACAGCGAATAGAAACCCTTTACGGTAGACGATAAACCTTCAAAAAGAGCAGTTCCGCTGTACGTCTCGCACGACAGCGAATAGAAACCGGGTGATACTGCGGACGGTCGCGCCACAGGCTGGGCAGGTTCCGCTGTACGTCTCGCACGACAGCGAATAGAAACTTTCTATCCGTACTCCATACGGGTAGAGTTTGTCGTTCCGCTGTACGTCTCGCACGACAGCGAATAGAAACCTTCGACACCGATGTGTTGCATGGCTTCCACCCAAGGTTCCGCTGTACGTCTCGCACGACAGCGAATAGAAACTCTGTTCCCGAGCGCCCTTCGCCTGGTGGAGCAGATCAAGTTCCGCTGTACGTCTCGCACGACAGCGAATAGAAACTCGACGCGGAATGGTGGCGACCAGTCGATGGAGCAGGTTCCGCTGTACGTCTCGCACGACAGGGAATAGAAACCTGCATCGCCTGGATCGCAGCGGCCCGGGCTGCCTCGTTCCGCTGTACGTCTCGCACGACAGCGAATAGAAACCCGCGGCCCAGAGGCCGAGGACGAGCATGCCGAGCCAGTTCCGCTGTACGTCTCGCACGACAGCGAATAGAAACATGGCGATGAGACCGAAGGTCAACCAGAACGGTTCCGCTGTACGTCTCGCACGACAGCGAATAGAAGCGCGATCGTCACCGGGATGGAGAGTGCCTCATCTGGGATGAGCCGGTTTCGGGCTCAGCGCGGGCGAATGCAGGGGCTATAGCGCGCTACCGCGAGCTACGATCCGAGGGTTGCCAGCATGGCGGTCGCCCGGTCCTTCCACGGACTTTCACCCGCGGGCGCGAGGCAACGGCCCAACACCAGCTCGGCAGCCCTGCGCAGCTCGTGGGATGCGAGGATGGCTTCCAGGTTGGTTTCGATGTGATCCACCAGCCGCCGCTTGATGCCGACGTCCGAGACGTGCATATCGCAAGCAACGGCCAGGGCGTCCTCGAGCGAGAGCCGGAACAGGCTGTGCACGAGACGACGAGACAACGCCACGTCATCGCTATCGCCGGCCACGTCGATGATCTCGGCCAGGAAGTCGTGAGCAGGGGCCGCTGCCCGGTAGAGCCGATCCAACAGCTCGACGGACGGTCGGGCGACGCCCTGCTCGCTGCTGCGCACCAGCGACAGGGTCGAATCCTCGTCGAGGCCGTCACCGCGCGCCAGGGCGGGTGATGGCTGCCTTCCGCAGCCGCTTGTCCTCGAACTCGTCAACGCCACTTCCCGTGCGATGTGCAGGTCGTGGGCGGTGAGTGAGTCGGGGTTGCCCAGCAGGGATGCCAGCGACTCCCGACGGGCGCGGCTCGTGAGGGCCTGTATGCCGTGCACGAAGACTTTGGCGAGCTCTCGCCGGAGCACCGCAGAGAAGGTCGAGTCGTCGAACTGAACGATGGTGAAGGAGTAGGTGCGCTCCAGTTCCCGCATGGTATCCGCTAGTCGCGGATCAATGGGCTGCGAGACGGCAGCGGCCGGATCCGGTCGGTCTGCTTCTGCCGCGAGGTAGCTGCGGTAGGTATCCGTGAGGCACAGGATCACGAATGGGGTGCCATCATCCACGGCCTGGCGCAATTCAGTGGTCCAGGACACTTCGCCGTAGTGACGGACGACCACGAAGACGACCACGTCGGCTGCCGCGACGGATCGCGCGGAGTTGGCTCGCCAGGAGGCCGAGGCGTTGTTGAGATAGAGGATGTCGCCGGACAGGAAGTGCCACGGGTCGGCGCCCAAGGCCGTTGCGGCGGTGGCGGGCTTTCGGAGACGACAACGCTGGTGTCGGCAGCCCCGCAGAGCATGATTGTCAACATCTCAGTCCCATCACTCTGCCGGTGCCAGGGAGGTCCGCGAGGGAGGTCCGCGAGGGAAGTCCGCGAGGGAAGTCCGCGAGGACATTCTGCCTCAGGGACAATCACCGACTGTCAGGATCGCTTCACCTCGACCCAGAAGGTGCCCGGCCTATCGACGGCATGGAGCATGATTGCCCGCATCCGCAGCGGGATGTCCTGGACATAGGGGATGACGGTCATCCCACCCACAAAGGTCGGCTAGCACGCCCAGGCCACCTCGAGGTGATCACCGCGAAGCAGTGCCCACCGGTCGAGGTAGGCCATCGCGCGGTCGTGGCCGGCGGAGTTCTGGACGAACTGTGACGCCTTGAGCTTGACCTGGGTGATGAACATCCGCCCGACAGCGTCGACATTGGCCGCAGTTGGCGGTCGCCGGGCTGCCCGCAGCATCTCCTCAACAGGTCTGCTGGGATGGGATAAGGCGGGCCGAGTGCGATGGTGCCCGCAGGCGCCACTCGGCGGGCGGCGGAGCCGCGCAGGAATCCTGCTAGCGCGGTCACCCCCAGGCGCTCAGCCGCTCGTCGCCGTCGCCGAGGGTAGAGGCCCACGTCGGTCTCGGCGTGCACGCTGCGCAGGCTGACGATGATCGAGGCATTCGCCCCGTCGCCACCGCACCAGACCCCGTCAGGGGGAGGCGTCCTCCCCGACCCAAGTCCATCCCGCGGGCGAAAGTCGGGGCAGTTCGGGGTATTGGCGAGGGCGGAAGGTAGCCATGGCTGCTTCAGTCACGGCCCGCCTGCGCCAGAGGTGCCGGCATCAGGATGTGCAACGCAGATCCGAGGACTCCAGGTGCGGTCCCAGTGGCGGCGTGCGGCCTTGCTGAGCCCGCGGGCGATGGAACAGTCCCATGGGCGGCCCTGCGGTGCATCGCGCTCGGGCCAGGGCCCGGATCGGAGGCGCTCGCCTGGAATCGGGATCCGGTAGGGGTGTTGGGAAGGAGGACCCAACATCATGGGACAAGGTCATCGACATTCTGATCGGCTCATCATGTTCCACGGCTGAGCGAGCCCAACCAGTGTGGCCCGTCGGGTAATCCCCGGCGGGCCACCCGTCTGTCGCGGACGCGCCGAGCTGCCGATGGCCCGTCAGCTCCACAGCGCCCTAGCCCCGAGGTCGCCTCGTCACAGCCGCCGGGAAAGCGGCCAGTGGCTCGGCCAGGTCCCCAGAGTGGGGACAAGCTCCACCACACACGTGGTGCCGTCCGTTGCAGGTGCAGCGGCGAAGTCCAGGCATGTGGGAGGCAGACCGCCCACACCGCAGCCCAGCGGACGAGACCGTCGTCCGCGGTGATCGTGTCGTCCACCAGCCAGACCGAGCCGCCCACGGCGCTCTGATTGAGCTGGGCTACTGCTCCAGCAGCAGGGGGCACGGCATACCTCGCCTGAGGCAGTGGCTGATCCACACGTCTGGGTCGCATCGACCGTGACGACCCGACGCCGTCGGTCGTTCACCCAGGCCGCTCCGGGTTCCAGGGTCTCGACGCCACTGGCGGCTGCCTCCACACCTGCAAGTAACCTGGGCCGCGGCCCCACGGTCCTTGATGTCCGCCAACGCTGGTCTGCTGACACCGGTAGGTCGGCGTCGAGATCGTGCAGCGCAGCGTGAATCTGCGCGAGTCTGCAATCTCCTGGCGGTGGCCAGAGCTGCGGCAGCAGCCACGCGCAGAGCATCGGCGGGGCTCATTCCCTCGCGACGTGCCGCTGCGTACCGTCCGCGGAGCCAGGCAGCCATCAGAGCCCGGACTCGAGGTCCTCGCTGGCGGCCGGGAAGTCCGAGTCCACCGTCGTCGCGATCTGGCAAACGACGAGAGGGTGGTGGATGTTCTCAGCACCCACCCCGCACCGAGTGGCAGTGGCGACGCGCAGCACACAGGTGACGTCGGCACGGATTTCGTCGCGGGTGGCTTCAGAGTCCAGTCGGTTGACGAGGTCGACCTTGAATCTTCTCGGCGGCCCACCCGAGCGGCGAGCCAGGATGCGCTGGCCCGCCCGGCCTTGTGGGCGCGGAGTGCTGCATCAGCCGGAACAGGGTGACCAACCAGTCCCGCCCGGTCTGGGTCAGCGCCCGCAGCCTACAACTCGATCACGCGCGCAGCAGGACCGTCCTCGCGTCGGCTTTGCGTCCAAACCGAGTCGTACGCGGTGCTCCGCTGCCAGTCGGTGAGCAGCCGGGTGATGGCGCGGTAGGCATGGCCGCCGCCGGGTCGCGTGGCTGCACCGTGCTGCCTCGCTCCGACCTCGCGCAACCCCGGCGTGGCGCCGCCTGACCAGGACGTCGTGGAAGACGTCAAGGCACCCGACCGCCTCGCATTCGTCCCTCGCCGTGGATGACCGCAGCTTCGAATGTCTGCGCCGAAGGTGCGGTCCGGGTCAGACATCGAGTGCCGCGCACCCGGATGTGGAGGTCGTGCCGGATTGACGCGGTCGCTTGCCACACCAGGGCGGCGAGGTCCTCCCAGGACACCCTCAGGCCGATCGTCGAGTGCGCTGCACCCAGATCCATGAA
>JADJVX010000013.1 GCA_016710385.1 Actinomycetales bacterium
TGCCGATCACCGTGCACGCCGTGCACCTTGTCGACGAGCGCCTGCAGCCGCGGCATCTCCTCCCAGAGATAGGCGTGGTGGGTGTCGACGATGTCATGGGCGAAGCTCGACAGCTTGCGGGCGGCGCTGTCACCCGAAGGACCGCCCGCCGCCGGCGCCGGGTCAGCCGAGCTGGCCGGGGCACCCGGCAGGTCGAGGGAGCGCAGCAGGTCCTCGACGTCGAGTTCGGCATCGCGAGCCGCCTCGGCCACGGTGCGATGACCGTTGCAGCAGTGGTCGATTCCGGCGCGGTCGAGGATCGCGGCTCGGCGCCCGTCCGCGACGACGAGGTCACCCAGTGTCGCGGTGGGGGTGAGCGCAGTGGATTCACGCGAGGCGGTCATGTCTCTCCTGGGGCAGGATCGCGCACTACACTTTATATGCCATAGTGTAACAAATCAAGCAGGTCACGATCCCGCGGCGGCCACCCGCCCACCCGTGCCAGTCGACGTCGACGGGCTGGCCTTGATCGACGCCAGGTTGGGCACCGACGGGTGGGCCCGCCCCATCGGCCCGGCGACCATCGCGGTGAAGAGGTTGTCGGTCACCTTCCGAGCGAAGGCAATCCCGGCCTCATTGACCGCACTGCCCCCACCGCCTTGGTCCACTGAATCGTCCCCACCGAGAAGACGCCCGCTCCAGAGTCGGCCGAGTAGTAGACCGCGTCGAGTCGAGGCCTTCGACTCCGCACGAGATCGCCGAATGCGCGACGACTTGCAGCGAATTCGGCGTCCCGGCAATGGGATAGGCGCGGTCGGACTCCACCACCCCGACCAACCCCGGGAAGGAGGTGCCGCGGCTGCCCGCAGTGCCGGCATACAGGAAGAAGTCCGGGGTGTAGACCGTGAACGGACCCGACGCGGGGTAGCACTCGTAGAGCACCCCCGAGCAGCGAGTTCTCGGGGACGGGCACCGGGGCTTCGCGCCACTTGGCTGTCGTCGTGGCCCCCCGCACGGGATCCTGCGCGGAGCGGTCGCGGTAGCCCACGACAAGGCGTCCGTTGCGCTCGAAGCGGATGCGCCAGAACATCGCGTTGCCACCGAGGAAGGCGAGGTTGCTGCCCGCGTCGCGCGCCGCCTCGACAGCACGGCGCATCGGCACGCTCCAGTACTCGTCGTGTCCCACAGACACGACGCCGAGGGGCCCGTTGAGCGCGCCGTTCTCAAGATCTGCCGACGTGACATAGCCGACCGGAAGGCCAGCTTTCCCCGCACGCAATACGTACGGGAGAGCATCGAGGAGGAAGTGCGACGCATTGTCGGAGTTGGGGCGGTCCAGGCTCACCACGTTGGGCGGCGGCTGGCCACCCTTGCCCTCGTAGAGCGAGCCGGCGCCCCAGGTGTTGTATGCCTCCCAGGTCGCGGTCGGGTTGACGATGACTAGCGCGCCGGCGACGCTGCCGGCACGGATGGTCATCGGGACATAGCGACCCTTGCCACCGGCCTGCAGGACCAGCAGATAGCTGCCGGCCGGCCAGTCGGCTGCAGGCACGGTGAGCAACGGCGCCCACCTGCCCGAGACCACCTTCGCCCCGCCGACCGTCTCGACGGTCGGCGGCGGCTGGGTCGGGGCGGCCAGCGGGTCGGACGCCCACACGCGGCGGGCTCCGGCACCGGCATACCAGCCCATCCGGTATGCCGTGACCGTCACCTTCCCCAGCGTGGAGCGCACCATGAGCCGGAAGGTCTCACCCGCCACGACGCTGGCCTGGTCGGTATAGCCGCTCAACCGTCGATGGACGCGACCGTGGCCACCCGCCAGGAGCCGTCGCCCGGCTGGGCGTTCTCCGCCGCGATGGCCGCCGCGAGCGCGGACGCATGGGCGCTCGGGTCGGTGGACGCGGAGCGCCAGGGACTGCCGCTGGCTGTCCCGTCGTTGCCGGTCGATGCGGTGGGGCCCGGTGATCCGGTGGAACTCGCGCAGCGGTGGAGGGGGTTGCCGACGAGGGCCGCGGACCGACTGAAACAGTGTCGCCGGCAGGGCCGGTCGTGCACGCGGCGACGGTGAGTGCCGTCGCGACGAGGATGAGGGTGAGTGTCCGCCCGCGCCGACGAGCCGGACCCCCTGACGTGCTGGAAACGGCATACCGGAAGCCTCCCACCGTCGGGGCAATTCGGTGGGAATCTGTGACTCGACCGCAGAGCGACTTGGGCTTGTCGGTGCCCTGGGTGAGACTGGGACCCGAACCGGAAGGACCCGAATGCCTCATCGACCTGGGCCGCGCCCCATTGCGCGCCACACTGCACGGCGCCCGTTGCGCACCGTCCGTGCGGCGGTCGCGGGCATCGTCGCGCTCGGGCTCGCCCTCACCGGGTGCACCGGCAGCGCCGAGCCGCCGCCGCCAACGCCCGAGTCCACCGCGGCAGCGCTCGCGGCTGGGCTGACGTCCGGAGACCTGTCCCGTATGCCGTTCGACGGCTCCACCCCGGAAGCCGCCACCGCGGCGCTGGGCACCGTGGTCGCCGCCATCAAAGACATCTCGCGCACGGTCACCGTGGTCAAGGTCGTGGACAAGACGTCCGCGGGCACCAACGCGGCGCGTACCGTCGCCGCGACGTTGCAGTGGACCTGGGATGTGTCGCCGACCGATGCCGACTGGAGCTACACCACCGAGGCAAAGCTCGTCCTCAATCCCGACAAGACCTGGCACGTCCAATGGTCACCGACGATGATCGAACCCAAGCTCGACGCCACCGAACGGTTCACCGTCGAGCGGGTGCAAGGCCGCCGCGGCGAGATCCTCGGCGCCGGCGGTGAAGTGCTCGCCGGGCAACGCGATGTCTACCAGGTGGGCATCGACAAGGGCCGGGTCTCGGCCGCAGAGGCCTCGACGTCGGCCGCCGCATTGGCGACCCTCATGGGCATCGACCCCACGGCATACACCCAGACGGTCGCCGCATCGGGGGCCAAGCAGTTCGTCGTAGCGATCACGCTGCGCACCACCGACCCGCGCATCGCCGGCAAGACCGCTGCGGTGCAAGCGATTCCCGGAGCCGTGGCCATCTCGGGCACCGCGACGCTCGGTCCGACGGCGACTTTCGCACGGGCGATCCTCGGCACGGTCGGGCCGGCCACGGCCGAGATCGTGCAGCGCTCGGGGGGCCGCATTTCGGCCACCGACACGGTGGGGCTGTCGGGTCTGCAGCAGCGCTACGACGGCTATTTGTCCGGGACGCCAGGGCTGAAGATCAAGGCCACCGGCACCACCGGGGGCACCGCTGTGTCGCGCCCGCTCTTCTCCCAGGACCCGATCCCCGGCAAGCCGCTGTCGATCACGCTCGACTTGCTCGCCCAAGAGGCTGCCGAGGAGTCGCTGGCGGCCTCGTCAGTGCCGGCGACGCTGGTGGCGATCCGGCCCTCCACCGGGGAGGTGGTCGCCGCGGCCAATAGCCCCACCGCGCAGGGGGCCCTCGCGACGACCGGTCGAGCGGCACCGGGCTCGACCTTCAAGATCGTGTCCTCCCTCGCCCTGCTGCGCGCCGGGCTGACCCCCGACTCGCCGGTGCAGTGCACCCCGACGACGGTGGTCGACGGGCGCAGCTTCAAGAACTACGACGACTACCCCGCCGACCGGATCGGCACCATCTCGCTACGCCACGCCTTGGCCAACTCGTGCAACACCGCCTTCATCTCCCAACACGCCACGGTCGACCAAAACGCCTTGGCCGACGCGGCGGCGGCGCTCGGATTTGGGGTCGACTTCGACCTTGGCCTGCCGGCCTTCGTCGGCTCGATCCCGCGCACGGCGACGGCCACCGAACACGCCGCGTCGTTCATCGGTCAGGCCAAGGTGGAGGCATCCGCGCTGGCCATGGCGACCGTCGTCGCATCGATCGTCAAGGGCTCGGCCGTGGTGCCCCGGATCGTCGAGCGCACCGCAGACCTGCGCGCCACCGGAGCCTCTTCCGCCAACCCGGCGGCTACGAGCGCGAGCTCGGGCTCGGCTGCCCCCTCGACCGGGGACTCTGGCGCGGCTGCCCCCTCGCCCTCCGCCCCGGCCTCGGTCGCGCCGACCGCACCCCCGGCTCCGGCCGTGCCCCTCACGGCCGGCGAAGCCGAGGCATTGCGCTCGATGATGGGCAGTGTCGTGACCGAAGGCAGCGGTCGGGTCCTGGCCGATGTCGGGGTCGGTGGCGCCAAGACGGGCACCGCCGAATACGGTGCCGACAGCCCCCCGCAGACCCATGCCTGGATGGTCGCCAGCAAGGGCGATCTAGCCGTCGCGGTCTACGTCGAGACCGGCCAGTCCGGTTCGCGCACCGCGGCTCCGTTGCTCAAGGCGTTCCTCCAACGCTGGACCGGATGACCGGTCGCAGCGCAGTGGGAAACGGCATACCGAAGTGCCGTGGACACGGCTTGCGATTGTCGCCGGATTGGAGTCGGATGGACCCAGCACAACACACAGTCGCGGCCGCGCCGTCGGCGGGGTCGCCACATCTAGGAGGCATCACGATGTCCGACACGCAGCAGGCCGAGGTGGTCGAGGGACAGGCAGACACCGTCGAGGTGACGGCCCTCCTGACCCACGACATCAACCACGTCTGGCACGTGCTGACCACCAACGACGGCGCTGCGGCGTTCCTCGGCGAGGGTGCCACCCTCGGCAGCAAGGGCGAGCACTGGCGCGCAGCCGACGGCAGCCACGGGGTGTGGCGCAGCTACCACCCGATGGAGCAAGTGCGCGTGTCCTGGCATGCCTCCGAAGACGCGCCGCGCTCGATCGTCGACCTGCACCTCGCGCCGGCCGGCGAGCAGACCTCGGTCACCGTGCGGCACGAGCCCGTCGACGACTCGGCCGGGATGAGCGCCCGCTGGCGCGCCGCGCTCGACCGCATCGACGCCCTCGCCGGAGACTGACCTGGCGCGCTCGATGCGCTGATCCCGTCTTGTTCGTGGCCCCGCACCGCCCGCCCAACCCGGCGGGGTGCGGGGCCGCGGCGTCTGTGTGGCGCGATGCTCGATCAGCCGTCACCCGCCGTTCGCCTGCCGGTCACCCCTAGAGTTGCCGCCGTACCCGCTCGCCGCCTGCCCGGCGAGGGCTCGACGCGAAGGAGACCGCTCGTGACGACCCCGACGCCACTGCCCTCGGCCAACCAGCCCCTCACTCCGGCCAACGCCGAGCCCAGCCGCGGCTCCGCCCTCGCGCGGTGGCTGCCGATCGTGGCGTGGCTACCGGCATACCAGCGCGGTTGGCTCAAGGACGATGTCGTCGCGGGGCTGGGACTGACCGCCCTACTGGTCCCGCAGGGCATGGCCTACGCGCAGCTGGCCGGGCTGCCGCCGATCACCGGGCTCTACACGTCGATCATGTGCCTGGTCGCGTATGCCGTGTTCGGCCCCTCCCGGGTGCTCGTCCTTGGCCCCGACTCGTCGCTCGGACCGATGATCGCCGCGTCGATCCTGCCGCTGGTCGCCTCGGGCGGGGACCCCGGCAAGGCCGTGCTGCTGGCGTCGGTGCAGTCCGTGCTCGTCGGGGTCTTCATGGTCGGCGCAGGCGTGGCCAAGCTCGGCTTCGTCGCCGACCTGCTGTCCAAGCCGACCATGGTGGGCTACATGAACGGCCTGGCCCTGACCATCCTCGTCGGGCAGGTGCGCAAGCTGGCCGGGTTCTCGATCGAGGCTGACGGGCTGCTCGCCGAGATCGCCGCGACCTGGGACAAGATCGTCGCCGGCAAGACCAACCTCTGGGCGCTCGGGATCGGCCTCGGCGCGCTTGTGCTCATCAAGCTGCTGCAGAAGGTGCTGCCCAAACTCCCGGCCGTGCTCGTCGCCGTCATCGCCGGCATCCTCGCCTCGACCTGGCTGGACTTGCCCGCCAAGGGCGTCAAGGTCGTCGGTGAGTTGCCGCAAGGGTTCCCGCCGCTCACCCTGCCGATCGTGTCGGTCGGCGAGATCGGCCTGCTCGTCGCGGGCGCGCTCGGCATCACCCTGGTGGCCCTCGCCGACACGATCTCGACGGCCACGGCATACGCGCGACGCACCGGGCAGCCGGTCGACGGCAACCAGGAGATGGTCGGGATCGGCGCAGCCAACGTGCTCGCCGGGTTCTTCCAGGGCTTCGCGGTGTCGACAAGCGGCTCGCGCACCGCGGTCGCCTTCAAGGCCGGCGCGCGCAGCCAGATCACCGGTCTGGTCGGCGCGGTCGCGATCCTCGTCCTGCTCGTCGTGGCCCCCAACCTGCTAGCCGCCCTGCCAATCCCCGTGCTCGGGGCCATCGTCGTCGTCGCGGCGTTCTCACTCGCCGAGATCCCCGCGACCCGGCGACTGTGGAGCCAGCGCCGGATGGAGTTCTGGCTGTCCATCGCCGCGACCCTTGCGGTCGCCGTGCTCGGCGTGCTGCCCGGCATCGGCGTCGCCGTCGCCCTGTCGATCCTCAATGTCTTCCGGCGCTCGTGGTGGCCCTATCAGGCGGTGCTCGGCCGCGAGAAGGGCACCAACCCGGGCTACTTCGACCTGGCCGAAAACCCGCGCGCCGGCTCGATGCCCGGGCTGACGATCTTCCGCTTCGACGCACCGATCTTCTTCGCCAACGCCCGCACCTTCGCCGACCAGGTGTTGCGGCTGGCCGACGCCGACCCGCGGCCGGAACTGGATCCTCGTCGCCGCCGAACCGATCTCCGACATCGACACCACCGCCGCCGACATGCTCGAGGAGTTGGCCGGCGATCTGCAGACCCGCGGGGTGCGGCTGGCCTTCGCCGAGCTCAAAGAGCCGGTGCGGGCCAAGATCGACGGTTACGGGATGCACCACGTGCTGGAGCAATTCCACTACTTCACGACGCTCAACAAGGCCGGCAAGGCCTACCAGGAGCAGTACGGCACGCTCTGGCCCGGAGAGGAGCCGCCAGGCCCTGCGGCTGCCCCAGCACCCACCCCTGCGGCTGCCCCAGCACCCACCCCTGCGGCTGCCCCAGCACCCACCCCTGCGGCTGCCTCGGCACCCACGCCGGCGGCTGCCTCGGCACCCACGCCGGCACCCGCCTCCGCCTCCGCTGCGAACGACAAGCCCGAGCGCTGACATGGCCCACCTGAAATCCGTCAACGTGGGACGCTCCGGTCCCAACCCGGCCGGCGGCGCGCGGCCCTCCGGAATGCTCAAGACGCCCACCCCGGACCCCGTCCTGCTGCGCGACCCCGGAGCCAAGCGCGGCGGCGAGGGCAGCGGGGTGGTCGGCGATTTCGTCGGCGACCGGCGCCACCACGGCGGCAGCTACCAAGCCGTGTATGCCGTGGCGCGCGAAGAGCTCGACCACTGGGCCGCCGAGATCGGCCGGTCACTGCCTGACGGCGCCTTCGGGGAGAACCTCACCACCGTGGGCCTCGACGTCGACGACGCCCGGCTCGGTGAGATCTGGCGCGTCGGTCCCGTGGTCCGGCTGCGCGTGACCGGCCCGCGGGTGCCCTGCTCGACCTTCGCCAGCGCGATGGGCGAGCGGCGGTGGGTCAAGAGGTTCACCGCCCGAGGTCGCACGGGTGCCTACTTGAGCGTGCTCACCCCGGGCGAGGTGCACGCGGGCGACGAGATCGTCATCGAGCACCGCCCGACCCATGGCGTGACGGTGCCAATGTCCTTCCGCGCGTGGACGACCGAACGGCATACCCTGCCTGACCTGCTCGCGGCGGGTGCGGACTTGTCCCCGGAGTTCGTCGAGAAGATCCGGGACTACCAGGCCGGACGCTGACCGCAAACCTCAAGCCGCAACCGGTATGCCGGGCGGCCGACCCGCCGGCCGGGTCGCCGCGGACGTGAGGCAGGTCACTACGCCGGGCTGTCACCCTCGGCCGCCGCGAACCGTCAGTGCGGTGACCCACCCAGCATCACCGCCCTACCAGGAGAAACACCATGCAGCTCAACGTCGGCAGCACCGACCGGATGATCCGCCTCGTCGTCGCCGTCGTCGCGGCCATCCTCGCGTTCACGGTGGCCAGCGGCGCCCTCAAGACGATCCTGCTCATCGTCGCGGTGATCATGGCGGTCACGGCCGTCGTGCGCGTGTGCCCGCTCTATATGCCGTTCAAGATCAACACCAACAAGCGCGCCTGACCTCGCCGGTTGCCCGCTGGGCAACCCACTCCTGACTGCGTGGCCTCGTGTCACGTGCACGGCCACGACGTGGCCCGGTTCCTGTCGACCGGGCCACGTCGTTGGTGTGTGAGGTGAGCGGACGGCATACCGTTGGAGCGTGGCACTGAGCACCGACGAGATCACCGCCGCCGTCCCGGGCTTGCTGCGATACGCGCGTTCCCTGACCCGCGACCCCGTCGTCGCCGACGACCTCGTGCAAGACACCGTCGTGCGCGCGCTGGAACGCGCCGGCGACTTCCGCGGTGAATCGTCGCCGCGGACCTGGCTGCACCGGATCCTGCACCACCGCTTTGTCGACCTGGTGCGGGCTGACCGCACCGAACCCGTCGACAGTGACGAGCTCGCCGAGCAGGTCGAACGCGCCTGGCAGCAGGACTCCTACACCGTCGACGGTGAGACGGTCGTCTTGCGGGCCGAACGGGCGCAGGAGTTGCGCGACGCGATCATCCGGCTACCCGCGTCCTACCGCTCGGCCGTGGTCCTGCACGACGCCCAGGGGCTCACGGCGGCGCAAGTCGCCGAGGTGCAGGAGATCTCGCTCGCAGCCGCCAAGCAGCGCATCGCCCGCGGCCGCGCCATGCTCGTCACCCACCTGGCCCGCGGCACCGAGCGCCGCGCCGCCGTCGGCGACGTGCCGTTGCGCTGCTGGGACGCGCGCTCGCGGGTCAGCGATTACCTCGACGACGAGCTCACCTCCGCCGAGCGCGCCGCGCTCGAAACTCACCTCGGCGGCTGCCCCACCTGCCCGGCCCTGTATGCCGGCCTGGTCGGCGTGCGCTCGGCGCTCGGCGCGATGCGCGATCCAGACACCGTCGTGCCGCCGCGCATCGCCGATCGCCTCCGCAACGCCTGACCGCGACGAGCGAAGCATCGCGTCAGGTCGGTGGACCTCCTTTTGACCACAGCCAGCCACCGGACTGACACGTTGTGCTGCTTCGAGTCGGGGCAAGCAACCAAACGCGTCAGTCTGGGTCGGCGCCGATCAGAGGGTCCACCTCGTGAAGGTCCCCAACTGAGGGTTCGGGCACCTCTCCGAGCACAGCAAGCCACCGGACTGACACGTTGTGCTGCTTCGAGTCGGGGCAAGCAACCAAACGCGTCAGTCTGGGTCGGCGCCGATCAGAGGGTCTACCTCGTGACGGTCCGCGACTGAGGGTTCGGGCACCTCTCCGAGCCCAGCAAGCCACCGGACTGACACGTTGTGCTGCTTCGAGTCGGGGCAAGCAACCAAACGCGTCAGTCTGGGTCGGCGCCGATCAGAGGGTCCACCTCGTGAAGGTCCCCGACTGAGGGTTCGGGCACCTCTCCGAGCCCAGCAAGCCACCGGACTGACAGGTTTGGCTGCTTCGAGTCGGGGCAACCAACCAAACGCGTCAGTCTGGGTCGGCGCCGATCAGAGGGTCCACCTCGTGAAGGTCCGCGGCTGAGGGTTCGGGCACCTCTCCGAGCCCAGCAAGCCACCGGACTGACAGGTTTGGCTGCTTCGAGTCGGGGCAACCAACCAAACGCGTCAGTGTGGGTCGGTGTCGAGCAAGTCGGGCGGGCGGCAGGGCTGGGCGGGTGCCGGCAGATGCCCAGGCAGGCAGTCGGCCCGGACGTCAGGCGGTGACCGGGTCGGCCCAGAGCCGGGCCCGCAGGGTATGCCGCGCCCCCGGCTCGAGCGCGATGACCCCATCGCCGCTGCGGAAGGCGTCCGCCGGGCAACTCATCGGCTCGATCGCCAGACCGGCCCGCCCGATGTGATCGGCGGTGAAGACCTGTGCCCAGCGAGTGTCGGAGGCGATGGTGGTGCGGAACGGCATACCGGGTCTGGCGAGCGACGCCTGCCAGCCGCCCTCCGGGAACCCGGTGAACGCATGGTCGGCGCGAATCTGCCGCAACTCCACCCCGCCGCGCAGGTCGAGCCCGTGGCGTTCGACCGCGCCCTCGCGCACCGGCAGCCCGCGAGCGTCGGTGAGCACGACGCGCTCGGCCGGCAGGTCGGCCAGGCAGTCGTCCAGCAGACCGTCCCCGCACCGCAGATAGGGGTGGAAGGCAACCCCATAGGGAGCCGGCGAGTCCCCGAGGTTGACCGCCTCGACGGCGACGCTCAGGCCGTCCGGACCGAGCTGATAGTCGGTCGCGAGGCCGATCCGGAAGGGGTAGCCCGGCTGCGGCCAGATCTCGGTCGCGAGGGTCACCCGGTCGGGACCCGCCCCCGCGACGCGCCACTCCTGCCAGCACACCAACCCGTGCAGCGCCGTGCCGGCCTCGGGCTCGGTCATCGCCAGCTGGTGCTCAACTCCTCCCCAGGTATACCGGCCGTCGCGCAGCCGGTTGGGCCAGGGCGCCATGACCTTGCCGGAAAAGGCCGGCGCGTATGCCGTGCCGTCACCTTCCGCATCGGTGGCCAGGACGATGTCGACGCCTCTCCAGGTGAGCCTGGCCAGGGCACCCCCGACCGTCGCGACGCGAGCGACGTAGTCGCCGGAGCCGAGGGTGAACAGCCGGCCGTTCGGTCCGGTGGGGGCGGTGAGGTGCACGTCGCGCAGGAGCGAAGTCATGGCTCGGACCTGAACTCCGCAGCCCTGGCGGGGGCCGGCACACCGTGCTCGAGGATGCGCAGCGCCTCGGTCACCGGGTCCCCGGACAGGTAGATGGCACCCGTCGCGTCGGCGAAGCGTTGCGTCGCCCCGGCCCCGCCGACGAGGACCGGGCCGGTTTGGGCCAGGACCTCGACATCGGGCCGGATGGCCGCGAAACGGGTGGGATGGGTGGCCGCGATCATGATCAGCGCGGGGCGTGGCTCGATCTCGGTGTAGATCTGCCCCACCGGGGTGTCGGCCCCGAGGAAGATGACGCGCCAGCCACCGCGGTGCAGGACGATGCCGAAGACCATGGCCCCGAGGTCATGCAACTCGTGGGGCGGGCACGCGATGACGGCGCAGGGCCCCTTACCGGTGGCCCAGCCGCGGGCCAGCCCGGCTAACCGGCCGCGCAGCACCTGGCTGGCGAAGTGTTCCTGGATGAGCGAGATCTCGCCGCGTTGCCAGCGCTCGCCCTGCTCCTTGAGGTAGGGCATGACGACATCGCGCAACACGGTGGCGAGGGAGAACTCCGCGATAAGCCGGTCGAGCACGTCATGCGCACCCTCCTCGTCGAAGTGGTCGAGGCTGCGGGCCAGCAGCCCGCGATAGCCATAGAGCGAGGACGCCCGCACGGCCGGCGGCGTCGCGGACCACGCGCTGGCAACCGCTGGCCCAGTCGTCGAGCCCTGGCCCGCCGCAGAGCCCGCGCCAAGGCCCGCGCCAAGGCCTGCGCCAAGGCCCCCGTCTGGGCTCGCGGCGGGCGGTGCGGCGGACGGCATACCGGCCTGGGTCGGGACGGAGAAGGTGCCGGTCGCGGGCCCGAGGCCGCCGGAGGCGCGCGCCTGCGCCTGGGCGGCGGACATCCGCAGCACGACGGTCTCGTCGTCGCGGGCGCGCAGCACGACCTTGGCCGCTTCGGCCGGCGAGAGGCCGGTGGCCAGCAGTTGGATCATGTGGCGGATGCGGCGTTCGTCATCGAGGGAGTAGAGCCGGAAGCCGCCGGCCGATCGATGCGGCCGGAGCAGCCCGTAGCGGGTCTCCCACGCGCGCAGCGTGTGGTCGCTCAGGCCGACCCGGCGGCTCAGCTCGCCGATCCGCACCAGCCCGTCGGGCAGGGTCACATCGCCCAACTCGGCAGCCAGGGGGGCGGCCGGCCCCGGTATGCCGTCCGGCACGGTGTCAGGAATGGTGTCGGGTATGCCGTCTGGCAGGCCATCGGGGGGTCCGTCGACGGGGCCGTCCGATGGGCTGGCGGGCGGGGGCGTGGACATGCCCTGATCTTAGCCCGAACCCTACCAAAACCCTAGACCGACCTTCGATGGTCTCTCCGTGCTGAGGTCCATGCCTCCGCTCTGTCACCACAGATATCTAGACGAACACTTGACAGACTGTAGAAGATGTGTCTAATGTTTGATCAACGCCACCGCGAGAGTGGCCACCTCACAAGGAGACCCTCACCATGCTTACGACCCTCATCTCGATGATCATCGTCGGCGCCATCGCCGGTTTCGTCGCTCGCCTCCTGGTCCGCAATGACGGCGTCAGCGGCGTGCTGCCCACCATCGTCCTGGGCATCGTCGGATCGTTCATCGGCGGCTTCCTCGGCTACCTGCTCTTCGGCAAGGACATGGCGGCCGGCGCCCTGCAGACCTCGGGCATCATCGGCTCGATCATCGGTGCCGTCCTCGCCCTGCTGGTCTACCGCGCCTCGCGCCGTCGCGGAGTCACCGCCTGATCCCGGCCGCCTGATCCCGGCCTGCCGCTCAGCGGCAGCACGCACGACGACTACAGCACTGGCGGAGCCGCACGAGCGGCTCCGCCACAGCTGTGTCTGCCGCCGGCGGAGTCCGGCGATGCGCCACGTCGCTCATGGGTGTCGACTACCGTCGGACCGTGCGCATCGACCTCAACGCCGACCTGGGTGAGGGCTTCGGCGCGTGGAGCGCAAGAGACGAGAGCGTCGGACACGACACGGCCCTGCTCGGCGTCGTCACGAGCGCCTCGATCGCCTGCGGCTTCCACGCCGGCGACCCGACGACGATGCGGCGCAGCTGCGAGCGGGCCGCCGAGAACGGCGTGGCTATCGGGGCCCACGTCGGGTATGCCGACCTGGCCGGTTTCGGTCGCCGGTTCCTCGACGTGGCTCCCTCCGACCTGGAAGCTGACGTCCTCTATCAGGTGGCGGCCCTGGATGGCTTCGCCCGGGCGGCCGGCAGCCGGGTCAGCTACGTCAAGCCCCATGGCGCCCTCTACCACGCGGTGGCGACCCACCAGGGACAGGCCGCGGCGCTGGTCGCCGCGCTCACGGCATACGGGTCCGGGGTGGTGTTGCTGCACCAACCCGACGCGCTCGCGCTGCGCCTGGCCACCGAAGCGGGACTCGCGACCGCGACCGAGGCGTTCGCCGACCGCGGCTATCGGCCCGACGGCACCCTGGTGCCCCGCGGGGAGCCGGGCGCGGTGCTGCATGACCCGGCCGAGATCGCCGCCCGGGTAGTCGCGCTCGCGAGGACCGGTAGGGTGCGCGCCGTGGACGGCGCGGCGGTCCCCGTCGCGGCCGACTCGGTCTGCGTGCACGGCGACACCGCGGGAGCGGTTGCCATCGCTCGCGCCGTGCGAGAGGCGCTGGTGACCGCGGGCGTGACCCTCGCGCCCTTCGCGCCCAGCGCCGGCTGAGCATGGCCCCGCTGCGGATTTCGCCATTCGGCGAGCGGGCCGTTCTCGTCGAGGTCAGCGGTCTCGATGAAGCTCGCCACCTGTATTCCTCGCTGAGGCACGCCCGAGAGGCACCTGCTGACGCGTCCGGCGCAGCACCCTGGCGCGACATCGTCGACCTCGTGCCGGCCGCGCGCAGCGTCCTCGTGGTCGCGGCGAGCGCGTCCGGCGCCACTCGGCTGCATACCGCGCTCGTGGCAAGCGTGGCGGGGAGGGCGGGCCTGACTGGGCACCTCGGCGCGCCACCGCCGCCCACGTCGGCCGAGGCCGACCCGCCGGTCACCATCCCGGTGCACTACGACGGCCCCGACCTCGCCGAGGTCGCGACACACACCGGCCTGACGCCAGCCGAGGTGGTCGCCGCACACACCGGTATGCCGTGGCAGGTCGCCTTCGGGGGTTTCGCTCCGGGCTTCGCCTATCTCGTCGGCGGTGACCCCCGGCTGCAGGTGCCCCGCCATCCCCAGCCCGCACCACCGTCCCGGCCGGATCCGTGGCCCTGGCCGGCGAGTTCAGCGGCATCTATCCGCGCAGCTCGCCCGGCGGCTGGCAGCTCATCGGGCGCACCGACGTCGTCCTCTGGGACCCCGACCGCACCCCGCCGGCAGCGTTGCAGCCGGGTCAGCACGTGCGTTTCACCGTCGCCGAGCCGTCGATCAGCCCAACCAGCCCAGCTGCGACCCCCACCGGGCCGGCGCCGCATCGCGACCCTCAACCTCCTCACCAACCTGATCGGGCGCTGACCGTCCTCACCCCGGGGCCGTTGACCACCGTGCAGGACGAGGGCCGGCCGGGCCTGGCCGCCGTGGGCGTCGGGCCGAGCGGGGCAGCCGACCGGACGGCATACCGGCTGGCCAACCGGCTGGTCGGCAACGTGCCCGGCAGCGCCGCGCTGGAGGTCACCATGGGCGGCCTCGCGGTGCGCGCGACCGGTGCGCTCACCGTGTGCCTCACCGGAGCCGCAGGGCCGGCGACCATCGACGGGCGGGAGGTCGACTTCGCGACGCCGCTGCACCTGCGCGACGGGCAGGAACTGCGCCTCGGTATGCCGTCCCGCGGCGTCCGCAGCTACCTCGCCGTCCGGGGCGGGCTGGCGCTCCCTGCCACCCTCGGCTCGCGGTCGACCGATCGGCTGGCCGGGCTGGGACCGGCCAGCGTCGCCGCCGGTGACGTCCTGCCGGTGGGAGGCGAGGTTGGGGGGCCGGTGCATGTCGACCACGCCCCGCCGACGGCGCACAGCAACCCCAGCCGTGCCGAAGCCCGCGACGAGGTGCTCATCGATGTGCTGCCCGGGCCGCAGCTCGGCTGGTTCGCCTGCGGCGGTGACCGGCTCGACCGGCCCGACCGGCTCGACCGGCTCGACGACCGGCTGTGGGTGGTCTCCGGCGAGGCCGACCGAGTCGGGGTCCGGCTGACCGCAGCCCCGGGCCGCGACGGCGGGGCCCTGGCCCGGCATACCGAATGGGCTGGCGCGGAGGTGCCAAGTTTCGGGATGGTGCGCGGCGCCGTGCAGGTGCCCCCCGAGCGGGATGCCGGTGATCCTCGGCGCGGACCATCCGGTGACCGGCGGCTACCCGGTCATCGCGGTGGCGACCGAGGCCGGCGCGACCGGTTGGCCCAACGTCGCCCCGGCGACCACGTGCGACTGCGGCTGAGGTCAGGCGTGAAGAGCCGCCGAACTCCTGACACGGATGCCCCGGCGACCACCGTCGCCAGCAGCTCACTACCTCCCAGATGCGTCCGCATGCCCGGCGCAACGGGCCTTCATGACCGTCGCCACCGCGTGTCGGGCCACACGCCGACGCCAACCAACCGCACCTGTCGATCGACGACCCGGAGGTGCCGCACCAGTTCCGGGTGGCCTACCGCCGACTGCGGTCGCTGCTGTCGCTGGCCCGCGAGGTACACCAAGGCCGACCCCGAGGGCATGCGGCTCAAGGTCGAACTGCGTGAGCTGGTCGCCAACCCCGGCGAGGCCTGCGACCTCGAGCCGTCTTCCTCGAGACCAACCCGCACACGTCCGAGGCCGACCACGCCAAGATCGACGCGGCCCGGGTCCGGGCCTACGAGAAGGCTGCCACCACCCTCGACAGCGCGGACTGGAGAAGTCGGCACGACCTCCTTCGACCGCTGGCCCGATAAGGGCAAGTGGCGCAAGAGCCTGGGCGACGAGCTCGTGGACTGGCCGCACCATGGCCCGCCACGCCTTCGGCCGGCGCCGGTCGCGAATCGTCGCCATGGGCAAGGCGCTGGACGAGTTGAGCGCATACGACCGCCACCAGGTGCGCATCGAGGCCAAGAAGCTGCGTTATGGCTGCCAGTTCTTCGCGCCGCTGTGGCCCGAGCAGGCAGCCGAGATCTCCGCGATGGAGAAGTCGCTCGCGACCATCCAGGATGCCCTCGGCAAACTCAACGACGCCGCGACCTGGGAGCACATGGTCGCGCTCTGGCCAGACCTCGACCACACCGACGCCCCGCACGTCGACGAGGACATGCAGCTGGTGCGCGCCCAGAACGCCGTCAACGAGCTCACTGGCCAACGCCGTTCTGGCGGGTCTGACTGCGCCAGGCACGAAAAATCCCGATTCCCAGACACGGCAGTCGGTCGCGCGCGCGACACTGACGACACCCAGTCACATCCCGACTTCTCCCGGGAGATGGCCCCATGTCGTTGTGGAACGAACTGCCCGACCCGTCCGGTCGACCGGCGCGCTCGACGGGTTGCAGCCTGCTGAGGGCCTGGATGGCTCCGGCCCTGTCGAGACCTCCGACGCGGACGGCACCTGGTCGACTCCACACGGGCCACCGAGGACCTCACCGGTCCTCGCCCTGACCTTCGCGTTCCGCGCCTTCAGCACCGGCGGGGCCGGCGGCCGGCGGGTCGGCGGCGGCCTGGGCATCACGCCGTTCGGAGTTCGCCGATCCGCACGTCGTGGTCACGCTTTCGTTCCATCTCACCGGCCCCGGCGGCTCCCGCGACGGCGGCTGGAAGGTCGAGCTCACCACCCCATCGCTGCGGATCAGATGCCGTTCCTGCGCGGTGCCAGCGCCTGACACCTTCTGTCACCGGCGCGCTGATGCCGCCAAACCGACGGTCGCGTAACCCTGCCGGCCGTCAAGGTCGCGGTAGTCCAGCTCGCCGGCGCGGCCGTCTCGGTCGACCTCAGGTCGGTTACGATCGGCCCCGGTGCGGCCGACCAGAT
>JADJVX010000014.1 GCA_016710385.1 Actinomycetales bacterium
GCGGCGGCGTCCACCGGTATGTCCCCATCGCGGGTGGCCCTGATGTCGGTCGAGTCAGAAGACATCGTCTCGGCGATCATCCGCCTACCGTGGTCCTCCCCCCGGCACGGATCTGCCGAAATGCCTGGCTTACGGCGAACAAGTGGCCCACTTTTCCTCGCCATCCGTCCCCTCGCGAGCGCGTGGTGTCGCAGTATGCTTCCTCGCCTACGAGCTCCTCGACATCGGAGCACCGGCACTGCGGTGCCAACGAGATGACGGCACAGTTGAGTTACCTGACGTCTCCGGCACGGATCCTGTCCGAATGATGCAGCTCGCCCCCGTCGTCGCCAGCGTGTCGATGACGAGCGGCCAGGCCGGAGATCAGCGAGCGGTGGAAGCCAATCTTGCGGCCCGGCGTAGCGACAGTCCGACCAGCGACTCTCCGTGAACCTCCCCAGCTGGCTCGAGCCTGCCGGACGTCGGCTGAGATATAGCGCCTTCGGAGTCGAGACGCGTGTCGGCTGGATGCGAGTGCTCGCCTTCCGTGTCGAATCAGACACCGGCGGCCGCTCTCGCACCTATCTCACACCGGTCTCTCGGCTGTACGACGCGGGGCTCCGGTTGATGTTCGCCGAATCGCCTGAGTTCGCCCGGCGCACTGTCTTCGATCTGTCGATCGTCGACGAGACGGACGTGCGCGTCTCGGTCGCGCATATCCTTCGAAGAACGCGTTCGACCCCAGAGCGGGGGACTGGAAGCGATCATGAGCGCTGGCGAACTATGTCGACAGTTCCGACGTCCCCGATCCCATCGAGCGCGACTCCGGCTGATGACCCAGTGCTTGGCCCCGCTGGGAAATCGACGCTGCCGGTGATGTCGCCGCCGATTGTGAGGACGCCCTCATCGGAGCGGTGGGCCTACCGACGGCACCCTGCACATGCGCCCAGGAGGCTGGCAGATCTGTCAAAGCGACGCTCGCGCGGGGCGCGCTCACAGGCGCGATTCTCGCTGGAGCGATGGCTGCCTACTGGGTTCGACGAAATTCCTGGGCGAGACCTTAGTCGCGGTGATTCCGCCGTCATTGCGTGCCGAGCCCGATGCAGCTGAGCCGCCAGCCGCCGCCGCGACAGGGAACTCCCGGTCCCCATCCGCATCGCGTCCGCTCATCTCGTCGGCCAGCCCGTCTGGCCGCGCGTGATCTATGACCGCTTGGACAAGGACGCGGGATCAACCGAACTACCACGACTTCCCCGTGGCGTTCTGCGACCACCACCGCGCCGCCGGTGGATGGACGACGGCGGCTACGACGAGATCGCCGCGAGCCGCGGACGCCCCCGCGCTGATCCGGCTCACGCTCTCCTGACAAAGCCCGGGCCGTGGACGTCTCATCAAGATGCGTCTGTCTCGCAGGTACTGACCTCCGCGCGCCACCGGCGGATGTCGTTCCCAGAGGGTCGGACTTCCCATGTTGAAGCCGGAAGCCGGATGCAGTAGACCAAGAGCGAATCGGAGCGGCTTTGGAGCCCTTCAAGTTGACACGCCGGGTCTCGCATACATTGCACGACCTGCCCTCGGAGAGCCCGTTTGCGCAAAGTTACCCGTGCGACTACGTGCAACGTACGGCGCATCTCGACAATTGTCGAGATGCAGCGAAGTTTTCGTAAGCCGCGAAGCGACGAAACATAAATGTTATGCTGCGGTTCCCGGCGACTGTGGAGATGACGCTTATGGTTGCTCAACGCCGCAGCCAGGCTCATGTCGCCGTCGGGTGAGAGCCTGAGTACGTGGCAAGCAACACGGCGTTCTTCGAGTCCCCGCAGGCGGCGGCCGTCTACAAGCATCGCCTGCTTCGCACCTACGTACCTGCGTGGGCGGGCAAGGTCGGTTCACGGGCTCCGGGCAAGAGGGTCTTCATCTACGACGCGTACTCGGGGCCCGGACGGTACGACAATCAGGCGCCAGGTTCGCCGGAGTTGGTCGTTGATACGGCGATCGCCATGGCGCGGCTCCGGACGGTTCACTCAATCTTCTCCGACAAGGAGCCTGGTTACATAGCGCGCCTGAATGACCTCCTTGCCGAGAAGGGCGTGCCTCTCGATACCTACGAGGTTCGCGAAGGGACCGTGGAGACGAATCTGGATGATGTCATCTCGAGAGTCGGGGAGGCCCCACTCTTCGTCTTCTTGGATCCGTTCGGCCTTACTGTGCCGTTTGACGTCGTCGTCCAGACCCTGATCGGACGGCGCAAGAGCGGATGGTCGTCCACTCTTCAGCCGAAGACCGAGCTGCTCATGAACTTCTCGTACGACGCAGTGCGCCGCATCGCGGGGGTTCTTCGAAGTGACTCGGACCACGCTGCACGGGGTGCTCAGATTGCTGCACTGGACCGCGCTCTCGGTGGGGACTGGTGGCAAGGCATCGCCACGTCGGCGGCGGAGGGTTGGGTGCATGAGATTCTCGTCGGCTTTGCGACGCGCGTCGTCGGAGCGGCGAGAGGCTTCGGCTTCATCACCGCGGATGTCGCTGACTTTATCGGCGCAGCCCATCTATGAACTCGTGCTGTTCACGGCCCACCCCGATGGGCTCTGGGAGATGGCCAACGCGATGTCCTTCGCACGCCAAGACTTGGCGCGATTACCTGATCAAACAGGAAGAGGACAAGAACCGGGGCCAGCTGGTCATGCGCGCGCTGGACTTCGACGACAACCCCGATGCGTGGATCCAGGAGATCGCCTCGAACGTTCGCGCCCTGCTGACCGGCCAGGGCTCCGTGTCAGTCCGGTCCTCCCTCGGAGAAGTGTTGGGCAGGACGCTCGGTCTTGCCCGCGAGACCCATCTCCGGAGTGCGCTCAAGCTGCTCGAAGGGGAAGGCCTGATCCATCCCTGCTCAAAGGGCAAGTTGGACGCGAAGGTCGTTCGGCGCCTCTAACGCGGAAGTAGCGGCATGTGGGAGCTCGTTCCACACTCGGCCGTCAAGTTGTCGACCGTTGGCCTTGGGGTTCTTCCCCCACTGCTTGAAGAAGAACGGTACGCCCTCGAGGGCGCATTGGTCCTGAATCGTCCTGAGCCCACCGGGGTTCATAGGCCGGGGCCTGAGGCCCGGACCTCCGCCGACGATGACCCAGTCGATGCCGGTGAGGTCTAGCTCACCCAGGTCACCGATGAGGGGCTCGCAGGAGAGGAACTTGACCGCCGCGGCAGTGACCCTCAGGTCATCCATGCGCGTGACTGCGTCGGCGTCCTCGACAGAAACCCCCATCCAAAGGTTGCTGGGCCACTCCAACCGATCCGCCACTCGTCGCAGGCGGGTGGCGCGCTTCGTAAGAACCTGGTAGGTGCTGGGAGTTCCCGCACGACGTCGAAGACGTCCTGAACGAAGGCGAGGGACCTTCTGCGTGGAAGAGGTCACTCATCGAGTTGACGAACACGAGGCGTGATCCGGTCCAGCGATACGGCTGGTCCAGAGCTTGGCATGAATGGTCACGGCGAAGCCTGGGCCGCTTGTCCGGGGGTCGCCGTCGTTCTGGTACTTCTCGGCGCCCATGGCCTTCAGACGCTTGGCAAGCGTCAGGGCGTAGCAGTTGTCGCAGCCCGCCGCCACCCGGTCGCAACCCGTGACGGGATTCCAGGTGACTTCCGTCCACTCGATGGCGCTCTTACTCACGGTCCCTCCTCGGACATATGTTCGGGACTCAACCTAGGTGCTCGCGCCGACATACCCACCGGCGCATCTCGCTCAGAGCCCCGTGAGCGGCGGACGGCACTCTTGATGCCGCTACGCCTTCCCGCGCGGTCTCACTCATCCTCGTCTTCGCTGCCGTGGGCGCTGACGGCGATGGTGTAACGGGCCAGGGCCCACTTGCGCTGTTGGATCGCCATGTGCAAGTCCACCTTCTCCCGCTTCTTGACTTCTGACCGATACTTGACAGCCTTCAGCTTCTCGACCTCCTCTTGGAGTCGGTCTCGAACGCGGTCGTGCATCTGCCGACACCGCTTGCTGCAGAACAGCTGGGACCTGCCTTCGCCCTTTGGCCTTCGGCCACGTGCACTTCTTCGAACAAGTGGGGTTCAGGCAGCGGTACCCGTCGGCTTCGAGCTGGACGCACTCATCGAGCATCTGGATGACGCGCTCAACCGTGGCACCTGGCTCCTTGGCCATGAGGGTCTTAAGCGATCGGGTCATAGGGACGTGTCGTCCTTCTCGACGGTGGTCAGCCGTAGATTCCGCGGTCGGCCTGGTAGTCCGCGTCGTCTGCAGTGTAGTGGCTGCGTCATAGCTCCCCGCTTCACATACCCATTCTACGGGAAGCTATGACGAGTCGAAATGACCTGCGAGGATGTGCCCTCGGATGGGGGCAGTAGCGGGTTGTAGACGATCCACAGCAAGTCAGAGTGGACGGGTCGCAGCAAGCCTGCCCGCGGGGGGTTGTAGGGGGTCGGCCACTTCTTGGGTAACAACGACTCGCCGAAGTTGCCCAAGACTCTTGCTTGGTCGGGCGTGCCGCGAGTACGGTGGCCTCTAGGACCCACGGCGGAGTCAGCGCCCCAACGCAAGTCATCGCGCGCCCTGTTCGAGCAGGGCACGCCCGTACGAGCAGTACCTCGAGTACCTCGCCGGCGCCTTCGACTCCAGCAAAGCGACCGTCCGACTCTTCGCCTCTCTGTCGCTGGCACGGCTGTACCCAGACATCACGTCATGGGCCGCAGCCGCCAAAGCCCTGGGCATACCAGGCCAGATGGGAGTGCGCTGCGCCCGAGCCTGCTCGGCGACCATGCTGGTGACCGCCGACGAATGGAAGGCCCGAGTCTGGCGGGCCATCGAAGAGATCCCCCGAGAACTACAGCACCTTGGAGGCCAAGATCCGCCACCGCCTCGGGGTGGAGCCGCTGGTTCGACGAATGGGCCCACCACACCCGTCCCGGCACCCGACGCGGCACCTACGACCTCGGCCTGACCTGGCAATGGCTCCACGTTGCCCACGCCCACCTCGACCTCTCACCCGCCTGGCGAGGAAGGAAGCCGACCGCCGAAGACCGAGCCCGCTACCGCCAGTTCGAGGACTCCCTGGACGACAGGCAACAACGCGGGCTCGCAAACGCACTCCACAAGCGCGCGTAGTCGGTCGGGACTGCTGCACGGATAGCTGACACCGAGTCTGTGGTGCCCCTCACCTGTGATGAGCCTTCAAAATCTGCCGCGTGACAGTGCCCACCCCACCCTCAGGTACGAGAGCCTCTAAAGTCGACGCCATGGTGACGGCTACGTGGGTCAGAGCCAGGATTCACGGCGCGAGGGGCGCTCTTCGACGGTGGGGGCGGGTCCCTGTGAGCCCGAGTGGCCTTGACGCAGACGTAGTTCGGGATGAGGAGGTCCGGCGGCGCCCGGTTGACAAAGAGGTGCGTCGACTTCGAACCACCGCCTTGTGGCTCTTGGTCGGATGCCTATTCATTACGCTGGCCCTCCTTTTTGGGGCCTTTGCCGTCACGCATGGCCCGGTCGACATGGCATTGCTGAGTGGCAGCGTCGCCTGGGTCCGAGAGCAGCGCGAGGAATGGGAGGGGGCGCTGCTCCTTGGGATTCCTGTCACGGTGCTGATACCGAGTGTCTTTGTCGTGGCCTTTGCATCGACTGGCCCTGAGAATTCTGGGGAGGATGGATCCAACGGGAGGCTACGCTGGAGATACTCTCCGACGTTCTGTGGTCGGGGTTGATGCTCGGGATAGTGCTTGCTTATCTGGCGGCGATACCGAGTAAGGCTCACGTGGACCTCGGTGGCACGCTGTTGGCGGTGGGTATCGCCGTCGGATGCGCCCTCATCGCGAGCACGCTTCGGGTCCACGGGACGCGGCGGGACCTACTGGTAGCCCATGCGTCGGATCGGTGCAGTGATCTGACTCGGCGCGCGGACAGCCTGATGAACGCACTGCACCAGCACCGAATTGCTAGATGGATGTCCAAGCCAGGTCTTCGCTATCAGCTCGTCGTCCTGGTGGTTGGCCTTGTCGCCGTGGTCTGTCCACTTGGCCTCGTTGCTGTGTGGTCTCTAGTGACCACGGGGCCGAGACCACCCACGACTATGGGCAGCTTCGTGGGCTCTGCGTTAGCCATATTGGCGTTTACTGGCGGCCAGGCCCTCTTCTTGATGTACGCCTTGTCCCGGCGACGATTGGCCTTGCCGAGGTCAGACCGCCTCGCAGTCGCGGGCTTCGCCGCCGTGCCATTGCTTGTTCTGCTGATCTTCATCGCTGCCGCAGCTCTGGCGGGATCGACGGAGAGTCGAACTGGTGCCCTCTTGATGTTGGGGTTCCTCCTGACGAGTGACGTCGTAGCTGTCCTCCTGAATAAGACCCTCCTTGGATCCGTTCTCGACTACCGGCGTCTGCGGGCACTTGAGGGATACGCGAGAAACCAGCTGGCCTACCTCGGCGCACCTCGGCAGGCCGAAACCGTGGCTGAAATCCACCAGCGGCCCGAAGAACAACGGGGTCCATGAGGGGCAATCAGCGACGAGCCGAGCTTCCCTCAGACACGAGCGTGGCCACAGCCGTGCACGTGCGAACTAGTGGTGCGTGTCGTTAGTTCCTAAACGCTTTGTTGTTTGGGAAGATGGGCTGTGGCGAATCGTGCAGCCCCGGCTTTGACGTTGCGTGCAGGTGATCGAGGCGAGTTGGAACGGTTGCGCCGGTCGACCGCCGCTCGTGCCGGTGACGTTCTGCGGGCTCGGATCGTGTTGGCGGCCGCGGATGGGGAGGCCAACGAGCGGATCGCGCAGCGGTTGGAGACTTCGAGGGCGACGGTCCTGAAGTGGCGTGGCCGGTACCAGGCCAAGGGGCTGGCTGGTTTGGTCGACGATCCCCGTTCGGGGCGGCCGCGGAGCGTGGATCACGCGAAGGTCGTGTCGGTGACGTTGGCGCCACCGCCGAAGAAGTATGGGGTGACGCACTGGTCGACCAGGCTGCTGGCCCGGCACCTGGGCATCGGGAACAAGACGGTGGCGACCGCGTGGCGGGAGTACGGGGTCCAGCCGTGGCGGGTGGAGACGTTCAAGTTCTCCACTGACCCCGAGCTGGTCGGCAAGGTCACCGACGTCGTGGGTCTCTACCTGAGCCCGCCGGAGAACGCGATCGTGCTGTGCGTGGATTGGGGGTCCCTCCACGTAGTGGGGGAGAAGTCCCAGATCCAGGCGTTGGACCGGACCGCGCCGATGTTGCCGATGCAGCCCGGGCTGACCGAACGGCGCACCCACGACTACCGCCGACACGGCACCTCCACGTTGTTTGCCGCACTGGAGATCGCCACCGGCAAGGTCACCGCAGCCTGTAAACACCGCCACCGCCACCCTGACCCCAGCGCGCAACTGCCTGACTGACCGACCCCGAACTGGACCCCTAGTCACGTGAAAGACGACGAACACCGCACCGACATCCCGGCCCCTCGTCACACCCATACGACGAAATCAGACCTGACCGACCAGCGCCGGAGCCAACCACCCCCCACCCGGGGCTCTGGAAAGATCGAGGGTAGGCTCATCGGGACCTGGCCCGACGTGGCCGGGCTGCGCCGAGTCGTGGCAGGGCAGACGGCCAGGGCTGCTCAAGTTTCAGCTAAGCCTCAACAACTGTACCCATACCCGACGATCTGGAGGTTCTCCCCCGAACCACCCGCAGGCAACGCCGGGCAACAAACGGAGCGCAGTCGGATAGGTACTTCAGGAGTGAGGCGCACGCAGAGGGGCAACTACCGTGGAGTAGGCTCGCCGTCGGAATCTCACTCGACTGCACTGCTGTGTGATCGCCGCCAATGACCGAACAGAAGGGCGCCACGGTGAACAAGCTGGTTTCCCCGAAGGGATACACACTCTTGCGCAGACTGGGTATTGGGGGTTTCGGTGAAGTATGGGAAGCGGAGACCATCGGCCAGCCCCCTATCGCCGTGAAATTCCCGACTACCACGGAACCCCGAGCGCTCGAACGCTTCCATCGCGAGGTGCGATTACAGAGCGCCTTGGATCACCCCAATATCGTAGAGGTCTTGGATTTCGACCTGGAACAGGAACCTCCATGGGTGGCGATGCCCTTGGCTCAGCACAATCTCCAAGACCAGATTGAAAATTCCACAGATTCCACGGAACAGTTGCTGCAGTGGTTTAAGGAGAGCCTCGCCGGCATCGAATATGCACACGCCAACCATGTCATTCACCGTGACCTCAAGCCTACCAACATCCTTCTCTTCGCTGGACGAACGGCAGATTCCCCCCTCGTGGCGCGCGTGGCAGATTTTGGCCTCAGTCGGCGTTTCACGCGCCACCCCGAGACCTTCCAGACTCTAACTGGAGAGGCATACGGAACGCGATGGTTCACAGCACCCGAACAGTGGAGTGGGTTCCGAGAAGCCCAGTCCACTGCCGACATCTACTCGCTGGGGCGAATCCTCCAGTACTTCGTTGAATTCAGACCGAGTATCAAGGCGGAGGTTCCGGCGATTTCCCATTGTATTACAGTGGCAACCAGGGACGATCCAGATGCACGTTACCAGTCCGTTACAGAGTTTCAGAGCGAAATTGATCTACTCACGCGCCCGTCCGCCATCCTCATGCAGGGGCCTGTCGCACAGGCAAAGTCGGCAATGCGAGAAATTTTGGCATCCCCAGAAGAATCGACCCCGCTCGCGAACCTCTTGCATATCTTTGTGAGGAACACAGACGATTTCCGCCTCCTTCAGAGCATCTTCTCACGCACCCCATATGAGGTCATAGACAGGCTTCTTGCGGATCATTCGGGGCCGTTCCGCTTGGTCATCTCAGCTTATGTTGATTCCCTTGAGCAGCCACTCCCGGTGGACGCCGTGGTGCGCGGCTCAAATCTCCTAGATCACTGCTTAGACGTTTCGCGCGACCAGGCTACTCGAGCGCGATGCCTGATAGGTCTCATCCGGATCGCAGCCATTTATGAACTTCAGGAGCTAACGGACGCCGCCCTTCACCGACTGTACTTTGAAACCGATGCGGCGACATTGATAGAACTCGCGGTCCTTCTGAAATCTGATGTGAAATTGAGAGAATGGATTTCCAGAGTCCCTGATCGACGCCTCCTGCCTGACCTGATGCTCGGTGAAGGGAGAAGCTAATGGCCGACGCATCCGTACTTGCAGAAAGACTTCTCAAATTGGCCAACGCTAGAGGTTGGGCTGCCTCGGCCTCACGCTTTACTGTCAGGGTCCTAGAACCGGCATTCGTTCCCTTCGAACACGTGTGGATAGCTGGGCAAGCGCGAGCAATATCTGAGGAGGAAATCAAACGGGTCCTGCCAAGTCGAATCATCGTGGAGGATTTTGCTCCCGCTGAGCAGACGGACCGACTTGCCGGGATAGTTGACTCCGATTCGAGGGACGTACGCATCTTAACCTACTCATCTTTCGTCGATGAGTTTTGGGGCGCCGAGCTTGCGGTTCAACGCGCTCTCGCGGACTCTGAGTCCAGCGATGCAGATATCGATCTGGAGGACTTCGTTGCGGACCCAAGTGCCCGCCACGTAGAACAGTTGTTAGAGTTCGGTGGGCTGCCGTCACAGATTCCTGACCATCGAGCCTTCGATTTCGGTCTCCCCGAGGCGGGTACCTGCTTCGCTGTGCAGGCGGATGCCGGCTTGGGTAAGAGTGAGCTCTTGAAGTGGCACGAATGGCGGTACGCCATTCTGTACCGCGCTAGTTCGCGAGCCAACCAATCGGTTGAACTGCCTCCCATTGCCATCAGAGTTCCCTTGCGAGACCTGAAGTCGCTCTCGCTTGACTACATAGCGCACGCATTGTCACGTCCGGCCACTGAGGGGAATGTTCCTTCGCTGCCAGCGATATCATCGGGCCCATTCCTGAGAGAGTTGCTGGTGCAGCGGAGGATCATCCTGCTGTTGGATGGCCTTGATGAAGTGTCAGCAAGCGCTGAGACGGTGGATCAGGGCGTTCTGGAGTGGCGGCGCCTAGTTGCCGCAGGAGCGCGGTTGGTGGTCACTACCCGGAAGGGACACTCAGCGTCTAGAGGTGTGATTAACCGAAGATTCAAAGTCGATGAGATCGCAGAGCTTAGACCCCTTGATGACTCCGCGGCTACCTCGCTGCTGGAGAAGCGGGGTGCTGATCCGAGCAGAGCTCGCCAGCTCGTTAAGGCACTGTCTGGCGCGGCCAGTGGAATCCCCTTGTTCCTTTTGCTGGCAAAGTCCGTTGATTTGGACTCCGTTCTCGCGAGGGAGGTGTCCAATTCAAAGACTCTGGTCCTGCTGGAGTTGCTGACTCTATTCTGTAAACGCGACGAAGAGAGACTTGGCATTTCTGCGCAGGTTCAAATGGAGCTCCTTACGCAGGTCGCCGAATGGGTGAGTACGCAAGGGCCGGTGTCTCCAGATGAACTACTTGAAAGTCTTGGATTGGACAGGCGGGACCCACAGGCGAGGGTCGTGCTAAATCCACATGCATTGTTGATCAACGAAGAGAATGTGATCGGGTTTAAGTACCGGGAGTTTGCAGCGCTGTTTTCTGCTAAGGCGTTGGTGTCTTCTTGGGAGGAATACGGGTTCGAATCTATTAGTTCTTCGCTTCGAAGTCAGAGTCTGGATGAGGATGTCGTCGAGTTCGCGGCGCGACTGATCAACCCGATCAGCTTAGTAAGCGCCTGGGCTGCGACGGGTTCGGCCGCGGAGGTGCACCCTCTTCTGAGACGCAATGTGCTTGCGATTGCGTTGTCAATTGTAAACGACAGGGGGGCGGATGGGAAGAGTGGGGTCAGGTCGAATATCCTCTCTGAACTCATAGGTGAACGCGCTATTGTGGACGTTGCCCTGTCTGGGCTGTATTTTGAGCGATTTGACTTCGACGGCTGGAGGCTTGAGCGCCTTCAGGGTTCGGACGCCACGCTTAGCTATTGTGACAACCTCTGGCGCACCAAGCACGATGACTCGGTCTCCTCGCTCGCTCTTGAGGGGTGCAGTTTTGAGGCACCCGTCAGGGCGTCTGTGAATCGAGAGGCCGGAGTGCAAAGGCTGGCGCATCTGGTCAAGCTCCTTCGGCATCGGGGCGGGCGAGGGATTGTTGGAATCATGAGAGTGGAAGAATCTAAGGATCCGCGGGCTTGGGATCTGTTGGTGCACCGAGGCTTCGCCGTTCGTTCTGGCAAAGGCCGTAGCGCGCGGTGGAGTCTCACCGATATTGGAATGGAGATGTTGACCGCATTCTGGGCCGCTCAAATGCGAAGCTCAAGTGAGGTATCCCTTCTGATCAGAAGGAACTACGCGATTAGATCCCTTGTGAATGAATTGGGGGAGGAGCAATGATCCTGGACCGGCGACGCCTCTTTGCTGTTTGAGGAATTGTCCTCTCGGATCGCCTTGACTGGTCGCCCGCCACCGCTTGCGCCAAATACTTCGTGATCACGGTCCGAACGCTGGCTGGCGACTAGTGGTCCGTGTTGAAGTGTTCTGACGGTTGGCCTTCGTGAGGATCTGGCCGGCGGTCTTGGTCCACATGAAGGGTTGTTTGCGGTCGTTCCAGCCGTCGACGAAGGTGCGGATCCTGGCCTTGAGCTCGCGGACGGAGCGGAAGCTGCCGCGGTGGATTGCTTGGCGCTCGACGATGCCGAACCAAACCTCGACCAGGTTCAGCCACGTCCCGGATGTCGGGGTGAAGTGCACGTGGTTCCGCGGGTCCGCCTCGAGGCGTGCGCTCCGGCGACCGTCGCGGCGTCCGCGCTGCGGTGACTCGACGGCGTAGGCGTACCCATGAGATACGCTCACAAGCTCCGGGCAACCCGTGTAACACGGCATCAGTGCTACACTGACACATGGCCAACCTGACGATCAGCGTCGATGACGCAACCCTCAAGCGGGCACGTCTGCGGGCACTCGAACGTGATGAGTCGGTCAACGCTTACCTGGCCGAGGCCCTGCGACGCTATGCGGATGCGGGCGGACAGTCCGAGCCCATGAGCGGCGTTCTCTCCGCGGCGCGTCGCTCCTCCTACGGGTCCGGGCCCGGGGGCCGCCTGTGGACCCGCGAGGATGCCCACCGTGGGTGACTTCCTCGACACC
>JADJVX010000015.1 GCA_016710385.1 Actinomycetales bacterium
GGAGGGTTCAAGCATCCCAGTCCAACATCACCCATGAGATATCCACCCATCAACCGCAGGGCGAGAGGCCCGGTCGGTTGCGGCGAAATGCCGTCGAGGAGAAGCCATGCCCAGTGGAGGAGCGCGCAACCGATCCGGTCCCGCGGCCAATGAGAACAGCGAGCGCAGCGACCGTCGAGGCTTCAAGCTGACGGCGCTGCCTGCTGAAGGCTATGACGGCGATGCGCCGGCGTGGCCCCTCGAGCCTGCCGCGAACGCAACCGAGCGGTCCTACTGGGAGCGTGCATGGCGCACCCCGCAGGCTTGTGCGTGGTCGATGCCGTCCGAGTCCTGGCGCATCCCGACTGTGGCCCGCTGGGTTCGCCTGTCTGTTCGGTGCGATGCCCCTGACGCTGGCGCCGCTCACCTTGGGCAGCTCCACCGGTTCGCCGATCAGATCGGCATGACGACCGCCGGCCTGGCTGAGATGGGTTGGAAGGTCACGGTCGACGAGCTGTCCGAGCGCCGTGACGAGCCAGCGACCCCACCGACCGTCGAGGATGACGAGATGACGGCGCGCCGAAAGCGTGCGATCAGTGGAGGCGCCTGAGTTCGACGTCGCATGGCCGACGCTCGGGTTCCTGTGGTCTGCGTGGATCACGCGCCACTGCCGCGTCCCTGACCGTCACGAGCGGGGCAAGCCGTTCCGTGAGTACGACTGGCAGGCGTGGTGCACGGCCAATCACGGCCGGGTGCGCCCCGACGCAGTCCACGATCCTGACCGCCCGCTACTCAACCAGGCGTTCGTCTATCGGCGCTCGCAGGTCATCGCGCCCCAGAAGATGGGCAAGGGTCCGTGGGTCGCCTGCCGCGTCACGCTTCACGCGGTCGGCCCGTGCGAGTTCGCCGGCTGGGCGAGTGCCGGCGACCAGTACCGGTGTGAGGACAATGGCTGCGGTTGCGGCTGGACCTACGACTACCTGCCGGGCGAGCCGATGGGCACCCGCAACCCCTCGCCGCTCATCCAGATCATGGCGACGTCTGAGGAGCAGGTCGCCAACATCTGGCGCCCGCTCACGACGATGATCGCCCTCGGCCCGCTCAAGGATCTCCTGCTCCCTCGCGGCGAGTTCATCCGCATCATCGGCGAGTCTGGCGACAAGGACATGGACCGCATCGACCGGGTGACCGCGTCGGCGCAGTCCCGCCTGGGCGCCCCAGTGTCCGAGGTGTTCGGCGACGAGACGGGCCTGTTCACGGTCAGTAACAAGCTGGTGGCCGTGTGGCAGACCATGCGGCGGGGCGCGGCTGGCATGGGTGGCCGTTCGACGGAGACGACCAACGCCTTCGACCCTGCCGAGAACAGCGCGGCGCAGATGACGCAGGAGTCGCTGCGCCCCGATATCTTCCGCTACTGGCGCGACCCGGACGTGCTCAAGCATGCGGACGGTACGACGCTGAAGTGGAGCGTGGCGCGCGACCGTCGCAAGGTGCTCGCCTACGTCTATGCGGGTGCGGCGCACATCAACCTCGACAGCATCGAGGCTGAGGCGCTGGAGCTCATGGAGACCGACCCCGCGCAGGCCGAGCGTTTCTTCGGCAACCGCAAGGTGCGCGGCAAGGGCGCGTGGCTCCCTCCCGACCTGTGGGAGTCGAGGTGGTCTGGTGCACTGGCTGCCAGCGCCTGACCCCGGCACAAGCGTGTGTGGGGGCTTTGACGGCTCCGACGTGGACGACGCGACCGTGATCCGGCTGGAGACCCGCGAGGGGTTCCAGTTCACGCCGCGGTACGGGCCGGCGCAGCGTCCGACCATCTGGCTTCCGGCCGAGTGGGGTGGCGTCACGCCACGGCTCGAGGTGCACGCAGCCTGGGCCGAGATCGCCCGGACGTACTCGCTGCGGCGCGTCTACTGTGACCCGTTCAAGTGGGCCACTGAGCTCGACGAGTGGGACATCGAGCACGGGCCTGAGACGTTCCTCGAGTGGCGCACGAACCGGCCCCGCCCGATGCACGAGGCGCTAGACCGGTTCACGACCGATCTGACCTCTGGTGCGCTGACCCACGACGGGTGTCCGATCACGGCGCTGCACATGAGCAACGCCCGCAAGATCGCCGGCATGCGGGACGCGTACATCCTCGGCAAGCCGTCCCAGCACCAGAAGATCGACTCCGCGGTCACGTCCGTCCTGTGCCATGAGGCAGCCGCCGATGAGCGCGCCGCCGGCTGGCCTGAGATGGCCGCCTCCACCTACTTCCGCTTGCCGCGCTGATCCCGAAGGGGGGCACCCTGTGGCGCTCACCCCCTCCGAAGTGGAGACCATCGACCGACTCAAGAGGGATCTTGACTCGCGCTCGATGAACGACGAGCTGCTGTTCCGCTACTACCAGGGGCGCCAGCGTGTCGAGCAGTTGGGCATGGCGATCCCTCCGGCGATGCGCCGGTTCCTCGTCATCACGAACTGGTGCCGCACGGTCGTGGACACGATCAACGACCGCCAGCAGGTTCGGTCGCTGATCCTGCCGGGCGAGGAGACCGCGGACCCGACGCTGCGGGCCATCTGGGACGCGAACAACCTCCAGTCGCACCTGGCGATGTTCAACCGTGACCGGATGATCTACGGCCGGGCGTTCATGTCCGTAGGCGCGAACGAGGACGACAAGTCGCTGCCGTTCGTGCGGGTCGAGTCGCCGCGGGAGATGGTCGCTGAGGTTGACCGGCGCCGCGAGGTGGTCACTGCCGCCGCACGCTTCTACGGGTCGACCTCTGCCGGCGTCACTCCGACCAACGTCACGCTGTACCTGCCGGATCAGACCGTGTGGGTTGCTCGCGGCGACGATGGCCGGTGGGCTGAGATCGACCGGGACCGCCACGGGCTCGGCGTGGTGCCTGTCGTCATGCACCTGAACCGGCGCATGACGGGCGGTTGGTCTGGCGAGTCCCAGATGACCGACATCATCCCGCTCGTGGACGCGGCTGCGCGCTCCCTGACGAACCTGCAGTTCGCGCAGGAGGCGCACGGCATCCCGCGCATGTTCATGACGGGTGTCGCATCGGGTGACTTCGTGGACGCTGACGGGCACCCGATTCCGCAGTTCGAGGCGTACTTCGACGCCATCCACACCATCACGAACCCTGCCGGCAAGGTCGGTCAGCTCGACGCCGCGGACCTCAAGAACTTCGAGACTGCGCTCAACATCTACGGCACGCAGGCCGCAGTGGCTACGGGCTTCCCCGCCCGGTACTTCGGGCTGTTCTCCGCGAACCCCCCGACCGAGGGCAGCATCCGGGCCGACGAGGCGCGGCTGGTGCGTTCGGTGGAGTCGCAGAACGACGAGGTCGGCATGTCGCTGGGCTGGACCGGCGCGCTCGCGCTTCGGTTCGCCACCGGCCGCGAGGTCGAGGGCAACAGGGTCCGCGCCGACTTCTTCGACCCCGCTACCCCGACCATCGCCCAGCGTGAGGATGCGCTGGCGAAGCGCAAGGCGGCCGGCGTGCTGTCCCGTGAGGGCTACTGGGACGAGCTCGGCTGGTCCGAGGCACGCAAGGCCAAGGAGCGCGCCTACTTCGAGGCCGAGGCGATGGACCCGCTCACCCGCGCACTGACTGACGAGGTGGCCCGAGGTGCCGGGGTTCCCGCAGTCGGCCCGTAGGCACTACCTGTGGAGCGCCGCGCTCGTCGAGCGGGCGCTGCGCGAGGCTCACGCAACAGACTTCGCCAACGTCCCGAACGTCGTCGCACTGCACCAGGTGGCCGCAGCCCGGCAGGGTGAGGTCGCGGTCGGCGCGATGCTCGCAGAGCAGGGCATCCGCTCGGCCCGTGACGTCACACTCTCCCCCTTGGCGTTCACCACGGCACGCGGACGCACTGCGGGGATGCTCGAGCAGGTCCGCACGGACCTCGAGTTTGACCGGATCGTGTCGGCGCTCGTGTCCGACGCTGGTAGGTCTGCGGAGTCGGTGGCTACGGCTGCACGCCCGAACGTCGGTTACGTGCGGTTCCTGTCGCCGCCGTCGTGCGCGAGGTGCGCCATCCTCGCGGGCCGCGTCTATCGCTACTCGCAGGGCTTCCAGCGACACCCCGGCTGCGACTGCACGATGGTTCCGACGACCGTCGCCAACCCGGCGTTCGTCCATGACCCCGTCGCGCTCATGGAGGCGGGGCAGGTCACCGGCCTGAGCAAGGCCGACCGCCGCGCCATCGCAGACGGCGCAGACATGGGGCGCGTCGTCAACGTCCGGCGATCCGCCGCGGGGCTCCGCTCATCCGGGCGAGTCCTGGCCCGTCGAGGCAAGCCGACCCCCGAGGCCATCTACGCCCGCACCACCACCCGAGACGAAGCCGTGCAGGCACTCACTGCCGCCGGCTACGTCCGCTGAACTTCCCGAGACGCGAGGTCTTGGGCTGACTCCGAGATGGAGACACCATGTCCGACCCCACCCCGACCGACGCACCGCAGAGCGCAGCGGACCCCGCCGCTGGGGGCAACCCCCAGAGCCAGCCCGAGACGGACTGGCAGGCGAAGTTCGAGGCGCAGCAGAAGGTGAACCGCGACCTCGAGACCAAGTTCAACGGTCTCCGGGACTCGCAGCAGACGCAGGCTCAGGCCATCGCGCAGGCCCTCGGCATCAAGCCCGAGGACACGCCCGACGTGTCCGTGCTCGCCGCCACCGTGGCGACGCTGCAGGACCAGTTCACCCAGACCCAGCTCGCGAACACCGTGCTGACCGTGGCCGCCGAGAACGGCATCACCGCGGCGGCCGACCTCGAGCTGCTGCGATCGGTCAAGGACGAGTCGACGATGCGGACCATCGCGGCCCGCATCGCCGCCACCAACGGTACGGACACCCCACCCATCACCGCGCCCGGCCCGCGCCCCGACCTCACCCAGGGCGCTACGGGCACCCCTGCCGCCGGTTCGCCGGAGCAGGACTTCGCATCGTTCCTCAGTCGCCAGATGGCCGGCTGAACCACCCCATCTGATTAGGGAGTCACCCACCATGGCTACGAGCCTTTCGAGCATCAACAACACGCTTCTGCCGGCGTCGATCACCGGCCCCATCTTCGACCAGGCCGTGGAGTCCTCCGCGGTCATGGCCCTCGCCCGCCGCGTCCCGCTGGCCATGACCGCACAGACCGCCATCCCCGTTTCGATGGACGTCCCCGCCGCTGGCTGGGTGTCCGAGGGCGGCGTGAAGCCGGTCGGCAACGGCCAGGTCGGCATCAAGACGATGGTCGGCAAGAAGGTCGCCCTGCTCGTGCCGGTCTCGCAGGAGATCGCCATGACCAACGCGGCCGGGCTGTACGCGCAGCTTCGCCAGGATCTCCCGACCGCCATCGCGCGTGCGTTCGACTACGCCGCGATCCACGGCCTCGACCTCCGCACGGGTGGCGCCGGGCCGTTCGCCGACTACCTCAAGAAGGGCGTGACCTCGGTCGAGCTCGGCACGGCCACGCAGGCCACGGGCGGCATGTTCACCGACCTCGTGAACGGTGAGAAGGCCGTCGTCGACGCCGGCTTCGACTTCACCGGCTTCGCCGCGGACCCGCGCCTGCGGCCCACGCTGAAGCTCAACACCGACACCACGGGTAAGCCGCTGTGGGTCGACGGTCCCACCGCGGGCCTGAACGGCAACGGCGGGTCGCTCATCGGCTACCCGGCGTACTACAACCGTGGCGTCTCCGGCGACTACCGTCGCCAGGGCGGCCGGGTGCAGGTCGTGACCCTCGTCGGCACCCCCACGGGTGGCACGTTCACCATCACCTACGGTGGCAACACCACGACCCCGCTGGCGTTCAACGCCGCCGCCGGCACCATCCAGACCGCCGTCCGGCTCCTGCCGGGACTGGCCGCTGCGACCGTCACCGGCACCGCCCCCGGCCCGTTCACCTTCACGCTCAACGTGGTCGGCGGTGCCTCCGGCCCGCTCAGCGTCAACCAGACCGCCCTGACCGGCGGCACCGCCGCCGCATCGCAGGCCACGATCACCGAGTCGCCCGTGCAGGACACCAAGCTGCGCGCCATCGGTGGCGACTGGTCCCAGTGCGCCTACGGCGTCGGCATGGACATCACCATCAAGGTGTCCGACTCGGCCTCCTACGTGGACGAGAACGGCGCCACGCACTCCGCGTTCCAGGAGAACCTCGTGCTCCTGCTCGTCGAGGCGTACTACGGCTTCGTGAAGTCGGACGCGCTCGGCGCGTTCGTCGCCTACACCGACGCCTCCTGATCGTCGGATCAACTGAGCACTGAGGAGGTGGGGCGACCATGACCGCTGCAACGGTGGAAGACGTCGAAACGGCGATTGGTCGCCCCGTCTCCTCGGATGCCGAACTGCGCCAAATCGAGTGGTGGCTCTCGGGCGTGGAGATTCTGATCCAGTCCCGCCTGGGCGACGTGTCCGCGCTCGACCAAGACGTGCTCCGGTACGTGGAGGCCGAGGCTGTGGTCGCCAAGATTCGTCGCGGCGACTCGCGCGTGTCCAGTGAGACCGTGTCAGTCGACGACGGGTCGCTGACTCGCCGCTTCGAGACGGGCGTGCAGACCTCAGACATCTCCGACGAATGGTGGGCGCTGCTCAACCCAGTGACGGGCTCGAGCTTCTACTCGACCCGCCCCGGGTTCGATGCCGACGACGTGCAGTGGGCGGTCAGCACCCCGCCCATCACCTCGACCCTCAGTGACTTCCCGTGAGCCTCGCGGACGCCATCGCGGCGACCCTGCCAGAACTGCGCGCCCACGCCGAGTCGATGATGGTCGACACGTGCACCGTGGAACGCCTCACTGGTAACGGCGTCTGGAACCCGTCGACGGGCCTCTACACCGACGACGCTCCCACCGTCATCTACTCCGGTCCGTGCAGGGTGCGGAACATGCTGCCCAACCCGCAGCAGGCCGATGCTGGTGAGGCCGCATGGTCTTCTGACCTGGTGTACGTGCACCTGCCCGTGGCCGGGTCGGAGGGCGTGAGTGACGGCGACGTCGTGCGGATCACCTCGGCCGCGAATGACGCCGCCCTCGTTGACCTCGAGTTGGCGGTGACGGGCCTGCACGTGCAGACGAATGCGACCGCCCGCCGCCTCCCGTGTCGTCTGGTGACTCGTGATGCCTGAGTGGGACACGTCGGAGGTTCACGCGCTCGCGGCCCGGTTCCGCGCTGCTCCCCCGAAGGCGATGGCGGCGATCGTGCCGGTAGCCAACAAGGCCGGCGTGAACATGAAGCGCGACATGAAGCGTGCCGCGTCAGGACACGGCCACCTGCCCGGACTGTCTGGTGCGGTGTCGTACGACGTGGAGTCGTCCCCGGCCGAGGTGAAGGTAACGGTTGGTTTCGACAAGCGTGGCCAGGGCAACTTGGCCAATATTGCCGCGTTCGGGTCGGTCAACAATGCGCCGGTCATGGACATCATGGCCCCGCTCGCCTCTGAGGTTCCGAACTTCATGCGGTGGGCGGCGAAGGTGGCCGGGGAGGCGATGAAATGACGCTCGTCGAGGACGTTGCCGGCCGGTTGAGGACTCAGGTCCCGTCGCGTGCCGTCTACGAACTTGCGGTCCCTGATGGCCCGCTCCCGACGGCCTATCTGCTGTTGCGTGCGACGCCTTCGGATGAGGCTGGGCAGCGGATGACGGACACGACGGATCACGTCATGTGGACGGTGCGTGTGCTGTCGGTGGCGCGACACGCGGATCCGTTCAAGGCGGCTCGCACCGCGGACGTGGGGTCGTCGATGGCGCGTGCTGCATTGCGTGACTTCCGCCCAGCGGCAGGTCCCTGGCGGCTGCGGTTCGCGGCATCGTCGGATGCGTTCCGGGACGAGTCGCTGCCGGACTCGACGTTCGTTGCTGCGGTCCAGTACGCGGTCCGCACGCCCCTGATCTAACGCCCGCTCCCCACCATGCCCACCCCCGCGAAAGGGGTCCCTTGCCATGCCTGAATTCGTCCGCGTGCGCGCCGAGAACGGTGCCGAGGTGTCGATCCCGGCATCCCTCGCGGAGGCCGCCGGAGTGAAGCCGCTGCCGAAGCCAGCGACCGGCAATGACGGTCTGCCTCTCCCCACCAAGCTCCGCGTCCCCAAGGGCGCGGCATCAGCCGACCACATCCACCCCGAGGCTTCCGCCTCTGACGCCCAGGAGGGCTGACCTTTGCCTACCATCATTACCGGCGTCGCGTCCGACGAGACGGTCTCCGTCAAGTGGGTACCGACGATCGCCGACGTGAACGCGCCGAAGCTCGCGACCGAGATCAACGCCGCCCCGTCCGTCACGCTGGAGTGCCTCCTGACGGAGACCTTCTCCCCGGACGCCTCTGCCGAGGTGGGCGTGGTGCGTCGCATGTGTTCCAAGCAGGTGCAGCAGCGCGGCGGCACGGTCACTCTGACCATCGAGGACCTGATCTACGCCTACGACCCGCAGGCGCTCGCGGGGGCCGCCATCAACAAGGCATACGCCGCGCTCGTGCAGGGCGCGAAGGGGTACCTGGTGGTCCGGTGGGGCAAGCACGTCGACACGGCATGGGCGGTCGGCGACAAGGTCGACGTGTGGCCGGTGGAGATCTCCTACGGCCCGGTGAAGCTCAAGCCGGAGGCCAACTCGGAACTCAAGGCCAAGTCCGGTGTCCTCGTGACCGGCACCGTCGCCACGGACAAGGCGATCGTCACCTGACCTTCCCCATTGACTGGTAGGGGGCGGGTCCCCGGCTGAGGCGCGCCCCCTACCTCCTTCAGCCATCCATCAGCCGATCAGCCGAAAGGAAGTCGCGCCATGTCATCCCCAACCACCCCCTACAGCCCCGCGCCGCGAATCTCTATCGCGAGGGACGGCCGGACCATCATCCTGTCCGACTCGAACGGGGTGCTTCCATCGTTCGACCTGGCCCCGTGGGTCCTGGCCGGGGTCACGTTCGAGCATGACCTCGACGGCACCTTGTGCCACCTACGAATCCGGTGCGAGGGTGGAGTTTCAATCGCCGGGGGTGTCTCCGATGAGTGACAGCGTGCCCGACATCCCTGACTTGCGTGCCCTGCTCGCGGAGGCGTCCAGGCCGTCTGCGACTGTGACGGTGCCCATCAAGCAGGGCCTGCGGGAGAAGATCGAGGCAGCGGAGGCCGAACTGGAAGCGCTCGCTGAGAGCGGCGGCACCAAGCGCATGGGTGCGAAGTCCCCCCTGAGCGTGGCCGCTCAGAAGGTCCGGGCACTCGAGGCCGAGATGGCTGCCTCGGCGCTCACGTTCACGTTCGAGTCGTTGACCGCTGGCGAGCGTGACCAGATCCGGCAGGACATGAGGGGTCGGGACAATCCCGACGAGGTGAACCTGCGAGCGATCGCCGCGATGTGCCGCAAGGTCACCGGCCCTGATGGTGTGGCGTATGCCGACGCGATGACGTGGGAGGACTTCGCCTCTCTCCGCGATGCCGTCGGCGCGCACACCTTCGACCTCACGATCGACGCCGCGGCTTCTCGGGCGGCCGGCGGCCAGTGGTCGGTCCCTTTCTCGCGCAATGCCTCGCACATTCTCGGAACCGAGACGTAGCGCTCGAGGTGGCGGCAGCGATGCGCCTGGGAGTGCCGCTTTCTGTGGCCCGAGGGTCGCGGCTGCCGGGCGAGGCGTGGTCTCCTCGGGACTGGGCGCTTGCGCAGGCCGCCGACATGCTTGATCGAGCACGCTGCTCTGGTTGTGGGCATCCGACGTGGCTTTCTCACGACCCGAAGTTGGAGCGGGCGTGGCAGGCGCCGGCGCCCGCCCGTTGTCACGCCTGTACGGCCGTGGCGAAACGTCAGAAGCAGTACCAGGGTGACGATGTGAAGCATCCGCAGGCGCTCACATTCCGAGCCGAACTACCGGACTAGCGCCGGTCTCCCTTGGCCTTGCCGAGGTTCTTGGACTCGACGTAGAGCCACCCTGCGAGGCCGACGCCCGACACGGCCCACCCGATCAGCTTCGTCAAGAGGCCAGGATCTGGGAGCACCTCGCACAGAACGATCCACGCGAGCCCGACCAGCATTAGGCCCAGCCACTGGTAGCGCTCCGGTATCCGGTCCATGTCAGCAACCATACCGAAAGGGGGTGCGCCCCGTGGCCGGTTCCAACCAGACGGTCAAGGTAACCCTCGTCGCTGTCAGCGGTCCCCTTGTCAAGGGGATGAGTGAGGCGTCATCGGCGACGGCGAAGCTCGGCAAGGACATTGACGGCACCTCTGCCAAGTCGAAGGGGATGGAGTCGGCGCTTACGGGCTCGTCTGCCGCGCTGAAGGGTGTGGCGGTCGGCGCTGCTGCTGTGGCAGGGACAGCGCTTGTGGCGTTCATGCGCGACACGGTCCGTGCCGCTGGCGACCTCGAGCAGTCGGTCGGTGGCGTCGATGCGGTGTTCGGGTCGGCGGCTCGGCAGGTTCACGATTTTGGGACGAGTGCCGCTGACAGTGTCGGCCTGTCTCGCAACGCTTTTAACGAGCTCGCCACGGTCACGGGTGCGCTGCTCAAGAACTCGGGCATCAAAGACTTCGCCGACCAGACGCTAGTTCTCACACGGCGGGCCGCTGACGTTTCCGCGACGTTTGGCGGCACAGCCAAAGACGCGGTCGAGGCGTTCAACTCGGCACTCAAGGGCGAGTACAACCCGATCGAGAAGTACGGCGTCAAGCTCAACGAGGCTGCCGTCAACGCAGCCCTGGCCGCGAAGGGGCTCGACAAGCTGAAGGGCTCCGCGCTCGAGCAGGCCAAGGCTCAGGAGCGCGTGAACCTCATCATGGACCAGACGTCTGCCTATGCGGGCCGGTTCGCGTCGGAGGCGAACACGCTCCAAGGGCAGCAGCAGCGACTCACCGCGGAATGGGAGAACGCCAAGGCTGCGCTGGGACAGGCTCTCCTCCCGGCGCTCACCGGCATCACCTCTGCACTCCGCGAAGGTGTGCCGGTTGTCGTGGCGGTGGCGAATGCGTGGGCCAGCCTCCCCGGTCCCGTGCAAGCCGCGCTTGCGGCTGTGGCTGGCTATGTCGCGCTGCGGGGGCCGATCAATGGCGCTATGGGCACTGTCACGTCTGCGCTGCAAACGGTCCGTGACGCCGGGTCGGCCGCTGCGGAGGCTCTCGGTTACGCGCGTCAGGCTGCTGACCGCGCCGGCGGTGGCTTCAAGGGCGCCGCCGAGGGTGTCCGCACCTTCACGAGCGGCATGGGTCAGTTGCGCCTCTCCACTATGGACATGGCCGCGATCGTCCTGGCTGAGGCCGCTGCTTTCGACATGCTCGGGAAGAAACTCGCCGAGCTTCAAGGCATCCGCCCGGTGGGACTCGAGGCGGCCAAGTCCTCGATTATCGACGGCGCCGGCGCCGCCTCTCATTTCGGCGACCTTGTCGAAACTGCAACGGGAAAGCTGTCGACCTTCGACAAGGTCGCCAACGTCGCAGTTGTCCCGACCCGCCTGTTTGGTGGAGCAATGGACTCGGCCCGCGATTCGCTGACCTCGTATGACTCCGCGCTCGCCGATCTCGTGTCCTCCGGTAACGCGGAGATGGCTGCCCAGTTCCTCGCGGACGCTGGTGTCAATGCGAGCGACGCGGCGGAGAAGCTGCCGCTTTACGCGGAGGCGCTGAAGCGCCTCGAGAATGACGCGAAGCTAGCGGCCACCTCTCAGGAGGGGATGGCTGACGCGACCGCGAAGGCGGCGCAGGAGGCGGACAAGGCGGCGGACGCGATGCGGAGGGAGGCGACCGCAGCCCTCGAGCTGGTCTCGGCGAACCTGGCGGCATCAAACTCGGCTATCGCATACCAGCAGGCGAGCGCCAGTGTCGCTGACGTGGTCGCCCAGATCCAGCTGGGCACGGAAGGGTACGCGGCCACCCTCGACCTCACTACGGAGGCGGGACGGCGTAACCAGTCTGCGCTCAACGACCTTGCGGCGGCGGCACTCCGAGTCTCCGAGGACAACATCAGGGCTGGGCAGTCGACTGACTCCGTGAAGGCGTCGATGGAGGGTGCGCGGCAAGGTTTCATTGCGGCGGCGGTGGCGATGGGAGTTAGTGAGGCGCAGGCGCAGTCGATGGCTTCTCAGTTCGGTCTCACCGGCGCCACGGTGGACACCCTCGGGCAGAAGGTCACCGGGTTGCCCGCGTCGAAGAACATCAACATCACGGCTTCGACGTCTCAGGCGATGTCCGCGCTAGACGGCATCCAGGCCAAGCTTCAGTCGATCCAGTCGAAGAATGTGACCCTCACCGTGTCGCGGGTCTACTCGGGCGGCTCGTGGGAGAACGTCGGTCAGTTCTCCACGGGTGGCGCGGTTTACGGTCAGGGCACGAGTACTTCTGACTCGATCCCGGCGATGCTGTCCAACGGCGAGTACGTCATCAAGGCGGCCGCGGTGGACAAGTACGGCCTGAACTTCTTGGATCGGGTGAACACGATGCGTCTCGCCGCTGGTGGCCCGATCGGGTCCCGCGCTGGTGCTGTCGAGGCTGACCCTCACGCCCTGGCCTCCGCTGTGTCCGCCGCCCTCGACGGAAGTCGCCTCGAGCTCACCGGCGTCGACCGGATCACGGGTCACATGTCTGCGCGTCTCGTCGGCGCTATCGGAAGGGTGTGAGCCGCGGTGGCTGTCGGTGTGCGGGGCTTCATCCAGGGCCAGATCGCTAGTGCGGGGACGGTCCTGTCGTGGCCTGCGGGGACGGCTGCTGGTGATCTTGCGCTGGTCCACTGTGGCGGCACGTACCCCAATAGCGGTCCGCAGTCGCCGGGGTGGACTCCGGTGGGGCACAAGGCTTTCTGGAAGGTGCTCACGTCGGCGGATGTGGGCTCGTCGCTGACGGTCAATGCGAGCCACGTGAAGGCGGCTGTCTTCACGGCCTGCAAGGGTGTCGGCAGGACGTCGACTCAGAACGGCCTCAAGGTGCAGGGCGCGGGCTCCTACTTGTGGGTGGAGACGTCCCGCAGTGCGTCCCCGATTGCGCCGGCGACGTATCGGCAGGGCAATGAGTGGAAGGACGAGGGCGGCTACTGGCAGGCGTCCTACGCGCTGGCGTCGGGTGCTGGGTGGGCTGCGGTCCCGTCGATGGGGTCTGGCACGACGTCGTACTCGTATGAACTGATGCCAGCGTCGGTGCCGTCTGCTCCGATTCTTGCCTCTCCGGCTGCGGGTGCGACGATCAATCAGGCTGCGGCGCAGGGCTTTTCGTGGCAGCACCAGTCCGCTTTCGATCAGACGGGCTACCGGCTGCGGTTGACGACTGGCGCGACGATCCGGTGGATTGACGGCGCTGGGGCGTTGCAGACCACTGAGCAGTCCGTCGCTACGGCCTCCACGACGGCCACTCTCAACGCTGCCGCGCTCACCGCTGGCGCGGCATACACGTGGGCTGTGGCGACTCAGGACGCCAACGGCTGGTCGGTGTATTCGGCTGAGCGTGCGGTGAATCCGATTGCGCCTCCGTCCGTGACGTCGGTGACTGTGGCGTCTCCGGCTGAGGATTTGTCGCCGGAGGTGTCGTGGGCGGCGACCGCTGGCTATGGCGTGATCGAGGCGCATCAGACGTGGATCACTCCGGCGACGTCGACTGCTCCCGAGCAGTCGCCTTTGTGGACTTCGGGTGTGGTGGCGGGGACGGTCTCCCCGGACGCTGCCCCAAATTCGGCTCCGTGGGTGTCGGGACAGTCGCTCAAGGCTTGGGTGCGGGCGTGGCAGACCGGTGGTGTCGCGGCGACGCTCGCGTCGTCGACCTTCACGGTGTCGTGGACTCCCCCGGCGACACCGACGCTCACGGCGAACATCACGTCCTCGCCGCCGACGGTGTCCATTTCCGGTGTGGCACTAGGGCGCTCGGTGCAGATCGAGCAGCGTCTCGATGGTGCGACGTGGACGGCTTTGACGACGACTCCGGCGACGGGGACGACGCTGGGGCCGATCCCGTCCCCTTTGGCTGCGACAGGCGCGGCCGTGTCGTTCCGTGCGCGTCAGGCGGCGGTGGTCGATGGGGTGTCGATGTGGTCGGCGTGGTCGAGCATCGTCACGGTCACCCCTGCCGCGTCGGGCTGCTACGTCGTGGACGACACCGACCGCTCGGTGTATCTCGTGGCGCACTTGCAGCAGGACGGGCCCAGGTCGATCGTGCAGGGCATCGGCGCGACGTACGGCCTCGGCGCTGACTCGGCGCGGGTGGATCGGACCCCGGAGGCGGGCGAGTCCGGGTCGCTGGTGTGGATCGTGGACGATCAGGCCGAGCGCGACACCCTCATGGCTTTCCTCGCGGCACGCACAGTCTTCTGGATCGCTTTCCCGCCCGACGCTGGCGTGGGGCTGCCTGCTCGTCGGGTGGCGCGCACGACACAGCGGGCGTGGGAGCGGCTGGCGCAGACGGGCTTGATCGCGCACCGGCATGTGCCGATGTCGTGGGTCGAGCAGCCGGAGTAAGCCGATGCTGACCAGGGGGGGCGGGGGGGGGCGGGGGGGGGGGGGGGGGGGGGGGGGGCGGGGGGGGGGGGGGGGGGGCGGGGGGGGGGGGGGGGGGGGGGGGGGGGGGGGGGGGGGGGGGGGGGGGGGGGGGGGGGGGGGGGGGGGGGGGGGGGGGGGGGGGGGGGGGGGGGGGGGGGGGGGGGGGGGGGGGGGGGGGGGGGGGGGGGGGGGGGGGGGGGGGGGGGGGGGGGGGGGGGGGGGGGGGGGGGGGGGGGGGGGGGGGGGGGGGGGGGGGGGGGGGGGGGGGGGGGGGGGGGGGGGGGGGGGAGACACCTTTCACGCCGCGCCTGTGGGGTCCCGCCGTCACGGCCCCCAATCGGGTCATCGACTACCGCGTCGAGGCGGTCACCACCACCGGGCAGCACCTCGGGGACGTCCCCTGCGACGGCGTGCGGGTCGACTTCGACGGCGACCAAGCCCAAGCATGGTCCGCCGACTTCGCATTCACCGACCCGAGCATGGTGCCGACGACGGCACAGTCATGGCTCGACGGCAGGTCCGGGACACGGCTGCGGGTGTGGTGGCGCATCCTCACCCCGTCCGGGTGGATGGAGCGCCCGGTCGGGACCTTCGTCGTGGAGGACCCGACCGTGAAGGATTCGGGGCTCGTGGCGATCACGGTCCCCGGCTTGGACCCGCTCGCCATTGCTCGACGTGGCGGGTACGGCGGCGCGGTCATCCCGGTCGGTGGCATGACCGTCACCGACGCCCTCACGGCCCTCTTCGCGGCGGTCGTGCCCGGCTACCCGATCAGCGTCGAGCCCTCCACCGTGCTGCTCCCCGCCGTCTTTGACCTGTGGGAGCGCGACCCTGCCGACGACTGGCGCGACATCGCAGACCTCGCCGGGATGCGCGTCCACACCGACCGGTGGGGCGTCATCACCGCCTCCCGCATCCTCGCCCCCGAGACCGTCGCAGCCGACTGGCAAGAGGGACCGGACTGTCCCGTCACCGACCTGTCCGTGACGACCACGACCTCGAGCATCCCGCGCCGGGTCGTGGCCATCTCCTCGAGCCCGGACGTGACCCCGCCCGTCGTCGGCGTGTGGGACAACCCCACCGCCGACGCACAGAGCCTCGTCACGGTGACCCGGATCCAGTCCCCGACCGCCACGACCGCGGAGGCGTGCGAGTCCGTGGCGCGCCTCACCGGTGAGCGCTGGTCACGCCCGACGCAAGCCGTGACCGTGACCGTGCCTCAGCGGGGCGACCTCGACTACCAGGACCTTGTCCTGCTGCGGCGTGCGCAGGCGGGCGTCTCCGGCACATTCCGCGTCGCCGGATGGGACCTGACCCTGCGTGGCCGTGACGTGCCGCCTGAGCCGATGACGGTGCGGATGATGCCGCGCCAGTGGAGCGCCTGATGGATGACGTCACAGCCCTCGCGTCCCTGCTCAAGCAGCCCTCCGATTCGATGCGGTTCGAGCGTGGCACGGTCGTAGCCGACACTTCCCCGACCCCGGCGCACTCGCGGGTGCAGCTCGCGGACGGGCGCATCATCTCCGTGCTCGGCGTGGCGGCGGTGGACGCTGACGTGACCGTGATCGTGGGCGGCGGTGTGGCGATCTATGCGCCCGCGCCCCGCTACGGCGTGTCCGCGACGAGGACAGCCGCCAGCGTCTCCAATGCCTCGGAGACGGTCCTCACGTGGTCGACGATCACGGCAGACACGCACACCTATCTCACGGCAGGGTCGGGCACCGTCACGATCCGCAACGCTGGCCTGTACGCGATCAGCGTGAGCACCGACTCCAACCGTGGCATTTCGGGTCGCGGCTACCTGCAGATCGCCACGACCGGCTCCAAGACCCGCACCTACCGTGCCTCGATCGGCGTCGGTGAGGACAAGCCCGGAATCGCCGCCACGCTCGCACTCGCCGTGGGCGACACCATCGAGGTCTCGCTCTATCAGGACTCCGCTGGCACCGCGTCGGTGTCGGGGACCTTGGACGTGTGGCGCGTCTCCGCCTGACCGCTCGACCCCTCCACCCCACCTACTCCCTTAAGGAGTCCCTCATGCGTGCCCGCACCCTCGCAGCCCTCGTCACGGCGGTCCTGCCGCTGGCCCTGGCATCGTCCGCGCCCGCGCAGGACGCCCCGGCCTTGACCTACTCGGCGCACGTGGCTTCCCTCGGGTGGCTGGCCGACGTGTCGAGCCCTGCCGCGGCTGGGACGACGGGTCAGGCGCGGCAGATGGAAGCCTTGCGGATCGCTGGCGGCACGCTCGCCGGGGACATCGACTACCGGGCGCATGTGGCCTCCATCGGGTGGCTCGGCTGGGTCGGTCCGGCCTACGTCGCCGGGACCACGGGTCAGGCGCGGCGGATGGAGGCGGTGCAGGTCCGGCTCACCGGGCAGGCCGCGACCGACTACCGGGTCGGGTGCCAAGCGCACGTGGCCAATCTCGGGTGGCTGCCTGTGGTCTATGACGGCGCGACCTGTGGCACGACCGGGCAGGCGCGACGCATGGAGGCGGTGCGGCTCTGGCTGGTGCCGAGGACGCCCGCACCCGAGCCCACACCGACGCCCACGACGCCGACTGCTGACGGGACGACCCGGATCGCGCTCACTGCCGACACGGGCATGGAGGCGTCCGGGGCTGCGGTCATGGCTGCCATCGGGTCCTCGCAGGCCCGCTGGGTGGGTATCCTCGGGGACCTCGCCTATCAGCCCGGTGACGGCATCGAGCAGCGCTGGTGTGACTGGGTGAAGGCCCGCGTCTCCCAGCCCGTGTCGCTCGTCCCCGGCAACCACGAGGCGCAAGACGGCGACGGGGTTTTCGGCAAGTTCGCCAACTGCCTGCCGGATCGTCTCGGCGTCACCGGCGACTACGCCACCGGCCACTACTACCTCGACGACGGCCCGGTCCGCGTCATCATGACCTCGCCGGGAATCACCCTCCCGCAAGGGACCCGCACCTACGGCAAGGGCACGGTCGAGCGGGAGCAGGTCAAGGACTGGATCGACGAGGCCAAGGCTAAGGGTCAGTGGGTCATCGTCGGGATGCACATGCCGTGCCTCACCAACGGCGCGCACGGCTGCTCGTCCGACTCGACGTACACGGACATGCTGCTGGGTAAGAAGGTGGACCTGATCGTGGCCGGGCACGACCACAATTACGGCAGGTCCCACCAGATCGCCGGGACCGTCGCCGCGCCCACCATCGTCGACCGTGACGGGACCTTCACGGCGGGCGCTGGGTCGGTGCTGGCCATCGTCGGCAACGGCGGCCACAACCCCCGCGCCGCCTCATCGGGCGGCATCTGGGCGGTCACGTCCGACGGCACCAGCGCCGGATACGCCCTCGTCGAAGCCACACCCGAGCGGCTCACCTTCACCGAGCGCGGCATCGTCGGACCCGCCCTCACCGACACGATCACCATCACCAGGTGAGCACGATGCACGCGCTACGGCAACGCCTCGGAGTGCGCGGACTCGGGCTGCTCCTCATCTGGGTCACGTGGAGCCTCATCGGCCTCGGCGTCTATCAGGACGAGTCCGTCACCGCCGCCGGCGCACCCCACCTCATCATCCCCGCCCACATCCGCGCAGCCCTCTGGCTCGCCTCCGGCACCCTCGCGCTCGTCCTCGCCTGCTCACGCCGCTGGGACCGCCTCGCCCTCCTCGCGGCCGTCCTCATGCCCACCGTGCCCGTCACGTCCTACCTGTGGGCGTGGATCGTCTACATCTCCCCCGGCGGCGAGCCCGGCTACCCCGGCGGCTGGTACAACGCCGCCATCCACGCCGTTCTCGTCGCCTACGTCCTGCTCGTCGCGGGCATCGTCGACGTCCCCCACCGCGACCGGGAGCAGGCGTGAGCGGGGCCGCGTGGACCGCGCTCGGGTCAGTCATCGTCGCCCTCATCACCGGCCTCGTCGCGCTCCTCACCCACCGCGTCTCGACCAGAGCCACCGCCAAAGCCTCCGTGGTCGACGGGTATGCCTCGCTGACTGATCAGCTCCAGGAGGAGCGGGCCGCGATGCAGGCCACCATCACGGCACTTCGGGAGGCGACCGCGGCCGCGCAGGCGACCGCCAACGCCGCGCTCGAGGCGGCGAATCGGGCGACTGTCCTCGTGGGTGACCTCGTGGCGGAGGTGGAGACGATCGTGACGTGGATCGACCAAGGCGCGACCCCGCCGCCGCCTCCGGTGTCGCCTCGGCTGCGGACTCTGCTGGCCCAGCACGGCACCCGACGACCCAAGGAGACCTGATGGACTGGACCAACCTGATCGCGGATGAGAACTGGTGGATGGAGAAGCACTTCACGCCGGGGCGTGGCGGGCGACGCATCACCAAGACCGTCATCCACCACAACGCAGGCCGACTCTCCATCAAGGGCTGCTACGACGTGTGGCAGACCCGGCAAGCCTCGGCCCACTATCAGGTCGATGCGTACGGCCGGATCGGGCAGTACGTGCACGACTCGGACACGGCATGGCACGCCGCGAACAACGACGCCAACGCCACCTCGATCGGCATCGAGCACGCCAACTCGGGCGACGCGTCCTCACCGGTGACGGCCGAGACGCTTGAGGCCGGAGCGCACCTCGTGGCCGCGATCCACCGCCACTACGACCTCGGCCGTCCCGCGTGGCTCGTCAACGTCTTCCCCCACAACCACTACACCCAGACCGGCTGCCCCGGACATCTCGCCGGGTCGCAGAACTCGGCCTACATGGCGCGGGCTCAAGCCTGGTACGACGCGATGGGCTCCGGCACCACCCCCACCACCCCGAGTCCTCAGGAGGACGACATGGCACTCACCGAAGACGACATCACCCGCATCGCCGCCAAGGTCACCGACGGCCTGCGGATCGGACCGAGCGGGCAGCAGGCGACCCTCGCCTCTTTCGTGCACGCCGCTGCCCGTGACTCTGCTGCCGCGCTGCGTGCTGTCGAGGCGCTGCGGGCCGACCTCGCCAAGGTCGCCAGTGGCGGCGTGTCCGCTGACGCGATCGTGGATGCCGTCGTGGCCCGGATCAAGGCGTCCCGATGAACCCCTTCACGAGCATCCCCGACAACGCCCGCCGGATCATCTACCTCGCGTGGGGACTGGCAGGGCTCGTCCTCGGCATGGTCGCCACCTACTGCACCGCCACCGGTGCAGGGATCCCGTCGTGGGTGATCGGCGCGTCCGCTGCCCTCGGCGTCCTCTCGTCCGCGCTGGGCTTCACCGCGGCCTCCAACGTCTCGCCCCAGGTGACGATCGCGGCCTCGTCGGGTGAGGCGGTCACCATCACCACGGAGCCGACGATCATCCCCGGCACGACCCTGCCCGAGACGATCTACTCCTCGGACCTCAAGGCTGACGCGACCTACTACGACGCCAAGCACGATCGGCCATGACCTCGCGGCGGCATCTCCTACGTCCTCGCCAAGCGCGCCAAGCCCCACCGCCGTGACGAGATGCGTGTCACGACCGCCGTGGTCGCGCTGATCCTGACCGCCCAAGGTCTCCGCTCCCTCGCCCGACGACTCGACCCCCGCCACGACAAGAACTGAGGCACCAGAGCATGAAGACGCTGCGCGTCACCCTCGCCGACATCGTCGGCCCCACCGGCACCCCCAACTCCACCGCCACTGTCCACGCCCGCTACGTCGACCCGTCCGGGCGTGGGCGTGACGTGCACCTGACGGACGGGACGATCGTCGTGCCGGTGCGGCGCACGGTCGCCCCCGGCACGGCGCCCCAGCACTTCGACTTCGACGTGTACGCCAACGACGTCGCCCCGGTGCGTGAGGTCGACTACGGCCACCTCGTGG
>JADJVX010000016.1 GCA_016710385.1 Actinomycetales bacterium
CCGCCGACTAGTTGGCCAGCGGCACCGGCTCGGGAGCCGCCATCGGCCCCGACGTAGGCACACTGCTCGGCTCCGACACGGCAGGCCGGCTCAGTTGCGACGCCCAGATCCCGCCCGTTGCCCTGGATCCCAGCACCGGGACCCCGCTCAACCTCGGCCGCAGCAGCCGATTGTTCAGCCCGGTGCAGACCCTGGCGTTGTGGCAGCGCGGCCGACATTGCAGCTTCCCCGGTTGCACGATTCCACCGACCTGGTGCGACGCCCCCCACCTGGTGCACTGGACCGATGGCGGAGCTACTGACTGACCTGTCGAACGGCGCCCTGCTGTGCCCACGACACCACGGCATCGTTCACCGAGATCGGCTCATCTGCAGGGTGAGCGCTCAGGGCATCCACTGGGACACCACGCCCGGCGCGTACCGGTCACACCGGCCCCTACCCCATCGACAGCCCGACCGGCACCGTGATCGGCGCGCACTCGTCAGCAGTCTGTCAGTCCGATCGAGAAGGCTCGAGTCCACCGCCAAGCGGCACAGCGGATGGGCCGCCCGATCCACCCATCAGCATCCTCCGACGGAAGGCACGACATGACGGCACGGCACCCGTCTGAGCCGGGATCCGCCCTCGCCCAAGGGATCCCGGCCAGATGGTGGACGGCAGAACAGGTGCGAAGCATCCTCGGCAGAAGAGCTGCTCTCGACCGGGTGGGCCTCGCGCCCGAAGGTCCGGATGGCTGAATGCTGCCTTTCCCTCGACGGCGGGACAAGTGAAGTGAGGGCGGTCGTGTCCAGTGCGGGCCAGGCCACTTCGTCCGCTGCCGATGGGGCATGGGCGCTCGTCCCTCCGCCCGTCGGTAGCGACGCGGCGGCGATGGGAATGCGCGAGGACCCGTTGGGCCGGTGCGTCGTGTCGAGTTGACCCTCCCGATGGCCCGGTACGCCGATCTCCCCCCACACCAGGACATCGCCGGCTCGCTGGTCAGGTTGCATGAACTGCTCTGGGGCTGAGGGGGCGCCGGCTCTGGAGCTGCCCGGGAGCTCAGCGCTGACCGACCCGATCCGGATCGATGTCGCCGCCCGGTGCCTCCGCCTTGAGGACCCGCATCGCCTCCTCCAACTCGGGAAGCGGATCCGGTGGTGGACCGACAAGGGTGCTCAACCGAGTCCGTTCCAGCGGCCCCAACGGCACGCCGTCCGGCGCCAGAGCCAGGGCCCACGCGGCGGCGGCCAGGTCGGTCCGGTGGGTCGGGCCATCCTCCAGGGCGGCCAAGCCGGCGAGGGCCAGCGCAGACTCCCCGCGATGCAATCGGCCCAGCCGGTGGGCGGCGAGGGTCAGCTCGTAGCGGGCGGCCACGCGGTCGCCGTGCCGAAGGTGGTGCAGTCCGAGCTCCCGTCGACCCACCGCCGCGGTGCGCAGGTTGCCGGTGCGCTCGGTCAGCCGGATCGCCTCCACGAGCAGATCGACGGCGTCTGCCTGACCCTTGACCAGGGCATGCCGGGCCCGTTCTCCCGCAAGCAGAGCGCGCACGTGAGGCAGTGCCTGCTCGGCGATCCGGTCGCCAATGTCAAACTCAGGCCCTGGGTCACGACCCGCCAATCGGGCCAGGTTCGCCGCGAAGTGCATGCTGACCGCCGCCGCATTGGAATCTCCAAGGTCCGCGAATTTTTGGGCGGTGCCCCGTGCCAGCGGTATGCCGCGCGCCGGGTCGCCGCGTAGCACCCAACTCAGCGCAATGGCCTGGTCGAGGTTGAGGTAGAAGGGAGAGCCCAGGTCCGCCGGCCCCGCCATCCGGGCGGCTGCGGAAGCCTCTTCGAAGCCGGTCAGGTCTCCGCGCCAGCCCAGGCCGACGGCCCGAACGCCCTGCGCGGTGGCATACACCGGCCCCTCGCTGATGCCCGCTTCCCGCAGGATCGAGAGCGCCTGCTCGATCATCGGCAGCTCCGCAGCCATCGTGCCCAGTCCCGACCCGAGGGAGAGCTGGACCAGGGCATCGGCGCGTTCTTCGGGCTCGGGCTCGTGCAGCGCCAGGGCCTGACGCAGCAAGTCCTTGCCCTCTTGGGCCCGGCCGGCCCATCGCCAGAAATCGCTCATCCGCAACGTGGCCTGGAAGAAGCGCCGCGGGTCGCGGGCGCACCACCAGGTCAGTACCCGGCGGATCGTGGCGAGCTCGTCGAGCAACTCCAGCTGACCCGCCTCATTCGTCACGGCGAAGAGTCGACGCGCAGCCGAGCATCGACCCAGGCTCCGACCCCCTGGTATGCCGCGTCTCGAGCCGCGGCGTCGACCCGCCCGGACTGCGCATCCATGATCGGCTGCAGTACTCGGTACCGGATCATCGAGCCACCGGTCGCCGAATGGTCCGGCACCGACGTCACCAGGGACGTGCCCACCAACTCCCGCAACAATCGCTGCCGACGCGCCGGTGGTCCGTCGATGCCTCGGGTCAGGGTCTCGACCAGGCTCGCCGGGGCACCGGCCGGTAGGACCAACAACGCACGCAGCAACTGGCCGCTATCCGGAGCCAACTCCTCGAGCACCGTATCGGTGATCCGCTCCAGGCCCAGCTCGGATGCCGACCCCGGTGGGGGCCCGTCGATGCCCGATGCCGCGATCAGCTCGATCGCCAACGGCAGACCCCCGCTGCGACGAGCCACCTCCCGGGCCACCTCGGGCGTTGCCCCCGGGTCGAGCCGAGAGGCCGCCAACGTCACCGCGTCCGCCGCACCGGTGTTGTGGGCCCCGGCCATGCCATTACCCCCGCCGGAGTTGTCGGCGCTGCCGAGATCCACGGGGTCCACCGCCAGCGGCGCGAGCGCCATGACCCGTTCACCCGGCAGGCCCAGGGGGCTGCGCGAGGTCGTCAGCACCACCAGCTGGGGCAGGCGGCCCAATAGGTCAGAGACGAGCTCCGCGACGTCCGAGACAACCTCGTCGGCGTTGTCCAACAGCAGGAGGGTGGGCAAGGCGCTGGTCGCCGCCACGATGGTGTCCAGGACGTGGTCCGGTTCGATCCCGCCCGGGACCAGCCCCAGGTCGTCGGCCACCCGGGTGATCAGCTCTGTCGAGGCCACACCACGCAGATCCACCCACACGCTCGAACCCGCGCGACCCGATCGGTGCACCCATTCACCGAGCAGCCGCGATTTGCCCACTCCGCCCAGGCCCACCAGCGTGATCAGCCGGCTGCCCGCGACGAGACGTCCGAGCCGGTCGAACTCGGCTGCCCGCCCGACGAACGAGGTGACCGGGCGTGGCGGCAATCGCGCGGCCAGGCCGGTCGTGGGCCGATCTGCCCGACGATGCAGGTGGAGGTCCTGGCGCAGCACCGCTTCCTGGGTCAGCCGCAGCTCCCGGCCGGGTTCGAGTCCGTAGTCCTCCAGCAGGGTATGCCGCGCCGCGGCATACACCTCGAGGGCCTCGACCTGACGGCCGGCTCCGGCCAACGCCCGCATGGCCAGGCACCATCTGGTCTCGCGGGTGGGCTGCGCCGCGAGCCAAGTCGAGGATCTGGTCGGCGTCGCCGGTGGCGCCCAACCGAACGGCCAGATCGGCCCACATGTCCTCGGCGCCGAGCATCCGGTGTTTGAGTCGGCGAACCAACTCGTTCCACCCCGACAAGTCTTCCTCGACGGGCGGGAGCCATTGCGCCAGTGCCCGATTGAACTCGGCGAACGCCGCGAGGGGATCCGCCACGGACATTGCCTCGGCGCCGGCGATCCGGCCTTCCAGGTCGGCCAGGTCCAATTGGTCCGGGCGCAACAGGTAGCCGTCCGATCTGGATACGAGCCGAGCCGCGGCCAACGCTGGCTCCGGTGCCAGCAGCCGGCGCAGCCTGGACACGTGAGCCTGGACCGCGTTGGCGGTGCCCTCCCGGCGCGGACCGTCGGGCCACAACGCTTCCGCGATGGCATCGACCGAGACCCCGCGCTCGCCACCGGCGACCAGCGTGAGAACCAGGCGTCGCCTCAGCGTCCCCCTGACGTCCACCGGTATGCCGTCGACGCTCACCCGAAGTCCGCCCAGGACACAAACCGACAGGCCGACGGTCCCGGGCTGTCCCGGCGCCGGGGCAACTGCGGTCGGCTCGGCCACGAGCGGAGTGTTCCAGACCTCCGTCCCCGCCGCCACTGCGCCAGGACGCGCCCGGGCACGGACCGCGTGGACGTGCGCTCGCGGCGGCC
>JADJVX010000017.1 GCA_016710385.1 Actinomycetales bacterium
ACGTACTCGATCACCGATGCTCGCAAGGAAAGGTCTCCTTCGCCGGTCCCTACTTCATCGCCGGCCAGGACCTGCTCGTGCGCGCCGACGACACGACGATCACCGGCGTCGACTCGCTCGCCGGCAAAGAAACTCTGCTCGGTCGAGGGCTCGACCTCGGCGACCAACGTCCAGAAGAAGGTCCCGGGCGTCAACCTGCAGGAGTACAACACCTACACGCTCTGCGTGGACGTCTCAAGGCGGGCAACGTCGATGCCCTGACGACCGACGACACGATCCTCGCCGGCTACGCCGCGCAGGAGGCCAACAAGGGCAAGCTCAAGGTCGTCGGCAAGACCTTCTCCACCGAGAACTACGGCGTCGGCCTCAAGAAGGGCGACGTGGAGTTCTGCAAGAAGGTCACCGACGCCATCACCAAGTACATCTCCGGTGGCGAGTGGCAGAAGGCGGTCGACAAGAACTCGGCCCGGCCGGCTACAAGCCCGGCGCCGGCAACCCGCCCACCCCGGCGGCCTGCTCCTGACCCAGCACCGCCCGCGAGGTATGCCGTCCGCCCACCCGGGCGGACGGCATACCTGCCCGTAGCAGTGGAAGGACGATCCCATGGGTGAACTGTTCTCCCAGTACAACGTGCTGGGAGCTTTCGCATCACGATCGTGCTCACCGTCCTGTCGGCCCTGGGGGCCCTGGTGATCGGCACCGTCGTCGCGATCATGCGGGTCTCACCCGTGGGCTTCCTCAACAAGCTGGGAGCGCTCTACGTCAACCTGGTGCGCAACACTCCGCTCACCCTCATCATCGTGTTCTGCAATATCGGGTTCATCGTCAACCTCGGGATGTCGGTCTCCGGACGATTTCGCGCGAAACAACCTGGTGTGGGCCACGATCGGTCTGGCGTTCTATCACGCCGCGTTCGTCTGCGAGGCGCTGCGCAGTGGGGTCAACACCGTGCCGGCCGGACAGGCCGAGGCGGCTCGCTCGATCGGGCTGACCTTCGGCCAGAGCTTGCGGGAAGTCCTTCTGCCACAGGCATTCCGGGGCGCGATCACGCCGCTGGGCAACACTCTCATCGCCCTGACGAAGAACACCACGGTCGCCACCGCCATCGGCGTGGCCGAGGTAGCCGGGCTCATGAAGACCATGCAGGAAGACCGGCCCGACCTCATGGTCCCGATCTTCCTGGTCGTCGCCATCGGCTTCGTCATCCTCACCCTGCCCATCGGCCTGGTGACCACCCACCTGTCGCAGAAGCTGGCGGTGAAGCGATGAGCTCGGTTCTGTTCGACATCCCGGGCCCCAAGGCCCGCGCGCGGCACCGCCTCATCATGATCGTCAGCGCGGTGCTCACCCTGCTGGCCCTGGCCTAGGCGATCTCCCGCTTCGCGGCGAAGAGGGGAATCTGGAGGCGGCCAAGTGGACCCCGTTCCTCACTGGCGACATCTGGGTCAACTACCTCATCCCCGGTTTGATCAACACCCTCAAGGCGGCCGCGATCTCGGTCGTCCTCGCCGGCGCCTTCGGGTTGCTCTTCGGCATCGGTCGGCTGTCCGACAACGCCGCAATCCGCTGGATCAGCACGGTCATCGTCGAGTTCTTCCGCTCGGTGCCCGTGCTCGTCATGATGGTCGCGGCCTTCGGCCTGTTCTCGTTCAATCGGGTGTTCGAGGCGTCGATCAACCCGCTGGCCGCCGTCATCACCGGCCTCACCCTGTACAACGGCTCCGTGGTGGCCGAGTTGCTGCGCTCCCGGGTGGGAGGACTGCCCAGCGGCCAGTCCGAGGCGGGGCTGGCCATCGGGCTCACCCGCAGTCAGACGCTACGATCGATCCTGCTCCCCCAGGCGATTACCGCGATGCTGCCGGCCTTGGTGAGTCAGCTCGTTGTCATCCTCAAGGACACCGCGCTCGGGGCGATTATCACCTACCCCGAGTTGCTCACCACCTTCAGCCAGATCGGGTCCTACAAGTCCAACCCCGTGCCCGCTCTCATCGTCATCGCGCTGATCTTCATCGCGATCAACTATCTGCTCACGTCGGCGGCGGCCAAGATCGAGGCGCGGTTGCGCGACAAGGGTCGCGCCACGATCGCGAAGGGCACCATCGGGCCGCCCAACCGGGTCGACCTCGAGCCCGTCGAAGAGGCGCTGATCGCCGCCGACGAGAGCGTTCTGCACGAGAGGTATCGCACCCCCGACAAGTGAATCTCGGCTCAGCAGAACGGGCTTGGGACAACGGGATTCCCTACCGACCGGTAGGGGACCTATGACCCACTTGCCGATTCCGCCAAAGCTGGCAGGCTCTTGCCTGACGCACGCCTCCCCACCCGTCCGACAGTCCGTTTGAGAAGACAGGTCAGCCACGCATGAAGATCGTCGTCCTGGTCAAGTACGTGCCCGAGCCCACCGCGACCTGGAAGTTCGCGCCCGACCTCACGGTCGACCGCGCGGGCGTCGAGGGACGCCTCTCCGAGCTTGACGAGTATGCCGTCGAGCAGGCCACTCGGCTGGCCGAGTCCGGTGCGGCCGACGAGGTCGTCTTCCTCACCGTCGGCCCGGCCAAGGCCACCGAAGGCCTGCGCAAGGCCCTGGCGATCGGCGGCACCAGCGCCGTCCACGTCGTCGACGACGCGATCCACGGATCCTGCGCCTTGGGCACCTCGCTGGTCCTGGCCAAGGCCCTGGAAAAGATCGGCTACGACCTCGTCCTCACCGGTATGGCATCCACGGATGCCGAGCTGTCGGTCGTGCCCTCGATGGTTGCCGACCGGCTCGGGGCCAACCAGGCGACCTTCGCCGGTGAGCTGTCGGTCGACGGCAGCACGGTGTCGATCCGCCGCGACACCGACGTCGCCAGCGAACGGGTCAGCGTGTCGCTGCCTGCTGTCGTGTCGGTGACCGACCAGACCGGCGAGGCCCGCTACCCCGCCTTCAAGGCGATCATGGGCGCCAAGAAGAAGCCCATCCAGACCATGTCGCTAGCCGACCTCGGCGTCGACGCGGCGCGGTGAGCCGGCCGCCGTCGTCTTCGGCGACGCGTCCGATCAGGTCGTCTCGCAGCTGGCGGAATACGGCGCGACCAAGGTGTATGCCGTTGGCGCCCCCGAGATGCAGGAGTTCCTCTCGCTGCCCAAGGCCGAGGCCGTCGTGCAGATCGCCCAGGCGAGCAACCCGGTCGCGATCCTCGTGACCAGCGGCCCCGAGGGCAAGGACGTCGCCGCCCGGGTCGCGGTCCGGCTCAACGCCGGCATCATTCCCGACGCCACCACGGTGAGCCTCGACGGCGACACGGTGTCGGCCGTCCAGACTGTCTTCGCGGGTCGATTCCAGGCCACCAGCCAGGTGCTGCGTGGCCCGGCCGTCGTCACCATGCGCCCTAACGCCACGTCGGCCGAAGCCGCGCCGGCCAGCGCTGGCGTCGAGTCCGTCGACGTGAGCGTCAGCGATGGCGCCAAGGGTGCCAAGGTCGACTCCCGTGAGCCCAAGGTCTCGACTGGCCGTCCCGAGCTCACCGACGCGGCGATGGTCGTGGCCGGTGGCCGTGGCGTGGGCTCTGAAGAGGGCTTCGGGGTCATAGAGAAGACCGCCGACGCCCTCGGCGCAGCGGTCGGTGCCTCGCACGGTGACCGACCAGCACTGGGCACCCCACGAGCTGCAGGTCGGCCAGACCGGCAAGACCGTCGCCCCGTCGCTCTACCTCGCCGCCGGCATCTCCGGTGCCATCCAGCACCGCGCCGGGATGCAGAGCAGCAAGACGATCGTCGTGGTCAACAAGGACGCCAAGGCGCCGCTGTTCCAGATCGCCGACTTCGGTGTCGTCGGCGACTTGCACGCGGTGTTGCCGGCCCTCGTCGACGAGGTGGCCAAGCGCAAGGGCTGACCCTCCCGAGCAGCGACCCCCGAGGTCGCCGCGCCCCCCGACGACCCGCACGGCCTGCCCGACCTGCACGGCATACAGCACGAAGGAGACTTATCGATGATGGCGGTCCGGTTCATCCTCGGCCTGTTGCTCACCCTGGTCTGCCTGGGCATCGCCGGACGCCGCCTGATGTTCCTCGTCCGGCTGGGCCGCACCGCCCAGCCGCTGCAGGGTGACCGCCGTCCCGAAACCGGGGCGGCGGTCAAGGCTGAACTCCTGGAAGTCGCCGGTCAGCGCAAGCTGCTCAAGTGGACGGTGCCGGGCGTCGCGCACTTCGCGGTGTTCTGGGGCTTCATGGTGCTGCTGTTCACCGTGCTGGAAGCCTTCGGCGGTCTGGTCAACCCGCGCTTCCAGATCCCGTTCTTCGGCAACTGGGCCTGGTTCGGGTTCGTCGAAGACCTCTTCGCCATGCTCTGCGTCGCGGCGATCGCGGCCTTCGTGGCGATCCGGATCAAAGAAGCGCCCGCCGGGCCCGGTCGGCGCAGCCGCTTCTTCGGCTCGCACCTTGGGCCGGCCTGGTTCGTCCTGTTCATGATCTTCAACGTCGTGTGGACCCTGCTGGCCTACCGCGGTGCCTCGATCAACGCCCAGCGGGTCAACGAACTGGCCGGCACCGCCGATGCGCCGTTGACGTTCCTCCAGGGGGCCTTCGCGTCGCAGTGGTTCGCCGCGCTGTTCCACCCGCTCGGCGAGTCGACCAACGAGATCCTCGAGACGGTGCTCCTGCTGATCTCGCTGGCCGTGCTGCTCGGCTTCACGATCTTCGTCACCTACAGCAAGCACCTGCACATCTTCCTGTCGATCGCCAACGTCGCCTTTGCCCGCCGGCCACGTGCTCTTGGCGCGCTGCAGCCGGTCTACTCCGGTGGCAAGAAAGTCGACTTCGAAGACCCGGGCGACGACGACCTCATGGGTGTCGGCAAGATCGAAGACTTCACCTGGAAGGGCTTGCTGGACTTCGGCACCTGCACCGAGTGCGGCCGTTGCCAGAGCCAGTGCCCGGCGTGGAACACCGACAAGCCACTCTCGCCCAAGGTCCTCATGATGACCCTGCGCGACCATGCCCTGGCCAAGGCGCCCTACCTGCTGGCGACCAAGGAGGCACCCGAGGGGACCGAGCCGACCGGCATACCGGAGGCTGCCAGCGCCGAAGCCGAGAAGCCGCTCGTCGGCCCGATGGGCGACGAGACCGCGCGCGTGGACGAGCACGGGGTCTCCGGCGAGGGCGTCGTGCCCTTCGACATGCTGTGGTCCTGCACCACCTGCGGTGCCTGCGTCGAACAGTGCCCGGTCGACATCGAGCACGTCGACCACATCGTCGACATGCGCCGCTACCAGGTGCTCATGGAGTCGGCCTTCCCCGAGGAGGCCGGCATTATGCTGCGCAACCTCGAGCACGCCGGTGACCCATGGGGACTGGGCGCCTCGATGCGCCTGGAGTGGGCCGAGTCGCTGGACTTCGAGGTCCGGGTCTTCGGTGCCGCGGGCGAGGACAAGATCCCCGACGACGTCGAGTACCTCTACTGGGTCGGCTGCGCAGGTGCCCTCGACGACACCGCGAAGCGCACCGCACGGGCGGTCGCGACCCTGCTGCACGAGGCTGGGGTGGAGTTCATGGTGCTCGGCGAGGGTGAGACCTGCACCGGCGACCCGGCTCGCCGGATGGGGCATGAGTTCCTCTTCCAGATGCTGGCGATGCAGAACGTGGAGACCCTCAACGAGGTCGGTGCCAAGCGCATCGTCGTCACCTGCGCACACTGCTACAACACGCTGGCCAACGAATACCCGCAGGTCGGTGGCCACTACGAGGTGGTCCACCACACGACCCTGTTGGCCCGATTGGTCGCCGAGAAGCGCCTCACCCCGGTGGCTCGGGTCGACGCCTCGGTGACCTACCACGACCCGTGCTACCTCGGTCGGCACAACCGGATCTTCGCCGCACCCCGTGAGGTGCTCGGCGCGGTGCCGGGAGCCACCCTGACCGAGATGCCCCGCACCCGCGAGCGCTCGTTCTGCTGCGGCGCCGGCGGCGCCCGGATGTGGATGGACGAGACCCTCGGCACGCGGATCAACCAGAACCGCGCCGACGAGGCCATCGCCACCTCGGCCTCGCTCGTCACCGCGGCGTGCCCGTTCTGCATCACCATGCTCAGCGACGGAGTCGCCCAACGCCAGCAGGAAGGCCGCGCGGTGGGCGTCGAGGTCACCGACGTCGCCGAGGTGCTGCTGCGTTCGGTCCGACCCGACCTGCTCGACACGGCAGCAGCCGTGCCCGAATGATCCGCCTGCCACCGAAGAAGCGCACGACCGACGTACCACCACCTGCACAACCGTTAGCTCAACCGCCTGATCCCGTTTCTCCCAGCGCAAGGACGACACGATGAGCGAGACCACCGAGACCTTCAGCCACGTCGGCGGTGCCGGACTGGACCTGGAAAGCCTCAACCTCATGCTCGAAGCGCTCGGCGACTTCGTCGACGCGGCGATGTCCCCCGAGCTGCAGCTGGACCTCGACCACGAGGACCGTTGCCCCGAGGACATCGTCCGGGCCATGTCCGACCCCGAGCAGCTCGGCGTGCAGCTCGTCTTCGTCCCAGAGGCCTACGACGGGATGGACGGCGGGGCGTTCGACGCCTATCGGGTGTGCGAGGTCATGGCCCGCAAGGACATCGGCCTGGCGACCGCCGTCTTTGCGACCTTCCTCGGCTCGGACCCGATCGTCGTCGGCGCGACCGAAGAACAGAAGCAACTGTGGCTCGGTGCCATCGCCCGCGAGGGTGTCGTCTTTGCCTATGGCGCCACCGAACCCGAGGCGGGCTCCGGACCTGGGGGCGCTGGAGACCACGGCCACTCCAGTGCAGGGTGACGACGGCCAGACCGTCGAATACATCATCAACGGCAAGAAGCAGTGGATCTCCAACGGCACCATCGCCGACTACACGACGATCCTGGCCAAGACCGAGGCCGGCCCGTCGTGGTTCGTCGTCGAGAAGGGCGCCGAGGGATTCAGCTCCGCTCCCCCGAGGACAAGCACGGCCTGCGGTTGTCCAACACCGCAGCCCTCTTCCTCGACGACGTGCGCATCCCCGCGGCCAACCTCATCGGTGGTGTCGAAGGGCGCGGTCTGGTCCAGGCTCAGCAGGTCTTCGGCTACACCCGCCTGATGGTCGCGGCGTTCGGTCTCGGTGGCGGCTGGGAGGCCCTCGACCGGGCCATCCAGTACTCCATGAACCGCGTCCAGGGTGGCAGTCTGCTGTGCGAGAAGCAGGGCTACACCCACAAGCTCATCGTTCCGCACGCCGTGCGGCTGGAGGCGTCTCGGGCCTTCATCGAGGACACCGCCGACAAGATCGACCGCGGCCTAGGCCTCAACGGCGCGATGAACACCGAGGGCGCGATCGCCAAGTACCTCGCGACCGAGGCGGGCAACGCTGCTGCCGACGCCGCCATCCAGGCCCATGGTGGCTACGGCTACACCCGCCCGTATGTCGTCGAGAAGGTCAAGCGCGACGTGCGGATCACGACGATCTACGAAGGCACCTCCGAGATCATGGAGATGACCATCGCCCGTGACCGCTGGCAGCAGCACCTCAAGACCCAGGGCGGCTACTACCGTGACAAGGGAGCGGCGCTGCGCCGGTTGCACGCCCAGCACCCGCGGGTCGGTGCCGACATCGCCGGCCTGGCGTGCGAGGCGCTCGCTGTGGTCCTCGAGGCGTGCCGGACCGGGCGCCTGACCCGCAACCAGCACATCCTCTTCCGGCTCGGCGAGTTGATCGCCTTCTGCGAGGGTGCCGAGGTCTTCGCCCAGCGCGCGGCAGCCGCGCAGACCGACTCGGCCCACGAGAAGAGCCTGCACCGCTTCGACGCCGACACCTTCGCGGCGATGTCCCGCGTCTACGCGCGGGAGGCCGCCGCGCGGGTGGCCCTCGACGGCTCCCGTTGGGTCGCCGGTGCGGCCGACCCCGGCAGCCCCGCCGTGGCCGCCGTCGCCAACATCCCGACGGCCGCGATCCAGGCGGCCCAAGCCGGGCTCGTCACCGACATGGACTACGTCGCCGACGCACTCTATGACCGGCGCGGCTGACCCATCCCGTCTCACGACTTGACGACCGGGAGAGCGGCGCGCGGCGTCGCTCTCCCGACACCCCAGTGCCCGCCACCGACGTCGGGCGCCGGGGACGGCATACCTGCAGTGTTTTCGACGTTTCTCGCCTCTCGCTCGACGTGACGCACGACCGGATCCACCGGAAGGACCCACCATGACCGACGTCCACCCTGTTGCCGTAGTCGGACTCGCCGCCATCATGCCGATGGCCCCCGACGGTGACGCCTTCTGGGCCAATATCACCGGCGGCCGATACTGCATCACCGAAGTGACGCCCGACCGGTGGGACTCGGCGCTGTACTACTCCCCCGATCACAGCGCGCGCGACAAGACGTACTCGATCATCGGCGGGTGGGTCCGCGAGTTCGAATGGGACCCGATCCGCTGGCGCCTGCCGATCCCTCCGACGGTGGCTGCCCAGATGGACGAGGGCCAGCGCTGGGCGCTCTCGGCCGCTCGGCGCGCGCTCATGGACGCGGGCTGGCCCAACTGGTCGATCGACAGTGACCGGGTCGCGGTCATCCTCGGCAACGCCATCGGCGGCGAGAAGCACTACAAGTCCTCGATGCGCATCCAGCTGCCCGAGGCGCTCAAGCGACTGGCCGAGTCGGCGACCTTGCGCAGCCTCTCCCCCGAGGCGCAACACGCGATCATCGAAGAGACCCGCGCGGGCTACCTGGACAACATGTTCGAGATCACCGAGGACACCATGCCCGGTGAGCTGTCCAACGTCATCGCCGGCCGGGTCGCCAACGTCCTCAACCTGCGTGGCCCCAACTACACGACCGATGCCGCGTGCGCGTCCGGTCTGGCCGCGCTCAACTCCGCGATCCTCGGGCTCAACGACCACCAGTACGACGCCGTCATCACCGGTGGCATCGACCGCAACATGGGCGTCGACGCCTTCGTGAAGTTCTGCAAGATCGGTGCGCTCTCGGCCAGCGGTACCCGGCCATTCGACGCCGGCGCGGACGGCTTCGTCATGGGTGAGGGTGCGGCGCTGTTCGTGCTCAAGCGTCTCGAGGACGCCGAGCGCGACGGCGACAAGATCTACTCGGTCATCCTCTCGGTCGGCGGCTCCTCCGACGGCAAGGGCAAGGGCATCACCGCCCCCAACCCAGTCGGGCAGAAGCTGGCCGTCGCCCGGGCCTGGGAGCGGGCCGGGCTCGACCCCGCGACAGCCAGCGCCATCGAGGCCCACGGCACGTCGACGAGCGTCGGCGATGCCACCGAGTTGGAGAGCCTCACCGCGATCTTCGGAGCTGCCGGCGCCAAGCCGCGCTCGATCGCCCTTGGGTCGGTGAAGTCCAACATCGGCCACCTCAAGGCCTCGGCCGGCACGGCCGGACTGTTCAAGATGGTCAAGTCGCTGCACGAGAAGGTCCTCGCCCCCTCGCTCAACTTCGTCAACCCCAACCCCAACGTCGACTGGGACACCTCGCCCTGCGCGGTCAACACGACGCTGCGCCCCTGGGAGACCCCCGCGGCAGGCATCCGCCGTGGTGGCGTGAGCGCCTTCGGGTTTGGCGGCACAAACTTCCACGTCGTCGTCGAGGAGCACGTCCCAGGTCGCCACAAGCCCCGCCCCAAGGTGTATGCCGCCGCCGCCGTGCCCGGCGCTAGTGGCGCAGCTGCCGGCGGTGCCGGATCGAGCGCCTCGGCGCCGGTCACGGCATACGTCGACGCACCCCGCAAGACCCCGCTGCGCGGAGCGCTCGTCCTCGGTGGCCGCGACGACGCCGACCTGCTCGCCCAGGTGCAGACCCACCTCGCCGCCGCGAAGGCCGGCTCGGCTCCCGCCCCGGCCGCCCCGGACCCGGCGCTGGCCAACGCCGCCGTGCGCGTGGCGATCGACTACGGCGACGCCGCTGAGTTGGCCGGCAAGCTCGACAAGCTCGCCAAGGGACTGGCCAGCGGCAACCCGGCGATCTTCAAGATGCTCCGTCAGCAGGGCGTCTTCCTCGGTCGCGGCCCGGCACCCAAGGTCGCCTTCCTCTACACCGGCCAGGGCTCGCAGTACGTCAACATGCTGCGTGACCTGCACACCAGTGAACCGATCGTCCACGCGACCTTCGACGAGGCAGACCGGGTGATGACCCCGCTGCTCGGTCGCCCGCTGACGTCGTTCATCTATGTCGACGGCAACGACGAGGCCGCGGTCAAGGCGGCCAACAAGCAGCTCATGCAGACCGAGATCACCCAGCCGGCGGTGCTCGCCACCGACCTGTCGCTGACCCGCCTGCTCGCGGCGTATGGCATCTCGCCCGACATGGTCATGGGCCACAGCCTGGGTGAATACGGCGCCCTGGTCGCCTCCGGTGCCCTCACCCTCGATGCGGCCATGGAAGCGGTCAGCGCCCGCGGTCGTGAGATGGCCAAGGTGTCGGTCGAGGACAACGGTGCCATGGCGGCGGTCTTCGGGCCGCTCGCCGAGATCGAGAAGGTCGTCGCGGCAGCCGAAGGCTACGTCGTCATCGCCAACATCAACTCTTACTCGCAGGCCGTCGTCGGCGGCGCGACCACAGCGGTCGAGAAGGTCGTCGAGACCTTCCTCGGGATGGGCATGAACGCTGTGCGCATCCCGGTCAGCCACGCCTTCCACACAGCGATCGTCGCGCCCGCGTCGGTGCCGTTCGGCAACGCCCTGCGCCGCCTCGACATGCGCCCGCCGTCGCTGCCGATCGTCGCCAACGTCACCGGCGAGTTCTACCCCGCCGACGCGACCGTCGACACCATGCTCGACTACGCCGGCCGCCAGATCGCCTCACCGGTCCAGTTCGTCAAGGGCCTGCAGACCCTGTATGCCGCCGGCGCTCGAGTCTTCGTCGAGGTCGGCCCGAAGAAGGCGCTGCACGGCTTCGTCGAGGACGTCCTGGGCGCCAAGCACGACGACGTGATGGCCCTGTTCACCAACCACCCCAAGCTCGGAGATGCCGTGGCCGTCAACCAGGCCTTGTGCGGCTTGTATGCCGCGGGGCACGGGTTCGCCCCAGTCCACGTCCCCGTCGCGGCTCCTGCTGCCGCTCCTGCTGCCGCTGCTGCCGCTCCGGTCGCTGCTGCCGCTCCGGTCGCCCCGGCTGCGGCTGCCCCCCGGGCGTCGAGCGGGACCTCGGACGAGGTCATCAGCGAACTCGGCAAGCTCTTCGCCGGTGTGCTCGAGCAAGGCATGAGCCTGTATTACGGCGCAAGTGGCGCTGCCCCGGGAGCGGGCAGCACGGCATACCAGGCGCCGGCCCCCGCCCCTGAGCCCCGGGTGGAGTACGTCCCCGCCCAGGACGCCAACGAGCCGGTCGTCATCACCGGTGCCGCCCTGGGTCTGCCCGGTGTGGAGCGCACCTTCGACGACGACAACATCGCGCGCATCCTGGCCGGCCAGCAGTTCATCACCTCGCTGCCCCAGGACGTCCGGCAGCGGATGGCCGACATGCGGATCACCCGCCTGGTCAAGGACGCCAGCGGTGGCGGCTCGTTCAAGACCATCGACGACCCGGCGGATGTCATCAAGCTGGCCGGCAGGCACGCCCCGCTCGACGTCGTCGAGCAGTTCGCCATCGACACCGCCCGCGACCAGGCGCTGGACAATGCGTCTCGCCTGGCGATCGCCGCCGGCTTCGATGCCCTGCGAGACGCCGGCATCCCGCTGGTCATGCGCTACAAGACCACAACGTTGGGCACTCAACTGCCCGACCGCTGGGGGTTGCCCGAGTCGATGCGCGACGACACGGGTGTGGTCTTCGCCTCCGCTTTCCCGGGTTACGACCGGTTCGCCGAAGCCCTTGAGGATTACGGGGTCGATCGTGGGCGCCGCGAGAACCTGCTCGCCCTGCACGGCCTGCGCTCCCGGCTGCCCGAGGGCGACCCTGCCCTGGCCGAGGTCGACGCCCTCATCGCCGAGCTCACGAGGGCCATCGAGGAGGCCAACTTCCAGTTCGACCGGCGCTTCCTGTTCCGGGCACTCTCGATGGGTCACTCCCAGTTCGCCGAGATCATCGGTGCCCGAGGCCCGAACACCCAGGTCAACGCGGCGTGCGCGAGCACCACGCAGGCGACAGCGGTCGCCGAGGACTGGATCCGCTCGGGCCGGTGCCGCCGGGTCGTCGTGATCTCTGCCGACGACGCCACCAGCGACCGGCTGCTGCCGTGGCTCACCTCAGGCTTCCTGGCCTCGGGCGCTGCGGCGACCGACGAGCGAGTCGAAGACGCCGCCACGCCGTTCGACCGCCGTCGTCACGGGATGATCGTCGGGATGGGCGCTGGCGCCTTCGTCGTCGAGTCTGCCGAAGCGGCCCGCGAGCGCGGCCTGCGGCCGATCTGTGAGGTGCTGGGCACCGTTATCGCCAACTCGGCCTTCCACGGCTCACGCCTGGATGTCAGCCACATCGGCGGCGTCATGGAGACCCTCGTCTCCCAGGTCGAACAGCGCGGCATCCGGCGCGACCAGATCGCCGACAAGATGGTGTTCATCTCGCACGAGACCTACACCCCCGCCCGGGGTGGCAGTGCCGCGGCCGAGATCAACGCGCTGCGGGGCTGCTTCGGTGCCAACGCCGGCAAGATCGTCATCACCAACACCAAGGGCTTCACCGGTCACGCCATGGGCGCCGGCATCGAGGATGTCGTGGCGATCAAGGCCCTGGAGACCGGCATCGTGCCTCCGGTGCCCAACTACAAGGAGCCCGATCCCGACCTCGGCGTGCTCAACCTGTCGACCGGTGGCCCCTACCCGATCCACTACGCGTTGCGTCTGGCCGCGGGCTTCGGCTCGCAGGTCGCGATGACCCTCACCCGCTGGACCCCGATGCCCGACGGCCGCCGCCGCGCGCCGCACGAGCTCGGCTACGCCTACCGGATCATCGACCCCACAACCTGGCAGCGGTGGCTGGACAGCCTGAGCGGCCACACCAACAGCGTCCTCGAGGTCGACCACCGCCGACTGCGGATCGTCGACGTCGGCGCCCCCGCGACCCCGGTGGTCCCGAAGGTGCGCCTGGCGATCCCCTACGCCGGTCGCATGGGCGCTCCGACGCTCGGCACGACCGGGTATGCCGGTGTGCCGGCTCCCGCTGTGTCGGCCAGCCCCGCGTTCACGCCCGCTCCCGCAGTCGCAGCCCCGGCACCGGTTGCCGCTCCGGCTCCGGCTCCGGCTCCGGCACCCGTTGCCGCTCCGGCTCCGGTTGCCGTTGCCGCGCCCGAGCCGCCGGCCGCGCCGGTGGACCCGGTGCTCGACCAGGTCACCGAGATCGTCGCGGGCCTGACCGGTTACCCGGCCGACCTGCTCGACCCCGACCTCGACCTGGAAGCCGACCTCGGCGTCGACACCGTCAAGCAGGCCGAAGTCTTCGCCGCCGTCCGCGAGCACTACCAGGTCGAGCGCGACGACACGATGAAGCTGCGCGACTTCCCCACCCTGCGCCACGTCGCCGGCTGGGTGCGCGGCAAGGCCGGCCTGCCCGAGCCGACCGCGCCCACAGCGGCCCCCGCTGCCGCGGCGGCAGCTGCTGCCCCGGTTGCCGCCGTCGTCTCCGACCCGGTGCTCGACCAAGTCACCAAGATCGTCGCGGGCCTGACCGGTTACCCGGCCGACCTGCTCGACCCCGACCTCGACCTGGAAGCCGACCTCGGCGTCGACACCGTCAAGCAGGCCGAAGTCTTCGCCGCCGTCCGCGAGCACTACCAGGTCGAGCGCGACGACACGATGAAGCTGCGCGACTTCCCCACCCTGCGCCACGTCGCCGGCTGGGTCCGCGGCAAGGCCGGCCTGCCCGAGCCGACCGCGCCCGCGGCTGCTCCGGTTGCTGCGTCAGCGGGAGCCGCGGCCGCTGCACCGTCGGTTGCCGCCCCGGCAGCCGACGCCGGCGACCCGGTCATCGCCAAGGTCACCGAGATCGTCGCGGGCCTGACCGGCTACCCGGCTGACCTGCTCGACCCCGACCTCGACCTGGAAGCCGACCTCGGCGTCGACACCGTCAAGCAGGCCGAAGTCTTCGCCGCCGTCCGCGAGCACTACCAGGTCGAGCGCGACGACACGATGAAGCTGCGCGACTTCCCCACCCTGCGCCACGTCGCCGGCTGGGTGCGCGGCAAGGCCGGCCTGCCGGAATACAGCGCACCGGCAGCGACCCTCGTGGCAGCACCGACCGCCGCACCGGCTGCCACTGCCGCCGCTGCGGACGCCCCGACCGCTCCAGCGGCAGCCGTGGCTGACCCGGTCATGGCCAAGGTCACCGAGATCGTCGCTGGCCTGACCGGCTACCCGGCTGACCTGCTCGACCCCGACCTCGACCTCGAGGCCGACCTCGGCGTCGACACCGTCAAGCAGGCCGAAGTCTTCGCCGCCGTGCGCGCTCACTATGGAGTCGAGCGCGACGACACGATGAAGCTGCGCGACTTCCCCACCCTGCGCCATGTCGCCGGTTGGGTCCGCGGCAAGGCGGGGCTGCCCGAGCCCAGTGCGGCCCCGGTCGCTGGCGCGGCACCCGTGGCAGCGCCGACCACATCCGCCGCAGCAGCCCCGGCCGCTACCCCCGGTGCGGACGACGTCATGCAGAAGGTCATCGACATCGTCGCCGACCTGACCGGCTACCCGGCCGACCTGCTCGACCCCGACCTCGACCTGGAAGCCGACCTCGGCGTCGACACCGTCAAGCAGGCCGAAGTCTTCGCCGCCGTCCGCGCTCACTACGACGTCGAACGCGACGACAGCCTCAAGCTGCGCGACTTCCCGACCATCAAGCACGTCGCCGGCTGGGTCCGCTCCAAGGCCGGCCTACCCGAGCCGAGTGCTGCCCCCGCTGCCGCCGCTACCCCGGACGCAGCGGCACCGGTGGCCCCCGTTTCGGCACCAGCAGCAGCCCCGGCCGCCACCCCCGGTGCGGACGAGGTCATGCAGAAGGTCATCGACATCGTCGCCGACCTGACCGGCTACCCGGCCGACCTGCTCGACCCCGACCTCGACCTGGAAGCCGACCTCGGCGTCGACACCGTCAAGCAAGCCGAAGTCTTCGCCGCCGTCCGCGCGCACTACGACGTCGAACGCGACGACAGCCTCAAGCTGCGCGACTTCCCGACAATCAAGCACGTCGCCGGCTGGGTCCGCTCCAAGGCCGGCCTACCCGACCCCAGCGCGGCTCCAGCAGCTGCCGCTTCGGGATCGGCCGCCGCACCCGCTACGGCTGCACCTGCTGCTCCGGCACCTGCGGCTCCCGAGGTGATCCAAGGCAGCCTCACAGCGATCGACGCGCTGCCGCGGCGGCTCCCAGTCGCTGTGGTCCGGCCCGACCTCGCCGCGTGCGTGGCCAGCGGCGTCGAGCTCAAGGGTGCGCGCGTCGTCGTCATGCTCGATGAGGGCGGTGTGGGAGAGGCCCTGACCAAGCGACTGGCCAAGGCCGGAGCCACGGCACTGACCCTGCCGGCCGGCATACCGACCGAGCAGTTGTCCGCGCGACTGGACGAATGGCTGGCCGACGGCCCGATCGCGGGCGTCTACTGGCTGCCTGCTCTCGACGACGAAGGCGACCACGCGGCGCTGGACCTCGCCACGTGGACCGAGCTGCTGCGCCGTCGGGTCAAGACCCTCTACACGACGATGCGTCGGATGTGGGATGACAGCCCGTTCCTCGTGTCGGCGACCCGCCTCGGTGGCCGCCACGGCTACGACGCCCAGGGGGCGACCAGCCCGATGGGCGGGGCAGTCACCGGTTTCACCAAGTCCTACAAGAAGGAGCGCCCGGACGCCCTGGTCAAGGCAGTCGACCTGCCCGCCAGCCGTAAGACGGCGGCCCTGGCCGACCTGCTCCTGGACGAAACCCTGCGTGACCCGGGCGCAGTCGAAGTCGGCCACGCCGACGGACTGCGTTGGGGCGTGGCCTTCGCGGAGGTGCCGTTCCCGGCTCTGCAGGCGGACGGCTCCCCCGACGGGCCGGGCGGTCTGCCACTCACGCCCGACTCGGTGTTCCTCGTGACCGGCGCGGCCGGCAGCATCGTCTCGGCGATCACGGCCGACCTGGCCAAGGGCGCGCAGGGCGGCACGTTCCACCTGCTCGACCTCACCCCGACCCCGGATGCGGCCGACCCCGACCTGGCGGCCTTCCGCACCGACAAGGACGGCCTCAAGGCGACCCTCGCGGCCCGAATGAAGGAGCGCGGCGAGCGCCCGACCCCGGTGGTCATCGACAAGGAGCTCGCGCGGATCGAACGTCTGGCCGCCGCTCTCACGGCGATCCAGGCTGTCGAAGCGGCCGGTGGCACGGTTCACTACCACTCGGTCGACCTCACCAACGCCGAGGCCGTGGCCGCCGTCATGGCCGACGTGCGCGAGCGCTCCGGCCGGATCGACGTGCTGCTGCACGCCGCCGGTCTGGAGATCAGCCGCAACCTGCCCCAGAAGGAGCCGCGCGAATACGACCTGGTCTTCGATGTGAAGACCACCGGGTGGTTCACCGTGTGGTCGGGAGCGGCCGGTATGCCGGTCGGTGCCGTCGTCGTGTTCTCCTCGGTCGCCGGACGCTTCGGCAACCAGGGTCAGACCGACTACAGCGCGGCCAACGACCTGCTGTGCAAGATCACCTCGTCGCTGCGCCACACCCGTCCCGAGACCCGGGGCCTGGCCCTGGACTGGACCGCCTGGGGTGGCATCGGCATGGCGACCCGTGGCTCCATCCCCAAGATCATGGAGATGGCCGGCGTGCAGATGCTGCCGCCGGACGCGGGTGTGGCCTGGATCCGTCGCGAACTCACCGCATCGGCATACAGCGGCGAGGTCGTCGTCGCCGGCGTGCTCGGCATGATGGCAGCCGAATACCACGAGACCGGCGGGTTCGACACGACGGCACTGCGCGGCGGGCGGGCCACCGGCCCGATGATCGGTGAGGTCACCGGCTCGGTCCACCACGGCCTGGTCGTCACCACCACCCTCGACCCGGCCCAGCAAGCCTTCCTCTACGACCACCGCATCGACGGCACACCCGTCCTGCCGGGGGTCATGGGGATGGAGTCCTTCGCCGAGGCGGCCGCGCTGATCGCCCCCGAGGGCTATCGCGTGGACGGCCTGGAAGATGTCGACTTCCTCGCCCCGGTGAAGTTCTTCCGCGACCAGCCGCGCACCGTGACGATCACCGCCAAGGCAACCCCGGCCGCTGAGGGCAGCGACCTGTTGGTGCGGTGCACCCTCACCGCCGACCGGACCCTCCCGGGCCAGAGCGCCCCGGTGACGACGACCCACTTCGTCGGCACCGTGCGCCTGACCAAGGACGACGTGGTCGCGCAGTCGCGCAAGGTCCCCAAGAAGGCCGACGGCGCCAAGCTCGACGGCGAGCAGGTCTACACCTTCTACTTCCACGGACCGGCGTACCAGGTCGTCTCGCAGGCCTGGCGCTCGGGCGGTGGATCGGTGACCAAGCTCGTCGACCCGCTTCCGGACAACCACGTCCCGGCGGATGCCCCGCTCGTCAGTGCCCCGCGCCTGGCCGAGCTGTGCTTCCAGACCTCCGGGCTGTGGGAGGCCGGCACCGAGGGCCGGATGGCACTGCCCACCCGGGTGCGCCGGGTGCGGGTGCTGCTCGACCCGGCCGCCGCCGAAGGTCCGTTGCACGCGATCGCCACTCCCACCGGCGAAAGCTCCTTCGACTGTGCCGTCGTCGACCGCACCGGAGCCGTCGTCATGGTGATGGACGGGTACGAGAGCATTGCGTTCCCCGCCCCCATCCCGGACTCGGTCGGCGCCGCGTTGCGCGAGACCTACCAGCCCTGACCCGCGCCGTCCCTGTCACCGACCCCTCACCGAATCGGAGCCCCCGTGAAGGACATCTCTCGTCTGGCGATCGTGGACCGCGGCGAACCCGTGGTGCGCGTCCTGGCCGCAGTCGGCAACCTCAACCGCCGCAACGACGGCCGTGACATCACGACCATCGTCGTCACGGAGCAGAGCCGCGACCGGGCGTGGTACGCCCGGGAGGCAGACGAGATCATCACCCCTCCGCCCACACCCCCAGGGGGCGACCCGTATGCCGGGTTGTCGCCGGAGGTGGTGGCCGAGGCGGTCGTCGGCTCGGGGGCCGACACGGTATGGCTAGGTCACACCCCATGCCTGGATCGCGCCGCGCTCGTCGCGCTGCTGGAGCAGGCCGGGCTGACTGTCGTCGGGCCGGACGCGGCGTTGATCAGGCGACTGGCCGACAAGGAGCAACTCGCTGCGGTCGCCGCCGAGGCTGGTCTGGCGGCATTGCCGGCCGATCTGGCTCCCGACCAGTGGCGTCGCATCGAGGTCGACGTCCTCGCCGACGACCACGGCACGGTGTGGACGCTGGGCCTGCGTGACTCCAGCATCCGACGGGGCACCACCCAGGTGCTCACCGAGATGCCGGCCCGCAAGGTGCCGGAGGCGACGGCCGGGGCGATGTCCCACGCGGCGCGCCGGTTGGTGCGGTCCACGGCATACCGGGGTGCCGGGACGGTGGAGTTCGCGCTGTCACACGACGGGGAGTCGTTCTGGCTGCTCGGCGTCGACACCCTGGCCCGTCCGGAGCGGGCGTTGCTGGAGGAGACCACCGGGGCGAGCTTCATCGGCCTGCGGTTGCAGCTCGCCGCCGGCGGGGCCCTCGACCCCGAGCCTCCGGCACCGACCGGCCACGCCGTCGAAGTGCGGCTGTTGGCTCAGGACCCGCTGCGGGGTTTCGCCGCGTCGGGTGGGTCGATCGAAAAGCTCTCCCTGCCGGTGGGCACCGGGGTGCGCTTCGACTCGAGCATTCGAGAGGGCGACACCGTCGATGGTCGCGTCGAGCCGCTCATTGCGACCATCACCGCCTGGGGCCGTGACCGGGCCGAGGCACTCGACCGCATCCACGGGGCACTCGAGCGGACGACGGTCGTCATGGAGATCGGGGCGAGCAACCGCTCCGCGCTGCTGGCCCTGGTCGACCGACTGCTGGCGGACCCCGACGAGGCTCACGACGGGGGCTGGCACGACCGGCTGCTGGCTGACGGGGCGTTCGTGCCCGCTGCCGACCCGATCGCACTCATCGCGGCGGCGGTCGAGGCGTACGAATCCGACAGTGCCATGGTCAATGCAGCGTTCTACGCCAGCGCAGCCCGCGGCCGGCCGGCGCACCCCGAGCGGGTCGGGACCAAGGTGCAACTGCACTACCTTGACCGGGACTACCGCCTGCGGGTCGACCGCACCGGCCCTCGCACCTACCAGATCAAGGGCGCCGCGATCGTCGAGTGCACCGTCGACCGGATCGGCGACTTCGAAAGCCGCATCACGTGCAACGGCCGCAAGCACCGCGTCGTGGCCATCGAGCAGGGCGCCCAGATCCGTCTCGAGGTCGACGGCGTGGCCCACAGTCTCAGCCGCGAGGACGGTCTGGTCGTGCGCACCGGCTGGCCGGCCCTGGTGTCCTCGCTGCTCGTCGCTCCCGGCGACACGGTGACGGCCGGACAGCCGCTGGCCGTCCTTGAGTCGATGAAGATGGTCTCGACGGTCACCTCCCCCTTCGACGGTGTCGTCACCTCGCTGGCCGTCACCAACAACACTCAGGTCGAGCGGGGCGCCGCGCTCATGCGCATCAAGGCCGCGGCACAGCACAGCCCGGCCCTGCAAATCCCGCTGGAAGGCGACGAGGAGCTGGCCGTCCCCGAGGGGCACGGGTCGGTCGACCTCGGGTCGTTGGCGCTGGCCAACGGCACCCCCGAGGACAAGGACGCCTCCTGGGTGCACGCCCGCCTCGGTGACTACCTGCTGGGGTATGACCTCGATCCCGACATCTTCAAAGCGCTGCTCAAGCGTCAAGCTGCCCTTGCGGCGAGCCTGCCCGCCGACGACCCGGTGCTGGTGGAGAGCGAAAACACCCTGCTGGACCTGTTCTCCGACCTCGGCGCGCTCTATCGTCCGCGCACCGAGGCCGAGACCTCCGGTACGGACGGCATGGCGACGGTCAACACCCAGGAATACTTCTTGGCCTACCTGCAATGGCTCGATGCCGACCAGGCCGGTCTGCCCGAGCGCTATCGCCGCCGGCTGGAGCGCGCCCTGTCGCGCTACGGCGTCGCGGGGCTGACTCGCACCCGATCGCTGGAGTCTGCCACCGTGTGGCTGTTCCGCTCGTTCGCCCGCGTTCCGGAGATGGTGCCGGCGATCACGGCGATCCTCAACCGACGTCTGGCCCATGCCGGCGAACTCGAGCACCTGGCCACCCCCGACAGCCGTCGGCGCCTCGACCGTCTCGTCGCTGCCTCCGAGGGCCGCCAGCCCAACGTCGCCGACCTCGCCCGTGACGTGATCTTCCACGTCTTCGAAGAGCCCGCGATGCTGCGCGCTGCGGCCAAGGCCCAAACCGCCGCCCGAGAGCACCTCGGCGCGCTGCGGGCCGGTGCCGAAGGTGCCACGCGTAAGCTGCACATCGAGGCGCTCGTCGCCGCCTCTCACCCGCTGCGCCGGGACCTACTCGACGCCTGGCTCGAGGCTGGGGCCGACGGTGAGACGGCATACCGGAAGGCCGTTTTGGAGGTCTACACCCGGCGCTTCTACCGCATCCGCGGGCTGCTCGGGGTCGGCTCGCACGAGGTCGGCGGCTTCCTGCTCGGGGTGGCGGATTACGAACACGAGGGTATGCCGGTCCACTTGGTGGTCTCCTACGCCCCGACGACCGAGCTCTCGCACCTCGCCTCGGCCATCAAGGACCACCTCGAGGCAGTCCCGCAGGAACGCGAAGTCGTCGTCGACCTCGTGCTGTGGCGAGACCAGCAGCGACCCGAGATCGAGGCCCTCGTCGAGGAAGCCCTGGGCTGCCTGGACAACTGCGACTTCGGCCGCCGACTGCACCGCCTCGACCTGACGATCACCAGTCGGGGCGACTCGGACGCGCAGGGTCAGGGCACCCAGCACCTGACCTTCCGGCAGGCACCGGACGGGTCGTTCGTCGAGGACCTGCTCTACCGGAACCTGCACCCGATGCTCGGCAAGCGCCTTGACCTGTGGCGACTGTCCAACTTCACGCTCGAGCGGCTGCACTCCCCCGAGGATGTCTACCTCTTCGCGGGTGTCGCCAAGGACAACCCCAAGGACCGTCGCCTATTCGCGGTGGCCGAGGTCCGCGACCTGCTCAAGGTCCGCGACGAGGACACCGGTCGGGAGACCTACCCCCGGCTCGGGCGGGTCGGCCTGCAGGCATTGGCCGCGATGCGTTCGGCGCTGGCTCACTATCCGCCGCGGGAGCGGCCCTCGGCCAACCGGCTGGTGCTGTGGGTTCGACCCACCTGGGAGGTGCCTCCGAGCGAGTGGCCGGCCCTGGCCGCCAACTACTTGCCGTTGGCCAAGGGCGCGGGGCTGGACAAGGTGGTGCTGCACGTCCACCAGCCCGTGCGGGACGACGAGGGCCATGTCATCGTCGACGAGGACTCCGGGGCCGCACTGGAGGAGGACAAGGTCCTCACCGTCGACGGCATCGGGCGCACGGGCACGACGATCCGGTTCGGCGACCCTGGCCCGGAGCCGATCCGATCGCTGACCCGCTATGCCCAGAAGGTCATGACGGCCGAGCGGTTCGGCACGCCTTACCCCTACGAGATCGTCCAGATGCTCACGCCGGCCGAGGGCGACGCGTCGGCGTTCCCGCGGGGTCATTTCCAGGAGTTGGAGCTCGACGCCGACGGCGAGACCCTCGTCCCGACCGACCGGCCGCCGGCCAACAACACCGCGCACATCGTCGTGGGTCTGCTGACCACCTACACCGACGTCGTGCCAGAGGGCATGACCCGTGTCGCGATGCTGTCCGACCCGACGCAGGGACTGGGCAACCTCGCTGAGCCGGAGTGCCGTCGCATCAACGCGGCGCTCAAGCTCGCGGCCGAACGCAAGATCCCCGTCGAGTGGTACGCCTGCTCCTCCGGCGCGCTCATCGCCATGGACTCGGGCACCGAAAACATGGACTTCATCGCCCTCACCCTGCGGCGGATCATCGAGTTCACCCAGGGTGGCGGCGAGATCAACATCATCGTCACCGGGATCAACGTCGGCGGCCAGCCCTACTGGAACGCCGAGTCGACGATGCTCATGCACACCAAGGGCATCCTCATCATGACTCCCGCCTCGACGATGGTGCTCACCGGCAAGCAAGCGCTCGACTTCTCGGGTGCCGTGTCGGCCGATGACAACTTCGGCATCGGCGGCTACGACCGGGTCATGGGTCTCAACGGTCAAGGCCAGTACTGGGCGCCGAGCTTCCAGGACGCCTGCCTGCTCTTGTTGCAGCACTACGACTACGCCTATGTCGTTCCGGGAGAACGCTTCCCACGTCGCCGGCCGACAGTCGATGCCCGCAACCGCGACGTCCGCGAGGCCGTGCACGAGCAGGTGCCGGGCACCACGTTCACGACGGTGGGTGAGGTCTTCGCGCACACGACCAACCCCGACCGCAAGCAGCCGTTCGACATGCGCTCGGTGATGCGGGCGGTGGCCGACAGCGACTGCGCCCCGCTGGAGCGCTGGCTGCACTGGCAGGATGGCGAAAACTCCATCGTGTGGGACGTGACAGTGGGCGGCATACCGGTCTGCATGCTCGGCCTGTCCTCGCGGGCCCTCCCCCGCAAGGGCTTCGTGCCCGCCGACGGCCCCCCGTCGTGGACCTCCGGCACGCTCTTCCCGCAGGCCTCGCGCAAGACGGCCCGCGCCATCAACGCCACCAGCGGCAACCGGCCGTTGGTCGTGATGGCCAACTTGTCGGGCTTCGATGGGTCGCCGGAGTCGATGCGCAAGTGGCAGCTGGAGTACGGCGCCGAGATCGGCCGGGCCATCACGAACTTCTCCGGACCGATCGTCTTCATCGTCGTCTCGCGCTACCACGGTGGAGCGTTCGTGGTCTTCTCCAAGGCGCTCACCGAGTCGATGGAGATCGCCGCGATCGAAGGCTCCTACGCCTCGGTCATCGGCGGCGCGCCGGCTGCGGCCACGGTGTTCGCCCGCGAGGTCAAGGTGCGCACCGACAAGGACCCCCGGGTTGTCGAGGCGCTCGCTGCCGCGGCCAAGGCCAAGGGCGCCGAGGCCGGTCGCCTGCGGGCAGCCGCCGCCGCCACCGCTGCGGCGGTGCGCTCCGAGAAGCTCGGTGAGGTGGCCGACGAGTTCGACTCGATCCACACCATCGAACGGGCCCAGCGGATGGGGTCGGTGGACCGGATCATCAGTGCCGAGTCGCTGCGTCCCTATGTCATCGACGCGCTGGAGCGCGGGATGGCCAAGTTCACGTCCTGACCGCTCACGGCGCCTGAGGCGCGACCACGCGGCAGCTCGGGCGTCCCTTCGTCACTCGACGAGGGGACGCCCGATCCACGAATGCGTCGGTATGCCGTGTGCCAGGTCACTGCCGCCGTCCAGTCGGGCGGGCGGCTGGTGTGGCTCGCGGGCGGCGAGGGTGAGCAGGTAAGCCCCGTCGCGACGCCACCAGCCGGGGAAGACCCCCGCATAGGACGCCTCGACCGACAGGGCCGCCCAACCATCAGGGCGTGGCTGAAGATCCAGGCTGACCTCGACCGATCGGGTGTCGGCCCGCAGCCCCACCCGCAGCACCTTGAGGGCTGCCTCCTTGGCCGACCACAGCAGATTGGCCGACCAGGCCCAGCCATCGCTGCCGGGTGCCCCGCAGGTATGGATGAAGGCTTGCTCGGCGGGGGTGAAATAGTCCGCAACAAAGGTGACGCTGCGGTCCTCGACGATCTCCAGATCCACCCCGAGGGTGCCCGAGGTCATCGTCCCTTCCGGTCCGACCAGACAGACCGCCCAGCCGGCTCGGTCGGTCAGCGAGACGTCCACTGACGCGTCCTGGCCATCGAGCCGCACGAACGGCGCGCCCCCGGGTCGGTTGAGCATCTCGACGCCGGCGAGGCGCGAAGGCTCGGCCAGCCGGTCGGTGAGGCCCAGGGCGACCGCGACGGCGCGCTTGCCGGCATACCGGCGCAGTCGGTATTCGGTGCGGCGCTTGGTGAAGCGCATCCGCTCCTGACGGGACCGTTCGGCAGCCGAGAGCCACTCGTCTCCGGAGGGAATGTCGTCTTCGCAGACGGCGAGCCAGCGCATGGGCCGATCATGCCGTGTCTGAGACGCCGTGTCTTGGGCTCCCCCACTTGGACTCGAACCAAGAACCTGCCGGTTAACAGCCGGCTGCTCTGCCAATTGAGCTATGGAGGAATGGTGCGGCGGCAACCTTAGCAAATCCCGGCCACCGCGACACAACTCGGCGTCATCCGCGAGCGGGCGGTAGGCCGACTTCCTCGCGCAGGCCGACCAGGACTGCGGCCGCGATCTCGTCGATCTCGGGGCTGGGGCGGGTGCCGCGGCCAAGGACCACCTGCTCGACGAGGTCGCCAGTGCGCAGGTCGGCGCGGATCACCGCGCGGGCCTTCCGCGGACCGCTCAAGGCAAGATCGACCGCGGCGACGACGCTCGCCTGCACCCGCTCGCGGAACACCTGCAGGAAGTGGGTGGCCTCGTCCAGGGGGTACTGCTGCACCCGGCTGCTGTCGACGAAGGTGACCGCCAGGGTGCGTGCCTCGCGCTGCCAGGATGCCTGGTCGACCTCATGCCACGGCCGCAGCCACAGCAATCCTTCACTCGCGGAGCCGAGCCCGAGCCGGTGCGTGGTCGCGAGCAGCCAGGCGGCGCCGGCTCGAGTCGAGGTGGAGTGCGCACCCAACAGCCGCTCGCCGCGCTCCAGCGCGAGCGCTGCGAGCAGGTCGGGCGGCACGCTCGACGCCGACGCGGATGGGCGACGAAATAGACCCACGTCAGGCCTCCTCTCGATCACGCAGCGCCGCCAGCTGGCGCTGTAGCTCCTGCACACTCTGCGACAGGGCGCGCAACCTGGCCGGATCGGGGTCGGCAGAGGTGTCCAGCCGGCGCAGCATACCCATCGCGTCGGCTATCTGGCGCCGCAGTGACACCTCCTGCACCCGGCTCACCAGCGCCGACACATACCGTGCGGGTGGCGCTCCGGTCAGCGGGTCGAGCAGCATCGGCAGCGGCGCCACCGCGAGGTCGACGAGGTGGGGATGCAGCGCCGCGGGCCCTGCCGCGGCAACCGCAGCCTGCCAGGCCGACATGCTCTGCCCCGCGGTCTCCCCCACGGCCGCCACCGCGGCAAAGACCTCCTGGTGCACCGGCGCGGTGAAGTCCAGCGGTTGGATGAGGGCCAGCTCGAGCGGGTCGATCGCGCTCGGGAATTGCAGCACGCACTGCAGGAGTTGGCGCTCGGCCTGCACGACGGGGTCGCGCAGGTTGGGGGCCGGCAGGCTGGCTGCCAGCTCACTGCTGGACGGCTCCAGGGCCGCCTCCGACGGCTCGGCGTAGCGCTCCTGCGCAGGTCCGTGGGTGCGGGGACCGCCCCCGCGCCCCACCCGCTTGACCGCGTCGGAGACCTGCTCGACCTCGACCCCCAGCCAGCCGGCCACCGTGCGGGTGTATTCGGGACGCAGCGCCTCGTCGCGGATGCCGGCAATGATCGGCGCAGCTGCCCGCAGGGCCTCCACCCGGCCCTCGGCCGAGTCGAGGTCGAAGCGCGAGATCGTCGTGCGCACGGCGAACTCGAACATCGGCACGGCGTCCTCGACGAGGGCCCGGACGGCGTCCTCGCCTTCGTTGAGCCGCAGTTCGCACGGGTCCTGTCCACCGGGGGCCACGGCCACGAAGGACTGTGAGGCCCAGCGTTGGTCCTCCTTGAAGGCCTTCATCGCGGCGGCCTGCCCGGCCCGGTCGCCGTCGAAGGTGAAGATCACTCGCGCTGGCGCGAGGTCGGCCTCGTCGCGCATGATCCGCCGCAGGACCTTGATGTGCTCGACCCCGAACGCCGTCCCACAGGTCGCGACGGCTGTCTCGACCCCGGCCAGATGGCAGGCCATCACGTCGGTGTAGCCCTCGACGACGACCGCCGAGCGACTCGCGGCGATGGCCTTCTTGGCGCTGTCCAGGCCATAGAGCACGGTCGACTTCTTGTAGATCGGCGTCTCGGAGGTGTTGAGGTACTTCGCCTCGATCCGGTCGTCGTCGAAGATCCGCCGCGCCCCGAAGCCCACGACGTCGCCGGTGATGTCGCGGATCGGCCAGACCAGCCGACCCCGGAAGCGGTCGTAGAGTCCCCTGGATCCGCGCCCGACCAGCCCGGCCAGGGTGACCTCGTCCTCGCTGAACCCCTTGCCCCGCAGGTGCCGGGCCAGCTCCTCACCGCCGCGGGGAGCGAAGCCCACGCCGAACCGGGTGGCCACCGCACCGTCGAAGCCACGAGCGCGCATGAAGTCACGTCCCGCCCGCGCGGCCGGTGCCGACAGCAGGTATGCCGCGTAGAACTCCTGCGCGACGCGGTGTGCCTCGAGGAGCCGGGCCCGGCGCCCGGCGCTGGGAGCGTCCTCGCGCCGGCCGCCTTCCTCGTAGCGCAGCACCACCCCGACCTTGACGGCCAGCCGTTCGACGGCCTCGGTGAAGCTCAGGTGCTCGACCTTCTCCAGGAAGGAGAAGACGTCGCCACCCTCCCCGCAGCCGTAACACTTGTAGTAGCCGGTCGTCGGGTTGACCGTGAACGAGGGGGTCTTCTCATCGTGGAAGGGGCACAGTCCCTTGAGCGAGGAGCCCGCGCGCCGCAAGGTGACATGGTCGCGCACAACGTCCTCGATGGACGCGCGTTCCTTGACGGTGGCGATGTCGTCTGCCTTGATTCGCCCCGCCATCGCCACCTCCTTGCGTCCTGCCGCGAGTGTATGCCGCTCGGCCCCGCTCAGGGCGAGCTACTCGGAGTGCGGGAAACCCACCAACCAGGTCAACCCGAAACGGTCCCGGACCTGGCCGTCCCAGTCGCCCCAGGGTCGGCGCTGCAGCGCATCGATCTCTTCACCGCCGTCGGCGAGCGCGGCATACCAGCCCCGCAGCAGCTCGGCGTCCGTGCCGAGCAGCGACAGCAGGACACCCTGCACCGACACGGTCGACTCGCCTGCAGCGGCGTCGGCCCCGGCGAGACTGACCGGGCCGTCGAGCGTGCCGTGTGCGACCGCGTCGGCGGGACCGTCGGTGCGACTCATCTCGGCGTAGTCGTGCAAGCTCAGCTCCCCGCCGAAGATGCTCGCGTAGTAGGTGAGGGCATCACGCGCAGTGCCCGGGAACAGGACATACACCAGTGGCCAGTTCATCGCGTGACCATACGTCACCGGGATGAACTCGGCTCAGGGCGTGCGGGTTGCGCCTCCGGTCCACGCGTGGAAGAGCGACCACGCGCGTGCGTCGGTGAGCGAGGCCACCTGGTCGACGACCACCCGCAATCGTGCGGCGTCGTCGGGGGCCGCGAGGAAGTCCGCGGTGAGGTCCGGATCGAGGTAGTCGGGCCGTTCCAGCAGGCATGCGACGAGGGCGTGCAGCACCTCTTCCTGATGTGCAGTAACCTCCCGGCGCTCCTGCGAGTGCATGACGTAATGCGCGGCCACCGCCTTGAGCAGCACGCACTCGGCCCGCACCTCGTCGGGGATGACGAGGTTTGCGCCATAGCGGGTGAGGTCGCCCTCGCCGTGCCGCGAGCGGGTGGCGACTTCCACGGCATACACGAAGCGGCCGATCAGCCGGCTGGTCATGTCCTTGAGGGCCGCGAGGTCGGCGCGGGTCCCGGTGAAGGCGCGCGGGACCGTCCCCGTGGCCACCAGGCGGGCGGCGGCGGCTTCCAGCGCGGGGAGTTCCAGATCGGGTGCGTATGCCGTGCGCGCGACCTGCGCGACCACCCGCACCTCGGTGGGGTCGTAGAGGACGCGGGGGTCGACCCGCCCGGAGGCGATGGCGTCCTCGACGTCGTGGACGGAGTAGGCGACGTCGTCAGACCAGTCCATGACTTCGGCTTCCAGACAGCGGTCGCCCGGCTGCGCACACTCACGGAACCAGTCGAAAACCGTCCGATCGTCTTCGTAGACACCGAACTTGCCAGTCTCACTGGGGCCTTCGCCTCGGCCCCACGGATACTTCGTCGCCGCGTCGAGACTGGCCCTGGTGAGATTGAGCCCGGCGGACCGACCGTCCGGGTGGACGCGCTTGGGCTCCAGACGGGTGAGGATCCGCAGGGTCTGCGCGTTGCCCTCGAATCCGCCGATATGCGAGACGAGGTGGTTGAGCACCGACTCGCCGTGATGCCCGAACGGTGGGTGGCCGAGGTCGTGCGCGAGGCACGCGGTGTCGACGACATCGGCGTCACACCCGAGCGCCGCGCCAAATTCGCGCCCGATCTGGGCGACCTCGAGGGAGTGGGTGAGCCGGGTGCGGATGAAATCGTCCGACCCCGGCTGCACCACCTGGGTCTTGGCCGACAGCCGTCGCAACGCCGCCGAGTGCAGCAATCGCGCTCTGTCACGGGCGAAATCGTCGCGGTCGGCCCGCTTGTGGGCGGGGTCCTCGGCGACCCACCGCTGCCGGTCCCGGGCGGCATAGGTCATGCCGTCACCGCGTCCGCAAGGTCACGAGGTGGCCCAGTACCCCTGGCACCCAACCGGTCTGGTGGTTGAGCCAGCGGGCGCTCACGAGGTTCTGCGGCACGATGACCATGTCATCGCGTGCCCCCATGAGACCGAGGTCGGTGCCGTAGACGTCGGTGACCATGCCCCACTGCAGGTCGGTCGCACCTGCCAGGTAAGCACCCAGGGCCACACCCCACCGGTGGGTGACCGCTGTGTAGTCCTCGCGGTTGCGCTCCGGGACGGCATACCAGGCATCCATGGCGGCATCGAGGGCTCGGCCGAGGGCCTGCAGGTCGGTGTGGTCCGCACCGCGCGCCGCGACGGCCGCCACCTCGGCGTCGAGGGCGGCCCGCTGGTCGCCGGTGAGTGCGCGCCATTGCGGACGTGCGGGGAGCGGATCGTCGTCCGCCGCACCGTCCGAGACGCTGTGCGTGGCGACATCCGAGATGACATCCGTGACGCCGTCCGAGGGGATGTCGGCAGCCCTGGGCGCATCCGGCTCGCTCCGGTTGCTCTTGGAGAACCAGCCCATGGGGCCAGACTAACGATCCGAGCCGATCAGAGCCCCCCGAGTTGAGTTCGGGCACGCGTGACCCAGCCGGGCAGGTCACCATAGCGCTGTTGCGGGATCGGCTCGTATGCCGCGCAGCTGGCGATGAGGGTCTGCATCCGGCGCGCTCGGGTCGACTCCTGCTTGGCCGACACCACCCACCAGATGCACGACTTGCGATAGCTGGGTGCCGCCAACCCCCAGAAGGCCGAGGCCCGGGGATCGGCCGCAAGCAATTCCGCGTATTCGGCAGGCAGGTGGCCCGCCTCGGCCTGCTCGTAGGCGTAGATGCCCTGCTTATCGGCACTGCGCGCCGCGAACGCGGCCAGACCGGCCGGGTGCATCCGCCCCTGCTCGGTGAGCGCCTCGACGAGCGCGATGTTGACCTTGCTCCACGTGCTTCCCCGCCGTCGCGGCGACCACCGCTGCCGCACGGCGTCCGGGCCCAGGCTGTAGACGACCGAATCGATCCACCCGAAACAGAGCGCCTCGGGCACAGCCTCCTCCCAGGTCAGGCCGCGCGGCTGGACATGCTTCTTGCGCAGGCCCATCCATAACTCGCTGGCCGAATCGTGATGCGCGGCAAGCCATTCGCGGAACTCACTGGCCGAGTCGAAGAAGGTGACCTCGGGCTGGGACGGGTCGGACGGCATACCGAGTCACCCTCCGGAGACGTCGAGTTCGGCCTCGGCCACAAGTGAGCGCTGGGCCTCGGTGAGGTCGGGCGAGTCGAGCCAGCCGTCGGGCAGGACGACCTTCTTGGGGGTGCCGGCCCGGCCGCGCTGCCCCTCGGCGTCGGCGCCCGGCCACGGGGCGGTGGGGTCGAGCCCGCCGAGCAAGTCCTCAAGCGCGGCAAGCGAGTCGACGAGTGCCAGGTGGTTGCGCAGCGCCGGCCCGGCCGGGAACCCCTTGAGATACCAGGCGACGTGTTTGCGGATGTCGCGGCAGCCGCGCCGCTCGTCGCCGTAGAACTCCACGAGGTATGCCGCGTGGCGGGCCAGGGTGGCCGCGACCTCGCCGAGCGTGGGCTGCATCCGGTCCGGGCGGCCGGCGAAGGCCGCCGACAGGTCGGCAAAGAGCCACGGACGACCCAGGCACCCGCGCCCGACCACGACACCGTCGCACCCGGTCTCGGCGACCATGCGCAGCGCGTCGTCAGCCGACCAGATGTCGCCATTGCCGAGCACCGGAAGATCGGGCAACGCCTCCTTGAGCCGCGCGATCGCGGTCCAGTCGGCCTGCCCGGAGTAGTGCTGCGCGGCGGTCCGGCCGTGCAGCGCGACGGCAGCCACCCCCTCGGCTGCGGCGATCCGGCCGGCGTCGAGGTAGGTCTGGTGGTCCTCGTCGATGCCGATCCGCATCTTCACGGTCACCGGGACCTCGCGACGGGCGCCTTCTTGGACGACCGCCGCGACGATCGACCGAAACAGGTCACGCTTCCAGGGCAGCGCCGAGCCGCCGCCCTTGCGGGTCACCTTGGGCACCGGGCACCCGAAATTGAGGTCGATGTGGTCGGCGCGGTCTTCCTGGACGAGGATCCGCGCTGCCGCCCGAGCCGTCACCGGGTCGACCGAATAGAGCTGCACCGACCGCGGCTGCTCGTCGGGGTCGTGTTCGATCAGGCGCATCGTCTCGGCATTGCGCTCGACCAACGCCCGTGAGGTGATCATCTCCGAGACGTAGAGGCAGTCGCCGCCGAACTCGCGGCACAGCCGCCGGAAGGCCCGGTTGGTGATCCCGGCCATCGGCGCCAGGACGACGGGGGTCGCGATGGTATGCCGGCCGAGCTGCACGGGGGGCAGCGTCGCAGCGAGAGCAGTCGGCATCCGGCCATTGTCCCAGGCCGGGAGTGCCCTCGCCGGCACCGCCGATTCGGCAGGCAGGTGGGTCGCTGCCGAGGTCAGCGCAGGACGGCCAGCAGCCCCGGCTCCGGACGGCCGGCGGCGCGTGCTTTCGGCTGCAGCCACGCGAACGACGCGAGCACGACGTCGATCCCCTCGAGGTAGTCCGAGACGACGTCGGACTCGGGCCCACGGAGTCGACTGAGCACCACGGCATACCGGTCGGCCAGGGCGAGCGCCGCCTCGGGGCTGCGCCACCCGACGAGCGTGTCCTGCGGCACCTGCGGGAAACCCTCCGGTACCGGCCCCCACCATCCGTCGGGCGTGTCCGCCGAGGGGATGCCGCGCCGGGCGAGGATCGCGACCGCCTCGTGGCCCTGGACCCACGGGGCGCACTGCGCCCGGCGCCGACTGTGCGCGTCGGCCGCGGCGAGGACCGCGTCGATGTCGGCACCGACCAGGTCCCCCGAGGCCACGGCATACACGCTCAGCGTCGCGCTCACGAAGCTGACCCTATCGGCCGCCCTCAGCCCGGCCGAGTCACCCCCGAGGCACCCCCGAGGCGACCTCCCGGGCGAACTCGGCGATGATCGCGCTGGTCTTCCACGGGTGGGTCAGCGGCATGAGGTGACTCCCCCGGCGGATCGTCCGCACCCTGCCATCCCGCGCGTGGGCGGCATACTGTCGGCTGTTGATGGCGACCTGATCGAGGGTGCCATGCACGATCAACACCGGGCAGGTCACCGTGTCGAGCAGTTCAGGACGGCCGCCGGCCATCACCTCCGCCCACATCGCCGGGATGTCGGCGAAGTAGTAGCCCTCGCTGCGGATGGGGCCGGCGACCTCGGGCGGAGAGATCCTCGACAGGATGCGATCGTTGAGGCGGGTCATCCGCTCCGGCCCGGCCGCCTCGGTGGCCCACCCGAGCGCCCGATAGACCGCAGCACCCGGGCCTTTCGGCACGGCGGTCGACCCGATGAGGACCAGCCCGGCCAGGCGCTCGCTGTGTTGCGACGCATAGGTCATGGCGACGTAGCCCCCCAACGAGTGGCCCGCGAGCACGACCGGTATGCCGTCGGGTGCGGATTCGACGGCCTGCGCCACGGTCTCGACGGCCGTGGCCATGGTGAACGGGATGTCGACCGATCGGCCGTGTCGCGGCAGGTCGGGCGTGACGACCTCGAACTCGGGCTCCAACCAGCGGCGGTGAGCGGCCCACTGGATCCCACTCACGCGGGTGCCGTGGACGAGGACCAAACGGGCGCGGGGCGGCTGCACCCGACCAGCCTACGTCGTTGCCGAGGAGCCCCCGCTGTTGTCGGGTGTGCTCCGAGGTCGCTCCGTGGTCGCCTGCAGTCCCACTCCCAACGCGAAGCGATAGCCCAGGTCGGTCCGCGGCAGGTCGGCGACGAACCAATTGCGCCCCTGCACGATGTCCCACGCCATGAGCCGCACGGCGTCATCGCCGGCCAGCCGATAGAGCACGACGTCCTCGGACACCCACCGGAGCGCGCTGAAGGCGCCCTTGGGAGCATCGAGCAGGCCGGTCAACACGACTGCCCGGGGCCGCTCGAACGAGCCGTCCTCGTCGAAGCCGACGAAGCTCATCCCCTGAAACCCGTTGACCGCGCTGGAGATGTCCGGTGCCGTGAAGCAACCGGTGGCCACCAGACCCCCTGGGCTGGTGACGGAGTCCGCCCAGCTCGACCCGAGCAGCGGGCTCACCTCGCGCCTGGACACCGGGGTGCCAGAGTCGTCGTATCGGGCCAGATGCACCGTCGTGCCGTCCGAAGCCACGAGATGGTGTCCTTCGTGGACGTCCTCGGCCGCCGGTTGCACGGTGGGACCGGCCGGGTCGATGCGCCAGGTGCGGCTCTCGGAATGGGCGATGAACCAGGTCCCTGCAGCCGACCATCCCCCGCTCTCGAGGTGGTCGGTGGGAATCGACACCTGGCGCACCGAGCCATCCCGGATATCCACGAAGATGACCGAACCGTCCTGGACGAAGCCGACCCGATATCCGTCCGGAGCGACGATGTGGGCTCCGAGGACCATCCGTTTCCCGTTGACCGGGCTACCGAACGGCGTGAGCGTCACACGGGTCGCTTCGACGAAGCCCCCGATGGAACCGCCGACGAAGAACACCGGGTGGAATCGATCGGCACCGAGGTCTCGCACCAGCACGGCGCCGACGCGCCCGGCGGTGCCGACGCCACCGGCGAGTGCCGGCACCACATCGTCCCGCTCCACCGCGAGGGCGGTCGGCAAGGGCGCCCCGTCTGCTTCGACGACGAGGGAGGTCAGTGAGGCGAGCGTCGCAGCCGGCAACTGGTCAACGGTCACTCCCCCCACCACGAGCGGGGCCGGCTGGCCGGATCGGGTGACGCTCGACGGGGTCGGCGTCGTGGCCGGCAGGTCGATGCGGGGGGTCTGCACCCGAGACAGGCCGAGCGGGACAGCCACGGCCAGAGCGGCGACGACGGCCCCTGCACCCGCCACCCGGAGCCGCCGCTGACGCCGTCGCAGAAGCCGGGCACCGGCCCACGCTCGGGCAGCGCTCCCGGAGCGATCGACGATCTCTATGTCGTCGGCCAGGTCGGTCAACATGGTGCGCAACCGTGCGGTCATCTCCACTCCCCTTCCAACGTGCTGTCGTCGATCCCGCTCGGCTCGTCGCTCGGTGGCAGCGCCGCGCGGAGCCTGCCCAACGCGGCGTGGGTCTGGCTCTTGACGGTGCCCACAGTGACTCCGAGGATCTCGGCGACGTCGCGCTCGCTGCGGTCCTCGAAGAATCGCAGGACGACGACGGCCCGCTGCTTGGGCGTGAGCGCGCCGAGGGCTCGGGCCACGTCGACCCGCGCCACGGCATACCCCGCCCCGCCGTCCGGCGCGGCGACCCGAGAGCGGGTCTCGACCCCCTGGCGCAGGCCGATCCAGCGCTCGATCGCGCCGCGTTCCGCGCGCCGGCGGCGCCACCACGACACGGCGTCGCGATAGACGATCTGCCGGATATAGGCATCGGGGTGTTCGTCTCGGATCCGCTCCCAGCGAGCGGCGAGTTTGACCAGGGCGCCTTGGACGATGTCTTCGGCTTCGGTCACATCGCCACAGACGAGGTATGCCGCCCGCAACAGGCCGCGCTCCCGGGAGGTCACGAAGGCGGCAAACCCCGTGTAGTCCCCGTGATCCCAGTGGTCGGCGTGGTCCGCATGGTCGGTGTGGTCGGAACGGTCCGGAGAGCCGTTCGGGTCACGGGAACCTCGCGCCAAGCCCGCCATCGCCCTCCCGTCCGGTCACCATCCCGTCGCTGCGCCGCCGGTTGGCGGTATGCCGTGTCAACGCACGGCATACCCAGAAGGGTTGGCTCGACCGTCGGCGGGGTGCCGAAGGGCCACCCCCGGCCGAGGCCAGGGGTGGCCCGATCGGGTCGTGGTCAGGCGCCGATCAGCCGCGCGGCGAGGTAGCCCTCGACCTGGTCCAGCGCAATGCGCTGCTGGGCCATCGTGTCGCGCTCGCGGATCGTCACCGCGTGGTCCTCGAGGGTCTCGAAGTCGACGGTGATGCAGAACGGCGTGCCGATCTCGTCCTGGCGGCGGTAGCGCTTGCCGATCGCCCCCGCGTCGTCGAACTCGACGTTCCAGTTGCGCCGCAGCGTTGCCGCCAGGTCGCGAGCCTTGGGCGAGAGGTCGGCATTGCGCGAGAGCGGCAACACGGCGGCCTTGACCGGCGAAAGCCGCGGGTCAAGGCGCAGCACGACGCGCTTGTCGACGCCACCCTTGGTGTTGGGCGCCTCATCCTCGGCATAGGCGTCGACGAGGAAGGTCATCAGGCTGCGCGAGAGGCCGGCTGCCGGCTCGATGACGTAGGGGGTGTAGCGCTCGCCGGTGGCCTGGTCGAAGTAGGACAAGTCGGTGCCGGAGTGCTCGGAGTGCGACGACAGGTCGAAGTCGGTGCGGTTGGCGATGCCCTCCAACTCTCCCCACTCGGAGCCGGTGAAGTTGAAGCGGTACTCGATGTCGACGGTGCGCTTCGAGTAGTGCGACAGCTTCTCTTTCGGGTGCTCGTAGTGGCGCAGATTGTCGGCCTTGATGCCCAGCTCGACATACCAGCGGGTGCGCTCGTCGATCCAGTACTGGTGCCACTGCTCGTCCTCGCCCGGCTTGACGAAGAACTCCATCTCCATCTGTTCGAACTCGCGGGTGCGGAAGATGAAGTTGCCCGGAGTGATCTCGTTGCGGAAGCTCTTGCCGGTCTGCGCGATGCCAAACGGCGGCTTCTTGCGGGCGGCCTGCTCGACGTTCTTGAAGTTGATGAAGATGCCTTGGGCGGTCTCCGGACGCAGGTAGTGCAACCCGCTTTCGTCGTCGACGACACCGAGGTAGGTCTTGAGCATCATGTTGAAGGCGCGCGGCTCGGTCCACTGGCCCCGGTTGCCACAGTGTGGACACGCGATCTCGGCCAGCGGGATGTCGTCGGGGTTGACGTTGCCCGACTTCTTGGCCGCGGCCGCTTCCTGGAGGTGATCGGCGCGCAGTCGCTTGTGGCAGGACAAGCACTCGACGAGCGGGTCGGAGAAGGTGCCGACGTGACCTGAGGCCACCCACGTCTCGCGCGGCAGAATGATCGAGGAGTCCAGGCCGACGACGTCTTCGCGGGCGTGGACCATCGACTTCCACCACTGCCGCTTGATGTTCTCCTTGAGCTCAACCCCGAGCGGCCCGTAATCCCAGGCCGAGCGCGTCCCGCCGTAGATCTCCCCGCACGGGAAGACGAAGCCCCTGCGCTTGCAGAGGCTGACAACGGTGTCGACGGTCGAGGTGCTGGAAGCCATACGGGACAGGTTATCGGCCCTGCCGCCCCCGGCCCGAACCGCGAAGGCACCCGGTGCGTCTACCCTTGTGCCTCGTGAGTCTGCCCTTCCGCTCCAAGGTCGAGCACGCATCCGCGCCGTTCATCGAGCGCCTCAACTCGCTGCCGCGCGTGGCGTCCTTCCTCATCGTGCTCGCCCTTATGGCGGCGGGGACGTTCGTGCCGAAGGTCGGGTTCCTCTGCACGCTCGTGGTCGCGGCGTTCCTCGCGTGGTTGATCTTCCTCACCTGGCCGCGGCTGGTGGGCGTCGAGAAGCTCATGCGGATTGCGGTGTTGGCCCTCGTGCTGGCCGTCGCGATTATTCAGGCGGTCCCGCGCTGACCTCGGTGGTCCGCGTTACCGGCGTCGGATCGGCGGGACCCGATGCCCCCGCTGGGCGGGATTCGTATCGCGCCCGAGTGCCGTAGACCCGGAAACCCAACCGCTCGTAGAGGATTCGCGATGGGTTGTCGACGTTGACGCACAGATAAACCCGGTCGGTGCCGGCCTTGCGCAGTGCCGTGAGCGATCGCGCGACCAGGTGAGCGCCCAACGCCCTGCCCCGCCAGGTGGGCACGACGCCGACCTGGTCGATCCAGCCATCGCAGACGATGACGAAACCCACCGGCATACCCTCCCCGTCGAGGGCCACGCGCGAGTCGCGCGGCCGGAAGGTCGGGTCGGCGAGCAGCTCGGCCAGCCACTCCTGCTCGGGCACCGGCCGGTATGCCGGTCGGTCGGCGAAACTCGCGGAGAAGGCGGTGAAGAAGTCCGACGCGGTCTCGGGACCGAAGGGACGGGTAGTGACGCCGTCGGGCCGATGCACCCGAGGCACGGCCTTGAGCTTGTGCCGCATCACCGACTCGGCGAAGACCCGATGGAATCCGCTTGCGGCGAAAAGCGATTCGGCCTCGATCGACATTGTCTCGGCGATGACGAGCGGCGATCCACCTCCCGCTTGGGCCTGACACCAGTCGACGAGGTGCTCACCGTGACCCTGCCGCCGGGCCGACGGATGCACCAGACCGGTCGCCGTGCGCCGATCACCACGGTGGCCCAGCGCTGCGGCGGCGAGCAGTTCCGTCGTGTCGTCGCGCCCGGCGATGCCGACATCGGTGAGGAAGAGCTCGCGCAGGTAGGGGCCGGTGGCCAGCTGCGGCAGTCCACCGTCAGCGTCGAGGCAGTCCTGGGCCAAGGCCATCAGGGCGGGTAGGTCCGCCTCGGTCAGCGGGCTCCAGTCGAGTACGGCCATGTCGCGCTCCTGACTGCGAGGGCTCGCGGGTTGCGCTGCCATCGCCCTCCCATCACATCACGGGTTGCCCGGTTCGATGGACGTCGGCGTCCCGACGGCGCCTAATTGACAATGATTCTCATTTCCGTCAGGATCGCCGTATGCCGTCTCGCCGCCACCTCCCCCGCCGCGCACACCTCGTCACGGCCCTCGTCGCACTCACCACGCTGGCCGTGAGCGCCTGCGGGTCTCCGCGAGCAGCCCAGGAAGCGGCAGAGGCGGCCTCGTCGAAAGTTCCGGTCACCGCTGGCTTCTACCCCCTCGCGTATGCCGCGCAGCGCGTCGGCGGCGCCGCCGTCGCTGTTTTCGACCTGACCAAACCAGGCGCTGAGCCCCACGATGCCGAGCCGACGACGGCGGACGTGAGCACCCTGCGCAAGTCGCAAGTGCTGCTGACCGTCAAGGGCTTCCAGCCAGCCGTCGACGCCCTCGTGGCCCAGGCGACCACCGAGCAGCGGGTCGTCGACGCCGCCACCGTCGCGGGCGCCGTCGATCGTGGCACCTCAGGTGAGGGCGCTGACCTGCACTTCTGGCTCGATCCGATCCGCTTCTCGGCCTACGTCGCGGCGGTGGCCGACGCCTTCGCCGCGGCGGACCCGCCCCATGCGGCGGCATACCGGGCCAATGCCGAGGCCTTCCGCTCCGAACTGGCCGCCCTTGACGCGGCATACGCGACCGGCTTGAAGACGTGCGCGTCGCGCACCATGGTGACCGGGCACGAGGCGTTCGGCTATCTCGCGGCCCGCTACGGGCTGACCCAGGTCGGCATCGCGGGCGTCAACCCGGAGCAGGAGCCATCGGCCAAGGATCTGGCTGCCGTCGCTGAGACGGTGCGCTCGGTGGGGGTGCGCACGATCTATACCGAGACGCTTGTCGAGCCGAAGTTCGCCCAGACCGTGGCCTCCTCGACCGGCGCCAAGCTGGCCGTCCTCGACCCGGTGGAAGGGATCACCGACGCCTCACCTGGCACCGACTATCTCCAGGTCATGCGCGCCAACCTTGCGGCGTTGCGCGCGGGTCAGCAGTGCTCATGAACACCGGTCCCAGCGCTGTCATCGAGTTGGCGGACGCCGCCTTCGGCTATGGCGAACGTCCGGTGGTCTCGGACGTGACCCTGAGCATCGCGCCCGGCGAGGTCGTTGCGGTGCTCGGCCCGAACGGATCGGGCAAGTCGACCCTGGTCAAGGGGATCCTCGGGCTGGCCGACCAGTTCGCTGGTCAGGTCCGGTTGTTTGGGGTGCCGCGCGCGGAGTTTCGGGAGCATCCCCGGCTGGGATATGTGCCCCAACGGCATACCCTCTCCGGCACGGTCCGCGCCACGGTGACCGAGGTCGTGGCTACCGGGCGGTTGTCGCGGCAGCGCTGGTTCGGACGGTTCTCGGGCACCGACGCCACCCACGTCGAGCGAGCGCTGTCGCTGGTCGGGCTGGCCGATCGCGAGCGGGTCGACGTCGCGGATCTCTCCGGCGGGCAGCAGCGGCGGGTGCTCATCGCGCGGGCCCTGGCCGGTGAACCCGAGGTGCTCGTCATGGACGAGCCGACGGCCGGAGTCGACGCGGCCAACCAGCATGTGTTGGCCGAGGTGCTGGCCCGCCTGGTCGCCGAGGGACTGACCATACTCGTGGTCACCCACGAGCTCGCCGCCTTTGCCGACCTCGTGACCCGGGTCATCGTCGTCGACAACGGCCATATCCAATTTGACGGCCCGGCACCTGAATTCAACGATCGGAGGCAGGACGTCCTGCACGATCACGACTTCCATCACCACGATCACGAACTCACCGCTCCCGCTCGGCAGGTCGTGCCGCGGTCGGTTGAGGTCCCTCGCCCCGGGAGGCGTCGTGGCTGACATGCTCGCGCTGGACTTCATGCAACGCGCCTTCCTCGCGGCGCTTCTCGTCGGAGCGGTGGCGCCCCTGGTCGGTGTGTTCCTCGTGCAACGGCGGCTGGCGCTCATTGGCGACGGGATGGGCCACGTGGCGCTAGCCGGTGTCGCGGTCGGCGTGCTCACCGGCAGCTCTCCGGTGTGGGCCGCTCTCATCGCTGCCCTGGTCGCCGCCGTCGTCGTCGAGCTCATCCGCACCAGCGGGCACAGTCAAGGCGACGTCGCGTTGGCGATCATCTTCTACGGCGGCATCGCAGCGAGCGTCGTCATCATTTCCGCCTCACCCAAAGGCACTCCGGGGACCCTCACGGCATACCTGTTCGGAGCCATCACCACGGTGACCCAGAGCGACCTGTGGATCTTCGGTGCCTTGACCGCGCTCATCCTGGTGACCTTCGCGCTGTTGCGCTGGCGGCTGTTCGCGGTGGCATCCGACGAGGAGTACGCGCGCTCGGCGGGCCTGCCGGTGCTGCCGCTCAACCTCGCGCTAGCGGCGCTCACCGCCGTGACCGTCGTCGTGTCGATGCGGATCGTCGGACTGCTGCTCATCAGCGCGCTGATGATCGTGCCGAACGCCGCTGCACAGGTGTTGGGGCGCAGCTTCCGGTCGGCGCTGTTTTGGGCGGTGGGGATCGGCGTCCTGTCGGCGGTCGGCGGAGTCGGCATTTCGTATGCCGCCAACACCCCCTCAGGCGGCACCATCGTGCTGCTCGCCATCGGGTGCTATCTCGCGGCCGCAGTGGGCTCGGCACTCATTGGGCGGGCTCGTCGGTCGGCGCACTTGGAGGCCGAGAAGCACGGCCACGAGCACGGACCCGGGTGCGGGCACGAGGCGATTCCGCACGACGACCATGTCGACTATGTGCACGACGGCCATCGCCATGCGCCGCACCTGGGGCACTACGACGAGCACGATCCCGACCACGTCCATGCAGCCGGTGAAGGTGACTCGGGAGGTCGGCGATGACCGAGGCCGTGCGGCGGCAGACGCGACAGCAAGCAGCGGTGCTCGCGGCGCTGGACGCTGCTGCAGAGTTCGTGTCCGCTCAGCAACTGCACTCACGACTGCGCGACCAGGGCGCTTCGGTCGGGTTGGCGACCGTCTATCGCACGCTCACGGCGCTGGCCGCCCAGGACGAGGTCGATGTCTTGCGCACCGATGACGGTGAGGCGGTCTACCGCCGCTGCGCGTCGGACGAGCACCACCACCACCTGGTATGCCGGGTGTGCGGCCGCGCTGTCGAGGTCGACGGACCGGCGGTGGAGGATTGGGCAGCCCGGGTCAGCGCCGCACACGGCTTCCGGGACGTGCGGCACACCCTCGAGATCTTCGGCACCTGCGACCGCTGTTGAGCTCTTCTCTTCTCGAGGGGCCTCAGTTGACGAGCACGGCCTTGGCCGTCTTCACCGTCACCTCGGTCGCCGGGCCCGAGACGACCACCTGATCGGGGATCGGCGCCCACCCACCACCATCCACCCGGAAATCCGCGGTCCAGGTCACATCCACCCGCGTCGCATACCGACCCGCCGCACCGTAGGAGTGAACCACATCACCCTTCGGATAGGTCCCGCCCATCGACGTCGTCGGCGCCGACGACTGGCCATCCCCGAACACATACGTCAACGACTGCAGTCGCGGCCGGATCTCCACCCGATGGCCCAACATCCGCGCCGGATCGACCACATCCACCTCGCCCGGCTCGAAACCCTCAGCCGACCAACCGACCCGATAGAACGTCTTCAGCCCGACCAAGGTGACATTCCCTTCCGGTTGGGTCGCCACCCGAGCCGTCGCCCACCTGGTCAGATGAAACGCCTCGACGATCATCGCCATCGTCACCGCAGGCCGAGCCGTCGACGGCGGATAGCACGTACTCCCTATCTGGCTCCACCCGGCCGTCGGCGTCGACCCCACCACCGTCCGCCGGAAGATGTCCGTCAACGGTCCCGGCCCATCCGTCCCTGGACACGCCAAGAGCGCCCAGGTGCAGTTGCTGTCCCCCATCGTCCCCGCAGCCCGCTCACAGGCACTCGCGAACCGATACTCAAACCGCGCTGGCGGTCCGCTGCTGGTCGAACCAGCCCCCGACACAGCCGGCGCCGTCGGAAGATTCGCGGCTTCCTGCTCCGTAATGCGCACTGTTGACCCGCCTTGAGTGCCCTGAGAGTCCCAGCCAGCAGACGACGGGGCCGTCCAGGCCAACAGCAACGCCATCGCCAGCACACCAATTCGCAGTCCAGGATGCGCGGTCATCCCTTGACTCCCAGGATCTCGACAACTCGCCAGCCGTCGCTGAACCAACGCAGGTGCACCTCGAAGTGGCTGTCCTGTTGTGGGTCGGTTAACACCACAGCGCCGTTGGCGTCTATGACATTTCTCCGCTCCTGGCGTCCCAGAACATCCACCGAAAGCTCCGTCGGAGCTCCTGATCCCATCGCCAGGACCCTGCTGATCATTCCCGGGTCTCCGTCGTAACGCTGCTTCTTGGCGACCAGCTCGGAGGCCGTCACCTCAAGAGCCGCGCAGCTCTTGGAGGTGCTGAGGCACAGCCGGGGAATGAGGCCCGCCTCTGGTCGGGTCCATGCCCGGTTGACTTGGGCGTAGAAGAACCGGACGAACGCTTCGGCTCCAGCCGGCGAATGCTCCCGTGCCGCCACCGGCAAGTCCACAGGCAAGGGCATCGTCGGGCCGGTCGGCGATGCACTCGGGCCACTGCTCGACGGACTAGCCGACGTCGTGGCCACCTGGCTCGACGTCACCGTCGCCGACGACGTCCCCGTGCCAGAACCGGTCGAGCCGTTGGTCGTGCAGCCCGCCACCGCCAATCCGGTCAACGCCGCCCAGGCGAGCCACCTCAGAAATGCCCTCGTCATCGCGCTACCCCTGTCTCACCGCATGCCCGGGCAGGGAGGGAGATCCCGTGCCACGCGTGAAGTATGGCAACCCGAGGCCCATCGCGCGCGGCGTCATCCACAGCCCCCGCGCAACCAGTCTGCAGCGGCTACTCGGGCCTCAGTTGACCAGCACGGCCTTAGCGGTCTTCACGGTCACCTCGGTCACCGGTCCCGAGACGACCACCTGATCCGGGATCGGCGCCCACCCACCACCATCCACCCGGAAATCCGCAGTCCAGGTCACATCCACCCGCGTCGCATACCGACCCGCCGCACCATAAGCGTGAACCACATCACCCTTCGGATAGGTCCCACCCATCGACGTCGTCGGCCCCGACGACTGACCATCCCCGAACACATACGTCAACGACTGCACCCGCGGCCGGATCTCCACCCGATGACCCAACATCCGCGCCGGATCGACCGCATCCACCTCACCCGGCTCGAAACCCTCAACCGACCAGCCGACCCGATAGAACGTCTTCAACCCGACCAACGTGACATTCCCTTCCGGCTGGGTCGCCACCCCAGCCGTCGCCCACCGGGTCAGATGAAACGCCTCGACAATCATCGCCATCGTCACCGCAGGCCGAGCCGTCGACGGCGGATAACACGTACTCCCCACCTGGCTCCACCCGGTCGTCGGCGTCGACCCCACCACCGTCCGCCGGAAGATATCCGTCAACGGTCCCGGCCCATCCGTCCCAGGACACGCCAACAACGCCCACGTGCAGTTGCTATCCCCCATCGTCCCCGCAGCCCGCTCACACGCACTCGCAAACCGATACTCAAACCGCGCCTGCGGCCCGCTACTGCTCGAACCCGCCCCCGACACAGCCGGCGCCGCCGGAAGATTCGCAGATTCGGCTGCCGACAGATGCGATTTCGCTCCACCCTTACGCACCGCAACGTCTAGGTCTGCCTGCGCATCTTTCGTCGATACGCAAACCATTCCGAGGCCAATCAGAAGGGCGGCAACCAATCTACGATTCATCCGTCCACGCCCAAGGTCTCGACCACACGCCACCCGTCACCGAGCCACCTAAGGTCGATCTGAAAATGGACTTTCTTCTCGGCATCGGTCAGAACGACAGCACCTTGATTGTCGACGACCTGACGCCGCTCCTGCTTGCCTCTCACATCCACAGACAGGTCAATTGGCGCCCCGCTGCCCATCGCCAAGACTGACCCGAGCGTGACGGGGTCGCCGTTGTAGCGCTGGCCTTTGGCACTCAACTCAATCGCTGTGGCTTCCAGGGCAGCGCAACCCTTGGAGGAGGCGAGACAGAGCGGAGGCAGAAGACCCACCTCGGGACGTGTCCAGGCGCGGTTGGTCCGCGCAAAGAAGAAGCGGACGAATGCTTCCGCTCCGGCCGGCGAATGCTCCCGTGCCGCGACCGGCAAGTCCACCGGCAACGGCAGCGTCGTGCCGGTCGGCGAAACACTCGGGCCACTACTCGACGGACTCACCGACGTCGTCACCACCGGGCTCGACGTCACCACCGCAGACGACGTCCCCACGCCAGGACCGGTTGAGCCGTTAGTCGTGCAGCCCGCCACCGCCGATCCAACCAACGCCGCCCCGGCGACCCACCTCGGAAATGCCCTCGTCATCGTCTTACCCCTGTCTCACCGCATGCCCCGGCAGGGAGGGAGATCCCGTGCCACGCGAGAAAGTATGGCAACCCGAAGCCCATCGCGCGCGGCGTCATCCACAGCCCCCGACGCAAGGTCCCTACACTTCCCCGCATGCTCGCAGCTGCAGGGTGGGGCCTGGTCGCCGGAGGCGCCCTGGTCGTCGGTGCACTCCTCGGCCTCTACGCCCGGGCATCCACGCGCACAATCGGGCTAGTCATGGCCTTCGGTGCCGGTGTGCTGCTCAGCGCGGTCTCCTTCGAGCTCACCCTCGAGGCCTTCGAAGGAGGCGGCAGCAACGCCGTCGTCCTCGGCCTCGTCGCAGGTGCACTCGTGTTCTTCCTCGGGGATTGGCTCGTCGACAACCGCGGCGGCCACCGCCGCAAGAGCCCTGTCTCCCAGACCCATGCGAGCCAAGGCGGCGCGATGGCGCTGGTGCTCGGCGCGCTGCTAGACGGCATACCGGAGTCTGCGGCGATCGGATCGAGCCTGTTGGGTGGCGGCGAAGTCGGCATCGCCATGGTGGCCGCCGTCTTCCTCTCCAACGTGCCCGAGTCGATGTCCGCCTCGGCCGGCCTCAAGGCAGCCGAGCGCAGCACTCGCTACATCCTCGGACTGTGGGGCTCGGTCGCTATCGTGTCCGCCATCGCGGCCGCCCTCGGGTATGCCGTGCTCGGCTCGGCGTCCCCCGAGGCGCTGGCCTTCGTCCAGTGCTTCGCAGCGGGCGCGATCATCACGATGCTCGGCGACACGATGGTCCCGGAGGCTACCGAGCACGCCGGCAAACTCGTCGGCCTGCTGATCGTTGCCGGATTCATCCTCGCGTTCTTGCTGTCACACGCGGTCTGAGACGCGGCCTGGCACCTGCGCCCGGGGTATCAGGCGCACCGTGCACAACGGGAGAAACAGGTGCACGAGCGGGCCGATCGCCACGGCATACAGGACCGTCCCGAGCCCGACCGTGCCGCCGAGCAGCCACCCGACGCCCAGCACGGTGAGCTCAATTCCGGTGCGCACTAGGCGAAGTGACCATCCGGTGCGCGCCGCGAGGCCGGTCATCAGCCCGTCTCGGGGGCCTGGACCGAGTTGGCTGCCGATGTAGAGGCCACCGGCGAGACCGTTGAGCACCACGCCGGCCACAAGCATCGCCGCTCGGGCGGCCAAGCCCTCCGGCGCGCTGAGGACGCCGAGCGTGGCATCGACGGCCAGTCCGATGACGAAGACATTGCACACCGTGCCCAGTCCGGGCCACTGCCGCAACGGAATCCACAACAACAGCACCAACGCGCCGACGACGATCGTCACCCGCCCGAAGGTCCACCCCCCGCGACCGGCGAGCCCCGCGTGGAAGACATCCCATGGGTTGAGGCCGAGGCCGGCGCGCACCATCATCGCCATCGACACGCCATACAAGACCAGGCCAACAAGCAGCTGCCCGACCCGATGCACCATCCGGCCCGCGGACAATTGCGCCCGAGGGCTGAGATTGGCCAGGGGCACGTGTCGGCGGTTCACTCGCCCATCCTGCGGCAAACTGGTCTGGAAATCGATAGCCACTTCTGATCAACTGGCTATCGTGTCCCACGCCACCCTCACCGCTGCCGGCCTGACCGCGCTGCTCGGCCCCGACCCCACGCACGGCGACGGGCCGGCATACCGGCTGTTGGCCGCCCGGGTGCGCACCTTGATCGGCGACGGCCGGGTGCCCAGCGGAGCGCGGCTGCCGAGTGAGCGGCACCTCACCGACGCTCTGGGCGTCTCCCGCACGACCGTCACCCGCGCGTATGCCGTGTTGCGCGACTCGGGCTACCTCACCTCCCGAGCGGGCTCGGGGAGCATCGCGCGGGTGCCCGGTGAGCCCCTGCCGACGCACGGTCCGCTGCTGTCCCGACCGGCAGGCGAGGATGTTCTCGACCTCACGTATGCCGCCCTGCCGGCGATTCCTGGGGTGCTGGAGGCCTACGAGCGAGCCCTCCCGGAACTCCCCCGGCATCTGGCCGTGCCGGGCTATCACCCGGTCGGCCTGCCGGAAACCCGCGCGGCAGTGGCGCGTTGGTTCGATCGGCGCGGGCTCGCGACGGATCCGGATCAAATCGTCGTGACCAATGGCGCCAACGCCGCCCTGGCGGCTGTCGCCGCTGCTCTCACCACGCCTGGACAGCACGCGGTCCTGGAAACCCCGACCTATCCCAATGCGATCCACACCTTGCGCGCGGCCGGCGTCCGGCCGATCGGGGTGCCGCTCGCGGGCGACGACTGGGACCTCACCTCGATCCGACGCACCCTCACGCGCAGCCGTGCGGTGCTGGGTTACTCCCTGCCGGACTTCCACAACCCCACGGGTGCCCTGCTCGATGAGTCGGGCCGGGAGGAGTTGGCCGCGGTGTTCGATCGCGTCGGCGCCTGGCTCGTCGTCGACGAGACCTTCGCAGACCTCGCGCTCGACGGCCACAACCCGGTCGGGCCCACCGCCCGGCACGGGGCCGGCCGGGTGATCTCGATCGGCGGGACGAGCAAAGTCTTCTGGGGTGGGCTGCGAGTCGGGTGGGCGCGCCTTCCCCGCGACCCAGTTCTGGTCGATCGCGTCGTGCGAGCCCGGCACAACCTCGACCTCGGCACCCCGGTGCTCGAGCAACTCGTCGCAGCTCACCTGCTCGACGAATCCGACACCCTCGTCCCGCGGCGGGTCAAGACCTTGTGCGAGCAGCGCGCCGCACTTGCCGATGCATTGCGAAATCGGTTGCCGGAGTGGTCTTTTGGTCACCCATCAGGTGGCGTCAACCTCTGGGTCACCCTTCCCATGGCGCGCTCGACAGCCCTCGCCGCCGCAGCACCCCACCACGGACTGCGCCTGGCTGCAGGAGGACGCTTCGCGGTCGACGGAGGTTTCGAGTCGCAGCTGCGCCTGCCCTACACGCTGCCGCCGGATCGTCTCATCGAGGCCGTCGAGCGGCTGGCCCGCACGTGGACCTCGACGCTCGAGCCCGGCGGTCCTCAGGACCCCTGGCCACCGCTCGTCGCCTGACCGCCGGGGCCTTCCGGCACCTCCGGCACCTCCGGCACCTCCCGCACCGATGCCAAGTCGACCGCTCCCCCGTATCGCCGGTCGCGCACGGCATACGACTGCACGGCTGCCCACAGGTGCCGACGGTCGAAGTCGGGCCACAACGTGTCGGTGAAGAAGAGCTCGGCGTAAGCCGATTGCCACAGCAGGAAATTGGATGTGCGCTGCTCCCCCGATGACCGGACGAAGAGGTCGACGTCGGGCATCGTCGGCTCCTGGAGGTAACGCCCGATCGTGCGCTCGTCGATCGACGACGGCTTGAGCCGTCCGTCCTGGGCGTCCTGGGCGATCCGAGCGACGGCGTCGGCGATCTCGGCTCGCCCGCCATAGTTGACGCAGAAATACAGCGTGAGCCCCGTGTTGTGCTTGGTCAGCTCCTGGGCGGTCTCCAACTCACTGATGACCGACCGCCACAGCCGGGGTCGTCGTCCGACCCAACGCATTCGCACGCCCCAGGCATGCAACTGGTCGCGGCGCCGACGGATCACCTCGCGGTTGAACCCCATGAGGAAGCGCACTTCCTCGGGCGAGCGCCGCCAGTTCTCAGTCGAGAAGGCGTAGGCCGACAGATGGGTCACGCCCACCTCGATCGCGCCGGCAACGACGTCGAGCAGCGCCGCCTCACCCGCCTCGTGCCCCCGCGTGCGTGGCAGCCCCCGCTGGTTGGCCCACCGGCCGTTGCCGTCCATGACGACCGCCACATGGCGCGGCAAGGCTTCGGCTGGGATGAGCGGCGCGGTGGCTCCGCTCGGGTGCGCGAAGGGCCGCTGGTATGCCGTCACGCTCACCACCCTATGGCCGGGCGGGTCCCACACCCACCCTCCCGGCGACGTACCGAAAGGGGCTCCTCCAGCGTGCCCGAGACAGCCTCGATCGCGACGCCGCGGGGGCCTGTGGATGACGTCCGACACGCATTTCCGAGTTCGAGCACCATTGCCGGGTATGGCGAGACGATCTACTCCTCTTCCTGACCCACTCGGCCGCGGACCCTTCGCCGTCCGGGCTGCACTGTCTTCCGGAGTGAGTCGGGGACGATTGCGCAACCCCTCGCTCGTAACTCCGTTGCGCGGGGTACGGTCGAATGCCCTGCCCAACTCGGCCATCGAACAAGCCCGTGCTGCCGCAGCCGCGATCCGCTTGCCGTTCGCCTTCTCTCACCTCACCGCTGCCCGGATTCTTGAGCTGCCGCTCCCGGATCGGTGGCAGCCGGCCGAGTCGATCCACGTCCTGAGACCCAGCACAAGCCCGGTTCCCCGAATCGAAGGAGTGACTGGACATCGCGGGCTGGAGTCGCGGCGGGTATACAACGTCGCAGGACTGACCGTGACCACCCCGGCAGACACCTGGGCGGATCTCGGGACGATGCTCGGCGTGGATGCCCTGGTCGTCGTGGGTGACGCGGTGCTGACCCGCGGAGTCGCACTCGATGAGCTTGCCTCCCGCGTGGAGGCCCGCGCGCACCACCGCGGGAACGCTGGACTGCGCCTGGCCTTGCAGCTCATGCGCCCCGGAAGCGGCTCACCGATGGAGACCCGCTCCCGATTGGTGTTCCACCGGGCCGGCCTCCCCGAGCCGCGCCTGAACGCTGACGTCTTCGCCGACGACGGAGGCTGGATCCTGCGCGGCGACTTCGTCTGGCAACGCCAACGAGTCATCGCCGAATACCAGGGCGATGTGCACCGCATCGACCGCAAGACCTGGCAGGACGGCTTCATCCGTCGACGGCTGGCCGAGGACAACGGATGGGCCATGGTCGAGTTCACTGCCCGGGACATTTTCGCCAAGACTCCCCAGCGCGAACTGGTGGCCACCCTGAGTCGCCTCCTGGGATCGAGACCGAGACCTGGGGCGTAGGGCGATCTTCCTTGCCGCGAGGTGTCGACTTCGGCTGCTATTGGTGCCGGATAGGGACCGAAATCGCTACCTCGCCGCCCTGGAGCCCGCGGTCGCGGCCCGGCGACGGGCCGCGCTCGACGTGGGTGAGGCTGCGCACCCCGCGCTCTAGGTGCCACTGCAGGAACGCCGCGACCAGGCCGCTGCCCTCGCGCTGGTGCACCGGCGAGGCCGCATCGGCGAGCGCCCAGTCGCCGCTGAGCAACGCCGAGAGCAGCCCCAGCGTCTCCGGCGCCGGAGCCGCAGAGCCAGGCGGACGGCATACAGGGCAGACCACACCCCCGGCGGCGACATTGAAGGATCGGAACGGACCCGGCGAGCCGCACTTGGCACAATCGTGGAAGCTCGGTGCCCAGCCGGCCACCGCGAGCGCGCGCAGCAGATAGGCATCGAGCACCAGCCCCGGGTCGTGCTCGCCGGCGGCCAGCGCCGCGAGCGCGCCGGCGACCAGGAGATACTGCTGGGTCGCCGGCAGGTGCTCCTCGGTCAGCCGGTCGCACGTCTCCACGACTGCGGTCGCCGCGGTGTATGCCGCGTAGTCGCGACTGATCGCCTCGCCGTGGGCGGCGAGGATCTCGACCTGGGTCACCGTGTCGAGGTTGCGGCCCTCGTAGCACTGCAGGTCCACGACCATGAAGGGCTCCAGCCGCGAGCCGAATCGCGATCTGGTGCGCCGCACTCCCTTGGCGACGGTGCGCACCTTGCCTCGACTGCGCGAGAGCACGGTGATGATGCGGTCGGCCTCCCCCAGCTTGTGGGTGCGCAGCACGACCGCCTCGTCACGGTAGAGCGGCACCAGGCCATTGTGCCTCGCGCGCCCGACAATCCCGGGATTAGCACACAATTGCGATAGGCTGTGGCGATGTCACTGGCTTGGCAGGCGTCGCTGCTCGACCAACACGACGAGCCGCACTTCGGACCGGTCGGCGCGAGCCTGGAGCGGGTCATCCTCGGTCTGGGTGCCTGGGTGGATGTGCGACCCGGCTGGCTCAGTGGTGCCGATGTCGCCTTCGACGCCATCAGCGCGGTCATCCCCTGGCAGGCCGACACCCGGGTGATGTGGGACAACGTCGTCGCGGTCCCGCGGCTCACGGCGTTCTATGAGTCCGGCCGGCCGTTGCCGCATCCCCTGCTCACACAGGCTCGCGAGCTGCTCAGTGCGCACTACCACGACGAATTGGCCGAGGAGTTCACCAGCGCCGGCTGCTGCCTCTATCGCGACGGTCGAGACAGCGTGGCGTGGCACGGCGACACGGTCGGGCGAGGGGCGACGCACGACACCATGGTGGCGATCCTGTCGCTGGGTTCGGCCCGCACCTTGGCATTCCGGCCCCGCGGAGGTGGGCAGACGGCATACCGGGTCGCCCTCGGGCACGGCGACCTGGCCGTCATGGGCGGGTCCTGCCAACGCACCTGGGAGCACGCGATCCCCAAGACCGCCAAGCCGGTCGGGCCGCGCATCTCCATCCAGTTCCGGCCCCGCGGGGTGCGCTGATCTCGGGTCGCGTCGCGCATCCCGACAACGGCACCCGGGCAGGTATGCCGCGCGGCGCACCTGCCCGGACTCACGCCGAGAAGCCAACCGTCAGGCCGGGACCGACACCTCGCGCAGCGCACGGTTGACCGCCGAGACGATCGCCTTGAGCGATGCGGTGACGATCGACGAGTCGATCCCGACACCCCAGAGCACCCGCTCGCCGACTGCGCACTCGACATAGGCGGCAGCCTTGGCGTCGCCACCGGCCGACATCGCGTGCTCGGCGTAATCGAGCACCCTCACGTCGACGCCGAGCTGGCTCAACACCGAACAGAACGCCGCGATCGGTCCGTTGCCGTGACCCTCCAGGATGGACACCTCGGTCGCCGAGGCCGAACGATCGCGGATGCCGGCGAGCAGCGCCGTGTCGCCGTCCTCCTCGGCTTCGACGCGGGCGGTCGCCAGGCGGAATCGGCCCCAGGGGTTGTCGGGGGTCGGGAGGTATTCGTCTTCGAACCTGCGCCACAGCTCGGCCGGGCTGACCTCGCCGCCGTCCTGGTCGACGCCGCGCTGGACCACCGCCGAGAACTCGATCTGCAGACGACGCGGCAGGTCCATCCCACGCTCGGTCTTCATGATGTAGGCCACGCCGCCCTTGCCGGACTGGCTGTTGACGCGCACGACCGCCTCGTAGGACCGGCCCAGGTCGTGCGGGTCGACCGGCAAGTAGGGCACGCCCCACGGGATGCCGTCGATGGTTTCGGCGCCCGCTTGCTTGGCGTCGCGCTCCATCGACTCGAAACCCTTCTTGATGGCGTCCTGGTGCGAGCCGGAGAAGGCGGTGAAGACCAGGTCGCCGCCGTAGGGGTGCCGCTCGTGCACCGGCAGTTGGTTGCAGTGCTCGACGGTGCGGCGGATCTCGTCGATGTTCGAGAAGTCAACCTGCGGGTCGATCCCCTGAGTGAACAGGTTCATCCCCATGGTCACCAGGTCGACGTTGCCGGTGCGCTCGCCGTTGCCGAACAGGCATCCCTCGATCCGGTCGGCGCCGGCCAGCAGACCCAACTCGGCGGCGGCCACGGCCGTGCCGCGGTCGTTGTGCGGGTGCAGACTGATGACGAGCGAGTCACGCCGGTCGAGTTGGCGGATCATCCACTCGATCGAGTCGGCGTAGACGTTGGGGGTGATCATCTCGACGGTGGCCGGCAGGTTGATGACCATCTTGTGATCCGGAGTCGGGTCGATGACCTCGATGACCGCGTTGCAGATCTCCATGGCGAAGTCGAGCTCGGTGCCCGTGAACGACTCCGGCGAGTATTCGTAATAGATGTCGGTGTCGGGGATCGTCTCCTGGAGCTTCTTGATCAGCCGCGCCCCCTGCACCGCGATGTCGATGATGCCTTCGCGTCCCAGGCCGAAGACGACCCGACGCTGCAACGACGAGGTCGAGTTGTAGAAGTGGACGATCGCCTGCTTGGAGCCACGGATCGCGTCGAAGGTGCGCTCGATGAGGTGGTCACGGCATTGGGTCAGCACCTGGATCGTCACGTCGTCGGGGATGTGCCCACCCTCGATGAGCTTGCGGCAGAAGTCGTAATCGGTCTGGCTCGCGCTCGGGAAGCCGACCTCGATCTCCTTGTAGCCCATCCGCACCAGCAGGTCGAACATCCGCATCTTGCGGTCGGCGTTCATCGGGTCGATGAGGGCCTGGTTGCCGTCGCGCAGGTCGACCGCCGCCCAGCGCGGCGCACCGGTGAGCCGCTTGGTGGGCCAGGTGCGGTCGGGCAGGTCGACGGCGATCTGCTCGTGGAACGGCTGGTACTTGCCGAACGGCATACCGGAAGGGGTCTGGGGGTGATGCATGGGGTCCTCGTCCTCGTCTGTCAGCAGCAGTGGTGCGGCCGCACGGCAGTCTCCGCGACGAGGGGGGCCGTCAGTTCAGGCCTCGTCGCGGCGAGGAAGGAGGAGCACCAGCGCCAGCACAAGCGACAGGGTATGCCGTCCACTCATCTGCCGTCCAACTTCTGGTCCTGGGTGGCTCGGATGCTGAGACCACGCCCGCGGCGGCGGCGAGCTGCCGTGACGAAGCCAGGGGTTGCGTCGTGAGTCCGCAACGGCCCGCAGACGAGATCAATCTCTCCCTATCGCATCGAGCCCCCGAGCGATAGCGTGCCGCCATCCGGGCGCCAACGATCGCTCGAGGCTTGCTCTCGTCCCACAGGGGGATCTCATGGCAACACACCAGTCTCCGTCGATGGCCGGGTCCACCCGGAGGAATCGCTGGCGCATCGCCATGATGTGCATGGCCGTCCTCCTGCTGGTGGGTGGCCTGACGCCCACTGCTGCAGCCGCCGCACTGTCGCCGGCTGCCCCGACGCCTGCCGCGGCAGCCGGTGACAGCTCGATCTCGGGCCAGGTCACCGACGCTCTCACCGGCGCGCCGGTCGAGGGTGCCTGCGTCACCGCCATGGTCCCGCAGTCCGCTGACGCGCCCCCTAATGTCACGGCGTGCACCGGTGCCGACGGCACCTACCACCTGGCCGGACTCGTGGCCGGGGCGCCTTACACCGTGCGGGTGCGCCAGGCCGACAGCGTCTACCTCTCCGAGTACTACGGCGGCGGACACGGAGAGGATTGGGGCACCATTGTCTTCCCCGCCGATGGCCAGGCTGTGGGCATCGACATCGCGCTCGACCACGGGGGCCGGATCTCGGGAACCGTCACCGACACCGCGGGTATGCCGTTGGCCGGGGTGTGTGTCAGCGTGTCCGGCTATCTGCCCGAGACCGACGACATGGCCATCGACTCGGACTGCACCGGTGCCGACGGGACCTACTCGGTCGTCGGGATCGCCGGAGCTGAGCTCTACATGACCGCCGACGACCGGGCTGGCCCGTACCTGCCCGTCCAGGGCACTCCGGATGGCTCGATCCTCGTCGTCACTCCCGACGAGCATCGCACTGGGATCGACTACGTGCTCGAGCACGGCGCCACCGTGTCGGCCACGTTCGTCGACTCCGCCGGCGCACCGCTGGCCGGCGTGTGCGTCCTCCTCGAGCCGGTCGCCGATTGGTGGTTTGGTCACGAGGCATGCTCAGACAGCTCGGGTGTGGTGCGGTCTGCTGGGGCACCTGCTGGTGATTACCGAGTGGTCTTCGCGAGCTCCGGCTTCGGCATTCCGAGGCAGTACTACCCCGGCACCTACGACGCGGATCAAGCGACGATCGTCACGCTCAGTCCGCCCGACACGGCCGAGCTCGGCACGGTAACCATTCTCAGTGGTGGCTCCATCTCGGGTCACATCACCCTCTCCGGCGGTGCCGACCCCAGCCACTCCTGCATTTCCACCACCTCCACCTCAGGCTCGATGGGCTTCGGAAGCGCATGCGTCGGGTCCGACGGAGCGTTCACCCTGGTCGGGCTTGCCCCTGGCACCTACACCCTCACCGTCGACGGTCCGTGGGACCAGGACTACCTGAAGACCCAATACGTGAATCCGGTGACCGGCTCCACCGAAGTCACCGTCTCTGAAGGTCAGGCTCTTGCAGGCATCGATGTCACCCTCGCGCTCGGCGGCTCTATCGCAGGCACCGTGACCGACGAGGCAGGCCAGCCGATCGCCTCCGCCTTCATTCGGGTCTACCACCCATTGACTGCAGAGAACCCATGGTGGCCCGACTCCGCCAACCTGTACGCCACCCCCGATGCGTCCGGCTCGTATCTCATCAGGGCCGTCCCACCAGGGGACTATCTGCTGGAGGCCTCGGGCATGGGCCATGTCTCCGAGGTCTATGAGGACGCCGCAACCTTCAATGCTGCGACGAAGGTCACGGCGTCCCCCGGGATCCCGACCACTGGCATCGACTTCTCCCTGGCGGTGGCTCACGACCTCTATGTCTCCGCGACCGTCAATGGGCAGGCGCTCGCCGGTGTGGAGGTCAGTCTCTATCCGGACACGGGTGGGCCGGCCATGCCCATCGGCACCACGGGCGACACGGGGCAGCTGACAGCCGACGTCACCGCCCCCGGCAGCTACAAGATGGGCTGCCACGACCCACAGGGCCGCTACCCCGACACCTACTACTTCAACGTGCCCGACCTCGCGAGCGCCACGTCGATCTACCTGAGTCACGGCATGCAGTTCCACGCGTCGTGCCTGTTCAGTGCGACGGTTACCGGTTCGATCACCGGAACGGTCACCGACGCGATCACCACAGCCCCCATCCCGGGCGCTGTCGTCACGGCATACCCCGTCGACGGCGGCCCTTCTCGTGCGGAGGTGACCGACCCGACCGGCGCCTACGCGATCCGCGACCTGCCGGCCGGTGACTATCGGGTCGAGTTCACAGATCCCTCGGGGCGCCACCTCACCCAGTGGTATGCCGGGGCGGCATCTCAAGCCGATGCATGGATCGTGACGGTGCCGACGCAGCAAACCGCGCTCGATGCTGCGCTCCAACCCGCCCTCGGGTCGCTGACCGGCACAGTCACTGACGCAGTCTCGCTGCTGCCCATCGCAGGGGTGCAGGTGCATGTCCTGGGGCCGGACGGCTCGACCGTGAGTGAGAGCAGCAGTGCCGCGGACGGCACGTACCTCGTAGGGCAGTTGCCCGCCGGGAGCTACACCGTGCACTTCACCGACCCGAGCGGACGCTATGCCGAGCAGTGGTATGCCGGCGCCTCTTCCGCCGGTGCCGCGACGACGATCACCATGCCCCAGGACCTGGCGGGAGTCGATGCCGCCCTCGCACCGGTGCGCAACGTCTCCGGCACCGTCACCGACTCGGCGACCGGCGCACCGATCGCAGGGGTCACCGTCTCGCTGACCGCCGTCGGTGCAGACACAGCGACCGCCACGGCGACAACCGCGTCGGACGGCACCTACGAGATCGCCGCGCCGCCGGTCGGCACCTACCTCGTCGGGTTCACCGATCCGCAGCAGCGCGGCTACCTGCCGGAGTTCTACTCCGGCGCGACCACTGCCGCCGCAGCAACCCCGCTCGTCATCGCAGACAGCAGTCGGCTCGAGCACATCGACGCCACGCTGGACCGGCCCGGATCGATCACCGGCACGGTTGTCGCCGGTGGCGGACCCAAGGAACGCGTCTGTGTCACGGTGTGGTCTGCCGAGGGCGTTCCGGCGGCGCCGGAGGTGTGTGTGGCCTCGGGAGCCTCGTATGCCGTGACTGGCCTGGTGCCGGGCACCTATCGCGTCTCGGTCGTGGGACCTAGCAAGCAGGCCACGTGGTATCTCACTGCGGGCAGCTACGCGTCGGCCACGCCCGTGACCGTCACCAGCGGTCAGAAGGTGACGAACATCGACATCACCGTGCGCGGGAAGGCCAAGGGGTAGACCCCGGGTGCGGGGCCGGGAACCGGGAAGCAGCCAGGCAGTCGCCCGGTCGGTGGACCCGGTCGGTGGACCCGGTTGGGTCTCTCTCGGCGAGCGGGTGTCGGCGGGTGCGGGCAGGATGACCCGTATGCCGTCGACCTCGCCGTCCCCGACCCCGACCCCGGCCCCGGCCTATCTCGCCCAGCGGTGCATGATCGTGCCGCCCTACCTGTTGCGACGGCTCGCCGCCGATGCCGACCCGCAGGTTGCCGACGTGGCTCAGCGCACCCTGGCGCACGACGGCACGGTTCGAGAGCGTCGGGTCGTGTTGGCCGAGCGCAGTCAACGCCGTCCCCGCGCAGCCGACGGCGCGGGCTTGGTGCCGCCCGACCTCCGCGAGCGGGCCCGAGCCCTGGACACCGGGCGCCGCCCCCAGGTGACGGTGACCCTGCCGGCCGCCCCGCATCGCGAGATCCACGACGCCGGGCACGGCACGCGGCTGCCAGGCATCCTCGTGCGCGCCGAGGGCGACGACGCGGTCTCAGACGTCTCGGTCAACGAGGCCTACGACGGGTTGGGAGCGACCTGGCGGCTGCTCTGGGAGGCCTACGAGCGCGACTCGCTCGACGGCAAGGGTTTGTCGCTCGTGGCGACCGTGCACTTCGATCGTGACTACGACAACGCCTTCTGGGATGGCGCACAGATGGTGTTCGGCGACGGCGACGGGGTCTACTTCGACAGTTTCACCTCGAGCCTTGACGTCATCGGCCACGAATTGGCCCACGGCCTGACTCAGTACACCGCCGGGTTGACCTATGTCGCCCAGTCGGGAGCGCTCAACGAGTCGGTGTCCGACGTCTTCGGATCGATGGTCAAGCAGCTGAGCCTCGGGCAGAGTGCGACCGAGGCCGACTGGCTTATCGGCGAAGGCCTGTTCACCGAGCGGGTCAAGGGTGTGGCGTTGCGCTCGATGAAGGCGCCGGGCACGGCATACGACGATCCCGTGCTGGGCCGTGACCCGCAGCCGGCCACCATGGACGACTACGTCGACCTGCCGCACGACGGCGACAATGACAACGGCGGGGTGCACACCAACAGCGGCATCCCCAACCACGCCTTCTATCTCGCAGCGACGACGATCGGGGGGCCGACGTGGCAGGGCGCGGGACGGGTCTGGTTCGATGCGCTCACGAGCAAGGGCGTGCCCAAGGACTGCGACTTCGCGACCTTCGCCGCACGCACGATCGCGGCGGCCACCAAGCGATTCGGCGCGAAGAGCGCCCAGGCAACCGCGGTCCGCGCCGCGTGGGAGCAGGTCAAGGTGACACCGGCACGGCCGGATCGCTGACCGGGGACAGCCGTCAGAACGGCCAGCCCCAGGCCATGCCGGGGGCGCGGCCCGGCTCGATGAAGAATTCGGCACCGAACATCACCGTGAACGCGTCCATCGGCACCGCGAGGAACATCCCCACGTCGCTCACCTGACTGGCGTGGCAGGCCAGCGCGGCCCGCTTGGCCGCGATCTGAGCCGTGACATCAACCGCCCAATGGATCTCGGCCTCCGGGGTACCGAGCGGGTTGCCGTCGTCCATCGGCTGGTCCGGGTCGAACTCGGCTGCCTCGCCCTCGGGCATCCCCGGCGGCGGGCCGGCCGCCATGAGCGCCCGCATCCGGTCCCGGTTCATCGTGGCCTCCACCAGCCGCACCGGCCGCGCCACCAGCGCAGCCGCGCGATGCACCACTCGGTGGACCTGCACATGATCCGGGTGCCCGTATCCACCGTGCCAGTCGTAGCCGACCAGCACCGCGGCCCCCTCCTCATCGACGACGCGGGCCACCCGCCCAGCGGCCTCGTCGAGATCGGCCCGCGCGAAGGCCGCCGGGTCCTCGTTCTGAGCCCAGCCGGTCATCCCCGAATCGCGGTAGCCCAACCACACCACACGGCTCACCCCGAGGATCGCTGCCGATGCCTCCAGCTCCCGCCGACGGCGCTGCGCCAACGACTCACCCGGGGCGAGATCCTCGGGTGCCTCACCGTGTTCCCCGCCGGTGGCCACCACGAGCACGACGCGGTAGCCCGCCGCCGCCGCGCGCGCGATGCTGCCGCCCGTCTGAGAGGCCTCGTCGTCGGGGTGCGCGTGGACGAACACGAGAGTCTGCATCGGGCCATCATGCCCGGTGCGACTAACGTTGCCGTGCATGAGCACCGAGGGCCGCGACTACGCCGAGCGCCTGCACGCCAAACAGAACGCCCGGTGGAAGAAGGCCCTGGACGTGCAACGCCCCTACCGACACAACCTCCAGTCCCAGGATCTCGGCCGCACCCTCGATGTCGGCTGTGGCATCGGCCGTCAATTGGCTTGGCTTGCAACCGGATCCGTTGGTGTCGACCACAACCCTCACTCCGTCGAGGTCGCGCGGGCTGCCGGCCTGCCGGCCTACACGGTCGAGGAGTTCAAGGCGTCGGAGCACTGTGAGCCGGCATCTTTTGACGCGCTGTTGCTGGCCCATGTGGTCGAGCACATGACTCGCGACGAGGGACTGGACGTGGTGCGGATGTACCTGCCCAACCTCAAACCTGGCGGCCGGGTGATGTTCATCGTGCCCCAAGAGGTCGGTTTCCGTTCCGACCACACCCACGTGCTCTTTTACGACGGCGAAGACTTGCGCTCGTTCGCGCAGGATCTCGGGCTCGAGCCCGGTATGCCGTGGAGTTTCCCCTTCCCGCGCGCAGCCGGGAAAGCATTCATCTACAACGAGACCAACCTGGTCGCCCGGCTGCCACAACCCTCGTGACAGCCCTCGTGACAACAACCGTCGGCTCACCGACCTGAGGTCCAGCGGAACAGTCGCGACCCGGGTCAGAAGCCCAGGCGTTGCAGTTGCTTCGGGTCACGCTGCCAGTCCTTGGCCACCTTGACGTGCAGGTCGAGGAACACCTTGACCCCGAGCAGCTGCTCGATCGCAGCCCGCGACGTGCTGCCGATCGACCGCAACCGCGAGCCGCCCCGCCCGATGATGATGGCCTTCTGGCTGTCCCGCTCGACGTAGACCGTGACCCGCACGTCGCTCATCGGCCGGCCTTCGGGTCGGTCGGGCCGGGCCACGATCTCGTCGACGACGACGGCCAGCGAATGCGGCAGTTCGTCGCGCACGCCCTCCAGCGCGGCCTCCCGCACCAGCTCGGCGATCATCACGTCGACCGGTTCGTCGCTGCTCGCCTCGTCGGGATAGAGCGCCGGCGAACGTGGGAGATAGCTCGCCAGCACCGCACGCACGTCCTCGACCTGCGTGCCCTGGGCCGCCGAGCACGGCACGATCGCGTCCCACTGCCCGAGTCCGTCAATGGCGACGAGGTGGGCAGCCAGCCGGTCGCGCGCGACGAGGTCGGACTTGGTCGCGAGCGCGACGACAGGAGTGCGCTTGGCGCGTCTGAGTTCCACCAACTCCGCGGCGATGAACTCGTCTCCGGGCCCCACTCGCTGGTCGGCCGGCAGGCAGAAGCCCACGACATCGACGTTCAGCAGCGTTTCGCGGACCAGGTCGTTGAGCCGCTCCCCGAGCAGGGTCCGCGGCCGGTGCAGACCCGGGGTGTCGACGAGCACGAGTTGGAACTCGTCGGTGGTGCAGATGCCGCGGATCGTGTGCCGGGTGGTCTGCGGTTTGCTGGAGGTGATCGCCACCTTCTGGCCGACCAGGGCGTTGGTCAGCGTGGACTTGCCCGCATTGGGCCGCCCCACCAGACAGGCGAAACCCGCCCGGTATGCCGTCGCACCGTCTCGGTCACTCATGGCGTCTCCTCGGTGTCATCGCTGGGGAGCTCCGTCCCGTCGGACGACGGGGACGGGCCGGTGACCGCCTCGCTCAGGGCAGTGAGCACAGCTGCTGGCGTGACCGCCGGTGCCCGCTCCTCGGCCACGGTGACCGGCGCCTGCCGGGCCACCACGACGGTGGCAAGTCGGTGGCGGCGTCCCGACATGCGCTCGGCATTGAGCGTGAGTCCGGCCACGGAGGCGACGTCACCGGCATACGGGATGCGTCCCAGCGCCTTGGTGAGCAGCCCTCCGACGGTGTCGACCTCGGACTCCTGCAGGTCGAGATCGAAGAGGTCACCCATGTCGTGAAGGTTGAGGCTCGCGGGCACCCGATAGCCGCCGTCGGGCAGGGCCTCGACACCGGGCTCGTCGCGGTCGTGCTCGTCGGCGATATCGCCGACGATCTCCTCGATGATGTCCTCGATGGTCACCAGGCCGGCGGTGCCGCCGTATTCGTCGACGACGATGGCGAAGTGCTGTTGCCCGCGCTGCATCTCGCGCAGCAGGTCATCGACCGGTTTGGACTCGGGCACGAACGGCATCGGGCGCATGAGGATCGTGACCGGCAGTGCCGCGCCGTCCGGATCAGCGGTGACCCTCTCGACGACGTCCTTGAAGTAGAGCAGCCCGCGCACGTCGTCACTGTCTTCGCCGACCACCGGCATCCGGGATATGCCGGTGCGCAGGAAGAGCGACATCGCCTTACGCAGCGGCTCGTCGACGTCGAGGGTGACCATGTCGATCCGGGGCACCATGACCTCGCGAGCGACCGTATCTCCGAGTTCGAAGACGGAGTCGAGCATTTCGCGTTCGTCGTCCTCGATCATCTGACGTTCGGACGCCTGGTCGAGCAGGTCCCGCAGCTCGGACTCGCTCTGGAAGGGCCCCTCGCGATAGCCACGCCCAGGTGTGACGGCGTTGCCCAAGGCGACCAGGCCCCGCGAAACCGGGCCGAGCACGATCCGCAGCACCCTGGTCGTCGGCGCGGACAGCCGTGCCACGGTGTCGAAGTGCTGTCGACCCAAGGTGCGTGGCGACACGCCGACCACGACGAAGGTGATAACGGCCAGCACCGCGATCGAGATGAGCACCGCGGCCTCGGTCGTCTCGGTCATCCCCATGACGAGCACGGTGATGAGCACGGCGACGGCCGTCTCGGCAATGATGCGCAAGAACGCCAGGGTGGCCAGGTGTGGTGCCGGATCGGACATCACCGTGCGAAGGGCCGCAGAGCCGACTCGGCCTTCGGCGGCGAGTTCCTGGGCACGCACCCGGCTCATCCGGTTGATCGCGGCCTCGGCGGCCGTCAACGCGGCCGCCAGGAGCGTGCCGAAGACGGCGATGGCGACAGCTGGGGTGGTCATCGGCGCCTCACGCGGGGCGGCCGCGACCCGCCAGGAAGGTGAGCAGCAGCTGGCGCTGCAGCTCGAACATCTCCCGGTGCTCCTCCGGCTCCCCGTGGTCGAACCCGAGCAGGTGCAGCACGCCGTGCGTCGTCAGCAGCAGCAACTCCTCAATGGGGGCATGGCCGGCCTCGGCCGCCTGGCGCTCGGCCACCGAGGGACAGAGCACGATGTCGCCGAGCACACCCTCCTCGGGAGGTATGCCGTCCCGTCCCGGCCGCAACTCATCCATGGGAAAGCTCATGACATCGGTCGGGCCGGGCAGGTCCATCCACTGCACGTGCAGGGTCTCCATGGCGGCCTCGTCGACGAGGCTGATGCACAGCTCGGCCTCGGGGTGGACCTTGAGCTGCTCCATGACATAGCGGGCGCAGGCAATCAGCTCCAGCTCGTCAACGGCATACCCGCACTCGTTGAGGACCTCGACACTCACCGCGGACCGCCCCGGTGAACACGACGCCGGGGCGCCGAATCAGCCTCATGGTCGGCACGTTCCGACTCTCGGGCGCGCAGCTCGGAAGCGGCCTCCGAGCGGTCGTATGCCTCGACGATCGAACTGACCAGCCGGTGGCGCACCACGTCGACGGCGGTCAGCTCGGCGAAGTGGATGTCCTCGAGGTCGCGCAGCACCTCACGCACATGCCGCAGGCCCGATCGGGTGCCGCCGGGCAGGTCGACCTGGGTGATGTCGCCGGTGACGACCATCTTCGAGCCGAAACCGAGCCGAGTGAGGAACATCTTCATCTGCTCGGACGAGGTGTTCTGCGCCTCGTCGAGGATGATGAAGGCGTCGTTGAGGGTGCGTCCACGCATGTAGGCCAACGGGGCGACCTCGATGGTGCCCGATGCCATGAGTCGAGGAATCGTCTCCGGGTCGACCATGTCGTGCAGGGCGTCGTAGAGCGGGCGCAGATAGGGGTCAATCTTGTCGTTGAGGGTGCCCGGCAGGAAGCCCAGCCGTTCGCCGGCCTCGACCGCTGGACGGGTAAGGATGATCCGGTTGACTCGCTTCGCCTGCAGCGACGCGACGGCCTTCGCCATCGCGAGATAGGTCTTGCCCGTGCCGGCGGGCCCGATTCCGAAGACCACGGTGTGGTTGTCGATGGCGTCGACATAACGCTTCTGGCCGAGGGTCTTGGGCCGGATCGTGCGCCCCCGGTTGCTGATGATGTTGAGGGTCAGCACGTCGGCCGGGCGTTCGGCGGTCTGCGCTCGCAGCATGGCGATCGAGCGCTCGACGGCGTCGCGGTTGAGGGACTGCCCGTTGTCGAGCACGATGAGCAGTTCATCGAGCAGCCGCTCGATGAGAGCGACCTCGGCACTCGGGCCGTGCATGGTCAGTTCATTGCCCCGCACATGGACATCGACCGTGGGGAATTGGCGCTCGATGGTGGTGAGCAACTCGTCGCGAGGCCCCAGCAGGGTCACCATCGGCACGCTGGCCGGGATGGTCACGGCATACGTGGGGCGGGCGGGAGCGGGCGGGCTCGGAGCCGCTGAGGCGGCGCCGCCGGAGTTGCTGGAATCGGCGGTGGGGGCCTGGTGCGGAGCGGGATGGTGGTCTGTCATGTCGGGTTCAGTCTAGGTCGCAGGGGTGACCGACCACGACGCCAAAGGCATCGGACCGCCCCACCCACCGCATGGGCGGGCTTGGTCAGCCGGGCGGCCAGCCCATCCGGCGCCCACCGAGGACGTGGACATGGGCATGAAAGACGACCTGACCACCCTCGGATCCGGTGTTGGCCACCAGCCGGTAGCCCCGGTCCAGACCCTCCTCGTCGGCCACCCGAGCCGCCAGGCGGAACAGGTCGGCGATCCGCGCGGGGTGCTCGGCCAACTCACCGACGTTCTGCACGTGGCGTCGCGGGATGACGAGCAGATGGCTCGGAGCCTGCGGGTCGATGTCCCGGAAGGCCACCGAGTGTTCGGATTCGGCGACCATCGTCGCCGGGATAGTGCCGGCGACGATCGAGCAGAACAGACAAGTCGGCGCGCTCATGTCGCGAGAGTAGCCGGTGACTGTGGCCAGGGAGTCGCCGACCTGAGCGTCGGCGCCGCCGACACTGCGGTCAGCACCACCGGCTCATCGCATTGAGCACGGCGATGGCCGCCGGGCCGGCGCTCGAGGTGCGCAGCACCTCGGTGCCGAGCCGCACCGGTGTCGCCCCCGCAGCCACGAGGGCGTCCAGCTCAGTTGAGGCAATCCCACCTTCCGGGCCGACAACGAGCAAGACTTCCCCGGTGCTCGGGAGCGCAACGCGACTGAGCGGCTCGGTTGCCGCTTCATGCAGCAGGTATGCCGTGGGCCCACCCCGCACCCGCGCCAGCAGTTCGCGAGTGCGCACCATCGGGCTGACCGTCGGCACGGTGGATCGTCGAGACTGCTTGGCTGCTGCGATGGCGACGTCCTCCCACCGCTGCCGACCCCGCTCGACCTTGTCCGCGCGCCACACCGAAATGCTGCGGTCGGCCTGCCAGGGGACGATTTCGTCGACGCCGTATTCGGTGGCCGTTTCGACCGCGCTGGTGTCGCGATCACCCTTGGCCAGTGCTTGGACGAGCACCCAGCGCAGCGCGGGTGGCGCCTCCCGTGCGACGCTCGACACCCGAACGGTGAGCCGGGATCGGTCGATGTCGATGACCTCGGCGATGGCTCGCACACCTCGCCCGTCGCCGACGAAGACCGTTTCACCGAGGCGCAGCCGCAGCACTGCGACGGCGTGGTGTCCCTCGGCCCCGCTCACCTCGACGACCGCGCCGGAGGTCGCCGCATCGAGCGACCCGGGGGGCACGAAGAACAGGTGCGGCGTCACGGCATACCCGCGGTGGTGGTCAGACGCCCTTGAAGGCGTCGCGCAGCTTGCCCATGAAGCCCTTGTCGGTGGGCGCGACCCGGCCGGCGGGACGTTCCTCGCCGCGGCTGGCCGCGAGCTGGCGCAACAACTCGGCCTGGGCCTCGGTCAGCTTGGTCGGGGTGCGCACGTCGGCGTGCACGATGAGGTCGCCGCGTCCGGCGCCGCGCAAGTGGGTGACCCCCAGGCCCCGCAGGGTGATGACGTCGCCGGGCTGGGTGCCGGCGGCGAAGTCGAGCGACCGGTCGCCGTCCAGAGTCGTCAAGTGCAGGTTGGCCCCGAGTGCGGCCGCTGTCATGGGGATCTCCATCCGGCAGTGCAGGTCGTCACCACGCCGGGTGAACAGGGCATGCGGCGTGACGGTGACCTCGACGTAGAGGTCTCCGGCCGGACCGCCGCCGGCGCCGACCTCCCCCTCGCCGGTGAGCTGGATGCGCGTGCCGGAGTCGACCCCGGCCGGCACCTTGAGGGTGAGGGTGCGTCGGGTGCGGACTCGACCCTGCCCCGAGCATTCGAAGCACGGTCGGCTGATCGTCGACCCGTATCCGTGGCAGTTCTGGCATGGCCGCGAGGTCATGACCTGGCCGAGGAAGGAGCGCTGCACCGACTGGATCTCACCGCGGCCGCCGCACAAGGTGCAGGTGCTCAGCCCGGTGCCCGGCTGGCAGCCGTCGCCGTGGCAGGTCGAACACCGCACCGCGGTCTCGATGGCGAGGTCCTTCTCGGCGCCGAAGACGGCGTCCTGCAGGTCGATCTGGAGGCGCACCAACGCGTCCTGACCGCGGTGGGCGCGTGAGCGCGGACCGCGGGCAGCGCCGGCGGCACCGCCGAAGAAGGCGTCCATGACGTCGCTGAACGAGAACCCGGCGCCGCCGAAACCATTGCCGCCACCACCCGAGGCGAACGGGTCGACACCCATGTCGAAGGAGCGCCGCTTGTCCGGGTCGGACAACACCTCGTAGGCCCGCGAGACGCTCTTGAACTGCTCCTCGGCCTCGGCCCCCGGGTTGACGTCCGGGTGCAGCTTGCGCGCCAGACGGCGGTAGGCGCGCTTGATCTCCTCGACGCTCGCGTCGCGTGCGACCCCGAGGTCTTGGTAATAGTCGTTCACCGAGTTTCCTTCTCTTCCAACGGCATACCAGGAGTCTGAGCGGGACCGCTCACGTCTCCAGGAGTTCGGACACGTAGCGCGCGACGGCCCGCACGGCCGCCATCGTCGAGGGGTAGTCCATCCGGGTCGGGCCGAGCACACCGAGCCCACCCACCAGCTCCGATCCCGAACCGTACCCCGTCGTCACGACCGAGGCGGAGGTGAGCCCTTCGTGGCGGTTCTCATGGCCGATGGTCACCGCGACCGCGTCCGCTGCCAGCGATGACGCGCCGAGCTGACCGAACAACTTGAGCAGGACGACGTGCTCTTCGAGGGCTTCCAGCACCGGCGTGATGCTGCGGGGAAAGTCAGCGCCGAAACGGGCCAGGTTGCCGGTGCCGGCTAGGACGACCCGCTCCTCCCGCTCACCTTCGAGAACCTCGTCGAGACACCGGACGATCGAGCGGACCAGGTCACGGTCGGCCGGTTCGAAGGCATCCGGCACCGAGCGCAACGCCGCCGTGGCGTCCGGGAAGCCTCGACCGGCGGACTGCGCGACGATCTCGCCCCGGATCCGGGCGACGAGAGACTGCCCGGCCAGGTCGTCGAGCGCCCGGTCGGCGGTGACGATCCGCTGCTCGACCCGGCCGGTGTTGGCAATGAGGATCACCATGAGCCGGTCACGCCCCATGGGCACCAGCTCGATGTGCCGGACTGTCGAGCGACTCAGCGAGGGGTACTGCACGACCGCGACCTGGTGGGTCAACGAGGCGAGCAGCCGCACAGTGCGATCCACGACGTCGTCGAGGTCGACCGCGTCGTGCAGGAAGCGCCCGATCGCCGCCCGTTCGGCTGGTGACATCGGCTTGATGGAGCTCAGCCGGTCGACAAACACCCGGTAGCCCGCGTCGGTCGGCACCCGGCCGGCGGAGGTGTGCGGGGCATGGATGAGGCCCTCCTCCTCCAGCAGCGCCATGTCGTTGCGCACCGTGGCAGCCGACACGCCGAACTGGTGTCGATCGACCAACCCTTTGGAGCCCACCGGCTCACAGGTGCGCACGTAGTCCTGGACGATGGCCCGCAACACCGCAAGCCGTCGCTCGTCGCTCACCTGTCCACCTCCAGACCCATCCGTGTCACGGTCGCCCACCCCGGCTGGCCGGCCGGCTTGCCATCGGTTTGGCACTCTCCTGTGTCGAGTGCCAAGTCTACGTCGCACGCGGGCTAGTCTCACCGCCGTGAGTGCTGACCGATACGGACCTGACGTGCTGTCCGGCGACTGGCGCCGTCCACCGCGAGGGCGCTCGCGCGAGCTGGCTGCTGAGCCAGGGCTGGTCGTCGAGGAGGTCGAGACCGGCTGGTGTGGCGCCGTCGTCCACGTCGAGAAGGCCGGCGGCGTGCATGTCGTCAGCCTGGAGGACCGGCACGGTCGGGTGCGAGGCTTCCCGCTCGGACCGGGCTTCCTCGTCGATGGATCGCCGGTCATTCTCACGCCACCGGTGGCTGCGGCGAAAGCGACCCTCGCCGCCGCGCGCCAGGCGGCAGCGCGCACTGCCAGCGGGTCGGTGGCGGTGACGGGCGAACGCGCCAAGGTCGCCTCGGGATCCCGGATCTGGGTCGAGGGCCGCCATGACGCCGAGCTGGTGGAGAAGGTCTGGGGTGCCGACTTGCGCATCGAGGGAGTCGTCGTCGAGCTCCTCGACGGCATCGACGATCTCGACGCGGCAATCCGAGAGTTCGCTCCAGATCCCCAGCACCGGCTCGGCGTCCTGGTCGACCACCTCGTGCCCGGCACCAAGGAGTCGGCGATCGTCGAGCAAGTCCGACGGCGAGGGGACTACGGCCGGTGCGTCAAGGTCCTCGGCCACCCCTATGTCGATGTCTGGCAGTCGGTCAAACCGGCCCGGCTCGGCTGGTCCCAGTGGCCGGACATCCCCCGGTCGACCCCGTGGAAGCACGGCATCTGCGCTGCCCTCGGGTGGCCGCATGCGACCCAGGCCGACATCGCCCGGGCCTGGAAGCAGATCCTCGGCACGGTCGGCTCGTATGCCGATCTGGAACCCACCCTGCTGGCCAGCGTCGAGGAGTTGATCGACTTCGTCACGGTGCCTCCGGACTGAGCCGCCGCAGACCTGCTCTGAGCCAAGACCGGTCTGCCATCAGCCGACGAGGTGCCGCACCACTGTGTCGGCGAGCAACCGGCCACGCTGGGTGAGACGGATTCTCTTGTCGCGCACGGCGGTCTGCCCGTCGATCAGCCCGTCGGCGATGAGGCCAGGAATGGCGGCGAGCCCGGCGGCGCGGAGGCGACCCACCGGCATACCGTCGGCCAGGCGCACCCCGAGCAGCACGTCTTCCTCGTATCTCTCCAGGGGGGTGAGGATTTCGCGCGCTGCCGCTGGAGAGCGCCCAGCGCGCACCCGACTTTCGTATGCCGTGGGGTGCTTGACGTTCCACCACCGCACCCCACCCACGTGGCTGTGGGCTCCGGGACCGGCCCCCCACCACGCGGCCCCCGTCCAGTAGCCGAGGTTGTGCCGACACCGATCGGCCGGCGTGCGAGCCCAATTGCTCACCTCGTACCAGGAGTAGCCGGCCTGAGCGAGCATCGCGTCGGCCAACTCGTACTTGTCGGCCTCGTCGTCGTCGGCCGGTCGCGGGATCTCCCCGCGACGCACTCGGGCGGCGAGCTTGGTGCCCTCCTCGACGGTGAGCGCATAGGCCGACAGATGGTCCGGCTCCAGCGCGATGGCCTCCTCCAGGGAGATCCGCCAGTCGGTCAGGCTCTCCCCCGGCGTGCCGTAGATGAGGTCGAGGCTCACCTGCAACCCGGCCTCGGTGAGCGCGGTCGCTGCCCTTGCGACGCCCGCCGGGTCGTGGGTGCGGTCGAGCGTCCCCAGCACATGGGGCACGGCCGACTGCATCCCGAGGCTCACCCGGGTCACCCCGCCGGCGGCCAGCGTCTGAGCCAGCCGCGCGGTGACCGTGTCGGGGTTGGCCTCGGTGGTCACCTCCGCATCCGCGCGCAGGCCCCAACGCTCGCGGATGCCGTCGAGAATCCGGACGATCCCGGCACCGGGCACCAGCGTCGGTGTCCCGCCACCGACAAAGACCGTGCCGACCTCGGGCACCTGGTCGCCGAGCACGTTGACGGCCAGATCGAGTTCGGCAAGCACGAGATCCGGGTATGCCGTGACCGTCGCCTCCCCCTCCGGGCCGGGTGTCACGGCATACGTGTTGAAGTCGCAGTAGCCGCAGCGGACTCGGCAGTACGGGACGTGGACATAGACACCGAAGGGGCGCGTCGCCAGCTCCGCGAGGGCGTCATCGGGAAGCGATCCATCAGCCGGGGCGGGGCCGCCGTCGGGAAGCGTCGGCATGGGTGCACCTCCCTTTCCAGGTGACAGCGGCATTGTCGCGCCCTCGCGACGGCGACAGGATCGTCACGGTAACCATGCCCGGAAGCCCCGCCCGCAATCCGTCCGCTGGGCGAGCACCCAGTCTCGCCTTTCAGACAGTGGGGAATCGCGTGCATCCGGCGTGTCCCATGCGACACGCCGAGGTTCGGCACCTTCCCCGAAACTCGCTCCGATCGGGGTATTGCATCCCTGGATAAAGCCGATTAGACATATCTCTACGCAGCGGGTTCGCCCACTGCGGAGCGCAGCACCAAGCACCAATTCTCCTCCGGGAGAGGCGGATTCGACGTGCGATGCGCGGTCGGGCTTCGGTCCGGCTGGCCCGGGCTTCGGCCCGTGGCAGCTCGGCCCTTCGGGTGTCGAGCGGCTGCCGACCTTCGGGTCGGGAGCACCGTCCGGGCTTCGGCCCGGCGGATCTGGCAGGCGGCTTCGGCGGCCTGGCAGGGATGGGCCCCGGCACCTCATACGTCCCGGGGCCCTTTCCTTGTCCCCGACCGCCCGGGCCAGCAACGCAGCCCCGACGCAGCAGCGTAGGGTGCCGAGGGTGTACGACATCCGGTGGATCGACCTCGACGGTGTGGTCAACATGCGTGACGTCGGGGGGATGCCGACCCGCGACGGCGGAGTCATTGCTCCCGGCCGGCTATTGCGCTCCGACAACCTCCAGGACCTCACCGAGGAGTCCGTGCGCACCCTGCTCGGCCCGCTCCAGGTCACCGACGTGGTCGACCTGCGCTCCTTCGTCGAGCTGGAACGCGAGGGCCCCAGCCCGCTCACCGGCCGCCCGGACGTGCGGATTTCGCACTTCACCATGTATGCCGCAGACGCCCACCACTCCGCATTGCCGCCCGGTGAACGGGAGCTGCCCTGGCAGACCGCTGCCCGCGAACGCGGGTGGCTGCCCCAGGGGCAGGAGCAACCGCACCCCGATCACGACAGGCACTGGTCGCGGCATTACCTGGGCTACCTCGGCGAGCGCCCCGACTCGATCGTGGCAGCGATGCGCACGATCGCCTCCGCCCGGGGGGCGACCGTGGTGCACTGTGCGGCCGGCAAGGACCGCACCGGCACGGTCACCGGCCTATCCCTGCTCGTGGCGGGAGCCGAGCCGGAGGCGGTCGTCACGGACTTTGCCGCCTCGGCGCTGCGGGTGCCGCAGATCCTCGAGCGGTTGAGTCGCCGCCCGGCATACGCAGCCGACATGGTGGGCAAGACCATCGCCGAGCAGTCCCCGCGCCCCGAGACCATGCGCCTGCTGCTGCAGACCCTCGACGAGAAATACGGCGGGGTCTTGGGCTGGCTGGACCAGCACGGCTGGACCGACGCCGACACGGCGCGGCTCACCGACCGACTGCGCGGCTGACGGCATACCCGAGGGCAGTGGCACAGGGCCAGCGCCGCCCGGGAGGCACCCCCGCTCTCCCCGAGCGCGAGGATTCCTACTTCTTGGATTTGTCGACTGGCTCGCTGGACAAGGCGGCGATGAAGGCTTCCTGGGGGACCTCGACCCGGCCCACCATCTTCATCCGCTTCTTGCCCTCTTTCTGCTTCTCCAGCAGCTTGCGTTTGCGGGTGATGTCACCGCCGTAGCACTTGGCGAGCACGTCCTTGCGGATCGCGCGAATCGTCTCGCGAGCGATGATCCGGCTGCCGATGGCGGCCTGGATCGGCACCTCGAACTGCTGCCGCGGGATGAGCTCGCGCAGTTTGCTGGCCATCAGCACGCCGTAGCCGTAGGCGCGGTCCTTGTGGACGATCGCCGAGAAGGCGTCGACCTGCTCGCCCTGCAGCAGGATGTCGACCTTGACCAGGTCGGCGACCTGCTCACCGTCGGGTTCGTAGTCCAGCGAGGCGTAGCCGCGGGTGCGGGACTTGAGCTGATCGAAGAAGTCGAAGACGATCTCGGCGAGCGGCAGCGTGTAGCGCATCTCGACACGGTCCTCGGAGAGATAGTCCATGCCGCGCAGGGTGCCGCGCTTGGACTGGCACAGCTCCATGATCGCCCCGATGAACTCGCTGGGCGCCAGGACGGTGGCCCGAACGATGGGCTCACGCACCTCGGAGATCTTGCCGTCGGGGTATTCGCTGGGATTGGTGACCGTGACGACCTTCTTGTCCTCGAGGGTCACCTCGTAAACGACGTTGGGTTGGGTCGAGATGAGGTCGAGACCGAACTCACGCTCCAGCCGCTCGCGGACGATCTCCAGGTGCAGCAACCCGAGGAACCCGCACCGGAATCCGAAGCCCAGCGCCGCCGACGTCTCGGGCTCATACGCGAGCGCCGCGTCGTTGAGTTTGAGCTTGTCGAGGGCGTCGCGCAGGTCGGGGTAATCCGACCCATCGATGGGGTACAGCCCCGAGAAGACCATCGGCTTGGGGTCCCGGTAGCCCCCGAGGTCGACGGAAGCGGGCTTGGAGGCATTGGTCACCGTGTCGCCGACCCGGCTCTGGCGCACATCCTTGACCCCGGTGATGAGGTAGCCGACCTCACCGACGCCTAGGCCCTTGGACGGCTCCGGCTCGGGCGACGAGACGCCGATCTCCAGCAGCTCGTGGGTGGCCTTGGTCGACATCATGAGGATGCGTTCGCGAGGGTTGAGGTTGCCATCGACCACCCGCACATAGGTGACGACCCCGCGGTAGGTGTCGTAGACCGAGTCGAAGATCATCGCCCGAGCCGGTGCCAGTGGGTCACCGACCGGGTGCGGCACCTGGCGCACGATCTGGTCGAGCAGTTCCTCGACGCCCACGCCGGTCTTGCCGGAGACCTGCAGGCAATCGCCCGGGTCGCACCCGATCAGCCCGGCGAGCTCGGCGGCATACTTCTCCGGCTGCGCGGCCGGCAGGTCGATCTTGTTGAGCACCGGGATGATCGCCAGGTCGTTTTCCATGGCGAGGTAGAGGTTGGCCAACGTCTGCGCCTCGATGCCCTGGGCCGCGTCGACGAGCAGCACTGCACCTTCACAGGCCGCCAGCGAACGGGAGACTTCGTAGGTGAAGTCGACGTGCCCAGGCGTGTCGATCATGTTGAGCGCGTAGGTCGTGCGGTCTCCGTCCGGTCCCGGCGAGTCCCACGGCATCCGGACCGCCTGGCTCTTGATCGTGATGCCGCGCTCGCGCTCGATGTCCATCCGGTCGAGATACTGCGCCCGCATTTGCCGGCTGTCCACCACTCCGGTGAGCTGCAGCATCCGGTCGGCCAGCGTGGACTTGCCATGGTCGATGTGGGCGATGATGCAGAAGTTGCGGATGCGGTCCGGCGGGGTCGCGTGCGGAGGCAGCGCGGTGCGGGCCATGGGTGACACGTGCGGGGACCTCGAAGGCTCAGACGGAAGGGGACGGGTTAACGCGGTTCGGCACAGTCTCCCACGCGGCTGCGGTATGCCGTGACGGCGCGGCGGGCGGGGCACCGTGAATCGTCGGCGGCCGGGATAGGTTGTCCGAACATGCGCACCATGGACCAGCTTCTTGCAGGGTTGCGACGCGCCCTGCGACTCGATCGTCAGGGCAGTCGCCCGCCGACCGGGACGGGCGCAGGCGACGGCACGGCATACCCGGGCGATTTTCGGGGCCTGCCCGAGCTGGAGTACCAGCCGCACCGTGACGGGCGCCCCGACCCGGGCGAGGTGGTGTGGACCTGGGTGCCTTTCCAGGAAGACCCGACTGCAGGCAAGGACCGACCGGTGCTGCTGGTCGGCCGCGACGGACCCTGGCTGCTGGCCGTGCCGTTGACCTCCAAAGACCACGACCGCGACGCCGCTCAGGAGCGTGCCGCGGGACGGGAGTGGGTCGACGTCGGCTCCGGCGGGTGGGACCGCGCAGGTCGGCCGAGCGAGGCCCGCGTGGATCGCATCGTCCGGGTCGACCCGGCAAGAGTGCGGCGCGAGGGTGCGGTGCTCGACCGCCGCCACTTCGACCAAGTCGCGGCCGGAATCCGGGCCCACCGCAGCGGCTGACACGGCATGGCGGACACCAGCGAGGCCGGTCCTCCGCAGAGAACCGGCCTGGCTGGGTGGGCTGCCCGAGGGCCCCGACGACTCAGAGTGCGGCGGCCTTCTTGGCCATCGCCGACTTCTTGTTGGCCGCCTGGTTGGCGTGGATGACGCCCTTGGAGACGGCCTTGTCGAGCTTGCGCGAGGCAGCCTGAAGGGCCGCGATCGCGGCGTCCTTGTCGCCGCTGGCCGCTGCCTCGCGGAACTTGCGCACGCCGGTGCGCAACTCGCTCTTGACCGCCTTGTTGCGCTCGGTGCGCTTCTCGTTGGTCTTGATGCGCTTGATCTGGGACTTGATGTTTGCCACGTGTGAACTTTCTCGGTCGGTGCGGGTATGCCGTTAGAGGGCGGCAGACGCGGCTCGGGACCGGGCGTGGGGCACCCGTGGGTTGAGACGCGCTGGGTGGTGCAACGTGCGCGCACGACCAGGCGCGCACGCAACTGCCGAGGTTACCAGCCGGGTTGATGCCGCCCAAACCGGCTGGCGCCGTAGGCTGCCCAGGTGCGCAGTCACACCTCTTCCGGGATCACGTGCTACGACTGGGGCGGCCCCGCGGCGGCTCCCCCATTGTTGCTGCTGCACGGCTTCTCGGACTCGGGCTGGTGCTGGGCCGACGCTGTGGCCCGGTGGAGCGCCGACTTCCGGGTGCTGACCGTCGATGTCCGAGGTCACGGGCTCTCGGAGCGCTTCACACCCTATGAGCTCGCGACGGGACCGCAGGCGGTCATGGTCGCCGACATCGTGCACCTTCTGGACGATTGGGCCGCGCTGGCCGGTCGCCCGGTCGGTCTGGTCGGGCATTCCATGGGTGGTGGCATCGCCTGCGAGGTGGCTCTGGCCCGCCCGGACCGGGTGGCCGGGGTGGTGCTCGAAGACCCGGCCCTCGGCCCTGGCGAGACCACCACCGCCGAGCAGCAGGCCGAGGTCCGGCGGGAGTGGGGCCGTCTGCAGGTCGCCCAGTTGATCCGGTATGCCGTCGACCCGGGCTTCGCGGCTGCGGAGGTGGGCCAGTTCCTGCGCACCTCGCCGGCCGTCGAGGCCGAGCCGTGGCTGACCGCCAAACGCCGGACCGACCTGGACATGGCTGCCGACGGACGCATCCGTCCCGACCGGCCGTGGCGCCGAGCGATCTCGGCGCTCACGGTGCCCACCCTGGTGATCAGCGGCACCGGCGAGGTCATCTGGGACTCCCAGGAGTGGGCGGCCCTGCAGTCGTGCGGGAATCCGCTGGTGGAGACCGCGGTCGTCGACGGAGCGGACCACTGCGTGCGTCGCACCCAACCGGAGCGCTTCCATGCCGTCGTCGACCCTTGGTTGGGTCGCCACCTCATGCCCTGACGCCTCACCGTCCGCCCGAAGGCAGGGAACGGTCAGCTGCGCCGACAGATCCGCTGGGTCGAATGATCAGCTGCGCCGGGCCGCTGCTCTGGCCCCGGTGATCGCCAGGACCGCCCGTTCGACCGCGAAGACCGGATCACGGCCGCCGCCCTTGACCTCGACATCGGCCGCCGCGACGGCCTGGATTGCGGTGCCGAGGCTCGGGCCGTCCCAACCGCCGACCGCGCGCCGCGCCTTGTCGACCTGCCAGGGCGCCAAGCCCACCTGTTTGGCCACGGCGGCCGATGATCCACGACCGGCCGACCCCACCTTGACCAAGGTGCGCAGCTGCGATGCCAGGACGGCGACGATGGGCACCGGGTCGATCCCGCTGGCGATGGCGTGCCGCAGCAACCGCAACGCCTCACCGGTCTGACCTGCGATTGCGGCGTCGGCGACCCGGAAGCCGGTGGCCTCGACCTTGCCACCGTGGTAGGTCTCGACGACCCGGTCGTCGATCACGCCTTCGGTGTCGGCCACCAGTTGACTGCAGGCCGCGGCGAGCTCGCGGATGTCCTTGCCCAGCGCCTCGACGAGGGCGTGCACCGCCTCGGGTGTGGCCCGGCGACCGTGTCGCCGGAACTCATGGGTGACGAAATCGGTCTTGTCTCGGTCGTTCTTGATGGCCGGGCATTCGATGACCCGTGCTCCGACAGCCTTCATGGCGTCGAGGACCTTCTTGCCGCGCACCCCCGACTTGTGCATGACGACCAGCATGAGGTCTGGCGCCGGCGCCGCGATGTAGTGCAGCAGGTCGGTGACCAAGTCGTCCGACGCCTCATCGACGTCCTCGGCCACGACGACCTTGCTGCCCCCGAACAACGAGGGGCTGGCGTGCAGCGCCAAGACCCCGGGCTCGTATGCCGTGGCCCGCACCGTGATCTTCTCGGCCTCCGGGTCAGCCTCGCGGGCCAGCGCGACCATGGCAGCCAGCGCCCGCTCGGCCAGCACACCCTCGGGCCCGGTGATGAGCACGAACGGCGGCATGATCGGAGTCACGCGACTAGCGTGCCATGGACCGGGGACACGGCATGATGTCCGGCATGATCGACCGCGCCCGGCTCGCAGCTCTCATGACCATCGAGCAAGACCGATTCCTCGCCTCCCACCCGCGTTCCGCGACGGCATACCAGAGTGCCTCTCACCTGTTCGGTCGGGTGCCGATGACGTGGATGAACAAACTGGCCGGAGGCTTCCCGATCTACTTCGAGGCCGGGCGGGGCAACCGGGTCCGCGACATCGACGGCAACGAGTACCTCGATTTCGCGTTGGGCGACACCGGCGCCATGGCTGGTCACTCGGCCCCTGCCGTCGTCGCCGCGGTGCGCCGTCGGGTCGAGGAACTCGGCGGGTTGACCACGATGCTGCCGACCGAGGACGCCGAGTGGGTCGGCGCGGAGCTGACCCGTCGGTTCGGGATGGACGTGTGGAGCTTCTCGCTCACCGCCACCGACGCCAACCGCTGGGCAATCCGGCTGGTCCGCGCCATCACCGGTCGCCCCAAGATTCTCGTCAACAGCTACTGCTACCACGGCTCGGTGGACGAGTCGCTCATCGTCGTGGGCCCGGACGGCGAGGGCGCCAGCCGCCCCGGTAACGTCGGCTCACCGGTCGATGTCACGGTGACCAGCCGGGTCGCCGAGTTCAACGACATCGAGGGTCTGGAACGCCAACTGGCCCACGGCGACGTCGCGGCGGTGCTCATGGAGCCGGCCCTGACCAACATCGGCATCGTGCTGCCCGACCCGGGCTATCTCGCGGCCGTCCGTGAGCTCACCCGCCGCTCTGGCACGTTGCTCATCATCGACGAGACGCACACGTTCTCCGCCGGCCCCGGCGGGATGACTCGGCGCGACGGCCTGGAGCCCGATGTCCTCGTCATCGGCAAGGCGATCGGCGGCGGGATCCCCACCGGGTCGTATGGCCTGTCCGCCGAGCTGGCCGCGCGAGTCCTCGACCGACGCGACCTCGACCTGGTCGACATGGGCGGGGTGGGCGGCACCCTGGCCGGAAACCCCTTGTCGGTCGCCGCCATGCGCGCGACCCTGGAGCAGGTGCTCACCGACGAGGCCTTCGTCGGGATGATCGAGGTGGCCACCGGGTTCACCACCGGCGTCGAGAAACTCATCGACCGCTACGAGTTGCCCTGGGCGATCAATCAGCTCGGCGCTCGCGCCGAATACCGTTTCGCGTCGCCCTACCCCCGCAACGGCACCGAGGCTGCGGCATCGGCCGACCCCGAGGTGGAGGACTACCTGCACCTCTACCTGGCCAACCGGGGCATCCTGCTCACCCCGTTCCACAACATGGCCCTGATGTGCCCCACGACCACATCGGCGGACGTGCAGCAGCACCACGACGTGTTCGACGAGGCGCTCGCGACGCTCCCCCGGTCGTAGCCGAGGTCAGAAGCCCAGCTGGGGGTCGCCGAGTTCCAGCCCTAGGGCGGCAAGGCGGGCTCGGATGACCTCTGCATCGAGCTCGAGCTGCTCGACGAGGTCGTCCAGGTCAACCCCAATCCTGCTCGCGTCGCGGAGTTGCTCATCCTCTGCGGATGTCCAGGCGTGGCCCGACACCACGGCGGTGCGCACCGACGGCGGTGATGGAGGTGGGCCGGCGACCGGCCGTAGGTCGGGCTCGGCCGCGGGATCGACGAGCGGACCACCGCCGAGCGCGCGAGCACCGGGCTCGAGCACCGGCAGCGGGTCTGGCGCGGAGTCATCGAGGCGGGCCAGCGCGGCGAGCACGAGCTCGCGGTTGGTCGTCGGCCAGAACGGCGGCAGCGAGCGCTGCAGGAACCCGGCATACCGGGCCGTCATCAGGCGGGAGTCGAGGAAGGCGACGACACCTCGGTCGTCGGACCGCCGCACCAGCCGCCCGGCGCCCTGGGCCAGACGCAGCGCCGCGTGGGTGGCCGACACCGCCATGAAGCCGTTGCCGCCCATCCGGGCGATCGCCTGGGTGCGCGCCGAGGCCAGCGGGTCGTCGGGCCGGGGGAAGGGGATGCGGTCGATGACGACGAGTTGGCAGGCGGAGCCCGGCACGTCGACGCCCTGCCACAGACTCAGCGTGCCGAACAGGCAGGTGCTCGCCTCACGCGCGAACTCCCGCACGAGAGTGCCGAGTTGGTCCTCCCCCTGGCAGCGGATGGTGATCGGTATGCCGTCCCGCTCGAACCGTCCCCGCAGTTCCTCGGTGGCCGCCTGGGCCGCACGCATCGAGGAGAAGAGTCCCAGAGTGCGCCCTCCTGCGGCGCGGACCAGCGCGTCGAGCTCGTCCAACGCCGCGGGCGACCCCCCGTCGCGACCCGGGGCCGGCAGATGTGCGGCGACATAGGCGATTGCCTGGCGGGGGTAGTCGAAGGGACTGCCGACGTCCAGGCCCTTCCACTCGGGGGCACCCTCGCCCCGCATTCCCAGCGTGCCCGCGACCGCGTCGAAGGAGCCACCCAACTCCAGGGTGGCCGAGGTCAGGACGACCACCCGTTCGGCGAGCACCTTGTCGCGCACCAGCATGGCCACGCTCATCGGGGCGACGCGGAGCACCGAGCCACGGCGCGGCTCGTGGGAGAGCCAGACGACGTCCAGCTCGCGCTGCTCGATGATGCGCTCGCACGTGTCGAAGAGGTCATCGACTGCCGCCCGCGCGACTTGGAGGGCACCGTCGACCTGCTGACCCTGCTCGGGTTTGAGCTCGCTCTGCATGGACCGAGCGACGTCGCGAATCCGAGTGATGGCCAGCACGAGGTTGTCCGGAAGGGAGACGATCCGTCCCTCGGGGGCCGGCTCCAACACCCCGTCCAGCAGCGCGGCGGCCTCCTCCAGGTCGGGCCCGCGTTCGCTGCGTCGCCCGGCCCGCTTGGCGGCCGCGACGACCAGACCCGAGGTCAGCTCGTCGGTGATTGTTGAGGTGACCCGGTCGACGAGCTCGTGGGCCTCGTCGACGATGAGCAGGTCGTGCTCGGGCAGCATCTGGCGACCCTCGAAGGAGTCGATCGCCATGAAGGAATGGTTGGTCACGACGATGTCGACATCGGCCGCCGCCGCCCGCGAGCGCTCGACGAAACACTCGCCGACCATGGGGCACTTGCCGCCGAGGCATTCATGGGCCGATACCGACACCTGCCGCCAGGCGCGCTCGCTCACCCCGGGCACGAGCTCGTCGCGGTCGCCGGACTCGGTGATCTCGGCCCAGGCGCGCAGCCGCACCACCTCCTGCCCCAGCCGGGAGGATGCCTGATCGACCTCGCCCACCGAGATGAGCACGTCGTCGTCGTCCGGGAACCCGCCCTCGAGCTTGTGCAGGCACAGGTAGTTGCGACGTCCCTTGACCATCGCGAAGGTCGGGCGCCGCGCGAGCAATGGGGTCAGCGCGGTCGCCAGCCTCGGCAGGTCCCGGTCGATGATCTGGGCTTGCAGCGCGAGGGTCGCGGTCGCGACGACGGCCGGACGGCCAGTGTCCATGGCATGCCGCACGGCGGGCACCAGATAGCCCAACGACTTGCCGGTGCCCGTGCCCGCCTGCACGAGCAGGTGCCGCTTGTGGTCAACGGCGTCGGCGACGGCCCGCGCCATCTGCACCTGGCCGGGACGCTCCACGCCGCCGACGCCCGCGACTGCAGCGCTCAGCAGGGCGTCGAGGGTGGTGGACACCGCGCCACTGTATGCCGTGCCGCCCTTTGCCGTGCCGCCCCACCCGGCATACCAGGGCAGGTAGCCTGTCGCCCTTGTGAGCCGACTTCGCGAACGCATCCTGCCCAGACGCCTCGGCCGCGATTTCGGCTTCCTGGTCTCCTCATCCTGGGTGAGCAACATCGGCGACGGGCTGGAGCTGGCCGCCGGACCGTTGCTCGTCGCGTCGGTCACCCGCGATCCCGTGCTTGTCGCGATGGCGGCCCTGCTCCAGCGGCTGCCCTGGGTGCTCTTCGGCCTGTATGCCGGTGCCCTCGCCGACCGCCACGACCGGCGCCGGATCGTCATGGGGGTGGACCTGACCCGGGCGGTGATCCTCACGGTCCTGAGCACGACGATCCTCACCGGGCACGTGCAGGTGTGGATCGTGCTCGTCGCGATCTTCCTGCTGGGGGTGGCCGAGACCTTCGCCGACACCACGTCCTCGACCTTGCTCCCCATGGTCGTCGACCGGGCCGACCTGGGCATCGCCAACTCCCGGCTACAGACCGGTTTCATCACGATGAACCAGCTCGCCGGCCCGCCGATCGGAGCGGCCCTCTTCGCCCTTGGCTCGGCGGTTCCCTTCCTCGCCCAGGCCGTGTGCGTGGCCGCCGGTGCGCTGCTGGTGGGGAAGATGTCCGTCGGGCGACCCAAGGTCCTCGATGATCAGCCGTCGCGCCGGGTGCGCGAGGACATCGCCACCGGGTTCCGCTGGCTCTGGGGACATCCGGCGGTGCGGACCCTCGCGCTGACGATCCTCACCTTCAATGTCACCTTCGGGGCTGCCTGGTCGGTGCTCGTCCTCTATGCCACCGACCATCTGGGGATGGGCGAGGTGGGGTTCGGCCTGTTGACGACGGTCAGCGCGGTGGGCGGCCTGCTCGGCACGGCGTCCTACGGCTGGCTGGAGCGGCGCTTCCCGCTCGGCACGATCATGCGCGGAGGTCTGGTCATCGAGACGCTCACTCACCTGGGGTTGGCGCTCACCACGTCCCCGGTGGTCGCGATGGTCATCTTCTTCTGCTTCGGGGCGCATGCCTTCGTCTGGGGGACGACGGCACGCACGGTGCGTCAGCGCGCGGTGCCCGAGCACATCCAGGGACGGGTCAGCAGCGTCTACATGCTCGGGATGATGGGCGGATTGGTTGTCGGCCAGGCGCTGGGTGGCCCGATCGCGAGCGCGTTCGGGCTCACCGGGCCGTTCTGGTTCGCCTTCGGCGGATCCGCGGTGATCCTCGCCCTCATCTGGCGACAGCTCCCGGCTATCGCGCACGCGCCCGATCCTGCGGAGTAGCCCGGTCAGTCGGTCTGATGGGCCCCATCGGCGAATCCGACTCCCCTGGAACGTATTCGATGTCGACGTGGTCGCGCGGCAGCTCCACTGGTGCGCCACCGCCTCGTGCGCCAGCGCGATAGACCGCCGACAATGACCGAATCCGGTGTGGCGCAAAGAACTCGGCTCGTCCACCACCAAGGTGGACAACAGCCTGGCATGCCGTGCCGTGTGGATCAGTCGCCTGCAACCCGGTATGCCGTGTAGTCACCGATCCGGTGCGCGTGCACCTTGGCGTGGACTCGAGTCCCCTCGGCGGTGTGCTCACTGGCGAGGATCTCGCCGTTTTCGTGTAGCCGGTTGAGCAGGTCACCCCGCTCGTAGGGGATGAGCACGTCGATCTCCACATCGGGCTTGGGCAGCTCGTCAGCGATGCGGCTGAGCAGTTCGTCGATGCCTTGGCCGGTGCGTGCCGACACGACGACCGAGTGCTTGTGGGCTCGCGTCAGCCGGTCGAGCACCTCGGGGTCGGACGCGTCGGCCTTGTTGACGACGATGATCTCCTTGAGGTCGCCGGCCCCCTCGACCTGCGCCAGCACCTCCCGCACCGCGCTGATCTGACTCTCGGGGTCGGGGTGCGACCCGTCGACGACGTGCAGCAGCAGATCACAGTCGCCCACCTCTTCGAGGGTGGAACGGAATGCCTCGACGAGTTGGTGGGGCAGCGCCCGCACGAATCCCACGGTGTCCACCAACGTGTATTCCCGCCCATCGACGGTCTCAGCACGGCGCACCGTCGGGTCGAGGGTCGCGAACAGCTGGTTCTCGACCAGAACGCCGGCACCGGTGATGCGGTTGAGGATGGAGGACTTGCCGGCGTTGGTGTAGCCGGCGATCGCGACACTCGGCACGTGCCCGGCCTTGCGGGAGTGCCGCTTGGTGTCGCGGCCGGTCTTCATGAGCGAGATCTCGCGGCGCAGCTTGGCCATCCGGGTGTTGATCCGGCGCCGGTCGAGCTCGATCTTCGTCTCCCCGGGGCCACGCGACCCGATGCCCTCACCTCCGGCGACTCGGCCACCGGCCTGCCGGGACATCGACTCACCCCAACCACGCAGCCGCGGGAGCAGGTACTGCAACTGAGCGAGCTCGACCTGAGCCTTGCCCTCCCGACTCTTGGCATGCTGGGCGAAGATGTCGAGGATGAGGGCGGTGCGGTCGATGACCTTCACCTTGACGACATCCTCGAGCGCGCGACGTTGTCCGGGGGCGAGTTCGCCGTCGCAGATCACGGTGTCGGCGCCTTCGGCCGCCACGATGTCGCGCAGCTCCTGGGCCTTGCCTTTGCCGAGGTAGGTCGCCGGGTCGGGGCTCTGCCGGCGCTGGATGACCCCGTCGAGCACGGTCGATCCAGCGGTCTCGGCGAGCGCCGCGAGTTCGCGCAGCGAGTTCTCCGCGTCGGTGACGGTGCCGTCGGTCCACACGGCCGCAAGGACGACCCGCTCGAGGCGAAGCTGGCGGTATTCGACCTCGGTGACATCGGTGAGTTCGGTCGACAGCCCCGACACCCGCCGCAGCGCCGCGCGTTCCTCGCGGTCGAACTGATCCCCGTCATAGTCGGCGGTGGGCTCCAGCCCGTCGAGAACGTCGGGGTCGGCCAGGGCGGCAGCTTTTCCGGAAAGCACGGTGTTGCGTCGTGTCATGGTCCCCCCAGGGTCGCACGAACCCGCCGCCCTGCCCAACCGGATAACGCCGCCCTAGATCGCCAAAGCAGCGCGAGCCCGGCTGATCGCCTTGGCGGTGACGTCGACGACGAGGTCATCCGGCAGGCCGTCGAAGACCAGGATCATGAGCACATCGGTGACGCCGGCCGCGACGATCGTCTGGCTTCGATTCGCCCCATCGACGGTGTAACTGAGTCGCACCGAGCGCGCCCCTGGTGCTGCGGGAATTGCCGGCCCCGGCGCCAACGTGCCGTCCACCTGGGTCTGCCCACTGACCATCACACGCACTGTCGCACAGCTGGATCCGGCCGCTGCCCCCCATTGCGCCACGAGGCTGCCGGCAGCCTCGGTGGAGGGAGCAGTGCGCAGCCACTCACCCAACACGCCTTTGCGGTCCGGTGAGAGCAGCAGTGAGACGTCGGCGAGTTTGGCGTTGAGATTCGGTCCGGTGCGCACCACGACCGGCGCGCAGGCCGGGTCGTCGGAGGCCAATTCCAGCTTGACCGTGCTGGGCAGGAGTGTCGGTCGGGCCAGGGTGGTGCCTGCGGGCAGGTCCGGCACCTGCAGCAACGCCTCTTGGAGCAGCCCCAGCGAGCGCACCTGCCCGTTGGGCCGGTCGCCGGAGCCGCCGCCGGTCGGGGACGCGGGATCGCTCAGCAGCGGCACCACGAGGCATCCGGACGTGCCCAGGCTCAGCCCGACCACGGTGATCGCGACCGCGAGCGCACGTCTCATGCGCGGCAGCCTAGCCACCGCCGCCCCGCCGGAGCGGTTCGCCGACGCGCATCGCCTAGAGTCGACTGCCGTGGCGACCGAGCACTACTTCTCCGCCGATCCCTCCAGCACGCAGGATCGGCGGACCATCACGGTCCGGCTGGCCGATCGGGACCTGCGCGTCGTGACCGCCGGCGGCACCTTCTCCCCCGATCACCTCGACACGGGCACCCGGGTGCTCCTCGACGAGGTCCCGGCCCCGCCCCCAGCGGGCGCCTTGCTGGATCTTGGCTGCGGGTGGGGTCCCATCGCGCTCACCCTCGGCCTGCTCTCACCCGGTGCAGATGTGTATGCCGTGGACGTCAACGAGCGGGCCCTCGGACTGACCAGAGAGAACGCCGCCGCCCTCGGCCTCGACCGCGTCCTGGCCTGCCGACCCGAGGACGTCGATCCGCAGATCCGGTTCGCGACCATCTGGTCCAACCCCCCGATCCGGGTGGGCAAGGCGGTCCTGCACGATCTGCTCGCCACGTGGCTGCCGCGGCTGGAACCGGACGGCACGGCATACCTCGTCGTGGCGAAGCAGCTGGGTGCCGACTCGCTCGCCCGCTGGATCGAACACGACCTCGGTATGCCGTGTCGTCGGCTCGCCATCGCGCGTGGCTTCCGGGTGCTGGCCGTCAGTCGGTGAAGATCCCGTCGGCCACCAGGGCCGCCGGTCCGGCGAGCTCGACCGTCTCGTCCGACTCGACGGTCACAGTGAGCCGCCCGCCTGGGACGTCGACGGTCCACACTGCTGTGTCCTGCGAGGGGCCCTCCCACCAGCGCACCGCCAGCGCCGCCGCGACGGCACCGGTGCCACATGAGCGGGTTTCACCGACGCCGCGCTCGTGCACCCGCATCGCCAGCTGCCCAGGCCCGACCGCCCGGACGAACTCGACGTTGGTGCCGGCCGGCGGCACGGGGGCGACGACCGGTGCCGAGCTGAGGTCGAGATCGGCCAGGTCGATGTCGGGCGGTAGCACGACGACGGTATGGGGGTTGCCGAGATCGACCCGAAGCCCCGGCAGATCGGGTATGCCGGCCGCGGACACCACCGCAGTAAAGCCCTCGGCTGCGGCCTGCGCGGGGTCTTCCAGGCGCCAGGGGCCGAGGTTGACGGCATACCCGATGGGGGTAGTGCGCACGTGCTTGATGCCTGCGCGGGTGGCGATGGCGAAGTCGGGCCTGGTTTCCAGCCCCTCGCGGGCGAGGTAGGCCGCGAAGACCCGCGTGCCGTTGCCGCACATCTGGGCCACCGACCCGTCGGCGTTGCGATAGTCCATGAACCAGTCGGCCTGTCCGGCAAGGGCCTGGACCTCCGGCTCGGTCGCGTGGGCCGTGCGGACGACGCGGATGACGCCATCGCCACCGATGCCGCTACGGCGGTCGGCCAGCCGGCGCACGAGGTCGGCCGAGAGGTCGCGGGTGCCGTCGAGGTCGGGCACGAGCACGAAGTCGTTCTGGGTGCCGTGACCCTTGGTGAACGGCAGGCCCGGTGCGGTGGTGCTCGTCGTCATAAGGGTCATTCTTCCTGCTGTGCTGCCCGCCAGAGCGCCAGTGCCTGGTCGAGCAGGTCAGGAGCGTCGGCCGGCAGCCAGCAGATCCGGGGGTCCGCACCGAACCAGCTCTGCTGACGGCGAGCGAACTTCCTGGTGAGTGTGGCCGTCTGGGCTATCGCCTCGACGCGACTGAGGTCGCCGGCGAGACAGGCGATCGCCTGGGCGTAGCCGATCGCCGTCCGAGCGGTGCGCCCGTCTGCTAGCCCGTGGGCAAGCAGGTGACTGACCTCGTCGAGCAGGCCGTGGTCGAACATCGCGGCGCTTCGGCCATCGATCCGCGCGTCCAGCGCGGGACGGTCCAGCGCCAACCCGATGACCGTGGTCGGCCATACCGATCGGCGCTGCGGCAGGGTGGCGCTGAACGGCTTGCCGGTGAGCTCGATGACTTCGAGCGCTCTGACGATGCGCCGCCCGTTGCGCGGCTCGATGCGCGTCGCTGCCACCGGATCTCGTTGCCCTAGAACGGCATACAGGGCTTCCACGCCCTCTGAGGCGAGCCGGGCCTCCCAACGGGAGCGGACGGCGGGGTCGGTCGGGGGAATGTCGAAGTGGTCCAAGGCCGCCCGCACGTAGAGCCCGGACCCGCCGACGAGGATCGGCACCCGCTGACGGTCGAGGATCGCGGTGAGGTCGCGGCGGGCCGCGGCTTGGTATGCCGCGACGCTGGCTTCCTCGGTGACCTCCAGGACGTCGAGTTGATGATGGGGTATGCCGTGCCGCTGATCCACCGGGATCTTGGCGGTGCCGACATCCATCCCCCGGTAAAGCTGCATCGCGTCGGCGTTGACGATCTCACCGTCCAGCGCCAGAGCCAAGGCGATGGCGAGGTCGGACTTGCCGGTCGCGGTCGGGCCGACCACGGCCAGGATTCGCCCACCGGCACCGTCGCGGCGGGGCGCGGAGGCGGTCACGACTCGGGGTGGCGATGTCCTGGGTCGCCGTGATCCTGCCCGCAATCGCACTCGCCTTCGCTGGAGTCGTGGCCGAAGGGATCGGGGTCGACTCCGGGCAGCCAGCTCAGCCCGGCGACACCCCAGCCGTTGGCCTTGGCGAGCTTGCGGGCCTTGCGGTGGTAGCGGTCTTCCAGTCGGTCGACATAGAGCCGGCCGTTGAGATGGTCGAACTCGTGCTGCATGCAGCGGGCGAACCACCCGGTCGCGTCGAACTCCAACGGTTGGCCCGCTGCGTCGAAGCCGGAGACGTGAGCGAACTCTGCGCGCTTGAGCGGGAAATGCTCACCGGGGAAGGACAGGCAGCCCTCTGACTCGGAGTCCTTGTCGGCCCGGCCTTCCGGAATCCGGGACACGGTGAGGATCGGGTTGACGACCACTCCCCGCGGAGCCACGCCGTCCTCGTTGGCCATGTCGTAGACGTAGACCCGCAATCCCACACCGATCTGGGGCGCGGCCAGGCCGACCCCGTGAGCCGCGTCCATGGTGTCGAACATGTCCTGGACGAGGGTCGCCAACTCGGCATCGAAGCGCTCCACCCGGGCCGCGACACGGTGGAGCACCGGCTCTCCGGTGATGACGACAGGACGGACACTCATGCAGAGAAGTCAAGCACGATCAGGCACAGCTCCCGGCCCCGGGCAGTGACCCGGGTGCAGCCTCACGGCCGACAGGGCGGCCGACGGACGGCATACCGAGCGAGACGGCGGGCTTGGCGGCCGCCCCAGTCTCCTGGAGCGCCGCCCATGCCGCGCCGCCTGCCGTGCGCCGGACCGCGAAAGCGCCACCAGCGAGCGCCGAATCGGCCACGAGGTGGTGCGGAGCTCCATAGCTGACGCCCACCGTCACGAGGTCCCCGGGGCGGGGACGGTCGGTGACAGGGAGGTCGGCGGGCAACGCAAAGTGCACCAGTCGGTTGTCGCGGGCACGTCCGGACATGCGGCTGGTCTGGGCATCCTTGCGGCCCTCGAAGGGGGCCACGAGGACCTCGACCTCGCGGCCCTCCCACGCTCGGTGGCCGGCCCAGGAGATCTCCTCCTGGAGGGCGATGAGCCGGTCGAAACGCTCCTGGACGACCGGCTTGGGGATCTGGTCGGGCATGGTCGCAGCGGGAGTGCCGGGGCGGATGGAGTACTGGAAGGTGAAGGCACTGGAGAACCGGGCTGCGGCGACGACATCGAGGGTGGCCTGGAAGTCCGCCTCGGTCTCGCCGGGGAAGCCCACGATGAGATCGGTCGTGATCGCGGCATCCGGGATGAGTGAGCGGACCTCCTCGAGGATCCGCAGGAATCGGTCGCTGCGGTAGGACCGGCGCATCACCTTGAGGACGGCGTCCGATCCGGACTGCAGCGGCATATGCAGGCTGGGCATGACGTTGGGCGTCTGCGCCATCGCCTCGATGACATCGGTGGTGAAGGCCGCAGGATGGGGGCTGGTGAACCGCACCCGCTCGAGCCCTTCGACCTCGCCGCAGGCTCGCAGCAGCTTGCCGAAAGCCAGCCGGTCGCCGAACTCCACGCCGTAGGTGTTGACGTTCTGTCCGAGCAGGGTGATCTCGACGACTCCCTGCGCGACCAGGGCCCGCACCTCGGCGAGGATCTCCTCCGGGCGGCGGTCCTGCTCCTTGCCGCGCAGGCTCGGCACGATGCAGAAGGTGCAGGTGTTGTTGCACCCCACCGAGATGGAGACCCAGCCGCTGTATGCCGAGTCGCGCCGAGTCGGCAGGGTGGAGGGGAAGACCTCAAGGCTCTCGAGAATCTCGACCTGGGCCTTGCGGTTGTGGCGGGCCCGGTCCAGCAGGGCTGGCAGCGACCCGATGTTGTGGGTCCCGAAGACGACATCGACCCAGGGCGCCTTGCGGACGATGGTGTCGCGGTCCTTCTGGGCCATGCACCCGCCGACGGCGATCTGCAGGTCCGGGTGTGCGACCTTGGCCGGCCGCAGTTGGCCGAGGTTGCCGTAGAGCTTGTTGTCGGCGTTCTCGCGGACTGCACAGGTGTTGAAGACGACGATATCGGCGACCTCAGGTCGCTGGGCCTCGGGCAGTGTGGCCAGGTCGACGTAGCCGGCTGTCTCCAGCAGACCGGCCAACCGCTCGGAATCGTGGACGTTCATCTGACAGCCGTGCGTGCGCACGTCATAGGTGCGGGGCGCGCGGGGTTGCGAGTCGTCGCCGGGTGCGGACGGTGGGGCGTCAGGGATGGGTGTCGTCGTCATGGCATCGCCAAGGGTACGGGTCAAAGATGGCGAAGCCGCCGCCGGAATCCCAGCGACGGCCCCGCTCCTTCGGTCCGCGGCGACAGGTCAGCGGCCGAAGAGCTTCTTCATCAGGCCACCCGGCTCGGCCGGCGGGCAGGAACACTGGTCGGCCTTGGGCACTCCGGCCATGACCTGCTGGACGTGCTGCCCACATCCAGACCAGGTCACCTTGCCGCACCGGCGGCATTTCACGCGGCTACACATCGGGTCTCCTGCGATCGAGGGGGCTCGGCAGGACGCCGAACCGAACTGTCGCAGATAATACCCCCATGGGTATCGGTTCGGTCAATCTCGCTGATGCTCGGGTGCGTTTTCGATGACATCGCGGACAACGGCATACACCGTCCCGGACCCATAGCCCTTGCGGGTCAGCATGGAAGCGAGCCGACGGGCCTGGACCTGGGGGTCCAGACCCGTCATCGTGGCGAGCTTGCGCGTGGCCAGCGCCTCGGCGCGGGCCCGATCGGTCTGCGGATCGAGTCCACCGATGGCCGTGTGGGCCACCTCGGGGTCGACACCCTTCTCCCGCAACTCGACGAGCAACGCAGCTCCAGCAAGGCCCTTAGTGCGCCGTCGGGACTGCACGAGGTGGTCGGCGAACGCCACGTCATCGACCAACCCGACCTCCTGTAGCCGATCGAGGACCTCGGTGGCGACCTGCGGTGCACAACCCCGCTGGGCGAGCTTGCGCTCCAGTTGCGCACGCGAGCGCGGCCCCATGCTCAGTTGCCGCAGCACGATCGCCCGCGCGACCGTCGCCGGGTCGGGGTCCGACCCGGTCGGCTGGTGCGGAGGTGGTGACGATGTCGATGCCGGCGCCGACGGCGATGATCCCGACGACGGCGAAGTTCGGGACGACGGCGAAGTTCGCCCGGATGCTGGTCGCCCCTCTCGAGGGGAGCTCCCGGTGGCCGCCGCCAGCGCTTGGCGGGCGGCGGCCAACCGGTCGGGATCAGCTGTCATGCCGGGCCGCTGGCTCAGAAGTCGACCGGCACGTCGGCGATAGCGGGCTTGTCGACCCGGGGCCCGACGCCGAGCTTCTCCTTGATCTTCTTCTCGAGCTCGTCGGCGAGGTCGGGGTTGTCCCGCAGGAAGGAGCGGGCGTTCTCCTTGCCCTGGCCGAGTTGGTCGCCGTCGTAGGTGTACCAAGCGCCGGCCTTGCGAACGAACCCCTGCTCGACACCCATGTCGATGAGGCCACCTTCGCGGGAGATGCCGTGGCCGTAGATGATGTCGAACTCGGCCTGCTTGAACGGCGGGCTCACCTTGTTCTTGACGACCTTGACCCGAGTGCGGTTGCCCACGGCCTCGGACCCGTCTTTGAGGGTCTCGATGCGCCGGACATCGAGCCGGATCGATGCATAGAACTTCAGTGCCTTGCCACCGGTGGTCGTCTCCGGGCTGCCGAACATCACGCCGATCTTCTCGCGCAGCTGGTTGATGAAGATGGCGGTGGTGCCCGTCGAGTTGAGAGCACCGGTGATCTTGCGCAACGCCTGAGACATCAGCCGCGCTTGCAGACCCACGTGGCTGTCACCCATTTCACCCTCGATCTCGGCGCGCGGCACGAGCGCCGCGACCGAGTCGATGACGATGATGTCGATCGCGCCGGACCGGATGAGCATGTCGGCGATCTCCAACGCCTGCTCGCCGGTATCGGGCTGGCTGACCAGTAGCGAGTCGGTGTCGACACCGAGCTTCTTGGCGTAGTCGGGGTCGAGGGCGTGCTCGGCGTCGATGAACGCCGCGATGCCGCCGGCCCGTTGCGCACTGGCGACCGCGTGCAGCGCCACCGTGGTCTTGCCGCTGCTCTCCGGGCCATAGATCTCGACGACCCGTCCGCGCGGCAGCCCACCGATCCCGAGTGCCACATCGAGCGCGATCGACCCCGTGGGAATGACCTCGATCGGCGGACGCACGTCATCGCCCAATCGCATCACGGCACCCTTGCCGTGGTGCTTCTCGATCTGTCCCATGACCTGCGCAAGAGCCTTGTCGCGGTCCTGTGTGATTGCCATGCTCCACCGTCTTCCTGTCCGAGAATCTGCCGTCCATAGGCGACCCGCGCGATCGGCCTGAGCGCGCTCCCCCGGGCGAACCCGCTGCGGTGAAGCACGACCGATGTTGTCGAGTCGGACGCTAGGCGTCCCCACCGACAACCCCTGACACCACGGCATACCGGCTGTGGATGGTGGGACTCGGCGGGAGACGCTGTGGACAAATGTGTCACGAACAGACGTTCGAAGCCAGCGCGACACGCCGGCGCGCGCGCAGAGGCGAACGGTGGCCGGCGACAGTGCGTCCACACAACGCTCATCGCGCGTTCACCTGACGCAACTCACATGTCACTCCCGCGAAGACCTGAATAGGATGCCAGCAGCGCCACTCCCCACCCTGACGGAGGTCACCTGATGTCCCGCACGGCCAAGCTTGAACTCGACGGCAAGGTCTACGAGTTGCCAGTCGTGGAAGGCACGGAGCACGAGCTCGCGATCGACATCAGCAGCCTGCGGTCACAGACCGGCTACATCACTCTCGACGACGGCTATGGCAACACCGGCTCGTGCAGGTCAGCCATCACCTACATCGATGGCGACGCAGGCATCTTGCGCTACCGCGGCATCCCCATCGAGGAGATCGCCGGCAAGTCGTCCTTCGTCGAGACCGCCTGGCTGGTCATCTTCGGCCGGCTCCCCACGATCGAAGACCGTGAGCGCTTCTCGCAGCTGCTCACCGACAACAGCCGCCTCGACGAGAGCATGCTCAAGCAGTTCGCCGGCTTCCCGCCCAACGGTCACCCGATGGCCATCCTCTCGGCGATGATCAACACCCTCTCGACCCACGAGCGTCACGAGGCCAACGACGAGGCCCAGGTCGAGGCCCTCGCCGCGACGCTCATCTCCAAGGTCCGCACCATCGCCGCCGCCTCCTACAAGGCCAGCGTGGGCGAGCCGATCGTCTACCCCCGCTACGACCTCAAGTACGTCGAGAACTTCCTGCACATGATGTTCTCCGTCCCCTACCGCGAGTACGAGCCGACCCCCGAGGTCACCCGGGCGCTCAACCTCTTCCTGGCGCTGCACGCCGACCACGAGCAGAACTGCTCGACCTCCACGGTGCGCATGGTGGCCTCCAGCCAGGCCAACATGTTCGCTTCGTGCGCCGCCGGTGTCTGCGCGCTGTGGGGCCCGCTGCACGGTGGCGCCAACGTCGCGGTCATCGAGATGCTGGAGTTCATCAAGGCATCCGGTATGCCGGTCAAGGAATACGTCGCGAAGGTCAAGGACAAGCAGTCCAACATCAAGCTCATGGGCTTCGGCCACCGGGTCTACCGCAACTTCGACCCGCGTTCGAGGATCCTCAAGAAGGCCGCCGACGACATGCTCGCCTCGATGAAGATCGAGGACCCGCTGCTCGACCTCTCGGTCGAACTGGCTGAAGCCGCCCTCACCGACGACTACTTCGTGGAGCGCAAGCTCTACCCCAACGTCGACTTCTACAGCGGCATCATCCTGCGGGCCATGGGCATCCCGCTGGACATGTTCACCGTGATGTTCGCCATCGGCCGGATGCCGGGCTGGATCGCCAACTGGAAGGAAATCCACGACGACCCCAAGGGCCGCATCTACCGCCCGCGCCAGGTCTACGTGGGCCAGACCGGCGAGCACTGGGCCCCGCGCGAGCAGCGCTGACCGGTCAGCTCAGGAACGGCGTCTCGGCTCCCGGCCGAGGCGCCGTTCCGTTGGCACCCCGAGGTCCTCGCACAGTGCCTCCCATACGCGCCGCGGCGGTATGCCGTCCGCGAGGGCTTCCGCAGCGGTCCGGTTGCCCAGCGCGGTGACGTAGTGGTCCTGAGCCAGCGTCGCGGCATACGTCGTCCCGAATTCATCGCGCAATCGGGTCCACAACTCGCTGTGCCGCATCCCGGGAGTCTGTCACGGCGCCGATGGGTTGACTGTCGGTCGTTCGTGGGAAGGTGAGCCTGACCATGACCGACGACATCCTGACCCGCTTCTCCCCCGCGACGGCCGACTGGTTCCGGGGTGCCTTCGCCACGCCCACGGCTGCTCAGCAGGGTGCGTGGGAGGCCATCTCCTCCGGGCGGCACGCCCTCGTCGTCGCGCCGACCGGGTCCGGCAAGACCCTATCGGCCTTCCTCTGGGCGCTCGACCGGCTCGCCACCACTGCACCCCCGGCGGAGGCCCGCCGGCGCTGCCGGGTGGTCTATGTCTCCCCGCTCAAGGCGTTGGCGGTCGACGTCGAGCGCAACCTGCGTTCCCCGTTGGTCGGCATCGGCCATGCCTCACAGCGACTCGGGCTCCCGGTGCCTGAGGTCACCGTGGCGGTGCGCTCGGGCGACACCCCCGCGGCGGAGCGCCGCGTCTTCGCCAAGACTCCCGCCGACATCCTCATCACCACACCGGAGTCGCTCTTCCTGCTGCTCACGTCGGCGGCACGCGAGTCGCTCGCCGGCGTCGAGACGGTCATCCTCGACGAGGTCCACGCCGTGGCCGGCACCAAGCGCGGAGCCCACCTGGCCCTCAGCCTGGAGCGCCTCGACGCGCTGTTGCCGGCCCCAGCCCAACGCATCGGGCTGTCGGCCACGGTCCGCCCGATCGAGGAGGTCTCCCGGTTCCTCGCCGGAGGCCGTCCGGTCGAGATCGTGGCTCCCCCGTCGACCAAGGAATGGGACCTGCGGGTCGTCGTCCCGGTGCCCGACCTCGGATCGCTCGGCGAACCCACCGGCGACCTCTCCGGCCCGGCCGCGGGAGATCCTCGCCGCACCTCGATCTGGCCGCATGTCGAGGAGCGCATCGTCGACCTCGTCGCCGATCACCGCTCCACCCTCGTCTTTGCCAACTCCCGACGCTTGGCCGAACGACTCACCACCCGGCTCAACGAGATCTGGGAGGACCGCGCCGATGCGGAGGCGGAGGCAGCGGCGGCAGGGACGGCAACAACGGGAGCGGTCGTTCCCGGCGGCGCGAGGACACCAGCGACGACACCCGCGAAGGCACCCGCAACGACACCCGCAACGACACTCCCGGCGACCGGCATACCGGCGCAGGTGATGGCCCAGGCGGGTGCCTCCCGTGGTGCGCCGGCCCTGCTGGCGCGGGCGCACCACGGCTCGGTGAGCCGCGAACAGCGCACGATCATCGAGGAGGACCTCAAGGCCGGGCGGTTGCCCGCCGTGGTGGCGACGAGCAGCCTTGAGCTGGGCATCGACATGGGCGCTGTCGACCTCGTCGTGCAGGTCGAGTCGCCGCCGTCGGTCGCCAGTGGCCTGCAACGAGTCGGCCGGGCGGGGCATCAAGTCGGGGCGGTGTCTCGCGGGGTCCTCTTTCCCAAATTCCGCGGCGACCTGGTCCAGACCGCGGTCGTCGTCGAGCGGATGCGCGCCGGCGCCATCGAGGCCCTGCGCGTGCCGGCCAACCCACTCGACGTGTTGGCCCAACAGATCGTCGCCATGTGCGCCCTGCAGGATTGGGACATCGAGGCACTGCACGCCTTGGTGCGCCGCGCGGCGCCCTTCGCCGGGTTGTCGCGCCTGGTCCTCGACTCGGTCCTCGACATGCTCTCGGGTCGCTATCCGTCCGACGAGTTCGCCGAGCTGCGCCCCCGGATCGTGTGGGATCGCGTGACCGGCACGCTATCGGGGCGCCGGGGGGCTCAGCGTCTCGCGGTCACCTCCGGGGGCACCATTCCAGACCGCGGCCTGTATGCCGTCTTCCTCGCCTCCGGAGACGGTCCGGGTCGGCGGGTCGGCGAGCTCGACGAGGAAATGGTCTACGAGTCCCGGGTCGGCGACACCTTCACGCTTGGCACGTCGACCTGGCGCATCGAGGACATCACCCACGACCGGGTCCTGGTCACCCCCGCCCCCGGCCAGCCGGGCAAGCTGCCCTTCTGGAAGGGCGACACCATCGGCCGGCCACCCGAGCTGGGTGCAGCGGTCGGTGCGTTCGTCCGCGAGGTGGGCAGCCTGGGCCAGAGCGCGGCCCGTGAGCGCGTTGCTGCCGCCGGCCTCGACGACTGGGCCACCGACAACCTGCTCAGCTACCTCACCGAACAACGCGAAGCCGTCGGCCAGCTGCCGTCGGACCGCACCATCATCGTCGAGCGCTTTCGCGACGAGCTCGGCGACTGGCGGATCGTCATCCATTCCCCCTACGGCGGTCAGGTCCACGCGCCCTGGGCCCTGGCCATCGCGGCGCGGATGCGCGAGCGCTACGGGCTCGACGTGCAAGCGATGCACGGCGATGACGGCATCGTGCTGCGGCTGCCCGACATGGACCTGCTGGGGGCGGACGGGTGGGGTGATGAGGCGAGCCCGCCACGTCCGGTCGGCACCGACCTGAGCGCCGAGCTTGTCGAGCTGGTCTTCCTCGACCCCGACGAGGTTGCCGCACTGGTCACTGCCCAAGTCGGGGGGTCGGCGCTGTTCGCCGCACGATTCCGTGAGTGCGCGGCGCGGGCGCTGCTGCTCCCCCGGCGGCGGCCAGACCGACGACAGGCCTTGTGGCAGCAACGCCAGCGGGCCGCCGCATTGCTCGAGGTAGCGGCCCAGTACCCCTCGTTCCCCATCGTTCTGGAAGCCGTTCGCGAGTGTGTTCAAGACGTCTTCGACGTTCCCGGCCTGGTCGACGTGCTCCGCCGAGTGCGGTCCCGGGAGATCACCACGGTGTCTGTCGAATCCGCGACCCCGTCGCCCTTCGCGCGGTCGCTGATGTTCGGCTACGTCGCCCAGTTCCTCTACGAGGGCGACTCCCCACTGGCCGAGAAGCGCGCAGCCGCGCTGGCCCTCGATCCCACCCTGCTGGCCGAGCTGCTCGGTCAAGGAGAGACCCTCGCGCTGCGCGATCTGCTCGACCCGACCGCAGTGGCGACCACCGAGGCGGAGCTGGCGCACCTCACCCCGGAACGCGCCGCACGCGACGCCGAAGACCTCGCCGACCTCATCCGCGCGCTCGGGCCGCTCGACCTCGGTCAGCTGGAGCAGCGAGTCCGACCCGACGTGCTGCCGGAGCTGCCGACCTGGCTGGCCGGCCTGGTCCGGGCCCGCCGGGTCATCCAGGTGAGGATCGCTGGACGCGACCAGTGGGCCGCCATCGAGGACGCCGGAAGGCTGCGCGACGCCCTCGGAGCGTCCCTGCCCGTCGGTATCCCGCAAGACTTCCTCGCGCCCCTGCCCGATCCGCTGGCCGACCTGGTAGCCCGGCATGCCCGCACCCACGGGCCTTTCGGCGCCTCCGACATCGCAGCGCGCTTCGGCCTGGGCGTGGCGGTCGTGCGCGACGCTCTGGCTCGGCTGGTGAGTGCCGGGCGGTTGGTCGAAGGCGAGTTGCGACCCCTGCGGGAGGGCGAGACGGGCAACGTCCTGGACTACTGCGATGCCCGGGTGCTGCGCCTCTTGCGGCGCCGGTCGCTGGCCGCGCTGCGCGCCGAGGTCGAGCCGTCCGGGCCGCGTGACCTCGCGCGCTTCCTGCTGGGCTGGCAGCACGTCGGTGGCGGTTTGCGAGGAGTCGACGGCGTGCTCCGGGTCGTCGAGCAACTGGCCGGGGCGATCCTGCCGGCCAGCGCCGTGGAGTCGCTCATCCTGCCCGCTCGGATCACGGGCTATCACCCCGGCCTGCTCGACGAGGCCATGGCCGCCGGCGAGGTGGTGTGGCAGGGACACGGGTCCCTGCCCGGCGACGACGGTTGGGTATCCCTGCACCCCGCCGACCTGGCACCGCTCACCATGCATCACCCCTTGCCCCTGGACCTCACCCCGACGCACACCGCACTCCTGGCCGCATTGGACGGTGGGGGCGCCTACTTTTTCGCCCCCCTGCTCGAACGATCCGGGCTGACCGACGGCGCGGCCGGTCAGGCGGCGCTGTGGGACCTGGTCTGGGCCGGGCTGCTCAGCGGCGACACCCTGGCTCCGCTGCGCGCGCATCTCGGCGGGGGACGCACCGCGCACCGCCCGAGAGCCGTGGCACCCCGACGCTCCCGGTATGCCGGCCGGGCAGCTTTGCTGCGCTCCGCCGCGACCACCGCGACCAGCGCCGGCGGATCCGCGGGCGCATCTGGTCTGGCCGCGCGATCAACAAACCCCCGGACGGCAGGCCGGTGGTCGCTACTGCCCGACATCGAGACCGACCCGACGGTGACGGCATACGCGCGAGCCGAAGTGCTTCTGGACCGCTACGGCGTGCTGACCCGAGGCGCCGTAGCGGCCGAGGACGTGCCCGGTGGCTTCGCGGGCGTCTACCGGCTACTCTCGGCCGCCGAGGAGGCCGGGCGGGTGCGGCGCGGCTACTTCGTCGAAGGGCTGGGCGCCAGCCAATTCGGTTCGACCGGAGCCGTCGACCGGCTGCGGGCGGGTGCTCGGCCGCTCGAGGACACCCGCGAGCCCACGCCGGGCATCATCCTGGCCGCGTGCGACCCCGCCAACCCCTACGGCGCGGCATTGCCGTGGCCCGAGCGGCCGACGACCGACGCCGGCGGAAAGGGACACCAACCCAGCCGCAAGGCCGGGGCGCTGGTTGCCATCGTCGACGGCGACCTCGTGCTCTATGTCGAGCGCGGTGGACGCACTCTGCTCACGTGGAGCGAGGACCCCACCACCCAGCAAGCTGCGGCAGACGCGCTGGCCCTGGCCGTGCGGGAAGGAGCCTTGGGCAGGCTGACCGTGGAGCGCACCGACGGCGAGTCGGTGCTGCGGTCCGACCACCCGCTCGCGACCGCCCTTGCGGCAGCCGGCTTCCATGCCACCTCGCGCGGGCTTCGAATCCGGAGATGAAGGATCGTGCCTGAAGGCGACACGGTGTGGCGGACGGCCACGCGACTCCACCAAGCCCTGGCCGGGCAGACCCTCACCCGTGCCGAGCTGCGCTGGGGGGCGCTGATCGACCTCGATCTTGTCGGAGCGACCACCACCGAAGTCGTCTCGCGAGGCAAGCATCTGCTGCACCGCCTCGATACGGGCCTGACTATCCATTCCCATCTACGCATGGAGGGGCAGTGGCGGATCGAGGCGACGGCCAGTCTCGGTCCAAGCCATCTGGCCGACCACCAGATCAGGGCCGTGCTGGTGAGCGAGCACTGGGCCGCACTCGGGCTACGACTCGGGATGCTCGACGTCGTGGCCACTGATCGCGAGGTCGACCTCGTGGGGCACCTCGGACCGGACGTCCTCGGTGCCGATTGGGATGCCGAGCGGGCGGCAGAGCGGATCGCCGACTCTGGCCTGGATGTCGGCACGGCGCTGCTCGACCAGCGCAATCTCGCGGGAGTGGGCACGATGTATGCCGCCGAGTTGCTCTTCCTCGAAAGGGTCAACCCCTGGACGCCGGTGGCGCACCTGCCGGCCGAGAGGGTGGCCCGCTTGGTGGCCCGCGTGCACACCCTGCTCGACATCGGCCGTCGGTCGGCGGTGCAGTCGACGACCGGCGACGTCCGCACGGGGCACACGACCTTCGTCCATGGCCGTTCGGGCCGGACCTGCCGTCGCTGCGCCGGGACGGTCCGAGTTGCACCGATCGGGGTGCCGCCACAGCAGCGGACCATGTTCTACTGCCCCACCTGCCAGGGCGGCCTGGCCCCCGGTGACGACGGCCGACCCCAGCGTCCGTTGGGATCGTCACCACGCAACACCCGCGGGGCTCACCGGGTCTGACCTGCGCAGTGCAGCGTCAACCCCCGAGCAGGGGCACGACCCCCAGACCAGGGCCAGGTCCGATGCGCACCGTTGCGTCGTTGCCATAGATCAGCCCGGTCATCGGTGCCGGTTGGCGCAACCACCATCCGGCGTCGAGATCGGCGACCAGGGACGCTTCGCCCGCCACGGCGACATGCAGTGCCGCGGCCACTCCGATGTTGCTCTCCATCATCGATCCGACCATCGTCATCAGCCCCGCCTGCTGGGCGAAGTGCACTTGCCTGACCGCGGCCAACGGCCCACCAGCCTTGGCGAGCTTGACATTGATGCCGTCAGCGGCCGCGAGCCGCACTACCCGGCGCAGGTCGGTCATGGTGAAGACGGCCTCGTCGGCCACCACGGGCGTGTCGACCCGACGACGCACCCAGGCCAGCCCTTCCACATCCTCACCGGCCACCGGTTGCTCGACGAACTCCACGTCTACCTGCGCGTCGTCGAGGGCGCGGATGGCCCGGACGGCCTCATCGCGGGTCCAGCCCTGGTTCGCATCCAGTCGCAATCGGACGTCTTCCCCGACCTCGCGGCGCACCGCCACGACCCGCTCGACATCCGTCAACGCGTCGGTGCCGACCTTCAGCTTGAGCGTCGTAAAGCCGTCGGCGACGCGCTGCCGGGCAGCCTGGACGGTTGCTGCGAGGTCGGTCGCAGACACCGTGACGTCGGTCGTCACCACCAGGCCCGAGCCGGGCGGGCCCGCGGCGGCTGTCGCTCCGCTGATCGTGCGCGCCGGCTGAGAAAGAAGGTCGGCCAGGCTCCCGCCGGCGGCCCGGCATACCAGGTCGAGCAGTGCTGTCTCGACGGCAGACTTGGCCCCTGCGTTGCGGGCGACGACCCGCGCCAGGCGGTCGGTCACCATCGGCCAGTTCGCCAGCGGCTGCCCGATGAGGACCGGGGCCAGCATCTCCACGACGCAGGCCTGGGCACCGACCACGGACTCCCCGGTCACCTGCCACACCTGCGCGGCCTCTCCCCAGCCGCGGCGACCGTCGGTGTCGACCACTTCGACGAGCAAGGTCTCGACCTGCTCAGTGCGCCGCAGGGCCGTGACGAACGGGAAGCGCAGCGGCAGCTGCATGCGATGGGTCCGCACTGCCCTGATCTCCGTCATGGGAAACGACAACAACCCGACCGGGCAGTATCTCGCCGGCGTCAGCCGGCGTCAGGCCGCGGAGGCAGACACCGGGGCCAGCGGGGCGGGCATCGGCACCAACACCGGGCTGGTCAGCGCCTCGACCTCGGCGATCCGGACCGACAGGGTCGCCAGGACGTCGGAGAGGGGGACACCGAGCGCCGCGCACACCGAGGCCAAGAGTTCGGAGGAGGCCTCCTTGGTGCCGCGTTCGATCTCGCTGAGGTAGCCGGGCGAGACGGCAGCCAGCGCCGACAACCCCCGCAGGGTCAGCCCGCGAGTCTGGCGGTGCTCCCGCAGCACATCACCGAGTTCCCTCCGCAGCAACACCATACGACCCACCTCCTGACCCTCGATCCTCGCATCGATTCCGCCAACGATAACCTGCCCCTGCACATCCCCGCTTGTCGGCCGCAACTTTGCCCCTCGTGTCGCGCGCCGTGGCTGCACGTCAATCCTCGTCGAACTGCTGCACGAGCAGGGTCAGCGCCGCAAGCACCGTCCCGGCGCGCACCGCCGATCGGTCGCCCGGGATGTCCAGTGCCCGCACCGCGCAGATCCGCGCGCCGACCGCAACTGCAACGTATGCCGTGCCCGCAGGCTTCCCCTCGCTCGGCCCCGGCCCTGCCACCCCAGTCGTGGCCAGTCCCCAGTGGGAGCCAGCCGCCCGGCATACCCCGAGCGCCATGTCGCCTGCAACGGCGGGGTGGACCGCGCCGTGCTCGGTGAGCAGGTGGCGATCGACGCCGAGCCAGGCGGCCTTGAGATCCGTGGCGTACGAGACCATTCCGCCCCGCACGACGACCGAGGCTCCGGGGATGTCGATGAGCGCAGCCGTGAGCCACCCGCCGGTGAGCGATTCCGCGCACGCGACGGTCTCACCGCGCGCCGTGAGCCTGGCCACCACGTGGCCGGCGATCCGGGAGATCTCTGAGCCCGCCGCGTCCGGGTGGGGCGGCTCCGTCGCCGCCAGATCATCAGTCATGGGCAACCGGCCCTCAGGCGCGCGGGGCGGGACCGGGGGCGGCTCGGCGGGCCTCCCGGGCTGCCTCGCGCACGGAACGCTTGGCCAGCGCCCGCGGGCTGGTGCGACGCAGACGGTGGGCCTGGACGAGATAGTCGATCCCCGTGCCGAGGGTGAGCCCGACGGCCAGGACGAGCACGGCATACGCCGCCTGGCGCCACACCGTCGCGAACGGAAGTGTCCAGGCCGGCAGGATGAGCATCCCGAGCGCGAAGGCCTGCACCATGGTCTTGAGCTTGCCGCCCCGCCCCGCCGGCATCACGCCGTGGCGAATGACGACGAAACGCATGACGGTGATGCCGACCTCGCGGCTGAGGACGAGCGCGGTCACCCACCACCAGACCTCACTAAGCATGGACAGCCCGACGAAGGTCATGCCGAGCAACGCCTTGTCGGCAATCGGGTCGGCGATCTTGCCGAAGTTGGTCACCTGGCCGCGCGACCGCGCCAGGTCACCGTCGATTTTGTCGGTGATCGCCGCGACGATGAAGGCTCCCAGAGCGAGGTAACGGGTCGCCGCATTGCTGCCACCGTCGGCCAGCAGCAGCCATCCGACGACCGGCACGAGCACGATCCGGCCCACGGTGAGTGCGTTGGGCAGGTTCCATGCGCTGGCCTCGGTCGCCGAGGGCGAGGGCGACGCGGGCTCTCCAGGCACCGGCTGGGTCATGTCCGAGCCGCCACCAGGTCGATGCCCTCAGACGTGGTGACGATCGCGGGGACGATGTCACCGATCCGTACCTCGGCGCCGGGCAGCGAGGTGATGCCGTCGACCTCGGGTCCCTGGAACTCGGCGCGACCGATCGGCGTCCCCTCGTCCTCGTCGAATGCCTCCACGAGGACGTGCACCCGGGATCCGATGCGGTCCTCGGCGCGCTGGGCGGTGAGCTGCTCGACAAGATCGGTGACCCGGGCGACCCGCTCGGCAACCAGGTCCGCGGCGAGGTGGTCGGGCAACTGCTCGGCCTCGGTGCCGTCCTCGTCGGAGTATCCGAACACTCCCACGACGTCGAGGCGAGCCATGGCCAGGAAGAGCTCGAGCTCCCCCAGCTCGGCTTCGGTCTCACCGGGGAAGCCGACGATGACATTGGACCGGATGCCGGCCTCCGGGGTCAGCGAGCGCACGCGCGCGATGAGATCGAGGAAGGCATCCGTGCCGCCGAACCGGCGCATCCGCCGGAGCAACCCGGTCGCGGAGTGCTGGAAGGAGATGTCGTAGTAGGGCATGACGCCCGGCGTGGTAGCCATCGTCTCGAGCAAGCCCGGGCGAATCTCCGCCGGCTGCAGGTAGGAGACCCGCACCCGCTCGATGCCGTCGACCGCCGTGAGGTGCGGCAAGAGCTTCTCCAGAGCAGCAAGGTCGCCGAAGTCCTTGCCGTAGCTCGTGGAGTTCTCGCTCACCAGGAAGAGCTCGCTGACGCCCTGTTCGGCAAGCCAGCGGGCCTCCGCGACGACCTCGGCGATGGGGCGCGACACGAAGGACCCGCGGAAGGCCGGAATCGCGCAGAAGGCACACCGCCGGTCACAGCCCGAGGCGATCTTTAACGGCGCCCACGGCCGGTCTTCCAGGAGGGTGCGGACCGGCCGGTATGCCGAGTGGTCACCGGCCGCGGCAACGCCGTGCCCCGGGACACTGACCTGGGCGGCCGCGGCTGCTCGGTCGACGGGGGTGAGCGGGAGCAGCAGCCGCCGGTCGGAGGGCAGGTGCGATGGCGGCCGGGAACCGGCCAGGATCGCGCGGAGGTGACCCGACAGCGCGGCATACGAATCGAATCCCAGCACGGCGTCGGCCTCGGGCAGCTGCTCAGCGAGCTGGGAGCCGTAGCGCTCGGCCAGGCACCCGACCGCGACGACGGCCTGGGTGCGGTGCGACCCGTCCTTGAGGTCAGCGGCCTCCAACAGGGCGTCGATCGAGTCCTTCTTGGCCTGCTCGACGAAACCACATGTGTTGACCAGGGCCACGTCGGCCTCGGCTGGGTCGGCGACCAGCGACCAGCCGTCGGCCGCCAGCCGGCCGGCGAGTTCCTCGGAGTCGACCTCGTTGCGGGAGCAGCCGAGCGTGACGACTGCGACCGTGCGCGGGGTCGTCGGCTCGGTCATAGCGCAACTCTATGGCTGACCACCGTCCGCTGGCTCGCCGGACCCGCCGGACTCCGGCGCCCGCGCGATCTTGGCCGCGGGCTAGCCGAACGGGGCCCCCGGATCGTGTCCGGGGGCCCCGCGCATCGTCGTGGTGCCGATGTGACTACTTGGGCGCCACCGTGATGTTGAGGTGTCCACCGTTGCTCACGGCGCCGTTGACGGTGACGGTGGTGCCTGTCTTGGGCACCTGAACCCCCACCCAGCCAGGCTGGTAGCGGCCCACATGCGCACCCGTGGTCGCGTGCGAGTCGGCGAGGAACCACCAGTTCTTGGTGTCGTCAAAGGTCGGCACCGCGGGCGCGGACGCGATCGTGCTCGCGACGCTGTCCTTGTGCACGGTGATCGCGTCGGTGGCCTCGACCCCGAAGGTGGAGTCATAGGACTGCAACCGCGGCCGCATCAACTGACCGTCGGCCCAGTGCGACAGCGTCGGGTGAGCGTCGATCGGGAGCACGAGCCCCTGGCCGGGGTGGTCACCGACGTTGTTGTCCGCCTGCGAGGAGTCCCAGTACCAGAGCAGCAAGCCGTTCTGGTAGGGGTAGGTCTCCACCCAGTCCGGCCGACTGTCGAGGAACCCGAAGTTGTATGCCGTGCGCAGCGACGCGTCGTAGCCGTCGTACTGACGGTTCTCGGCGACATAGGCGTTGAAGTACGACTTCTCGTTCGTCGATCCGGTGCGGACGAAACCGTTGAGAGCCCAGCCCTCATCAGTCTCGGCCGTGCCGACGATCGTGCCGTTGACGGCGATCTGGTCGGCGAAGAAGCCGGTCTGGGATACCGCCGCGTCGGTCTGGTAACGGAACCGCAGGGCAGTCGTGCCTGCCGGGAGGGTTGCCGTGAGGTCGACCCAGGACGCCGGGAAGCCGGACGTCGTGCCGGTGATCCCGGTGTGGCTCGGGTTGTTGCTGTTGGGGTCAGTCGCCCGGGAGAGCGACGTGTTGACCGGCGTCCAGGTGGCGCCGTCAGCCGACGCCTCGAGGAATGCGTAGTCCCAGTCCTCTTCGATGTCGTACTTCACCTTGGCGGTGAGGCTCGTCCCGGAGATCCCGGACTTCGTCATCGTCGTGTTGAGGTTGTCCCCGGACGTGGACCAGAACATCTGGCTGCCTGCCGCCGTCGCACCGAGGTCGATGTTGACCTTCTTGTCCGGAAGCACGACGAAGACCGCCTGTGCGCTCTTGGTCGCCGGGGTGTTCGGGCCGAGCTTGTGGGTCGACTTCTGGCCGGCGCGCGCGACCTCGTAGAACGGACCCTTGCCACCCTGCGGAGCCAGCCAGCCAAGCTGGAGCAACTCCCAGGCCGACAGGTCGGTCGGAGCGTCACCGATGCCGTCAAGGCTGCCCGTGCCGATGTTTGCGCCCGAGGACATCAGCGTCCAGAACGCCGTGCTGTTTTCGGCGCCACCGGTGTTGCCCGACGTGTCGTAGAGGTCCGGCAGGCCGAGGTCATGTCCGTATTCGTGGACGAAAACGCCCAAACCGCCGTTCTCCGGCTGGATCGTGTAATCGCCGACCCAGACCCCCGTGGCGTTGTTGGGAACGAGCGACGAGCTCACCAGACCGGCATTGGTGCCGATGTTGACACCGGGCAGCCCGCCGGGGCCGCCGCCTTGCAGGTTGGCATACCAGCGGTGGCTCCAAATGGCGTCGGTGCCCTGGTTGGGGTCACCCGCAGCCTCGTCGCCGCCGGCGTGGACGATCTGGAAGTGGTCGATGAAGCCGTCGGGCTCGGTGAACACGCCGTCGCCGTCGATGTCGTAGCGGTCGTAGACGTCGAAGGTCTTCAGGTAGTCGGTGATCTCGGCCATCGACTTGCCTGAGGCGAGCTGGTTGTTGACCCAGACGGCCATGGCGTCACGGATGAGGGCCTTGGTCGTGTTGCAGACGATGCCGCCGCAGTAGTTGCGACCGTAGAGCGCTTCGTTGAAGGGCACCTTGACCCACTCGGTGACGGCTCCGTCGACGGAGTACCGGCCCGATGACTGGGTCTGGTAGTACTTCGCCATCCGGGTGAAGTACATGTCCTGATAGTGGGCCTGGTTGTAGTCGGCCTTCCACAGGGTGGAGTTGTCGACCGAACGATCCGGCTGCGGGATCTCGTTGCGCAGCGGCCCGGTGACGTCGGTGGCGGTGCCGTCCTTCGGTGGCCCCTGGAAGATCGCGTTGGGGTACTGCTGGTCGCCGAACTCGGCGAGGATGACGAAAACTCGGTCGGTGCCCTCCCGCTCGAGGTCGACGTACTGGCCCTTGGCGACTTTGACGACCTTGCCCTGGGCTGCGGGTTCACCGTTGAGCCGCTGAGACAGCGCGGTCTGGCGCAGAGCGTCCTTCTTGACCGTCTGCGGCGACCTCAGGTTGTCCGAACTGTTGGCCGGCGCGCTCGACTCTAGAGTCGCGACGGGGCCACCCTTGCTCGAAGCGGCCGTGGAGGTCGGTGCACTGACAACGGCACCGGCAAGCACCAACCCACCCACTGCGCCGAGACCGACGACGCGTCGCCCGACGCGTCCGGATCTGCGAATCACGACATCCCCTTTGCGGAGAGAAACCTGCGCAGCCACTGCCCAGTGCCCAGCGCAGACCGGCGGGACACCGGTCATCTGCACAGCATGGACCCGAAATCTCGGATAATCCAGATGCCTGAGTTCAGCAATTCGCAAATTCTTACGGCAGGGGCGGCCGATCGGTCGCTCAGTCGCGCCCGGTCAGACCCCAGGCGTCTTCGTCACCATCGCTGGTCTCGGCCGGATCGGCCCACCCCTCACCGGCGGCACGGAGGTCGGATCGGCCGGCGAGCGGATCGCTGGCATACCGTCCCGGCGTGGCCTCGGCGACCGTCCGCGCATCTGCGTCGAGTGGGTATGCCGTGTCGTCGTCCCACTCCGGCGGCGGGTCGTCCCCGCGCAGCAGCGCCAGCGTCGCCGGCAAGTCGTCCGGTTTGACCAAGACGTCACGTGCCTTGGAGCCCTCCGACGGGCCGACGATGCCGCGCGACTCCATGAGGTCCATGAGCCGGCCGGCCTTGGCGAAGCCCACCCGCAGCTTGCGCTGCAGCATCGAGGTCGAGCCGAACTGAGTCGTGACGACGAGCTCGGTGGCCTGCAACAACACGTCGAGGTCGTCGCCGATGTCGTCGTCGACCTGCTTCTTGGCCGCGACCACGGTGACGTCCTCGCGGTACTGGGGTTTGAGCTGCTCGGTCACCGACTTCACGACGGCGTGGATCTCCGACTCGGTCACCCACGCGCCCTGCACCCGGATCGGCTTGCTCGACCCCATCGGCAGGAAGAGCGCGTCACCCTGCCCGACCAGCTTCTCCGCGCCCGGCTGGTCGAGGACGACTCGGCTGTCGGCCAACGACGAGGTCGCGAAAGCCATCCGCGAGGGCACATTGGCCTTGATGAGACCGGTGACGACGTCGACTGACGGACGCTGGGTCGCCAGCACGAGGTGGATACCCGCAGCACGGGCCAGCTGGGTGATCCGGACGATGGACTCCTCGACATCGCGGGGGGCGACCATCATGAGGTCGGCCAGCTCGTCGACGATGACCAACAGATACGGGTATGCCGTGATGACCCGCTCCGAGCCGGGCAGCGGCTTGACCTGGCCCGCACGAACGGCCTTGTTGAAGTCGTCGATGTGCTTAAACCCGAAGCCGGCGAGGTCGTCGTAGCGCTGGTCCATCTCGCGGACCACCCACTGCAGCGCCTCGGCCGCCTTCTTGGGGTTGGTGATGATCGGGGTGATGAGGTGCGGGATGCCGTCATATGCCGTGAGCTCCACGCGCTTGGGGTCCACGAGGATCATCCGGACCTCTTCGGGGGTGGCCCGCATGAGGATCGAGGTGATCATCGAGTTGACGAAGCTCGACTTGCCCGCGCCCGTCGCGCCAGCGACGAGCAGGTGCGGCATCTTGGCGAGGTTGGCGATGACATAGCCGCCCTCGACGTCCTTGCCCACGCCCATGACCATGGGGTGCTGGTTGCCGCGAGCTGTCTGGCTGCGCAGCACATCGCCCAACGACACGGTCTCGCGGTCGGTGTTGGGGATCTCGATCCCGATGGCGGACTTGCCCGGGATAGGACTGAGGATCCGCACGTCGGCTGACGCCACGGCATACGCGATATTGCGCGAGAGCGCGGTGACCCGCTCGACCTTGGTCGCCGGACCGAGTTCCACCTCGTAGCGCGTCACGGTCGGTCCGCGGGTGAACCCCGTGACGGCAGCATCGATCTCGAACTGCTCGAAGACCTGCCCCAGCGCTTCCAGGACGCGATCGTTGGCCGCGCTGCGGGCCTTGTGCGGAGGTCCGGGGGCCAGCAGCGCCTGGTCGGGCAGCAGGTAGGCGACATCTCCCGAGAGCTGCAGCTGCTCGGCCCGCAGCGGCAGCGTCGAGATCGCGGGGGCCTTGAGCTCGGGCTTGGGCTTGCCGGCGACCAGTGGCTGGGTCGCTGCTTCCGCCGACCGGTCGGCGGAAGGCGTCGGTCGCTTCTGGCCGGGGCGTAGCGGCTTGCCGTCGGCACCCACCGGGGCGATCTCGGCGGCCTGGACGAAGGCTTCGTCCCCGACCCGCTGTTCGAGCACCTCCGCGGCGAGCCGGGCACGACGCGACCGGGCCGCCGTCGTCGAAACCGCGCCGCCCTGAGTCGGGGTCGCCTCATCCACGGTCGGGTCGCCGGTCGGGCGGCGTCCAAGAACGCGATCGCGAGCCACGCGCAGGCGCGTCGGGATCATCCGCACCGGGGTGGCCGTGAGAACCAACACGCCGAAGAAGCCGAGCAGGAGCAGCAGGATGAGAGCGCCCACCGAAGAGACCGCGGCCGCCACCGGGCTGGACGCGAGGAATCCGATGATCCCGCCGGCTGCGCGCATCGCGTTCGCTCCCCCAGGGGGGGTCGGTATGCCGTCGGCCAGGTGCGCGATGCCGCTTGCCGAGACGGTGAGTGCCAGGGTGCCGATCAGGAGGCGGTTGGTCACGTCGTCGTCTTGCGGAGCACGCAGCAGGCGCAGTCCCAAGGCGAGCAGGACCAGTGGAACGGCATACGCGATCCGGCCGAGCGTGCCGGCGACGATGGCGTGGACGACATCGCCGATCACACCGGGGAATCCCCACCACTCGCGCGCGGCGACCACAACGGCCAGGCCGATCAGGGCGAAGCCCACCCCGTCACGGCGGTGCTCGGGCTCAAGATCGCGCGCGGAGGTGCCGACCTTGCGCACCGCGCCGCCCGCGAGGTGCGACACGCCCATCCAGGTCGAACGGACCGCGCGGAGGGGCAGCGGCAGGCCGCCCGAGCGGGTCTTCGAACCGCGGGCTGCCGGTGCCTTGCGCGCTGGTGAGGCCTTGGGACGGGCCGTGCTGCGCGGCGTCGCCGAGCTACGGCCCGCGGTGGAGGCGCGCGAGGACGCCGAGGATGGACGGGTCGCCATGCTCCGGAGGGTACGCGACAGCCACTCCAGACACACGTGTCACACGCGCATCAGGCGTCGACTTTCCTGTAGCGCTCGTTCCGACGGTGTCTCAGCGCCCGGGATGCACTGGCACGGGCTTGCAACCCAACATTAGGTCACGTTATGTTTATCCCAAGGTCATGAGCGTCAGCGCCGCAGCTCCGGCTCGCTGACCGGCAACCCTCCATCGCGTTGGGGTGCCCCGGATGACGACCCGGCCCGAGCGCACAGCACGGGCAAGCGCGAACCGGCTGCGGCCGGAGGGAAGAGACGAGGATGACCGCCACTCTCGAGGCGCCGGCCGCGCTCTGCGCCGGTGTCCCGGCGACGGCCACCGACGGCTTACAGGTGCCCGTGCCCAACGGCTGGATCGACTACGCAAACTTCGATCACGCGGCGTCGACTCCCGCCTTGCGCAGCGTCATGGCCGCGGTGGAGCGTGTGGTGTCTGGCTACGGATCGGTGCATCGCGGCAACGGACACCCCAGCCGGATGACCTCGCGGGGGTACGACGCGGCGCGCGAGGAGGTCGGGCGGTTCGTCGGGGTCCGCGACGACGACCACGTCGTCTTCACCCGCAACACCACAGACGCCTGGAATCTGCTGTCCCATGCGCTCCCCCAGGACACCACCGTCGTCGCTTTCGCGTCGGAGCATCATTCGACGCTGCTGCCATGGGGAGCCCACCGGACCGTCACCCTCGGTGTCCCCGCGACCGTGGCGGACGGCATACGGGCCTTGGACGCCGCGCTCGGCGCGGTGACCACGCAGCACTGCCTCGTCGTCGTCGCCGGCGCCTCCAACGTCACCGGTGAGGTGTGGCCGATTGCCGAGATCGTCGCCGTAGCGCGTCGCCACGGCGCCCGGGTCGCCCTTGACGCCGCCCAGCTGGCGCCCCACCGCCGCATCGACCTGGCCGCCTGGGACGTCGACTATGTCGCCTTCTCGGGCCACAAGGTCTATGCCCCCTACGGCACCGGAGTCCTGGCCGGACGGGGCGATTGGCTCGACACCGCCGCCCCGTATCTGCCAGGGGGCGGGGCGACGGTGTCGGTCACCGCGTCCGAGGTGGTCTGGGCCATTGGACCCGAGCGGCACGAGGGTGGGACCCCGAACGTCGTCGGCACCGTGGCCCTGGCCGCTGCTTGCGCGGCCCTGCAGGAACACCGCGCCGACATCGCGCTCTACGAGCACGCTCTGGGTGCCCGGCTGCGGCGCGGGCTGGCCGCCATCCCCGGCGTTCATCTGCACACCTTGTTCGGCTCTGCGGTCGATCAGGTCGCGGTGGTGGCGTTCACGGTCGACGGTCTGGACGCCGGTGTGGTGTCGGCGGCACTCTCCGCGGAGTACGGCATCGGGGTGCGGGACGGACGCTTCTGCGCACATCGGCTGGTCGACCACCTCTTGGCCGGGCAGTCGGGGACGGTGGGTGCCGGAGGGCAGTCCGGTATGCCGTCCGGCCGCCCCCGCGAGGTAGCCGCAGTGCGCGCGAGCCTCGGGCTGGCCACCCGCCCGCACCATGTCGAGCGGCTCATCGCGGCAGTCGCCGACCTGGCCACTCGGGGCCCGGCGCTGCGCTATGTGCGGTCCGGCGCTGGATGGGAGCTTCCCGACGTGTCCGGACCGGCGACCGGCGCCCGTCTGTGGTGAGCAGGGGCCGGGTCGAGCACGGACCTACCCCGACCGACGCCAGGGCCAACCGTCACTGGCAGATCGTCAGATCTCCCACGACGACCCACTGCTGGTGACCTTGAGCGTTCGGAGGATTCAGGTATTCAGCCAGGCCCGAGTACCGCATGGTGAACGAGGTCGCGCCACCCATGGTCAGTTGCACGAGGACGTTTCGATTGCCGGTCGCGGTTGGGAAGTTGGCGCCACGCCACACATACTGGCCCAGGCCACTGATGCTCTGCGATGACGCCCCCGTCGACGGCGTTGCCAGCGAGGTCCCCTTGACCAGGTTGCTCCCCGCGGTGGTGTCATCGGTCGCCGTGACGACGGCCGCTTTGTCGAAGGACACCGCGTCGACGTAGGAGCTGACAGCGGTCCCTGTCGTTCGGGTGAGGTCGTAGATCGTGAAGGAGACCGACTGCACCGGGATCCCGAAATTGAAGGTGACCTCCTCCTGGGCCGGCGCGCTGACACTCGCGGCCTGCGCCAACACCAGCCCCGGCTGCGCGCCTGGGATGCTGAAGCCGTTATACGGCTGGGTCCCGATGCTGAAGTCACCGTAAGCATCGGTGCGACTGAATGTTGTGGCGGAGCTGTTGACGCTCATGGGGTACCCACTCTGTCGCCGCTGGGTCACACTGGTGGCCAATGGCGTGGGACAGGTCCCCCCCGTGGATGGAACGGAGCCTGCCCGCGCCCAGTCCAAGCTGGTGTTGTTCGAGTTGGCCGGTGTGTGGGTGAGGAACCCCTGGGCGCTGTTCCAGACCAGGGAAAAGCACGACCCTGGACAGATCACCACGGACGACGCGGCCGCAGGTGCTTGTGCCGCCATGACCACGGCAGGGACGGCCCAGACCGCCCCCTGGGTGAGCGTGCGACGACTAACTCGCGGCACCCTCGATGAGCCCTCAGACATAACGTGCAACCCCCACCCCGACTTTTTTGTGACCGCTTTGGCAACTCCCCGCGAGCGCCGTGCCCCAGCACGCCCCCCGAGCGGTGTGCGGGGAGTCGATGGATAACTATACCCATGTTATTGAACGTAGTCCACGATCAACCACCGAGACCTCGCGTGGCTCGGCGACCAGGGACCGGGGATGGGCGCAACCGCCCGCACCTGGCAAGGCGGATCGAGGCGCCGACATGTGTTGCCAGCGGCCGGCAGGTGGGTGCCGCTAGGCCTCGATGACGATGGGGATGATCATCGGCCGGCGCCGGATCTTGCCGCCCACCCAGCCGCCGACGGTGCGCCGGATGACCTGCTGGAGTTGGTGCTCATCAGTGATCCCGCCTTCGGTCGCCGCGACGATCGCGGCCTCGACCTTGGGGATCACTTGGTCGAAGACGTCTCGATCCTCGGCGAAACCACGGGCCGTGATCTCAGGGCCGGCCGCGATCTTGCCGGTAGCCGTGTCGATGACAACGATGCACGTGATGAAGCCCTCGTCCCGCAGGATGCGGCGGTCCTTGAGCATGGCCTCGTCGGTGCCCCCGACCGAGGACCCGTCGACGTAGATGTAGCCGGCCGGCACTGCGCCCACGATCTTGGCCACCCCGTCGGCGAGGTCGATGACGACGCCGTCCTCGGCGAGGAGCACCCGGTCGCGCGGGACACCGGTGGCGACGGCGAGCTCGGCGTTGGCGAACATGTGCCGCCACTCCCCGTGCACGGGCAGCACGTTGCGCGGGCGGACGATGTTGTAGCAGTAGGTCAACTCGCCCGCGGCCGCGTGGCCGGAGACGTGCACCTTGGCGTTGCCTTTGTGAACGACGGTGGCGCCCAGACGCATCAGGCCGTTGATGACGCGATAGACGGCGTTCTCGTTGCCGGGGATCAAAGAGCTGGCCAGCAGCACGGTGTCACCCGGTCCCACGTCGATGCGGTGGTCGCGGTTGGCCATCCGGGACAGAGCCGCCATCGGCTCGCCCTGGCTGCCGGTGCAGACCAGGACGATCTGGTCGTCGGGCAGATCGTCGAGCTTCTTGATGTCGACCAGGACGCCCTGCGGCACGCGGAGGTAGCCGAGGTCGATGGCGATGCCCATGTTGCGGACCATGCTGCGTCCGACCAACGCGACCCGACGGCCCGCCTTGTCTGCTGCATCGAGCACTTGCTGCACGCGGTGGACGTGCGAGGAGAAACATGCGACGACGATGCGGCGTTCGGCGTGTCGGAAAACCTTGTCGATCGCTGAGGAGATGTCCCGCTCGGGCGGGGTGAACCCCGGAACGTCGGCATTGGTCGAGTCGGTGAGGAAGAGATCGACCCCTTCCTCACCCAGCCGGGCGAAGGCCCGCAGATCGGTGATCCGCCCGTCCAGCGGCAACTGGTCCATCTTGAAGTCGCCGGTGTGCAGGAGCGACCCGGCCGAGGTCCGGACCATGACCGCCAAGGCATCCGGGATCGAGTGGTTGACCGCCACGAACTCGACATCGAAGCCACCCAGCTGCTCGCGCTCCCCCTCCCGCACTTCGAGCGTGTAGGGCCGGATGCGGTGCTCCTTGAGCTTGGCCTCGATCAAGGCCAGGGTGAGCCGCGACCCGATGAGCGGGATATCCGGTTTGCGCGCCAGGAGATAGGGCACCGCTCCGATGTGATCCTCGTGCCCGTGGGTGAGGATGATCGCTTCGACGGCGTCGAGCCGACCATCCAGGTATGAGAAGTCGGGCAGGATCAGGTCGACGCCCGGATGGTGGTCCTCCGGGAAGAGCACACCACAGTCGATGATGAGCAGTCGGCCGCGGTGTTCGAGCACGGCCATGTTGCGGCCGATCTCCCCCAGGCCCCCGAGCGCGACGAATCGGAGGGCGTTGTCTGCCAGGGGCGGCGGGAGGGTGAGCTCGGGGTGGGGATGACTCAACGGATTCCTGACTTCGTGAGGCCTTCGCGCAAGATCGCGATGTGCTCGGGGGGCGACTCCACCAGCGGGAGCCGGACAAATGCTGAGGAAATGACGCCGAGCTCGGCCAGCGCGGCCTTGGCCATGATGGCGCCCTGCGAGGTGCCCATGATGGCGTCGACGATGGGAATGAGGCGCTTGTGAATCGCCCGAGCGGTCGCCAGGTCGCCGGCCAGCACGGCCTGGATCATCGCGGCATAGTCGTTGCCGGCGACATGCCCGACGACGGACACGACCCCCACCGCGCCGATGGCGAGCATGGCGAGGTTGAACTCGTCAGCGCCGGAATACCACTGCAGGTCGGTCTCGGCCATGACCTTGCTCGCGGCCCAGAGATCGCACTTGGCGTCTTTGACCGCGACGATCCGCGGGTGCTCGGCCAGCCGCAACAAAGTCTCGGTCTGGATCGGTATGCCGGTCCGTCCCGGGATGTCGTAGAGCAGGACCGGCAGGTCGGTGGTGTCGGCGATGGCCCGGAAGTGGGCCAGCAGCCCGGACTGGGTCGGCTTGTTGTAGTAGGGAGTGACGACGAGCAAGGCGTGCGCTCCGACGTCTGCGGCCCGCTTCGACATCTCGATGCTGTGGGCCGTGTCGTTGGACCCCACCCCGGCAACCACCTTGGCGCGGTCACCGACGGCATCGGCAACCAGCTCGATGACCCGGATGCTCTCGTCGCTGGTCAAGGTGGACGATTCCCCGGTCGTGCCGTTGACGATGAGCCCGTCGTGCCCGTTGGCGATCAGGTGCTCGGCGACGGCGACCACGCCGACTTCATCGACCTCACCCGTCGGAGTCATGGGGGTCACCATGGCGGTCAGCACCCGGCCAAAGATGGGCATCGTCATTGCCACAGGCTATCGCTCCCCACTCACAACAATGTCGAGGCGCTACCCGCTCGGGGGTCCGGGTAGCGCCTCGACACCCACACCATCGCGCCCGCCCGATGACTCGTTACAGGAAGAGCGCGATGAGTTTATGTGATCTAGGTCACATAAACTTATCGGATGCTAGCGTTCGATGGTGCGCCAGTACCTCGACCTCCTCGACCGCATCCTCACCGAGGGGGCATCCAAGCAGGACCGCACCGGCACCGGCACGCGCAGCGTCTTCGGCCACCAGATGCGTTTCGACCTGCAGCACGGCTTCCCCGCTATGACGACCAAGAAGCTGCACCTGCGCTCGATCTTCGGCGAGTTGCTGTGGTTCCTGCGTGGCGACACCAACATCGCCTGGTTGCATGAGCGCCGCATCACGATCTGGGACGAATGGGCCGACGCCTCCGGCGACCTCGGTCCGGTCTACGGCTACCAATGGCGCTCCTGGCCGACTCCCGACGGCCGGCATATCGACCAGATCCAGCGCGTCGTCGAGAGCCTGCGAACCAATCCCGACAGCCGTCGTCACCTCGTCTCGGCGTGGAACGTCGCCGACGTCGACGACATGGCCCTGCCGCCCTGCCACGCTCTCTTCCAGTTCTACGTGCGCCCCGCCAGTGACGGCGGCCCGGCATACCTGGACTGCCAGCTCTACCAGCGTTCGGCCGATGTCTTCCTCGGGGTGCCCTTCAACATCGCGTCCTACGCGCTGCTCACCGAGATGGTGGCGCAGACGGTCGGGTTGCGGGCGGGGCACTTCGTGCACACCCTGGGCGACGCTCACCTCTACCTCAACCACCTCGACCAGGCCCGGCTGCAGCTCACCCGCGAGCCCCGCCCGCTGCCGACGCTGCGGCTGACCCCCGGTCTGGCCCTGGACGAGTTCGACCTGCCCGACATCGCCCTGGAGGGCTACGACCCCTACCCCGGGATCGCCGCCCCCATCGCGGTATGACGATCCCCCCGGGCGAGTCCCCCTCGTCGTCGGCGCCCCCCGAGATCGCGATCATCGTCGCCATGGCCCGCAACCGGGTCATCGGAGACGGCTCCGGTATGCCGTGGCACCTCCCCGAGGATCTCGCGCACTTCAAACGGACCACCATTGGTGGCGTCCTCGTCATGGGGCGGCGCACCTTCGACTCGATCGGTCGGCCGTTGCCCGGACGGCATACCGTCGTCGTCACCCGCGACCCGCACTGGCACCACACCGGCGTGCACACTGCAGCCGGCCTCGACGAAGCGATGGCGACGGCCGCAGCGCTCGTGACCGAGGGCGCGACCATCTGGGTGGCTGGAGGAGGCGAGATCTATCGGCTGGCCCTTCCCCACGTGACCCGACTGGTCGTCACCGAGGTCGATCTCGCCGACGATCCGGCCGGCTCGGTGACCTTCCCCGAGATCGACCCGCAGGTCTGGCAGGAAACCGAACGCGAGGCCCGGCCGGGCCTCGCGTTCGTGACCTACCGACGCCGCGATCAGGCGTCGTAGTCCAGCTCTACGGTGTCCGACACCGGCAAGGCCTGGCAGGCCAGGACGATGCCTGCGGCGACCTCGTCGGGCTCGAGCGCGTAGTTGCGCAGCATCTTGACCTCACCGGTGACGACCCGGGCCCGGCAGGTGCCACAGACACCGCCGGTGCAGGAGTAGGGAGCGTCGGGACGAGCCCGCAGCGTCGCATCGAGAATGGTCTCCAGCTTGGAGGGCATGGGGATGACGGTGGTGCGCCCATCGAGATTGACGGTGACGACGGCTTCCGCCGGCGCCGACTCGTCGACGACGACCGGGGTGTGCTTGGGAGCTCCTGCATCGTCGACGTGGAAGATCTCGTGGTGCACGTGCGCGCTGTCCATGCCACGCTCGGCGAGCTCGGCCTGGGCATCGAGCACCATGCCATAGGGCCCGCAGAGATAGACCTCGTCCACCTCGTCGACCGGCACGAGCGCGTCGAAGATCCGCCCGAGCCGCTCGCGGTCGAGGCGCCCGGCGAACAACTCGACGTCCGGAGCCTCCCGAGAGAGCACGTTGACCAGGTGCAGGCGTGCACCGAAGCGGTCCTTGAGGTCGGCCAGCTCCTCGAGGAACATCACACTGGAGGTGCGCCGGTTACCGAAGAGCAGGGTGACCCGCGACTGGGGCTCCCGCTCCAAGGCGCTGGACACGAGCGAGAAGACCGGCGTGATCCCCGATCCCGCGGCGATCGCCAGGTGGTGACGGGCCCGGTCCGGGGTCGCCGGGCAGGTGAAGGTGCCCATCGGGGTCATGACCTCGATCTCGTCGCCAGGCTTGACCGTGTCGACCAGCCACGGCGACATCCGACCACCGGGCACCTTGGCGGCTGCGACCCGCAACGAGGTCACCGCACCTTCGCCACGCGGCTGGCAGATCGAATAGGAGTTGCGGACCTCGGCGCCGTCGATGATCGCCTTGAGGGTGAGGTGTTGGCCCGGGACGAAGTCGTACGCCTCGGCGAGTTCGGCGGGCACGCCGAACGTGATCGCGACCGCCTCGTCGGTGAGCCGCTCGACATGGTCGACGGGGAGGGTGTGGAAGGTGGCCCGGCGGGTGGCGGGGGCCGTGAGCAGACCAGTCATCTAGAGCGCCTTGAACTCGTCGAAGGGATCGCCGCAGTCGTCGCAGCGACGCAATGCTTTACACGCGGTGGAACCGAACTGCGAGAGCACCGAGGTGCGCTCGCTGCCGCAGCGGGGACAGGCCGGGGTATGCCGGTCGGTCACCTCCGCGGCTGGGGACCCGATCGGCCGCGTCCCCAAGGTGACCGAGACGGGACCGCCGGAACCGGTCACCCCGGTTGAGCCCGCCGGGCCCGGAGGGGCAATGCCGAAGCGCCGCAACGCTTCTCGACTGTCCTCGTCGATCCAGTCAGTGGTCCAGGCCGGCGAGAGCTGGGTGGTGACCCGAGCGGAGAGCCCGTGGGCACGGCATACCCGAGCGATGGAATCCTCGATGGCGCGCATCGCCGGACAGCCGGAGTAGGTGGGGGTGATGACCACATGGACCTGGCCCGCTGCGTCGTCGAGGGTGAGCGAGCGCAGGATCCCGAGACCCTCGATCGTGATGACCGGGATCTCGGGGTCCGGGATCGCCCGCACGGCAGCGAGCACGTCGGTGGCCACCGCCACCCCACTCACCACGCAGCGCCGGGATGCGAGCGCGGCAGGTGCTGCATCTCGGCGATGAGGTAGCCCATCGGCTCGCTGTGCACGCCGTCGCGACCGCCCCGGGCATGCCAGCGACTCACGGCCGGCGGCTCGAGGGTGGCTTCGGCGAGCACCGCAGCGACGGTCGCCTCGGCGGCGGCCCGCAGCGAGGACGGCAGCACGCCGACCCCGGCTTCCGCGGCCGCGACCGATGCCGCGTCGTCCTCGAAGAGCTCGGCGATGTATGGGGCCACCCAGCTGAAGGCCGCCACCATCCGGTCGCGAGACTCCGGTGTGCCGTCACCCAGCCGAACGACCCATTGCGAGGCGTGGTCGAGGTGGTAGCGCACCTCCTTGACGGCCTTGGCGGCGATGGCCCGCACCTGGGCATCCCGGGAACCGGCCAGGCCGGCATACAGCTCGCGCTGGTAGGCCGAGAACCACAGCATCCGGGCCATTTCCTGACCAAAGTCACCGCGGGGCTGCTCCACCAGGTGCACGTTGCGGAACTCGCGCTCGTCGCGCCAGTAGGCGATGTCGTCCTCGCTGCGCCCGGTGCCGTCGTTGGCTCCGACGTAGGTGTAGATCGCGCGGGCCTGGCCGATGAGGTCGAGGGAGATGTTGGCCAGGGCCATGTCTTCCTCGAGCAGCGGAGCCCAGGTCAGCCAACTGCCCAGCCGGTGGGAGTAGATGAGCGCGTCGTCTCCCAGACCAAGTAGGTATGCCGCCTGGATGGCGGTCGTCGTGTCGGTCATAGGTATTCCAGGCCTTCGGGCACGGTGTAGAAGGTCGGGTGCCGGTAGATCTTGTCGCCGGCCGGGTCGAAGAAGGAGTCCTTCTCGTCGGGGCTGCTCGCGACGATGTCCGAGGCGGCGACAACCCAGATGGAGACGCCCTCCTGGCGGCGGGTGTAGAGGTCCCGGGCGTTGCGCACGGCCATCGTCGCGTCGGGGGCGTGGATCGACCCGACATGCACGTGTGACAGGCCTCGCTTGGCCCGCACGAAGACCTCGAACAGCGGCAGCGTCGTGTCGCTCATGCTGCACTCCCTTCACCCGCGGCGGCCTGCTGCCGAGCGGCTTGCTTGGCGGCATACGCTGCCGCGGCGTCGCGCACCCAGGCGCCTTGCTCGTGTGAGGTGACCCGGCGTGCCATGCGCTGGGCGTTGCAGGCGCCGTCGCCCTTGAGGACGCGCCAGAACTCGTCCCAGTCGATGTCGCCGAAGTCGTAGTGACCACGCTCGGCGTTCCAGGCAAGCTTCGGATCGGGGATGGTGATCCCGATGCGCTCGGCCTGCGGGACCGTCATGTCGACGAAGCGCTGGCGCAGGTCGTCGTTGCTGAACCGCTTGATGCCCCAGGCCATCGACTGCGCAGTGTGCCCGCCAGTGGCGTGCTCACCGGTGTCGCGCGGTCCGAACATGGCCAGCGCCGGCCACCACCACCGATTCACGGCGTCTTGGGCCATCGCCTTCTGGGCCTCAGTGCCGCGCACCAGGTCCCAGAGCAACTCGAAGCCCTGCCGCTGGTGGAAGGACTCCTCCTTGCAGGTGCGGATCATGGCCCGGGCGTAGGGCCCGTAGGAGCACCGGCACAGCGGCACCTGGTTCATGATCGCCGCACCGTCGACCAGCCAGCCGATGGCGCCGATGTCGGCCCAGGTCAGCGTCGGGTAGTTGAAGATCGAGGAGTACTTCTGCTTGCCGTTGTGCAACCGGTCGAGCAACTCGGCCCGGTCGATGCCGAGGGTCTCGGCCGCTGAGTAGAGGTAGAGCCCGTGGCCGGCCTCGTCCTGCACCTTGGCGATGAGGATCGCCTTGCGTCGCAGCGACGGGGCTCGGGTGATCCAGTTGCCCTCGGGCTGCATCCCGATGATCTCGGAGTGCGCATGCTGGGCGATCTGCCGGATGAGGGTCTGGCGATACTCCTCCGGCATGACATCGCGGGGCTCGACGCGCTGGTCGGCCGCGATGATGGCGTCGAAATCGCTCAGGTCGATCTCGGACCGGCGGTCGACGTGCGCTGCTGCTGCCTCGACGGCTCCGCCGTCGGCTGCATTGAGGGGACCCGCGCCAGGGTCGTTGGGGTCGACGAAATCGTTACCGTACATATGGTCAGTATGGTTCGTCCGTCGAAATACCGCTATGCCATGGGCGGACAGCTTTCGCCTGACTTCAGGTTTGTGCGGCCCGAGTGAGCGGCTTCACATGGGACTGTCGATGAACCAGCGCCCGTCGATCCGCACCAGGGTGAGGTCCTGCCGGTATGCCGTGGGCACGCCGGTGAGCTGGTCGGCCCGGACGCCGGCGCGGTCTCCGCTGGCCGGGAGGTCCGGAACAGTCACCGCGGACAGAGCGGTGAGATCGGCGGGAGTCGCGAGCTCGCCGATGGCTTGGAAGCCCGACCGGCAGAGCGTCACGTCGTCGCCCGCCAACGGCTTCCCGGCATACGAGACGACCTCGCAGGCTGCCGTCACGTCCTGACGTCCGAGGGCACGATAGAAGTCTTCGACAGTCTGTTTCGGTGAGGCGCCGGCCGTGGAGCACGCCCCCAGCGCGAGCGCCGGCAGCAGGGTCGCGACGGCGCCCCACGCAGCCCCGAGGGCCGAGACCCGACGACCTGCCACGCGCCCTCCTCCCAGGAGTCCTGACCCTCCACGACCGTGGACATCCAAACACGTCCAGCCGTGGGCTCTGACAGGATCCCGATGTGAGGAGTCGGCCGTGACCCGGGTGCCCGGTGCCGAACCGGGCGACCCCGCGCGCCCAGCCGGGCGTCCAACCGCGCACCGGGCCGTGCAGCGGCAGGCCTGGTCGGTCGGGCTGGCGACCGGTGCCTACGGCGTGTCCTTCGGGGCGCTCTCGGTCGCGAGCGGGCTGGACGTCTGGCAGACCGTGGCCCTTTCGGCCCTGATGTTCACCGGGGGCTCGCAGTTCGCCTTCGTTGGGGTCATCGGCGCCGGCGGCACCGGCTTGGCGGCGATCGCCACGTCGACTCTGCTGGGCATCCGCAACGGGCTCTACGGGCTGCAGGTGAGCGAGTTCCTCGGCGTGCGCCGGGCGCAGCGGGCGCTGGCCGCGCAGTTGACGATCGACGAGTCGACGGCCGTGGCCATTGCCCAGGACCACGATCACCCGCGCCGGATCGGATTCTGGCACACCGGGATTGCCGTCTATCTCTTCTGGAATCTCTTCACCCTCATCGGGGCTGTCGTCGGTAACGCCCTCGGCGACCCGCGGCGCTGGGGACTGGACGGAGCAGCGGCCGCTGCCTTCGTGGCGCTGCTGTGGCCGCGGCTGCGCTCGCGAGACGCCGGCGCCACGGCGGCGCTGGCCGTGCTCGTGACCGTGCTCGTCGTGCCGCGGGCACCGGCCGGCATACCCGTGCTCGTCGCTGCGCTGGCGGCTCTCGTCGTGGGGCTGTGGCCGCGACGTTCGTCACCGATGGAGGCGACCCCGTCATGACCTTGTGGACGGCGGTGCTCGCCGCCTGCGCTTTGGCCTTCCTCACCAAGTGGCTCGGTCACCTGGTGCCGGCCGCGTGGCTCAGCGGTGTCCGCACCCGCCGAATGACCAGCTTGCTGCCGGTCGCGTTGCTGGCCGCACTGGTCGTGGTGCAGACCCTCGCAGGCCCCGCCGGGACGCTGGTCGTCGACGCCCGACTCGTGGCGGTGGCCGTTGCCGTGGTCGCGCTCGTGCTGCGGGCACCGTTCATCCTCGTCGTCGTGCTCGGCGCTCTCGTGGCCGCCGGCCTGCGCGCGCTCGGGTGGTCCTGACCCGCCCGCCGACACCCGCGCAGCGGGGCTCAGATCTCGCCGATCAGGCGATCCCCAGATAATGCTCCAGCCCGACGGTGATCCCCGGGTGGTCGGCGACTCCCCGCACTCCGGCCAGCACCCCGCCCATGAAGGACTCGCGGTCCAGCGAGTCGTGCCGGATCGTCAGCGTCTCCCCAACGTTGCCGAACACGACCTCCTGGTGGGCGACCAGCCCCCGCACCCGCAATGAATGCACCGGTATGCCGTGCACCCGGGCGCCGCGCGCGCCGCCTGGGTCCTGGGTCGTGGCGTCGGGAATGGCCGGCAGTCCTGCCCCGTCACGTGCGGCGCCGATGAGTTCGGCGGTGCGGGCCGCGGTGCCCGACGGCGCGTCGACCTTGAGGGGATGGTGCAACTCGACGATCTCGACCGACTCGAAGAAGCGGGCGGCCTGGTGGGCAAAACTCATCATGAGGATGGCTCCGAGCGCGAAGTTGGGGGCGATGAGCACCCCGACCGGCGGGCCGCCCCGCGAGGGCGGTGCCGCGTCGAGGCCCTCCTGCAGCGCTGCGAGCTTGGCCTGGTCCCACCCGGTGGTGCCGACGACGACGTGCACCCCGCGCTGCACACAGGCGAGCACATTCGGCAGCGAGGCATCCGGAACCGAGAACTCCACGACCACCTGGGCGCCCCCGAGATCACCGAGGTCGTCGCCCTGGTCGTACTCCCCCACCAGGCGCAGGTCCGGCGACGCGGCGACCGCACGGCATACCGTCGCTCCCATCCTGCCTTTGGCCCCGATGACGGCGACGGTGGTCTGTGCTCCCATGGCCGCCCAGCCTAGCCATGACACGATGGCCGACATGGACCTGGACGCGGCCGTCGACGAGCTCTACGGTCTGGCTCCGGAGGAGTTCCTGGCCCGTCGCACGGCCCTGGCCGCCACAGCCAAGGGTGCCGGCGACGTCGGCCTGGCCCGCCAGATCACGGCACTGCGCAAGCCGACCGTGGCCGCCTGGGCGGTCAACCTCCTCGCTCGACGACGGCCCGATGCGCTCGACCGGCTCTCCGAACTCGCGGCCCGGCTGCGCGAGGCCCAGCGTTCATTGGATGGGCCCGAGATGACTCGACTGGGCAGAGAACGCACGGCGCTCGTCGACGACTTGGTCGCGGCCACCGCGGCGGCCGTTGCGGATGCCGGTGCCCGGCTCTCCCCCGCTGCAGCCGCGGCCGCGGCGTCCACCTTTGTTGCGGCCTTGGCGACCCAGGAGGCCACCGAGGTCGTGCTCTCCGGGCGGCTGACTCGGCACCTGGAATACGCCGGGTTCGGCGAGGTCGACCTGCGCGACGCGACCGCCCGGCCCTTGCGGCTGGTCCCTGCCCCGGCACCTTCGGTACTTCCCCGCTCGCACGACGGAGGCCCGCCTGCGACGGCAGCCCCGGCCGTGTCGTCGCACGTCCTGGCGGCCGAAGCCGCCCTGCACGCGGCGATGTCTGCGGCCACCGCGGCGACCTCACGCGCAGGTGTCCTCGCCGCCGAATCGGAGCTCGCAGCGACCCGCGTCGCCCAGCTGCAGAAGGAACTCGTCCGGGCTCGAGCCCACCGCGATGCCACCGACGAGGCCCTGGCGGCCGCCGAAGTAGCCCGCGAGGCTGCCGAAGGCGACCTCGCTGCGGCGCGAGCGGCGCTGGAGGACGCGCGGGCCGCCGAAGGGTGAAACTCGCGTGCACGGCATACGGCGAACCGGGAGGATCGACGCCATGCCGATTCGCCGCCTCCCCGAACGCGCTCAGCACGACCGCGCCGACCTGTATGCCGTGCTCGACGCGATGTGGGTCGCCACCCTGTCGGTCGCGGTCGGTGAGGTCGCCCAGAGCGTGCCGATCCTCTACGGGCGGGACGGGGACAGCATCGTGCTGCACGGGTCGACCGGTGCGGGGACCTTGCGACTGCTGGCCGCCGGCCGGCCGGCGACGGTGTGCGTCAGCACGATCGACGGGTTCGTCTACGCCGAGTCGTTGTTCGACTCGAGCGCCAACTACCGATCCGCCGTCGTGACCGGGCCGGTCGAGGTGCTGTCCGGGGCAGCGGCCGATGCCGCGTTGCTGGCCCTCTCGGAGCGGATCATGCCGGGCCGGGCAGCCGAGGTGCGCCCCTCGACCCGCAAGGAACTCGCAGCCACCGTGGTGCTGCGGCTGCCGATTCTCGAGGGTTCCTACACCGTCAAGGTGCGCGACGGCGGCACCGGCGAGACCCCCACCACCGACGACACGTGGACTGGGGTGCTGCCGGTCCACACGGTGTTCGGCACCCCGGTGCCGGAGGTGGACGGCATACCGGTGCCGGCGTCGATCCATGCGCGTCTGGCGACCGGTCGGTGACGACCCGTGGCGCTGCGCCAGTAGGCACTCCCAGCCGAGGCGCCGTGCCCTGGCAGGTGAAGTTCGGGCTCCTCGCGCTCATCTGGGGCGCGAGCTTCCTGTTCATCAAGGCGGCACTGGAACTCCTGCAGCCCCTCCAGGTCGGCGCTGGACGGATCGTCCTGGGCGCGGCCACGACCGGCGCCCTCGCCGTGGCCGCGCGGGTGCGTCTGCCCCGATCATGGCGGGTATGGGCCCACCTGCAGGTGACCTCGGTGTTGCTGTGCACCCTGCCCTTCCTGCTCTTCCCTCTCGGCGAGGAGCGAGTGACCTCGGCCCTGGCCGGCATCGGGAATGCCATCACACCCGTCGCCACTGTGCTCGCGACTGCGGCCCTGGTGCCGCACGAGACCTTCTCGCGCCGCAAACTCCTCGCTGTCGCAGCCGGTTTCGTCGGGGTGGTCGTCATCATGGCGCCCTGGCAGGTCACCGAGCGGCCTGACCTCGTGGGCTTCGGAGCGACCCTGGTGGCCGGTTCCTGCTATGGCCTGGGGTGGACCTACATCAAGCGCTTCCTCGGTCACGCCGACCTCGGCGGACTGGCCCTCCCAGCCGCCCAACTCCTCTCTGCCGCAGTCCAAATCACGCTGGTCACCGTCGTCTGGTGGGCGTTGCAGCGCGACCATCTCGCGGCCCCGTGGACGCCCCGGCCCGACGCCCCTGCTGCTGCTCAGGCTTCGGCGCTCGCGCTGCTGGCACTGGCAGCGCTGGGAGTGCTCGGGACGGGCCTGGCCTACGCCCTGCAGTTCGACGTCTTCCGCGAGGTCGGACAGCAGGTGTCCTCGACGGTGACCTATCTCATCCCGGTCGTCGCGGTGCTGCTCGGCGTGCTCGTCCTCGGGGAACGACTCACCTGGGCCGAGATCGCGGGCTTCGTCATCGTCCTGGGTAGTGCGGTCGTCATCGGGCTGCCCGAGCCGCGCAGCCACATACGCTCCTAGCCATGGCATCCCCCGGCGCACGCGTGCGATTGCTCCCACCGGCGGTCTTCCTCGTCCCGCTAGGTGCGGCTGTCGCGCTCGACCGACTCGCCGGGCTGCCGAGGTTCGTCTTGCCGAGTTTCGGGTTGGTCCTGGCCACGGTCCTGGGTCTGGCCGGGGCCGGGCTGCTTCTCTGGGCCGGCCAGACCCTACTGAGCCGAGGCACCACGGTCATCCCCTGGCACGCTGTCGAACGTCTGGTGACCACCGGCCCCTTCGCGCGCAGCCGCAATCCGATCTATGTCGGCGACGCCCTCATCTACCTCGGCCTGGCCGGGTGGGCGGGGTCCTGGACCGCGTTACTGCTTCTCCCGCCGATCCTCTGGGTGATGACCAGATGGGTCATCCGCCGTGAGGAGGCCTACCTCGGGCAGCGGTTCGGGACGGCATACGAGGCGTATGCCGTGCGGGTGCGCCGCTGGGTCTGGGGCGCCGGCCGGGGCCCCACCCGGGGGCCCGGCCGGGCGGCCGGGGGGGGCGGGGCGGGCCCGGGGAGGGCCGGGCGGGGGGGCGCGGGGGGGGGGGGGGGGGGGGGGGGGGCCGCCGGGGGGCCGGGGGAGCGCTATTGGGGCGCGCAGACCCAACGCAGCCTCGAACACTTCGACATCGGGCGGCCGGCCTTCGTCTGGGGGCGGCCGGTCATCGCGGCCCTCGGGCTGCTCAAGGCCACCGCGGCTGAGGTCAACGCGCAGTTGGGCGAGCTCGACCTCGACCCCGACATACTCGCCGCGCTGGTGGGCGCTGCCCGGGAGGTGCAAGAGGGCCGGCTTGACCCGGAGTTTCCCCTGGTGGTGTTCCAGACCGGCAGCGGCACCCAGACCAACATGAACGCCAACGAGGTCATCGCGGGGCGCGCCAACGAACTCACCGGCCGCCGCCGTGGCGGCCGCGAACCGGTGCATCCCAACGATCACGTCAACCGCGGGCAGTCCAGCAACGACGTCATTCCCTCCGTCGTCCACCTGGCGGTTGTCGACCGGATCGAGCACGCCCTCTACCCAGCTCTCGAGCGGTTGCGCGACACGCTGGCCGATGCGGCCGTGCGTTTCGAACCGATCGTCATGGTGGGCCGCACCCACCTGCAGGATGCCGCTCCTATCCGCCTCGGCCATGCCGTCGGATCATGGGTGACTCAACTCGACCACGCCATGGCCGGCCTGCGCCGCGCCCTCCTGCCGATCTACGGGCTGGCCATCGGGGGCACTGCGGTCGGCACCGGCCTCAATGCCCACCCCGACTTCAGGGCGCGGGTCGCGCAGCGGCTCGCCGAACAGACTGGTATGCCGTTCCACCACGCCGGCGACCTGCCGGCCGCCCTGGCTTCCCGGGATGATCTCGTCACCCTCAGCGGGGCGTTGCGGACGGTTGCCATCGCGCTCTACAAGATCGCCAACGACGTGCGCTGGCTGGCCAGTGGGCCTCGGGCCGGCTTGGGAGAGCTACGCATCCCGTCGAACGAACCGGGGTCGAGCATCATGCCGGGCAAGGTCAACCCCACCCAGGCCGAGGCGTTGCGCATGGTCGTCGCGCGAGTCGTCGGCAACGACGCCACAGTGGCGTTCGCCGGTGCCCAGGGCGCCTTCCAGTTGCACGTGGACACCCCGGTCATCGCGCACGCGCTGCTCGAATCCATCGCCTTGCTCGCCGACGGCGTGGCATCGTTCGATACTCATTGCGCCCGTGGCCTGGAGGCCGACGAGGGCCGCATCGCAGCTCACGTGGCCCAGGACCTCATGCTCGTCACGGCGCTGGCACCCCACCTCGGTTATGACCAGGCGGCGGCGATTGCCCACCGAGCGCTCACCGACGACCTCTCGCTGCGGGATGCGGCGATCGCCACGGGAGCGCTCACGGGAGCGGAGTACGACGGCTGGGTCGACCCGGCGGCAATGGCTGGACCGCTGCGGGGCGCACGCGCGAGCGGGTTGCCCGATGACTGACCCGCGCGCCACATGAGCTCACCCGCACCGTGGACGAGCTCGGGCAGGAGATCCGGGTGAGACAAACGGGGGTTCAGATCCTCACCGGGATCCTTATCATCCACGTCACTGGCGGCCGCGGCTCATTGCAGTTCGAGGGTGGCGTGCCGCCGGCTCTGGCCCTCGACATAGCGCAGCGCCAGCAGCCCAGCCACCGTGAAGGCCACTCCGAGCGCTGCCTCACGCGCCAGCAGCCCCGCGACCTCGCCGAGGCCAGCCCCGCCGGCCACCCGTCGGGCCCCCTCGATGGCGTGCGTCAAGGGCAAGACCCGACCGACCCCCGCCATCCACGCCGGGAGTGCGTCCAGGGCGACATTCGTCCCGCAGAAGACGAGCAGGACACCGAAGACGATGTTGGACAGCACCGCCGTGCTGCGCACCCGCAAAGCGATCGATGCCTGCAACAGGCCGAGGCCGGTGCACGACGCCGACGCCACGACGACACAGAGAGCGATCCCCGGCCACACCCGCAGCGGCAAGTCGACGCCGAGCACCCGGCCACCGACGAAGAGCGCGACCATCGCCACGAACCACCCATTGGCCACCACCGGCAGCGACCGCCCGACAAACAGCGCTACCCGATTGACCGGGGTGGACAAGACGATGCCGAGCGTCTGGGTGAACCGTTCTCCCGCAATGGTGTTGGCCATCGCGAAGAGGCACGGGATCGAGGCATATTGCACGGCGTTGCCGATGACGTAGAACCCGTCGTCGGCCACCCCGGCCGAGCGACCGACATACGCGAAGAGCAGGATCTGGAAGACCGGTGCGATGAGCATCGTCGGCACGTAGATGTAGGGGTTGAGCCAGTTGAACAACGCCCGGAAGGAAATCACCCCGCCGACAAACACCACTCGAAACGCCGCGAGCAGCGACGCCCCGCCCGAAGCCGACGCTCCCGGCCGCATCGGCACAGCTGGCCCTGTCTCACTCATCGCTGCACCCGCTCAGGTCAACGCCAAGGTGGCGTTGCGTCGGGCCGAGTCGACGAGTCGCTCGGACAGGATGGTGGCGAGGACGGCATACCCGAGTCCCAGCCCCGCGCAGACCGCGATCTCGCCCCAGGGTGTCTGGCCCGCAGCGGCCGAGCGGATCGCCGCCATCCCCCAGGTCGGAGGCAGCGTCTGAGCCAGCCACTGCACCCAGCCGGGAAACAGGTCCAGCGGCACGAGGAAGCCGCACAGCAACCAGCCGGGATACTCCAGCAGGTTGCCCAGCGCCCAGCCGGTCCGATACCGCACGACGGTGACCGACAGCAGGAAGCCGAAGGTCGCCAACGAGGCGAGCGTGACAGCCAGCGCGACGACGAACGCGACCGGGCTGGCGATCTGCACCTCGATCCCGAACACGACCCGCCCCCACACCAGGGTGGCCACCAGCGAGTAGAGCGCGACCGTCGCCAGGGCGGCCGTCACCGGGAGCACGGCGAGTGCCAACCGGGTCGGTGCGCAGACCAACAACTCGAGGGTGCCCTGCCAGCGCTGGCTCTGCAGCGCACCGCTGGCCGACGTGGCCATCGCCGACCAGGTGCCCATGACCGCCGCGCCGAGGCCGGCATACACGAGGGCCTCCGGATTGCCGGACTGGCCGAACATGAGGAAGGCCGTCGTCGCGAAGAAGAGCGGGTAGATGACGTTGAGGATGCCGTCGAACGCGGAGACCGCGACGATCTTGAGCTGCAGCCACCACAGCGTGAAGAGCACCCGCGCGGAGCGACGCAGGCCGTTCACGAGCCGACCAGCTCGACGTAGGCGTCCTCGAGGGTGGGTTGCCTGCTGACAACCCGACCGACCCGTATGCCGTGCAGCGCGTCGAGGGTCGCGCCGGTGACGTCGGCGCCTGCGTCGATCGAGACGACGAGCGTCTGGCTGGTCTCCCCGGTCGTCACCGTGGCGGACCGGACACCGGGCAGGGCCTCCACCACCGACAACCGGTCGCCCAGCCCGTCGAAGACTTCGACCTCAAGGACCGATCCAGCGCTGACCCGAGCTTTGAGCTCGGCCGGCGTTCCGGTCGCGACCAACTCGCCCCGGGTGATCACCGCGATGCGGTCGCACAACTCGTCGGCCTCGAACATGTAGTGGGTCGTGAGCAGGATCGTCTTGCCCTGCTCGCGCAGCCCGGAGATGGTCTGGCGCAACTCGCGGGCACCGACTGGGTCGATGCCGATCGAGGGCTCGTCGAGGAAGAGCAGTTCGGGGTCGTGCAGCAACCCGCGGGCGATGTGCAGGCGTTGCCGCATCCCACGCGAAAACCCCTCGACCCGCTCCCGCTCGCGGCCGGCCAGCCCGACCATCTCGAGCAACTCACCGATCCTGGCCGCCTGCTCGCGGGCCGGCACGGCATACAGCTCGGCGAAGTAGCGCAGGTTGTCCAGTGCCGAAAGGCGTTCGTAGAGACCACGATCGCCACCGAAGACATATCCGATGCGGCGCCGGACGGCTCGTGGCTCGGCGACAACGTCATGCCCGAGGATCGTCGCAGAGCCCGAAGTCGGCAGCAGCAGGGTGATGAGCATCTTGATCGTCGTCGTCTTGCCCGCGCCGTTGGGACCGAGCAATCCGAAGACCTCGCCCCGGTCGATGTGGAAGGACACCCCCCGGACCGCTTCCACTGGATCGGTGCGGCGGCGCAGCACCCCCGTGGTCGTCGCGAACGAACGCCTCAGCTCGCGGGCCTCCAGGATGCTCATGCGGTGCCTCCGGGGCGTTCGATGAGGTAATGCCATTCCTCGGCAGCGTTGCGCGCACCCGTCGCTCGCAGCCCGGCACGCACCAGGGCGGCTTGGCTCGCCACATTGTCGGCTCTGGTGTGGGCTTGCACGGTCGCGCCCGCAGCGAGGGCAGCGGGGACCGCCAAGGCCAGTGCATCGGTGATAAGTCCCGCACCGCGAGCCGACGGCACCAGGCCATAGCCGATCTCTACCCGACCCGTCTCGTCGGGTGGCCCGTAGAAGCCCAGGGTGCCCACGACCGCTCCGTCGCGTCGCCGCACGATGAGCCGGGACCCCCAGGTCTGAGCGGGCGTGCCGTCCTCACCGTGCATGGCCAGCGCCACGAGGTCGTCCTCCCGCGGGAAGTCCGGCGCCCAATCCGGTTGTGGTTCGCCGGCCTTCACCCGCGCGGCGAGATCTTCGGTCACCGGCCGCAGCTCGACCAACCGCCCGCGGAGGGGCTGGCAGTCCAAGGGCCGCACGGCATACCCCTGGGGAGTGTCAGGCAGGGTGATCCAGTACCGCCGGTGGCCCTCGCGCACGTCCTCCAGCACCCCACCGCAGCGCTCGATGGTGCGGGCCGATGCGAGGTTGTCCTCGTCGCAGGTCACCAACACCGGGTTGATGCCCAACCGGCTCGCCTGCGCGAGCATGAGCCGCAGGGCTGCGGTCGCGACTCCGCGTCTCCGAGCGCTGGGGCGGACGGCATACCCGATGTGTCCGCCCTCGCGCAGGAGGTAGTCGGTGAGCTCGTGTCGCAGGTTGATGCTGCCGACGATCTCGCCGTCCTGCTCGATCCAGCGGGTGGTGCAGGCCACCCGGCCGGGGGGAAGGTCCTCGCCGCGCTCGTGAGCACCCATGGCCGCCACCCAGGCCTGGTATGCCGTCGGGTCACCGAGGGTGCTCAGCAGCATGGCATCGGCTGAGGCTCCGGCGATGTGAGCGCCGGCGAATTCGCCCACGAAGTCGAGCCATTCGCGGTGCTGGCCGACTTCAGGCGGGCGCAGGACGATCACCCGGCCACCTTAAGGTCCCCGCGAGTGTGACACGATCGGTTTTCCGACCGTCGGCGAGTCACGAGGACGACATGACCAACTACGCCCAGACCGAGCGTCAGGCGCTCTGCGACACCATGGAACGGGTCGGTCCCGACGCGCCGACGCTCTGCCACCCCTGGCGGGTGCGGGAACTCGCCGCCCACTTGGTCATCCGGGAAACCCGCCCTGACCTCGCCTTGGGGATGTTCGTCGGACCCCTGCGCGGCCGGATGGAACGCTCGCTGCTGTCCAAGGCATCCGGAGACTTCCCCACGCTGCTTGAGGCGTTGCGCTCCGGTCCCCCGAAATGGACGCCGGCCGCGCTCTCCCCCGTGGACCAAGCCCTCAACACCATGGAGTTCTTCATCCACCACGAGGACGTGTTGCGGGCCCAACCCGACTGGAAGCCACGCGTCCTCATGCCGGGCCATGAGCTGGCTGTCTGGGGCGGTCTCACGACGATGGCCTTCCTGCTCTACCGTCGCGCCGACGTGGGCATCATCCTCGAGACCCCGATGCTGGTGCGCCATGCGGTCCGTGGGCCGAGCGCCGCCGGCACCGTCGTCATCAAGGGTGGCGTCGCCGACCTCGCGCTCTTCTCCTACGGCCGCAAATCGGCCGCGCGAGTCGCCTTCGAGGGCTCCCCGAGCGCGATCGATGTCGTCAAGAAGGCCGAACTCTCCCTCGGCTGACGCACCTGCCGGTATGCGGTCCAGCCCGGCACGGGGCGCCAGGGGCATGCGTTCGTGGCCGTGGATGCTCCCTCTCCGTTGACGGTCTGCGTCATGCCCAGCCCCGGGCGTTGACAGACTTCACCCCTGTCACCACCTGGTCACTCGCGCTGGGTGCTGCGCTTTCGTGGAAGTGGACCGTCTTCGCGCCCGGGTTGTCGGCGCTATCGGTGGTGGTGTGGTGTCGGTGGCGGGGGTTGTGGATCAGCCGGTGGTGGTATCCACACAACGGGATGGCTTGATCCAGGTCGGTGAGCCCGCCTTTCGACCAGGGCTGCTGGTGGTGCAACTCTGACCACGCGAACGGCCGGTCACACCCATCCGCAGCGCAGGTGTCATAGACGACCGAGAGGGCGGTGCGTTGCGGGTCGCTGAAGAACCGGTGATGTCGGCCGAGGTCGAGGACCTGCCCGGGTCCACCGAGGACTGCGGGGAGGATCCCGGCTTGGCAGGCGATCCGCCGGGCGGCACTGGCCGAGATCAACGTGCCGGTGTCGGTGCTGGCGGCACCAGCACTGGGGGTCATCTCCAACAGCGTCCCGGCGCTCTCCCGGACCGAGGCTTGCACCAGTGCCGCCTGTGCGGCGCCGATGGCTTGTTCGATGGTCATCGTGACGATGACGGTGGCGGCGACTTTGCCGGTGAGTCGTTCGGTGTCGAGGTGTTCGATCAACTCGGTCAGGGCACGTCCGCGGCGGTGGGCCCAGTCGATGTCGGCCCAATCGGCGTTCCGACCCGCCCTCCGACCCACGCCAACACCAGACTCGGCGCGCGTGCCAGCGTCGCCGGTGACGTTGCTTGAGTGCTGGGTGGGTCGGGTGGAGGCGTGCAGGTCGGCCGCGACCGACCCGTCGCCCAAGTCACCAGCCGCGATCTGACCGTCAGCTAATGCTGCTTCGGCGGCTTGGCGGAGGTGATCACGCCGGGGTGCGGTCATCGTCTGCAACACCTTCCCCAGCATCCGCGCAGTGAACGTCGGCAACAACGCCTGCAGCTTCGTGGTCCCATCACCCAGGTCCTGCATGGTGACCGTCGCCAACCGGTAGGCCCGGCACTCCTGATCCACCAACTGCGCTTCGACATGCTCAGCGACCTCTTGCGCGGAACGTTCAGCAGCAGCGAGGGCGAACTTCGCCGCCCGAGACAACCGGCCCGGGTTCAATTGCTGCGCCTTCTGGACCAGGGAGGTTTCGACCTTGGCCCGCTCCACATCAGTCAACCCCTCCGGGAGCTTGTCCATCGTCGCGGCGATAATCCCCACACACCGGCCAGACACGTCACCGGCGTCGAACGCAGCCCGGGTCACCGCCAACCCCTCACCATCCAACGCGGTGGCCAACTGCACCTTCCGCGCTGCATCAGCCCCACCACTACGGGTCGCTGACGCCACCCACGCTGAGGTTGAGGAATGCCCGGTCCGGCGATGCACCTGCTGCCGGTCAGCCCGAGCCACCAACGCCAACCGCAGTGCCTCCACCCGACGAGCGATCCGCTCCACCTCACCAATATCCGCAGCACCCACAACCACGGCAGCGTCCGGATCAGCCAACCGGGCATGCACCTGGTCCACCAGTGCATGCACCACCCCCGTCGGCACCCCCACCACCACAGCCGACCCACGCGAAGGCGACCCACCCCGCGACACCGCACCGGACGGCATACCGCCGCCTGGCTGCGAGTCCAACGAAGTGATCGTCATAGCACGAGTGTACTATGACAAGTGTTCGATCGCAAGGTAAAGGTGCCTCGCAGTGAGGCCAACAGAAGGAGCGTTCAGCCGAGGCTAATCGGTTTGACCAGGTCGGCGATCACCAGCATGAGGGTCATCGCGATGAGGACCGTCGACACGGCATACGCGATGGGAAGTCCCTTGGCGACGTCGACATACCCCGGGTCAGGACGCCCCAACAGCCGGGCCCCGGTGCGCTTGATGCCCTCCCACAGCGCACCCACCACTTGGCCACCATCGAGCGGCAGCACCGGCAGCAGGTTGAAGAAGAACAGCATGAGGTTGAGCCCGAAGACCAGCCAGAGGAACTGGTAGATCACGCCCTTGAGCCCGTCTCCGCCGAGCTGACCCGACGCGATCTCACCACCGGCCCGCCCGATGCCGACGACCGAGACCGGCCCTTCGGGGTCTCGGTCGCCGCCACCGAGCAGGGTCTGGGCGACGCCGACCAGCTTGGCCGGGAAGGTCCCGAGGGCCGTCACGACCGTGCCGAGCATGCTGCCGAGCAACTCGGGGACGCGCGTGAGGGGCTGGGCGACGTAGTCGCGGCTGGCGGTCGCGCCGAGATAGCCGACCATGTCGGTCACCAGCGTGCCGTCGGCGGTCGTCTTGGGCTTCCCTTCCGCCGTGTATGCCGTGCGCGCCACCCCCACGATCGGGGCGGTGAGGGTGAGCTGCTCGCCGGTGCGCTCCACGGTGAGCGTGAGCGAGCGCCCCGCAGCGGCCCGGATCATGGTGGTGACTTCCGACCAGAGCGTCACTGGGCGACCGTCGACGGCGACGATGCGGTCACCAGCCCGGAGCCCCGCCACGACGGCCGGGGGCACCGCGTCGCCGACCACACACGAGGGCTCGGGTTTGGTCACCGTGGGAGCGGTGGACGGCACGCACTCCGCGACGCTTGAGACGGTGGGCACCAGCGTGGGCACGCCGATTCCGCTCACCAGTGCCGCCAGCAACACCACCGCCAGGACCAGGTTCATGATCGGCCCGCCGAGCATGACGATGACCTTCTTGGGCACCGACAGCTTGTAGAAGACCTTGTCCTCGTCGCCGGGCTGGACCTCGTCGACCGCCTCGGCCCGGGCCTGCTCGACGATGCTCATCCGCCCGGTGGTGCTCGCGCGCAACAGGGCAGGGTTGTCGCCGGGCTTGGGCGGGATCATCCCGATCATCTTGACGTAGCCACCGAGGGGGATCGCCTTGATGCCGTATTCGGTCCCGCCACGAGTGCGCGACCAGAGCGTCGGACCGAACCCGATCATGTACTTCGTGCACTTCACGCCGAACCGCTTGGCCGGGATGAGGTGGCCCAGCTCGTGCAGCGCGATCGACACCCCGACAAGCGCGATGACGGCCAGCACGCCGAGCAGATATGTCACCGAGGTCATGAGATCCCCTCATCCAGCCCGAGAACGGCTCGAGCCCGGGCGCGCGCCCACTCATCGGCGCGCAACACGCTCTCAACGTCCAAGGTGGGGGCGTCGATTCCGGTGCCGGCCCGGCATACCTGCGTGGCGGTTCCCTGTTCGTGGTCGTCGACCACCCGGGCGATGGTGTCGACAATCTCGGTGAATCGGATAAGCCCGTCATGGAAGGCGTCGACGCACACTTCGTTGGCCGCGTTGTAGACCGCGGGCATCGTGCCGCCCGCGGCACCGACCCGGCGAGCCAGGGGTACCGACGGGAAGGCGACCTCGTCGAGCGGGAGGAAGTCCCAGGACTGTGCGGCGGTCCAGTCGCAGGGGTGGTCGACATCGGCGAGACGCTCGGGCCAGGACAGCCCGAGCGCGATCGGCACGAGCATCCGTGGTGGACCCGCCTGGGCGATCGTCGACCCGTCGTGGAACTCGACCATCGAGTGGATCTGCTGTTGCGGGTGGATGACCGTGGTGATCCGCTCGAAGGGGATCCCGAAGAGCAGGTGCGCCTCGATGACTTCCAACCCCTTGTTGACCAGGGTGGCGCTATTGGTGGTGACGACCCGGCCCATCGCGAAGTTGGGATGGGCCAGCGCTTGCGCCGGGGTGACGTCGCGCAACTCCTCACGCGACCGCCCGCGGAACGGTCCCCCGCTCGCGGTGATGATGAGCCGCCTGACCTCTTGCGCGCGACCGCCACGCAGGCATTGGGCGATCGCGCTGTGTTCGGAATCCACGGGGACGATCTGTCCGGGGCGCGCTGCGGTGGTGACGAGTTGGCCACCGACGATGAGGGATTCCTTGTTGGCCAGGGCCAGGGTGTTGCCGGCCGCGAGCGCTGCGAGGGTCGGAGCCAGGCCAATCGAGCCGGTGATGCCGTTGAGGACGACGTCGACGGGGCGGGCGGCAAGCGTCGCGTTCGCGTCGGGCCCGGTGAGGATTTCCGGCCGGTATGCCGTCCGGCCGGCTTCCCGTGCCGCCTGCCCAATCGCGCGCTCGACGTCAGCGGGGTCCGCGGCGGCGACACCGACGGCCTCGACCTCCAGCTCGACGGCCTGTCGGGCGAGCAGGGGAAGGTTGCCGCCCCCGGCGGTCAGTGCAGCGACCCGGAAACGTCCTGGATTGGCCCGCACGACATCGATCGCCTGGGTGCCGATCGACCCAGTCGATCCGAGCAGGGCAACGCTACGGGGCTCACTCACCCGGCCATTCTCGCCCAGTCCGGCGTGGGCTGGAGCCATGGATCAATCGGTCACGGGACGTCGGCCGACTCCACGTCACCGGTCGACGACGGTGATCTGCAGGTCGTCGCGCTCGGCTTCGATGTCGAGCAACACGGCCAGGATGGCGCCGTACGCCTTCGGGTCGTTTTCGTGCAGCCGGCCCACGCGGTCCCAGACCAGCTCGATCTCACGCCCCTGCTCGTCGGCGAGGTCCCGGAGGGCGTCATTCAACGCGTCGAGGTTGAGGCCAAACCACTCCGGCAGCGCCAACCCCTCGGCGAACGCGACCAGCGACGAGTGCTTGTCCACGCCACCCTCGACGATTCGCACCACTCGCCCAGCTGCCCTGGCTCGTGCGACGAGCGCCCGCACGCTCGCATTGCCATCGAAACGCTTCACGACTCTCCCCCTGGCGCGCCCGGTCAGGCGCCCTCTCGAACACGACGGAACGATCCGTAATGGTCATCCGTGTAGTACAACTCCCCCTCGCGTCCGCGCACGATCCGGCGGGCCCCACGGTCTCCGGATCCTGGCGTGACGACGGTGTACTCACGGTAGTAGCCATTTGCCCGGTTCGGGAGGATTGACTCGCGATTGGCGAAGGTCTGGTCGTCATTTCGGGGGAATGGATACGGCCCGCCGGCACGGATCAACTCCAGGGTCGTCCGAGCCTCCTTCGGAAGCGCCGATTCGGCCACCCATCGCAGCCCGCTCTCGTGGTCGATCGAGTCGTTCGTCGACCCGGAAACCGGGACTCTCGACGTCGAGACCCCAGTGGATCGAGCGACCGACGGGGTGCCGGACGGCGCGCCCGACGGCCCGGCCGACGGACCGCCGCGCCAGACCCAGACGAGCGCGACGAGCAGCACGAGGACCAGCCCGACCCCGACGAGCTGGACGACCTGGCGGGTATTGCGACTCATCCGGCGCGCCGGCACGCCACCCCTCACGGGCCGGCGATGCCGACGTACTTGACCTCGAGGTATTCGTCGATGCCCTCAAAGCCGCCCTCCCGCCCGAAGCCGCTGGCCTTCACCCCACCGAATGGCGCCGCCGGGTTGGACACCACGCCTTGGTTGACCCCGACCATCCCGAACTCCAGCGCCTCGCTCACTCGCAGCGCACGCGACAGATCGCGGGTGAAGATATAGGCGATGAGCCCGTATGCCGTGTCGTTGGCTCGCGTCAGCGCCTCGTCCTCGGTGCGGAAGGTCGAGATCGGCGCCACCGGGCCGAAGATCTCCTCGACGGCGATGCGCGCGTCGGCAGGCACATCGGTCAGCACGGTCGGTTGGTAGAACCAGCCCGGGCCCTCGGCAGGCCCACCACCGACGACGACGCGCGCCCCACCGGCCACCGCCTCCTGCACGAGCGAATCGACTCCCTCGCGGGCCTTCTGGTCCACGAGCGGGCCGACGTCGATCCCGTCCTGGGTGCCATCGCCCACGGTCAGCGCCGACATTCGGGCGGCGAACTTCTCCGAGAACTCCGCTGCCACCGACTCGTGCACGAGGAACCGGTTGGCCGCTGTGCAGGCCTCCCCGATATTGCGCATCTTGGCCAGCATCGCCCCATTGACCGCGGCATCGACGTCGGCGTCCTCGAAGACGAGGAAGGGGGCATTGCCGCCCAACTCCATCGACAACCGCAACAGCCCCTGGGCCGACTGCTCGACCAGCTTCTGCCCCACGCCGGTCGAGCCGGTGAAGGTGAGCTTGCGCAACCGGGGGTCGCGGATGATCGGCTCCATGACCTCGCCGGTGTGAGCGGTGGTCACGACATTGAGCACGCCCTGCGGCAGACCGCACTCCTGCAGCAGCTGCGCGAGCAGGAGCATCGTCAAGGGCGTCTGCGACGCGGGCTTGACGACCATCGTGCAACCGGCCGCGATCGCCGGCCCGATCTTGCGAGTGCCCATCGCGAGCGGGAAGTTCCACGGCGTGATCATCAGGGTGGGCCCGACCGGTTGCTTCATGGTGAGCAAGCGGCTGGCGCCGTTGGGCGCCACAGAGTAGCGACCGTGCACGCGCACCGCTTCCTCGCTGAACCAACGGAAGAACTCGGCTCCGTAGGCAACCTCGCCGCGTGCCTCGGCCAGCGGCTTGCCCATCTCCAGGGTCATCAGAAGCGCGAACTCCTCGGTCCGCTCGACGATCTTCTCGTATGCCGCCCGCAACAGTTCCCCGCGATCGCGCGGCGGCACCTTGGCCCAGGAGGCTTGCGCGGCGACAGCCGCGTCAAGGGCGGCCATCCCATCGGCCGGGGTCGCGCTCGCGACGTGGGCCAGGATCTCGCCCGTGGCGGGGTTGTCGACCGGGAGGGTCGATCCGTCAGAGGCAGCACGCCACTGGCCCGCGATGAGCAGGCCCTTGGGCACCGAGTCGAGCAGAGCAGCGGGGTTGACGGCCATCGTCTCTTCCTGTCCGGGATTGCCGAAAGTGTTGTCGGAGTGTCGATTTCGTGGGAAGTGCCTGCGCGGAGGCCGGGTAGTGCCGGGACTAGACCGAGGCGGCGAACGCCTCGTCGAGGATGTCCAGCCCCTCGAGGAGCAGCTCGTCACTCATCGACAGCGGCGGCAGGAACCGGAAGACATTGCCCAAGGTGCCACAGGTGAGCGTCACCAGGCCGCGCTCGTGGCACGCCCGGTTGATGGCAGCAGTGAGGGCGGCGGCGGGCTCCTTGGTGTCGCGGTCGGTGACCAACTCCATGGCGATCATCGCGCCGCGGCCGCGGATCTCGCCGACCTGGGGGTATCGCTCGGCCAGCCCGTTGAGCCGGTCGGTGAGCAGGGCGCCGATCCGCCGCGCGCGTGACCTGAGGTCCTCGGCTTCCATCGTCTCGATCGAGGCCAGCGCCGCTGCGCACGCGACCGGGTTGCCGCCGTAGGTGCCGCCCAGCCCACCGGGGTGGATGGTGTCCATGATCTCGGCGCGACCGGTGACCGCCGACAACGGCATACCGCCGGCAATGCCCTTGGCCGTCGTGATGAGGTCGGGCACGACGCCCTCGTCGTCACAGGCGAACCAGTCGCCGGTGCGGCAGAAGCCCGACTGCACCTCGTCGGCGATGAAGAGGATGTCGTGGTCGCGGCACCAATCGGCCAGCGCCGGAAGGAAACCCCGCGGCGGAGTGATGAACCCACCTTCACCTTGAATAGGCTCGATGATCACGGCGGCGGTGTTCTCTTCGCCGATCTGGGCGTGGATCTGGTCGATGATGTAGTCGAACGCCTCCTCCGCGCAGTGCTGCGGACCGCCCGGCCAGCGATACGGGTAGGCCATCGGCACCCGGTAGAGCTCACTGGCGAACGGCCCGAACTTGTGCTTGTAGGGCATGTTCTTCGCGGTCATCGCCAGGGTGAGGTTGGTGCGGCCGTGGTAGGCGTGGTCGAAGGCGACGATGCCGTCCTTGCCGGTGTAGTGCCGCGCCACCTTGACGGCGTTCTCGACGGCCTCCGCGCCGGAGTTGAACAGGGCGCTGCGCTTGGCGTGGTCGCCCGGCGTGAGCTCGTTGAGCTTCTCGCAGACCTGCACGTATTCCTCGTAGGGCGTCACCATGAAGCAGGTGTGGGTGAAGTCCTCGATCTGGCGCTGCACCGCCTCGACGATCCGCGGCGCACCGTTGCCGACCGTCGTCACCGCAATGCCCGACCCGAAGTCGATGAGCTGGTTGTCGTCGGCGTCCACGAGAATGCCGCCGGCACCCCGTTCGACGTAGATCGGCAGCCCGGTGCTCACACCCGTGGACACCGACGCGAGCTTGCGGGCGTGCAGGGCCTGCGACCGCGGTCCGGGGATCGCGGTCTTGAGGATCCGGCGTTGCTCGATGGACTGGGCGGTCATGACGATGTCTCCTGTCGGGGAACGGGTCGGTCGGCGAGCAAGGGTGTGGTCGGGTCCCAGGAGGTGCCGTATGCCGTGTCACGCCGCCTTCGCGTGATTGCGGAAAGAGCCTCCAGGACAACGCGATTGGCTAGCGCAGCGGTGATATCGGCGTGGTCATAAGGCGGGCTGACCTCGACGACGTCGATCCCGACGATCGGCAACTCCAGGCAGACCCGGCGCACCGCATCGAGCAGTTCTCGAGCCGAGAGCCCGCCGGGCTCGGGCGTGCCGGTGCCCGGGGCATGGCCGGGATCGCAGACGTCGATGTCGACCGAGAGGAAGACTCCGTCACAGTCATCGGTGGCAATGGCGAACGCCTCGGTCAAGCAGGTGGCCAGGCCCCGAGCTCCGATCTCGGTCATCTCGTAGGACCGCATACCCTCAGCTGCCATCCAGTCGAGGGTCTCCGGCCCGGGCCAGTAGCCGCGCAGACCCACCTGCAGGAAGCGGTCACCGCGCAGCGCTCCGCTTTCGATGAGCCGGCGCATCGGTTGACCGTGGCCCCACAACGATCCGAACTCCACGTCGCCGGTGTCGGCATGGGCATCGAAGTGGATCATCGACACCCGCCCGGCCCCGTGGACGTCGGCCACTCCGCTGGCGTCGGCATAGGCGATCGAGTGATCTCCCCCGAGCACGACCGGAATCGCGCCGGCACGGCATACGGCTGCGACTGCCTGTCGCAGTGACCCGAGCGACGTTTCGATGTCACCCGGCGGCATCATGATGTCGCCGGCGTCGAGCACCCGCAGGTCGCGCAGACCGTCGACACGTAAGGCGAGCGAGGGGCGCGAACCGTCGTGGCCGAGATAGTCGGTCGTGCGGATTGCCTGGGGGCCGAACCGGGTGCCCGGCCGGTGCGAGGTGCCGCCGTCGAAGGGCGCCCCGAGGATGACGACGTCCGCAGCGGCATAGGTGTCGGGCTCGCCCAGGTCGCACGGTGGCACCCCGAGAAAGGTGACGTCCGGACCGTACTGCGCGCCGTAGCGGCTCATGACATCGATCCTAGGCAGGCGGACCGGACGGATCGCGGTCGTCCATCCCCCAGGGCGATCCGTAGCCGACCGGCTTCGGGGCGGAGAGCAGGTCGAGGAAGGGCACCGCGTCGAATGCCTCTGGCCCGAGCACGCCCACACCAGCCCAAACGCCGGAGGCGAGCAGCTCGAGCGCCACGATCGGATTGACGGCGGTCTGCCAGACGACGCACTGGGCGCCGTATTCGCGCATGGCCCACTCGTTGTCGACGACGTGGTAAAGGTAGGTCGCTCGCGGCCGGCCGTCCGGGCCGGTGCCGGTCACCCAGAGTCCGGCACAGGTCTTGCCGGTCATCCGGGGGCCGATGGTGGCCGGGTCGGGCAGGCACGCGGCGACGACGTCCCGCGGGGAGACCCGCACGCCCTTGACATCGACGCTGGCAGTGGAGTCCAGCCCGAGCTCGTGCAACGTCCTCAGGATGCCGATCATCTGCTCGCCGAGGCCGTATTTGAAGGTGACCTTCTTGGCGTTGACCCACCGGGGCATGAGGACGACTTCCTCGTGCTCGACGTGGACGCACTCGACCGGGCCGATGCCCTCGGGAAAGTCGAACAGCAGCGGCTCGCTGAACGGCTCGGTGGTGCGCCAGCCGCTGCCGTCCTCCCAGATCAGTGGCGGGTTGAGGCACTCCTCGATGACCGTCCAGATCGAGAATCCAGGCGCGAAGATCTCGCGGCCGGCTTCGTCGCGGACCACGAGATTGGCGCCGTCTCGCACGCCCAGCTCGTCGATCTCGGCGAAGAGGTGGTCGGCGGCATACCGGGCGAAAACGTCCGAGAGGCCAGGTTCGACGCCGATGCCGACGAGGGCGAGCAGCCCCTCGACTTCCCACTGCCCGGCCTGGTCGAACTGCTCCTGACCCAGCAGCACTCCGGGCAGCTCGTACGGCCGCTGCGGATGCCGTTCGGACAGTGACATCGCCATGTCGAGGTAGTGACACCCGGCCGCCCGCGCGCCGTTGAAAATCGGCATGACGAAGCGCGGGTCGACAGCGTTGAAGATGTGCGTCGCCCGATGCCGTCTGGCCAGCGCCGCCACAGCCTCGGCATCCGACGCGTCGACCTGTGCTGCCGTCAGCCGCGACTCCCCCGGCCTGCGGGCCGAGGCGGCCGCAACCGTTGCCTCGGCCCGAGCCAAGTCATAGTCGGCGACGACGAAGGCGTCGAAGAAGTCGCGTTCGACGGCAATCCGCGCCGCCGCATCGCCGACTCCCCCGGAGCCGATCATGAGAATCCGCACGAGCTATCAATCCTGCTGTCTGGTGAATATGCCGGTGATGGGTCCAGTGGTGCAGCGGTCAGGACGACGGCGAGCGACGCCTGGAGCCGATCACCTGACCGACCACCACGAGGAGCACGGCGATGACGAACATCGAGAAGCCGATGACGTTGGCCTGCGCCGGGATGCCGCGCAAGTAGGACACATAGACGAACTTCGGGAAGGTCGACTCGTTGCCGGAGACGAAGTTGGTGATGATGAAGTCGTCGAAGGACAGCGAGAACGACAGCAGCGCCGCCGACACGATGCCCGGCAAGACCAGCGGGAAGGTGACCCGCCAGAAGGTGCTGCGCGCGTCGGCATACAGGTCTTCGGCAGCCTCCTCGAGACGCGGGTCGAGGCTCTGCAACCGCGCCTTGACCGTGACCACCACGAAGCTCAGACAGAACATGATGTGCGCGAGCACGATCGTCCAGAACCCGAGCTTGAGGCCGATGCGGGTGAAGCCCTGCACGAAGATCGTCAGCAGCGAGGCGCCCAGGACGATCTCGGGCGTGGCCATCGGGATGAAGACGAGCATGTTGCCCGCGCCCCGCCCCTTGAATTTGTGCCGCACCAGCGCGAAGGCAAGCATCGTCCCGAGGATGGTCGCCGCGAGTGTCGCGATGAACCCCACCCGGATCGAGGTCCCGAGCGACTCACAAATGCCTTCCACACCGCAGGGGTCCTGCCAGTGTTTGAGCGTCGGCGAACCCTCCGGGTTCCACGCGATATTGGACTTGCGGTAGTTGTTGAACGAGAACGCAAAGGTGTATGCAACCGGTAGGAAGAGGTAGAGCAGCACCGCCACCGCAATGATCATGACGATGCGCTCGGAGATCCAGAACCGCAACTTCTGACCCGTGGTCACAGGAGTTCCTCCGTCCCGTAGCGACGCACGTAGACGAAGACGAGCGCCAGGATGACCGCCATGAGGGTGAATGACAACGCCGCCGCCACCGGGAAGCCACCGAGCACCTTGAAGAACTGGCTCTCGATGACATTGCCGACCATCTTGGTCGAGTCCGATCCGAGCAACTCGGCGTTGACGTAGTCACCAGCGGCAGGGATGAAGGTGAGCAGGGTGCCGGCGAGCACGCCCGGCATCGACATCGGCAGGGTCACCCGGCGGAAGGTCGTCAGGCCATTGGCGTAGAGGTCACCGCCGGCTTCGATGATCTTGGGATCGGCCCGCTCCAGCGAGGCATAGATCGGCAGCACCATGAAGGGCAGGAAGTTGTACGTCAAACCCGCCACGACGGCGAATCCGGTCTCGGTGATGCGACCGCTGCTGGGCATGACGTGCAGCCATTTCAACGCGCCCACGACGGGCCCTTCGTCGGCGAGGATCTGCCGCCAGGCGATCGTGCGCAGGATGAAGGACGTGAAGAAGGGTGCGATGACGCAAATCATCATCAGACCGCGCCACTTGCCGGCCTTGAAGGCCATCGCATAGGCCAACGGATAGGCCAAGACGAAGGCCAGCAGTGTCGCGGAGCCTGCGAAGAGCAACGACCGCCCAAACTGCGGGAGGTATTCGGTCATCGCCGTGACATAGCTGCCGAAATTCACGTCGCGGTAGTAGTAGCCGGGGTAGCCCGGGAACTGCGACTGCAAGGACACGGCGGCCAGCTGGGCCATCGGGGCGACGAAGAAGACCAGCAGCCACAGCACGCCGGGCAGCAAGAGCAGGTATGCCGTGATGCCGCCCTTCTTCGTCGGCTCCGGTGCCGGTCCGCCGGGCGTCTGCGCACCTGCCCCCGTGGAGCCGATATGCGCCAGGGCTGTCATGACCGGACTCCGAAGGCGTGGCCGGGATTCCAGGAGATCCAGACCTGGTCGCCCGGCTTGTTGCTGATCCGGTCGAGGTCGAGATTCTGCTCATAGACCGCCCAACGCCCGACGCCGGGGACGTCGACGAGGTATTGCGTCGCCACCCCAGTGAACGAGACGTCCAGGAGGGTCCCGGGGCCCAGGCTGGCGCCCGCAAGCGTCGCGCTCGGTGCTTCGTCGTGCACCCGGGTCTTCTCCGGACGAATGCCGAAGATCGCTTCGCCACCCTCTCCTGGAGCCATCCGCGAGGTGCGGACCTTGACCTTGTGGTCGCCGGCGCCGATGACGGTGAAGTCCCCGTCGATGCCCTGCACGGTGCCGTGCAGCATGTTGGACTGGCCGAGGAAGTTGGCGACGAACTTCGTCCGCGGCAGGTCGTAGAGGACCTCTGGAGCACCCATCTGCTCGATCTTGCCGAGGTTCATCACCGCGACCGTGTCGGCCATCGTCATGGCCTCCTCCTGGTCGTGGGTGACGTGGACGAAGGTCAGCCCGACCTCCATCTGGATGCGCTTGAGCTCGACCTGCATCTCCCGCCGCAGCTTGAGGTCGAGTGCGCCGAGCGGCTCGTCGAGGAGCAGCACCTCGGGGTGGTTGACCAGCGCACGAGCCACCGCCACGCGCTGCTGCTGACCACCGGACAACTGGGTCGGCTTGCGGTCGGCCAGGTGCGACAGTTGCACCAACTCCAACGTCGTGTTGGCCTCGCCGACCGGATCCGCCGAGCCCCGGCGCTTCGGGCCGAAGGCGACGTTGTCGCGCACAGTGAGGTGCGGGAAGAGCGCATAGGACTGGAAGACCGTGTTGACCGGGCGCTCATAGGGCCGCGAACCGGTGAGATCGGTCGACCCGATCTTGATCCGGCCGGCCGTCGGCTGCTCCAAACCGGCGACCATGCGCAGGGTCGTCGTCTTGCCGCAGCCCGACGGGCCGAGCAAGGCGAAGAAGGATCCCCGAGGGACCGTCAACGACAGGTCGTCGACGGCCGTGAAGGTGGCGAAGCTCTTGGTGACGTTCTCGAGGATGAGGTCACCCTTGGCGTCGCGGAAGGCGCCGGAAGACTTGGAGAAGATTCCCATTAGTTGCCCACGACCTTTGCCCACATCTTGGAGTACTCCTCGTCCTCAGCCGCGCTCAGGGCCCGGAAGCCCTTGACGTTGTGCTCGGTGATCCATTGCGACGTCGGGAAGATCAGCGGGCTGTCGGCCAGCTCGGGGTCGATCTTCTTCATCTCCTCCTGCGCACCGGTGACGGGGCAGATGTAGTTGACGTACGCAGCGACCTGCGCGGCGATGTCGGGGCGGTAGTAGAAGTCCATGAGTTTCATCGCGTTGCGACGGTGCGTCGAGGTGATGGGGATCATCATGTTGTCGCTCCAGAGCGTGCCTCCGGAGTCTGGGATGACGAACTCCCAGTTGTCGTTCTCGGTTTCGGCCCGCAGGATCGAGATGTCACCGCTCCACACGATGCCGGCAATAGCGTTGCCGGACTTGAGATCCTCCATGTAGGCGTTGCCCTTGATCCGGCGAATGCTGCCGTCGGCGACGCGCTTGGTGACCTCGTCCATGCCGGCGGCCACCTGGTCCTTGGTGAACGTGCCGGAGATGTCGACGCCCTGGCTGAGCATGATGAGCCCGACGGTGTCGCGGAACTCCGACAGCACCGTGATCTTGCCTTTGAGGTCCTCGGCCCACAGATCCTTGAGGCTCTTGAGCTCCCGGCCGACCTTGCTCTTGTCGTACCCGATCCCGGCGAAGCCGGATTGCCAGGTCAACGAGTAGAGGCGACCCGGGTCGAAGGACACGTCCTTGAGTGGCTCGAGCAGCCGGCCGGCGTTCGGGATGTGGATGAGGTCCAGCGGCTGCACGAGTTGGTCGCGGATCATCCGGTTGGCCATCCAGTCGGTCAACGTGATGATGTCGCGCTTGATGTCCTGGGGAGGGGTCGCCTGCAGCTGCGGGCGGATCTTGCTCACGTAGGAGTCGTTGTCGTCAATGTCCTCGGAGTAGGTCGCGAGGATGCCTGTCTCCGCGATGAACGCTTCGAGACTGTCGTGCTTGTTCGTCTCCTCGTTGACATCGAGGTATGCCGTCCAGTTGGCCCACGCGAGCGTTTTCTCGGTGGCGCTCATGTCCTTGGGCAACTTGAGCTCCGGCTTGCCACCGGCGGGCGGCTCTGGCGGCGCGCACGCCGACAGGCCCAAGGCCGCTAGGCCCGCGCCTGCCCCTCCGAGCATCTGACGCCGCGAGATCGACGCCCGCGCCATGGACGCGAGCTGCCGAACCCTCGGGTCTCGTTCCTGATTCATCCTCATCGTTGAGTCCCCTCCAGGTCAGTCGTAACGTCAGGCATCGATGTTGGCCATGACGTGCTTGATCCGCGTGTAGTCCTCCAGCCCGTACATGGACAGGTCCTTGCCGTACCCGCTGTTCTTGTAGCCGCCGTGCGGCATCTCGGCCACGATCGGGATGTGGGTGTTGATCCACACACACCCGAAGTCCAGCGACCGCGACATCCGCATCGCCCGCCCGAAGTCCTTGGTCCACACGCTGGACGCCAGTCCGTAATCAACCCCATTGGCCCAACGCAAGGCTTCCTGCTCGTCGGAGAAGCGCTGCACGGTGATGACCGGCCCGAAGATCTCGTTCTGGATGGCTTCGTCGTCCTGGCGCAGCCCGGACAGGACCGTGGGCTCGAGGAAGAAGCCATCTCCGAGCGCCGACACCCGCGAGCCACCCGCGGACACGGTCGCGTGGCCGGGAAGCCGCTCGATGAAGCCCTGCACCCGCTCGAGTTGGTTCGGGTTGTTGACCGGACCGAAGAGCGCGTCCTCGTCGTCCGGCATACCGACCTTGGCCGAGTTCTTCGCGTATTCCGCGAGCGCCGCCACGAAGTCGTCGTGGATGCCCGGGCCGGCGAGCACTCGGGTCGCCGCGGTGCAGTCCTGGCCGGCGTTGAAGTAGCCCGCGATCGCGATGCCCTCGACGGCGGCCTCGATGTCGGCGTCGTCGAAGACGATGACCGGCGCCTTGCCGCCGAGTTCGAGGTGGACCCGCTTGAGTCCCTCGGCCGCGCTCTGGGCGACCTGCGAGCCGGCCCGCACCGAACCGGTGATCGCGACCATGTCGGGGCGGCGGTGGCTGACCACCATCCGGCCGGTGTCGCGGTCGCCGGTGACGACGTTGAACGTCCCAGCCGGGAAGAACGGTGCCGCGCACTCGGCCAGCAGCAGCGTCGTCTCGGGGGTGGTGTCGCTCGGCTTGAGGACGACGGTGTTGCCCGCGGCCAGGGCCGGGGCGATCTTCCACATCGCCATCATCATCGGGTAGTTCCACGGCGTGACCTGGCCGATGACCCCGATGGGCTCACGGCGGATCCACGAGGTGTGGCCGGGCATGTACTCCCCGGCCGAGCGACCCTCCAGCACCCGGGCTGCGCCGGCGAAGAAGCGCAGCTGGTCGAGCATGGGAGGCACTTCTTCGCTGGCCGTCAGGGCGTGCGGCTTGCCGGTGTTCTCGCCTTCCAGCGCGACGAACTCATCGGCGCGCGCCTCGATGGCGTCGGCGAACTTCAGCAGAGCCTCTTGGCGCTGTCGGGGGGTCGTGCGGCCCCACTCCGCGAAGGCAGCGTCAGCGGCGGCATACGCGCGGTCAACATCCTCCTGTCCGGAGACGGGCGCGGACGCCACAACGGCGGCAGTGGCAGGGTTGACGATGTCCAAGCGAGCGTCGGTCGTGGCGTCGACATACTCGCCACCGATGTGGTTGCGCAGTTGGCGCGGCTGGGCGGCCATGGTCCCTCCGGATCCAATCTCAGTGAGCCGAGTGCACGCCCTCCCGGAGCGCCTCCCCGGTGCAGGGGAGGGCCGGACGTGCAGTTCGCCGCAATCTAGCGGCTGGCCGCCGATTCCGGTAGAGCTGCGCTAACTCAGATACGGATTTCGCGTCCGTTTCGGACGGATGCTGCGGAATCCGTCGGATATCGCGGCGCCGAAACGCTTGCTTTCGAGTGCCGACACGGGCCACCATCGGGGACCATGACCCCTCGGACCCCGCCCGAGCCACCGAGTCCCCGCACTGGCGCCGACCGAGCCGGTGCCGAACGCGCTAGTGCCGATCGCGCCAGTGCCGATCGCGCCAGTGGCGACCACGGCCGGCGTAGCCGCTCCGGCGCGCCCACGCTCGACGCGGCCAGTAAGGCGATCATCGAACAGCTACAGGAGGACGGCAGACGCTCGTATGCCGCGATCGCTGCGGCGGTCGGGCTGTCCGAGGCCGCCGTTCGGGCCCGGGTGCAGAAGCTCACCGACGGCGGCGTGTTGCAGATCGTCGCGGTCACCGACCCGCTGCATGTTGGATTCCAGCGCCAGGCGATGGTGGGCGTCAAAGTGTCCGGCGACATGACCGACGTCGCCTCGCGGCTGGGCGCTCTCCCGGAAGTCGCCTACGTTGTCATCACGGCGGGCAGTTTCGACATCCTCGCGGAGGTCGTCTGTGAGGACGACGAGCACCTGCTCGAGGTGATCAGCCGCGAGATGCGCACCCTGCCCGGTGTCGCCGAGACCGAGACCTTTGTCTACCTGAAACTCAACAAGCAGCACTACAACTGGGGGACCCGATGACCATCTATCCCAACGAGATCTGGGAACCGAGTTCCGACTACCACACGCGCACCGGCAAGCTCTATTCGGAGGCCGCGCGCGACCACCTCTGGATGCACTTCACCCGGCACTCGACCTTCGAGGGCCACGAGGGGCGGCACAACGTGCCGATCATCGTCAAGGGCGAGGGTGCCTACATCTGGGACGACCGCGGCAACCGCTATCTCGACGGACTGTCCGGGTTGTTCACCGTGCAAGTCGGCCACGGTCGGCAGGAACTCGCCGACGCCGCCATGACCCAGTTCGGCAAGATCGCCTACTTCCCGCTGTGGTCCTACGCCCACCCGCGGGCTATCGAACTCGCCGAGCGGGTGGCTCACTACGCCCCCGGCGACCTCAACCGGGTCTTCTTCACGACCGGTGGCGGCGAGGCGGTTGAGTCGGCCTGGAAGCTCGCCAAGCACTACTTCAAGCTCAAAGGCAAGCCGCTCAAGCACAAGGTCATCTCACGGGCGGTCGCCTACCACGGCACCCCACAGGGCGCCCTGTCCATCACCGGCATACCTGCCGCCAAGACGATGTTCGAGCCGCTCGTGCCCGGCGGGCACAAGGTGCCCAACACCAACATCTATCGCGCCCCGGAGCATCTGCGTGATGACCCGAAGGCCTTCGGGCTGTGGGCCGCCAACCGGATCGCCGAGGCCATCGAGTTCGAGGGCCCGGAGAGCGTCGCCGCGGTCTTCCTTGAGCCGGTGCAGAACTCCGGCGGCTGTTTCCCGCCCCCGCCGGGGTATTTCGAGCGGGTCCGCGAGATCTGCGACGAATACGACGTGCTCCTGGTGTCCGACGAGACGATCTGCGCCTTCGGCCGGATCGGTGATTGGTTCGCCTGCAACCAACTCGGCTACGTGCCGGACATCATCACGACAGCCAAAGGGATCACGTCCGGCTATGCGCCCCTCGGGGCGATGATCGTCAGCGACCGGATCTTCGAGCCCTTCCGCAACGACACCACCTACTTCCCGCACGGCTACACCTTCGGTGGCCACCCGATCTCGTGCGCGGTCGCCATGGCCAACCTCGACATCTTTGAGCGCGAGGGCCTCAATGCGCACGTCCGCGAGAACGCCCCGACCTTCCGCGCCGCGCTCGAGGGTTTGCTCGACCTGCCGATCGTCGGTGACGTGCGTGGGGAGGGCTATTTCTACGGGATCGAGCTGGTCAAGGACAAAGACACTCGCGCGACCTTCGACGAGGCCGAGTGCGAGCGGTTGTTGCGCGGTTATCTGTCCAAGGCGCTGTTCGACGCGGGTCTCTACTGCCGCGCCGACGACCGCGGTGATCCCGTCATTCAGCTCGCGCCCCCACTGACCATCGGTCCGGCAGAGTTCGCCGACATCGCGGCCACGCTGCGAACGGTCCTGCAGGGCGCCGACGCGCACCTGTGAGCGGGCCACAGCTGGTGGGGACGCTCCCCCTCTGGTGGGATGCCAGTTCCCAGGAGGGCTCGTCGTCCGCGCCGGCAAGTGCCGACGGGTATGCCGTCCGGCCAGCTTCCGGGGCACCCTCCTTAGGCGTCGACCTGCCTCCTGGCGTGGATGTCTGCATCGTCGGGGGTGGTTTCACCGGGCTGTGGACGGCCTATTACCTGCTGCTGGCCGACCCCTCTCTCGACGTGCTCGTCCTCGAGGCCGAGCACGTGGGATTCGGGGCGAGCGGTCGCAACGGCGGTTGGGTGAGCGCCCTCTATCCGGTGTCGCTGGACACCTTGGCCGCCTCGCACGGTGCCCCGGCAGCGGCCGCGATGGGCGCAGCACTACGCGAGACCGTCGTGGAGGTCGGCCGCGTTGCCGAGGCCGAGCGGATCGACTGCGATTTCCACCTCGGCGGCACTCTCATCGGAGCGCGCACCCTGGCTCAGGTGCAGCGGGCTCAGGCCGGCGTCAGCCAAGGGCAGCGTTGGGACCCGCAGCTGCAGTGGCTGGGGCCGGTCGAGGCCGCCGAACGGGTGCGCATGCAGGGCCTGTTGGGCGCGAGCTTCTATCCCAGTTGCGCTCGCGTGCAACCGCGCCGGCTCGTCGACGGCCTGGCTGCAGCTGTCCGGCGGCTCGGGGGTCGGATCGTCGAAGGAGTGCGGGTCACCCAACTCGGTGACCACCGGGTGATGGTGACCGGCGGTGCGGTGGTGACCACCCGGCATACCGTGCTCGCGACCGAGGCATGGACCGCGACGATGCCGGGACGCAAGCGGCAGGTGGCGCCGGTCTACTCGCTGATGATCGCCACCGAGCCCCTGCCGGCGTCGGTGTGGGACGAGATCGGGCTCGCCGGCCGCGAGACCTTCGCCGACCACCGGCACGTCGTCATCTACGGCCAACGCACCGCCGACGACCGCATCGCCTTCGGCGGACGCGGCGCCCCCTATCACTTGCGGTCGGCCATCAAGCCGGAATTCGACTCGGAACCAAAGGTTTTCGCTGATATCGAGGCGACGCTGCACGATCTCTTCCCGGCGACGGCCGGGTATGCCGTGACGCACCGCTGGGGCGGCCCGCTCGGCATCCCGCGCGACTGGCACCCCCAGGTGAGCTACGACCCGGTGACGGGCGTCGGCTCGGCCGGAGGGTATGTCGGCGACGGGGTCGCGGCGACCAACCTCGCCGGTCGCACGTTGGCCGACCTCATCCGGGGCGTGACCTCACCGCTGACCAGCTTGCCCTGGGTGGGCCACCGATCCCCCGCCTGGGAACCCGAGCCTTTGCGCTGGGTCGGCGTCAATGCCGGCCTCAAACTGGCCGATTGGGCCGACGCGGAGGAGGTCCGCACCGGCCGACCGGCGCGACTGGGCCGACTGCTCACCGCCCTCACCGGTCACTGACGTGGGGTTGGTCAATGCAGCAGCGCGGCCGCCAGGAGGATGACCGGCACGCTGCCGAAGGTCGTGACGAAGATGGCATCGCGGGTGAGGAAGATGGCCTTCTCGTAGCGCAACGCGTAGGTGAAGATGTTCTGCGCCGTCGGCAGCGCCGCCATGACGACCGACACGAGCACGCCATGACCGCGAATGCCCAGCGCCAACGCCAGTAGACCGGCGACGGCCGGTTGGACGACGAGCTTGAGGGCTGCGAGGAAACCTAGTCGGCCGAACTGCTCCCCTGGTCGCTGACCCAGCCGCAGCGAGATGCCGAAGGCGACGAGCATCCCCGGCACAGCCAGGTTGCCGATGAGCGTGAGTGGCGCCAGGGCCACTTCGGGGATCTGGAAGCCGGTCAGCGACACCACCAGACCGAGCAGCGCGCCGACCGTGATCGGGTTGCGGAAGAGACCGGTCAGCCGCGCGACGAGGCCCGGCTTGGCGCCCTCCAGCTGCGAGTCGAGGATCGTCATGCTGATCGGTGTGAAGAGCAGCAGCTGCACGAGCAAGAGCGGCGCCGAGTGGGTGGCGTCGCCGAGCACGTAGATCGCGATGGGGATGCCGAGGTTGGCCGAGTTGACGTAGCCCGCCGAGAGCGCCGCCATGACCGACTCCGACAGGCCGGCCCGCCAGCGTCGACGCGAGACGGCATACGCGATGACCATGACCGTCAGGGCGCTGCCGAGGGCGACGAGCAGTTGCGGCGACAGGACCGCCGACACCGGCGCCTTGGCCAGGATGACCAGGAGCAACGCCGGAGACGCGACGAAGAAGGCCAGGTCGGCCAGAATCCGCTGGGCGGCCAGGTCGAGCACCCGGCGGTCGGCGAGCAGCCACCCCACGGCGACGACGGCCGAGATCGTCACGAATCCCTGCAGCGCGCCGAGCACGTCCCGATCCTGCCACTGCCGTGCTCCGGTATGCCGTCCGGTCCAGCATGCGCTCGGACGTCCCCAGAGATCGCCGACGGATACCGAAATCAATGTGAGGGTGTCGGTGCCAGAGGTTAGGGTCACCTAATGCCGATGATCGAAGCACATGATCTGCGCAAGACCTACCGGGCCAACGGCGAGGACGTCCACGCCCTTGACGGCCTCAGCCTGCAGGTGCCCGAAGGCCGAGTGATCGGGCTGCTCGGGCCCAATGGTGCGGGCAAGACCACCGCGGTCAAGGTGCTGACCACTCTCATCCGGCCCGACTCCGGCACCGCCCGGGTCGCCGGCCTCGACGTGCTCACCCAGGCACGGGAGGTCAAGCGGGTCGTCGGGTCCAGCGGTCAATACGCCGCGGTCGACGAAAACCTCACCGGCGTGGAGAACCTCGAGATGGTGGGCCGGCTCTACCACCTGGGCACTCGCGCGGCTCGGGCGCGGGCCCGTGAGCTCATCGATCTCTTCGACCTCGCCGAGGCCGGCGACCGGCCGGTGAAGGGCTTCTCGGGAGGCATGCGGCGGCGCATCGACCTGGCCGGAGCCCTCGTCATCGACCCGCAGGTCCTCTTCCTCGACGAACCGACGACCGGCCTCGACCCCCGCAGCCGGATCGCCCTCTGGGGGGTCATCAAGAGTCTCGTCGCGGGCGGCACCACCGTGCTGCTTACGACGCAGTACCTCGAAGAGGCCGACCACCTGGCCGACAGCATCTACGTCATCGACCAGGGCCGAGTCATCGCCGAGGGCACCTCTGATGAACTCAAGGCCCAGATCGGGGGCCACCGCATCGCTCTCGCGCTCGTCGACGCCGCCGACACCGGGGCCGCGCGCGAGATCCTCGCCCGGCACGGCACCGGACCCGTCACCGTCGACGACTCAGGCCGCTCGCTGGAGGTCCCGGTGCAGCGGGGACCCAGCACCCTGGCCGCAGCGCTGGCCGAGTTGGCCCAGGCCGGAGTCGAATTGCATGACGCCGGCATCCGCCGCCCGACCCTCGACGATGTCTTCCTCACCCTCACCGGCCACCTGGCCCAAGCGTCGCCCGACCCCGCCGCCCCCTCCCAGATCGACGAGGCCGCCTCATGACCACCCAGCTGGCCCGGCATACCGACACCGCCCACCTCCCCCACGGCCACCGCACCGGTGGCCCGCGCTGGTCGCTGCCCAGCGACGCGTGGACGATCACGTGGCGCAACCTGCTGAAGTTCAAGCGCAGCCCCGACTATGTCGTCTTCGCGGTGCTCCAGCCGATCATGTTCGTGCTGCTGTTCAGCCAGGTCTACGGCGGCTCGATCCGCGTCGAGGGCACCAACTACACCGACTACCTCATGGCCGGCATCTTCGGCCAGACCGTGCTCTTCGGCGCGACCTTCTCCGGCTATGGCATGGCGCAGGACCTCAAGGACGGCATCATCGACCGCTTCCGCACCCTGCCGATGCACCCGGCGGCCGTGCTGCTCGGACGCACCGCCGCCGACCTCGCGCTCAATACCGTCTCGATGATCATCATGATCCTCACCGGCTTGGTCGTCGGGTGGCGATTCCACGAAGGGATCCTCGCGTTCCTCGGGGGTGTCGCACTGTTGCTGTTGTTCAGCTATGCCTTCAGCTGGGTCATGGCGCTCATCGGGATGATGGTCCGCACGCCGGAGGTCATCAACAACGCGTCGTTCATGATCCTCTTCCCCCTCACCTTCATCTCCAATGCCTTCGTCCAGGCGCAGAACCTCCCCGGGCCGTTGCAGGCCTTCGCCAACTGGAACCCGGTGTCTGCGCTGGTCCAAGCCGCCCGGTCGCTCTTCGGCAACCTCGGCCAGTCGCCGGTGTCGGACGCCTTGCCGATGCGCTATCCCATCGCGATGGTGCTCATCGGCTCGGTGCTCATGCTCGCAATCTTCGTGCCGCTGGCGGTGACTCGCTACACCCGCACCTCGCGCCGCTGACTTCATCGACCGCTCGCCCCACTGCCCTACTACGGGGGTATGCAGGGTGACGGGTGAGGCCTATCCGACTGAGAGGATGGGCCCACCATGACCGCCAGCCACCCGGCATACCCACTCGTCGACGCGCTCGCGCAGGTGCGCCCCGGGGACCCCGACGGCCTGTATGCCGCGTTCCTGGACTGGGTGGGCGGCTCCGGCCTGGATCTCTATCCGCACCAGGACGATGCGATCGTCGCCCTGCTCACCGGAGCGCACGTCATCCTCGCGACGCCGACCGGTTCGGGCAAGTCGCTGGTGGCGGTCGCGGGGCACGCCAAGGGCCTGGTCGACGGACGGCGCAGCTTCTACACCGCCCCCATCAAGGCCCTGGTCAACGAGAAGTTCTTCGCGCTCTGCGATGCCTTCGGGCCGCACCGGGTGGGCCTGCTCACCGGCGACGCGGCGGTCAACCCACAGGCGCCGATCATCTGTTGCACCGCCGAGGTGCTGGCCAACATGGCGCTGCGCGAGGGCGCCGATGGCGCGGGGCTCGACGGCGTGGTCGTCATGGACGAGTTCCACTACTACGCCGACCCACAGCGCGGGTGGGCCTGGCAGGTGCCATTGCTGGAGCTCACCCGGGCACAGTTCGTGCTCATGTCGGCCACCCTCGGCGACATGTCGCGCATCCACGCCGACCTGCAACGTCGCACCGGCCGCTCGGTGAGCGAGGTGACGAGTGCTGCTCGGCCGGTGCCACTCACCTTCACCTGGTCGGTCACCCCGCTGGCCGAGACCCTGGAAGAGATCGTCAGCACCAGGCGTGCGCCCGTGTATGTGGTCCACCCGTCGCAGGCTGCTGCCGCCGAGCAGGCCGCCTCGCTGAAGAACCTCCCCCTCCTGAGCCCTGCCGAGAAGGCCGCAGTCGCCGCACGGTTGGCGGGGGTGCGGTTCGCGGCGGGATTCGGTCGGGTGCTCGGCGGGCTGCTGCGCCGCGGCATCGGCGTGCACCACGCGGGCATGCTGCCGCGCTATCGCCGGCTGGTCGAGCAGCTGGCCCAGGCCGGCCTCGTCAAGGTGGTCTGTGGCACCGACACCCTCGGGGTCGGCATCAACGTGCCGATCCGCACTGTGCTGCTCACCCAGTTGACGAAGTTCGACGGCCAACGCGAACGACTGCTCAAGGCTCGCGAGTTCCACCAGATCGCTGGGCGAGCCGGCCGGGCCGGGTTCGACACCCTTGGCGAGGTCGTCGTCCAGGCTCCCGATCATGTCATCGAGAATGCCCGCCGGCTGGCCAAGGCCGGCGACGACCCGGTGAAGGTCAAGCGGGTGCAGCGCGTCAAACCCGCTGCTGGACAGATCGTCTGGAGCGAGGCGACCTTCGATCGGCTGGTCGCCGCATCCCCGGAGGCGCTGGTGTCCCGGATGCGGGTCGACGACGCAATGATCATCAATGTCGTGGCCCGCCCGGGTGACCCGGTGCGGGCCTTGTCGCGACTCACGCGCGACAACCACGAAGACCCGTCGGCGCAGGCGCGGCTGGCCCGGAGAGCCATTCGGCTGGGCCGTAGCTTGCTCGATGCCGGTGTGCTGCAACGTCTTCCGGAACCCGACGAGACCGGGCGCACCCTCGCGCTCACCGTCGAGCTGCCCGACGACTTCGCGCTCAACCAGCCGTTGGCACAATTCGCACTCGCAGCTCTCGACGTGCTCGACCCCGACGCGCCGACCTACGCCCTGGACGTCGTCTCCGTCGTCGAGGCGGTCCTCGACAACCCCAAGCCGGTCCTGCTGGCCCAACAATGGGCCGCCCGCGGCGAGGCCGTCGCCGACATGAAGGCCGACGGCATCGACTACGAAGAGCGGATGGAACTCCTCGAGGAGGTGACCTGGCCGCGGCCACTGGCCGAGTTGCTCGACGCGACGTACACGGCATACCGGCACACGCACCCGTGGCTCGGTGAGGACGCGCTGGCGCCCAAGTCGATCGTCCGTGAGATGTGGGCACAGGCGATGAGTTTCACCGACCTGGTGAGCCGTTACGGCCTCAGCCGCTCCGAGGGCGTGGTGCTGCGCTATCTGTCCGACGCCTACCGCACACTGCGCCAGACCGTGCCGTCCGGCTATCGCACACCCGAGCTCGACGAGGTCATCGAGTGGCTCGGCGAGACGATCCGCCAGACCGACTCCTCGCTCGTCGACGAGTGGGAGTCGCTCGTCACCCCCGGTGCGCCGCACGCACGCCAGACCAGCGATGCCCCTCGGCCCCCGCGGCCGTTGTCGGCCAACCCCCAGGCGCTGCAAACCATGGTGCGCCGCGCGATGTGGCGCCGCGTCGAACTCGCCGCTCGTGACGCTATCGCCGACCTCATCGCGCTCGAGCGGGCCGCCGCCGACCTCACCGATCCGCCCAGCCAGGTCGTCATGACCAGGCAGGAGTGGGATGCCGCTCTGGATGCCTACTACGCCGAGCACGATGTCGTCCTCACCGACGCCGACGCACGCGGGCCGGCGCTGCTGGCTGTGGACCGCGACGTCACCGAGTCAGCCGAGGGCGAGCCGGGGCGGTTCTGGCGGGTGCGGCAGACCCTGGCCGACCCGGCCGACCACCACGACTGGGTGATCGAGGCGCAGGTCGACCTCGATGCCACCGATGCGGTCGGCGAGTTGGTGATCACGACGCTGGCACTCCGCCAGCTGTGACCTCCGCCAGCTGTGACCTCCGTCAGGGGCGAGACGGCACAGGACGGGGCATGCCGTCCTGTGCCGTCCGCACGGCATACCCCCTCGTGGTCCTTCTTGGGGGTCCGGCTGGTCAGTCCTCCGGGTGGAGGATCGGGGTGAGCATGGTGAGGACGTTGACGTCCTCGATGGTCGCCGGGATGACCGGGGTGTGGCCGTCGGCGATCTCTCGCATCGTCTTGCGCAGGATCTTGCCCGACCGGGTCTTGGGCAGCGCCGTGACGATGTCGACCTGACGGAGCGCGGCCACCGCGCCCACCTCGGATCGGACCCGGGCGACGAGCTCCTTCTTGATCCGATCGCCCTCGGCGGCGGCGTCGATGCCGGCCTTGAGCACGACGAGCGCCCGCGGGAGTTGGCCCTTGAGGTCGTCATGGACGCCGATCACGGCACACTCGGCGACCGACTCGTGTCCAGCGAGGGCTGCCTCGATCGAGCCGGTCGAAAGCCGGTGGCCGGCGACATTGAGCACGTCGTCGGTGCGGCCCATGACATAGACATAGCCGTCCTCGTCGATGTAGCCGCCGTCGCCGGTGAGGTAGTAGCCGGGGTAGGCCGCCATGTAGGAGGAGACGAAGCGCTCGTCGTCGTTGTAGAGCGTCGGGAAAGTGCCCGGAGGCAGCGGCAGCTTGATGCAGATGGCGCCCTCCTGCCCGGCGGGCAACTGGTCTCCCATCGCGTCGAGGATCTGCACCTGATAGCCGGGCACACACACGGACGGCGATCCCGCTTTGATCGGCAGCGCTTCCAGGCTGCGACAGTTGGCCGCGATCGGCCAGCCGGTCTCGGTCTGCCACCAGTTGTCGACGACCGGGACGCCGAGCTTGTCGGTGGCCCAGTAGTAGGTGTCGGGGTCGAGCCTCTCGCCGGCCAGATAGAGGGTCTTGAAGTGCGACAAGTCGTAGCCCTCGACCTTCGAGCCCTCCGGGTCCTCGCGCTTGATCGCGCGAATGGCGGTCGGAGCCGTGAACATCGACACGGCGCCGTATTCCGACACGATCCGCCAGAAGGCTCCGGCATCGGGCGTGCCGACCGGCTTGCCTTCGTAGACGATCGTCGTCGCGCCGGTAAGCAGCGGGGCGTAGACGATGTAGGAGTGGCCGACGACCCAGCCCACGTCGCTGGCGGTGAACATCGTCTCGCCCGGCTCCACGCCGTAGATATTGCGCATCGACCACCGCAGCGCAACCGCGTGGCCACCGTTGTCGCGGTAGATGCCCTTCGGGCGGCCGGTCGTGCCCGAGGTGTAGAGGATGTAGAGCGGGTCGGTGGCGGCGACCTCGACGCAGTCGGCGCCGGCGTCGGCGGCAGGCGAAGACACGAACTCGCGCCAGTCGACGTCACGGGGCCCCATGGCCGCCTCGCACTGCTCGCGTTGCAACATGACGACGAGCTCGGGCTTGTGCTCGGACCGCTCGATGCCCTCGTCGAGGAAGGGCTTGTAGGGCACCACCCGGTTGGGTTCGATGCCGCACGAGGCGCTGAGGATGACCTTCGGCTTGGCGTCATCGATGCGGGCCGCGAGTTCGGCGGGGGCGAAGCCACCGAAGACCACCGAGTGGACCGCGCCGATCCGCGCACAGGCGAGCATCGCGAAGACCGCCTCGGGGACCATCGGCATGTAGACGACGACCCGGTCGCCCTTGACGACCCCGGCGCCGGCCAGCGCGCCGGCCAGGCGTCGCACCTGCCCCAGCACCTCGGCATACGTGTAGGACGCCTTGTTGCCGGTGACCGGCGAGTCGTAGTGGATCGCCACCTGGTCGCCGCGCTCGGCGATGTGGCGGTCGAGGGCGTTGTAGCAGGTGTTGAGGGTGGCCCCCGGGAACCAGCGGTAGAAGGGCGGGTTGGAGTCGTCCAGCACCTGAGTCGGCGGGGTGATCCAGTCGATGTCCTGGGCAGCCGCGCCCCAGAACGCCTGGGGGTCGGAGATGCTCGCGTCGTAACTCTGCCGGTATGCGCCAGTGCTCATGGCGGAACAATGCCCGGGGTATGCCGTGCCCCGCCACCGGAGCTTCCCCACACCGGCCCGGGTCTGCGCCAGGTCGCCGATCGGTTGCGCCGAACGGTCGCGTCCGAACGGTCGCGTCCGAACACCTGGGGTGAGACCATGCCTGGCGTGGAGATCGACCGACTCGAGGTGCTGCGAGCGCTGCTGGCCGGTGAGGCGATCTCGCACGCGGGTGCGCGCCATCAGGGCGCCGCCACTCCCCTGGGCGGCGTGCGGCTGCAGGACCTGGACCTGCACGACGTCGAAGAGCAGCTCCTGGCTCGCACCGACCTCACCGATCTCGTCGTCCTCGGCGGTGCCCTCTCCCCCGCGCTCACGGTGCACCTTGTCCGGCACGGGGCGATCGTCTTCCCCTCGGACCCACAGGCCCCGCTCAACGTCTACCGCTCGCAGACCTACACCGCCGACGAGTTGTATGCCGGACTCGACGGGCCGGAGGGCTACCCGGGAACGCTCGACGGCCGGACCCACGCCTGGACCAGGGACCGGCGCTCGGAGCACGACGCCTACGCGACGATGCTGCGGGCCATCCATGACGAATCGATCACCGACGCCCTCGACGACCGTCTCGACGGGTTGCCGGTCGTCGGGGTGATGGGCGGGCATGCCGTCCAGCGCGGCAGCAACGTGTATGCCGCCGCGGCGCGCCTTGGGTTCGAGCTCGCGCAGGCAGGCTTGGTCGTGGCCACCGGTGGCGGACCCGGAGCGATGGAAGCCGCCAACCTCGGCGCGTATGCCAGGAACTTCCCCTCCCTGCAGCGGGCCATGACCGCGCTGGGCTCGCGTCCCAGCTATCAGAGCGACGTGCGGGCCTGGGCTCAGACGGCCTTCGCGGCCCGCGATCTGCTCGGCGTCCGGGAGTCCGACGATCCGCTGCGATCGGTCGGAATCCCCACCTGGTTCTACGGGCACGAGCCACCCAACGCCTTCGGCCAGGCCATCGCGAAGTACTTCTCGAATGCTCTGCGTGAGGACGGCCTCCTGGCCCGCTGCACCCACGGCATCGTCGTGCTGCCGGGGTCGGCCGGCACGGTGCAGGAGATCTTCCAGGCCGCTACCCGGGTCTTCTACCAGCGGATGCCCGAGCGGCCCGCAGGGCGTGGCTCGCCACCGCTCATCCTCGTGGGCCGCACCCATTGGACGCGGACCCTGCCGGTCTGGCCCGCTCTCCAGACCTTGGCCCGGTCTACCCCGTCCGGTCGGATGGTGCAGTCTCTGCACCTGGTCGACACCCCAGGGCAGGCCGCCGCGATCGTCACTGGACGGCATACCTCGGGAGCGTGACGCAGCTCATACGACGACGGTGTCACGGGGAGGCTGCCGTGGCATCTCGATGAGCGAACCCGTTCCCCTGCCGAGGAGCCGACCACCGTGACCGAACAGACCGCAACCCCCCGCTGCGCCATCGACACCGGGGTCTGCGTGCTGCCCGGCAGCTCGCAGACTCCGAGCAAGCCGGCTGCGACCTCGGCCAGCGGTCCCGCTGCGTCAAAGTCCACCGCGAGCACCCGCATCATCTACATCACCGACCCGATCTGCTCGGCCTGCTGGGTGATCGAGCCGGCCTGGCGCTCGGTGCTCGCCCGCTACGGCGACGAGATCGTCGTCGAGCATGTCATGGGTGGCCTGCTGCCCAACTGGACGGTGACCAGCGACCCCACTCACGGCATCTTCGGCCCCAGCGACCTGCCCCACCACTGGGCGCAGTTCGGCGAACTCACCGGCCAGACCCTTGACCCGTCGGTGTGGCATCGCGATCCGGTCCAGTCCTCATACCCCGCCTGCATCGCCGTCGCCGGCGTGCGCCTGCTCGCTCCCGAGCGTGAGCATGCCTATCTTCGGCGGCTGCGCGAGCTGCTCTTCGTGGAAGCGACCAATATCGGCCGCCCTGAGGTGCTCCAGGCGGCAGCCACCGAGGTCGGCGTCTCCGCGAGCGCCCTCGCCCGGGTGATCGCCGACGGACGCGCCGCCGTGGAGTTCGCGGCGGACCTCGACCGGACCCGTCGGCTCGGCGTCCGGGGGTTCCCCACCCTCATCATCGAGGGTCCCTACGGTCGCCAGGTGCTGCGGGGCGTCATCGATACGTCCCGCCTCGAAAGTGCCGTGCTCGCCGCCTCGGGACTGCCCGCACGTCCCTTTCTGTCGATTCCGGAAGCCCTCACGGCGCTGGGACGAGGTAGCACGGCAGAGTACGCCGCGGCGTTCGGCACCTCGTTGGTTGCGACACAGGCATCACTCACTGCCGCCGGCGTGCCCTCGCGTCAGGCGGGCACCGGATTGATGTGGTCGCGATGACCCTCGCCCGCACCCCCCGGGAGCACGGGGTTCACCGTGACCTCATCGAGCGAATGGTGACCGAGCAGCCTGATCGGCTCCGGAACAAGATGCTTCCCCGTGTGCGCGACCGCGCCCTCGCCGAGGATCTGTCCCAGGAGACGCTCATGCGAGCGCTGCAGTCGCTCGCGACCCTGCGCGGGCCGGCCGTCGAGGCCCTCGTCTGCGGGTGGCTGGACACCATCGCGACGAATGTCCTTCGCGCACACGCTCGTTCGGTCGCCCGCCGGCCACAGTCGGTCGACCTCGACGACCCATCGACGACGGCGCTGATCGACCCCTCGTCACCGGTCGACCAGCGACTGCTCGACCACGAGACCTCGGTGGCGTTGGCCGCACTCGTCAGTGAGCTGCCGGAGTCCCTCGCTCAGGTCTTCGTTGCCCGAGTCGTCGACGAACAGAGCACCGCGCAGATCGCCGCCGCCCTCGGGGTGAGCCGTGAAGTCGTCCGGGCGCGGCTGCACCGGGCCCGGGTGGCCCTGCGCCAACGTATCGACCTGGTCTCCGACCCGGCCTAGCGGACCCGCTCCCGCCCTAGCCCCCTCCTGGCCCAATCCTCTGAGGCCTCTCCCCCCGGCATATTGCGCGCCACCGCAAGCCTCGGCGTGTCGCGGCAGTCTCGTCCATCACCCCACCACAGGAGCTCAACCATGCCCACCACCCCGACCATCGATACCCCGCTGGCACTCCAGGAGGCCTTCGCGGCCCGCTTCAACGCCCGTGACCTCGACGGGCTGCTCGACCTCGCCGAGCCCGACTCGGCCTTCGTGCCGGAGCCCGGGCTGCTGGTCACGGGGGAGGGCTACCGCGCGGCGCTGGTGAACTACCTGTCGCTCGACCTGCCGATCACGCTCACTCCGCGCCACCAGCTCATCTCCGGCGACCTCGCGCTGCTGGTGGGCGACTGGACGATCGACGGAACCGGCCCGGACGGATCGGCGGTTCACCTGGCCGGCAGCACCGCCGACGTGGCCCGTCGCGGCGACCGCGGCTGGCGCTTCGTCATCGACAACCCTTTCGGCACCGCCTGACGGCAGGGACTTCGTCCGAGAACAGATGCTGGACCCGAGCAGACTCCTCGGGTCCAGCATCTTGTCGGAGCGACTCGACCGTGGCAGCGATCACGTCACCGCCGCGCGGGCGGCACTGAAGGCAGCAACACACGCGCGGACGTCAGCCTCGGAGTGGGCCGCCGACAACTGCACCCGTATGCGCGCTTTCCCCTGCGGGACAACGGGATACGAGAAGGCGATGACGTAGACCCCGTTGCCGAGCATGTGGTCGGCGATCTGGGTGGCCAGCCGGGCGCCATCCTCGCCGGGGAACATCACCGGAGTGATCGGGTGCGGGTTGGCGTCATCGCCCAGCAGAGCGAACCCCGCCTCGTGCATCAGCGAGCGGAACAGCCGTGTGTTGGAGCGCAACCGACCCCGGGCGTCACCGGAGGCAGCGATGAGGTCGAGCGCCGCGATCGAGCCCGCCACGACAGCGGGGGCGACCGAGTTGGAGAAGAGATAGGGCCGCGACCGCTGGCGTAGCAGGTCGACGACCTCCTGATGCGAGCTGACATAGCCACCCGAGGCGCCGCCGAGCGCCTTGCCCAACGTGCCGGTGACGATGTCGACCCGGTCGGCCACGCCGAATAGCTCCGGGGTGCCGCGTCCGCCGTCGCCGACGAAGCCGACCGCGTGCGAGTCGTCGACGAGCACCATCGCCTCGAACTCGTCGGCCAGGTCACAGATCCCCACGAGTGGGGCATACGAGCCGTCCATCGAGAAGACGCCGTCGGTGACAATGCAGATCCGCCGGGCGTCCGCCGCCCGCGCAGCCACCAGTTGGGTGCGCAGGTCAGCGAGGTCGGCATTGCGGTAGCGGTATCGGGCGGCCTTGGCCAGCCGGATGCCGTCGATGATCGAGGCATGGTTGAGCTCGTCGGAGATGATCGCGTCCTGCTCGCCGAAGAGCACCTCGAAGACCCCGCCGTTGGCGTCGAAGCACGAAGAGTAGAGGATGGTCGACTCGGTGCCCAGGAAGTCCGAAAGGCGCCGTTCGAGCGCGGTGTGCTGTGTCTGGGTGCCGCAGATGAAGCGCACCGACGCCATCCCGAAACCCCAGGTGTCCAGCGCCGATTGGGCCGCTGCGACGACGTCGGGGTGGTCTGCTAGCCCAAGGTAGTTATTGGCGCAGAAGTTGAGAGCCTCGCCGGCGGCCGTGCTCACGTGGGCCGACTGGGCGCTCGCGAGCTCCCGCTCGTGCTTGTAGAGCCCCGCGGCGCGGATCTCCTCCAGGGTGGCCGTCAACTGGTCTTTCACCGCTCCGTACATGGATCTCCTCACCGGGGACACGCAAACACCCCCACGGTATGCCGTCCGCCCACCTCCCAGCCAGTGTCGACCTCGCAGTCCACGGTCATGCCAAGCGCGGCACAGACAGCGCATTCGGCATGACCGCCGTTGTCCACATGGGTGCCGACCTCGTCCCACCATCCACCGCCGACCCGGTGCGAGGGCCGGCAGGGTGACCGCGCCGTCAACACTCGTCCGGTGAGTTCGTTCTCAGTGAGTGGGCGGACACCGTCGCCACGCGAGGTGCGTGACACTCGGATGGCCGCCGCCCTGGCGATCGCGCGGGAACACGGTGGCGTGGCCCACCGCCGACAGTTGCACATGGCCGGGATCGACCGGCATACCGTGCGGTCGTTCGTCCGCGCCGGCCGCTGGCGGTCGCTCGGGCGGCATACCGTCGAGATCCTCGCGGCCGAGCGCAGCCCAGCCGCGAGGGCGTGGTGGGCCGTGTGGGAGTCCGGCAGCGGAGCGTGCCTCGATGGGGTGAGCTCGATGATCGCCCATGGCGTGACCGGTTTCCACCCCGAGTGCATCACCGTGTCGGTGCCGCGGGCGTCCACGGCATACCGGCTCGACGGGGTGAGGCTGCGCCGGCCCCGGCTCGTCGTCCCGGCCCTGCGCCCCGGAATCCCTCGGACTGCCCTGGAGGACGCCACGATCAAGGCGGCGCAATGGGCGGCGTCGGATCGCCAAGCGGCGTTGCTGCTCTGCCTTCCCCTGCAACAGCGCCTGCTGTCACCCGATCGGCTATGGCAGTCGTGGACCGAGGTGAGTCGATCGAGTCGGCGCTCAGTGATCGGCGTGGTCCTGCACGACATGTGCCACGGTGCGCAATCGCTGGGCGAACTCGACTTCGCCCGGTGGTGCCGCAGATACCGCTTGCCTGAGCCGGCGCGGCAGACTCTGCGTCACGGGCCGCGCGGGCGAATCTACCTCGACGTCGACTGGCCGGCGCACCGACTCGTCGTCGAGATCGATGGGGTGCATCACGGTCAAGGGATCAACCCGGTCTGGGACGCCCTGCGCGCCAACGAGGTGACGCTGGGCGACAACCGGGTGCTTCGCCTGCCGGTGCTCGGGCTGCGGCTGATGCCCCAAGAGTTCATGGCCCAGGTGGCTCGGGCGCTGGGCGCGACTCCGGTACGGATGACGGTCATGCCAAACGCGGCACGGGGTGCGCGTTCGGCATGACCGACGGTGCGCTGCGCGGTGCGCTGCGCGGTGCGCTGCGCGGTGCGCTGCGGGGTCGCCTCCAGTCAGCTCCAGTCAGCTCCAGTCGATGACGACCTTGCCGCACTCACCCGAGCGGGCGGCAGCGAAAGCATCGGCCCAACGCTCGGCCGGGAATCGGTGGGTGATGACCGACGACACGGCGTCCTTGAAGGTCTGTGAGGTCGCGAGCATCGAGGACATGAGGTACCACGTCTCGTACATCTCGCGCCCGTAGATTCCCTTGATGGTGATCATGTGGGTGATCACTCGTCCCCAGTCGATGGGGTAGGGGTCCTTGGGCAGCCCGAGCATCGCGACCTTGCCGCCGTGGTTAAGGTTGGCCAGCAGCTCGGCCACCGCCGAGGGCGCCCCGGACATCTCCAGCCCGATGTCGAAACCCTCGCGCATCCCGAGCTCGCGCTGGGCGTCCTTGATGCGGGTGCGTGCGACGTTGACGACGAGGTCGGCTCCCACAGCGGTCGCCAGCGCCAGCCGATAGTCGCTGATGTCGGTGACACAAACGTTCTTGGCACCTGCGTGGCGGGCGATGGCAGCGGCGATGACGCCGATCGGGCCGGCTCCGGTGATGAGCACGTCCTCCCCGACCATCGGCCACTGCAACGCGGTATGGGTGGCATTGCCGAGCGGGTCGAAGATGGCACCGAGATCCGGGTCGATCGTGTCGGGCTGCACCCACACGTTGGTCGCCGGAAGAACGACGTAATCGGCGAAGGCGCCGTCCCGGTTGACCCCGATCCCGATGGTGTTGATACACACGTGGCGACGTCCGGCGCGGCAGTTACGGCAGTGCCCACAGACGATGTGTCCCTCTCCGGAGACCCGCGCCCCGACCCGCACAGCGGTGCCGGTGGGCACGTCCTCACCGACCTGGACGATCTCGCCGTAGAACTCATGCCCGATAACCATGGGGGCCCGGACCGTGGCAGCGGCCCAGTCGTCCCACTGCTGTAAGTGCAGATCGGTGCCGCAGAGCCCGGCCCGCAGCACCCGGACTTTAACGTCCAGCGGGCCGCATTGCGGTTCGGGCCGATCGACAAGGTCCAGTCCCGGCCCGGGGGCGAGTTTGGTCAGAGCGCGCACGGAAGGTCCTTCCAGACGACGGTATGCCGTGCGGCCAGGTGGGCTGCACGGCATACCGAATCTAGCCGGGTGCGGGTCTCGGCGCGATCACCCGCCGGGAATCACGAGTTGGGTGACCTTGACGCCATCCGAGAACAGCTGAACCGGGCTGCCCTTGGCCGGCACGGGGGCTCCCTGCGGCAGCGCCGAGGTCGACAGGTGGTAGGCGTAGGTCGCGGGGTTGCTGTTCGTCCACTCGTTCACCGACGACCCGACCGTCCGGTCGATGGACAGGTCGTATCCGTCGCCCGCCGCCACGATGCTGCGCACCAGGCCCTGGTCATAGAGCCGGACCCCGCCGGGCTCCGCCGGAGGTAGCACGCTGTTGGCCGCGATGAATGTCATGGCTGCGCGGGTGCCTGCGTCCGCCTTCTCGCTGGACAGGATGTAACCGACCGGGGCGGCGACCACGTACTGAGCGATGTCATGAACTTTCCTGTCTCCACAGGTCCAGGTCCAGAAGCGGTAGTCGGCGGTGCGTCCGCCGAGGGCCACGTCTGCGGCCTCGTTGAGGACGCGCTTCTGCGGGCCATCCGCGGCATCGCAGTATGCGGGATTGGACAGATAGCCGCCCTCGGTCTCGACATCCACGGGGTTGCGCGTGGGTTCGAGTCGGGCGAGCGTCACGACGCATTCCGCGCCAGGACCCAGGCACACAGTCGTGCCGATCGGCGAGCCGCCCCCGGGGAGGACCAGATCCTTGACGACCCACCCCGTCGGCAGGGCAACTCGCACCCCTAGCAACTGGTGGACGGCGGTCGTGGCTGGGGTCGATGCCGATGTCCCGGTGGGGAGCGTCGAGGCGGACGGTGCGCTCGGGGGGGAGGGAGGAGCCACTGAGGGTGCCGTCGAGGCCGCCGGAGCCTGCGCTCCCGTGCGTCCCCAGGTCTGCATGGCCACGATGCCCGCGGTGATCGCCACCACCGAGGCAGCGGCGACCAGCGGCATCAGCCACGGAGGCCGAGGAGCCCGCCGGGTCGCGCTCTCGGGCCACTCGATGAGCGGCGGGTATCGCGGGTCCGGGACGGACTGGGTGGCCTGGGCCCGCAGGGCGGCGCGCAGCCGCGTCTCGAGGGGGTCTTCGGCGACGGTCGGAGGGATCTGACGGATGGTCATCGGGCACCTCCCAGGGTGCTGCGGAGCTTCTCGAGTCCGCGGTGGGCTGTGGATTTCACGGATCCGGTCGAGATGCCGAGGGTGTGCGCGATCTGCGCCTCGGACAGGTCTGACCAGTAGCGCAGGACGAGCACCTCCTGCATGCGCGGCGGGAGCGTGCGCAGGGCGGCGATCATCTCGGTGTCGACGCCGACGGCGTCGAAGGCGTCCTGTTGTGCGCCGGTCGAGTCGTCGGCCACGACCGGCACGGTCTTGCGGACGACGGCGCGATGCCGCAGCCGAGAGCGGCAGCCGTTGACCACCGCCTGGCGCAGATACGCCAGCGCCGCTTCAGGAGCCCGGAGCCTGGCCTGGTTGCGGTAGAGCGAGATGAACGCGTCCTGCACGGTGTCTTCGGCCGTGGGCACGTCGTCCACCAATAGGACGGCCAGCCGCACGAGCGAGCGCCAGTGGGCGGCATACAACGCCGGCACGTCCGGAGCTGTTCGGTCCACGAGCGACGCGGTGGGCGTGGCGATCATGGTCCATTCCCTCCTCCCGTTGGGTGGTGATCACTGTCGACAATGAGTCGCCCCAACGGTGAGAAAGGTTGCCTGCGCTCAGCTGGTCTGCGCGGCGAGTTGGCCGCAGGCTCCGTCAATGTCACGCCCGCGGGTGTCCCGGACGGTCGTCGGTATGCCGTGCGCCCTCAGCCGCTCGACGAACTGCTGCTCCACTCCGGAACGCGATGCCGTCCACTTCGAGCCGGGCGTGGGGTTGAGCGGGATCGGGTTGACGTGCACCCAGCCCTTCCCGCGCGCCGTGAGCAGCTCACCGAGCAGGTCAGCTCGCCAGGCCTGGTCGTTGACGTCCCGGATGAGCGCGTACTCGATGGACACCCGCCGCCCGGTCGCCTGGAAATACCGGTATGCCGCGTCGAGTGCCTCCGCGACCTTCCAGCGGGTGTTGATCGGCACCAGGTCGTCGCGCAACCCGTCGTCGGGAGCATGCAACGACAGCGCCAGGGTCACCGGAATGCCTTCTCCGGCAAGCCGATCGATGGCGGGGACCAGGCCGACCGTGGACATGACCAGACCACGAGCCGACATCCCGAGGCCGCCCGGGGTGGGGTCGGTCAGACGCCGGATGGCGCCGATCGCACGGGAATAGTTGGCCAGCGCCTCCCCCATTCCCATGAAGACGACATTGGAGACCCGCAGGGGGCGCTCGTGCTCCTGCGGGTCACCGCCGGGCACATCACCGCGGCGCAGCATCCGGGCGGCCGACACGACCTGCTCGACGATCTCGGCAGTCGACAGATTGCGCACGAGCCCGCCTTGCCCGGTGGCACAGAACGGGCAGTTCATCCCGCAGCCGGCCTGGCTGGAGATGCAGATGGTCACCCGACCCGGGTAGCGCATGAGCACCGACTCGACGAGGGCGCCGTCGTGCAGCCGCCACACCGACTTGACGGTGCGGCCCTCATCGGCCACCAGATGCCGCACCGGGGTGAGCAGGGTCGGCAGCAGCGCGCCGACGAGCTGCGAGCGCTCGACCGCGGGCAGATCGGTCATCTCGTCGGGACTGTCGACCAGGCGCTCGAAATAGTGGGTGGACAGCTGGGCGGCCCGGAAGCCGCGATAACCCAGCCGCTCCACCGCCGTCTTGCGTTCGGCCGGGGTGAGGTCGGCCAGGTGCGGGGGCGGCATCCGGTTGCCGGTCCGTTCCGGCGCTTGGAAGGTGAGTTGCCCCGGGCGCGGCCGGCCACCCCCGCTGGTAGGCGGGTCGGACGTCACCCGCGCACCTCGGGCACGAGCAAGGCCATGACAACCCAGGCCACTGGGGCGGCGACGACGAGGGAATCGAGCCGGTCCATGAGGCCGCCGTGACCGGGGAGCAACGAGGACATGTCTTTCACGCCCAAATCGCGCTTGATCGCGGACTCGGCGAAGTCGCCGATGGTGGCTGCGGGTGCCATCAGCGCACCGAGGATCACGCCGGCCCACCACGGACCATGCAGTCCCCAGACCACACACATCGCGCCGGCGATCATGCACAGCAACACCGAACCCGCGAAACCCTCCCAGGACTTCTTCGGGCTGATCGCGGGCGCAATCGGGTGCTTGCCGAAGACCACCCCCACGGCATACCCGCCGACGTCGCTCGCGACCGTCACGGCGACGAAGGTGAAGGCGCGCCAGGCTCCGTCGGCCGCCGCGAGCATGAGCATGGCGATGCCCCCGAGCAGGGCCGGGTATGCCGCCACGAGGAACCCGCCGGTGACATCGGCTGCCGCGCGCTCGACGCCTTCGGCGCCGCGCCACATGACGACCAGAGCTCCGGTGAGCAGGAAGGCCACCGCGAGCGCGGCCGTGCCACCGAAGTAGGCCGCGACCATCTGGGCGACGCATCCCAGCACAGCGGGCAATGCCGGCACGGCGCGCCCCCGAGCGCGCATCGCCGAGACGATCTCCCAGGTGCCGTAGCTCACCGAGACGGTTGCCAGGACGAGGAAGAGCTCCTTGCGCCAGAACAGGCAGGCAATGACCAACGCCCCGAGGCCGACTCCGACGCCGATCGCGACGGGAAGGTTGCGCCCCGCTCGGGAGGGGCGCTCGGCCGCCACGCCGGAGGACGCCGGCGCCGGGGAGTCGAGGCTCATCGGGCGGCTCCTGGCGGGGTTGGGGGATGGTCAGGTCGGGTGGATCGCGCCGCCCGCTCAGATCTCGAGCAACTCGGCTTCTTTGCCCTTGAGCAGGACGTCGACAGTCTCGACGTACTTCTTGGTGAGCGCTTCGAGTTCCTTCTCGGCACGCTGGCCCTCGTCCTCGCCGATCTCGCCTTCCTTGATGGCGTGCTCGAAATCGGTCTTGGCCTTGCGCCGGATGTTTCGGATCGCGACTCGGGCCTCTTCGGCCTTGTGGTGTGCCAGTTTGATGTATTCGCGGCGCCGGTCCTCGGTGAGCACCGGGAGTACACAGCGAATGACGTGGCCGTCGTTGCTGGGATTGACCCCGAGGTCGGAGTCGCGGATGGCCTTCTCGACGGCCCGCAACGAACTCTGGTCGAACGGCTTGATGAGAATGGTCCGCGCCTCGGGCGTCTGGAACGAGGCCAACTGCTGCATCGGCGTCGGCGCACCGTAGTAGTCGACGAGCAGCTTGTTGAACATGCCCGGGTGGGCCCGCCCGGTGCGGATGCCGGCGAAGTCCTCCTTGGCGACCTCGACGGCCTTCTCCATCTTCTCTTCGGCCTCGAAGAGCGTCTCATCGATCATCGGGGGTCCAGCGCTCCTTGCATCAGGGGGCCACGCGCTCAGCCGGCGGTGACGAGTGTCCCGATCCTCTCACCTTGCAGCGCCCGGGTGATATTCCCCTCGCCCTCCATCCCGAAGACGAGCATCGGCAGCGTGTTCTCCGAGCACAGCGCGAACGCCGCCGCATCCATGATCTGCAGCCCGCGCGCCAGCGCCTCGGCAAAGGTGAGCTGGTCGATCTTGGTGGCGGTGGGGTCCTTCTTTGGATCGGCGGTGTAGACACCGTCGACGCCGCTCTTGGCGATGAGCAACCGGTCGCAGTGGGTCTCCAGGGCGCGCTGGGCGCTCACCGTGTCGGTGGAGAAGAACGGCATACCGGCGCCGGCGCCGAAGATGACGACCCGGCCCTTCTCCAGGTGCCGGATCGCCCGCAGCGGGATGTAGGCCTCGGCGACCTGGGACATCGTGATCGCGGTCTGGACTCGGGTCGGGACGCCCTGCTTCTCGAGGAAGTCCTGCAGCGCCAGGCAGTTCATCACCGTCCCGAGCATGCCCATGTAGTCGGCACGCGCCCGATCCATGCCCTTCTGCTGCAGCTCCGCGCCGCGGAAGAAGTTGCCGCCGCCGACGACGACTGCCACCTGCACCCCACTCTTGACCGCTGCGGCGATCTGGGAGGCGATCCCCCGCACGACGTCGGGATCGACGCCGGTGCGCCCACCGCCGAACACCTCACCGGAGAGCTTCAAGAGCACCCGACGGTATGCCGTGGGGCCAGGTGCGGGGGCGGCGTCGGTCATGGCGAATCCTTCGAGGGCGCGATGGGCGGTGAATCGATCTTGTCACACCGAGGTCCTTACCCGGACAGCAGCATGCCGCCCGCCCGAGGTGGGCGGACGGCATACCTGCGGTGCTTGGTGGGGTGGTTGCCCCCCGGAGCTCAGTTGCCGACGCGGAACCGGGCGAAGCCGGTGGCCTCGGCCCCGGCCTCCTTGAGCACCTGGGCCACCGACTTCTTCTGGTCCTTGGCGAAGGCCTGCTCGAGAAGGACGTTCTCCTTGAAGTAGCCGTTGACTCGGCCTTCGATGATGCGCGGCAGCGCAGCCTCGGGCTTGCCCTCTTCACGGGCGGTGGCCTCGGCGATGCGACGCTCGTTGTCGACCGTGTCGGCCGGGACGTCCTCGCGGCTGCGCACGGTCGGCGAGAACGCCGCGACATGCATCGCCACATCGTGTGCCACGGACTCGTCGCCGCCGGTCGTCGCGACGAGCACGCCGATCTGCGGGGGCAGGTCCTTGCTGGTGCGGTGCAGGTAGGCCACAACGTGCTCGCCGGTGACCCGGGCCACCCGGCGGACGACGAGCTTCTCGCCCGTCGCGGCGTTGCCCTCTTCGAGCAGCTGCTGGACGGTGCGGCCGTCGGGCAGCGTGCTGCCCAGCACTGTGTCGGCGTCGGTGGCCTCGAGGGCCACAGCCTGAGCCAGGATCTGGTCGGCCAGGGCGATGAACCGCTCGCCCTTGGCGACGAAGTCGGTCTCGCAGTTGACCTCGACAAGGGTGCCGACGCCGTTGCCGGCCTGTGCGGCCACCAGGCCGTTGGAGGCCGAGCGGCCCTCGCGCTTGGTGACGCCCTTGAGACCCTTGATGCGCAGGATCTCGGCGGCCTTGGCCATGTCGCCCTCGGCCTCTTCGAGGGCGCGCTTGACGTCCATCATTCCGGCGGCGGTCTGCTCGCGCAGGGCCTTGATGTCAGCGGCGGTGAAATTCGCCATGTCGTTGCTCTCTCGCTGTCGTTTCGATGCTGGGTGGTGACGGGTGTAGTCCGTGGTGAGGTTCACCTCGGCGGACCGAGGTGAACCGCCACGAGCGGTGGTTGGTGTGGCGCGGTCGGGGCTGACCCCGCGACGGGTCAGGCCTGGTCCTGCACGACCTCTGCCTCGGCGCCGTCGACGACGACCTCGGCCTGCGCAACGGCGGTCGGGTCGGCCTCGGCCGGGACCTCAGCGGCAGCAGCCTCGGCCGCAGGCGCCTCGGCGGCGGGGACGTCAACGGCGGGGACCTCAGCGGCGGCGGCCTCGGCGTAGAGCTCGCGCTCCCACTCGGCCAGCGGCTCCTCGACGACGACGCCCTCGGCCTCGCCGGAGCGCGCCTGCGAGCGGGCCACCAGGCCCTCGGCGACGGCGTCGGCGATGACCCGGGTCAGCAGCGTGACCGAACGGATCGCGTCGTCGTTGCCCGGGATCTTGTAGTCGACCTCGTCGGGGTCGCAGTTGGTGTCGAGGATCGCGATGACCGGCAGGCCCAGCTTGCGGGCCTCGTCAACGGCCAGGTGTTCCTTCTTGGTGTCGACGACCCAGATCGCCGAGGGCACGCGGGTCATCGACCGGATGCCGCCGAGGGTCTTCTCCAGCTTGTCGAGCTCGCGCTTGAGGATGAGGAGTTCCTTCTTGGTGTGACCGGAACCGGCCACGTCGTCGAAGTTGATCTCCTCGAGCTCCTTCAGCCGCGAGAGGCGCTTGGAGATGGTGCTGAAGTTGGTGAGCATGCCGCCGAGCCAGCGGTGGTTGACATAGGGCATCCCGACTCGGGTGGCCTGGTCGGCGACCGGGTCCTGCGCCTGCTTCTTGGTGCCGACGAACAGGATGGTGCCGCCGTGGGCGACCGTCTCCTTGACGAACTCGTAGGCGTTGTTGATGTAGGTGAGCGACTGCTGCAGGTCGATGATGTAGATGCCATTGCGCTCGGTCATGATGAAGCGCTTCATCTTCGGGTTCCACCGACGAGTCTGGTGCCCGAAGTGCACGCCGCTCTCCAGGAGCTGGCGCATGGTGACGACGGCCATTGCCGTGTCCTCCTTGATGTGAGGTTGTCAGTTACGTCGGTATGCCGTTCGCTCGGGTCGCGAGCGGCGCTTCCCGGTGCGGACCGGTGGGCACGGCATACCTGCCTGGCGTTCGAACTCACCCCGCCGACGGCCGACACCGAAAGTGCCTCAGTCGGACTGCCGTGGTGCGCCCCGGCTGATGCCGGACGGAACGCGCGAAATATGGCCCGGAGGCCATCGGCCATCCTACGACCTGAGCAGGCACGACCCATAATCGGGACCGGGCATGGCCGGACGGCTCCTGCGAGGGACCGGTCAGCTGTCGAAGCCGACCCCCAGGCGGTCGAGCATCCCCAACCAACGGCCTCGATGGCCGGTGCGGTCCTCGGCGGCGAGCGCGGCGCGAGTGACCCGCACCCCGGCATACCGGACGGGTTCGGGCGGGAACGGGACCGGCTTGTGCCGCACCATCGCCAGCCGGGTGAGCTGCGAATCGTGGCCGGACAACAGGTCCAGGGCCACCCGCGCACCGAACCGGGAGGAGCCGACCCCCAGTCCGGTGTATCCGACGGCATACGCGACTCGGCCACCCAGGGCTCGCCCGAAGAACGGGGTGAACCGCGAGGTCGTGTCGATGATGCCGGCCCACCGGTGGGTGAATCGGAGGCCGACCAGCTGCGGAAAGATCGCGAAGAAGTGCCGCGCGAGCAGATCATGCGATGCCGTCTGCTCCAGTCGGGGGTCGATTCGGCCGCCGAAATGGTAGTTCGCGTCGAATCCCCCCATGAGGATCCGGTCGTCGAGGGTGCGGCGGTAGTAGTGGAACTGGTTGCCCGCGTCGGTGAGGCCCTCGCGACCCGCCCAGCCGACGGCGGCGAGTTGCTCGGGCGACAGCGGCTCACTCATGAGCACGTGGTCGTAGACCGGGAGGATGTAGTTGCGCAACCGGCGCAGCGGCCCGGGGAAGGCGTTCGTCGCCACCAGCGCGTGGCGAGCCAGCACCGAGCCCGAGCTCGTGCTCACCCGCACGCCCGCTCCCTCGCGCGTCAGGCCGAGCACCGGACTGCCCTCGTAGATGCGGCCACCGAGGCGCTCGACCGCGCCGGCCAACCCCCACACCAGACGGGCGGGGTCGACCAGGCCCACCCCCGGGTCGTACATCCCGAGCCGGTAGAGGGGCGAGTTGACCCGGGCCCGCACCGCGGCCGCGTCGAGCAACTCGACCGGCTTGTCGTGGGCCAGATGCAGTCCGTATGCCGTGCGCACGGTCGACTCCTGGTGGGCGGTCATCGCCAGGACGAGTTCGCCGGGGCGGTGCCAGTCGGCGTCGATCTCGTAGGCCGCGAGGGTCGACTCGATCGCCGCGAGGTTGGCGGCGCCGAGCCCCTCCAGAGTCTCGAGCTCGTCGGGCCAGAGGGCCTCGCCCTGCGCGACCCCATGGGTCAGCGACGGCGAGACGAAACCACCATTGCGGCCCGAGGCGCCGTCGGCCAGCCGAGAAGCCTCGAGCACGACCACGCTCGCAGCCCGGTTGTCCTCCAGGGCCTGCAGCGCCGCCCACAGCCCGGTGAACCCTCCCCCGACGATCGCGAGGTCGACGTGGTCCCGGCCCAATGTCGAGCCACCGCCGTCGGCGAGCACCGGGCGGCGCGGAGGGCGGTGCGGACGGTCGGTCCAGAACACTGCGGGCGCGGCATCGGCGAGTGACTGCCGGACCACCGCAGGGTCGACACCGGCATACGGGTCGTCGGTGGGAAGGCGACGCGGCATGCGCAGAGCGAGGCGAGACGGCACGAAGGCCCATCCTGCCGCGGTGCAGGGCGCAATGGGGAGCACGCGGCATACCGTGTTATCCATGACATCGCCGCAGCCGCACCGACCGGTCGGGAACCGGGCCCTAGCCCCTTTCGGGACGACGATCTTCGCCGAGATGTCGGCGTTGGCCGTGCGGACCGGCGCGATCAACCTCGGGCAGGGCTTCCCGGATGTCGACGGACCGCCCGAACTGCTCGATGCCGCGGTTGCCGCGATCCGCGGAGGCCGCAATCAGTACCCACCCGGTCCCGGGGTCCCGGAGCTGCTGGGGGCCATCGCCGGGCATCAGCAGCGGTTCTACGGAGTCACCGTCGACCCGGGCGGCGAGGTGCTCGTGACCGCCGGGGCGACCGAGGCCATCGCCGCGGTCATCCTCGGACTGTGCGAGCCGGGCGACGAGGTGGTCACCTTCGAGCCCTACTACGACTCGTATGCCGCGACGATCGCCCTAGCCGGGGCCACCCGCCGGACGTCGGTGCTCCGCTTTCCTGATTTCGCCGTGGACGAAACCTCGCTGCGGGCCGCCTTCTCGGAGCGCACTCGGCTGGTGCTGCTCAACACCCCTCACAACCCGACCGGCAAGGTCTTCACGCGCCCAGAGTTGGAGCTGATCTGTTCTCTGGCAAGGGAATTCGATGCCTGGGTGGTGACCGACGAGGTCTACGAACACATCGTGTTCGACGGGCTGGAGCATCTGCCGGTGGCCTCGCTGCCGGGGATGTGGGATCGGACGCTGACGATCTCGTCGGCGGGCAAGACCTTCTCGGCCACCGGGTGGAAGGTCGGCTGGGTGGTCGGTCCGCGGGCCGGGGTGGCGGCAGCCCGGTCGGCGAAACAGTTCCTGACCTATGTCGCGTCGGGACCCTTCCAGCCGGCCGTCGCGACGGCGCTCGGGCTCGGAGACGAGGTGTATGCCGGGTTGGCGCGTTCCCTGGAACGCAAGCGAGACCTGCTGTGCGGCGCGTTGCGGGCGGCCGGTCTGCCGATCAGCCACCCGAGCGGGACCTACTTCGTCGTGGCGGATGCGGCCGCGTTGGGTGCGCATGATGCGATGGCTTTCTGTCGTGAGCTACCCGAGCGAGTGGGGGTCGTCGGGATCCCCGTGTCGGTGTTCCACGACGATCCCGACGCAGGTCGCACATTGGTTCGCTTCGCCTTCTGCAAACGCGACGAGGTGCTCGCCGAGGCAGCCGAGCGGTTGGCGACCCTCGGCCGGGGCTGACTGCCTCGCTGTGTGCCGGCGGATCGTCACGGTCGGCTCAGGTTGTCCCCCAGCGTTCGGGTTATCCCCAGCCCGAGTCGCGCTGACCCGCCGTCCACAGCTGCAGTGCGCACGGCTAGCGCCGGTGGACATGATCGCCTGAAGTAGTCGGGTGAACTCCTTCTCCACGTGGCTGCGCGGCATCCCTGTGCTTGTGCTCGGGCTGGTGTCGTTCGCCGTGCCAGTCCAGTCGGCCGACGCAGCCACGATGTTCTCGCGCAGCACCGCATCGCGGGTCGGTGCGCCTGCGGCTGAGCGGGTCTGGCCCGTGCCAGCGCCACACCTCGTGAGCCGCCGTTTCGATCCGCCGCAGTCGCGCTGGGGTGCCGGCCACCGCGGCGTCGACCTGGCGGTCGCTGAGGGGAGCCAGGTCTGGGCTCCTGCGGCTGGCACGGTGAGCTTCGCCGGGATGGTGGCCGGCCGGCCGGTGGTCGTTATCGCGCATTCCACCGGGCTGCGCAGCACGCTGGAACCCGTGCAGGCCCTCCTGCCGGTCGGTGCCTCGGTGGCTGCTGGAGACGGGGTGGGCCGGGTCGCCGCGGCGACCGGACACTGTGGCGGCTCGCCGTGTCTGCACTGGGGGGTGCTGCGTGGGCAGGCCTATCTCGATCCGCTGGCCTGGCTCCAGGGCCGGGTGGTGTTGCTGCCGCTCACGGCTTTCGGAGGACAGCTGTCACGGACGGGTCGGCCAGGGCCAGGCCGTGCATCCGTCGAGACTCTTGGTCTGCTGCACCATGATCGGCGCGGGCGAGCCCGCGGTGGGGCATTGGGCGTGCCGGTGGCCCAGGCCATGCCCGACTTCGTGGTTGACCAGATAGGTGCGGTAGGACTCCAGGTCCTCGCCGTAGGTTGCCGCGCCACGCAACCACCGCTGCAGGTTGAGCACGGCGCGTGACCCGTTCCAACACGACACTTGCGCCATCGCCGTGTCCAGCGGCGCGCAGAGCTTGGCCGTGAGCGTTGGGGTGGCAAGCACGACCCGGATATCGGTGTGGGCCCCCGCAGCCACCTCCGCCGGAGACACCGCCACGAAATGCACCCCGTCGGCGGCCTGCCAGCCTCGGTCGTCGACGAGCACTCGCGCCACGGCGGCGGCGAACTCGGCATCGGGGATGGTGAGCCCATCCTCGATCTCGATCGCGAAACGGATTGTCCGACCCGTGCTGCGCGCCGGAAGCTGAGGAATGCCGACGAGATGGAGCGTTCCTGCAGCGGACTGCGGCACCTCGACCACGGTGGCCCCAGGCGTCACGACGGGCTCTGCCACGCCCTCTTCCGCGTCGCCGGGCGAGGCGGTGGTGGGCGCCGCGCGGCCTGCTGCCGGAGGTGTTGCGTCCGCGGCAGCCCCAACGGACGGCGACTGTGCGCCCGTGGAGCTGGACGCCTCGGACTCGCTGTGCGCGGCAGTCGGTGCGGCCCCCGCAACCCTCGTGGCGCTGGCCCCAGCAGCACCAGTGGAGGTGGCTGCCGGGTCGAGGGCCACGACTCGGGAACTGGAAACGACCGCCGGACGAGGCAACGCGACCGCTGGATCCTGGGTCACCCGGGCGACCACTGTGCCGAAGAGCAGGGCAGTGATGGCCACGAACACCGACCGGCGCAACCGGTGCATCCGCCGACGATGAGCGCTGCTTCCGTGACGAAGCGTCCGCCGCGTCTGCGGCACCTCCGGCTCCCGTGAGCGCGCGCGCGCGTCGGCGCGCCGCTGCGGCGGGGAGGTGACGGACACGGGTGGCACTGCCTCTTCATGGGCGGTATCGGGGTCCAACCATGGTGTCAGACCGGCGGCCACATGGTCGAGTTGGCAACACCGTCAGGCTCGTGGATGGGCCTGTTCGTAGGAGCGGCGCAGCCGTTCGGGTGACACGTGCGTGTAGAGCTGGGTGGTCGTGAGACTGGCGTGCCCGAGCAGTTCCTGGACGACCCGCAGGTCCGCTCCGCCGTCCAGGAGATGGGTGGCAGCGCTGTGCCGCAACCCGTGTGGGCCAAGGTCGGGGGCATGCGGCACCTGGCTGAGCAGCCGGTGGACGGCCGAGCGGATCTGGCGGGGGTCGGCGCGGCGCCCCCGCCGGCCGAGGAAGAGTGCGTGGCCGCTGCTCGGCGTGATCAGGGCTGGTCGCACCGCCAGCCAGTCCGTGACCGCTCGGGCCGCTGGGGCGCCGAACGGCACGACCCGCTCCTTGCCGCCCTTGCCCAACACGCGCACCACCTGGCGATCGAGGTCGACGTCATCGACATCGCATCCCACAAGTTCGCTCACCCGGACCCCACTGGCGTAGAGGAGTTCGAGACAGGCCCGGTCCCGAGCGTCGAGCGGGTCGCCGTTCTCGGCTGCTGAGCCGGCAGCCTCCATGAGCGCGGTCGCCTCGTCCGCGCGGAGGACGGCCGGGAGGGTGGCATGCCGGCGCGGCGCCACGAGACGCAGTGCGGGGTCGGTCGCGACCCGGCCGGTCCGAGCCGCCCAGCCGAAAAACGTGCGGATGGCTGCCGCCCGCCGAGCCACCGTGGCACGACTGCCAGTCCGCGCGAGGGTCGCCAGCCACGCCCGCAGGTCGGCGAGGTCTGTCTCGGAGGGCCTGCCGACGCCCCGCGCACCGCTGAGGAAGGTCGCCAGCGCCGCGACGTCCGAGCCGTAGGCGCGACACGTGTGCGCCGACAGCCCCCGTTCCGAGACCAGATGGGTCCGGAAATCGGACAGCCACCAGGCCGAGTCGAGCACACCATCCGCTGAGGTCACCTGCCCACCCTGACACACCACCGCATCCACACCCAGGTGGCGCCAGTTGGACCGCCAGATGTCGTGGTCGCCTCACGGCACCCGGCGCCGCCAATCTGCGCCTACCCGCGCCGCGAGACCGGCCAGCTCCAACCTCGTCAGTGCCGCCATCAGCGCACCAGGGGCCACACCGGTGGCGAAAACGAGTGCGTCGACCGATGTCGCCGCGCGGATGGGCAGTGCCGCCCAGACCACCTGGTCGGCAGCACTCAACAGGTCCTGAGGCGCAGCCGGTGCACTGGGTCGCGCCGCAGCGTCCTGTCCCATCCGTCCCACGAGATCGAGCACCTCGGCCACGTCGGTGACGAGCATCGCCACCCCGTCCCGCACCGCCTGATGGCATCCCGCAGACAGCATCGAGGTCACCGGGCCCGGGACCACCCCCACCGGTCGCCCGATCGTCGCCGCATGTCGCGCGGTGTTGAGCGAGCCGGAGCGCAGACCGGCCTCGACCACGACGGTGCCCGCCGTCATCGCAGCGATGATCCGGTTGCGCAATAGAAAGCGGTGGCGCTGCGGCGCCCAGCCGGGCGGTGACTCGCTCAGGACGGCCCCCCGCTCCCGCAACTCGGCCAGTAGCGGGCCGTGGGCACTGGGATAAGGGCGGTCGACACCTCCGGCCAGGACCGCCACCGTGCCCCCGCGCCCTGCGACGAGTGCGCCTCGATGGGCGGCCGCATCGATGCCGAACGCGGCACCGGACACCACGGCATACCCGCGCTCGGAGAGCCCTGCTGCCAGACCCGCCGCGATGTCCCGCCCGTATGCCGTCGCGGCGCGCGATCCTACGATGGACACTCCTGACCACCGCAACCTGGACAGCTCCAGCGGTCCGTCGACCCACAGGCAGATCGGAGCCTCAGCCACGTCGGTCAGGCCCTCTGGCCACTGGGCATCCCCCGGCACAAGCACCGAAATGCCCTGCCGGATGGCGTAGGCCGCCGATGCGCGGGTGTCGACTCGTGCCGCTCGAAGCCGGGCCGCACCGAACTCAGGGGAGGAATCACTGAGCACGCGAGCGAGCACCTCCGGGGCCGGGTCGGCCTCCAAGAGCGCCGAGAGCGTGTGATCCCCGGCTTCGACCAGGTGCGACAGAACAGCTCGCGCACCCCGCTCGGTGCTCGGATCGAGCAACTCGGCGTCCGTCTGGTCAGCGTCCGTGATCATGCCGCCATCCCCGATTGGTGTCGCAGCGACAGGGCCAGTCCGACGTCGTCACGGGTCGGCACGGTGCGGCCGCCGAGGTCGGCGACGGTCCACGCGACGCGCAGACAACGGTCGTAGCCACGCAGCGACAGCGTGCCCAGGTCAACGCTTCGATCGATGTCGAGGGTCGTCGCGGGGTCGAGCCGGAACCGGCGGGAACGCAAGACCGAGCCAGGCACCTCGCCGTTCACGGCATACGCGCTGCCCGACCAGCGCTTGGCCGCGACCTCCCGTGCGGCACGAACGCGGGCTGCCACCACGGCGGTCGACTCCCCCGGCGGCCCCAGCAGGGCGGACCGAACCGGCACCGGGACCAGCACCTGCAGGTCGACCCGGTCGAGCAACGGGCCGGCAAGTTTGGCGGCATAGCTGCGGCGCCGCACGATCGAGCATTGGCACCGATCGCCCTTGCCGAACCCGAACCCGCACGGGCACGGATTGGCCGCGAGGACCAACTGGAAGCGGCAGGGGTAACGGAACCGTCCCGCGGCACGGGCCACGACGACCGTGCCCGACTCCATGGGTTGACGGAGCGCCTGAAGCACATGGCTGCGAAACTCCGGAGCCTCATCGAGGAACAGCACCCCGCGGTGGGCCTGGGTGATCGCACCAGGGGTGACCAGGCCGGATCCGCCGCCGATGATGGCCGCCATCGATGCCCCGTGGTGCGGCGCGACGAACGGTGGACGACGACAGAGCCCGTCGAAGCGGCCGATGCGGCCGGACAGCGACGCGATGGCGGTGACCTCCAACGCCTGCGCTGCATCCAGCGGCGGGAGCAACCCGGGGAGTCGTTCGGCCAGCATCGACTTGCCTGCACCCGGCGGGCCGACGAGAAACATGTGATGAGCTCCGGCCGCCGCGATCTCCAGGGCCAGTCTCGCCTCCGCCTGGCCCACGACATCGGCCAGATCCGGAATGGGCGCGTCGGGCTCGTCGGCCAGGGCGGGCTCTGGGACGGCCGAGACCGTCAAACCGGCGGCCAGGGCGCGATATCGGGTCACGAGCTCAGCCACCTCGGCGACCGGGTGCACCGTCACCCCGGCGGCCAACCGGGCTTCCCGCGCGTTGGCCACCGGCACCACGACATGCCGCACCCCAGCGGCTGCGGCGGCCAGCACCATCGACAGAACACCACGCACGGGTCGGACCGAACCGTCCAGGCCGAGCTCGCCGATGTGCCCGACGTCAGCCGCGACGCCGGCAGGAATGTCGCCCTCGGCGATGAGGACGGCGACGAGGATGGCCAGATCGAAGCCACTGCCGATCTTGGGCACCGAGGCCGGTGAGAGATTGACCGTCACACGACGTTGCGGCACGGCATACCCGCTATTGGAGGCTGCTGCGCGCACTCGGTCGGGTGCTTGGGCGCACGAGGGGTCGGGCCGCCCGCCGATGGTGAAGGCCGGCAGCCCAGACGACACGTCGACCTCGACGTCGACAACCAAGCCATCCATCCCGATGAGTCCGACACCCAGCGTGCGGCCCAGGCCCATGTCAGCCCACCCCCACGAGATGCTCGACGAGCGCCGGGCCGGTCGGCGGCCGGGAGACCGCGACCACGTCGACCCGCAGGTGGCCGTAGTCCCCTGGGTGGTCCTGCACCCAAACGGCGGCAAGCCGGCGCAGCCGGGCCAGCTTGTGCGGCGTGACGGCTGCCTGGGGCGACCCATAGCTCACCCCGCGACGCGTCTTGACCTCACACACCACCAGGGTGGGGCCGTCGCGGGCGACGATGTCGATCTCGCCCTGAGGGCAGCGCCAGTTGGCCGCGAGGACGGCATACCCGAGGTCGCGCAGATAGCGAGCGGCGAGCCGCTCGCCGTATTGACCGACAGCAGCAGCGATCCGATACGGCATACCGGCTGCGGCACGCACCGGAGAAGGAGTGGACATGTCCCGCAGCGTGCTCCCCGACAGCCACCTCGCGCACCAGCGCGCCAGCCGCGTTGTGGACGGTGGGACTCACCCGGCGGGGATGTGGACAGCCCCGCCCGCCGCCCGTCAGGACCGCGGCCCCATCAGGGCAGTTGCAACTCTGTCTTGGGCAGTTCCTCGATGTTGACGTCCTTGAACGTCACGACCCGCACCGACTTGACGAACCGCGCCGGACGATAGATGTCCCACACCCAGGCATCGGTCATGGTGAGGTCGAAGAAGACCTCCCCACCGTCGGAGCGCACCTTCATGTCGACCGAATTGCACAGATAGAACCTGCGCTCAGTCTCGACGACATGGGTGAAGAGCGAGACGACATCTCGGTATTCGCGGTAAAGGGCAAGCTCCTGCTCGGTCTCGTACTTCTCGAGGTCCTCGGAGCTCATCGGGTCGTCCTCACTGGTGGATCAGCGACTGATCGCTGTGCGCTGGATCATCGGTGGTCTCGCGCGGGTCGTCGTCCCGTTCTATCACCTCTACCGCGGCGGCGGTGCCAGCACCGGCGTGGCCGCCAGCCGGACCACCCGGCAGCCGCCAGGACCGTCGGTGCAGCTCACACGGCCCGTGCCGCTCCAGGGCGGCGAGGTGGTCGGGGGCGGCATACCCCTTGTTCACGGCCCATCCGTATGCCGGGTGCTCACCGTCCAGCTCGATCATCAGCCGGTCTCGGGTGACCTTCGCCAGCACTGAGGCGGCCGCCACCGACGAGCAGGTGAGATCGGCCTTGATCATCGTCGTGACCGGCGGCGACCCGGCATACGGGGCGAACAGGTGCGTCCCGGCGGCTGACCCGAGCGATCCCCCCGACCCACCCGCCAACTCTCCGGGACCCGCGTCGGCGAACTCGAACAGTCCCACGCGTTCGGGAGGAGTGAGCCAGTCGTGGTTGCCGTCGAGGACGATGAGGTCCGGGCGCAGCGGCAAGGACGCCAGGGCGCGCAACCCGGCCAGGCGCAATGCCGCGATGATCCCGACGAGATCGATCTCCTGCGCAGTCGCATGGCCGACCGCGAAGGCGGGAGCCCACCGCTGGATGCGGGGCACGAGCCGCTCGCGGGCGACATGGGTGAGCAACTTTGAGTCACGCACGCCGGTCGGAGCGCTGCGACAGGCCTCGTCGATGACGACGACCCCCACGGTCACCGGACCAGCGAGCGCGCCCCGCCCGACTTCGTCCATTCCGGCGAGCAATGGGTGCCCGGCCCGTTGCAGGGCCCGTTCGACCCGCAACGTGGGCGCGGCAGAGCGACGAGGGCGCGCCGACGTGGTGCGGGTGGCGGCCATGAGCTCAGGGAGCCGGCGTGGGAGCCGATGTGGGAGCCGGTACGGATCCGAACACCGACTGGGGCGCGGTGATCCAGGTCAGCCGGGACAGCGGCCAGACGATCATGAGAGCCCGCCCGTGGATCTTGTCGATCGGCACCGACCCCAGCGCGCCGGTGCCGTCGTCGTGCATGCGAGAGTCGGCGGAGTCGCTGCGGTGGTCGCCCATGACCCAGACTTTTCCGGCCGGGACGACGACGGAGAAGTCGGGCCGTCCGCCGCCGGGGGTGTCGCCAGGCTTGACGTAGGGCTCGACGATCGCGACGCCGTTGACGCTCACCCTTCCCTGGACATCGCAGCAGGCGACCGTGTCGCCGGGCAGTCCGATGACCCGCTTGATGAGGTGCTCGTCGGAGTCATCGGGAGCGAGGCCGAGGAAGATCAGCAGGCTCTGGATCGGCGTGCGTTGCTTGACCGGCACCTCGCCCAACCAGTTGTCGGGATCGGCGAAGACCACGACGTCGCCGCGCTGCAACGCGATCGGCCCCGGGGTGAGCTTGCCGACCACGACCCGGTCGTCCTTGATGAGGGTGTCCTCCATCGAGCCGGACGGGATGTGGAAGGGCTGCAGCAGGAAGGTCTTGACGATGAGCGAGAGCACCATCGCCAGGCTCACCACGATGACGACCTCGCGGGCGGCCGCGAGCAGCCACCGCCCGAAGGAACGCGGCGCCTGGCGTGCCTCCTCGGCTGTTGCGCGTGAGGTATGCCGTGCGGCGGCGACAGATTCAGCGGCCGCAGGGTGGCCGACGGCGCGACCAGGGGTCCCCTCGTCGTGCTGCATTCCCGCGTCCGGCGCTGTCATCAGGGCGCCATCCTAGGATGGCGCGCTGGGTGTCTTGGGGATCTGCTGCAGCGTCGGCGCGGGTGTCAGCCCTCCGAGTCGACCGAGCGGCCAATACCTCACCCAGGCCCGGCCAACGACCGCGTCGAGCGGGATGAGCCCGCCGCCCGGCGAGCCGAGGTGAGCTCGCGAGTCGGCCGATGCACTCCGGTGGTCACCGAGCACCCAGATCCGCCCATCGGGCACGGTGATGTCGAAGGGCTGCAGACTCGGAGCGTTACCGGGATAGACGTAAGGCTCACTCACCGGGGTGCCGTTGACGGTGATCCGCCCGTCCGGGGCACAGCACACGACGTGGTCGCCGGGCACTCCCACCACTCGCTTGACGTAATCGGCGCCCGAGCCCAATGACACCAGCGTGGCCATCGACTTGAGAATGCCCTTAACCCCAGAGTTGGGAGTGTCGGCGCCCGCTGGTGCTCCCCAGGTGCCGGTGCCGTCGAAGACCACGACGTCGCCGCGCTCGATGGACGGCCCTCGTTGCAGCCGACTCACGAGGATGCGATCTCCGGGCATGAGCGTCGGTTCCATCGAGCCGGACGGCACCGAGAACGACTGCACGAGGAAACCGCGCACGAGCAGCATGACGACGATCGCCACTGCGAAGGTCGCTAGCCAGTGGCTGATCTCGGCCCGGTCCCGCCCGCGATGCCGACGACGCTCGCGGTCGCTCTCCTGGCGCGCGAATTCCTTCGCCTCGCGCCGGGTCCGGGGCGCCGGACCGTCGCCGCGGGAGTCGCGCCGAGACGCTGACGCCGGCTCGACCGAGGGTTCCCGGTCGGCCGGCGTCGCAGAGTGCGGCACGTCTGGCGTCCAGCCGACGGCGTCAGGCGTCGGACTTGGCAGCGTCGGAACGCTTCTCCTTGATCTTGGCGGCCTTGCCGCGCAGGTCGCGCAGGTAGTAGAGCTTCGCGCGACGGACGTCACCGCGGGTGACGACCTCGATCTTGTCGATGATCGGTGTGTGCACCGGGAAGGTGCGCTCGACGCCGACACCGAAGCTCACCTTGCGCACGGTGAAGGTCTCGCCCAGGCCCCCGCCGTGCCGGCGGATGACGATGCCCTGGAAGACCTGGACCCGGGAGCGGCTTCCTTCGATGACCTTGACGTGCACCTTGAGGGTGTCGCCAGCCCGGAACTGCGGGATGTCACTGCGCATCGACGCGGCGTCGACGCCGTCCAACTGGTGCATGTCTCGTTCGCTTTCTCGACGCGCCACAGGTCGCCTCGGGTGGGTCAGTCTCGATTAGGTATGCCGTCCGGCCCGCCGCGCGCCGCGCCGACCTCGGTCGGGTGCGGCCCTCCCCCTGTGGCAGGGGCGATGTGGCGAAGACGCAAGGGTCAAGTGTGCCAGAGCACCAGGCGTTCCGGTAATCGGGCGCGTCGATTCGTCCCGGCTAACGCACCACTGGCGTAGTGGGGGTCACCTCAGCAGGTCGGGGCGGCGGGCTCGGGTGCGTTCGACGCGCTGGGCCTGCCGCCAGGCGGCGATCGCCCCGTGGTTGCCGGACAGCAGGATCTCGGGCACGTCCAGGCCGCGCCAGGATGCCGGTTTGGTGTAGACGGGATACTCGAGCAGGCCGTCCTCGTGCGACTCCTCGACAAGCGACTCGGCATTGCCGATGACCCCGGGCAGCAGTCGCGCGACCGCCTCGATGATCGCCAGCACCGCCACCTCGCCGCCGTTGAGCACGTAATCCCCGAGCGACACCGGCAGCACCGGCATCCGCTGGGCGGCGTGGTCGAGCACCCGCTCGTCGATGCCCTCGTAGCGTCCACATGCAAACGCCAGCCAGGGTTCGCCGGCGAGTTCGCGCGCTAAAGCCTGCGTGAACGGCATACCGGATGGGGTCGGCACGATCAGCCGCGGCACAGACTCGGAGCCCGAGTCCAGCAGCGCGTCCAGGGCTTCGCCCCAGGGCTCGGGGCGCATGACCATGCCCGCTCCCCCGCCGTAGGGAGTGTCGTCGACCGTGCGGTGCCGGTCATGGGTGAAATCACGCAGATCGTGGACACGCACATCGAGCCGGCCCTGCTCCCGAGCCTTGCCGATCAGCGAAAGTCCCAGCGGCGCAAGGTAATCCGGGAAGATCGTCACCACGTCGATGCGCATGTCAGGCGTCCAGCTCCAGCAGCCCCTCCGGTGGCGCCACGACGATGCGACCGCCCGCGAGGTCCACTTCGGGCACCAGCGCCGCGACGAACGGCAGGTATGCCGTCCGGCCGTCCGGGAGGGTGAGCACCAGGCGATCCTGACCAGGGCCGATGTCCAGGCCTGACACGGTGCCGACGACCGAACCATCGGCGCGAACCGCCGCGAGCCCGACGAGTTGTTCCTCGTACCATGCGTCGCCGCCCTCGTCGGGTTCGAGCAACTCCTCACCGCCCTCCGGGGTGAGCAGCCGGGTGCCTCGCAACCCCTCTGCGCCCGTGCGATCAGGGATCTCCTCGAAGCCCAACAACCAGACGCCGTTGTGATCCCGGGCCGAGCTGATCGTCAACGCGAGCGGCACGCCGCTGCCCGCAGCCGCTCTGGTCGGCAGCACCGTCCCGACGGCGAACCGGCCGGCTGGGTCGTCGGTGTGCGCCTGCACGGTCACCTCGCCCTTGATCCCGTGCGGCTTGCCGATGCGCGCGACGACATGAGTCATTTCGCCATCCTCTCAGCACGGATGAGGGCCCCGCTGCCGCGGCAACGGGGCCCTCACTCGCAGTCCTGTCGGATCGGCTAGCGCCGATCGGTATCTCTGTCGGATCGGCTAGCGCCGATCGGTATCCACGATGTCGACCCGGATGTTCGACCCGCCCGACAGCGCCCCGATGACGGTGCGCAGCGCGCTGGCCGTGCGACCGGACCGTCCGATGACCCGGCCGAGGTCCTCAGGGTGCACCCGCACCTCGAGCAGCTCGCCCCGGCGCAGGTCCTTGCGCCGCACGACGACCTCGTCCTCGTGGTCGACGATGCCCTTGACCAGGTGTTCCAGGGCCTCTTCGAGCACGGTCAGGCTCCAGCCTTGACGAACCCAGCAGCCTCAGCAGCGGCAGCAGTCTTGAACCAGACCTCGGCGACCGTCGCGGCATACCACTGGCCGTCCGGCTCGTGGTATTTCATCGAGTCCTTGTTGCCCTTGATCGTGAAGCCCTCCGGGGCCGAGCCGTCAGCGAGCGGGGCGGCCGAGTCGGCACCGCTTCCACCGTCAGCGGCAGCTGCGGGGGCCTGGGCAGCCGACGCCTCAGCAGCGGGAGCCGCAGGGGCGTCCTCGACGAGCTTGGCAGCCTTCTTCGGGCGGGCGGTCGCGCCAACCTTGAGCTCCAGCGACTTGCCGGCGGCTGCCAGAGCAGCATCGTAGGCAGCGCGCTTGCTCGCCTTGGCGGGGGCGACCTGGAGGGTGCCCTCCGCGCCGTCGAGGCCCTTGAACTTCTGCCAGTCACCGGTCACCTTGAACAGTGCGACGACGGCTTCGGTGGGCTGGGCGCCCTGGGCGAGCCAGTACTGCGCACGCTCGCCGTTGATGTCGATGACCGAGGGGTGCTCGGTCGGGTGGTACTTGCCGATCTCTTCGATCGCGCGGCCGTCACGCTTGGTGCGCGAGTCCATGACCACGACGCGGTAGAACGGAGCGCGGATCTTGCCCATCCGCTTGAGGCGAATCTTCACAGCCACAGTCGATGCATCCTTCGGTTGTGAGGCACGGCCAGACCGCGAGAGGAACACGCGGGGTGCCGTGGCTCGGTGTGTAGGCATCCGAGCGGGGCAGGGAACAATGCCCAGCCCAGACGGGTACAGCGGGCCATTCTGCCAGATCTTCTGGCAAGCCCCGGCGACTGCTATGGCATGGCTGGCGCGGCTGTGGCGATCTGAACGGCCAGACGCGCGACCTCGCGGTCACTCACGGGCCGCGACGTGTCGACCCTGAGGGTCGGCCCAAGCCCCAGCGGTATGCCGTGCTCGGCCACCCAGGCCCACTCCTGTTCCGAGACCGTCCGATGCACGCTATGCCGTTGCCCGCTCGTTTCGCGGACGGCATACCGCTGCCGGGCGACGGATACTGGCACGTCGCAGAACACCTCGGACACGAGTGCGGGGTCGAGCCCGGCGCGGCGCAGGCCGGCCTCGACGAAGGTGCGGTCGCGGCTGGGTGGTGCCCACATCTCGACGATTGCGCCGCAGGGACTTTCGGCGAGCAGTGCCCACATGGCTTCCATCGCGCCGACCCCGGTGGTCCGTTGCCGCGTGCGGTCGGTGAGGTCGTCGGCTCCGGCGAGCGCATCGGCAAACGCCTCCTTGACCGCATCTTTGCGCAGCAGTGGCAGTCCCAACTCGGCGGCTAGCCTCGTGGCGAGAGTGGACTTCCCAGCCCCCGGCATGCCGTTGACGAGGCACACGATCCGGCGCGTTGGCGTGGCCTTGAAGGCGATCTCGTCGACCCGAGCCGAGCCGGGCCAGTTCTCACAGGTCAGCGCAAAGCGGTCATGGTCGCGCCAACCATCGGCTGGATCACCCAACGTCGGCACCCACACCAGGCGCGGCGAGAAGCCCTCGCGCTGGAAGCCCAACGACCGCAGCAACAACGCAGAACGTTCATTGCCCGGCTGCACACCGGCCTCCAGTCGGTGAAGACCAAGCCCCTCGGGTTGCCGCGCGAACGCGTGATCCACGACGAGGGCCAACCCTTCGCGCAGCAGGCCGCGACCGGCATACGGGTCGAAGGCGTCGTAGCCGAGCGTGGCCGACGATGCCCGGCCCCGGACGATGCCGTTGAGGTTGATCCGGGCGGCTATGCCATGGCCCGCGGCGGCCACCAGCAGGCTGGGGTGGACGTGGACGAGGAAGGTGAGCCGGCCCTGGCCTTGCTCGGCGACCAGCGTCTGCAGGCTGTCGAGTCCCGATGGCCCCCACCGCGTGATCCGCTCCTGGGATGCCTCGGTGGCGGTGCTCAGCGCGGGCAGATCACCGGCGGTGACCGCCGCCACCCGCACCCGTCCGCCCGCCCGTGACAACGTCATCGCGGCAGCCTAACGGCGACGCCCAGCGGCCACCCGCGCTAGCGGAAGCACGCACGAGGGGGAGGAGCCTGCTGGCCCCTCCCCCTCGGTCACCGTTAGGTGATGACGTTCACCAGGTCACGGCGTCACGGCCTGGACAAGCACGTCGCCTGTGCCGACGACGACATTGGCGCTCGTCGCGACACGCACCGCACCGAGCAACACCCGGCCGGTGGCCGGGACTGCCCCTGCCGTCACGGTGACCGGGACGGTCCAGCTGGCCCCGCTCAACCGTTCGGCGTTGGCGTCGGTGAGGGACACCGAGCCGTACTGCGCCGCGGTGACGACATCGACGTAGGAGTACGTCGTGGAGCCGGCTGGCACGGAGTAGCCGTCGACGACGACGGTGTACCGCCCCGGCGCCGGGCTCCCGATCGTCACCGATTCCTCGCTGTCGCCGTCGGCCGACTGCCCGGCGAGGGCTCCTGTCGGTCCGTAGACATACAGGTCGAGGTCTGCGGCGGCGTCCGACGTCGATCCGATGGTCGCCCGCAAGGAGCTGGCCCCGGCCGGCACGTCAACCGTCGTCGTGTGCATCTGCCCGGTCGAGATGGTCGGCGTAGCCCGCAGCGCGCTGCCGAGGGTGCCACCCACCATGCGTCCGGTGAAGGTGCCGTAGATATTTGTCGCCGTCGCCGACGCCGTCACCGGGACGCCCACCTGGGCCGTCGGGATGACGATCGGGGTGACCGTCGCCCCGAGCACGGAGGCCGTGATGGAGTACGGCGCCTCGATCGCGTCGGAGGTGCGGCGCATCTCGACCGCGACCTCCCACACGCCCGGCTGCGGGTTGCTGACGGTGCGGCTCACCGCGGCAGCTGCGCTGCACTGGGTGGTGCCCACGCAGGTCGGCACCGGCGGGTTGTACCAGTACGGCGTCGAGTTGGCGTCGATGCCCACTCCATACGGGTGGAAGCGCAGGAACCGGATCTGGCCGGCTCCGGCCGTCGTGCCGCCGCCGGTGAGATCCACCTTGAACGCCGGCGTGTTCGCCGGGACTTTGAAGAAGTGGCTCGTCGACTGGTTGCGAGCGATGGTGCCGCTCTTGGTCACGGCATACCCGTTGGCAGCGGTGAACTGATCGGCCGCGACGATGGTGTTCATCGTCTGCGCCTCGACTCCGGGGTTGGCGGGATCGTCGAGGTTGAGGATCGCCGAATGGATGCCGGAGCTCGCGGCTGTGACGGTGACCGGGAAACTCACCGGAGTGTTGAGCGGCAGGGCGACCGAGCGTGCCGATGCGAAGGTGCCGTCGTTGCCGACCCACTTCACGGCATACGTGATCGTGCCGCCACCACCCGAGGTGCGGGTGAAGGTGTAGGTGCGCACGTAGCTGTCGCCGGCCTTCACGCCTTCCCGGTCATAGATCCCGGTGCCGACGTTGGGCGTGGCGAGGAAACCGGAGATCACGGTGTTGACCGCGACCCGGGCCTGCACGTCGACCACCTTGGCCTGGGTGGCCAGCAGCGCCCAGGCCGCTGGGACGTTCATCAGCCCATTGCCCTGCTCGTAGGCGCCGTAGCCGTCGATGAAGCGCGCGCTGGAGTTGACCGCCTGGCGCAACTGCGCCGGCTTGTACTGCGTGCCGGTCGCCTTGGCCGCCGAGACGAGCAAGGCAGCTGCGCCAGCAGCCTGCGGGGAGGCCATCGACGTGCCGTTGAACATCGCGTAACCGGGCGGGCAGTCATAGGGCAGGCATGCGCCGGCCGGGCTCTGCCAGGTCGGGACCGTCGAGACTGCCGATCCGGGCGCGAGGATTTGGGGCTTGAAGCCACCGTCTTCACGCGGGCCGCGCGAGGAGTAGGGGTGGATGTTGTCGGCCTTGGTCGTCGACGAGCCGTAGTTGGACTTCCACGTGTCGTTCGTGATGTAGGAGCCCACGCTCATGACCTTGGACGCGACCGACGGGTCGCCGATGGTGTTGAGCCCGGCGCCGGAGTTGCCCGCCGAGATGAACATCTGCACCTTGTAGGTCTCGATGAGCTTGTCGTAGAGCGCCGCGCGGGCGTTGTTGCCGTCGTTGAGCGCCGGCAGACCACCGATCGACATGTTGATGACGTCGACGTTCATCTGCTTGGCCGCGAGGATCATGCCCTCGAGCAGCGCGTGCGAGGTGCACCCGCCGACGAAGAGGCAGACGCGCACCGAGACGAGCTTGGCGCCTGGAGCGGCACCGGTCATCGCGCCACCGAACATGCCGTTGGCGGCGGTGATGCCCGCGACGTGTGAGCCGTGCGCGCCGGAGACGATGCCGATGTTGACGACCTTGTTCTTGCCGTCGGTCTGGACGACGAACGGCATCCGATCCTGGTATGCCGTGTCGGCTCGGTCCGTGCCGAAGTACCCCACGTCATAGCGGACCTTGTAGTCGGTCATCCCGGATTCGTCGGCGAAGGAGCCGTTCTGGTTGGTGTCGACCCAGACGGTGTTGCTCGTCGCGTCCCAGAGGACCCCGAAGAGCCCCGAGGATCCAGCGGGGTTGCCGTCGCGGTTGACGTCGTTGCCGAGCTCGCCGCCGAGGTCGGGATGACGCTCGTCGAAGACCCCGAAGCGGTAGCTGCCGGCCTTGGGAGCGGTGTAGGCGACTCCGCCGCTGGTGAAGCCGGGCGTGGCGCTGACCTGGGTGCCCATCTGGATCCAGGTGGGGTCGCTGTCGTTGTTGGCCGTCCCGGTGAAGGTCGGGTCGGTCGCGGTGACCCAGTCGACGATCTTGCGCTCACCGGTGGTCGTCGTCTGCAGCGCCGGGTGCGCCAGGTCGATACCGGAGTCGATGATCGCGATCGTCGTGCCGCGTCCGTCCCACGTGGGGTGAGCCGTCACGAAGTCGACGGCCCCGGTGTCCCGGATCGGCATGTAGGGGTTGCTTTTCGGGGTCGATGCGCTGGGCGGGGCATACGGCACCGGGCCGGTCAGTCCGTCTGGACGGGGGTCCTCGAGCGGGACGACCTCGTCGACGTCGACGGCTTCGACGCCCGCGATCGCCGCGACCTGGGCAGCGGCCGCGACGGGCACGGTGACCCGCAGGTAGCCGATGGCGTCGTCGCGGTAGCCGACGCTGCCGCCCAAGGCCGCGACGGCCGACGCGACCGTGGAGTTCTTGTTGGTGCCGGTGGAGACGATGAGGGTGATCGTCTTCTTGCCCTGCACCTTGGCCTGGGCGAGCAACTCCCGGTCGTGCTTGCCTAGCCCGTTGTCCCCCGCAGGACCCGGCGCACCGGGAGCCGCGAATGCGGTGGGTGCGACGAGAGCGAGAGAGAGCGCTGCCACTCCTGTCATGGCAGCGAGCGCGCGTGAGCGCAGTGGTCTCATGGATGTGAACCCTTCGCGTGAGAGGCCCCGAACGGCGTGACCGCCACCTCTACGCGGGAGTGTGTCCCACGTCATCCCGCCTGAACAGGTTTCTCGCACGAATCTTTACCAAGTTTTGGAGCTTGGAGCGTGATCCTTCTCGGCGCACGCGACAAAAGCGGGCATTCCGGCGTACAGCCATCCCGGCAGCCCGACACTCCTCCAACCGCCAAACCGACCGTCAGACCGCGCGTCAGACCGCTCGTCAGACCGCGCGTCCCCGCAGCACGATCGTCCGGGGGGATCCGAGCGCCCGCAGGTCCGACCGCGGGTCGGCGTCATAGACCACCAGGTCGGCTGGGTCGCCCTCCTCGAGCCCGGGACGGCCGAGCCAGGCCCGGGCCCCCCACGAGGCCGCCGAGAGCACCTCCACCGGGGTCAAGCCGGCCTGGGCGAGTTCGAGCGCCTCCTGTGCGACCAGTCCGTGCGGCAGCGCGCCGCCCGCATCGGTGCCGACGTAGATCGGGACCCCGGCCTCATGAGCGCGACGGATGGTCTCGTAGCGCCGGGCGTGCAGGTCGAGCATGTGCGCGGCATACGCCGGGAACTTCTCGGCCGCAGGCGCCGCGATCTCGGGGAAGGTCGTGATGTTGACCAGGGTCGGCACGATCGCGATTCCCTGCGACGCGAAAGCTCGCGTCGATTCCTCGTCGAGCCCGGTGGCGTGTTCGATGCAGTCGGTGCCTGCTGCGGCGAAATCGTGCAGCGACTCCTCGCCGAAGCAGTGCGCGGTCACCCGCGCGCCCTCCTCGTGCGCGGCGGCCACGGCGGCCACGACCGCCTCTCGTGGCCAGCAAGGCGCGAGGTCGCCGCGGTCGCGCTCGATCCAGTCGCCCACGAGCTTGACCCACCCGTCACCGCGGCGGGCCTCCATCCGCACGTGAGCAACGAGCTCGTCCGGCTCGATCTCGTGCGCGAAGTTGCGGATATAGCGTCGCGTGCGGGCGATGTGCTTGCCGGCCCGGACGATCCGCGGCAGGTCCTCGCGGTCGTCGATCCAGCGGGTGTCCGCCGGCGATCCGGCGTCGCGGATGAGCAAGGTGCCGGCAGCTCGGTCGGTGAGCGCCTGGGTCTGGCTCGTGGACTCGTCGACGGGTCCGTTGCGATCGAGACCGACGTGGCAGTGCGCGTCGACCAGCCCGGGAAGCGCCCAGCCCCGCACGGTCTGGACATCGGCCCCGGAGGTGACCGGGGCGGCATACGAGACCCGTCCGTCGATCACCCAGCACTCGGGTCGGCTCTCCTGCGCCGAGACCAGCACCTCACCGACGATGTGCAGCACCGTTGCCATGGGCGGCACTCTACTCAGCAGGTGCGGCACTGCGGCTTGCGCGCGACGGCAGACAGACACAAGCTGTCGGTATGCCGTTCCTTCCACTTCCCGACGGACGTCACCTCGAGGTCTTGGTCACCGGCCCGGAAGGTGGGACGCCGCTGGTGTTTCATCACGGGACCCCTGGTGCGCTGACGCCCGCCCCGGCTCTGGCCCGGGCAGCCCATCACCACGGACTGCGCCTGGTCACCTTCTCGCGGGCGGGGTATGGGCGATCCACCCGCCACCCCGGGCGGCAGGTCGAGGCCGCAGCCTCCGATGTGGCCGCGATCCTCGATTGGCTGGGGGCGCCCCGGTGCCTCGCCGCGGGGTGGTCCGGCGGGGGCCCGCACGCCCTCGCGACGGCCGCTGGGCTGCCGGATCGGGTGGATGCGGTGCTGGTCATCGCGGGTGTCGGACCGTTCGGTGAGCCGTCGCTGGACTTCCTCGCCGGAATGGGCCAGGACAACATCGACGAGTTCGGCGCCGCCTTGGCTTCCGAGTCGGAGTTGCGGCGGTTCCTCGACGCGCAGGCGCCCGGGTTGCGGATGGCGCAGGCTGCTGACCTCGTCGCCGAGATGGGTTCGCTGCTCCCCGAAGTCGACCGGGCCGTGCTCACCGATGAATTCGGCGACTTCCTCGTGGCGAGCTTCCGGGAAGCCCTCCGGGAGGGTGTGGACGGCTGGCTCGACGACGACGTGGCCTTCACCCGACCGTGGGGCTTCGACCTCGCCGACGTCTCGACGCCGGTCTCGCTGTGGCAGGGCTCGGACGATCTGATGGTGCCCGCGGCGCACGGGAGGTGGCTCGCCGACCGTCTGCCGTTGGTCTATCCCCACCTGCTGGCAGGCGAGGGTCACCTGTCGATCGCGGTGGGCATGGCCGAGGCGATGGTTGCCGAAATCGTCGCCTTGGCCCAGCAGTCCGGCTGAGTGCCGAGTTCCGCGCGATGGTCAGCGGGCGCGCGCGGTGAGGAAGCGCCGGAGGATCTCGACGGTGACCTCCGGCTGGTCGGAGTGCACCCAGTGGGCCGCGTCCTTGATCGTCACCTGCCGCACCTTGGGAAAGAGTGCGCGCATCGGCTCCACGTCGTGCGCGGAGACATACGGCGACTGTCCACCGGCGATCCAGAGCACCGGCCCGTCATACGCCGGGTATGCCGTCGCGTCGGCCGCAGGCCACCCCGCCACACTGCGCTGGCCAGTCCCCGCCTCGGCCAAGACATCGAAGTTGACCTGCCAACTCCACGTGTGACCGTGTCGACGGAGGTTCTGCAGCAGGAACGATCGCACGGACGCCTCGGGCACGACCGGGGCCAGGAGCGCGTCGGCCTCTGCGCGGCTGGTCAGGGTGTCCAACGGCAACGCCTGCATCGCGGCGATGTAGTCGAGGTACCAATGGTGGGACCGGTAGTGCCGCGGGGCGATGTCGACGACGACGAGCCGCTCGACGAGATCCGGCTGAGACAGCGCGACAAGCATCGACACCTTGCCGCCGAGGGAGTGGCCGACCACGGTCCACGGCTCGCCTGGGGCGAGGCCACGCAGGGTCGCGGCGACATGCGCGGCATACGCCTGCAAGGAGAAATGGTCACTCCACGGCGAGCGACCATGGTCGGGCAGGTCGACGAGCGTGGCGCGAGCGCCAGTGCCGTCGTCGCCGACGAGCGCCTTGGCGATCTGAGTCCAGTTACGGCCCTGACCGAAAAGGCCGTGGCAGAACGCGATTCGTGGGCCTGACACCCCAAGCTCGAGGTGGTGCAGCCGCTTGGTCACCATGAGCGTGAGGTTACCCGGGCGCGAACCTGCAGATGAACCAGCGTGCGGTACTGGGATCGCAGTACCGCACGCGGGTTCATCTGCAGATTCTCGTCGTCCCCATCCCCGAACGGACCGCACCGTCGTCCACAAGGCCACCAGTCGGCGGATGAGGTCGTCGACACGCTGAGCCACCGTTGTTCCGTGCACCTACCCGACGAGATCAGTGAGCTTGCCCGGCATCAGCAATGGCTGGTGTCTCGGGCCCAACTGCTTGCCGCGGGAGTCAGCCGGGCGCAGCTGCAGTGGCATATCGGGCGCACTTGGCGCGTGGTGCTTCCAGGCGTCTATGCCCTTGGCCCTGGCGGGCTGACGCTGCCACAACGCCAAGTGGCCGGATTGCTCTATGCCGGCCCGACAGCAGTGCTCCGCGGGCTCACCGCCGCCCGCGCCTGGGGCATCACTGCCGCCGACCCCGCTGGGCGGGTCCACATCACCGTGGCAGCGCCCCGTCGGCCACGTCGGGTCGGCTGGCTGGACGTGACCGCATCGACCATTCCGGACCCGCGGATTGCCGTGCGTGGTGCGATCGTCCTGCCGTCACCGGCTCGTGCCGTCGTAGACGCATGTGCGGACGTCGGTCTGTCCGAGCGGGCCGAGGCGATCGCCATTGAGGCGGTGCAGCGCCGGTTGGTGGCCTGGGACGACCTGGCACATGCCTTCTACCTGCGCAACCGCCGCGGTTCGGCGAGCGTCCGCCGTGCCCTCGATGCCGCCGCCACCGGAGCGTGGTCTCGACCGGAGGCCGTCTTGCTGGCGGCCATCGCGACGTCCAAGGTGCTCCCGAGGCCGTGGGCGAACCCCCAGCTCATCGACGACACGACGGGTCAGCGCTTGGTCACCCCGGACGTGTGGTTCGACGACGTCGCCCTGGCGGTCATGGTCCATTCCCGACAGTTTCACAGTGCGCCTGCGGCGTGGGATGCCACCGTCCAACACGACGCCCAGCTCACCGAACGTGGGGTGATCGTCGTCGGCACCACACCGAACCGCATCTACCGTGACATCGCGACGGTGCTCGCCCGCATCGAACGCACGTATGCCGTCGCGAGGTCGCGTCCAAGACCCGCGGTCACCGCCACTCGTCGCCCGCTCGTCACGCCGTCAGGATGACCGGTTCACCGTGCAGGCGCCCACCCTGCGGCGATACGCGTGCCGACGCGCTCAGCGACCGAGGAACTTCTCGAACCCCTTGGGCAGATTGGCCGGGTCCAGGCCCGAGCCCGCTTGCCCACCCGCACTCCCGCCACCGGCCGGGCCACCCGGCATACCGAAGGCGCTCCCGACCGCTGCGGCGCGGGACTCGGCAGCCCGCTGCGCGGCCGCCCGTTCCTCTGCGGCGCGTTTGGCGGGGTTGCCGCTCTTGGCCTTCTTGCGTGCCGGGGCCGCCTTGGCCTTGCGCATGCCGGGCAGGCCCGGCATACCAGGGATGCCGGCACCGCCACCGCGAGCCAGCGACTTCATCATCTTCTGGGCCTGACCGAAGCGCTCCAAGAGTTGGTTGACGTCACTGACGTGCATGCCCGAGCCACGCGCGATGCGGGCCCGTCGCGATCCGTTGATGGCCTTGGGGTGGGTGCGTTCGAAGGGAGTCATCGAGCGGACCATTGCCTCGACCCGGTCGAACTCGCGCTCGTCGAAAGCGTCGAGCTGGGCACGCATCTGCTGCATCCCGGGCATCATCCCGAGCATTGCCTTGAAGTTGCCCATCCGCTTGATGGCGGCCATCTGCTCGAGAAAGTCGTCAAAGGTGAAGTCCTCTTCGGCGAGGAACTTGCGGGCCATCTCGTCGGCCTGGCGCTTGTCGAACGCCTTCTCGGCCTGCTCGATGAGGGTGAGGATGTCGCCCATGTCGAGGATGCGCCCGGCCATCCGGTCGGGGTGGAAGACCTCGAAGTCCTTGACCTGCTCGCCGGTCGAGCTGAACATGATCGGCCGGCCGGTCACCTTGGCGACCGAGAGGGCCGCACCGCCGCGGGCGTCGCCGTCGAGCTTGGACAGCACGACACCGGTGAAGCCGACGCCGTCCTGGAACGCGACCGCCGTGTCGACCGCAGCCTGACCGATCATCGCGTCGATGACGAAGAGGATCTCGTCGGGGGCCACGGCATCGCGGATGTTGCCTGCCTGCGCCATGAGGTTGGCATCGACGGCCAACCGGCCGGCGGTGTCGATGATCACGACGTCGTGCAACGCTTGCCGGGCCTTGTCGAGCCCGAGTCGTGCGACCTCGACCGGGTCGCCGTATGACCGGGTGCCCTCCCCCGGGGCGCCGGAGGACCCTGATCCCGAGACACCGACCGCGTCGTGCCCGAACACATTGCCCCGTTCGGGCGCGAAGACCGGCACCCCGGCGCGCTCTCCCACCACCTGCAACTGGGTGACGGCGTTCGGTCGCTGGAGGTCGGCTGCGACGAGCAACGGGGTGTGACCCTGGTCCTTGAGCCACATGCCGAGCTTGCCGGCCAGGGTGGTCTTGCCGGAACCCTGCAGACCGACGAGCATGATGACCGTCGGCGGGTTCTTGGCGAACTGGATCGAGCGGGTCTGCCCGCCGAGGATCTCGACGAGCTCCTCGTTGACGATCTTGACGACCTGCTGAGCGGGGTTGAGAGCCTGGTTGACCTCGGACCCGAGCGCCCGCTCGCGGATCGCGCCGACGAAACTCTTGACCACCGGCAGCGCGACGTCGGCGTCGAGCAACGCCATGCGGATGTCGCGCAGCGTCGCATTGATGTCGTGCTCGGTCAGCCGACCCTTGCCACGGAGGTTGCGGAAGGTGGCGGACAGCCGGTCAGACAGAGAGGTGAACACCGGAAAACCTTACCTGTCGGGCCCGGCGGTTAGCCTGCCCGCATGAGCCTGCACTGGTATTCGGTCGTCGTCGACGCACACGACGTCCACACCCTGGCCCGTTGGTGGGCCGAGACACTCGACTTCCAGGTCATCTACGAGGCCGACGACGAGGTCGTCATCGTGCCGTCATGGGCGAGCGACACGGCCGGCATCGAGACCGATGAGCAGTGGCGACGCCAGCCACATGGCCTGGTCTTCGTGCCAGTGCCCGAGGGCAAGACGGTCAAGAACCGTCTCCACATCGATCTCGCCCCTCACCTCAGCCAAGACCGCGACGCCGAGATCGCGGCGCTGGTCGCGCGCGGCGCCACGCGGATCGACGTCGGTCAGAGCGCCGACGTGTCGTGGACGGTGCTCGCCGACCCCGAGGGCAACGAGTTCTGCGTGCTCTCCTCCCGCAACCGCTGAGGTATGCCGTCAGGCCGGGTCTGCAGCGCGGCGCACCGCTGCAAGCAGGTGGTCGGTCAACTCAAGGTTGAGCGGCCGGCCCTCGAGCGTGGTGACGTAGAACGTGTCGAGGGTTTGCCCGGCATACGTCTCGACGTGAGCGCTGCGGATGCCCAGTCCGCAGCTGGCGACCGCCCGACCGATGTCGTGCAACAGGCCGCGCCGGTCGGTTCCGCGCACCCGCACCACAGTTGCCACCCGCGATGCGTCCGGGACGATCTCGACAACGGCCGGCAAGGACACCGGCCGACCCAAGGGCATGCCGGCTTGGCCGCCACCTGAGGGGGCCGGCGATACGTCACGGGTGCGGTCCAGCCGTGCCAGCAGAGTGCGGTCCCCCTCGGTGATCCGGGCCAGCCGGCGCACCAGCGCCGCCGCGTCGGGCACCGATCCGCCGTCCGCATCGACGTGCCACTCCTGCACAGCCCGGCCGTCGGCCGTGCGCAGGGCCGCCGAGCGCACTCCGTGCCCGGCCACGGCGAGCAGGCCTGCCACGTCGGCAAAGAGCCCCAGCCGATCGGGCGCGGCGACACTGACCCGGCAACTCGACGTCTCCCGCGTGACGACGCAGCGCACTCCCTCGCCGGCGAGCTCGCCGAGTTCGGCAAGTTCTGCCGGCACCACCACCGCCGGCTCGAACGGCGCTGGGGCGCCGGTGAGCCGCGCGCGCGTGGCAGCCACAAGGTCGCCGATGAGCCGGGCCCGCCACGCGTTCCAGGCCTGACCACCCACGGCGGCGGCGTCGGCGACCGTCAGGGCGTGCAGCAGCTCGAGGGTCTCGACGTCATGGCCGATCGCGGTCACCAGGGCGTCTGCCGTGGCCGGGTCGGACGGGTCGCGGCGGGTGGCGAGCTCGGCCAGTGTGAGGTGCTCGCGCACCAAGGTGAGCACGAGCGCGGCGTCCGCGGACGGCATACCCCAGCGGTCCAGCACCGCAGCGGCGAGCCGCGCCCCTTCGGCGGGATGCTCGATGGTCGCGGTGCCCTTGCCGAGGTCGTGCAACAGTGCGGCGATGAGCAGCAGGTCTGGCCGTGTGACCCGACGGACGAGTTCGGCAGCGCGCACCACGGTCTCCAGGCTGTGCCGGTCGACGGTATGCCGGTGCACCGGGCTGTGCTGCGGACGGCACCGCACGAGCTGCCATTCAGGCAACCAATGGTCGACGACACCCGCGAGGTCGAGAGCCTCCCAGGTGGGGATCAGCGCGGGACCGGCCGCAAGCAGCTCACCGAGAGCCTCCCGAGCGGACGCGTCCCACCGTGCCGGTCCGGGCGCTGAGCTCAGGGCGGTCGCCAGGTGACCGAGTGTCGCCGGGGCGAGCGGCCGAGCGGCCCGGGCGGCTTCAGTGGCCGCCCGCAACGAGGTCACCAGGGGCTCGGCCTTTGCGGTGCCGGCACCCAGCACGATCTCGCCGTCGTGCTCGAAGGTCCCATGCCCGAGCGGACGCAGCTGCGGGCGGCGCGGTCCGATGCGCAACCGACGTGCGGCTTGGGACTGTCGCGCCCGACGGACGGTCACGTCGAGGGCGTGGGCCACCTGTCGAGCGGCCCCGGATACCTCGACGAGCACCGCATCCGGGTCGGCGAGGCCGAGAGCCTGCGCCACGGCACCGGCGAGTTCACGGTCCAGCCGCTCGCGGTGTCGGCCTGTCACGAGGTGGATCGCGTCGCGCACATCCAACAGCCAGTGGTATGCCGTGTCGACCTCCCCGTGCGGCCGGTCGGCCAGCCAGGCCGCAGTGAGCGACCGAAGGACCACCATGTCGCGCAGACCACCCCTGGCCTCTTTGAGGTCAGGGGCCAACATGTAGGCGGCGTCACCGAAGCGCTGGTGGCGCGCCTCGACGGTCTCGACCACATCGGCCAATCGGCTGCGCGCGGTCTTGCGCCAGTCGTGTGCGGTGGCCGCACGGGCAGCCTGGACGACCGACTCGTCGCCGGCGACGAACGCCAGATCGAGCAGGCCCACAGCCGCGGCGAGGTCCGTGGAGGCGACCGAGCGGCATTCGGCAACCGTGCGCACTGCGTGATCGAAGCGAATCCCGTTGTCCCACAGGGGATACCAGAGCCGGTCCGATAGTTCAGCCAGGCCCGGCGCCTGGTGCCCCCGGTCGTGCACGAGGACCAGGTCGAGATCGGAGCAGGGCCCGCCCTCGGCGCGAGCGTGGCTGCCGACCCACGCCAGGGCAATTCTCGAGGCATCGAGCCCCTGCGTGGCGTCTTCCCACTGCTGGCTGAGCCAGTCCCGGATCGCGGCGGCATGGGCCGCTCGGCGAGCTGGACCGGTGCCCAGTCGCCACGTGGCGCCCGCATCGACGACGGGGACTCCCGGCGATCCTGCTGGTCTGCGGGTCATGGTCTGCGGGTCATGGTCTGCGGGTCATCGTCGACGGCGTCGGTCGCACTCGCCGGTCAGAGCGCGCCAGGGCCGTGTTCGCCGGTGCGGACCCGCACCACGGCCTCGACCGGAATGATCCAGATCTTGCCGTCACCGATCCGCCCGGTGCGGGCAGCGCCGAGGATGACGTCGGTGATCGGGCCGGCGTCGTCGTCCTCGGCGAGGATCTCCATGCGCACCTTGGGCACGAAGTCGATCTGGTACTCCGCGCCCCGGTAGACCTCGCTGTGGCCACGCTGGCGGCCGTAGCCCGACGCCTCGCTCACGGTCATGCCGTGCACCCCGAAGGCCTCGAGCGCTTCCTTGACGGTCTCCAGTTGATGGGGCTTGATGATCGCGGTGATGAGCTTCATCGCAGGTCTCCTGTCGGGATGGCCGCCAGCGCGGGCGTGGGTTCGTGACCGTCGTGGTGGCGGGCGTCGGGAAGGTGCTGTGCCGCCGAGCCGACGCCGAGACGTCCGCCGCGGGGCACGAGATCGTATGCCGTCTCCAGGTGCTCGGACAGATCGACTCCCCGCATTTCGTCGTCTCGGTCGACCCGGAAGCCCATCGCCCGGTGCAGACCGAGGCCGATGGCTCCGGTCGCGACGAAGGAGAAGACCAGCACTGCGACTGCAGCGACGATCTGTCGCCACAACTGGTCGACGCCACCGCCGTAGAAGAGTCCGTCAACCCCGGCGGGCGCCACCTTGCTGGCGAACAGGCCAATCCCGATGGTGCCGACCAGGCCACCAACAAGGTGCACCCCGACGACGTCCAGACTGTCGTCATAGCCATAGCGAAACTTCCACGCCACGGCATACGCGCAGGCCGCCCCGGCGAGCCCCCCGATGGCGATGGCACCCACCGGGGTGACCGCCGAGCATGAGGGGGTGATCGCGACGAGGCCGGCCACCAGGCCGGACGCCGCGCCGAGAGAGGTGGCGTGACCGTCGCGCACACGCTCGACAGCGAGCCAGGTGAGCATGCCGACCGCACCCGCGACGAGCGTGTTCATCCAGATCACGGCGGTCGATCCCGTTGCGGCGAGCGCCGATCCGGCGTTGAACCCGAACCAGCCGAACCACAGCAGTCCAGCGCCGAGCATGACGAGCGTGAGGTTGTGCGGCCGCATCGGGTCCTTGCGGAAGCCCAGCCGTTTGCCGAGGACCAGGGCCAGCGCCAATCCCGCTGCGCCGCAATTGATCTCCAGCACGGTGCCGCCGGCGAAATCGATCGCTTTGAGCTGGTTGGCGATCCAGCCACCGAGGTGGGTCGGGGTCGCGACATCGAAAACCCAGTGCGCGACCGGGAAGTAGACGACGGTCGCCCAGATCACCGTGAACACCGTCCACGTGGAGAACCTGGCTCGGTCGGCGATGGCGCCGCTGACCAGCGCGACGGCGATGATCGCGAAAGTGCCCTGGAAGGCCGCGAAGGCCAGCGTCGGGATCTGGTGTCCCGCCGGGCCCATCACGGCGTCGGCCGAGAGCAGATCCTGCAGCCCGATGTGCCCGAGTGGGTTGCCGACGAGCCCCAGCCCTCCGAGGGAGTTGCCGAAACTCTCGCCATAGCCCCACAACACCCACGCGACCGTGACCGTACCCAGCGCGATGAAGCTCATCATCATCATGTTGAGCACGCTCTTGGCCCGGACCATCCCGCCGTAGAACAGTGCGAGTCCAGGCGTCATGAGCAGCACCAGACCGGCGCTGGCCAGCACCCAGGCAGTGTCACCCGCGTTGATCGCATCCATGGCTGCACTGTGGTGCGGTTGCGTTACCCGGCGCGGCGTCCTCTGTTACAGCGGTGTTGCATGCGGTCGATGCAGGTAAGGGCTGTGTTACGCCGCTGGAGCAGGTGGTCTGTCCGTCAGTCGAGGATGGCGTCCACGAAGGCCGCCGGGTCGAAGGGCGCGAGGTCGTCGGGGCCTTCGCCCAAGCCGACGAGCTTGACCGGCACCCCGAGCTTGCGCTGCACCGCGACGACGATTCCGCCCTTGGCAGTGCCGTCGAGCTTGGTCAGCACGATGCCGGTGACGTCGACGACGTCGGAGAAGACCCGAGCCTGCTCCAGGCCGTTCTGGCCGGTCGTGGCGTCCAGGACGAGGAGCACTTCGTCGATCGGGCTCTGCTTCTCGATGACCCGCTTGACCTTGCCCAGTTCGTCCATGAGGTTGGTCTTGTTATGCAGCCGGCCCGCGGTGTCGATGAGCACGACGTCGGCCTCGAGTTCGTTGGCCGCCTTGACGGCGTCGAAGGCGACGGCAGCCGGGTCGGCGCCCTCTCGGTCAGACCGGACGGTCGGCACGCCGACCCGCTCACCCCAGGTCTGCAGCTGGTCGGCCGCGGCAGCACGGAAGGTGTCCGCGGCTCCGAGCAGCACGTCGCGGTCTTCGGCCACGAGCACCCGAGCCAGCTTGCCGACCGTGGTGGTCTTGCCGGTGCCGTTGACGCCGACGACGAGAATGACAGCCGGCCGGTTGTCGACCCGGGTCGACGCGACCCGACGGTCCATGCTCGGGTCGACGAGCTTGAGCAACTCCGCGCGCAGCCAGCCGCGCACGGTCGCCTCGTCGGTCGTCCCCTCGATGAGCACCTTGGTGCGCAGGGCCGCGACCAGCTCGGTCGTCGCCTCGACGCCCAGGTCGGCCGACAACAGGGTGTCTTCGACATCCTCCCAGGCAGCCTCATCCAGGCCGCCGCGGGAGAGCAGGGCAAGCAGACCCTTGCCGATGGCGGTGTTGCTGCGGGCCAGGCGAGCGCGCAGCCGCGCCAGCCGACCACGTGCGGATTCGGGCCGCTCGTATGCCGGCACCTCGGGTTCGGCGAGCTCGGGCAGCGTCGCGACCGATTCGTCGACCGGTCGTTCCAGCACGTCCGTGCCGACCCCGACCGGGCGCGGGCCGGCGTCGTCACCAGGCCCACCGGCATACCCCGTGGTGTCGGGGCGCGAAGGGGTCGGGAGCTGGGACCTGCCGCCCGAACGGCCGCCGCGGCCGCGCAGGAAGCCGACGAAAAGCCCCACCCCGACGAGGGCGATGACCACGACGAGGACGACGATCAGCCAGATCTGTTCGAGCATGGCCCTATCCTCACACGCTCGCCGGGCCGGGCGCCGGACCTACCAGCGCCCCCGGGAGTGCGCCGCGCGTCGGTGACGTCGGGGGACGCGGTCAGAAGATCCGGACGCGATCCTCGGGAGCGAGCCACATCCGGTCACCGGGCTGGACGCCGAAGGCCGCGTGGAACTCGTCGAAATTGCGCACCGCATTGGCCCGGACCTCCTGTGGCGAGTGCGGGTCGACGGCGAGCAGCATCGTCGCCGTCTCTTCACGGGACTTGCCCATCCAGACCTGCGCCCACCCGGCGAAGAAGCGCTGGTCGCCGGTCAGCCCGTCCAACTCTGGCGCCGGCTGGTCACCGAGGGCGATCCGGTATGCCGCGTAGCCGATTCCGATGCCTGCGAGGTCGCCGATATTTTCCCCGACGGTGAGCGCGCCGTTGATGAACTTACCTGGCGCCGAAGGGCTTTCGATCTGGTTGAACTGCTCGATGAGCTGCTGGGCCAGGGCGTCGAACTGCGCGCGGTCCTGCTCGGTCCACCACATCCGCAGGTTGCCCGCCCCGTCGAACTGGCTGCCCTGGTCGTCGAACCCGTGCCCGATCTCGTGCCCGATGACCGCGCCGATCGCCCCATAGTTGACCGCGTCGTCGGCGTCCTGGTCGAAGAAAGGCGGCTGGAGGATCGAGGCGGGGAAGACGATCTCGTTCATGCCGGGGTTGTAGTAGGCGTTGACCGTCTGGGGGGTCATGAACCACTCGGCCCGGTCGATCGGTCCGCCCAGTTTGGCCAGGTTGCGGTCGCTTTCGAAGGCGGCGGCGCGGCGGACATTGCCGACGAGATCACCGTCGACGTGCAGGGCGCTGTAGTCGCGCCAGCGGTCGGGGTAGCCGATCTTCGGGGTGAAGGCCTCGAGCTTGGCCAGGGCCTGCGCCTTGGTCTCCTGCCCCATCCACGGCCGGTTGGCGAAACTGCGCCGGAACGCTTCGACGAGGTTGGCGACGAGCTGCTGCATGTGCGCCTTGGCCTCGGGCGGGAAGTGCTCGGCGACATAGAGCTCGCCCAGCGCCTCTCCCAGAGCACCGTCGATGAGCTGAACCCCCCGCTTCCACCGTGGGCGGATCTCGGGCGTGCCGGCGAGAGTGCGGCCGTAAAAGTCGAAGTTGGCCTCGACGAAGGCTGCCGACAGATAGGGGGCGAAGTCGTGCACCGTGTGCCAGGTCAGCCAGTCGCGCCAGTCCTCGACGGGCACCTCGGTGAGAGCGGTGTCGAGCGTCGTGAGGTAACCCGGCTGTCGCACGACCACCTCGGCGAGGGCGGCGTCTCCAGCGTGAGCGGCCATGGCATACGCGGGCCAGTCGAAGTGCGGGGTGAGCTCGGCGAGAGCGCTGCTGGTGAGCAGAGTGTAGGTCGCGACGGGGTCGCGATCGGCGACCTTGTCGAGGTGTCCGGCGGCGAGGCGGGTCTCCAGGGCCATCACCCGGGCTGCCGCGGCAGCCGGGTCGGCGTGACCGGCCAGGCGCAGCATGGCTTCAACATGCGCCAGGTATGCCGTGCGCGTCTCGCCGTGGCGCTCCTCGTGGTAGTAGGACTCGTCGGGCAGGCCGAGGCCGCCCTGGTTGAGATAGACGATGTAGCGGTCGGACTGGCGGTCGTCGGTGTTGACGATCGCCTGGAACGCCCCGTCGACGCCCTGGTGAGCGAGCCTGCCGAGCAGGGCGGGCAGCTCGGTCGTGTCCTGCAGCCCGGCAATGGCGTCGAGGAGGTCGTGCAGACCGGCGAGGCCGGCCGATTCGACCGCCGCCTCGTCCATGAAGGACTGGTAGAGGGCGACAACTTTCGCAGCCGAGGTCGTGCTGTCCGGCCCGGCGCCCGGGGCCGAGCTGGACCCACCGGCCGCAGTCGCCTCGATGATGTCCCGCAGCTGGACCTCGGCCTCCTCGCGGAGAATGTCGAAGGATCCATACCGGCCGCGGTCGGCTGGGATCTCGGTGCCCGCGACCCACCGTCCGTTGACGTGGCCGAAGAGGTCATCCTGTGGGCGGACGGCGGGGTCGATGTGAGCGACGCGGATCCCTGAGTGCATGGGCCTATCTCATCATCCGCAAGCGCAGTGCGTGGGGTAACCCTGCGTCGACCCTGCCGATCAAGCTCGGGAGAGGGCGACCTTGATGCCGAACGCCACCAGGACGCAGCCGGTGATCCGGTCGGTCCACGCGCGCACTCGGGGCCGGGCGAGGCGCTCGCGGAGCACGGCCGTGCCGAGGATGAGCACGCTGAACCACAGCACCCCCTCCACGACGTGCACCATGGCCAGGGCGAACCCCGCCAGGACCGACGCGGTGTCCGGCGGCAGGAATTGGGGCAGCACCGCGATGTAGAACACCCCGATCTTCGGGTTGAGCAGATTGGTCACCAGCCCGCGCGAGAACGCCCGGCCGGCAGCCTCTGCCGCTGCCTTCGGCGGCGCAGCCGCGTCGGTCATCGCGGTCCGCGCGTGCCACACCAGTCGAGCGCCCAGCCACACCAGGTAGGCCGCCCCCGCCACTTGCAGGACCTGGTATGCCGTGCGCGAGGCAGTCAGCAGCGCGGAGATCCCTGCGGCGGCAGCAATCGCCCACACAATCAGCCCGAGCGAGATCCCGGCCACGGTCGCGTATGCCGCCCGCGTTCCTTGGGTCACGCCGGCTCGGAGCACGAGCGCGGTGTCGATCCCGGGCACGAGTGTCATCAAACCAGCCACGACGGCGAAGCCCGCGAGCGCAGTGATCATGAGCGGGGACTGTACGTGAGCGGGACGACCGAGGCGCCCGACAGGCCCCGGTGCTGTGGACGGCATACCGGCCGGTCGGCCGTGCGGCGGCGTCTGCTGACAGCGAACCCCGTCGTCGCGGGGGCCGCGTGGTCCTATGGTGCGCACGTGCCCTCGCTCTCTGGCCCCGGGCGTCGCCCGCGCACCGACGCCTCATGACGCACTCCTCCCGGTGGGGTCCGCTCCGGCATACGAACTTCCGGTGGTTCTTCCTCGGGGAGACCGTCAACACGGCAGGCACGTCGATGTCACGGCTCGCGCTGGCGTTCGCCGTGTTGCACATCGACAACTCCCCCACTGCGCTCGGGTTGGTCGTCGCCTCGTGGACGGTGCCGATGGTGGGCTTCATGCTCATCGGCGGTGCGCTCGCGGACCGTTTGCCCAGGGCTCTGGTCCTGCGTGGCTGCAACCTCATCGAAGGTGGCGTCCAGCTGTCCTCAGCCCTGCTCGTGCTCACTGGAACGGCGCAGATCTGGCATTTGGTCGTGCTGCAGTTCATCGGGGGGACGGCGGTTGCGGTGAGTTACCCGGCCTTCCACGGGATGGTGCCAATCCTGCTGCCCGAAGCCGATCGCAAAGCGGCCTATCTCCTGCTAGGCCAGGCTCAGAGCGCGCTGCAGGTGCTCGGTCCCACCGTTGCGGGGATCATCGTCGCCGTCAGCAACCCGGGCTGGGCACTGCTCGCCGACGCCGCCACCTTCTTCGTGGCTGCCGTGTTTCTCACCCTGCTGCGACTGCCGGTCAACGCCCGACCCGAGGCCGGCGCGAGCGTGCTGGCCGACTTCCGGGCGGGCTGGTCGTTCGCGCGGTCGCTGGGGTGGGTGCTGCCGGTGGCCAGTCTGTCGCTGGTCTTCAACGCGGTGGCCAGTGGGGCGATCAACGTGCTGGGACCGGTCATGGCCACGACCACCGTGGGAGCCAACGGCTGGGGTGTGGCGCAGTCGGCCGAGGCGCTCGGACTCTTCGGCTTTGCTTTCGTCCTGGCCCGGGTGACGATCCGACGTCCCCTCCTGGCCTGCCAGTACGGCTTTCTGGCGACGGCAGCGCCGATGATCGCTCTCGCCTTTGCGACCCAGGTGCTGCCGCTGTCGGCGGCCTTCATGATCAGCGGATGCGGACTGTGCCTGATCAACCTCGCGTGGAACCTCACGGTGCAGGAGAAGGTGCCCGAAGCGATGCTCTCCCGGATCATGGCCATCGACGGCTTCTTCAGCTTCGTCGCCATGCCGATCGGCCAGTTGGCTGTCGGGCCGGTCAGCGGGTGGTTCGGCCCACGGGATGCTCAGATCGGTGCCGCCGTCATCGTCGCGGTGACCTTCCTGGTCGGCGCGACCCGACCGGCCATCCGCCGCCTGACCCTGCACGGACCACCGCCAGCGTCCTGAGCCCCAGCGGAGAATCTCGGTTGCCTACGTGACCAGACCTCGACTGTCCTGGGCCGCCGGACACGTCCTACCGGACAAGAACACCCCGGGCGGTGGCGACCACCTTGTCCTCGCTGCCGGTCATGACGATCGGAGCCAGCGGCACGTCGATCACTCCTTCCAGCCGGAAAGTCACCCGCCACGTCACTGTCACGGTGACGTGTTTCGTACCCGGGTTGGTGTAGGTCGCCCCGAGGTAGTAGCCCCGGTTCCGCGACGGCAAGACATCAGGGTCAAACGGAGTGCCCGGCCCTCTTCCGGTGAGGCCGTCACCGAAGTCCCAGGAGTACTCAGGCACCGCACGCACCTCGCCCGGCACCGGGTCGGTGATGGCGATGGCCTGCTCAGGGGCCGAGGCGGCAGAGAAGATGGTGAAGAGGTTCACCAGAGATTGACCCGGAGGCGCCGACGTAACAACAGGCTGCGGTAATTTCTTCTGGATCTTGTCACGCGCCACCGACTCCACTGCCGCCAGCGGAACCGCTCTGCCCGAATACACGCAAACCAACCTTACATTCGGAGCACCCACATCGGCGCCGTCGGACCCGACGAGGAAGACCAGCGAGCGATACCTCCGCCCCTCGACACCGTCGTTGACAGCACACGTGTGAGCCGATCCGCAATCGGCGTCAGAAAGGCAACGTTCCTGCAACTCATAACGCACAGACTGCACCGGAGCCGAATCGTCTAGAATTCGTGGCGGACGGACGAAGGACGCAGATGCCGCATCGTACTGCCATCCCAGGCTCTTCAAACATGATGACGCAGCCCACCTACTGAACCCCACATGACACGAGCGCCCTGGGTCTACCGCCCACGCATGGTTGGCGACCACCGCTTGAGTGGCCAAGACAAGGATAAGAGCGGTCAGGCCGCGTCTCATGCGCTGAGGCCCGACACTTTCCAGGCGTTCCCTTGAAGGCGCACAGTAACGTATGCCTTCTTGGGGCCAATACTGGGGAACGACTCAACCGTCTTCCCAGATTGGTCTCGGACAGTTGCCGGCGATTGGATCATGTCTCCACTAAACATAAGTTGAGTGGGAGATATCCGTTGTTGGATCACAATATTCTTGAAATCAATCTCCCCGCCAGTCACGGAGCGACCAGCGGCAGAAAGCGCGTCGATGTTGTCGGATTCAGCAGCGCAGGGAATACACGAGTCCGTGTGGGACGCTCGTAGCGCCGCGGTGGTTCGTGAGCGAAGCGCTTGGTTGAATTCCACGAAGTAGCGTTTGACCGCAGCGATCGCGGCCTCGTCATCAGACATCGCCGTCGTCGTGGGGCCGGCGCTGGTCGAGCTCAGCGAGCCGGTCGAGATGGGCGTCGCGCTAGTCGCCGTTACTGTCGGCGGCGCTGCGGCTCCCGGAGTGCAGGCGGACATGATGCCCACGACTGCAACGAGCGGCAGCCATCCCCGTGTGCACGCACTGCGCGCCATAACGCCCCTCACCCTCTGCCGTCCAACTCGGGACAGGCACTCACCAGCTCACGGCATACCCTGCGGTTCGTGGTGACCACGAGCCCCGGTGCCGATCGGGCACAGAATCTCTTAATCACCACGTGCTTGCAACAGCATCGCAAAGACCGCGGCGCCCCCTCCTGGGTTATCCACAGGAGAGGGGGCGGCTGGCGGCCGGTCACGGCGGCGAACACATGACAACGGGTGCGGCCGGGCTTCCCCGCAGGCCGCACCCGTGTCGCTTATCGGGTCAGCTGCAGCCGCTGGTGCTGCCGCAGCCTTCGCAGACGTAGCACGAGCCCGCAGGGCGCATCTTCGTGCCACAGGTCAGACACATCGGCGCATCCGCGGTGCGACCCTGGAACTTGGCTAGCAGATCCTGCGATGAGTGGATCTCCACCCCGACCTCACGAGCCGAGGCCGCACCGGCGCCGAAGTTGACCTCTCCGGCGTGGTCCGCACTGCGGATGACCAGGTGCGTCTGCTTCTCTGGAGCGCTCACCGAACGGGTAACGACTGAGCCGGCCGAGCTCTCCAGCTCGTCCTCGAGTTCCTCGTCACTGGCTTCCGGCGCGGCATACGAACCGGTCTCCAGGTGGTGGGCGCGCTCGGTTGCCGTGTGGATGCCCATGAAGGACCGAGTCTCGAAGTCGAGGTGGTCCAGCGCCAGCCGTCGGAAGACGTAGTCCATGATCGAGGTCGCCATCCGGATGTCCGGGTCGTCGGTCATTCCGGCCGGTTCGAACCGCAGGTTGGTGAACTTCTCGACGAAGGTCTCCAGCGGCACGCCGTACTGCAGCGCGATCGAGATCGCCAACGCGAAGGAATCCATGACCCCGGCGAGGGTCGAACCCTGCTTACCCAACTTGATGAAGATCTCACCGAGACCGTCGTCGGGGTAGGAGCCCGCTGTGAGGTAACCCTCCGCGCCACCGACCGAGAACGAGGTGGTCTGGCTCGGGCGCCGCTTGGGCAGACGCTTGCGCACCGGGCGGTATTCGATGACCTTCTCGACCCGCACCGGCGCCGCAGCCTCGGCAGCCCCAGCAGCGGCTCCAGCCGCCGCGGCGGCCGTGGCGGCGGCCTTGGCTGCGCTGGCGTCTTTGGCGGTGGACCCACCGTCGGACAGCGGCTGACCGACCTTGCAGTTGTCGCGGTAGACAGCGAGCGCCTTGATGCCGAGCTTCCAGCCCTGCAGGTAGACGTCGGCGATGTCTTCGACCGTGGCCGTCTCGGGGAGGTTGACGGTCTTGGAGATCGCGCCGGACAGGAACGGCTGGCAGGCCGCCATCATCCGCACGTGACCCATCGGGGAGATCGGTCGGGCCCCCATGGCGCAGTCGAACACCTCGTAGTGCTCCTGCTTGAGGCCCGGGGCATCGATGACGTGGCCCTTGTCGGCGATGTATTCGACGATCGCCTCGATCGACTCCTGCTGGTAGCCCATCCGCTTGAGTGCCCGCGGGATGGTCAAGTTGACGATCTGCATGGAGCCGCCGCCGACGAGCTTCTTGAACTTGACCAGCGAGAAGTCCGGCTCGATGCCGGTCGTGTCGCAGTCCATCATGAAGCCGATCGTGCCGGTGGGCGCCAGCACCGAGGCCTGGGCATTGCGGTAACCGTTGGCCTCGCCGAGCTTGACCACGTCCTCCCACGCCTTGGTCGCGACCTTGTGGATGTCGCGGTCCATCGCATCGAAGGTGCGCAGCGCGTCATTGGCCGCCTGGTGCTTGCGCATCACCCGCTTGTGCGCATCAGCGTTCCTGGCGTAGCCGGCATACGGGCCGACGACCGCCGCGAGCTCGGCCGAGCGCTTGTATGCCGCGCCGGTGAGCAGGCTCGTGATCGCCGCCGCGAGCGAGCGGCCGCCGTCACTGTCGTATCCGTGGCCGGTGGCCATCAGCAGCGCGCCCAGGTTGGCGTAGCCAATGCCCAGCTGGCGGTAGTCGCGGGTGGTGACGCCGATCGACTCGGTCGGGAAGTCGGCGAAGCAGATCGAGATGTCCATCGCGGTGATGACCAGCTCGACGACCTTCTGGAAGGTCACCGCGTCGAAGGTGTCGTCGTCGCGGAGGAACTTCAGCAGGTTGAGCGAGGCCAGGTTGCACGAGGAATTGTCCAGCGACATGTATTCCGAGCAGGGGTTGGACGCGGTGATGCGGCCGGTCTCGGGGTTGGTGTGCCAGTCATTGATCGTGTCGTCGTACTGGATGCCGGGGTCGGCGCACTCCCAGGCCGCAGTGGCGATCTTGTCGAAGAGCTGACGAGCGTCGACCTCGCGCAACACCTCGCCGGTCTGCCGGCCACGCAATCCGAACGGCTTGCCCTCCTCGACGGCGCGCATGAACTCGTCGGAGACCCGCACCGAGTTGTTGGCGTTCTGATACTGCACGGACACGATGTCCTTGCCGCCGAGGTCCATGTCGAAGCCGGCGTCCCGCAGCGCGCGGATCTTGTCCTCCTCGCGCGCTTTGGTGTCGATGAACTCCTCGATGTCCGGGTGGTCGACGTCGAGGACGACCATCTTGGCCGCGCGGCGGGTCGCTCCACCGGACTTGATGGTGCCTGCGGAGGCGTCGGCGCCGCGCATGAACGACACCGGACCGGAGGCCGTGCCACCCGAGGAGAGCAGCTCCGAGGACGCCCGAATCCGGGAGAGGTTCAGGCCGGCACCTGAACCGCCCTGAAAGATCTTGCCTTCTTCCTTGTACCAGTTGAGGATCGAATCCATCGAGTCGTCAACCGAGAGGATGAAGCACGCCGACACCTGCTGCGGCGACGGGGTGCCGACGTTGAACCACACCGGCGAGTTGAACGAGAAGATCTGGTGCAGCAGCGCATAGGTGAGCTCGTGCTCGAAGATCTCGGCGTCGCTGTCGGAGGAGAAGTAGCCGAACTCCTTGCCCGCCTTGACATAGGTGAGCACGACCCGGTCGATGAGCTGGCGCAGCGACCGCTCACGGACCTCGGTGCCGAGCGCGCCACGGAAATACTTCGTCGTGACGATGGCGCCAGCGTTGACCGACCAGAAGTCGGGGAACTCCACCCCACGCTGCTCGAAGATCGTCTCGCCGGTCTTCCAGTTGGTCTGCACGACGTCGCGCGACTCCCACGTCACCTCGTCGTATGGATGCACACCCGGGGTCGTGTAGATGCGCTGCACTGAGACTCCCTTCCCACGAGGTGCCTTGCGAGCTGCGGCCCGGTTTGCCGTCTCCGTCACTGGTCCAGTCCTTCCCTGACTGCCTTCATGTGTCTATCAGCCACCGCCGACACCCCTCCCAATGTGGGGGGCGGTGGGTCGTTCAGCTGGGGTGAGCGGACGGCATACGGGCTGGTATGCCGGCCGCGTCGCGTTCCGCTCGGAGCAGGGTGATCGCCGCCTCGAAGTCCTCCAGGCTGTCGAAGGCCCGGTAGACCGACGCGAATCGCAGGTAGGCCACCTCGTCGAGCTCGCGCAGCGGCTCGAGAACGGCCAGCCCGACCTCGTGGGCGTCGATCTCGGCGCTCCCTGTCGATCGCACCGACTCCTCGACCCGCTGAGCGAGCAAGGCCAGCTGGTCTTCGGTGACCGGACGGCCTTGGCACGCCTTGCGGACGCCGACGAGGACCTTCTGGCGACTGAACGGCTCGCTGGCGCCGGACCTCTTGACCACGGACAGGCTCGCGCTCTCGAGAGTCGTGAAGCGGCGCCCACACTCCGGGCACTGCCGCCGACGGCGGATCGCCGTGCCGTCGTCGGCTGTGCGGGAGTCGACGACGCGCGAGTCGGTGTGCCGACAGAACGGACAGTGCATCGCGGTCCTCCCCCCAACGGCTCACACCGATGACAGGGCTGTCCCTGGGGACAACCAGTGGATTGATCGGGTATGCCGTGTGGACACCCTGTGGGTAACTCGACCTCACGTGTGGACCAGATGTGGACTACATGTGGACGAATGACACCCTTGTAACTACTAGATGTAGGGGTAACTGTGACATATGCACCCCGCGCGATGCAACACCGGAGGCACCTACCGCGTGTCGCCCGGCGTGTCGCTCGCGGGTCCCCTGGCGTGTCACCCCGACGACACGCCAGGAGCGTCACGGTCGGCAGGCGGGGTCGCGCAGCCGCAGCACGCGTGGCTCGTCGCAGCGCCATCGCGCGAGGGCCAGGTCAGGTTGTCCAGCCGCGATCGCGGCGAGGTTCCACGCGCTCGTGGACCCGGGCGCGAGGTAGCTCTCGTGCCCACGACCGGCCACCCCGGAGGAGCCGTCCGGCAGGTGCCGGGCTTCGGTCTCCAGCCGAGCCACCCCCTCCCAGTGACCGGGGTCGGATCCAAAGACCCCCATTTCGGCAACGGGATCGAGCTCGGCCTCGGCCACGAAGATGTCGCTCAGGGGTAGCCCCAACTGGCGGGGGTCGGAGACGCCCATCCCGGGTGAGCCGAGCGCGACCACGGCACGCACCGTGGTCACCTCGCCACGGGAGCCTGCGAGCATCGCGCCGGCGACGAGCGAACCATACGAGTGCGCCCAGATCGTCACATCCGGGGCCGTCGCTTCCTGCGCTGTCTCACGAGCGACAGCCAACCCGTCCAGGAAGGTCCGGAGCCGAGCCGCCCCGGCAGCGGCCGGCGCTCGGCCGGCGACCGACCGCGACCGGCTCAGCACCTCGTCGACCTGCGGCGCGGCATACCCGAGCCAGGTGACGCCCACGACGCCCGCACCCGCGCCCCACGCCCGGTCGATCGACCCGGCGAGATCGCTCGCCGCGGTGACCCGAGCGTCGTAGCCGCGCAGATGAGTCGCCGGCGTGACCGTGAAACCGGGGACGAAGACCGCAAGCTGTCCGGCGTGGTCGACGTCTCCCGTGGAGACCGCTACCGCCACGCGTCGGCCGGTGAGGTCGAGGGTCAGCAGTTGCCGCTCGTGCCCGTCCTGGCGCTGCACGACCTCGGTCACCGCCTCCAAGTCGGCCACCCGGGTTTGAAGAGCACCGAGCCCGAGGTCATCGATCGGCGTGGGCGAGGCCAGAGCCGCCGACCTGGCAGCTTCAAGCGCTGCCACCGCGGCACGGGTAGCCTGCGCCAGCCGGAGCCGATTTGCCGTGTCGTGCGCCCACGCCGGAAGCCCCTCGGCCGCGGCGACTGCGTCGGGTTGACCAGCAATGAGCGCCGCCTGGACGGTGACCGGCAGGGCGGCGAACCAGGTGGCCAGGGCCTGCGGTCCCAGGCCCTGCGGAATCCGCACCTCCGTCGGCTGGCTCGGGCCGAGCGCACCCATTTCCTCCGCCGCCGGTCGGAGTACTCCGTCCGAGGCAGCCCCCGGCGACCACCACCGCGGCACCTCAACCTGTCGCACCGCCAGGACCGACCCGGCATACCGGCGCCGTGCCTCCACCACGGTCGCCCGGATCATCGGCTCGGCCCCCGGATCGAGGGGTCCGACGACTGCACCAACGTCGGTGATGTGGCCCCCCGCCTGGCCGCACAGCAGGTCGGCGTGCGCGAGCAGGTGTCGCGCGGCATCGACCTCGTCGGCGGCCCGTTCCAGCGCGGTCGCCAGGTGCCCGAGGGCATTGGCCAGGACGTCGCCGACGACACAAATCTCGGTATGCCGGGTGCTGGCCCCCGCGCTGGCGGGTCCTGCCCAGGCGGTCGCGCCGGACGAGAGCACGCGCAGTTGCTGGTCGACCTGACGCTGCGTCGACCGCGCCGCCGACGCGGCGGCACGCACGGCAGCGGGGTCGGCCGCCCGCAGTTGACCCACGGACGGCAAGACGTCCGGTGCGAGACTCACGATGGCCGCCCGAGAGCGACCCGCGTGCGGTCGTCTGCGAGCCGGTAGGCGCCGGCCGACGCGGTCAGGGCTGCGCCGTGATCGGTAATCGCCGAGGACCAGGCATCGAGGACCCGGCACCACGGCGGGGCGGTTGCGCTGTCGGGCAGAGACGCCACGCCGGGCAGCGCCCCGGGAAGTGAGCGCAGCGCGGCCGCCAACGCGTCACATCTGCCCGGTGGGCTGCTGCCCAGCTCGACCCAGCGCTGCCCCAGCGAGAGAAGTTCGTCGATGTCGACCTGTAGACGCACCGTCAGGCCCCCTGACTCGTCGTGACGTGGACTCTGGTGGGGAGGGACCCCCACCTGCCGACGGTCGAGACGGGCGGTCGGCACGGGTGCCGTTCGCCGGGGCAGATCGTCACTGTATGCCGTCCGCTCACCCCTGCCGCTCGGCTATCCACAGGCTCCGTCCCTCGGTGCGCAACACAAACGGCCCGGCCCTCGACGCACGAGGGACAGGCCGCCTGCGGACCTCGACGAGGTCGGCGTCCACGGGGTCGAGGCGTGGACGCCGCGGGCGAGCGCGCCGGGTGGGAGCGCGCTCGATCATGGGGTCACCCGATGGCAGGGATGACCAGCCGCTGTCCGGCTTCGATGTTGCTGCTGTTGAGACCGTTGGCCAAGCGCAGCTGCGCGACCCCTTCGGCGATCGACAGCTGCGGCAAGTGCGTGGCCGCGAGCTGAGACAGGGTCTGGCCACGCTCCACGGTGACCGTGGCCACCGGCGCTGCTGGTGCAGCGCCCGGGGCCACCACCCGGACCACGGCAAGTGCCAGGACAAAGACCACGAGGGCAGCCACGATGACGACCAGGGCTTGCCCCGCGAACGTCAAGCGCAGCCCACGAACACGATGTCCCACACGAGGCCGACTCGATCGGGCGAGGGCCGGCGATGACACGAGGTGCAGATGCCGGGAACGCCGCACGATGCCGGGCGACGCGGGAACCGGGTCTGCCTGCCAGGCTGCAACGGCGCTCATGGTGATCTCCTTCGTCAGGTGTGCGGTCGGCGACCCGAGCCAGTGGTGCGAGGGCGCGGAGGACAACTCCTCCGTGCGCCTCGAACGACTGTGCGGAACGTATGTACGATGTCTAGCACACTCGTCCGACGTTGTCGAGACACACCTAGAACACGTGTTTGGCAATCTCGTTCGAACGGCATACGCTGTCTGCATGGGCACAAGTCCAGCAGCGACCACTGACACCCCCTCCCGGGGAGTGTCGGACCGCGCAGCAGCATGAGCCCAACCCGCATGTCCCCCACCGAACCCGGAGGTAGCAGCCCACATGGCCGACATCCACGAGCTGCCTGAGATCGAAGGCGCTCGACTCACCGTGCGGCAGCGCCGCGTGCTCGAGGTCATCCGCAACTCAGTCGACAGGCGCGGCTACCCGCCAAGCCTGCGTGAGATCGGTGAGGCAGTGGGCCTGACCAGCCCCTCCAGCGTCGCCTACCAACTGGCCGCCCTCGAGCGCAAGGGCTATCTGCGCAAGGACCCCCACCGCCCGCGCGCGATCGAGATCGTCTCCCCCGACCGGCCGCGCAACCTCCCGGGCTATCGAGCCGGTGACAACGGCGTGGGACGACTGGCCGACTACCTCGACAACCAGGACGGCAATCCGCTCGACGACCTCGAGACGGAGTCCGGCGACTACCGACCGGTGCCCTCGTATGTGCCGCTCGTCGGCCGTATCGCTGCCGGCGGACCGATCCTGGCCGATGAGGTGGTCGAAGATGTCTTCCCGCTCCCCCGCCGGCTGGTCGGCGAAGGGCAGCTGTTCCTGCTCAAGGTGGTCGGCGACTCGATGATCGAGGCCGCCATCTGCGACGGCGACTGGGTCGTGGTGCGCCAACAGCCGAGCGGCGAAAACGGCGACATCGTCGCAGCGATGATCGATGGCGAAGCCACCGTCAAGACCCTCAACCGCCACTCGAAGGGCATCTTGCTCATGCCGGCCAACCCGGCATACGACCCGATCGACGGCAGCGAGGCGATCATCCTCGGGAAGGTGACGGCTGTCTTGCGCAGGATCTGACGCGCGCGGTCAACGGCCCAAGCCGAGGGCCTGGCTCAGCGCTGAGAGCGTCGGAGTGATGGGCGCGTCGATCTTGTATGCCGCCTGCTCATCCCCGCGGGTGGCACCTCGGGTGAGGATGGCGACTGGAGTGCCCTGTGCTGCCGCCTGCCTCACGAACCGGTAGCCCGACATCACCGCCAGCGACGATCCGATGACGACGAGGCTGCGGGCCCGGCTGACCGCGTTGATGCAGTGCTCGGCGCGTGGCTTGGGCACGGCCTCGCCGAAGAACACGACATCGGGTTTGAGTGTGTCGGCTCCACAGCGCGGGCAGGTGGGCATGACGAACCCGTCGATCACCTCGTCCGGCAACACGACGTCGCCGTCGGGCCGGATCTGGCTGCTCACCTGGGAGCCGTCTCCGACCACGCCAAGCAGGTATGCCGTGAATCCCGGATTCGTCGCATCCATAGCCTGCTGGACCGCCGTGCGTGGCCAAAGCGCACGACAGCTGAGGCACCCGACGTGGGCCAGGCTGCCGTGCAACTCGACGACCTGCTCAGACCCAGCCGCCTGATGGAGACCGTCGACATTCTGCGTGATGAGGGCCTGAATCAGTCCCGCTGATTGCATCCGAGCGACCTCGCGGTGACCGGTGTTGGGCTGCGCCGCACGAAACCGTTGCCACCCGACATAGGACCGTGCCCAATAGCGCCGACGCGCAGCACTGGTGGCGATGAACTCGCCGAACTGCATCGGCATCACCCGCCGCACCCCGTCGGCGCCGCGATAGTCGGGGATGCCGGAATCGGTGGAGATCCCTGCCCCGGTCAGCACAACGGCGCCGCCGCGCGAGATCAACTCCGCCACGGCGGCGAGGTCGGCGGACGCTCCTTGCCGGGTCGCCTCTGCCGGAGTGGTCACGTCGGCAGTATGCCGTGGCCCACGCGCGCCACGTGACACATCACAGCTTCGCTAGTTGCTTCTCACATCGATAACGGTTGCTTATACTCCATCGCATGATCGATGCTGCCGGGCTCCGGGTCATGAAGGCGATCGCCGACGAGGGGTCGTTCACGGCCGCGGCGACGGCGTTGGGTTTCACCCAGCCGGCCATCTCCCAGATGGTCCGGCGGTTGGAGCAGAAGACCGGCACGGCCCTAGTGGATCGGATGGGCCGACAGGTGCGCCTCACCGAGGCGGGCGAAGTCTTGGCCAGGCATGCCGTGACGGTGCTGTCCGCGCTCGACGCTGCAGAGGAAGAGGTGGCCGCCATCGCCGGGCTGCGGTCCGGGCGCGTGCGCCTCATGGCGTTTCCCTCGTCATCCGCATCACTGGTCCCGCAGGCGCTCGCCCTGCTGAAACGGCGCTTCCCGGAAGTGACGGTCCGGTTCTCCGAGGGCGAGCCGCCCGAGTCTCTTGCTGCGCTGCGCGCCGGCGAATGCGACCTCGCCGTGGCCTTCGCCTATGAAGGCACCGACGTAGGCCGAGGCGAGGACCTCGACGCATTCGTCATCCGTCCATTGCTGGACGACGAGGTGCGCCTGGCGCTCCCGGTCGACCACCCGCTGGCCGGCTCCGAAGTGGTCGATCTGTCGGGTGCGGCGGACGAGCCCTGGATCGCCGGCTGCCCGCGCTGCCGTGGCCACTTGGTCTCCCTCGCTCATCGCGCAGGGTTCTCCCCCAACGTCGCCTTCGAGTCCGAGGATTACGTGGCCGTGCTCGGCTTGGTCCGGGCGGGCCTGGGGGTGTCTCTCGTTCCGGATCTCATCCTCAAGTCGGCCCCGCACGAGGGGATCGCCACCCGGTCCTTGTCCCCGTCATCCCGTCGCCAGATCCATGCGGTGACGACAGCGGACCTGCTCCGCGTCCCGGCCGTCGCTGCCACCCTCGAAGCTCTCGAAGCGAGCGCGGTCGCGATGCGCCCGGTGTCCACATCGCGAACACCCTGAGATAACTGACGGTTATTGGTCCCATAATCTCGGCATGGCATCTTGGCGTTTAGGTTTTCCCGATCTGGTGGACGAGATCACTGTGCGATGTGTCGCCGGGGTCGTCCTCGTGGTCAGCCTCGTCGCGCTGCTCACCGGCTGGTGGGCCCTGTATGCCGTGCTCGCGACCGACTTCGTGTTGCGAGCCCTGTTCGGGCCGACGCGTAGTCCCATCGCGCAACTCGTCCTGCGTGCGGTGCGACCACGGCTGGCCGTCGCCCCCCGCCCCACGGCGGGCCCGCCGAAACGGTTTGCCGCAAGCATCGGCGCCGTCATGACCGTCGCTGCGACGTTGCTCGGGGGCGTCGCAGCGACCACCGGATCGACCGTGGCGACCACTGCGGTCTTCACCATTGGGTCGATCATGGTGGTCTTCCCGGCCCTGGAGGCGTTTGCTGCCCTGTGCGTCGGGTGTGTGCTGTTCTCCCACCTGATCCGACTGGGACTGGTCCCCGAGCGGGTCTGCGTCGAATGCGCCGACATCACCGATCGACTGGCGGCTCGGCTGCGCGAGGATGTCGCAGCGGCCTGAGGTCACGGTGGGTGGGTCGCGATGAGCACCTGTCCGCCCTCTGGACGGCCCACTGCGATGTCCCCGTCGACGTCCGTACGTAGCACTCGGAAGCCACGGGCGGCCAGCGCGGAGAGCGTCGAGGGCGCCGGGTGGCCGTAGTCATTGCCCACCCCCACGCAGATGACAGCGACCGGCGCCGCGAGCAGGTCGAGCAGGTCGTCGTCACGGTTGGCCGAGCCGTGATGGGCCACCTTGACGACGTCGACGCGCCAATGCACGAACTCGGGGTCACGGCGCAAGGCACCGAGCACCGCCCGAGACGCCTCCCGCTCGATGTCACCCAGCAGCACGAGATTCAGGTTCCCGGCCGACACGGTGAGCACGACGGATGCGTTGTTTGGGATGGATCCTTGCCGGATCACCCGGGCCGGCCACCAGGCCCGGGCCTGCACGTCTGTCCACTGGAAGCGATCTCCGGCATAGACAACGCTCACCGGCACTCCGGCGGACGCTGCCCAGGTCCGCACGGCTTCCACCTCATAGCCCGGGTCGCCGATCGGTGTCGTGAGCACCTCCGAGACGACCCGGCCGCGTAGCGCACCCGGCAACCCGTCGACATGATCGGCGTGGAAATGGGTGAGCACGACAGCGTCCAGGGTGTGCACTCCCAACCGGTCGAGGCAGTCGTCGATACCGTCGGGGTCAGGGCCGACATCAACGAGCACGGCATGTCCCGGGCCGGTCGAGAGGACCAGGCCATCCCCCTGACCGACATTGCACGCCACCATCGACCACCCGGCCAATGGCCAGTCGGTGGCGCGCACCGGCACCACCGCCGCACCGAAGATCACGACGACGCTCAGAGTGGCCAGGGGACGCATTCGTCGCTGGTATCCCAACCAGGGCCAGGAGCACACTCCACCAGCGAGCAGGACGGCAAGGAGCAGCGCACCACACGGGCCCGCGGGCCACGGGAGGGAACCCCACGGCATACCGGCTGAGACGCGTGCGATGAGCGCGATTCCGAGCGAGGGCACTCCGGCTCCCCAGGCGAGCAGGGACGCGCCCGATACCCAGACGACAGCCACGAGTGCGGTCGCAACGCCCGCGATCGTCGCAGGCGCCACCAACGGTCCGGCCACGAGATTGGCGGGGATGGCCACGAGTTGGACCACCCCCTGGAGCAGGACGATCACCGGCGCGACCATGACCTGCGCCGCCAAGGGCACCGACAGGGCGGGAGCCAGTCGAACCACCCGAGACGGCAGCAGGGCGCCGAGCCGATCCCCCCACGGCCGAGCAAACAACAGCAAGCCGATCGTCGCCAACACCGAGAGGGCAAACCCGTAGGACCGAGCCAGCCAGGGATCCCAACAGAGCAACGCCAGGATCGCTGCGGCGAGCGCGGGAGGACCGGCTCGACGCCGCTGCGCCGATAGCGCCAACAGGCCCACTCCCCCCATCACGGCGGCCCGCACGACACTGGGCTCCGGCCGGGCCAGGATGACGAACCCGATGAGAACGAGGGCCGCCACCACCGGACGCGCCCGGCGCCGCACCCCCACGAGTCGGCAGGCGCCGAGCGCGGCCGCCAGGACCAGCGAGACGTTGCTGCCGCTCACCGCGGAAAGGTGCGTCATGCCGGATGCCTTCATCGCCGCCGTCAGATCATCGGGAGTCGCCGAGGTATCTCCGATCACCAACCCGGGGACCAACCCTGCTGCGTCGGCCGGCAAGCCGCGGGTCGCTGCGCGGAACCGCTCCCGGACGTATGCCGCGGCCCGCACCACCGCCGGCGCCTCAGCCATGACCTCGGGTGGCGCCGCCGGGTGCAGGATCGCCACGACGTCATCGCCTGGTTGCGCCGGAGCCAGCCGCCCACGCAGGGTCACGACTTCGCGGTAGTGCACTCCGAGCCAGGTCTCATCGCCCACGACCAGCACCGGCGCGCTGGATGCCGAGCGCATCCCGCGCCCGACGAACTCTTGCACCACGAGCCGGATGACCACCTGCCGCTCCTCGACGCGCCGCCCGGGGCGTTGGTCCAGGAGCCTGGGGTCGGAGTCGACGACTGCGGTCACCGCCACAGTGGCCCCCTGGGCAGCCAACCCGTCGACCATCCCTGCGGTGCGCACTCCGTCGTGGCCACCGAGCGCGATGACGACCAGACCGGTCGCGGCGCCGCACAGGGCGAACAGGTCCGCGCCTGCCGTCCACCGGGAGTGCCACGCCGCCCGACGCGGCCACGGAACCGCCCGCTCTCCTTCCCGGCGCAGCGCTGGCCCTCCCCGACGGAACAGCCCTCGCGGGTGACTCCGGCCCGCGAGCGCCAGGGCGGCGGAGGCCAGCGCAGACACGCCCACGGCCAACACGACCCACCGGGTGGCTCCGCTCCACAGCAACCCGACGTCGACCCCCCACGCCACCAGCGCCGGCCCGAGCAGGCGCAGGTCCATACCGGGAGCGGCCGTGGCGACGCTCGGTGCAGTCGAATCCATCTGACCGGCCCGCGGGACCGAATCCGACACCTAAACCGTCACCTTGGGGGTGAGCACGGCGAGCAACTTCTCACCGATGCCGCTGACTTCTCCGAGCTCGTCGACCGAGGTGAACCGGCCATGTTCGGCGCGCCAGTCGAGGATGCGCTGGGCCAGCACGGGACCCACCCCGGGCAGCCCATCGAGTGCGGCCAGGTCGGCGCGATTGAGGTCGACCAGCGTCGCCGCTGCCGACGACGCCCCGCCGACGCCACCGGAACCTCCGTCCGCCCGGAGGGTCGATCCCCATGAGCCGGTGAGGATGGGCTCGCCCGGCGCCGGCACATGGACCTGCTCACCGTCCTGCAGCACGCGGGCGAGGTTGATGCGTTTCAGATCAGCGCTGCCTACCGATCCACCTGCGGCGGTGATGGCGTCGATGACCCGCGAGCCGATCGGCACCCGCACCACCCCCGGCGCCGCCACCTCGCCGACGACATGGACGACGATGATCCCCACGCTCGGCCCAGCCGTCGCGCCGGCACCGGACACTCCACCGCCCGAAGCCGGGCCGCCGGGTCGATCCGCGCCCGACGACCCGAGGCCGGCCGACCCGAGGCCAGACGACCCGGAGGCCGCCGTGGTCACCGTGCGTCCCACCAGTCCGCCGCGGCTTGGCGCCACCGGCACGGGTTCGCCGGCCCTGGCAGCTGCCGCCATCCGCAGACCGAACACCAGCGCCGTCATCAGGGTCACCGCGAGCAGAGCGAGGATGGCCGGCGCGCGAACTCGGACCTGCGCTGCAGCCAGCGACGCCGGAAGAGTGAAGACCCGAGGTGCGGGGGCCCGATGGCGCCCAGGCCCGCGTTGGGGGGTCGCGTGCCCTCCGGAGGAGTCAGCGCCGACGGGATGAGCAAGCTCACCGCCAGCGGGATCAACCCCGTCCGGGTGTCGACGGCCCCGTCCCGCCAGCTGTGGCGACCGGGAATGACTAGGTGGCTCAGGCACCCAGCCCCGACGAGGTCCCAGCCCGCCACCGGCGTGGTGTCCAGGATGGACAGTCCTCTCTTGGAGCACCTCGGCGAGGTCCGGGATTGCGCCCGGAGTCCCGGGAACCCCAGGCAGCTCAGGAACCCCAGATAGCCCAGGTAGCCCAGCCAGCCCAGGCAGGGCCACTCCTGGAACCGACCCGTGACCCTGGCCCTCGTCGCCCGGAGCGACACCCACCGATCGAGCGGCGGCTCGCGAGCGCAACAACCGCAGTATGCGGTCGTCGGTCACGTCCTCGATCGGTGCAGAGCGGGCCATGCCAGCACGCTACGAACCGCGCCGCGACCCCCGCTCAGCGGCGCAGGGCACCTGTGGATGACGGGACCACGCCGTCAGGGATGTGGAAAACGGGAGGTGGCCTCGCGCACGTTGCGCTGGTGTCGCGCCAGGATGATGCCGCCCAAGACCACCGCCCACACCCCGGTGGCCCAGCCGACAGACCCGCCCAGCGGTTCCAACACCCCAGGCGCGAAAACCGCCAAGATCCCGATGACCACCAGTGCGATGGCCGCGAGCATCGACCCCAACGCCACCCACCTGGTCACGACGAAGGCGATGAGGAACACGACCAGCAGCGCGACGGCATACCAGGGGTGGACGGCGAGGATCGCCCCCAGCGCCGTCGCGACCCCCTTCCCGCCGCGCCCTCGCAGGAAAGGCGAGAAGACGTGCCCGAGGACTGCCGCGATCCCCGCGATGTAGGCGTAGAAGACCCCGACGGTGGACACGACGAGCCACACCGGCAGCAGGCCCTTGATCACGTCGAGCACCCCGACGAGCACGCCCCACTTGCGACCCAACACCCGTCCGGCGTTCGTCGCGCCGGGATTGCCGGAACCAGCCGAGAGGTCCTTGCCCAAGGCGCGGGCGAAGATCGCCGCTGGGTTGACCCCGCCGAGGAAGAAGGAGAAAGCGGCCACGACCACGGCCAGCGCCGCGAGCAGCCCCAACTCGGAACCGGTGAGCGGGCTCATGCCAGCCCCACTCGCGGCGACACCGTGATAGCCACCGTCCCGGGCCCGACGTGCGCTCCCACGACGGCACCCAGCGCACCGATGACGATTTCGCCGGCATCGGAGATCCGGTCGGCGAGCGCCGTCGCGACCTCGCTGGCCTTGTCCCCGAAGTCGACGTGCTGCACCGACACGTCGACGACCTGTCCGGCTTCGCGGGCCGCGTCCGCCGCCGCGCCGGCCAGGTCCACCATCCGCGCCAGGGCCCGGCCGGAGGTGCGCACCCTCTCGATCGGCTCGATGTGACCCTCGCGCAACGACAGGATCGGCTTGATCGCCAAGGCCGACCCGAGCAGTGCCGACGCCGATCCGATCCGGCCCCCACGCCGCAGGTGTTCGAGGGTGTGCACATAGAAGACGACCGTCGCCGCCTGCGCGCGACCTGCGGCCACCCGAGCGCAGGTCGCCGCATCGGCCCCGGCCGCAGCCGCCTGGGCAGCCGACACCGCGGCATACCCAAGGGCCATCCCGATGACCCGAGAGTCCACGACCGTGACCGGCACGGGTGACTGGGCCGCAGCCAGGTGCGCCCCTTGCACCGTCGCCGACATGTCTGCCGAAATATGCACGGAGACAATCGAATCGGCACCTGCGGCCGCGAGCCGTTCATAGGCCTCGAGGAACTCCTGGGGCGCCGGTCGCGACGTGGTCACCGGCACGAACCGCCGTAGTGCCTCCCCGAGGTCCAGCGCCGACACGTCGATGCCCTCGCGATGCTCCTTGCCACCCACGACCACATGCAGGGGCACCACCTCGAATCCCACCGCAGACTCGGCGCGCAACTGATCCACCCGGGCCGGCGCCAGGTATGCCGTGGAATCGGTGACGATCGCGACAGCCATCGCAGGTCCTAGGCGGGCACGACGTTGACCAGGCGGGGAGCCCGCACGATGACGGTGCGTATGCCGTCAGCCGTCGCGGCCCTGACCTTCTCGCGAGCCAACACCAGCTCTCGCAAGGAGTCCTCGGAGATATCCGGCGACACCTCCACCCGGTCACGCACCTTGCCCTTGATCTGGATCACGCAGGTGACCGACTCCTCGACCACCAGCGCGGGGTCACCGACGGGGAACGGCCCGGTGGAGAGCCCTCCGGAATGACCGAGCCGGGCCCACAGCTCCTCGGCGATGTGCGGCGCGATCGGTGCCGTCATGAGGACCAGGGCCTGCATGACCGCCCGTGGCGGGGCCGACAGCTTGGTCACGGCGTTGTTGAGCTCGATGAGCTTGGCGATCGCCGTGTTGAAGCGCATCGCCTCGTAGTCCTCGCGGACCCCGAGGATGGTCCGGTGCAGCATCGTCGTCAGCGCCTGGTCGGGCACCTCGTCGACGACCCGCACCTGCCCGGTCGACTCGTCGATGACGTTGCGCCACAACCGCTGCAGGAACCGCAGCGACCCGACGACCGCCCGCGTCTCCCAGGGCTTGGACTGTTCCAGCGGTCCCATGCCCATTTCGTAGACCCGCAGCGTGTCGGCGCCATAAGCGGCATACATGTCGTCGGGGCTGACCATGTTCTTGAGCGACTTGCCGATCTTGCCGAACTCGCGGCTGACCGGCTGACCGTGCCTCGTGAACGACCCGTCGGCTTCCTCAACGACCTCCTTGGCCTCGACATATTGTCCGCGTGAGTCGGTGTATGCCGGTGCCTGGATGTAGCCCTGGGCGAAGTAGGTGCGGAAGGGTTCCTCGCTCGAGACATGCCCCAGATCGAAGAGCACCTTGTGCCAGAACCGGGCATAGAGCAGGTGCAGCACCGCGTGCTCGACGCCGCCGACGTAGAGGTCGACACCCCCGGGATCACGCGTGCCAGCAGGCGCCCCGGCCACTGGATTCGGTTGCGGCCCAACCCAATAGCGCTCGTTGACCGGGTCGACGATGGCATCGGAGTTGGCCGGGTCGAGGTAACGAAGGTAATACCAGCACGACCCCGCCCAGTTGGGCATGGTGTTGGTCTCGCGGCGATACGCCTGCATCCCGCGGCCGTCGCCGAGGTCGAGCTCGACGTTGACCCACTCCGGCACCCGCGAGAGCGGCGGTTCGGGCTCGCTACCGGCGTCCTCCGGGTCATAGGTCTTGGGCGAGTAGTCCGGCACGTCCGGCAGCGTCAGCGGCAGCATCGAGTCGGGTAGCGAATGCGCGATCCCATCGGTGTCGAAGACGATCGGGAACGGCTCACCCCAATAGCGCTGCCGGCTGAACAGCCAGTCCCGCAGCCGATAGGTGACCGTCCCAGCCCCGATCCCCCGCTCCTGCAGGTATGCCGTGACCCGCTCCTTCGCGTCGGCGACCCGCAGCCCGTCGAGCGAGATGTCGGCGTTGGCGGAGTTGATGGCCACCCCGTCGCCGGTGAACGCGGCACCCGCGGCGACGGTGCCCGGCCAATCCTGCACAGCGGCACCGTCGGGTCCGGCCGGCGACACGACGTCGATCACCGGCAGCCCGAACTTCACGGCATACGCGTAGTCGCGCTCGTCACCCGAGGGGACAGCCATGATCGCGCCGGTGCCATAGCCCATGAGGACGTAGTCGGCGACGAAGACCGGGATCTGCGCTCCGGTGAGCGGGTTCGTCGCGAACGACCCGGTGAAGACCCCGGTCTTGTCCTTCTCCTCCATCTGCCGCTCGACATCGCTCTTGCGCGAGGCCGCCCGCCGGTATGCCGTGACGGCGGCTTCCGGGGTGCCGCTCGCCGCCGCGTCGGCACCCTTCCACTCCTCCGGCGTTCCTTCCGGCCAGCCTCCCGCCGGAATCAGCTCGGCCACCAACGGGTGTTCGGGAGCCACCACCATGAAGGTCGCGCCGAACAGCGTGTCGGGCCGGGTGGTGAAGACCTCGATGACCTCCTCGGCGCCTGCCCGCGACCCGGAAGCCAGGGTCACCGGGAAGCGCACCGACGCTCCGGTGGAACGCCCGATCCAGTTGCGTTGCATGATCTTGACCTTCTCGGGCCACTCAACCCGGTCGAGGTCGTCAGCCAACCGGTCGGCATACGCGGTGATCCGCATCATCCACTGGCGCAGGTTGCGCCGGAACACCGGGAAGTTGCCGCGCTCCGAGCGGCCCTCGTTGGTGACCTCCTCGTTGGACAGCACCGTGCCCAAGCCGGGGCACCAGTTGACCGGCGCCTCGGAGGTGTAGGCGAGCCGATAAGCATCGAGCACCTTGGCCCGTCCGACCCGGTCGAGCTCCGACCAGGCGTGACCGGCCAGCTCCGGCACCGCGCGGGTCCCGTCGGCCAGGGCCGCCTCCAACTCGGCGATCGGTCGCGCTGCGCCCAGCCCCCCGTCGGCCCGCACGAAGGCCGGGTCGTACCAGCTCTCCCGGATCTGGGTGAAGATCCACTGGGTCCACCGGTAGTAGTCCTCGTCGATCGTCGCGTAGCTGCGGCGCTCGTCGAAGCCCAGGCCGAGCCGGCGCAGCTGCCGGGCCATGATGGCGATGTTGTCCTCGGTCGTCTTGCGCGGATGCTGGCCGGTCTGCACGGCATACTGCTCGGCCGGCAATCCGAAGGCGTCGTAGCCCAGGGTGTGCAGCACATTGCGGCCCTGCATGCGGTGGAAGCGCGAGTAGACATCGGTGGCGATGTAACCCAGCGGGTGACCGATGTGCAGCCCGGCACCAGACGGGTAAGGGAACATGTCCAGCACGAGCAGCTTGGGGCCGAGCGCCTGGACCTGCGCCGGTTCGGCCCACGGCCCGGCCGGGTTAGGGGCCCGGAACGCGCCACTTTCCTCCCAGCGGTCCTGCCAGGCCACCTCGATCTGCTGGGCCAGCTGCGCGGTGTACCGGTGGGGCGTGTCGTCGCTCATCGTGCTCTCTCGTCGAGTCGGGTCAGGTGGGAGTCCGGGCAGACAAAAGCCCCTCGCAGGGAGGGGCTGCCGCGCTGCCGCCGGAGGGTCAGCGCGGCCTGATAAGACGGCTGCTCCGCAGACTCCGGGCCACGGCGCCAGGGTATCGCACCCACGGGTCGGCCCGCCGTGGCTTTCCGGGCGGTCAGCAGCGCAACAGTCCGACGACGATGAGCACCTGGGCCAGGTGATATGTGACCATGACGACGAGCCGGCCATGCGGGAGGTCGCCCTCGAAGCGCTGATAGGCCAGGACGGTGTCGCTCACGAGGAAGAGCGTGGCACCCAGGCCGACGACCCAGAGCCCGGTTGCCCACGCAAGCGCCGCCATCGCGCCGATGATCGCCGCATACAGGACCAGCGGCCCGCCTTCGCGCCAGTCAGCGCGCAACCGCGGCAGCAGCCGAACCCAGACGACCACCCCGACGGCCAGGACGACGAGCAGCACGCCGGGCCAGATCGGGCCGTCGCCGGGCACCCGCCGGAACGCTGCGATATAGGCCAGATGCCCGAGGAGGAAGGCAATCAGACCGCCGAGGAAGTGCACATCGGAGTCACCGAGCAGCAAGACGTCGCCGACCAGCGAGAGCACCAGCCCGGCCAGGAGAAACTGGCCGTAGGACACGACGTCGGCATGCAGCAGCCACGCCAGCGCGATGAGCAGGACCATGAAGGCCGGCTTGGCCAACGTCTCGACCTCGCGCTGCCCGCGGGCCACCGCTCGCCAGTCGGCGAGTGCGGCCACGGCGAGCGCTATCGCGAGCACCCAGACGTAGAGGTTCACGCCCGTAACCTTCTCGCACGCTGCCGGGTGACACATAACTCGACGCGCTGCCACCGTGCCACGGGCGTTGGTCGGGCGGGGTGGCCCCCACCGGCATACAGTGGAGCTATGGCTGTGGAGACTCGCACGCACACCGTCACCGACGCCGACACGGCGGCCAAGCTCGGAAGCGGAGATCTCCCGGTCCTGGCCACCCCGCGCCTGATCTCCTGGCTGGAACGGCTCACCCATGCCGTCGCGCGGGCGATCGTGCCCGAGGGCCAGACGACTGTGGGCACCCTGGTCAAGATCGAGCATCTCAAGGCAACCCCGGTCGGCGGCACGATTCGCTGCGAGTGCTCCAAGGGGATGAGTGACGGGCGTCGGCTGATCTTCCACGTCGGCGCGTTCGATGAGGACGACGAGCCCGTCGCAGCCGGTGAGATCCAGCGCCGGGTCGTCGACAGCGACCGCTTCATGAGCCGGTTCACCCCCTCCACCGACTGATCGCGAGGAGACCCATGGCCCGGTTGGGTGCGCTGGCACTGCTGGACACCGTGCTGGACACGGGCAGTCGCCTCTCGTGGGACGGCCCTGCCCTACCGGTCGCCGAACCCGGCAGCCCGTATGCCGTGGAACTCGCCACCGCGGCCGCCTCGGCTGGCGTCGACGAAGCGATCATCACCGGTGAGGGCCGCATCAAAGGTCGGCGGATCGCCTTCGTCGCCGGCGAGTTCCGCTTCCTGGCCGGCTCCATCGGTCGCGCGGCGGCCGAACGCATCGTGCTGGCTTTCGAGCGGGCCCAACGCGAGGACCTGCCGATGTTCGCGGCACCGTCCTCGGGTGGGACCCGAATGCAGGAGGGCACGCCGGCCTTCCTCGGGATGGTCAAGATCTCGGCCGCGGTGGCGTCCTTCAAGGCGGCCGGTCTGCCCTATGTCGTCTATCTGCGCCACCCCACGACCGGCGGCGTGCTTGCGTCCTGGGGATCGCTCGGACACGTGACCGTCGCCGAGCCGGGCGCGACGATCGGCTTCCTCGGGGCGCGGGTCTACGAGTCGCTCTATGGACGACCCTTCCCGCCTGGGGTGCAGACCGCCGAAAACCTCTACGAGCGAGGCATTCTCGACGCCATCATCCCCGTCGAGCGGCTGGCCGACATGGCCTCGCGGATCCTCGGGATCCTCGACGCACGGCATACCGACCTTCCGGCCGTCACCACTCCCGAACCCGACCCGTATGCCGGCCTGGAGCCTCCCGTCCCGGCCTGGGACTCGATCGTGCTCTCTCGCAAACTCGACCGTCCAGGGGTGAAGTCGCTGCTCAAGCTCGGCGCCTCCGACGTGCTGCTGCTGCGGGGCACCGGACAGGGCGAACACGACCCGGGGATGTTGCTGGCGTTGGCCCGGTTCGGCGGGACGCCGGCGATCGTGCTGGGCCAGGACCGGCACCGCAAAACCCTCGAAGAACCCTTGGGGCCGGGTGGATTACGGGTGGCCAGGCGGGGCATCCGGCTGGCTGCCGATCTCAACCTGCCGCTGGTGTCGATCATCGACACCGAGGGCGCGGCGCTGTCCAAGGAGGCCGAGGAGGGCGGCATCGCCGGCGAAATCGCCCGCTCGCTCGCCGACCTCGTCATGCTGCCGGCCCCGACGTTGTGCGTGCTGCTCGGTCAGGGCACCGGTGGTGGGGCGCTGGCGATCCTCCCCGCCGATCGCGTCCTGTGCGCCGAGCACGCCTGGCTGTCACCGCTGCCCCCTGAGGGGGCCTCGGCGATCGTGCACCGGACGGCGGATCGGGCCCACGAGATGGCCGACTCGCAGCGGGTGCGGGCCACCGACCTGCTTGCCGACGGCATCGTCGACCGGATCGTGCCCGAGTATCCCGATGCCGCCACTGAGCCGGAGGCGTTCTGCCGACGGATGACCGAGGCAATCCACCAGGAACTCGACACGCTGTGGCGGGCCGATCCACGGGCCCGCCGAGAGGCTCGACTGCGGCGCTATCGCAACCTCGGGGTGTGAGAACTTTGGTGTGAGGGCTTGGTGTGAGGGCTGTGAGGGCTCGGTCTGAGGGCTCGGTCTGAGGGATCGATCTGGGGCTCGAGGAGGCCAATATCGGCGGGCCTGGTGCAGATTGGCCGGGACGTGTTACGGTTGCGCCAGTTGCAGTTTCAGTTCGCAAGAGCAGGGCCCGCCACAGAATCGGCGGGCCTTTGTGTTACTCGTCTGGTTTCCCGGCGCGGACACGAGGGACGGCAGCCATGGGAGCCACCACGGTGGTGGCCCCCCACGGTGAAGGAAATACAGACATGGCACAAGGCTCCGTCAAGTGGTTCAACGCTGAAAAGGGCTTCGGCTTCATCGCCCAGGACGGCGGCGGCCCGGACGTCTTCGTCCACTACTCGGCCATCGAGTCCAGCGGATACCGCTCGCTCGACGAAGGTCAGCGCGTGGAGTTCGAGGTCAACCAGGGTCAGAAGGGTCCGCAGGCCGACAAGGTCCGCGCCATCTGAGCTCGGTTCTCCCGACTCACGCACGACCCGAAGGTCCCCGCTTGCTCAGGCAAGCGGGGACCTTCGGCATGTCGGGCAGGCAGTGCAGGTGAGGTCGATGGAGGACGACGTCCCAGGGAGGACGTCTCCCCGGGGGAGGGCTCATCCGGGGACCGGTCACCCGGGGAAGCGTCATCTGATGGGGGCGGACGCCTCCTGGTGAGCTACTGCGCATGGCAGTCCGCCATCACATCACCAGGAGATGATCATGCTTCGGAGGTTGCTCACCACGTCACTCGCCGCACTCACACTGACGATGACCACGACGGGGGTGAGCTGGATCGCCGCACCTTCACCCGCGGCCCACGCGACCATATCCAGCAGCGTGACTGCCAGCTTCCCCGTGGTGCGACCCAACGACAACAACAACCTGGTGCGCATCGTGCAGTTGGCCCTCGGTGACTACGGCTACTCACTCACCGCTGACGGGGCCTATGGCTCCGGCACGCTGGCTGCGGTGACGGCCTTTCAGGGCTCTCGCGGTCTGACCAAGGACGGCGTCGTCGGTCAGAACACCTGGGCGGCACTGCTCAAGCCGTTGGACACCAACTCCTCCGGTGCGATGGTCAAGGCGCTCCAGGCAGGTCTCGGCATCGATGTCGACGGTTCGTACGGGCCGGGCACCGACGCCGCAGTCATCCGGATCCAGTGGGCCACGGGGCAGACCCAGGACAACCTTGTGGGGTCTAACACCTGGGCTGCTGTCGTCGGAGCCCGCGCCTACGTCCACGGCGTAGGCCCCAACCAGCTCTACCGCAGCCGCTGGCACGACTACGCGGTCAATGGCTACATGCCCGCGAACGAGCTCTGCGGCATCGCCCAGAACAGCAACTGGAGGTTCGCCTGTCGCGGGGTGCGCGACTTCAACGCGATGGATGCCGCGTTCAAGGTCAAGTTCGGGCATGTGATGCCGGTGACCTCATGGAGCGCCTCGCTCTATCGGACGTATGCCCAGCAGGTGAGCGCATACAACAACTACCTGGCCGGCACCGGCAACCTCGCCGCCAAACCGGGCACCTCAAACCACGGCTGGGGACTGGCTGCCGACATCTCGACCAGCCTGATGACGTCCACCGAATCCAGCTGGTTGGCCGCCAATGCGGCGAACTGGGGCTTCGTCCGAGACGTCAGCGGCGAGCCCTGGCATTACCACTACATCAGGTAGCCCGATAGTCGGTCGCCCTGCCCGGGTCGGACATCGCTCCGCGGAGGTCCCCGCCCATGCTCGACCCGGGCGGGGACGCTCGCGTCCAGCCACGACATGAGCCACTTGGTGGCTTCGCGGGCGCTCATGCAGCAAAGTGGCTCATGTCGCAGAGCATGCGTCCCCCCCCCCCCCCCCCCCCCCCCCCCCCCCCCCCCCCCCCCCCCCCCCCCCCCCCCCCCCCCCCCCCCCCCCCCCCCCCCCCCCCCCCCCCCCCCCCCCCCCCCCCCCCCCCCCCCCCCCCCCCCCCCCCCCCCCCCCCCCCCCCCCCCCCCCCCCCCCCCCCCCCCCCCCCCCCCCCCCCCCCCCCCCCCCCCCCCCCCCCCCCCCCCCCCCCCCCCCCCCCCCCCCCCCCCCCCCCCCCCCCCCGCGTCAGCGTCCTGACGTCAAGTGTGGAGCTGAGGGGCACGTGTCGAACTCGGTCGTGTGAGCGACCACCTGCTGCTGGAAACGAGGGTCGAGAGCTGCCTGGCCGCGCGGGCCTGCGGAGGCCGTCAGTACGGGTGCGTCAAGCGATAGCGGAAGACCGAGGCGCCCGGGCGTCGGCTGTGGAGGACAGTCGTCTTCACCGGCCACACGAAACGCGGGCTGCACCACGCCTGGGAAGGCTTGTTCAATGCCCAGCCCTCGCCCAATGTGACCGCAGCGTGGACAGCTAAGCCATCTCGGTCCCGCCATACAAGCACTACTCCGGGCTCCCCGTCGTGCCCCCGCGACGTCGGCGCGCACACCTCGGCGAGCCACTTCTCGAACGGCTCTTGAAACATCCATTCGTCCTCAGCCCCGGTGACTCCGGCCGCTCCCATCACCGTGCCAAAGCAGTTCGGACCGGACCGCGAGGCAAAGGTGCCGGCAAGACGTCGCGCTTCTGGCAGCTGCTGCTCGGCGCTTGCCCAGGTTGATTCGCTGACATCTCGATGTCGGCTGGCAGAAACCCCGTCCTCGATGTACCGGATCATCGCTCGATCGTCGCCGGACACCATGTCCTCGGGCCAACGCACGGCGCCGAGCGAGCGGTCTCGCGTCTTGGCCAGCGCACGCCGCACGTCGGGCGGCACGGCGAGATACTCAGCTCGGTTGAGGATCCGCCACCCCGGCGAATACACAAAGAATGTGTCGCGCACCTCGGGAGACAGCTCGATGGAATGGCCTTCAGGCACGTGCGCTAGTTGCTCGGCAGACAGGCGCGACACGTCAAACGGCTGCTGGGAGGGGCAGTACCAAGAGCGCCAACGGTCCACCAATCCAGCATCTACATCGACGCCGAGGATCGTGATCACGCGGGTGACTCTACCCAGGGCGCCAAGCACTCCTGGGTCACGCGGTCGGTGACCGCGTGGTGAGCCGGGGCATTATGTGCTGACCCGATAGACAGAGGTGAGTGGAGCTGAGGGGATTCGAACCCCTGACCCCCTCCATGCCATGGAGGTGCGCTACCAACTGCGCTACAGCCCCGCACCCGGCAGGCCGGGCAACTCGACAGAGTTTAGGCCAAGACCGCGCCCGACGCGAAATCGGGCAGATCGCGCGCTCCCGGCCCTGGGTCACGGACCCCCTCGTTGTACCCGGTGAGCCGAAAGCGACCCCCAAACACGTTCTCCTGCAACGTGGTCCACGTGCAGTTGGCCATCGTGGCGAAGGCCCCGTCGGAGCTTGCGGGCAACTCCAGCAGCTCCAACATGGCCGCCCGCAAGCACGCACCATGGGTCACGGCGACCCCAGTCTCCCCCGGGCCGAGGGCATCGACATAGCCACGCAACGCCGGCACCATCCGGGCCAAGACATCGGCCGTGGACTCGGCACCCGGCACGAGGATCGTCTCGTCGTCGGCCTGCCACGCGGCATACTCGCGCGGGAAACGCGCCGCGAACTCGTCGCGGGTGAGCCCGGAGCGTTCGCCGACGGAGTACTCCCGCAGCCGCGCGTCGAGCTCTACCGCAAGGCCGGCCGCGCGCCCCACGTAGTGCGCGGTCTGCGCTGCCCGGGCCAGATCGCTGGACCACAGCCGAACCGGGAGCAGCGCAGCGACGAGCGGAGCCATCGCGGCAGCTTGTCGATGGCCCACGTCGTCCAGCGGGATGTCCGTGTGCCCTTGGGCCCGCCGCGTGAGATTCCACTCGGTCCGCCCATGCCGGACCAGCACCAGGCGCCGAGCGTCCGGGCCGGCGAAGGTGGCCAGCCGGGTGGGCATCAGACGTGCGTCGCCGACGCAGCCGATGCCGGCCGCTCCGGCGCGGACAAGGCGTCGAGGTCGATCGATGGGCAGTCCCGCCATAGCCGCTCGAGCTGGTAGTACGTGCGCTCCTCGACGTGCTGCACATGCACGACGATGTCGCCGAAGTCGACGAGCACCCAGCGGTCCTCGCGGCCACCTTCGCGGCGCAGCGGCTTGACGCCCTGCTCGCGCAGCCGCTGTTCGACCTCGTCGACGATGGCGCCCACCTGCCGTTCGTTGGCAGCCGAGGCGATGACGAACACATCCGTCAATGCCAGTTGGGCACTCACATCGATGGCGACCACGTCCTGGGCGATCTTGTCCAGCGCCGCGTCGGCGGCAGCCTTGGCCAGGGACAGGGAACGGTCGGTCGCAGTCACGCAGGAGCCTTTTCGATCGGAACGGGTGAAACAGATGCGGCACGGTCTGGGGCCAAGCCCTGCGCCGGGCCACCGGCATACAGGGAGTATTTGCTGATGTACTGCACGACGCCATCGGGGACGAGATACCACACGGGTTCACCCCGCGCGACGCGGTCCCGGCAGTCGGTGGAGGAGATCGCCATGGCCGGCACTTCCTGCAACGTCACACGTTCGGTGGGCAATCCCGTGGCCCGCAACTCGTGACCCGGGCGGGTCACCCCGACGAAGTGAGCGAGCCCCCAGAGTTCGTCGACGTCCTTCCACGTGAGGATCTGCGCCAGTGCATCGGCACCGGTGATGAAGAACAACTCATCGTCGGGCCGTTGCACGTGCAGATCTCGCAGCGTGTCGATGGTGTAGGTCGGCCCGTCGCGGTCGATGTCCACGCGCGAGACGGTGAACCGAGGATTTGAAGCCGTCGCGACGACCGTCATGAGATAGCGGTGCTCTGCCGCGGCGACCTCGCGCCCGGCCTTCTGCCACGGCTGTCCGGTGGGGACGAAGACGACCTCGTCCAGATCGAACAGCGCCTGCACCTCGCTGGCAGCGACGAGGTGCCCGTGATGGATGGGATCGAAAGTCCCACCCATCACCCCGACGCGACGGATCAGTGGTGTCCCCCACCGGCAGCGTGCTTGTCGCGCACCTTGTAAGCGGTGCCGCGGAAGGACCACAGGAAGGCCAGCAGCAGCAGGAGGACGACAAAGGCGACGATGCCGTACATCACGGCGGGCATCGGCAGCTGACGGGTCGCCTCTTCGGCGTGGATGAGGGCAGGCAGAACGCTCGCGGACATGGCGCCCATGGTAGCGGTAGCGCCTCACCGACGGCGCACGGCCCGGCGCCTGTCTGGGCCGGTTCCGGCAGTTTCGGTATGCCGTGCAGCTCACGGCGCGCGCACAGCCGGCTCGTACCCGGCACCGATCCGCGCCCGTACCCTTGGGGACATGAGGCCGGAGCTGTCGGTGGTCATCCCGATGTACAACGAGCAGGAGGTGCTGCCGCTGCTCGCCGACCGGCTGCGCCCGGTGCTCGATGGCCTCGCCACGACCTACGAGGTGGTGTGTGTCGATGACGGCAGCGCCGATCTCACCCCTGCCTTGCTGGCGAAACTCGATCGCGAGTGGGAGCAGGTGCGGGTCGTCCGGCTGCGGGCCAACTCCGGGCACCAAGCGGCGATCTCCGCCGGACTGGCGCTGGCCCGTGGCGCCTACGTCGTGACGATCGACGCCGACCTGCAGGATCCCCCCGAGGTCATCGCCGAGATGCTCGACACCGCCCACCGCGAGCAGGTGGACGTCGTCTACGGGGTGCGCAACGATCGCACCACTGACTCGGTCTTCAAACGCACCACCGCGCGAGCCTTCTACGCCATCATCCGCAAGATCTCTGGCACGACGGCCCAAAGTGACGCGGGCGACTTCCGGCTCATGTCGCGAGCCACCGTCGACGCCGTCAACGCGCTGCCCGAGCATGGTCGGGTCTTGCGCTTCGTCGTACCAGCGCTGGGCTTTCCGAGCGCGAGCGTGCACTACAAGCGGGCCGAGCGGGCAGCGGGCACGTCGAAATATCCGTTCGTCAAGATGCTCAAGTTGTCGATCGACTCGATGACCGGCTTCTCGCTGTTCCCGTTACGCCTGGCGACCTACCTCGGGCTCGGGGCGGGCGCGCTGATCGCCGTCCTGTCGGTGGCCCTGCTCGTCTTCGCGCGCACCGGGCAGACCATTCCCGGTTGGACCTCGACGGTGCTCATCGTCGCGGGCGTCGGTGCGGTGCAACTGTTCTGCCTGGGCGTGCTCGGAGAATACGTCGGCCGGATGTACACCCAGATGCAGGCCCGACCGAGCTACTTCATCGCCTATGACAGCCTGGCGCGGGAGTCACACCCGGACGTGCCCGTCGCCCTCGACGACCCACTTGGTGGTCGTCAGCTCCGGTAGCGCCATCGGCCCACGCGCGTGCAGCTTCTGGGTCGAGATGCCGATCTCGGCGCCCATCCCGAACTGCCCACCGTCGGTGAAGCGGCTCGAGGCATTGACCATCACTGCCGCGGCATCGACCTCAGCCACGAACCGCCGCGCCGCTCCGCGACTTTCGGTGACGATCACCTCGGTGTGCAGCGACCCGTGTGCGGCGATGTGATCCAGGGCGGCGTCGAGGGAGTCGACGACATGCACCGACATCTCCAGTCGGTGCCACTCGGTGTCGAAGTCAGCGTCGGTCGCCTCGGCGAAGGGAACGCCGGCCTGCACGGCATACCGGGCGGCGGCTTGTGAGATGTGCAGCCCCACCCCCGCGGCCACCAGCTCGGTGAGTATGCCGGGCAGCAGCGCCTCGGCGACGGACGCGTGGACGAGCAGCGTCTCGGCCGCGTTGCACACGCTCGGCCGATGGGTCTTGGAGTTCATCGTGATCGCCCGTGCCTTCGCGGGGTCGGCGGCAGCGTCGAGGTAGACGTGGTTGATGCCGATGCCGGTCTCGATGACCGGGACGGTCGACTCCATGACGACGGTGCGGATGAGGTCGGCGCCGCCGCGGGGGATGACGAGATCGACCAGTCCCCGGGCGGTCATCAACGCGCGAGCCGCGTCGTGGCCACCGCCGTCGAGCAGGCCCACGGCGTCTTCCGGGACCCCTATGCGCGACAGGGCCGCACGGATCACCTCCACGAGGGCACGATTGCTCGCCTCGGCGGCCGACCCTCCACGCAGGATGACCGCGTTGCCGCTCTTGAGTCCCAATGCAGCCGCGTCGACAGTGACATTCGGCCGCGCCTCGTAGATCATCCCGACGACACCCATCGGCACCCGCACCTGACGCACCTGCAGACCGTTGGCCAGGGTCGAGCCGCGCACGACCTCGCCGACCGGGTCCGGCAGCGCGGCCACCTCACGCACTGCGGATGCGATGGTGCGGATCCGGTCTTCGTCGAGCATGAGCCGATCGAGCAGTCCTTCGGCCATACCCTTGCTCCGCCCGCGCTCGAGGTCTTCGGCGTTGGCTGCCACGACCTGCGCGATGGCCGCGTCGAGGGCGTCGGCCACGGCATACAGGGCGGCGTCTTTCTCGGCGCGGGTGAGCAATGCGAGCCGGCGGGAGGCGGCTTTGGCGCGACGGGCGAGTTCGGCGACGAGGGCGACGACGGCGGGGTCCAGATCCGGCATGCACTCAGGGTATGCCGGGTGGCGGGGAGGCCGCGGCGCTGTCCGCGCTACCGGGGCAGCAGGACCAGGGCGTCGCGGTGGATGGCCTCACGCTGGTATTCCGGGCCGAGTTCCTTGGCCAGGTCCCGGGTGGACCGCCCGAGCAGGCCGGGCAACTCGTCCGACCCGTAATTGGTCAGGCCACGAGCCACCGCCCGGCCGGAGACGTCGCACACGTCGACCGGATCACCGGCACTGAAGGTGCCCTCGACCGCGACAATCCCGGCGGGTAGCAACGACTTTCGACGATCGACCACGGCCGACACGGCACCCTCGTCAAGCACGAGGCGCCCGTGCGGCTCGGTGGCGTGTGCCAGCCACAGCAGTCGTGACGGCGGGCGGCGGCGGCCGGGCAGGAAGACCGTGCCGACGTCCTTGCCGTTGAGCGCCTCGCCGACGAGCTCGGTCGCGGTGAGAAGCGTGGGGATGCCCGCCGACGTGGCGATCCGAGCTGCCTCGACCTTGGTGCGCATGCCCCCCGTGCCGACGCCGGAGCCGACGCCACCGATGTCGACGGCGCTGAGGTCGGCACCGTCGCGCACGACCGGGATGCGTCGGGTGCCCGGCTGCGCCGGGGGGCCGTCGTAGAGCGCGTCGACATCGGACAGCAACACCAGCGCGTCGGCCTGGATGAGGTGCGCGACGAGGGCGGCCAGCCGGTCGTTGTCGCCGAAGCGGATCTCGTGCGTGGCGACGGTGTCGTTCTCGTTGATGACCGGCAAGACCCGCAGCTCCAGCAGCCGTTCCAGGGTGCGGCGGGCGTTGAGGTAGTGGCTGCGGCGGGTCACGTCGTCGATGGTGAGCAGCACCTGTCCGACGGTGACGCCGTGGGCACCGAAGGCCTGCTGGTATGCCGCGACCAGGGCTCCCTGCCCCACGCTGGCCGCCGCCTGTTGGGTGGCCAGGTCCTTGGGCCGCCGTCGCAGACCGAGAGGCCCCATGCCGGCGGCAATCGCACCAGAGGACACCAGGACGACCGACGAGTCGCGGTGCCGGGTGGAAATCGCGTTGGTGAGCGCCACCAGCCGACCGATGTCCAAGCGGCCGTCCGGACTGGTCAGCGAGCTGGATCCGACCTTGACGACCAGGCGGCGGGCCATGGCGACGGCAGATCTGGGCACGGTCGCTCAGTCTACGGCCGGACGGCATACCCTCGGGGTTATGACCATCTGGGACGACATCGCCGCCGAGCGCCGCGCCAACGCAGACGTCTTGGACGGCCTCACCGACGAGCAATGGACCGTGCCGAGTCTGTGTGGGGAATGGACCATCCGCTCGCTCGCCGGGCACATGATCGTTCCCTTCACCGTCACGACGGCGAAGTTCGGCCTGGCGATGCTGCGGGCCCGGGGCAACTTCGACAAGGCCAACGACGCGCTGGCCTGTCAGCAGGCCCGCCGCCCGACGCGTGAGCTGGCTGAGCTGCTGCGGGCCAACGCCGAGAGCCACTTCACCCCGCCCGGGTCAGGTCCGCTTGCTCCGCTCACCGACACGCTCATCCACGGCCAGGACTTGCGCCTCCCCCTGGGCATCGAGGACCGCCGACCCACCGAGAGGTGGGCTCAGTCGCTGGCCTTCCTGGTCACCCCGGCAGCGCAGCGCGGTTTCGTCCCCACCACGCTGCCTTCGGTGCGGATCGCGGCCGATGATGTCGACCTCACCCACGGCGAGGGCGACCTGGTCACCGGACCGGCCTGGGCCTTGTCGATGGCGTTGACGCTCCGGCCCGCCGCACTCTCGCACCTGCGAGGTCCCGGCTTGCCCGCGCTGACTGCGTGGGTGGGCTGAGCTGCGGCCACCGACCGACTGGGCCGGCTGCCGACCTGAGATGCACCGTCAGGCGTCGTCGCGAGCCGTCGCCCAGTGTCCGGCGCGCCGCTCGGCGTCGAGCTCGGCCTGCGTCGCCGCCCGGGCGGCATACCGCTCCTTCTGCCGCTCTCGCTTCTCGTCGCGGGTGGGGCGCGAGGAGCTGTCCAGCCTCAGGTCGGTGCCTCGCGGCCCGGCGAGCAGCTCGGCCCCGGGACTCAGGGTCGGCTCCCAGTCGAAGACGACCGCGTCGTCGGCCGGGCCGATGAGGACGGTGTCGCCGGCGACCGCGCCGGCCTTGTAGAGCTCCTCCTCGACCCCGAGCTTGGTGAGCCGGTCGGCGAGGTAGCCCACCGCCTCGTCATTGCTGAAGTCGGTCTGCCGCACCCAGCGGGTCGGCTTCTCCCCCACGATCCGGTATGCCGTGCCCTCCGGGGTCTGCTCGCGACGCACCTGGAAGCCCGAGTCGTCGAGCGCCTTGGGCCGCAACACAATCCGGGTGCGGACGACCTCGGGCAGGGCGGCGCGGGCAGCGGCGACGTGGCGGGCCAGGGAGAAGGTCAGCTCGCGCAGCCCGGTGCGCGCGACCGCCGACACGATGTGGACCTCGAGCCCGCGGGCCTGCAGCTCCGGCGTGACGAACTCAGCCAACTCCCGCGCCTCGGGGACGTCGGCCTTGTTGAGCACGACGATGCGGGTGCGCTCGGCCAGCGGGCGGCCACCGAGATCGGCGTCGGGCACATAGAGCGAGAGCTCGCGCTCGAGGGCATCGAGGTCCGAGAGCGGGTCGCGGCCGGGTTCGAGGGTCGCGCAGTCGATGACGTGGACGAGGACCGAGCAGCGCTCGATGTGGCGGAGGAACTCCAACCCCAGGCCCTTGCCCTCATGGGCACCGGGGATGAGCCCAGGCACGTCGGCGATGGTGAACCGGGCCTCGCCAGCGGTGACTACCCCGAGGTTGGGCACGAGGGTCGTGAAGGGGTAGTCGGCGATCTTGGGACGGGCGGCTGACAGCACCGACACCAGCGAGGACTTGCCGGCCGACGGGAAGCCCACCAAACCCACATCCGCGAGGGTCTTGAGCTCGAGGATGACTTCCAGCGACTCTCCCGGCTCACCGAGCAGGGCAAATCCGGGGGCCTTGCGCTTGGGCGAGGCCAGCGCCTTGTTGCCCAGGCCGCCGCGCCCACCCCGGGCGAGGACGTGTTCGGTGCCGGCGCCTACGAGGTCGGCGAGGATCGTGCCATCCACGTCCTTGACGACGGTGCCCTCGGGCACCCCGAGGACGAGGTCGGCGCCATCGCCGCCGTTGCGCTCGTCACCGGCTCCGGGCTTGCCGTTGGCGGCCTTGCGGTGCGGGTGATGGTGGAAGTCCAGCAGGGTGGTCTGCTGCGGGTCCACCCGCAGCAGGACCGATCCGCCCTTGCCGCCGTTACCCCCGTCGGGACCACCGAGCGGCTTGAACTTCTCGCGCTTGACCGAGGCCACGCCGTGACCGCCGTCCCCCGCGGAGACATGCAGGGTCACCCGGTCGACGAAGTTCGTGGCCATGGTGTGCTCCTGCTGCTGGGGTGTCGTGCGTGGGGACGGGGTGTGCGTCGGGCCTCATGCGCTTGATGGTAGGTCGAGGGCAGGCCCGCAGTGGGGACGGCCCGGCATACCCCGGATGGAATGCGAAGGGGCGGGCCGACGCGGCCCGCCCCTTCGCGCTGCTCGGTGGTCGAGGACTACTTGGCCTCGACGGTCTCGATGTTGACGGTCTTGCGGCCGCGCTTGGTGCCGAACTTCACCGCGCCGGCAACGAGCGCGAACAAGGTGTCGTCGCCGCCGCGGCCCACGCCGTCGCCGGGGTGGAAGTGCGTGCCACGCTGACGGACGATGATCTCGCCCGCGTTGACCAGCTGGCCGCCGAAGCGCTTGACGCCCAGGCGCTGTGCGTTCGAGTCGCGACCGTTGCGGGTCGAGGACGCACCCTTCTTGTGTGCCATGTCAGTGCCTTCTCTCTGGTCTCGGTGGCGGGTCAGGCCGTAATGGCCGTGACCTTGACCTGGGTCAGCGGCTGACGGTGGCCCTGACGCTTGTGGTAGCCGGTCTTGTTCTTGTGCTTGTGGATGACGATCTTGGGGCCCTTGGCCGGCTTGACGACCTCGGCGGTCACGGAGACCTTGGCCAGCTTGGCCGCGTCAGTGGTGACAGTGTCACCGTCGACGAGCAACAGTGCCGGAAGCGAGAAGCTCTCGCCGACGGCGGTGTCGACCTTGTCGATGAGCAAGACATCGCCCACGGCGACCTTTTCCTGGCGACCGCCAGCGCGAACAATCGCGTACACGTCGTTACTGCCTTCCATTTCACGAGGGCGCGCGCTCTCTGGAACCGTCACGTAGCAGCCTGCGGGGACGCAGGGGCACAGATCGGTGGGCGCACCGAAGGAATAGCTTACTGGCGGGTCGCCCACCGGCCAAACCAGTGGCCGAGGTCAGCCACCATCCGGCAGCTACCACCCGGCAACCGTCGACCAGCGATCAACTGGCCGGACGCGGCGGACCGGCCGGAGCACTGGCCCGGCCCCGGCGCCGACGGCCCCGACCACGTGACGTCGTGGCAGATCGCGGTGCTGTGGCAACGCTCTCGTCATCGACCTCGACGGCGGCCGCTTCGGCCTCGGCTTCGGCTTCGGCGTCGGTGTCGGTGTCGAGCTGAGGTTGAGCGTCAGGCTCGGCCTGAGGTTCAGCCTCAGGCTCAGCCGCAGCCTGCGAGTCGGCACCGACGGCGGAGGCCTCGGCACCGGCGGGCCGATCGGCCCCGACGAGTTCGACGCCGTGGACAGCGTCGGAGCCAAGATCCTCCGCCACGATCTCGGTCAGCTCGGTGGCCGCCTTACCCCCGGGAGCCTCTGCCCCTCCGATCGGCAGCGCGGCAACGTCGTCGGCCAGACCTGGTGCCTCCGCGCTCTTCACTGCGGCGGCATGGGCCGCGGCGGCGATCTGGGCGGGTGTCGGTCCCCCTGGCGGCGGGGACACGACCTTCGCGACCTTCGCGACCTGCTCGGCCGGCACACCGGAGCGACCGCGTCGTGACCGGCTGGTGCGCGCCGGCGCTGGTCCCGCCGCCGGCTCCGGCTCAGGAGCAGCAGGTCCGCGCTCGATGGGGTCGGTGTGCACGATGTAGCCCCGGCCGTTGCAGTGCGCGCACGACTCGGAGAACACCTCGATGAGCCCGGACCCGACCCGCTTGCGGGTCATCTGGACCAAGCCCAGGGAGGTCACCTCGGCGACCTGATGCTTGGTCCGGTCGCGGCCGAGGCACTCCAACAATCGCCGGACGACGAGGTCGCGGTTGGACTCCAGGACCATGTCGATGAAGTCGATGACGATGATGCCGCCGATGTCACGCAGCCGCAGTTGACGGACGATCTCCTCGGCGGCCTCGATGTTGTTGCGGGTGACCGTCTCTTCGAGATTGCCGCCCGAGCCGACGAACTTGCCGGTGTTGACGTCGACGACCGTCATCGCCTCGGTGCGGTCGATGACGAGCGACCCACCCGAGGGCAGCCACACCTTGCGGTCCATCGCCTTGGCGATCTGCTCGTCGACCCGGTATTGCGCGAAGATGTCGGTCTCGCTGGTCCACCTGTGCAGACGCGGCGCGAGGTCAGGGGCGACCGAGTTGACGTAGTCGTTGACCTCGGCCCACGCGGTGTCACCGGAGACGACGAGCTGGGTGAAGTCTTCGTTGAAGACATCGCGGATGACCCGCACAGTCATGTCGGGTTCGCCGTGCAGCAGGGTGGGGGCGACGCCGCCCTTGCCCTTGCGTCCAGTGCTGAGACCGTCGGCCTTGGCCTTGATCTGCTCCCAGATCGCGGTGAGCCGCTCGACATCGGCCCGCAGCTCCTCCTCCGAGGCACCTTCGGCCGCCGTGCGGACGATGACGCCTGCGGACTCGGGCACGACATCGCGCAGAATCCGCTTGAGCCGGGCCCGCTCGGTGTCGGGCAGCTTGCGCGAGATACCGGTCATCGACGAGTCCGGCACGTAGACGAGGTAGCGGCCCGGCAGCGAGATCTGCGACGTGAGCCGGGCGCCCTTGTGGCCGATCGGGTCCTTGGTGACCTGGACGAGCACGGACTGCCCCGACTCCAGCGCATTCTCGATGCGCTTGGCGCTGCCGACGTCCAGGCCTGCGGCGTCCCAGTTGACCTCGCCGGCATACAAGACGGCGTTGCGGCCGCGGCCGATGTCGACGAAGGCGGCCTCCATCGAGGGCAGGACATTCTGGACCCGGCCGAGGTAGATGTTGCCGGCCATCGAGGAGTTGGTCTCGCGCGAGACGTAGTGCTCGACAAGGACGCCATCTTCGAGCACGCCGATCTGGGTGCGGCCTTGCCGGGCTCGCACGACCATGACCCGTTCGACGCTCTCACGGCGGGCCAGGAACTCGGCCTCGGTGATGATCGTGCGACGACGCCCGGCTTCGCGGCCCTCGCGGCGGCGCTGGCGCTTGGCTTCCAGTCGGGTGGACCCCTTGACGCCGGTGACCTCATCGCGTTCGGGACGCGGCTGGCGCACCCGCGTCACCACGCCCGGGGCGTCTTCGGTGTCGGCGCTACCGGTGCGCCGACGACGACGGGTGCGGCGGCGGGTGCCGGTGCCCTCGCCGGCTGCGCCGTTGTCGTCCTCGGCCTCGTCGGTGCCTTCAGCGCTGTCGTCCTCGGTCGCACCCGTCTCGGCCGACTCGCGGACAGGGGTGCCGTCAGCGGAGTCGGTCGTCACGTCCGCGCCACGCGGACGACGGCCCTTGCCGCCACGGCGACGGCGACGACGGCCGGACGCGGTCGTATCGTCACCGTCGGGGTCGCCATCGGCCTCGGAGCTGCCGGACTCGCCGACATCCCCGGCGTCGGTCGCGCCCGCCCCGATCGCGCCACGCGTCAGCGCGGCGGCGTCGGTGGCTGGCTCATCGGGGTCATCGGTCTCGTCGGAAGCCGCCACAGCAGGGTCGTCGACCTTGGGTGCAACGGCCGGTGAACTGGCCCGACGGCTCCGCCGCGGCGCGACGACGGGTGCGGGGGCCTGGAAGAGCACCCCGAAGCTCGGCACGGTGGCAACCGGCTCGTGGTATGCCGGGTGGTCACCTTCGGTGTCAGAGTCCAAGATGTCCAACGCGTCCGACTCGAGCACGGCATCCGGGTCTATCGGGACGGCCGGTGCCTGCTCGTCGGCTCCGACCTGCGCGTGGTCGGCGGGCAGGTCGGCTGAGTCAACAGCGGGCGCGGCGGCTGCCTTGGTCGCGCGCTTGCGCGGGGTCCGCTTCCGGGCAGCGGGCGTGGCCTCGCCGACCGAGTCCGACGCGGCTGCGGGGGCTGCGGGGGCTGCAGGGGCATCCTCGGTCACCGTGAGGGCTTCGGGCGCGCCACTGGGCGCCTCTGGCGCAGCGGAGGCAGCAGCGATGGGTTCGGGCGACTCGGCCGCGACCTTCCGAGCTCGACGGGTGCGGCTGACCCGTGGCGCAGCGGGAGTGGTCTCGATCTGCAGCGGTTGCTGGGCCTGGTCGCCATCGGCGAGCTGGACTTCGCCAGCTTCGGTCGGCCCTTCCTCGCCGTTGGTGGCCCGCTTCGGGGCACGGCTCGCGGCTCGTTTGCGAGGCGCTCGCTTTGCCGGCACGGGGGTCGGGTCGGTCGCACCCTCGGACGGTGCGACGGACGGCATACCGGTGTCGGTGATGTCGGTGGTGTTGGCGGCCTCGGTGGTGCCGGTGGGTTCTTCGGTGGATGCCACAGGGCGTCCTCTCGTCACCCGCGCGGCAACGCCCACACCCCACGGGGTTTCCCCCTCGTCACCACGCGGCGCGTGGTCAGGCGTCGTCTACGCCGCGGGTGCGGCGCGACGGAAGTCGGCTCGCTACGCCCGAGTCAGTTCGCGCGGGATGCGCGGGATGCGCGGCCCCGAATCAGGCGCCGGCGACGCTCTCGGTGGGGGCCAACGGATCGGCCACCGTCGCGTTGTCGTCCTGCAGCGGGCCTTGGGCCAGCCGGATCACCAAGGGCGATGTCGGCGGCTCCAGACCGGCAACTGCACGCAGCGCGGTCAGAATGTCGTCGGGGCGTACGGCGGGTGTGGTGTGCCGCACGACCATTCGGAGTATCGCACACTCCGGGGGCACCACCTCGGTCAGAGCCACGACCGACTCGGCCGTGTCGACGCGCAGCTGCACGACGGCCGCCCGGGCATCGAAGGTACGGAGCCCGGTCTTGAACATCCGGCTCACCTCGATGCGGTCGGCCGCCCGGAAGATCTCGACCGCAGCCGCGAGCTCGGCGGCCTGCACCCCCCGCACGGCGATGGCCCAGTCGCTGGCCTGCAGCCGGTCGGCCAACGGTCCGGGGGCGGCCTCGGATGCCTGGACGATGTCCAAACCGGGCGGAAGGGCCGCATCGAGGGCCTCGGCCACGACCGACGGCTCGACCCGGCGACTGAGGGCGAGTTCGACGTACTCCGCCTCACTGGCCGTGCCCGTTGACGCGGCATTGGCGTAGGAGATCCGCGGATGCGGATGGAAGCCGGCCGAGAAGGCGATGGGCACCTCAGCCCGGCGCAGCGCCCGTTCCAGGGCGCGTTGGAAGTCGCGGGTCGAGGAGAAGCGCAGCCGGCCACGCTTGGCATAGCGCAGTCGCACCTTCTGAACGACCGGAGCCGGGGGTGGGCCTTCGGGTTCGCGCTGTCGAGCCACGGTCACTCCTGGCCGGGCGCCGCGCCCGAGCCGTGGGTCGACCCGTCGCCCGGCACGGGACCACCACCTCCGGCCCCTGCGCCGCCTGCGGCAGCGGCGCGCTGCTCGGCCTTGCGCCGGGACTCGTCGCGGCGGCGCTCGGCATCGGCGCGGTGGATGACCATCGCCTGTTCGAGCGTGGGCGCGGTGCCGCCCAAGCGGGCCGGCATGAGGTGAGCCTCGTCAGCGCGCATCGGCGGATAGGCGGCCTGCTGTTCGTCGAGTTGCCCCTGCATCCGGCGCTTGAGCTCGGCAGTGATCTCGACGATGTCGGCGTCGGCCCCGACCGGCATCGGCTCCCCCACCGTGACGAAGATTGGGGTGTTGGTGCGGCCGAGGTTCTTGGGGTGGCCCTTGGTCCACACCCGCTGGGCGCCCCAGACCGTCGTCGGCAGGATCGGAACACCTGCCTCCTGGGCCATCCGGGCAGCCCCGAGCTTGAAGTCCTTGAGCTCGAAGGACCGCGAGATGGTCGCCTCGGGATAGACCCCGACGATCTCCCCGGCCTGCAGTGCCGACACGGCATGCCGGTATGCCGCCGCACCGGCCGTGCGGTCCACCGGGATGTGCTTCATCCCCCGCATCAGCGGACCGCTGAGCTGATGGTCGAAGACCGACTCCTTGGCCATGAAGCGCACCAACCGGCGGGCTGGGAGTGCCGCGTACCCGGCATACGTGAAATCGAGGTATCCCGTGTGGTTGATCGCCATCACCGCACCACCGCTGCGCGGGACGTTGTCTTCGCCCACGATCGTGAAGCGCAACCCCTGCGCGAGGAAGAGCGTGCGCGCGACGCCGATGACCGGCCAATAGACGAGATCCACGAGGGCCACCCTAGGGTGCTCAGACCAACTGCAGATCCATGCTGTAGTCGCCGTCCTCGATGTGGCCGGTCCAGCCGCGGTGGGCGAAGAGGGTGCGCATCCGGCCGTTGTCCAGCGACACGTCGGCGTGCAGCGAGCGGCAGCCCTCGGCTCGCCCCCGCTCCCCTAGCAGCGCGACCATCTGCGAGCCGATCCGCCGGCCCTGCCAGGCGTCGGCCACGAGGAAGGCGACATCGCCGACCCCATGCCGGTCGGGGCAGCTGAGGTTGGACAGGGCCACGAGGTGTTCACCATGGAAGACGCCGACGGCTTCACCGATGCTGCGGTCGAAGACCCAGCGCAAGAGATGCTCGACCTGCGGGCCGATGCCGAGGTAGCGCCAGCGCAGGGCCCGCTCGGAGCAGCGCTCGTGCAGGTCGCGGATCGCGGCCTCGTCGCTGGGCTCCACCAGACGCACCAGCAGCGGTATGCCGTGCGAGTCGAGGATTTCGGTGGGCAGGTCGGGGCAGCACCGATCCATCTCGCGGTCTGCATCCGCTGCACTGGCCGACATACTCCGAGCCTTCCCTGGTCGCCTGACATGACATCGCCGCATGTAGGCCTACCGAACGGTAATCACACCGTCGGGCGAGCGAGGCCCGGAGCGACGTGCGCCACTCGTGGTCCCCATCACAGTGTTGACGGGCGGTTGAGAGGTGGGTGAACACCAGGCGAACCGGCCCCCAGACAGCTGGCGATATCGGCGTGAAGCGGGTGCCCACGGTCTGGGAAGATGCACCCCATGACCAGCACGCCCGACACACCCACTTCCCGCGCGACTACTTCCCGCGCGACCTCGATTCCGGACCGCCCGACGGTCGACGGCCTCGAGGACAAGTGGGGCGCGGTATGGCGGGCCGAGGGCACCTACCGGTTCGACCGCGAGCGTGCGCTCGCCGGTCCGCGGTCGGCGGTCTTCTCCATCGATACCCCGCCGCCCACGGCGTCGGGCTCCCTGCACATGGGGCATGTGTTCTCCTACACGCACACCGACTGCATGGCCCGGTACAAGCGGATGGCGGGATATGCGGTGTTCTACCCGATCGGGTGGGACGACAACGGCTTGCCCACCGAGAAGCGGGTCCAGAACTACTACGGCGTGCGTGGCGACGCGTCGCTGCCCTATCGCCCCGATTTCGTCGCACCCTTCCACGGCAACCGCACGTCGACCAAGGCGGCCGATGAGGTGCCGATCAGCCGGCAGAACTTCATCGAGTTGTGTGACGAGCTGACCGTCCTGGACGAGCAGGCTTTCGAGGCGCTCTTCCGCCGGATGGGCTTTTCGTTGGACTGGGACATCTCCTATCGCACCATCGACGACCACTCCCGGGCGACGGCACAGCAGGCCTTCCTGCGCAACCTGGCCCGCGGCGAGGCCTACACGGCCGAGGCCCCAGGGCTGTGGGACGTGACCTTCCAGACCGCAGTGGCCCAGGCCGAGTTGGAGGCCCGGGACTACCCCGGCGCCTACCACCGGGTGGCCTTCCACGGCGCCGGCGGTCCGGTCCACATCGAGACGACCCGCCCCGAGCTCATCCCGGCCTGCGTGGCCCTCATCGCTCACCCCGACGACGAGCGCTACCAGCCGTTGTTCGGCACAACCGTGCGCTCTCCGCTCTTCGACGTCGAACTGCCGGTCTTGCCGCACCCTGCGGCCGAGCCCGACAAGGGTGCCGGCATCGCGATGTGCTGCACCTTCGGCGACCTCACCGACGTCATCTGGTGGCGCGAACTGCAGTTGCCGATGCGCTCGATCATCACCCGCACCGGCCGTCTACAGACCGAGACGCCCGCGTGGCTGACCGGGGCAGGAGCGCAGCTCTATGCCGAAAAGGTCTCTGGCGCAACGGCATACGGGGCTCGTGAGGCCATTGTCAGCGCGCTGCGGGAGTCCGGCGACCTCGACGGCGAGCCGACGCCCACCCAGCGCAAGGCAAACTTCTACGAACGCGGCGAGAAGCCACTCGAGATCGTCACCTCACGGCAGTGGTACATCCGCAACGGCGGCCGCGACGGTGCCCTCAACGCCGCGCTCATCGAGCGGGGCCGTGAGATCGACTTCCACCCGAGCTTCATGCGGGCGCGCTACGAAAATTGGGTGGCCGGCCTCAACGGCGACTGGCTCATCTCGCGGCAGCGCTTCTTCGGGGTGGCGATCCCGGTCTGGTATGCCCTCGACAGCGACGGCCAGCCCGACTACGACCACCCGCTGGTGCCTCGCGAGGACCAGTTGCCGGTCGACCCCGCCGCCGACGCCCCGGAAGGCTACGACGAATCGCAGCGCGGCCGGCCCGGTGGCTTCATCGGCGACCCCGACGTCATGGACACCTGGGCGACCTCGTCGCTGTCACCGCAGATCGCGGCCGGCTGGCGCGGCGACCCGGAGTTGTTCGCGGCCGTGTTCCCCATGGACCTGCGTCCCCAGGCGCACGACATCATCCGCACCTGGCTGTTCGCGACCGTCGTGCGGGCTCATCACGAGCACGGCTCGGTGCCGTGGACCAATGCGGCGATCTCGGGCTGGATCCTCGACCCCGACCGCAAGAAGATGAGCAAGTCCAAGGGCAATGTCGTCACGCCCGAAGACCTGGTCATCCAGCACTCGGCCGACGCGGTGCGCTATTGGGCCGCCTCTGGCCGGCTCGGCACCGACGCGGCGTTCGACCCGGGTCAGATCAAGGTCGGCCGGCGGCTGGCGATCAAGGTCCTCAACGCGAGCAAGTTCGCGCTGTCCTTCGGCGAGGTCGAGGGCGATCTCGCGGCGGCGGTCACCGACCCCCTCGACCGCTCCATGCTCGCCGGTCTTGCCGACGTGGTGCGTGCTGCCACCACCGGATTCGAGGCCTGGGACTACACCCGCTCCCTGGAGATCACCGAGTCGTTCTTCTGGTCGTTCTGCGACGACTACCTCGAGCTGGTCAAGGACCGCGCCTACGGTGGTCAGGGCCAGGCCGGCGCCGCGTCGGCGCGCGCTGCCCTGCGCATCGCGCTCGATGTGCTGCTTCGCCTGTTCGCCCCGATCCTTCCGTATGTCACCGAAGAGGTCTGGTCCTGGTGGCGCGAGGGATCGGTGCACCGCCAGCCCTGGCCGCTTCCTGTCGAGGCACTGCCGGACGGTATGCCGGGTGCGGCGGGTCTGCTGGCCGCCGTTGGCGAGGCGCTCGGTGCGATCCGAAAGGCCAAGTCCGAGGCCAAGGTCGGCATGCGTGCCGAGATCACGTCGATGACGCTGGCCGCCCCCCAGCCGGTGCTCGACGCGGTCGCGACTGCGGAAGCCGACCTGCGCGCCACCGGCCGGATCGGGCACCTTGGGTATGCCGTGGCCGACGAGGTGGAGGTCCGCGACGCTGTGCTCGTCCCGGTCGAGAAACCCTCTGCCTGACCTGCGCAGACTTCTTGCGACGTTCGCCTGGCTCGGGTTGACGTCGCGTTGACCTCGGGTTGCCCTCGGGCCTGACGTGGATTTCGGCCGGGTCAGGACAACAGGGCGATATTGCGCCGTTCGGCGTCCTCGGCGGTTTCCCGCGCGCTGTCGAGGGCGGCGCGCATCCGGTCGAGCGCCTCGACCGCCGCCACCAGGCTGCTCTTGAGTTCGCGCTGGTGGGTGCGCTCAGCCTGCCGAGACTCGGTCGTGTCGGACCAGGCGGTGAGGGCACCGTCGACGGCTCCGAACATCCGGTCGAGTTCGCCCTGCAGCTGGGCGCAGGCGGTGGCCAGATGCGCGCTCATCGCCTCGACGTTGCCGGACCGATAGACCAGGGATCGGCTCATCACAGGCCCGCCAACTGCCGCCGAGCCCGCAGATAGGCGGCGCTCTGAGTGGCCTGCGACTGCGCCACAGCACGGTCGACCTCGACGAGGCGGCCGGCATACTGCATCACTGCCTCGGGAATCCTCCCGCCCGTCTTCGCCCACCCTCCGAATGCCGCGTAGAACGCGGAGGCGGCGGCGCCGGTGAACCCGGGGGCTTCCTCGGAGATCCCCTGCCCGAGGGCTTTGAGCGCATCGCCGAGCACGGGTGCTGAGCCGGCCACGATCCCCGCGGCATGGCGCTGGGCTCCGATGACGAGTTCGGTCGTCACCTCCGACACGATCTGCCTCCCCTGGCACCCTGGTTACCTTTGCCGCAGCGTAGCAAGGCAGACGGAAACCCGGCCCGGCTAGGCTGTTCGACCGAACCCATCGGCCTGTCGCAGCAGCCTGTCGCCGACGATTCCGCCGCGGTCACGACCGACGGGCGAGGCTCTGTGTCGCTTCTACCGGGGTCGCCGATCGGCGTGGAGGGAAGGCAGACGTGCTCACTCGTGATGAGGCTTTCGAGGTGTTGCGGCGGTATCTGGCCGAGGCGGACCTCCATGCGCCCGAACTTGGATGGCGCCTCAACCCCGTCGAAGGGTTGGGGTGGCACGCGTCAGGTCCCACCACCCGCTCGAACCTCAGTTTCGTCGTCGCGCACAACGGCCGGGCCGACAGCTACGCGCCCTCGCTCGCGACTGCCGGCGATGTGCTGGCAAAGCTCTGTGATCCGACCTGGCTGCCCGCGCAGGGTGACCCCCGTCGGCCTGCCCCGTGGAACGGCACTGCCCAGATCGTCGAGGTACCCGGAGGATTCGCCTTCCAGCTCAGGGCTGCCACTGGCGCAGTCATCGCGACCGGCGATGCCCACCCGTCGGCCCAGGAGGCTGTGAAGCGCTTGCGACGGGTGCACCCACGAGCCCAGTTCGCGACTGAGTGAGCGCAGGTGTCACCGGAGCTGTCGTTAGGCTGTCCCCGCAGGTGTCCTTCTCAGCCGGTCGAGCACCAGGGGGCGTGATGGCCAGACACGACTTCGACGTCGACATCCAGGCGTTGGCGAATGCCGCCAAGGGGATCGCCGACGCGGCCAAGCTCTTCAAGGACAAGGACGTCGTCGACCTGCTGCCGTCCTCGAGTGACGTCGGCGACGCCGGCCTCAGCAGCGCCATCGACGAGTTCCAGGACCGCTGGGAACGCGGCACGAAGAACATGGTCGAAGATGCCCAGGAGGCCGGTGGTCGGCTGGGCAAGATTGCGATGAACTACATCGCTTACGAGCAAGAAGCTGCCAAACCGTTCACCGCCCTGCAGAGCGACATCGCCTCGCTACGCCTCCACGGACTCTCGTGAGCCCCTCTTTCGACCTCCCCGGCGACCCTGGCGCGATCCGCGTCAAGGCCGCTGGGCTGCGCTCCCACGGGCAGTCCTTCAGTGCGGTCGCCGACGGTCTCGACGCGGTCACCACCGACGGCTGGATCTCGCTGGCGGCCGACCGGTTCCGGGAGAAGTTCGCCCCCGAAGCCGGCCGCTGGCGGGACGCAGGGCACGGCTTCGTGGGCGCCGCCGGTGCGCTGGAAACCTACGCCAACACCCTGGAGGCAGCCCAGGCCACTGCCCGATGGGCTCGCGACGAATACGCCCGGGGCGAGCAGGTCACCCGATCGGCGCGCGCCGAATACGACGCCGACGTGCGCCGAGGCCAGGCCGAGAAACGTGAGTCAGAGGCCGCCGGCATCCCCTTCACTCTGACGATTCTGCCCTTTCACGATCCCGGTGCGGCAATCCGCGACGGTGCCCAGACGGCATACGGGCAGGCCCAGGAGCAGGTGCGCGCGGCCGGTGCCAGCGCGGCCAGCACCGTGCGCGCGTGCTGCCAGGGTGCGCCGGCCAGCCGCTCGTGGTGGGAGACCGGGTTGGCCTTCGTCGGGGACATCTTCGTCGGGGTCTTTGAAGGGGTCGAGGGGCTGGTCAAGCTCGCCATGCTGCCCCAGGCGATCCTCGCCGGGCTCATCGACGACATCGCGGCGCTGGCCACCGGTCGACTGACCGTCGACGAGTTGGCGATGAAGTACCAACTCAAGGCCGAGGATGCTCAGGCCTTCGCGCAGGCCGTGTGGGAACACCCTGGCGATGTCGCCCTCGCCATCGGCAAGGGAATCCTCGACTGGGACACCTGGGCCGACGACCCAGCCAAGGCCATCGGCCACCTCATCCCCGACATCGTGTTGACCATCGCCACCCTCGGTGGCGGTGCCGCAGCTGCGGGCGCCGAACGCGGGGCCGTCGGCGTGGCCCGGGGTGCTGAGGGAGCGGCCGAAGGACTTGCTGTCCTCAACAAACTCGACGACCTCGCCGACCTCGGCAAGCTCGGGAAGCTGGATGACCTCACGGACCTGGGCAAGCTCGGGAAGCTGGACGACCTCGGTGACCTGAGCAAGCTCGGGAAGCTGGACGACCTCGGTGATCTGAGCAAGCTGGATGACATCCATGTGCCGAAAGGTTCGGACGAGTGGGCCGAGGCGGTTCACCAGGCGTATCCCGACGTGTCCCCGCAGGGCGCCAAGGGCCTGTGGGACTACACGACGAACGACGGCTACACCACCATGAACACGGCCCTGCGCTCGCCCTCCACCATGACGGCCGACGACCTGGCCGTCGCGAAAGAACGCATCGCCATGGTCGATCGCGGATTGACCGAGCTGCCGGCCCAGCCAGGCACGAGCTTCCGAGGGACCAACCTGCCCGCTGATGTCGTCAAGGAATATCAGGTCGGCAACGTCGTGTCGGACAAGGCGTTCTTGAGCTCGTCGACCGATGTCGTCAAGGCCCAGGAGTTCCAAGGCTCCGGCAACGCGCTCATCGAGATCCAGGGCACCTCCGGGCGGGAGATATCCAAACTCTCGCAGTTCCCCTCGGAGAGCGAAGTGCTCTTCGGTCACGGCACGAAGTTCGAAGTGCTGGAGGTCACGGACATGGGGACGTACACGAAATACGTCCTCAAGGAGGTGCCATGACCGAGACACCACGCTACGGCTGGGTCAATCCCGACAAGGCGCTGGACTACCCCCACCTGGACGTCGTGGCCGGGGACGACCCGGACGTCACAGCATGGTTGGCCTCGCTGTCTCCTGCGGATCGCGCCGAGCATGAGGCCCGCGTGCTGGCCGGCCGTGCGGACGACCCTCAAGCCCGGCTCGATGCCCAAGCCATCGCTCGGGTGCGGCTCGCCCTCGGCCTGGACACGGCAACCCCTCAGGAGTTCGACGAGATCCTGCGGCGCTGCCCGCCCTTTCGAGGACTGGCGTTTGCCGGCCTGCGCTATGAGCTGACGCCCGGAGCCCACCTCACTCGCGGCCCCCTGCTGTTGACCACATTGCCAGCCCTGGCCCTGTCCAGTGGGCCACGAGCGCGCGGTGGACCCACAACGCCGCCGCTGCTGTTCGTCGTCGACGTCACCAATGGCCGCGATGCGTCGGCGGTGGCTGCCAGACCCGCCGAAGGGCCCGTCGTGCTGCCCGCCGGCACTCCCCTGGACGTGCTCGGCCGACGAGATATCGCCGGCCAGTCGATCGAGCTCGCAGTCGACCGCAGTGATCCCACCGACCCCCGGGTCGGCCAGCCTGACTGGCTGTGGAATGCGGCAGGCGCGGCGCTACACGCCGGTCGCCACACACCGGTGCCGGCTCACGCGGCCACCGACCATTACCTCGGAGGGTCACTGCCATGAACGACGACGACCGGGTCGCCCGGATGCTCCGAGGGTTGGCCGAGGCTCCACGGTTCACGGGACTGAGCCTGCGGGGTCATCGGGAACCCGGCGCGACACTCGGCTATGGACGAGCCGTGGTGACGACCTGGATCTGCCCGACATCCCTCGATATCCGGGTCGCGACCGGTAACGGCCGGACCGACCAGGTGTTCGCCATCCTGGGCGATGACGGGGCGGACCTGCGGCAGCTCTCCGCGATGCCGCTCGAACGCGAGATCACCTACCTACCGGGCACAGTCTTCGTCTACGGGCCCACCGAGATCATCGCGGGTTTGCGGGTCACCTTCGTCGAGCAGGTGAACTCCCAACGGTCACCTGACGTGCGCGCCCGGTTGACCCATGCCTGGGCCGCCGACGTGCTCCCGCAGATGATCGAGGCGGTCCACGGTGCTCCGGCGGCATTGGAACGCCCGGAGAAGTTCATCGGCCCGCTCGACACGACCTGACCGGCCGGGACGCCGACCCGTCGTCGACCGGGGCGATGAGCCACCACGGCTGGGGCCAGCCGCCGATGTCGACCCGTCCGACACTCAGTGCCCCCACATCCCACCCGCTGACCGTGCCGCGGCCAGGGTCGTAGATCATCGGCTGGGGATCCCCGGGGACGATGAGCGCCACATGGCGCGGCAGCCACCGAGAGCCGACAAACAGGGCGCCCGGCCTGCCCTCTCCGATGTGCCGCGAGAGGTGGTCCAGCAGGCGGGTCCGACGCGATGGTGAAGCCCAGCGCACTGCTACCGCGCGGTATCGCGTGCCCTGCGGTCGCGCCACGGTCTCGAGCTCACGGCATACTCCCCAGGGGGGTGTCCCCAGCGCGCGTGGCCAGGGCAGTTGCGCTGCGCCCGTTGGTCCGGTGAGTGCGGTCGCGCGGCGGTGCACTTCCCCGACGTATGCCGTGAACCTCCCCTGCGCGTCGCTGGTCGCGCCGAGCGAGTGCCCCGCACCTCCGGTGGTGATCCACTCAGCAAAGTCGGGATCGACCAGCATACGAGCCACGGTCAGTGCGGTCGGGCCGCAATCGTCGGGGCCGGCTTGCGCCGGAGCCGGGACACCCGGGACGAGACGAAAAGGCCGGGTCACGGCATACCGGAAGTAGTCAGGCGGACTGGCGGCGCGGGGCGCGCTTGGCGACCGACGGGACGTCGCGGCGCACGATGGTGGGGTTGACATTGTCGAGCACGACCTCGCGGGTCACGACAACCCGGGCGATGTCGTCCTCGCTGGGGACGTCGAACATCACCGGCAGGAGGACCTCCTCCATGATCGCCCGCAGGCCGCGGGCTCCGGTGCCCCGCAGCAGCGCCTGATCAGCGACCGCCTCGATCGCATCGGAGGTGAACTCCAACTCGACGCCGTCGATCTCGAACATGCGCTGGTATTGCTTGACCAGGGCATTGCGCGGCTCGGTGAGAATCGACACGAGGGCATCGCGGTCCAACGGGCTCACGGTGGTGATGACCGGCAACCGACCGATGAACTCTGGGATCAGCCCGAACTTCATCAGGTCCTCGGGCATGACGTCGGAGTAGGACTGACCTTCGTCCTTGGCGGCGTGCAACTGCGAGCCGAAGCCCAGGCCCTTCTTGCCCGACCGGGCCTCGATGAGCTTCTCCAACCCTGCGAAGGCACCGCCGACGATGAAGAGCACATTCGTGGTGTCGATCTGGATGAACTCTTGGTGTGGGTGCTTGCGCCCTCCCTGTGGTGGGACCGATGCGGTGGTGCCCTCGAGGATCTTGAGCAGCGCCTGCTGCACGCCCTCGCCCGAGACATCGCGGGTGATCGACGGGTTTTCGCTCTTGCGAGCGATCTTGTCGACCTCGTCGATGTAGATGATGCCGGTCTCGGCCTTCTTGACGTCGTAGTCGGCTGCCTGGATGAGCTTGAGCAGGATGTTCTCGACGTCCTCGCCGACGTAGCCGGCCTCGGTCAGCGCGGTGGCATCGGCGATGGCGAAGGGCACATTGAGCATCCGCGCCAGGGTCTGGGCGAGATAGGTCTTGCCGCACCCAGTGGGACCGATGAGCAAGATGTTGGACTTGGCGATGTCGACGGCATCCTCACCGCGACGCCCCAGCGCCTCGCCCGCCTGGATGCGCTTGTAGTGGTTGTAGACCGCGACGGCCAGGGATCTCTTGGCGGTGTCCTGGCCGATGACGTAGTTGCCGAGGAAGTCGAAGATCTCGCGCGGCTTGGGCAGCTCGTCGAGCCCTAGCTCGGAGGTCTCGGCCAGCTCCTCCTCGATGATCTCGTTGCACAGGTCGATGCACTCATCGCAGATGTAGACGCCGGGCCCGGCGATGAGCTTCTTGACCTGCTTCTGGCTCTTTCCGCAGAAAGAGCACTTGAGCAGATCGCTGCTCTCAGCTCCGCGTGCCACGTTCGTCCTCCCGCTGTCGGTCCGCTCGTCCTGGGTGCCTTGGCCCCTGATCACCCAGGTCGCTCACTGCGGCCGACGTTATCGCCAGCCGCCACGTTCATCCCCTATTAGACGCGGTGAGCCGAAATCATGACGCCTTGTCCGCTCAGGGCTGACAAGCGTGGGGCCAACCTCCCGATGGTCTGAACAGGACTTGACCCAGGATGCGCGAAAGCTGCTGTGCACTGGGCTCGGTCGCCTACCATGGACTTGCCGAGTGGGCATCGGCAGGACTCATCGCTTCACCGGTCAGCCACCAACGACCACTGAGCACCGAGCGCAAGGCGGGGGCCGGGCGCACTGAGGGGGTGTGGGGTTTCAATGCGCTGTGTCACGACACTGCACTATCCCCTGCGTCAGCCCTGGGCGAGCCTGTCCGAGTGCCTCGTCGCGGACTCCCCCGGACGGACGCGTCGCCTGATGCGCATCCTCAAAGCGGCGCGTGGTCGCCTGCCCATCGTCCTTAACGGGTTCAGCCGCACCGACCAGGTCGCCGCGATCCTGCTGGCTCGGCGAACCCAGGGCGCGCCGATCGTCATGACGGACTGCACGTGGCAAGGCGGCACCCACCCCGTGGACCGCCTCATCACCTCGGTCGGAATCCGGGCGATGCGCAGCCCTCGCATCACCTTCTGCGTCTCGTCCGAGGCCGAGCTTCCCGTTTTCGCGCGACGCTGGGAGATCGACCCCCGCCAGGTCGCTGTCGTGCCGTGGTACCACGGCCTCACCGACGCAGACCTCCGCCTCACGCCCACTCGCGACGGCGAGATCGTCAGCGCCGGATACGCCTTGCGCGATTACGACCTGCTCCTCGAGGCCGCCCCCCTGATCTCAGCCCCCATTTGGATCGGGACGCACCCAGCGCTGTTAGGGCACCGCGCCGCAGGTATGCCGTCCAACGTCACCGTCTCGCACGTCCCTCGCGGCGAGTTCCTGGAGCGGCTTCGCCGAGCGTCCGCGGTGGTCGTCCCGCTGGAGCGACGGCAGGACCGCAGCGCCGGGCAAACGACCTACCTCACGGCCATGGCTCTGGGCAAGATCGTTGTCGTCACGGACTCGATCGGGGTGAGCGATCACATTGAGGATGGCCGCACCGGTTTCATCGTCCCTCCTGGCGACCCGCGGGCGCTGGCAGCGGCCATCACCGCAGTGCTCGATCCCGCCGAGAACGAGCGCATGACGGCGGTCGCGACGGCGGCGGCCAAGGCGGCTCGCACGAGGTTCTCCCCGGAGGAGCACCTGGACCGGCTGCTGCGGGTCGTCGCGGCCGCCACCGGCTAACGGTCAGGCGCTGACCCGCTCCGGACGGGTCGCCTCCTGGGTCGGAGCGACAGTCTCGCGAGTGCCGAACACCTCGTCGTAACGCGCCTGCACGACGGCCTGGGCATACTGCTCGCGATAGAGGCGCCGCGCCGCGGCCGCCTCGATGGCCCGCTCGTTGGGGTCGGCCAATCGCGCGAGCGCCAGCCCGATGTCGGCGGCCCCAGAGCACACTCGGAGCCCCGGACCGTCCTGCTCTCGGATCCCCTCAGCCCCCACCGGGGTGGTGACTGTCGGCAGGCCGCGAGCCAGAGCATCGAGGGTTTTGATCTTGATGCCCGAGCCGAAGCGCAATGGGGACACCAACGCGCACATCGGGCCGAGCGCTGCGTCGAGGTCCTCGACGAAACCATGCACGATGATGCGGTCACCGAATCGGTCGGCCTCGGCGGCAAGGTCGGGGCTGATGCCCCGACCGAAGACGTGCAGCCGCGCATCGGGACGACGTGTGAGCAACTCGGGCATGCCGTTGCGCAGGAACCAGGTCAACCCGTCGTGGTTGTGCGGGATAGACAGCAGACCGACGAAGGCGAAGTCGGCGGCGCCGTTCCAGCGCGCCGGAGTGTGCGCAGAGACCTGCACGAGTGGCGAAACCCGAGTGACATTGGCTGTTGACACCTCACGCAGGTGGGTGACCTCATGCTCATTGAGCAACAGGCAGACCTCCGCCAGCTCTGCCGCCCGCACCTCGCTGCGGGCCACTCGCCGTGCTTCGGTCCGCAGCAGCATCCGACGCGTCGTCGGAGCAGCAGTGAGCGGCCTCAGCGGCGCAGGGATGTTACCGGCGAAATTGCCGATCGGGTCGAAGCCGGTCTCCTCCGCGTCGACGTCGTCGATGACCTCCAGCATGCGGCGGTAGCGGACGCTGAACAGGTCGTCGAGGTACAGGATGCGCCGCCCGCGCAGGGGCAGTCCGTCCAGGTGCTGGGCCATCCGAATTGTGTCGATGACGACGATGTCGGGGTCAATTTCGACGATGGCCCGCCGCACGTGAGCGGCGACGCTCGGGGACCAGGTCAGCGATTCCTGGAGACTTCGGCGCTGCAGCCCGGCTTTGACGACACCGCCCACGAGCCGGTCCCGCATGGTGGGAACGCCCATTTCGTGGACAGACACTTCGGATAAATCAGACATATCGCCCAAAGGCGCACCAACATGCATAAAGTGCACATTGCTGGCGCCGCATCGACCCGACAAGTGCCGCAGAAATCCTGCGATGACCACGCTCTTGCCGTTGTCCATCGGGAACGGACGCACAGCGCTGAGCAGCACGGCCGATTGAGTAACAGACACCTCGCCCCCTTGCCGGGCCGGACGTCGCGCTGCCCACCGCACGCCACCCCGGACCTAGCCCTTTCGCGCCCAGTCGATCGGGACGCGTCACTGCAGTGGAAGACGGCCGCCCATTGGACGTCTCCACATTCGCCAGGACCCCTCCAAGCGAATAGCCGAGAGTTTAACGGCAGGTCAATCGGCCGTCCACCGGAGGCTCGCATAGAGAGATTTCAAGGCATTGATCCACACATTCACGTCAAATTTCTCAACAAACCGGGCATACCCCCGCATTCCTACCATTTCTCGCGCGGCCGCGTCCACGGCATACCGGCCGATGGCCGCCGCGAGTGCGTCGGCGTCGCCCGCGGGGACGAGCTCCCCGGCGTCTCCGACGATGTCTGGGATGCCGCCGACCTGGGTGGCCACGATTGGGATCCCCATGGACAGTCCGCAGATGAGCGCTGTCGGCAGGGCGTCCTCGAAGGACGGGTGTACGACGAGGTCTGCAGCCGACAACAGGTCGGCGACATCGCGGCGGAAGCCCAAGACCCGCACGCGGCGCCGCAGCACCGGGTCGTCGGCGACCGTGGCCCGCACGTGATCGAGCAGTTCCCCGTCTCCGGCCAGCGCGGCGACGAGGGGGACCTCAGCGGGGATCCGGCGCACGGCATCGAGCAGGGTGGCGTGGCCCTTCTCAGGGCGCATCAAGGACAGCGTCAGACTGAGGACCTCACCATCGGCCACGTCGAGCTCCCGGCGCACCTCGGCACGCGTCCGATCTGGAACGAGCGGGCGAATCCCATTGGGCAGCAAGACGATCGGTGACCCCGGAGCCACTCGCTCATACCACCTTCGCTGCGCTTCGGACAGGACGATCACCCGCCCGAAGAGGCGACTGCGGACCGCTGCAGCCAGGCGCACCTGGGCTCGGGCTCGGCTGTCGGCGGGCTCGGACTCGATCACATGCAAGGTCGACACGACCGGGCGACCGGTCAGGCGAGCGGCCAGGCCCCCGACCACGTCCGCGTGCTTGAGGTGGGTGTGCACGATGTCGACGCCTTCGCGGCGCAGCACAGCCGCGACCCGCGCGATCGCCCCGATGTCGTAACGGCCGCCATGCAGCTCATATACCGTCGCTCCGGCGGCACGCAGCAGCGGCACCGTGCGGGCGTCCTGCGCATCGGACAGACCGATGACCACCACCCGTATGCCGTGTTGGGGCGCCGCTGCGGCCAGGTCGACGAGCAGCGCCTCTGCTCCACCGGCACCGAGCGAGTGGATGACATGCGCCACGGTGAGGCCATCGGCCCCGGCGCGGTCACTCGGTCGCGGTGAACCCTCAGCCACCCGTCCTCCTGCGGGCTCGCAGCGCAACGAGGCCGCTGGCCACGAACGCGCCGAGACATCCGACACCGAGTCCGGCTGCGGCGGCGATCGACATGCGTCCCGAGGGCGGATCGGCCTGCACCGGGCTCCAGCGCACCCGATAGAGCCGGGTCAACCCCAGGTCTTTGACGAGTTGGTCGCCGCCCGTCGTGACGGCTTGCAGCCGCCGCGACGCCTCGGCCGCCGTTGCCGCCGATGTGGTGATCGTCACCGAGCCGGCCACCGGGTCGCCCTGGGAGTCGACGTCCGGGTTGACCGACCCGATGACCACCGCAAAGGTGGGCAGGATCGCGACCCGCGAGCGCAACGACAACGAGTAGACACTGTTCTCACGCCACGGAGTGAGGTGGCCCACAACCGACGCGGAGTGCGGCACCGGCTGGGCGAGGACCAGACCGCAGCCGAGCGCTGCGCCTGCGGCGAGCCCAACGGCTGCCCACCGCACCCTGGAAACCCCGGTTCGCACCGTCCAGCGCGTCCTCACGACAGAGCGCCGCACAGCGCCTGCCAACCGCCACTGCTCTGCGACCCGCCGGTCGGTGACCACCGCCATGACGCACACGATCCAAAAGACTCTGACGTATGCCAGGTGCAGGAAGGCGCTCGCAGCCAGCCAACTGACCAAGGCGCCGAGGATCGCCGCGGTGTAGGGCGACAAACCTCTCAACCCGCGAGTCGCCGACAGCCGCGTGCGAGCCACCATCCGCAGCGCCGCCCACAGCGCGGTGACCGCGACGGCGAGGAAGCCGGCCACACCGATCACCCCGATCTCAGCGGCGAGCCCGAGGTAGAGGTTGTGCGGGGCCACGACCCGGCTCAAGGAGAGCTGGGTCTGCGCGGCATATTCCGGGAAGGCGCTGAAATACCCCGTCGGACCGACCCCGACCAGTGGAGTGTCGAGGAACATCTCAGTGGCGACCCGAGCGGTGGCCAGGCGTTCGAGGATCGACCCGTCGACGGCCACGCGCTGCCCCTCGTCGGCCAGATCGAAGACCGTGAGCAGGCGACTGCCGACCCCGGGCACGGCCAGCGAAACGGCGCCCACGACGATGCTCCACGTGAGCACGCGCTGCCACGGGAAACCCACCGCGAGAACGAAGACCACCACTCCCACGGCAGTCGCGATGAAGGTGCCTCGAGAACCGGTGAGGTAGATGCCCCCGAGGAGCGCGACGAGATGACCGGCCCAGAGCAGCTGCGCAAACCCGCGACGTCGACGGCGGGCGGCATACCCCAGCGCGAGGCAGAAGGGGACCGCGATGACGAGGTAGCGGCCCCAGAAGTTCGCGTCCGGCAGCGGCCCGGCGTGCCGAGCCGCTGTGGTGCCCACCCCAAGGGCCGTGGTCACTGTCTCGAATCCGAAGAAGTTCTGTGTGTTGTGCAGCACCCATTCGTTGAGGCCCGACAGCGCACTGATGACCCCCGTCGGGACCACGATGCAGCCGGCGATGGCTTGCCACCGACCGGTGCCGACCCCCAACACGGTGAGGACAGCGACGAAGGCCAACTCTTTGAGGACGGTCGATACGCCTTCGGAGGTCACCAGGGGGTCAAGGTGACTGGCCAGGGCGGAGATGGTCACCCCGAGCAGGTATGCCGTGACCGCCGCCACCGCAGCCAACGGCACGGCGGGCCGCTGCCAGACCATCCGGACGACTGCGATGACCAACCCGATGCCGAGAACAGCGATGAACGGGGAGACCGGGGCCTTGGTCTCGAGCACGCCATACGCCCCGGAGAACTCCATGAGGACTGCGGCGCAGAACACCGCCGTCGCCAACGGCCACGGGCGCACGCCGCGAGGGGCACCGGGTGTCGTCATGGGATCAGTTAGTCCTGTCGGTCCAGAGAGGTGTGGCAGCGGCACGATCGGCCGAGCGCCGACTCAGGCCCGCCGTCGCGTGGCCAGGCCGCCCGCGCCGACACCGGCGAGCAGGCCTGTCAGCGCCCCGACGAGCAGCATGGTCGAGCGTCCGAGTCCGACCGCCTTGGCATCGCTGACCGGCCCGAGCTGCTTGGCCGTATAGGGCTTGAGCAGGATGGTGACCTCGGGCAGAGCTGAGTCGACGACCTTGCCGAGCGTGGACTTGACCAGGTCGGGATCACTGCCGGTTGCCGACACCTGCACGACGGCGCTCGGGGTCACTCCCCCCGCAATGACGTCGATGTCGGGAGCGCTGGCATGCCATCGCGGCTGCGCAAACACCGTGGCCGCTGTGGCGACGATCTGGCCGCGGCTCAGGGTGTCGAAAAGCGAGGCCGAATCGGCCAACGAGGCGCTGTCGGAGGGCAGCATCACCAGGCTGACCTGGCTGCGGTAGGTCGCCGGCCGAGTCACGGCGTAGGCGGCCCCGATCGTCGCCACGAGCAGGCCCACGACCAGTCCCACCACAAGGGCTCGCCGCCGACTTCCCCCGTTGCTGACTCGAGGGCGCTCCGGCGCGAGGCTTGGGTCACCGGTCGCGGCCACCGTCGGAGTGGACACCGCCGGCCCCACGGCCGAAGTCGGTTCGGGTGATGTCATCGTCATCCTCTTCTCGAACCCGTGCCTGCATCGGTCAGCAGGTCACGGTAGATCTGTTCCAGCCTGGACAGCCAGGCCTCCATGGAGAAAAACTCGGCCACTCGGCGGCTCGCCGAGCGCCCGAGGTCCAGACGCAGCGCGCGATCGGCGGTGAGCCGGCATACCGCCGCTGATAGGGCCGAGGTGTCACCGATCTCGACGAGCAGGCCGGTCTGTCCATCGACCACGATGTCACAGCTGCCGCCGGCTCGAGTCGCGACCACGGGCAACCCCGCGGCGCCCGCCTCGATGAGTCCGGTAGGCAACGCTTCGGTGTGCGAGGCCGACACGAGGGCGTCGCACGCGGCCAGCAGTCCGGGGACGTCCTCGACCCGACCCACCAGATGAATCGATGAGGCGAGACCGGCTGCAGCGATAGCGCGTTCGATCGTCTCGCGGTGGGGCCCGTCGCCAGCTATCGCGAGATGCGCCTGCGGGCAACGCTGGACGACATCGGCCCACGCCGCGATGAGGTCCTCGTGACCCTTGGGTGCCCGAAGTGCGGCCACCACCGCCCAGAGCACCGCGTCGGGTCCCAGGCCCAGGTCGGCCCGCACGGGCAGCGGACGCGCCTGGCTGAAGCGAGCGACGTCGACACCGTTGGGCACTTCCAGCCAGCGCGCAGTGGAGGGACCGTGCCGTCGGTCGAACTCGTCGAAGCAACTGTGCGAGACGAGCACCAGTCGACCCAGCCGCGCAGGGATGGCCACCGACAGCCGTTCCTTGAGCCATTCGCCGCGCGGGAGGTCTGCGGGGTAATGGTGCAGCGTTGCTACCACTGGCTTGCCCGCGAGCCGGGCCGCGATGGGGACAAGCGTCGCGGCATACCCGAGGTGTGCGTGCACGACGTCGGCATCCACTCGGCGGATGGCCCGGACCAACCCGATGAAGCCGGTCGGGTCGACCAGACGCCGCACGCCCAGGTGTCGTGGGGCCAGCCCGGCAGCACGCAGCCGACCGAGCATGGCGTCGCGGCCTTGGCCCTCCGGAGCCAGGCTGAGAGCGCGCAGCGTGAGGCTGGGGCGGGCGTGGCGCGCGGCCTCGACGACAAGGTTTTCCGCTCCCCCGAAGCTGAAGGAATCCAGGACGTGGACGACGCGCAACGACCCGACGGGCTTGGGACGAGGAGCCCATGGGGAGCCGTCAGCCTGCCAGTCGGCCCAGACCGCCAGGAGGGCCTCCGCCCACTCGGCGGCCCGTGCCGGATCGGCGACCGCTGGCGTCGACGAGGACCGAATGACCGACACCATCGCGCTCAGGACGAGGTCTTCGATCTCGTGCGGCTGCAGCTTCCGGTCCAGCCGCCGGGCGGCGGCTGCCACCAGGGGGGCCACTCGATCGGCGTTGACACCTGAGCGGGTCAGCACCGCCAGCGCCGCCCCCGTAACCGTGAGCCGCGAGGGCGCTCGCAGCCGGGCGCCAGTGACGACGAGGGTGAGGACATCCTGCAGCGGATGGCCGACGTGCGCGCACTCCCAGTCGATGACATGCAGTCCGTGCCCAGATCGCAGGATGTTGCCTGGCCAGAAGTCCCCGTGCACCGGCCGGCGGTGTGCCTCGGCCAACTGCAGCCCGGCCTCCACCCGGCGGCCGAGCTCACCGGCGAGGTATGCCGGGCCTGCCCCGAGCGTCTCGGGTGCCGTGGGCGCCCCCGCGGCCGGTGCATCCGTCGCCTGTGCGACCGGCAGGTCGGCGCGGGTGCCCTGCAGGATGGCGAGCCAGTCGGCCGCCCGCGCGATATCGGAGGCCCACTGCCATGGTCGTCGCGACCAACGCTGCGGGAGTGGGATGCCCGGCACCCCCGTCTGTGCGGCCGCGGCGGCCGGCGGCAGGGGGAGCTGTGCGACGCCCCGGTGGGACTCGGCGGTCCAGGTGCCGGCCGGCATGGGGACGGCAGTGCGCATCAGCGGGTGGCCCTGGAGGGTCACGAGGGCGTCATGCTCGGTGAGGGCAGCCCTGCGCTCGGCTGGATCGACCTTGACGTATCGCATCGCGCACTCGGAGCCGATCCCGAGATAGGTCAGGACGGTCCGCCCGGCCGACGAGCCGCCGCCGAGAGCGATGATCGCCGGCGCCCCGTCCAAGGTCAACGGCCAGGAGGCCGACGTGACCCCCCGGCATACGAGCAGGGCAAAGGCGGGGAACGCGGCGGGCGCCAGGGCGCGCAGCCGGCCGGCCTCGCGGCGCAGCGCCGTACGCACTCCCCAGGCCGGGGCGATGGTCCGCGCGAAGTAGGCAGGGGCGCCGGCGATGTCGAGATTGACCAAGTGGGTCGGCGTCGCGGCGGACGGCGTGGCGGCGAAGCGGGCCAGGATCCCCCAGCCCGGCGGCAGGGTCACCTCCCGCGAGAGGGACTGCGAGGTGAGCAACCAGGCCCACGCGTCGTCGCGGAGGTCGAGTTGGGTCAGTCGCTGGCCGGCTAACGCCCAGGAGGGCTGGACGACGATCGCCACCCCCGGCTCAACGACACCTCCGACGGCCTCGCCGGCGGACCCGGTCGGCGGCACCGACAGGGCACCCGTGGACAACCCAAGCGCCTCGCGGACCCGCGCATCGACGCCGTCGGTCGCGACCGGACCCGCCGCTCCCAAGGCCTGTGCGAGCACTGCGAGGCCGGCCAGGCGATCACCCCGCGGGCTCATGATCGACCTCCGACCAGCGCGCGCGCCGAGCTGTAGGCGCGGCGCACCATTCGGCGGTCGACGGCATACAAGACCGCGAGGTAGACCACCGCACCCGCCACGCCGAGACTGACCAGCCGGGCTGCGCTGGGCAGTCCTTCCACCACAGGACGCAACGCCGACGCGGCACCGAAGGCAAGCGCCGCGGCGAGGATCGGCGGGAGCATGGCCCGTAGTTGCTCGCCGAGACCGAGCGCGAGGACCGAGCGCAGAATGACCAGCCGTACCACGACGAAGACCAGGTGCAGGAGGAGGAACGCCAGCGCCACCCGGCCGACCGAATGACCCGCCGCCCACCACAACACCGGCGCAAACACGACCAGACGCACCAGGGACACCCAGATCAGGATCCGGGCGCGGTCGATCGCCTTGTAGACCTCCCCCGCGAAGAAGGAGAGCGAGTATGCCGCCGAGTACAGACCCAGCAGCTGCAGGAGCGGCACCGACGGCACGAACTGCGGGCCGAGCATCAGGTCGACGACCTCGGGGGCTAGCGCTGCCAGCCCCACGCCCAGCGGGACGGTGAGCAGCGAGACCATCGTCGTGGAGTCGAGGTAGTGCCGGGCGAGGGCGACGCGATCGCCCTGCAGCCGGGAGAATGATGCGAAGAGCACCTGGCCGACAACGATGCAGACCCCGACCACAAGCAACTCGGGCAGCCGGAAGGCCATCGTGTAATAGCCGAGATCCTCGGCACCGAGCCGCCTGCCGATGACGAAGTAGTCGAGGTTGTCCAGGACGAGCGCGAGGACACCGACGGTGGTCAGCGACGACCCGAAACGCACCAGGTCACGCGCGACGGACCGATCCCATCCGAAGCCGAAACGCAGCCGCGACCGGGACACGACGGCATACCCGGAGGTTGTCAGCACTGCCCCGGCGAGCTGCCCCCAGACCAGCGCCCAGGCCCCCCAGCCCCGCAGCGCGAGCACGATCGACACCGCGGCTTTGACGACGGTGCCGGCAAGCTCGGGCACCGCGCGCAGCCGGAACTCCAGGGTCCGGCGCAGCGCCACGTCGGGCAGGATCGCCAAACCGGAGATGAAGAGCCATGCGGCCAGCGCTCGCACGATGCTCGTCACCTCGGCCGTGTCGTCGCCGGTGGTGAGCAGGGCGGAGATCCACGGCGCGAGGCCGAAGCAGCTGACCGCCAGCAGTGAACTCGTCGCCAGCACCAAGACTGCGCCGGTCGGGCCGACCTCGCGCAGCGACCCCGGATGGCGCACGAGGGCCGGCCCCACCCCGAGATCCTTGAACCGGTCGAAGAGGTTGACCGCGAGGAGCGCGAGCGCCACCAGGCCGAAGGCCTCGGGTGCCAACAACCGGGCCAGCACCAGGGTTGACACCAGGGTGACCAGCTTGCCGGCCCCGTAGACCACGACGTTCCAGGCCGACGCGGTGCCTGCGGAGGCCCCGGCTACCGGGTCCGGCTGTGTCACAACAGAATCCGCGTCGCGGCGGTCCTCTTGCCCAGTGCCGGCCCGGTCGGGGTCGGTCACGGACCCGACCCCGTAACGGCACGAAGGACATCGCCAGCAACGGTGTCCCAACTGGCGCCGGACTGCAGCGAGGCGCGACCGGCCGCTCCGAAGCTCGCCGCACGGTCCGGGTCTCGCAGCAGCGCCACGACCGCCCTGGCCAGCCCGGCCGGATCGCCGGGTTCCACCAAGAGCCCGGTCTGTCCGTCCCGGACGACGCTGGGGATGTCGCCGACGCGCGTCGCGACGACCGGACGAGCAAAGGTGTAGGCGACATGGCTCACCCCGCTCTGGGACGAGCGCCGGTAGGGCTGCACGACGACCCGTGCCCGCGTGAAGTGACCCGCAACCGCATCGACCGGGACGTAACCGGCGTGCAGCGTGACTCCTGGCAGTGCCGCAACTCGCGCAGCGAGCGCGGCCTGGTCGGTGTCAGCACCGATGGACCCGGCGATGTCGAGAGTCGCATCAGGCACCTCGGCGCACACCTGCGGCCACGCGGTGAGCAGGTCGTCGAGACCCTTGTATGCCGTGACGGTCCCGAAGAAGAGCGCGTTCGCCGTGGTCGTCTCGGCCGATGGGACCTCGTCGGTGCGGAAGATGTCCTCGTCGCCATGCGGGATGACGACCACCGGAGCCGTCACCGGCCAGCTGTCCAGGAGCACTCGGCGCGCCGACTCCCCGAGGACGAAGACCACATCGAGACACCGGTAGGCGCCCGCCAGAGCCGAATCGGTGAGTCGGGACTGTTTGTAGAGCCCGTCCTGACCGGGCTGTTCGACGAGAGGTCGAGGTTCGTGAGCGACCAGGGCCAGGGTCGTCGTGGGGGCTACCCGGCGAACCACCCGCACGCCCCACCCGTCGACCGGAAACCGCCAAGCCGACCACATGAGGACATCGGGCCGGTGGCGGGCGGCATACCCGATGACGCGCAGCCAGGCGGCGACATGCTGGCCGGCCCGAAGCCCGCGGCGGGCGCGCCGCCACCACTCGGGAGCGTCATCGCCGGCGGTGGGGTGCCAGGTGGGAAGGGCAGACCGGATGCGGACGCGGGGGTGCCGCGAGGACAACTCCGGGCGCGGCCCGGTGAGCACGGTGACCTCGCAGCCGGCTCGCGCCAGGCCGTGAGCCAGCTGGACGGAGAACTGAAACAGCCCGCCGGCCGGTGGGAACTCCACCATAACGACGTGCAGCGGCGCGCTTGGTGCCATGACCCCTCTACCCCCTGCCCTCGAGCCACCCGTGTGCCCCGGTGGCCCTGCGCGCGACCGGCCCTATCGATCGCGCAGACCTGCCGAGCATAACGGACGAGCCGCGCGTCGGTCCGAGTACTCACCCTATGGATGCGACGACGCGGTGATGCCGCCCACCGAATCGGTGGACGGCATCACGACGGCTGAGGTTGGTGCCCACGCCGCACAGAGCGCGCCGCGGCGCGGGTCAACGCTGGGCGGACGCCTTACGGGACAGGAGCACCTCGTCGATCAGGCCGTATTCCTTGGCCTCCGCGGACGAGAGGATCTTGTCGCGTTCGATGTCACGAGCAGTCTGCTCGCTGCTGCGGCCGGTGTGCTTGGCGAGGGTGTCCTCGAGCCAGGTGCGCATCCGCAGCACCTCGTTGGCCTGGATCTCGATGTCGGAGGCCTGCCCGTAGTCACCGCCGGCGAGAGCCGGCTGGTGGATGAGGATGCGGGCGTTGGGCAGGGCGAACCGTTTGCCAGGCGCACCCGCGCCGAGCAACACCGCCGCCGCAGAGGCCGCTTGGCCGACGACGAACGTTTGGACGTCCGGGCGGATGTACTGCATCGTGTCGTAGATCGCGGTCATCGCGGTGAAGGACCCGCCAGGGCTGTTGATGTACATGAGGATGTCGCGATCGGGGTCCTGTGACTCGAGCACGATGAGTTGGGCGATGATGTCGTCGGCCGACGCGTCGTCGACCTGGACGCCGAGGAAGATGATCCGGTCCTCGAACATCTTCGTGTAGGGGTCGAGGCGCTTCATCCCGTAGGAGGTGCGCTCCTCGAACTGCGGCAGGATGTAGCGGCTCTGCGGACCGGCATACCCCGGGTATGCCGTGCCGGAGGCTGGAACGGTCAGACGCCCGTGCGGCGTGTAGGTCATCGTGGTCTCTTTCGTCGTCGCGGGCGTCAGGAGCCGGTCACGGGGTTGTCGCCGGCACGGCCGGCACTGGAGGCCCGCTCGACGACGTGGTCGACGAAGCCGTAGTCCATGGCCTCGGCCGCAGTGAACCACCGGTCGCGGTCAGAATCCTTCTCGATCTGCTCCACGGACTGGCCGGTGTGCTCAGCGATGAGCTGGGCCATCTGCTTCTTGATGTGCAGCATCTGCTCGGCCTGGATCTTGATGTCAGACGCGGTGCCGCCGATGCCGCCGGAGGGCTGGTGCATCATCACCCGGGCGTGCGGGGTGGCATAGCGCTTACCGCGGGTGCCGGCCGAGAGCAGGAACTGGCCCATCGACGCGGCCATGCCCATGGCGACGGTGGCGACATCGTTGGGCACCCACTGCATGGTGTCGAAGATCGCCATTCCCGCGGTGACCGAGCCACCGGGTGAGTTGATGTAGAGCCAGATGTCCTTGTCGGGGTCTTCGGCAGCCAACAGCAGCATCTGCGCGCAGATGGCGTTGGCGTTGTCGTCCCTGACCTCCGAGCCCAGGAAGATGATGCGCTCCTTGAGCAGGCGGTTGTAGATGTGGTCTTCAGGCCCGCCCGGCGTGGGCGTCCCGGCCATCACGACCTCGTGTCCGTGGCTCACCAGTGATCTCCATACATTCGTAGGTACTCCCGTCGTCCGACCCTAACGCGCAGACGGGCCCGGCCTATCCCGAGGCCCAGCCGTGTTCGCCCTGAGCGCACACGCCCGAGTCAAGCCGGGTCGGCGTCATGGGGAGCTTGGTAGCGAGGCTCGCGCATGGCCGGCACGGCGAGCAGGGCCAACGCGACCATCGCCCCGACGACGAGCAACGCACGTAGCACGCCGACGTGATCGCCGAGGAAACCCAGCAGCGGCGGGCCGGCGAGGAAGGCCAGATAGCCGATCGTCGACACGACGCTGACGCGCGCCGCGGCGTGGACCGGGTCGTCGGCAGCGGCCGACATGCCCAACGGGAAACCCAAACTCGACCCGATCCCCCAGCAGGCGGCACCGGCATACGCGATGGGGGTGGACCCGAAAACCACCAGGAGGGCTCCAATGACCGCCAACGACAAGGTGATCCGCAGCACGAGCACCCGGCCGTAGCGATCCAGCAGCCACGTGCCGCCGACCCGTCCGACAGTCATGAAGACCAAGAACGTCGCCAAGCCGAGGACCCCTGCCCACGGCGGCTGACCGCGCCCCTCGACGAAGGCGACCGAGAGCCAGTCGTTGGCCGTTCCTTCGGTGAAAGCGGCTGCGAGAGTGACGAACCCGATGAGCAGGGTGCGGGGCTCGGTCCACGCTCCACGCATCGAAACCGGAGCCGAAGCTGCGGGTTCGGCCATCCCGTCCGGGACCTGCCCGGCGTCTTCGACGATGCGCGGCAGGAAACGGCGCACCGCCCACGCACCGACCAGCCCAACGGCCACTCCGGTCGCCGCCAGGTGCCCGACGATGGGTATGCCGGCAGCGCTCAACGCCGCGCCGACCAACGCGCTGAGCACCGTGCCGGCGCTGAAGGCCGCATGGAAACGCGGCATGATCGAGCGGCCCAACTGCTGCTCCACCGCGGCGCCCTCGATGTTCATCGCGACGTCCCAGGAGCCGATGCCCAAACCTGCCAGGGCAAGGCCGACGGACAGGACCGGACGCGAGTGCCACAGGTCGGCCCCGATCCCAGCCAGGGCCAGCCCGATGACCGCCAGGATGACCCCGGTCACCACGGTGCGCGAGGCTCCGAAGCGCTGCACCAGCCAGCCGGACGTCGGCAAGGCGACGAGCGACCCGACGGAGATCGCCAAGAGGGTCAGTCCCAGTTCGCTGGCCGACAGATCCAGAGCGGCCTTGACCTCGGGGATGCGCGAGGCGAATGCCGCGAATTGCACCCCGGCGAGGGCGAACACGGCATACACCGCCGTGCGTGCACGCAGGACCGCTGGAGACGACGTGGGGACCGACTGCGCGGGGGCTGCCGTGATGGCGAACTCCTATCGGCCGACGCCGGCCGCGAGAGTGCTGACTCGGTCAGGACCGGTCGTCGTGCACGTCGGACTCGGCGAGGTCGTCAAGGTTGTCGACATCGTCCAGGCCGCCAGCCTCGAATGCCGGGCGCGGGGTGAGTTCGGCCAGGTCGATCGACTCGCCGTGACTATCCGTGACCGTCGCGTGCTCGAGCACCGCAGCCAGCGCCTTGCGCCGAGCCACCTCGGCGACCATCGCGGGGATCTGACCCTGCTGGTCGATCGCCTGGGCGAACTGATTGGGGTCCATGCCGTACTGCTGCGCGGACATGAGCAGGTATTCGATGAGCTCGGGTTGCTCGACCCGGATCTCTTCCTTCTCGACGATGGCATCGAGGAGGAACTGTGCGCGCAGCGCCTTGCGGGTCTCGGCATCGACCTCGGCGCGGTGCTCGTCGTCGTCGAGCCGGCCCTCGCCCTCCAGGTGATGGGTGACCTCGTGCTCGACGATCGAGTCGGGCACCGGGATCTCGACGGCCGCGAGCAGCGCCTCCATGATGCGGTCGCGGGCCTGCAGGCCCTGCTGGAACCGCTTGCCCCGCTCGGCCTCCTTGCGCAGGTCGGCGCGCAGTTCGTCCATGGTGTCGAACTCGGAGGCCAGCGCGGCGAAGTCGTCGCCCAGCTCAGGCAACTCGCGGACCTTGACGCTCTGGACGGTCACCGTGCAGTTGGCCGACTCGCCTTCGTGCTCGCCTCCGGCCAGCGCCGCCGCAAAGGTGCTTGTCTCTCCCGCGGACAGGCCCACCAGTGCCTCGTCGAGACCTTCGAGCATGGTGCCGCTACCGACCTCGTAGGACACGCCGGAGACCGAGTCGATCTCGGTGCCGTCGATTTCGGCCGACAGGTCCAAGGAGACGAAGTCGCCGGTCTCGACGGCACGTTCGATGACCTTGAGGGTGCCGAAGCGCTGGCGCAGCGTGGTGATGCGCTCCTCGAGATCGGCCTCGTCGACCTCGATGGCGTCGACCTCGACGGCCAGCGTCGAGTAGTCGGGCACGGTGATCTCGGGACGGCAGTCGACCTCGGCCTCGAAGGCGAAGGGCTCGCCGTCCTGCACCGGGATCGCGGTGACGTCGACCTCGGGCTGGCCGAGCGGGCGGACGTCGTGCTCCTCGAGGGCCTTGCCGTAGAAGGTCGGGAGGGCCTCGTTGATGGCTTCCTGCAGCACCGCGCCGCGGCCCACGCGCTGGTCGATGATCCGCGCGGGCACCTTGCCGCGACGGAAACCCGGCACCTGCACCTGTCCGGAGATGGTCTTGTATGCCGTGTCGATGCTCGGCTTCAGCTCGTCGAAGGGCACCTCGACGGTCAGCTTGACCCGGGTCGGGCTGAGGGTCTCGAGGGAACTCTTCACGGCGGCTACTCCAGATCGGTTGGGTGGCGGTGGTGCAGGCGCGCAAGGCAGCGCGACGGCAACCGGAACACTCTAGTTGGTCGGGGTAGCCGGATTCGAACCGACGACCTTCCGCTCCCAAAGCGGACGCGCTACCAAACTGCGCTATACCCCGTCAGGCAGCCGTGCGCTGGGTGACGATCCGCCCCTCGGGCCGCACGGCATACCGGTGGTGCGTGAGCAGCACCGGCGCGAGCGGTTCGCGCTTTCGCTGCAAGCGGGTCTAGGCTAGCCCCCCGAGGCAGCGCCTCCGACCACGGTCTTGACCGATCGGCGCGCCGACCCCGACCCGCGGGCGTAGCTCAATGGTAGAGCCCCAGTCTTCCAAACTGGCTACGCGAGTTCGATTCTCGTCGCCCGCTCCACCAGGTTTGCCACGATTCCCCCGAAAGCTTCCCCGCACCGCAACCTCGAGCAGGACGCACCGCCGAGGTGTGGCCAGTCACGCGCAGGGCGGGATGGGTGCCTTCGTCACCTCAAACACCACACGGACGCCCCGCGGCTGGTCGGTCGTGGTGAACTCCGCGCGGGTGGCCGAGGTGCGCACCATGGTGCCGCGAATAGACGCCCGGCTGGTCGATATCCCCGTCACGGGATCGGTCGTGAAGTCGGGGAACACCACCGACGCATCGGTCACCCAGTTGTCTCCGTCGAATATCGCGTACTTCACGCCGCAATGGATGTAGAGGTCATGGTTCGGCGCCGCTCGGTCCGCCGGCGCGGGCGCAGTCGTGCGGTCCGCGAGCGTGATCGGAGCCGACGTCCCAGGTGGTGGTGCGCTCGACCCACTCCCGCACGCGCCGCACACTGCCAACGTCGCTGCCAGGCCGAGCACTACGGCACCCACTCCGGACTTCCTGGTCAGCTGGGACAGCACGGATGTGTCGACCATGCGATCGGGCCGTCCTTCCCCATCGGCACCCGTGGCGGACACCCACGCTCTTCGGTCAGTCTGCGCTTCCCGAACGTCAGCGCGCAAGACAAGCTCCGCTCCGGAAATGTACGTGCGGGTTCACTCACCGAAATAGCGCAGCCGCAGGTCAGTGATTGCCCTTCCGGCGGCAATACCCTTGGCCTCGAAGCCGGTCACCGGTCGCCAGGCCGGGCGGTCGACCGGCTCGCAGACCCAGCCCGGCTCCCCCGCCACGACCTGCCGCACATGGGCGGCGTACGGGAATTGGTCGGTCGCCACCAGCACCTCACCGCCGGGTGCCAGTCGGCTGGCCAGGAGCCCGAGGGTATGCCGTGACACGAACCTGCGCCGGTGGTGGCGCGCCTTGAGCCACGGGTCGGGGAAGAACAGGTGCACCGCGTCGAGAGCGCCAGGGCCGACACGCTGGTCGAGGAACTCCACCGCGTCGCAGAGTTCGGCGGCGAGGTTGGCGACGCCCGCATCGACCGCCGCCGCCAGCATCCGAGCGACACCGGGCGGGTGGACATCGAGAGCGATGAGCAGGTGGCTCGGATGGGCCAGGGCATAGGCGACCGCAGCCCCGCCGTGCCCACAGCCGATCTCCACGACCAGCCGCTCGACCCCGAGTGGCCGACAGGTGAGGCGCGGCGACACGGCATACCGGGGCAGCAGGGCGTCCAATCGCGCGGTGGTGAGTTGCGAAAGCCGGCCTCGGCGGGCGTGGAAGGTGCGCACGGGCGGCGGGTTGGTCACCCGCGACACGGTAGGCCGTGGGTGAGGGACCGCACTACAGTTGGGGTGGCTCCGGCGAATGCCGCCGGACTGATCGGGAGGGAGAAAACCCATGGGTCTTTTCGACGAGATCAAGGACAAGGCTGAGGAACTCAAGGACAAGGCTGTCGAGCTCGTCCAGGGCCACAGCGACCAGGTCGACGACGCCGCCGACAAGGCCGGCGACTTCGTCGACGAGAAGACCGGCGGGCAGTTCGCCGACAAGGTCGACCTCGCCCAGGAGAAGGTCAAGCAGGTCGCCGACGACCTCGACCAGGCCAACTGACCTGCCAGGCGCATCAGCCTGACACCGCAGGGCCGGCCCGTAGTCTTGGGCCGGCCCTGCGCGTGTCTGGAGTCGGCTCAGGGCAGTGGCGGGAGGTCTCCGTCGAGCTCGAAGTCGGTGACCATGGCCAGCCGTCGGGCATGCCGCTCGTCGCCGGAGAAGTCGGTGGTGAGGAAGGCGTCGGCGGTCGCCAACCCGGTCGGGATGTCGACGAATCGCCCGCCCATCGACATGACGTGGGCGTCGTTGTGCTGGCGGGCGAGCACCGCAAGCTCGGGGCTGCTGGCATAGGCGGCTCGGATGCCCGGCACCTTGTTGGCCGCGATGAGTTCGCCATTGCCCGAGCCGCCCAGCACGATGCCCCGTGACCCGATGTCCTCGGCGACGGCGACCGCAGCCCGCAGGACGAAGACGGGATAGTCGTCCTGGGCGTCGTAATCCAGCGGACCGTGGTCGATGACCTCGTGGCCCGCCTCCTGCAGATGGGTCACCAGGGCGCGCTGCAACTCGTATGCCGCGTGGTCGCCGCCGATGTGGACACGCATCGTCGCGTTCTCCCTTTCGCTGTCGGGGTCGCCGCGCCAGAGGCGGCTGCAGGCTCAGTCGAAGATCGGTCCCACGGTACGCGTGCGTTTGAGCTCGAAGAACCCCGGCGTGCCGGCAACCAGGCGGCAACCGTCCCAGAGCCGCCCGGCGGCCTCGCCCTTGGGTGCTGGGCTGACAACCGGGCCGAAGAAGGCCACCCCGCCGACAGCGACGACGGGGGTGCCCACCTCGGTGCCGACCAGGCTGATCCCGCGTTCATGGCTGGCGCGCAACGCCTCGTCGTAGCGATCGGTGTGTGCAGCGTCGGCGAGGTCGGCGGGCAGCCCGCACTCCTGCAACGCCTGGGCGATGACCCGGTCGGCGTCCTGGTCCTGGCCCAGGTGGATCCGGGTGCCGAGCGCGGTGTAGAGCGGCGCCACGACGGAGTCGCCATGGGCCTGTTGGGCAGCGATGACGACCCGCACCGGGCCCCATGCCTTGGCCATCAGGGCTTGGTATTCGGCAGGCAGATCCCGGCCTTCGTTGAGCACCGACAGGCTCATGACGTTGAAGGTCACGTCGACCGGACGGACCCGCTCGACCTCAAGGAGCCACCGGGAGGTCATCCAGGCCCAGGGGCACACCGGGTCGAACCACATGTCGGCGCGTTCGCGCTCCTCGGTGGGTTGCTCGAGGGGTGTCGGCGAGGCAGCGGGCGCGGTCATGAACGCATCATCTCACCGCGGTGTTCACACCTGCCTGGACGTTCACCGTCGGGATGTTCACGGGTCGACCCCGACGCGTGCGAGGATTCGGGCAGGCGAGCCCGTCATACCCCACAAGGAGCGACCCACGTGCCTGGCACCAACCTCACCCGCGACGAATCGTCCGGCCGCGCCGCCGTGCTGCGCGCGACGGCATACGAGATCGACCTCGATCTCACCACCGGACCCCAGACGTTCCGCACCGTCACCCGGGTGACCTTCAGCGCGACGCCCGGAGCCGACACGTGGATCGACTTCGTCGGCGACTCGGTGCAGGCCGTGACGCTCAATGGGCAGGCCCTCGACCCGGCCCAGGTCTTCGCGGACAGCCGCATCGCGCTGCCCGATCTCGCGGCCGACAACACGCTCGTCGTCGACGCGACCGGGCGCTACACCAACAGCGGCGAGGGGCTGCATCGCTCGGTCGACCCGGTCGACGGCGAGGTCTACCTCTACAGCCAGTTCGAGGTGCCCGACGCGCGCCGCGTGTATGCCGTGTTCGAGCAGCCCGACCTCAAGGCGACCTTCGCCTTCACAGTCACGGTGCCCGAGCACTGGATGGTGCTGTCCAACGAGCCCGTTGCCGAGCGCGCGGCGGCAGGTGACGGTCGCACGCGGTGGACCTTCCCCCCGACCCCGCGGATCTCCTCCTACATCACGGCGGTCTGCGCCGGGCCCTATGTCGGCGTGACTGATTCCTACACCGGGCGGGGCGCCGAGATCCCCCTCGGGGTCTACGCCCGCAAGTCGCTGGCCGACTATGTCGACCACGACAACATCCTCGACTGCACCAAGGCGGGCATCGGATTCCTCGAGGAGGAGTTCGACATGCCATTTCCCTTCGCCAAGTACGACCAGATCTTCGTGCCGGAATACAACGCCGGGGCGATGGAGAACGCCGGCTGCGTGACGATCACCGACATCTACGTCTTCCGCGGGCAGGCCCCCGAGCCGCTCGTCGAGCGCCGCGCCCTGACGATCCTGCACGAGCTGGCGCACATGTGGTTCGGCGACCTGGTGACCATGCAGTGGTGGGACGACCTGTGGCTCAACGAGTCGTTCGCCGAATGGGCCTCCTCCGAAGCGCAGGCGTCAGTGACCCGGTGGCAGGACGCCTGGACGACCTTCCACAGCCACGAGAAGACCTGGGCCTATCAGCAGGACCAGCAGAGCGACACGCACCCGGTCTATGCCGACATGCGCGACCTGCACGACATCGCGGTCAACTTCGACGGCATCACCTACGCCAAGGGCGGGTCGGTGCTCAAGCAGTTGGTCGCCTACGTCGGACGAGACGCCTTCCGCACCGGGCTGCGGGCCTACTTCCGCAAGCACGCGTGGGGTAACACGACGATGGCCGATCTCTTCGCGGAGTTTGAGGCGGCCTCGGGGCGCGACCTGTCCGACTGGGCCCAGCGCTGGTTGCGCACAGCGGGGGTCAACACGCTCTCGATCGACGTCGACACGGACGACGATGGTGTCATCACCGCAGCAGCCCTGGTGCAGACGGCGATCCCCGACTTCGCGACGCTGCGTCCGCATCGGCTCGGTGTCGGTCGTTACGACCTGCGCGACGGACGCCTGGAGCGGGTGGGCTACGACGAGGTCGACATCGACGGCGAGCGCACTCCGCTGCCGATGCTGATCGGTCAGCGTCGCCCCGACCTGCTGTTGCCCAACGACGACGACCTCACCTACGCCAAGATCCGGCTCGATGACCGGTCCTTCGACACGGCGCTGAACCACGCCGCGACGATGACCGACCCACTGGCCCGCAGTCTGGTCACCGGGTCGCTCTGGGAGATGGTGCGCTCGGCCGAGCTCGCTCCCAGCGTCTTTCTCGATTACCTCCTGCGGGCCATCCCCATCGAGGAACACCCGACGGCGCTGCGCACCATGCTGCTCACGACCAAGCAGATCCCCTCGATGCTGCTGGCCACACTCGACTGGTACACCCCAATGGCCGACCGGCCCGCTGCTCGCGCCCGGGCCCTCGACGTCGTGCGATCGTCGCTCGATGCCGCTCCGGCCGGCAGCGACCGGCAACTGCAATTGCTCATGTCGTATGCCGGGCTGGTCACCGAGCGCGCGGACACCGACCGACTCGTGGCGGCGCTCGAAGGCGCCTCGCCCTTCGCCGGCCTGCACATCGACCAGGACCTGCGCTGGACTCTGCTGTTCGGCCTCGCGGCCGCCGGCGCCGCCGGCGAGGAGGAGATTGCCCGCGAGCTCCAGCACGACCCGTCGGTGGCCGGTCACGAGAAGGCCCTCTCCTGCCGGGCGGCTCGCCCGAGTCTCGAGGCCAAGCAGGAGGCGTGGTCCTTGGTCTTCGACGCCGACACCTTGACCAACGCCGCGATCGAGCACGTCGGCAAGGGATTCCGTTGCGCCAACGATGCGCAGGGGCTGCTCACGCCGTTCGTCGAGCGCTACCACGACATGCTCGAGCCGATCGTCGCCACCCGTTCTCACGCGATCGCCGAACGCTGCGTCAAGTACTTCTACCCGCTGGATCTTGCGAGCGTGGCGTTGCGCGATCGCACCCGGCGGTGGCTCGACGAGCATCCCGATGCCAACGCAGGCTTGCGGCGCCTGGTGATCGAGCAGCTGTCGTTCGTCGAGACGGCGGTCGCCGCTCAGCAGGCCGACGCCGCCGCTCGCTGACCCGGCGATAGTCGTGGATTCGAGCTCATCGGCCGCGCTGTTCGACCGTTTTGTCGGGATGCCGATGATCATCGTCGGCATCCTCGTCGGCGCGGTCGTCGTGCGCTGGCTCATGCATCGGCTCATCAAGCGGATCGTCCGCACCGCCACGGAACGGCACGCCGCCCGGACCGCAGCCGAGGGCGGTCGCACGGCGGCGCTGCTCGCGGCGAGCGGCCTGGCCCACGAGCGCTACGTCCAACGCACCGAAACCATGGGCGCGGTGTTGCGCAGCATCGTCACCATCGCGGTGACGACGATCGCCGTCCTGACGATCATGGCCACCCTCAACATCCCGCTCGGGCCGTTGTTGGCGTCCGCCGGAATCGGCGGTGTGGCAGTCGGTTTCGGCGCCCAAAGCCTGGTCAAGGACTTCATCTCCGGGGTATTCATGATCGTCGAAGACCAATACGGCGTCGGCGACACGATCGACACCGGCGAGGCCGTCGGGGTCGTCGAGGACGTCAGCCTGCGGGTGACCCGGCTGCGGGATCGGTCCGGCGTGGTGTGGTACGTCCGCAACGGCGAGATTGTCCGGATCGGCAACCACTCGCAAGGCTGGTCCACCGCCCAAGTCGACGTGCCGATCGCCCTCACCGAGGACATCGGCAGAGTCAGCGACATTCTGCGCGTGGCCCTTGCCGACCTGCCGGAGCACGACCCTCGGGTCACCGACCCGCCGACCGTGACGACCGAGTCGATGTCGCAAGGAGTCATCACGCTGCGGGTCAGCGCGCGCTGCCTGCCCACCCAACACCTCGACGTGCAGCGCGATATCAGAGCACTCGTCAAGGGAGCCCTCGACCGCGAGGGCGTCCAGATCACGGCGCCGTCCTTCGGGTCGGGGCAGAGCAAGGCACCATAGGTCGGTGAGTTACTACGACGAGGTCGGCGGTGCGCCGGTCTTCCATCAACTGGTCCACGAGTTCTACCGGGGGGTGGCGGACGACCCAGAGCTGCGGGCCCTCTACCCCGAGGAGGACCTCGCACCGGCCGAGCGTCGGCTGCGACTCTTCCTCGAGCAGTATTTCGGCGGACCGGGCACCTACTCGCAGGAGCGGGGCCACCCCCGGTTGCGGATGCGCCACACCCCGTATGCCGTGACTCCCCTCCAGCGCGATCGTTGGCTGCGGCACATGCTCGCGGCGGTCGCCACCCTTGACCTGAGCCAGGAGCACGAGACGGCCATGGTCGACTATCTGGTCCGCGCGGCATACATGCTGGTCAACGCCGATGACGAGGCGCACGCATGAGCGCTTGGTGGCGCGAGGACGTCATCTACCAGATTTACCCGCGCAGTTTCGCCGATTCCGACGGCGACGGGATGGGCGATCTGCCCGGTGCGACCTCCCGTCTGGGTTACCTGCGTGATCTCGGGGTTGACGCGGTGTGGCTGTCGCCGTTTTACACCTCGCCCCAGGCCGACGCCGGCTACGACGTCGCCGACTACCGCGACGTCGACCCGCGGCTGGGCACCTTGGCGGATTTCGACCAGCTCATGGCGAGAGCGACCGAGTTGGGCCTGCGGGTCATCGTCGACCTCGTGCCCAACCACTGCTCGGACGAGCATCCGTGGTTCCAGGCGGCTCTGGCCGCAGGACCGGGCTCGCCAGAGCGAGCCCGCTTCCACTTCCGCGACGGCCGGGGACACAACGGTTCGCTGCCCCCGAACAACTGGATGTCGGTCTTCGGTGGCCCGGCCTGGACTCGCGTCGTCGGTCCGGACGGGCCGGAGCAGTGGTATCTGCACCTGTTCGACTCCAAACAGCCGGACTGGGATTGGACCAACCCGCAGGTGCAGGCCGAGTTCGAATCGGTGTTGCGCTTCTGGCTCGACAAGGGTGTCGCGGGCTTCCGCGTCGACGTCGCGCACGGCTTGGTCAAAAAGGCCGGCCTGCCTGACCACACCGGGGAGCAACATGCTCTCGCCGGCGTCTCGGCCGAGCGCGACGAGACGGCCGAGCCGCTGCCGACGAACTCCTCCCCCTACTGGGACCAGGACGGCGTCCACGAGATCTACCGGTCCTGGCGCGCGGTGCTCGACTCGTATGCCGGCCCGCAGCGCATCCTCTGTGCCGAGGCCTGGGTGACACCGACCGAACGAATGGCCCGCTATCTGCGCCCTGACGAGATGCATCAGGCCTTCGCTTTCGACTTCCTCGAATCCCATTGGGACGCAACGCAGTTACGCGATGCGATCACCCGCGATATCACCGCCCTAGCGCCTGTCGGCGCTAGCTGCACGTGGGTGCTGTCCAACCACGACGTCGTCCGGCACGCCAGCCGCCTCGGCCTGGACCAGACTCTTCCTCGCCCGCACGGGATCACGGCAGAGGACCCCCAGCCCGATCGCGCCCTCGGCCTGCGCCGGGCGCGAGCGGCCACCATGGCAATGCTCGCGCTACCTGGCGCGGCATACCTGTATCAGGGCGAGGAACTCGGCTTGCCCGAGCACACTGCTCTCCCGGCCGAGGTGCGCCAGGACCCGGCCTTCCACCGCACCGGCGGGCTTGAGACCGGCCGCGACGGCTGCCGGGTGCCGTTGCCCTGGGAGGCCGACGCGCCAGGCTTCGGTTTCTCGCCCACCGGCGCGAGTTGGCTCCCGCAGCCGAAGGACTGGGCCGAGTATGCCGTCGACGCCCAACTCGCGGTCCCGGGATCGACGCTGGAGCTCTATCGGCTCCTGCTCGCGCTGCGTCACGCTCACCGGCTCGGGGGCGGGACGCTGGACTGGGACGACGCCTACGACCCGGCGCAGGTCATCGCGTGGCAGAACGCGGGAGTGCATGTGTTGGTCAACCTGGGTGCCGCCCCGGTCACTGTCCCCGTCGGCTACCGGGTCATCGCTTGCTCCGGGCAGCTCACCGCCGACGGGCAGGTGCCCCTCGACACGGCCGTGTGGTCGATCGCGCACTGAACCCGTTCCGACGACACCCGTTCGACTGCACCTGTTCGACTACACAGCGCGACTGAACCAGGCCTGGGGATAACTTTCCGGGCTCGGTCCGAATTCGGCTTACCCTCACCGACATGTTGATCCGTGTCGCTCCTGACGACCTCACCGGCACCGCCACTGGGCTGCTGGCCGATCGCGACCGCCTGCTTGCGGCGGCCGCGGCCCTGCGCGGGGCCCACGGCGACGCCGTCCACACTGGCGACAGCGCCGCGTTGCTCGATGTCCTCACCCAGGCGTTGGAGACCGCGACCGTCGCCGCCCTGACTCTGGCCGAAGCTGCCGGCGTCCTCGGGTCCGGGCTGGCTAGCGCCGGTGCGGCCTACGCCTCGACCGACAGTGCCGTGGCGCTCGCGCTCGGGGGTGTGCGATGAGCACCACGGCGGCCGCCCAGCTGCCCGGCCCGGTCGGCGATCCCGACCGGCTGCTCACCCTGGCCCGAACCCTGGGCGGCGTCGGCACTGAGGTCGCCGGCACCACGCTGGCCCGCTCCGGATCGGCTGCTGCACTGCCCACCTCGTGGGTGGGCCCCGCAGCAGCCGCCGCTCAAGCCGAGTTGGGAGCGCTCGCCGGCCACGTCCGCGTGCTGGGCGACGGCCTCGCGCCCATGGCGCGCATCGTCCTCGGGTATGCCGGTGCGCTCAGCCACGCGCGCCAGACGGTGGCCGGGCTGCGGACCGAATGGGATGCCGCAGCTCGCAAGCACCGCGAACGCCGCACCCGTGTCGTCGATTCCGGCGCCCTCGACCCGGCCGCGGGACTGGCCGAGGCGGCGGCCGCCGACCGGGACTGGGCGCAGGAGAAGGCCCACCTCATGGCTCGGCATACCCGGGTCATGACCGAGCTGGCCGACGCGGGGCGGCTGGCGGCGGCGGCGATCCACGTGTCGACTGGCCCGGCCTTCGGCGACCCCGGACAGGCCCGCGACCGAATCCTCGCGACGCTGCCGCTGACCGAGGACACCGCGGCCGGTGTCGCGGCGACCGTGACAGTGGCGCGCTGGCTCCAGGGACACCCCGGGTCCGCCGGGTCGTGGACGGTGGCTGAATTGGCCAGCCTGGGCGATCTCACCCTCGCCGATCGCCACATCGCCCAAGCTTTCCTGGCTGCCCTTGGCCCAGTCGAGCTCCGGCTCTTGACCGGGCGATTGCTGGACCTCACGGCAGCCCAGACCGCCACCGCCGGCCCAGGTAGGACCTCGGAACGACAGGGCGCCGAGGCTGCCCTACTCGCCCTCGCCACGGCATACAGCAGCGCCTTGTCCCCGGCTGGGAGGCCCGACTCGGCCGCTGAGGCACGCGCGGCAGCCTGGCGGTCGGCCTGGTCGGCCGCCGTGAAGCGGGCGGACGCGACGCCGTCACGAGCGTCCGAAGTGCTCCCGCTGCGCGACATCCATGCACAGGCGGCGCTGCTGCGCATCGGGCGAGCGGCCGGATTGAGCGCTCCCGCCGATGACGTGCTGATGGCCCTCATCCCCGCCGTGATGCGCGCGGAAACTCTCGACCAGGTCAGCGCCTGGCACGATGACGCCCGCACCGACGCGGTCGCCGCTCTGCTGGATCGCTGCCGGGACCGGCCCGAGAGTGCGATGGCGATCCTCGGCACCCCGCTGGGGTCCTATGCCTTCCTCAGCTACCTCGTGGTCGACCGCCCGGCAACGGTGACCCGTGGCCCGTCTGCGCCGGTCGCCTACGTCGCCGACGCGATGGCCGACATCCTGCCGTGCGCCCCGATCGCTCTGAGTTCCCAGGTCTTGGCCGCCGTCGCGCAGCACGTCGGGGTCGTGCAGGCGACGCCCGGACCCGAGCTTTCGATCGCCCAGTCGCTCGCACCCTGGCGTGCCCTCGTCGCGCAACTGCTCCTGGATCATCCCGACGCCACCCAGACCGTGCTGCTGGCCCCCGCTTCGTCAGCGGGCCTGGACACCCCGGGGTGGAGCGAGGCAGGCCTGCCTCAGCTGCGCCTGCCCAACGAGCGTGCCGCGGCGCGCTTGTGGGGGCTCGTCGGACTGCCGGCCGACTCGGTCCTGCCCTGGCAGCCCGGCCACAACGACGAGTTCACCGCCGCCTTGTCCGCCGCCTGCGGTGAGGACCTCCTCGCAGTCATTCGCACCCTGCCCACCAATCCGGACGCAGCCGACGCGGCCTTGCGGCGCGCCGGCGTGCTCATCGGGTTCACGACCACAGGTGCGGCCGACGTCCTGGCCCACGTCGCGCAGGGCCAGGACGCAGCCAACAGCTCGGTCCACGAGCGCGTGGACCCGGTGCTCGAGGCGGTGAAGATCCCCGCCCGGTTCAAGGTCGGGGTGCCCGGTGCCCTGGCCGCCCTGGGCCTGCACCTGCTCACCGACGCGGCCAGCAGCCGGTTGGATCAACTCGCGCCGACGAATGCTGGCCAGGCGGCCGAGACCGCGGCACGAGAGGCGCGGATCGGGCTGGCCGAGAGTACCCGCGCCTTGGCGTGGGATCTGGTCAGTCGCGCCGGCGCCTGGGCGCCCGCCGACGACCCCCGCGCCTGGATCACGCTCCATCGAGCGCCCGACTTCCTCGACCAGACCGGGCACCCTCGACCGTGGTCGTCCCTCACCACGGCCCAACGCGACGCTTTCGTCCGGTGGGCCCAGGACGTCCCGAGCTATACGCGGCTGCCGTCGGTGCTGGAGCAGGCCATCGCGACCGGGCGCAGCCGGGCCCACGATCTCGTCAAGAGCTGAGCAGGTCGAGGACGGCGGTCACCTCGGTGACGTCGTACCACATCAGGTCGGCCCCTCGCCGAGGGTCCTCGTCGACGTGGAAGGACACCAGCTGGCGCAGCGTGACCGGTTCGGCTATGGAGACCTCCGCGGCACCGCGGGCGGCGGTCACGCCGGCCTCGGTCACCAGGGCAGCCGGCAGGTCGCCCGCAGCGATCACTCGGCGGAGTTTCTTGGACCCTCGTATGCCGTCCGCCCACGCGGCGGCGGCCAGCAACGCGGCATACTCCAGGGCCTCGTCGTCCTCGCCGGGCTGCTGTCCCCGCAACCGGCGGGTCACGGCAAAGGCGACTGGGGGCCGGGCCGCGAGCCGCCCGTGGGTCGCGAGGTCGTTGACCTGATCGGTTGTGAGCGGGAGGAAGACCCGCACGCCACTCACCGGGCAACCTCGCCGGCGTCGGCGAGTTCGGCGAGGGAGTCGACGATCGACTGGCCGAGCACGTCGAGGTCGGGCATGGCGTCTCGATCTGCGTTGAGGCCGAAGTAGACCCCGCCGTCGTAAGAGGTCAGCCCGATGGCCAGGGCTTGCCCCTTGGCCAGCGGGATGACGGGGTAGGTCGCGATCATGCGAGCGTCACCGGCATACAGCGAGCTCTGCGGCCCCGGAACGTTGGTGACGATGACATTGAAGAGGCGCTTGGACATCGCACTGCCCAGCCGGGCACCCATGGAGTGCAGCGTCGGAGAGGCGAATCCGGCCATGCCGGCCAGCCGGTCTGCGCCGACCGCTCGCCCGCCCTCGATTTGTTGGCGCATGTGGAAGGCGATCTGGTGCAGCCGCATCGACGCCGCCGGCTCCCCTACCGGCAGGTCGACCAGGCAGGCCGAGAGCTGGTTCAGACCGTCGCTGCCCTCGGTTTCGACGCTCACGGGAACCAAGGCCCGCACCACGGTGGCGCTGTGCACCGGAGCACCGCGGGTGAGCAGCCAGGTGCGGAAGGCGCCCGAGATGGTGGCAAGGACGACATCGTTGACCGAGACGTCGTCGGCGTGCACTCCGCGGGCTAGCCGGTTGCGGACCCGGCGATAGTCCGCGAGGTCGGTGCCGACCATGATGAAGCGCCGCGCCGATCCGACCGGGGCATTCAGCGGTGAGGTCGGCGCCGGCGCCGCGGCACCGCGCGCGACCGTCGACACGAGCGAGCCGATCCCAGACAGGACCTTGCCGCCGATCTCGCGGACCTCGGTCATGCCCCCTCGGACTGCATCGATCATCAGGCCGGGAGCACGGACCGACTCCACCAGGGCGTCCGCGACGAGCTTGGCCTCGTGCGGTGCCGGCCGCGGGCGCCAGAGGTCGGGGCTGGGTTTTTCCCAGCCGGGCGCGTCGTTGACCAGGACCTGGCCGATGTCGAGCGCGTTGACCCCGTCGACGAGCGCATGGTGGGTCTTGGTGACGATGGCGAACCGCCCGTGCTCCAGCCCCTCGACGATGTACATCTCCCACAGCGGGCGATCCCGGTCCAAGGGGCGGGGTTGGATGCGGGCGACGAAATCCTCGAGCTGGGCGTCGTTGCCGGGCCGCGGCAGCGCGGATCGGCGCACATGATAGGTCAGGTCGAAGCTGTCGTCGTCGACCCACACCGGGTTTGCAAGGTGACCCGGCACCCATTTGATGCGCTGGCGATACCTCGGCAGATGGGCGATCCGCTGCCCGACCAACGCGAGGACCCGGTCGTGATCGATGCGGTGTTCTGGCGGGTCGAAGACCATGACGGCGCCGACATGCATGACGGTGGAGACGTCCTCCATGTAGAGGAAGGAGGTGTCCAGCGAGGTCAAGCGGTCGGCCACGGGGTCATCCTCTCAGATGCCCGAACCCGCACCGTCCGCACCACCCGCACCACCCGCACCGTCCGCAGCCTCCGCACCGTCCGCGGCGACCGCGGCGACCAGTCCGGCAGGACACACCTGCGCGCGACGCGCAACGGTCACCGCCTGCGACGTAGCCGGCCGCTGCGTGACCGTTCACCGGTGGTGCTCGGAGCCACCCCCGTCAATCGCGCCGCGATGGCGCTCAACGCCCGACGACTTGGCGCCGTCGGTGCGCAGTCGGCCAGCACCCGCCCCTCCAGCATGGCCCGGTCCAGCGCCGCCGGGTCGTCGGGCACAAACAGGGGCTGCGCAACCCCGGCGAATCGCGCCAAGGCCGCAGCGACCTCCCGCTCGGCCGGATGACCCACCGGTCCGGACCGCACCCGATTGACAACGACGATGGGTTCGGGGGTGCGCAGCGACCCGAGTTCCTGCAAACCTCGCACCAGGCGCTGCAACGAGACGGGGTCACAGCCGCCCACGGCGATGAGTTCGTCGGCGGCATCCAGGGCGGCGAGGGTCGCCTGGTTACGCCGCGGAGCGATCGTGTCGTAACTCAACTCCTCGTCGTCCTCGAGGCAGAACCCGCAGTCGACGACGACGTCCTGGACCAGCAGACGCGCGACATCCAGGACCCGGGTGAGAGCCGGACCTCGGACTTCGGGCCAGCGAGCAGCAGTCGGTATGCCGGTGAGCAACCGCAAGCCCGGGCTCACTTCGGGCGCAAGCCGGGCCAAGGCCATGACATCGAGGGTGCCTTGGTCGGCCGACCGGGCTGCCGCAGCGACAGCGGGGGCTTCGTCGAGGACGGCGAGCGCCTGGGCGACGCACCCGCCGTAGGTATCGGCATCGACGATGAGGACGGAGCGACCCAGCGCCGCGAGCTCGGCCGCGAGGTTGACCGCGACCGTGGTCCGGCCGGGCGACCCGATCGGTCCCCAGACTGCGATCACCCGCCCGCGTGCCGCCGCGGGCTCGGGCGACCCGAGGTCGGTGCCGGACCACCCGGCATACTCGCTGGGTGGGGTGCTCGCGGCGGGTGCCGGGCGGAACGGGTCGGGCCCCTGGTTGCCCCACCCGGCCCACGCCGTGGCTGAGCCACCAGGTGCGCCGCCCGCGGATCGGACCGAGTAGTCGCCACCGAGGGCGCCCGAAGCATCAGGACCTGACCCCCCGGGCGTCGCCACCCCCCATGGCGGGGCCTCGTCGACTGCCGCCCAGCCGTTCGGCCCGGCACCCACCGGACCTGCACCGTCCGGGGCCGCCACGGACGCCTCCACCGTCGCCGCCAGCGTCGCGCCGTCGACGTCGGCCCGGATGACCACCCGGATGCCGCGCTGGCGCAGCCGCCGCTCGGTGAGCTCGTCGGCCGGATCGGCGAGCCCGACGATTCCGACACCTTGGGCCTCGAGGGTCGCGATGTCGGAGAGCGATAGGCCGCGCAAGTCGGCATCGACCAGGGCTACCTGCCCGAGTCCCGCGGCTGCGGTCGCCAGCAGATCAGCCAGATCGGCGCAGCGCCGTGCGATGGTCACCCCCGATTGACCGTCGAGGGCCGCGACGACGAGGCCATCCCAGCGCGAGCCGAGGGCGGTGAGAACTGTTGTCACGATGCAGCCGCGCGCGCCGAACCAGGCACCGGCACCAATGTGATGCGGGACTGGTCGTCTGTCGCCGTGATGAGGACTGGCACGTCGGCTGTGCCCACGAGCACCTGCACTGCCTTGGTCGAGGCCGACATGCCGAATGACCCCTGGTCGCTGGGAATCCACGCGACCGACACGCTGTGCAGCGCCAACGCGGCCGGTTGATAACGCTCCTGGCCAGCGGTGCCGTCACGCTTGCTCACCCACACGTCGACGACGGAACCGGCGACGAGCGAGCTCACGGAGTTGGCCTCGACCCGGATCGTCACGGGTTGGACGCTGACCTGGTCTCGCCCCCCGACAGCCGAGACGGGCACGAGCTCGCCGCGCCTGACCTCGCGCAGCGCGAAGTGCTCGGCCGGCACGGCACCGGTCGCGGGGAGATACTCGGCAGCCCCGTCGCCGAGTTGCACGTCGATCCGCACGAGGTTGTCACTGGTGAGGCGGTCACCGGGCTTGAGCGCGGTGGCTGCCGCGAAGACCGGCACCCGATCATCGGCGCTGGCCACCGCCTTGGCGCCGAGGGCGGTCGCAGCCAGGACGAGCAGCAGGCCGACGAGCAGCCTGCTGTCTCGCCACGACGGCCGCTGCAACCGCGTGGCCACCGGACGCGGCGGACTGTTGAGGGAACCCCCTGGATAACTCACGGTGGTCATCTTGGCCGCTTCGTGCCCCGCGCGCCATGCGAACCCGATTGAGCTGTGGATAACCCGGGGGGCTCGTCCCGACATGCCAGACTTGTCGCCATGCCGCCGCGTTTCCTTCAGCTCAGCGACGTTGCGGAGGTGCTCAACATCTCCGCCGCCCAGGCTTATGCCCTGGTCCGTTCCGGTGACCTGCCGGCCATCAAGGTCGGCGGCCGGGGACAGTGGCGAGTCGAGGCCGAGCAGTTGGAGGCCTACATCCAGCGGATGTACGCGCAGACCAGGCAGTTCGTGTCGGCTCATCCCTTGGGTGGGCCTACCGACGCCGACCTCATCGATGACTGACCGGCTGGCCGGGGCCTGACCCACCCTCGCCGGACGCTCGCGGGGTGAGGACTTCCGTGGTGCTGCGAACCGGCACCGCGAGACCGGTCAGACCCGCCGGCCCACCAGCGCAACTGCCGTGAGGGGCACCGTGCGCACCGCCACCACGTTTTCTGAGCGTCGGGGCAGGTCCGGGGCGTGCTCGGCCAGATCGAGGGTGTCAGCGCCGATCGCGTCAATGGTCCCGATCATGCGCTGACCGTCGAGGTCGACGAGGTCGACCACCGCGCGATCACGGCTGAGCACGCGCAGCGCCAAGCCAAGCCCGAACCCGCGGGCGACCGCCCCGGGCAGGATGGCGCGTCCACGCAACCCGGTCACCGACCGAAGCGCCGCCATGGGGACGATGGCCTCGCGACCGCTGCCATGGCTGAGCAGCACCCAATCTGCTCCGACATCGATCACCGCAGCAGAGAACACTCCCACGCCAGCGACGCGCACCTGCAGGCTCCCACCTCCGCGCGCTCCGACCAGTCGGTCGACGAGCGAGAGATTGGCCCGCTCGCGCCGAGTGCGATCGGCGACCTCGGCGTCCAGCTCAAGCGCGGCCTCGGCGGCCAGTTGGGCCTCCAGGTCGTCGAACAGCCACTCCCACCGCATCGGCACTCCTTTCCTCACGCTCATCCTGGCCGACAGACCTGAGGCGCGCGCACCAGCGGTTAATCGAGCGCTTGACGACGCTCGCTGTCGTATGCAAACGTAGGTAAACGACATCAAACACGCGAGAACAGGGGAAGAAGATGCCTCGCGGTACGTCACTCCAGCCCACTGGACACCACGCCCCGATCCACCGTGCCGGCGCAGTGCTGCGCGGGGTCATCGTGACCCTCGTGGGCATCGCAGCTGCAGTCGCCCTGGCGGGGCTGCTGGGCCGCACCGGAGTCCAGCTGGTGAGCCACACCCCGTGGGAGGCGGCGCGCCCCGAGGATCTCCTCGCCGGTGGGTGCGCACTGGTCGGCTCAGCGCTCTCGGGATGGCTCGCGCTTGGGACGGCGCTGAGCGCGCTCGGGCAGCTCCCCGGTGCCTTAGGACAGGTATGCCGTGCCCTGGCGCGCGCCGTGGCGCCTGCTGCGCTGCGGCGCACAGTCACCTTCCTGTTGGGCACCTCCCTGGTCGCAGCGGTCGTCCCGGGCACGGCAGCCGCGGCCATGAATGCTCCAGCGCTAGCCACCCGGCATACCCTCGTCCTCGACGCGCCCGGCCCGCTCACACTCGACCCGGGCTTCCATCCGCCCACCGACACATCGTGGACGCCGTTGGACCCCGACCTCCCCCTCCCCGATTGGGCCAGCGACTCGGCTTCGGCCAGCACCAGCCCCACCACCACGCCCGCCGTCCAACCGGTCGCGACGACCGCGCCGACGACGGCGCCTCGCGAGTACGTCGTGCAGCACGGAGACTCGCTGTGGTCGATCGCGGCACGGCACCTCGGGCCGGATGCCACGGCGGCCCAGATCGCCGTCGTCTGGCCGCAGTGGTATGCCGTCAACCGCCAGACCGTGGGTCCGAACCCCGACGTCATCAGACCTGGTCAGCGGCTCACCGTTCCGGCGAACGCGGCGGAGGCGCTGCGATGACCACGCTTCCGCCGCTGCAGGTCATCAAGCTGCCCGACCCGCGACCCGCTCCCATTTCCGGCGACGAGGCATTCCGTCCGCCCACCCCGTCGCCCTACGTTCAAGACAGCCTGGCCTTGGACTTCTCCCGTGAGCGGTCCTTCGACCGGCAGTGGACCCCACGCCGCGACCTGCCCGATCCCGCGCCCATGGTGCGCCATCTGGTGCAGGCCTACGTCGAGATCATGGCCGGGCTGCGCCCAGCCGCTCAGGTCGCACGCTGGAGTGCCCCGGAGGTCTACGACGTGCTCTGCCGCCGATCGGTGGTGGCCGCTCGCCGCCCCAAGAACACCCAGCGTCGCCCAGTGGTGCGCAGAGTGCGCGTGCAGGAGCCGGCCGACGGGGTCGTCGAAGCATGCGCGGTCATCGTCGAACACGACCGCGTACGAGCTCTGGCCCTGCGCATGACCGGTGTCGACCGGCGCTGGGTGGTCACCCAGTTACAGGTCGGGTGAGCATCACTTCCCGCGTCGGCGGGCCTTCTTCGAGGTCCGCCGGACCGGAGGACGGGTCGCTCCCGGCTCCGCGCCGGACCCCGGTGCGACGACGTCGCGCTCCTCGGTGCCGCCACCCTCGCCCGGCGCCGAATAGTGCAGGCGGCCACCGCTGGGACCTTCCAAGCCCTTGGCGTGGATGACGGGTTTGCGGAAGGCCGACCCCTGCTCGTCGGCGAGGCTGTCCGGCACCTCCGGAGAGGCCAGCGCATCGCCCGGTGCCGCCGCGCTATCGCGCAGTGCCGTCCCGCCCGCGGCGTCGGTGGTGGCGTCGGCCAGCCCCTGGAGCAACTGGCCCACTGGCACCGGAGCCACCGGAGCCACTGCCGGAGCCGGCGCAGCCACCTCGACCTCGACGTTGAACAGGTAGGCGACCGACTCCTCCTTGATCGAGTCCATCATCGCCTCGAAGAGGTTGTAGCCCTCGCGCTGATACTCCACGAGCGGGTCACGCTGGGCCATGGCCCGCAACCCGATGCCCTCCTGGAGGTAGTCCATCTCGTAGAGGTGCTCGCGCCACTTCCGGTCGAGCACCGCCATGACGACACGCCGCTCGAACTCCCGCATCGCGTCCTCGCCGAGCTGGGCCTCGCGACGATCGTAGGCGTGGTGAGCGTCGTTGGTGAGCTCCTCGCGGAGCACCTCGGCGGTGATTCCCTGGCGACTGCCAGCCCGCTCGGCGACATCGTCGACCGAGATCGACACCGGATAGAGCACCTTGAGCGCGGTCCACAGCTGGTCGAGGTCCCAGTCCTCGGCGTACCCCTCGGCCGTCGCGTTGGCGACGTACGCGGCGATGACGTCGTTGACGAAGTGACGGATCTGCTCCTGCATGTCGGCGCCCTCGAGCACCGACCGACGCTCGGCATAGATGACCTGCCGCTGCCGGTTGAGCACGTCGTCGTACTTGAGGACGTTCTTGCGGATCTCGTAGTTGCGGGCCTCGACCTGGCTCTGCGCGCTGGCGATCGAGCGAGTGACCATCTTGGATTCGATGGGGACCTCGTCCTCCATCCGAGCGGTCTGCATGAACCGGTCGACCATCGCGGCGTTGAACAACCGCATGAGGTCGTCCTGCAGCGACAGGTAGAACCGCGACTCGCCCGGGTCACCCTGACGACCGGACCGACCCCGCAGCTGGTTGTCGATCCGCCGCGACTCGTGCCGCTCGGTGCCCAGGACATAGAGCCCGCCGAGACCGATGACCTCGTCGTGCTCCTTGGCCACGGCCTTCTCGGCCTCGGCCAGGGCAGCGTCCCACGCTGCTTCGTATTCGTCCGGGGTCACTTCCGGGTCCAGGCCCCGCCGCTTGAGCTCTTGCACCGCCCGGAACTCGGAGTTGCCGCCGAGCATGATGTCGGTGCCACGCCCGGCCATGTTCGTCGCGACGGTGACGGCGCCCTTCCGGCCGGCCTCGGCGACGATCGCCGCCTCGCGGGCGTGCTGCTTGGCGTTGAGCACCTCGTGCTTGACCCCGCGGCGTCGTAACAGGCCCGACAGGTGCTCGCTCTTCTCGACCGAGACGGTGCCGACGAGCACCGGCTGCCCCGCGGCATACCGGTCGGCGATGTCGTCGACGACGGCGGCAAACTTGGCGTCCTCGGTGCGGTAGACGAGGTCGGCCTGGTCCATCCGGATCATCGGCATGTTGGTTGGGATCGTGACGACGCCGAGCTTGTAGATCGAGTTGAGCTCGGCGGCCTCGGTCTGGGCCGTGCCGGTCATGCCGGCGAGCTTGGTGTACATCCGGAAGTAGTTCTGCAGTGTGATCGTCGCGAGGGTCTGGTTCTCGTTTTGGATCTCGACACCCTCTTTGGCCTCGATGGCCTGGTGCATGCCCTCGTTGTATCGCCGGCCGGGCAGCATACGGCCGGTGTGCTCGTCGACGATGAGGATCTCGCCGTTGAGCACGACGTAGTCCTTGTCTCGCTTGAACAGTTCCTTGGCCTTGATCGCGTTGTTGAGGAACCCGATGAGCGGGGTGTTGACCGACTCGTAGAGGTTGTCGATGCCCAGCAGGTCTTCGACGCGCTCGATGCCGGCTTCCAGCACTCCGACGGTGCGCTTCTTCTCGTCGACCTCGTAATCGCCGATGCCCGACTCGAACTCTCCGCGCGTGAGCCGCTGGACGATCTTGGCGAACTCGACGTACCACTTGGTCGCCTGGTCGGCAGGCCCGGAAATGATGAGCGGCGTGCGGGCCTCGTCGATGAGGATGGAGTCGACCTCGTCGACGATCGCGAAATGGTGTCCGCGCTGCACGAGTTCGCTGGTCGACCAGGCCATGTTGTCGCGCAGGTAGTCGAAGCCGAACTCGTTGTTGGTGCCGTAGGTGATGTCCTTGCCGTATTCGACCCGCCGTTGGTCGGGGGTCATCGAGGCCAGGATGCACCCGGTCTCCAGGCCGAGGGCGCGGTGCACACGGCCCATGAGCTCGGACTGGTACTCCGCGAGGTAGTCGTTGACGGTGATGACGTGCACGCCCTTGCCGGACAGGGCGTTGAGATACGACGGCAGCGTCGCGACGAGGGTCTTGCCCTCACCGGTGCGCATCTCGGCCACATTGCCCTCGTGCAGCGCCGCGCCACCCATGAGCTGCACATCGAAGTGCCGCTTGCCCAGGGTGCGTTTGGACGCCTCCCGCACCGCGGCGAAGGCCTCGGGCAGCAGCTTGTCGATGGGCTCGCCGTTGTCCAGGCGCTGACGGAACACCCCCGTCTCGGCCCGCAACTCGGCGTCGGTGAGCTTCTCGAAGTCCTCCTCGAGGACGTTGACCTGGCGGGCGATCCCCTCGAGCCGCTTGACGACCCGGCCCTCGCCGGCACGCAGCAGCTTCTCGAACACCTTGACCACGGACAACTCCTCGGGGGTTTCACCGGATGCACACACGCCACACTGGTCGACCGTGGCACACGGGGACCACCCGTCAGGGTAGTCGAGTTGCCCAGTCGCCCGCCCAACGCCACCGCACCACGGTGCGGTTCCCGGCCGACCACCAGTCGGTATGCCGTCCGCGCACCTGCCAGCCCGAGCGGAACTCACTTGCCGCACGGCATACCGGAGCAGCAGGGTGGTGATCGTGACCGAGAGCCCGCACCCGAACCTGCCCGACGTGCCCTGGCCGGACTGCGTGCCGACGCTCACCGACGGGGTGGTCGTGCTGCGCGCTCATCGCGAATCCGACGCGCCGCGGATCGTCGAGCAGTGCATCGACGCCGCGTCGATGGAGTTCCTGCCGCTGCCCCGGCCCTATGCGTTGGCCGACGCTCAGGAGTACCTCGAGACGGTCCGAACCGGCTGGTCGCAGCCGTGGGGCCGACGCGCGTGGGTCGTCACCGACGCCGGCGACAGCTTCCTGGGCACAGTCAATCTGCACGACCGGTCGCCACTGCGGGCCGAGATCGGCTTCGGACTGCATCCAGACGGGCGGGGCCGCGGACTGATGAGCCGGGCGGTGCGGCTGCTGGCCCAACGCGCCTTCGACGAAGGGGTTGCGGTGCTGCGGTGGCGCGCAGTCGCGGGCAACTGGGCCTCGCGTCGGGTCGCCCAGGCCTGCGGCTTCGGTATGCCGGTCACCGTCGCCGCCGGAGCGCTCGACCATGCGGGCCACCCCCGCGACGAATGGCATGCCACGCTGCGCGCCGGCGAGCCGATGCTCCCGACTCAGCCCCGGCCTCCTGTGCTGGAGACCCCGACCCTGCGGTTGCGGCCGTTCGGCCCCGATGACGGGCCCAGTGATGCCGTCGATGAGCCTGATCTTCAGGCGTTGCGCTTCACCCCTGCGGGCGCGGTCCCGACCCGGGCAGCCTTCCCCGACTGGCTCGCCGAACGCGAAGCCCGTTACGCCGGCGGTGGTGCCCTGTGGTGGTGCCTGGCCGAACGGCATACGGATCGGGCTGTGGGGATGGTCGTGCTCTTCGGGATGGGCCCGCTCGAGGGGCGTTTCCAAGGGGAACTGGGCTATTGGGTCTATCCGTCACAGCGCGGCCGAGGTCATGTGGCCGAGGCGCTGCCGGCCGTGCGCGATCTGGCGTTCGCATCCTGCGCGGACGGCGGCCTCGGATTGTTGCGCTTGCACGCGACGGTCGATGCCGAGAACCTGCCCTCGCTGGCCGTACTCACCCGGCTGGGGATGCGCGAATGGGGCCGCAGCCACGCCAGTTGGGCCCGGATCGACGGCAGCCTGGCCGACGGCGTCCACCTCGAACTGCTGAGTTCATGGCCGCTGTTGCCCCTGCGCGACGCCCGCGCGCGTGGCGCCACAGGGTCTGCCGCCGGTCAGCCGACCGGCTCGCGGCGGCGCGGCAGGACGTAGCAGGCCGCTGCGGCCACGACACAGAGCCCGCCGGCGGTGACCCAGGCGGCGAAGTAGTCGCCGGTCGACTGGCGCATCCACCCGGCATACGCCGCCGCAATGCCGGCACCGACCATGTGCGAGGCGAAGACCCAGCCGAAGACGACGCTGGAGCGGTCCAGACCGAAGTGGATGCGGCACAACGCCATCGTCGGCGGCACGGTCGCGACCCAGTCCAGGCCGTAGAACACGATGAAGAGGAAGAGGCTGGGCTGCACGTCGGGGCCGAGCACCACGGGCACGACGAGCAGCGACAGCCCGCGCAGGGCGTAATAGACGGCAAGCAACAGTCGCGGGTCGACCCGGTCGGTGAGCCAGCCCGAGGCGATGGTGCCGAGGATGTCGAAGACCCCGATCAGGGCTAGCAGGCCGGCCGCGGTCTTGGCCGGCATCCCATGGTCGTGGGCCGCGGGGATGAAGTGAGTGCCGATGAGCCCATTGGTCGACCAACCGCAGACGAAGAACGTGCCGGCCAAGACCCAGAACGCCGGCACCGGTGTCGCCTCGCGCAGCACCCGCACCGCGCGCGCCGCAGGAGAACTCCCACCCCCGGTATGCCGTGCCGGCGCGGCGACCAGGAGGTCGCCGCCGTAGGGCGGGAGCCCGACGTCGGCCGGCCAGTCCCGGACCACCCCGACGATGATCGGCACGAGCGCGAGCGCAGCCACCGAGGTCAGGCCGGCGGCATACCGCCAGCCCGGACCTTCCGCGAGGGTGGCGATGGCGGGCAGGAAGATCAGTTGGCCGGTCGACGATGCCGCGGAGAACACCCCTGTCACGAGCCCGCGCCTGGTTTGGAACCAGCGGTTGGCGACGATCGAGCCCAGCACCAGGGCCATCGCCCCCGTGCCGACTCCGACGAGCAGACCCCAGAGGATCCACAGCTGCCACGGTGCGGTCATCCAGATGGTCAGCCCGGACCCCAGGCTGACCAGAACGAGGGCCACCGACAGGACGCGGCGGATACCGAACCGATCCATGAGCGCGGCAGCGAAGGGTGCCGTCACCCCGAAGAGCACGAGGTTGACCGTCACCGCCCCCGACGTCGTCGTGCGCGACCAGCCGTAGCTGGCCTCGAGCGGTTCGATGAGTGCGCCGGTGGACGACCGGAAACCGGCCGCCGCGATGAGCGCCGAGACCACCGCGGCCGCGACGAACCACGCCCGGTGCACCCCTGTCCGTGGTCGGGCGGGCTGCACATCGGTCGGCGCGCTCATGGGGTGATCACGGCGTCATCATGGCGCACCAGGTGACCCGACAGCACCGGCGGACTGGACAGCACCGGCGGGCGCGACGTCACCCAGGCCGAGCCACCCGGCCATCGCCTCGAGCTCGGCGGCCAGGGCCTGCTGATCGCCGGCGTCGCTGCCCGGCTCCCAGGTGAGGCGCTGCAGACGCAGCACCCCGGCGGCTCGATCGGCCTTGAGGTCGCACCGAGCGACGATGCGGTCGCCGTGGAGGAACGGCAACACGTAGTAGCCATGCACCCGCTGGGCGGCCGGCGTGTAGATCTCCAGCCGATAGCGGACCCCGAAGAGCGCCTCGGTGCGTTCGCGTTGCCAGACCAGCGAGTCGAAGGGACTCACCAGGGCACGCGCATGGATCTCCCGCGGCCGGCGCGCGGTGCCGTGCAGGTATGCCGGCCGCTTCCATCCTTGGATGGTCACCGGCTCCACCTCACCGGACTTCACCAGCGCGGCAATCGCCGGGGCGACGATCCGAGGCCGCAATCGGAAGTAGTCGGCCAGGCACTGCAGAGTGCCGACGCCCAGCGCCTTGGCGGCGATACGGACCAGTTCCAGGACGGCAGCCGCGTCGCCGCCAGCGGTATGCCGGTCGGTCCACGTGGAGCGCTCGGCGTCCACCCCCGGCGGCAGGACGGCGCCGGGCACGGCATACCGGCGTTCGAACTGCGCGGTGCGCCCGGCACTGGACACCTGCCCCGTCCAGAAGAGCCACTCCAGCGAGCGCTTGACCGCCGACCAGTTCCACCCCCAGTTGTCCGACTCGCGGGGGTGATCGTGGGCCAGCGCCGCTTCGACCTGGCGGGACGTGAGCGGCCCGCGTGCCCCGACCTCGGCGAGCACCGCCTCGACGAGGCCCGGGTGCTCGTCCCGGACTCGACGCATCCCACCCCAGGCCTCCACCTGCGCCGCTTCCATCCGCTGGGCGAACAGCGGCCAGGTGCGAGGGGGGATGAGGGCTGCTTCGTGTGCCCAGTACTCGACCAGTCGGCGGGGGGCCTGGTCACGCGCTCGGTCGAGCAACGCGCGATCGTAGGGGCCGAGCCGGGCGAAGAAGGGCAGGTAGTGGCTGCGGGTGAGGACGTTGACACTGTCGATCTGGACGACGCCAACGGTGTCGATGACCCGCTGGATGTCTCGGACGCCGCCTGTGCCGGCGACCGGCCTGGGCCGACCGAACCCCTGGGCCGCCAGGGCGATGCGCCTGGCCTGGGCCTGGGTCAGGTGTCGCACGGGTCAGCCGGTGGGCGGATTGATGAGATTCTGCCGGACGGCATACATCGCCGCTTCCATCCGCGTGTGCAACTGCAGCTTCTCGAGGATGTTGCGGACGTGGTTCTTCACGGTGTTCTCGGAGATGAACAGCATCCGCCCGATCTCGCGGTTGCCCATCCCACGAGCCACCAGGCCGAGCACTTCGACCTCGCGCTCGGTGAGCTTGGGCAGCCCGGTGCCGATGACCTCGGTATCTCGCCGGCGCATGAGGGCGAACTCGGCCAGCAGTTTGGATGCCATTGACGGACTGATCAGAGAGTCACCGTCCTGCACGGCTCGCACGCCAGCGGCGATCTCCTCTCCCGGCACGTCCTTGAGGACATAACCGTTGGCGCCGGCGCGCACCGCATCGAACAGGTCCGACTCGGCGTCGGACATCGTCAACATGACGATCCGCGCGGAGGGCACTCGGGCCTTGATGGCCTGACACGCCTCGATCCCTCCGCACCGTGGCATCCGGACGTCCATGAGGACCACATCCGGGACGTTTGCCTCGGCCTTTTCGACGGCGACGATGCCGTCCTCGGCCTCGTCGACGACGACGATGTCACCGTCGAGTTCCAGCACGGTCCGCAGCCCGCGCCGGAACAGCGCGTGATCGTCAGCGACGAGAACGCGGATGGGGGGCCGGCCCGCAGGCTGCTGGTCAGTCACGCTGGGCATGATGCCACGGGCCGGCCTCCCGGTGTCCACGCAGGGTCACGCGGTGGGCTCCAGGTGGATCACGCCATAGGACCAACCCCGTCGCCGGTAGACGACGCTTGCCCTGCCCGTGTCGGCATCGTTGAACAGGTAGAAGTCGTGTCCGACGAGTTCCATCCGGTTGACCGCTTCGCCGAGGGTCATCGGCGTGCTCGGGTGCACCTTCTCGCGGACCTCGATCGGGGAATCACCGACGGCGCCGAAAGGACCGTCGGGCGAGGCAGGCGCATCCTGGTGCGGTGGCGCGAGGTCTGCTGCGGGCGCCTCTGGCGCGATGGCCGGCCCGGCCGCCCGGGTGGGTTCACCTCGACCGCGGATTGCGGTGCGGCGCCGACTGTTGGCCCGGCGCAGTCGCTCGACCAGCTTCTCAATCGCCAGGTCGACGGCAGCGTACTTGTCGTCGTTGAACGCTTCGGCGCGCACGACCGAGCCGCGGTCCTTGCAGGTCAGCTCGACGCACTCGGAGTTGCGAGTGGTGTTCTCATGGGTGACGACCACCTCGACCTTGGTCACCTTGGGCGCGATCTGCTCGATCTTGCCCAGTCGCTCGGCGAGATAGCCCCGGAACCGCTCGGAGATCTGGATGTGACGGCCGGTCACGACGATGTCCACAAAAGCCTCCTTGACACGTAGGTGAGTGCGGGCGGGCCGGGCAGACCCCGAAGACCTGGCGCTTCACCTCCCGTGTCGTGGACGGTGTGTCTCCCACCGTATCCCGCGGTGGGCTACCCCGGCCAGACCGGTCGGCCAGCGGCGTTGCGGCCCGCATACCGCCGCTCGGTCGCCGCGATGACCGCCGCCGCAATGGCCTCTCCCCCAACGGCTCTCACGGCCCGCGCGGCCTCGGCCAGCGTCGCCCCGGTGGTCACCACATCGTCGACGAGCACGACCGGGTGGGCCTGCACCAGCGCGGTATGCCGATGGGTGACGGCATACGCGCCAGCGAGGTTGCGCGCGCGATCCTCCGCGCCCAGGCGAGCCTGGTCGGCGACCCTGCGGCGGGTCGTAAGTGCCGGCACGACGTGAACCGACGGCAGCCCAGGAGATGCCCGAGCAGAGCCGACGTCCCGAGTGGCGCGCTTGGCCAGCCTCAGCACGGGCCGGTCACCGCGGGTCCGGGTCGCGGCGCGCGAGGAAGGCATGGGCACAACGAGCACCCGGTGGAAGCCCGCGGACCGGAGCCCGGGCCGTCCGGACTCTGCAGACCATTGCCCACCCTCTGGACCCAGGATCGTCTGCAGGGCACCCGCGAGCAAGGGGACCAATAGCGTCGCGAGGTCGGCCCGCCCCTGGTCCTTGAAGGCCACGATGGCTGCGCGCAGCGCCCCGGCATAGCGGCCACTGGCCACCACCTGAGGCAGCCCCGTCGGGGCGGGCACCGGGCGGACTAGGCGTGGGACGGCATACCTCTGGCCGTCCAGGTCGGAACGGCAGGCCGGGCACAACCGGGCGCCGACCGCGGTGCAGCAGGCGCACTCTCGCGCCATGACCAGGTCGGCCAGGTCGTCCCACATCCGCCACATGACCACAGCATGTCCAGCGCGGTCGACGCCAGCGACAGCCCGCCCCATCGGCTGTGGACGACGAGACTCGGGGTCCGAGGATGTGGACCGGGCGTCAGTGCACGGGAGGCACGACGAGTTCGTCGGCTCCGGCCAGGCGCAGCCAACCGCCGCCGACACGCACCAACACCGCCGGCAGGTCGGTGACGACGACGAGGCCGCGCGGGCCGCCCGTCGAGACCACCCATCGGGGCGAGGTCGGGGGTGGCACGAGGTTGTCCTCCGGGCCGACCGTGCCGCGCCGGCGCAACCCGATCCCCTGGCCGAACTCGACGACGAAGGGGCGCACCGGGTCCGCTGTTGAGACCGCGCCCAGGGCGGCGACCGTGGCGGTGTCCATCCACACAGTGTCGAGCACCCGGGTGAGCGGCTCTCCGACCCGCTGGGGCATCGTGAGCCCCTTCGGCAAGCCGGTGGTGTCCTTGACGATCCCCGCGATGTCGAGCCGGTCGATGCCGTCAGCTCCGCGGGAGACGACCGCAAGGCGCGTCGCGTCCGGAGAGGGTGCCACCGCGACGACGGTGCGGCCTGCGAGCCAGGCCGGATCGATGCGATCGGCAGAGACGCTTTGAGCGGCCAGCCCGTTGAGCGTCCATAGCGAGGATCGGCCGTCGGCCAGTCCCGCGACCCAGAGCCGGCCCAGCGCGTCGAAGGCGGGCCGGGTCAGCCCGGTGGCGAACGGCGGGACGGCAATCTGGGACTTGCCCCGCCAGCGGACAAGGACGCTGCCTTGCGCGTCGAGCGCCGCGAGCCCGACACCGTCGGCGGCCCAGGCGACCGCCGACATGGTGGTCGGCACGGCCGGCAGATCGGAAGCGATCGGGTTGACCTTCACGTCGCCCACTTGCCCCAGGCGGGTCATGTCGACCATGCGCAGTTCCTCACCCACGCGGACCAGCGCCGTTGACGACGTCCAGGTGGGGTCCACCGCATAGCCAAGATCCCGCGCCCCCCGCAGGGCCCCCGTTACCTCTTCGACGGCCAACCGACCGGACCCCTGGACCTCCAAGGTGACGCCCATGACGCCCGGGACGGCCAGCAGCGTGCTTGCCAGCTGGGCCCACATCTCGCGCCGGGACAGCGCATCGGCGGTCGAGGCGATCGGCGTGAGGACGACCGTGGCGATCCCGTCCGTCACCGAGACGGCGTCCAGCGCGAGCTTGGCGCCCTCGGGGAAGCCGGTTTCGCACGCACCGCGGAGCTGCTCGGGCACCGGGCCGAGTTGGGCCCGCGCGAGCGCCGTGACCAGCCGTGGGCCGTTCGGCAACCACCGCACGTCCGGGACCAGGAAACGGGTCCCGATGCCCACATAGTTGAGGCGGTAGGGGGCGAACACGCGGCTGAAGTCATCGGTGTTGATCCAGATACCGAAACCGTTCTCCGGCAACAGGATTCGCCACTCGTTTCCGACAGCCACGAGCCCGAACTCGACGGAGACCACCGTGTTGGGCGGCAACTCCCGATAGCGGCCCAGCTCGTCGATGACCGAGACGGCCACGACCGACGCACGCACTCGATCCGTGCCCACCATGGACACCTCGACGACGCTCATGCGGTCGAAGACGGTCACCGAGCTCGTCGGTCGCCATCGATCGACCGACGCGGCGGCCAGGTATGCCGTGCCGACGGGACTGCCCCCCTCGGGCGCCTCCTGGAACGCAGCACCGGCACGCAAGAAGCCGCGAACGATGCCGTCGGGGTCGGCTCCCGGGGCCGGTGCGGGGACCACGATGCGGGCCTCGGGCGCTACCTGCTCGTCGATGCCGCGGCCCACCGAGACCACGCTGCTGGAAGGCAGCCCCAGGCATCCACTCACCGCGCTGAAGCAGACCACTCCCGCGAGGAGCAGCCGCCAGGCCCGCCGGATCACGGTAATCCGTCCGTGCGCGGAATACCGGGGGTGTCGGGCCGGGCCTCCGACGCCGCCGCGGTCGGTCCGCGGCCGTTCTGGGCAACGAGGACTGGAGCCGACACCTGCGGGTGGCGGGGATTGAGCGGGAGCGGTGAGGAATCGATGGGGCGATCCACGCTGCGGGGAAGGGTCAGCCGGAAGCAGGAGCCCTCATCGGGAGCCCCCCATGCCTGCAGCCAGCCACGATGGAGCCGGGCGTCCTCGAGGGCGATCGCCAACCCGAGCCCGGTGCCACCAGTCGTGCGCGCCCGGGCCGGGTCGGCGCGCCAGAAGCGGTTGAAGACCAGGCCGGCCTCCCCCGGCCGCAGGCCGACACCATAGTCGCGCACGGCAACGGCGACCGCTGACTCGTTGCGCTCCACCTTGATCTCGATCGGCCGGCCCTCGCCGTGCTCGATGGCATTGACGACGAGATTGCGCAGCACGCGTTCGACCCGCCGCGGGTCGAAGGCCGCCTCGCAGGGATGGCCTGGGTCGAGCACGGTGACCCGGCTGCCCTTGCCCTCGGCCAACCGGGCGGTGGCGTCGACGACCTTGGTCACGGTGCGCCGCATGTCGGTGCTCTCGACATCGAGAACGGCTGCCCCGGCGTCGAAGCGGCTGATCTCCAGCAGATCCGCCAGCAGCGCCTCGAAGCGGTCGAGTTCACCGCGGAGCAGCTCTGCAGAGCGCGACATGGCCGGCTCGAAGCCCTCGCGCGCGTCATAGATGAGGTCGACGGCCATGCGGATCGTCGTGAGCGGGGTGCGCAGCTCGTGGGACACGTCAGAGACGAAACGTTGCTGCACCCTCGAGAGGTTCTCCAGCTGACCGATCTGGCGCTCCAGACTCACGGCCATGGCATTGAACGAGGTCGCCAGGCTCGCGAGGTCGTCCTCGCCGCGACTTTCCATGCGTTCGGTGAGCGTGCCCGACGCCAGCCGTTGCGCCACTTCTGCCGCGCGCCGGACCGGTGCCACCACCAGGCGGGTCACGACATAGGCGACGGCGCCGATGAGCAGCAGCAGCACCAGGCCGCCATAGAGGAACGTCCGGCCCACGACGACGAGCGAATCGCGCTCGCGTTCCATGGGGTAGACGTAATAGATGCCATAGCCTCCCGCAAGAGGCAGGGTCACTTGTTGCCCGACGATGAGCGACGGGACGGCGTCGGCGGTGCCGGTGAGCTTGACGGGCACGATCTGCTGCTGTTGGTTCTTGGCGTCCTCGGCAACCGCCCGGCGCAGTCCCTCGGGGATGACGCCCTCCCCGACCTCCCCGCTCACGACGCTGGGGATGACGACCGTGGCGGTGTTGCCCAACAGGCGCTGGAGCACGACATAGCGCGATCGCTCGGTGCCGGCAACGTCCTGGACGATGTCCTGGGCAAACAGCGCGAGGGTCTGTTGATCCTGGGCCTGGTCGGTGCGGTCGAAGGCGACCTTGACCTTCTTGGTCAGTTGGAGCGCCTCGGCGGTTGCCAGCGTGCGCCGGTCCTCGACCAGCCCCGCACCGATCTGTTGGTAGAGGTAGGTGCCCACCAGGCCGAGCACGAGCATCCCCAGGACGAGGGTGGTCGCTACGACGCGGAACTGCAGCGAACGCCGCCAGGCGCGCACCATGCGGGCCAGGATGCGAGCGGGGCCGGTCCTGATCGCGGGGGTGTCGCCGGCGTCGGTCATGGGCTAGGCAGGACCTGCCTTGTATCCCACACCCCGCACGGTCACGACGATCTGAGGGTGCTCCGGGTCGTGCTCGATCTTGCTGCGCAACCGCTGCACGTGGACGTTGACCAGTCGCGTGTCCCCGGCGTGGCGGTATCCCCAGACCTGCTCGAGGAGGATCTCGCGGGTGAAGACCTGCCATGGCTTCCGGGCCAGTGCGACGAGCAGGTCGAACTCCAGCGGCGTCAGCGACAGCACCTCGGACCCGCGGCGCACCGAATGTCCGGCCACGTCGATGACGAGATCGCCGATCTCCAGTCGCTCGGGTTCCGGGTCGTCGCCGCGACGCAGCCGGGCGCGGATCCGGGCGATGAGCTCCTGCGGTTTGAAGGGTTTGACGACATAGTCATCCGCACCCGATTCCAGCCCCACGACGACGTCGACCGTGTCGGTGCGAGCGGTGAGCATGACGATCGGGATGCCGGACTCGGCACGGATGCGACGGCATACCTCCATGCCGTCCATTCCCGGGAGCATCACGTCCAGCAGCACGAGGTCGGGACGTGCGTCGCGAAAGGCAGCCACCGCAGCCGACCCGTCGGCGACATGCGAGACCTCCAGACCCTCCTGGCGCAACACGATGCTGAGCATCTCGGCCAACGCGAGATCGTCGTCGACGACGAGTACGCGACCCTTCACGTCCTGCTCCTTCTCCCCTGCGGCTTTTCCCCTGCGGCGCGGTCCACCGATCATCACACATCGGGCTGTTCACCGGCCCTCCCCGATAGGGAATCGCCGTAGGGAATCGCCGAGGGGATTCAGCCAGGGGAATCGGACCAACATCTCGATGCGGCCACCGGCTGCATAGGCGACGGCGCCCTCCCAGGGGGTGAAGGGCGCCGTCGGGACAAGTATGCAAGATTCCGCTCCGTCGCGCCACGCCAGGGCCAGACAGAGACGTATGCCGGGTGCGCGAGGTGCGCACCCGGCATACCGGTTCGGGGTCGAACCGCAGCTGTCAGTAGCGGTAGTGGTCGGGCTTGTAGGGGCCGGCGACGTCGACGCCGAGGTATTCCGCCTGCTCTTTGGTGAGCTCGGTGAGCTCCACCCCGAGCGCGTCCAGGTGCAGCCTGGCGACCTCTTCGTCCAAGGCCTTGGGCAGCGTGTAGACCTCGCGCTCGTAGTCGTCGGTCTTGGTGAACAGCTCGATCTGGGCGATCGTCTGGTTGCTGAACGAGTTGCTCATGACGAAGCTCGGGTGACCGGTGGCGTTGCCGAGGTTCATCAGTCGGCCCTCGGACAGCACGATGACCGAGTGCTCGGCTCGCTCCGCGGTCCCCGGGAAGGTCCACTCGTGCACCTGCGGCTTGATCTCGGTCTTGACGATGCCCGGCACCCGGCCGAGGCCGGCCATGTCGATCTCGTTGTCGAAGTGACCGATGTTGGCGACGATCGCCTTGTTCTTCATCGCCGCCATGTGCTCGGCAGTGACGACGTCGAAGCAGCCGGTCGCCGTGATGACGATGTCGGCCCTGCCGATGACGTCCTCAAGGCGGGCCACCTGATAGCCCTCCATCGCGGCCTGCAGCGCGCAGATCGGGTCGATCTCGGTGACGATGACGCGAGCGCCCTGGCCGGCCAGCGACTCGGCGCAGCCCTTGCCGACGTCGCCATAGCCACAGACCACCGCGACCTTGCCGCCGATGAGGACGTCGGTGGCCCGGTTGAGGCCGTCGACGAGCGAGTGACGGCAGCCGTACTTGTTGTCGAACTTGCTCTTGGTCACCGAGTCGTTGACATTGATCGCCGGGAAGAGCAACTCGCCGGCCTCGGCGAGCTGGTAGAGCCGGTGCACGCCGGTCGTCGTCTCCTCGGTGACGCCCTTGATGCCGGCCGCGGTGCGGGTCCACTTCTGCGGGTCGGCGGCCATGGTCTGGCGCACCAGCTCCTTGAAGACGGCGAACTCCTCGGAGTCCTCGTCCGTCGTCGGCGGCACCTGCCCAGCGGCCTCCCATTCACGGCCCTTGTGCACGAGCATCGTCGCGTCGCCACCATCGTCAAGGATCATGTTGGGCCCGGTCGAGCCGTCGGCGGCTGCGGGCCAGGTGAGGATCTGGTCGGTGCACCACCAGTACTCCGGCAGGCTCTCGCCCTTCCACGCGAAGACCGGCACTCCCTGCGGCTCCTCGGCGGTGCCGTGCGGTCCCACGACGACCGCTGCGGCGGCCTCGTCCTGGGTGGAGAAGATGTTGCACGACGCCCAGCGGACCTGCGCACCGAGGGCGGTCAGGGTCTCGATGAGCACGGCGGTCTGCACGGTCATGTGCAGCGAGCCGGCGATCCGAGCGCCGGTGAGGGGCTTGCTGTCCGAGTAGCGCTCGCGCAGCGCCATCAGGCCCGGCATCTCGTGTTCGGCCAGGCGCAACTGATGGCGACCAGCGGCGGCCAGGGACAGGTCGGCGACCCGATATTCGAAGGACATGCGAACTCCAGCATCACGTGTAGGAAGCGCGTTGCCGCGCTGAGCTGACCCGGCGTCGCCCTTCAGGGCACGGTATGCCGTGGTGCAGCTCGCGGGTGCGGCTCGCCTCGGTCTCCTCGCGCGGGTCGTCCACCCACGCCGGCAAGGACCCGATTCTATCGGTTCCGGGGGCGCGCCGCCGGACCGCCTCGGGGGCTCCCCCGCTCAGGACAGTCGGTGGCCCCGGCCCGCGCCCCGGCGCCAGGACCGAACGGCATACCCGAGCCCTGCTCCCAGGAGCACGAACTTGACGGTGGCGCACACTGCGGCGGTCGCGAGCAGCAGCGCGGACGGGCGCTCGAGACTGGCCCAGAGGCAGCCGTCTTCGACCAGGTCGAAAACAGCTGCGAGCGCGGGAAGCCAAGGCGCCAGGTGCGGCAGGCTCGGGTCGGTGCGGGCCAGGCGGCGCAGGAGGATGGTCAGCACCACGGCATACAGAACGATGTAGGCCACGTCCCACCGCAGCGACTCCCGCACCGCGGACATCCCCAGCGGACCGTTCGTGGCCACGATGTCGGCCCACCGGTCCGGGCCACCGGCGAACTCCACGGCGAGGATCCCCGACCCAAGCAGGCGGGCCTGCATCGCCCCCTCGAAGCGCAGCATCGCCCATGAGGCGAGCGCAACGGCCAGTAGCCCGGCACGGAGCGGCCAGCCCAGCCGGTCGCGGCCCGGATGTGTCACCGAAGTCGGCCGTTGGACTCAGTCAGTGCGCGGTGGAGTCGGCGCCGGACTTCTTGCGGGGCAGCACGTGCAGGAGGCCGACGACGATCATGCCCACGATGAGGCCGAAGACCGCCGACAGCGCCGTGTTGGTGAGCCAGCCCAGGACCCCGCCGAGCGCCCCCGTGGAGTGGACCACCCCCTCCTCGAGGTGGTGGACCCAGCCATAGAGGGTGTGCCAGCCGAGGGTGTCGAAGCCGACCAGGAGGATGTGTCCGCCCACCCACAACATCGCGACGGTGCCGATGGTGGCCAATGCGGAGAGCAGCTTGGGCATCGCCTTGACCAGTGCGTTGCCCACCGCGCGCGAGGTGCCGGATTGACGGCCGGCCAAGTGCAACCCGATGTCGTCCATCTTGACGATGAGCGCGACCACTCCGTAGACACCGATCGTGATCGCGATCGCGACGACGACGAGAATGATCGCTCGCGACACGAACGGCTCGTTGGCCACCTCGTTGAGCGCGATGACCATGATCTCAGCGGAGAGGATGAAGTCGGTGCGGATCGCACCCTTGACCATCTCCTCCTCCTGCGGGGCACCCTGAACACCCGCGGGGGTCTCGTGGCCGCTGGCGTGGCCGGAGACCTTTTCCCAGATCTTCTCGGCACCCTCGTAGCACAGGTAGGTGCCGCCCATCATGAGCAGCGGGGTGAGTGCCCACGGGAGGAACTGACTGAGCAGCATCGCTGCCGGCAGGATGAACAGCAGCTTGTTGCGCAGCGAACCCTGGGCAATGCGTTTGATGATGGGCAACTCGCGGTCCGGCGAGAAGCCGGTGGCATACCGCGGTGTCACCGCCGTGTCGTCGATGACGACCCCGGCGGCTTTGGCGCTCGCGCGTCCGGCAGCGGCGCTGACATCGTCGATAGACGCAGCAGCGAGCTTGGCCAACGCGGCGATGTCGTCCAACAGCGCGACCAACCCACCACTCATGAGCACAGGGTAACGGCTGGGTCACAGGTGAGGACGTACGGCCCTTGGCGGGGAGCCGGTCCCGGCCTAAGTTGAGCGCATGTTTGAAGTCCGCATCCACGGCCGAGGCGGACAGGGTGTCGTCACCGCCGCCGAGCTGCTCTCCCACGCCTTCTTCGCCGACGGCCGGCACGCCCAAGCCTTCCCGAGCTTCGGGTCGGAACGCACCGGCGCTCCGGTCGTCGCGTTCTGCCGCATGGCCGACACTCCTATCCGGGTGCGCGAGCCCGTCGTCACCCCCGACGCTCTCGTCGTGCAGGACTCGACCTTGCTGCACCAGGTCGACGTCTTCGGTGGCCTCAAACCGGGTGGCTTCGTCCTGATCAACTCCACCCGCACCGTCGGGCAACTCGGGCTGGAGGAGATGGAGGACGGGCGGTGCCAGATCCTCACCATCCCCGCCACCGTCATTGCCCGTGAGCACATCGGACGCCCGATGCCCAACCTCGTCCTGCTCGGCGGCCTCGCGGCGTTTACCGGGCTCATCCACCTGCCCGCTCTCCTGGAGGCGGTGCGCCAGCACTTCCCCGGATCCCTGGGCGACAAGAACGTCGCTGCCGCTACCGCGGCATACGACCTGGTCCTCTCGCTGCGCCCCACAACGGCCGGCGAGCACACGAAGGAGAGTGCCGGTGCTCACTCAGCTTGAGGGTTCGATGGCGGTCGCACGCGCGGTCGCGGCCTGCCGTCCACACGTGATCTGCGCCTACCCCATCTCGCCCCAGACCCACATCGTCGAGGGCCTGTCGGCCATCGTGAAGTCCGGTGAGTTGCCCGGCTGCGAATACGTCAACGTCGAGAGCGAGTTCGCCGCCATGTCTGTGGCGATCGGCGCGTCGGCGGCCGGGGCGCGGTCGTACACCGCGACGGCCAGCCAGGGATTGCTGTTCATGGTCGAGGCGGTCTACAACGCCTCCGGGCTGGGCCTACCCATCGTCATGACGGTCGCCAACCGGGCTATCGGCGCCCCGATCAACATCTGGAACGATCACACCGACGCGATGAGCCAGCGCGACTCCGGGTGGATCCAGTTGTATGCCGAGACCAACCAGGAAGCCGCCGACCTGCACGTCCAGGCCTTCAAGATCGCCGAAGAGCTGTCGCTGCCGGTCATGGTGTGCATGGACGGGTTCATCCTCACCCACGCCGTCGAGCAGGTGGACGTCCCCGAGGTCGACCAGGTGGCCCAGTTCCTCCCGCCGTTCGAGCCACGACAGGTGCTCGACCCCGACCATCCGGTCTCGATCGGGGCCATGGTCGGACCGGAGGCGTTCACCGAGGTGCGCTACCTCGCGCACGAACGGCAAATGCAGGCTCTCGATGTCATCCCCCGGGTGGCCGAGGAGTTCCGCGCGGTCTTCGACCGTGACTCCGGCGGGCTGGTCCGGGGTTACCGGCTCGAGGATGCCGAGACCGTCGTCATCGCCCTGGGATCGGTGCTCGGGACCATCAAGGACGTCATCGACGAACGCCGCGAACGCGGCGAGAAGATCGGCGCGTTGGGGATCACGTCTTTCCGCCCCTTCCCCCTGGATGCCGTGCGCGAGGCGCTCGGGACAGCCAAGCGGTTCGTCTGTCTGGAGAAGGCGTTCTCGGTGGGCATCGGCGGCATCGTCGCCTCGCATGTGCGGATGGCTATGTCGGCCAGCCCGATCGCCAACTACACCATCGTCGCCGGGCTGGGCGGCCGGCCGATCCTCAAGAGCTCGCTGCACGCGGCCTTCGACCAGGCGGTCGCCGACGAGTTGCCCGCGCTGACCTTCCTCGACCTCGACCACGGCCTCGTGGACCGCGAGCTGGCGCGCACTCGCGCCGGACGTCGTTCCGGCCCGGCTGCCGAGAACATCCTGCGCGACCTGGGCGCCGTGCGCGCCGGGTCCCGATAAGAGAGGCCAAGGACCACATGTCGTCCTCAACCGCGTCGCCGTCCGCCGCCGAGTCGCTGGAGGTCACCTCGACCAGCGCCGTCACCGTCCATGGGCCGTCCACGGTCCCGGACGCCGGCTATCACATGGGTGTCGTGCCCGAAGTCGTCCACGACACCCCGGCCGCCACCCCGGTGAAGTTCTACCAAGTGGGGTCCTTCGCCGTCGGCAACCGGCTGCTGCCGGTGTCCGAACGCTCGGTCCAGTCCGACCCGAAACGGTTCAACTCGCTGACCAGCGGCCACCGGGCCTGCCAGGGCTGCGGGGAGGCGTTGGGTGCGCGCTATGCCCTCGATGCTGCCATGCGAGCGGCTGACGGGCAGCTCGTCGCCGTCAACGCGACCGGTTGCCTCGAGGTTTTCTCGACGCCCTATCCGGAGACGTCCTGGCGGGTTGCCTGGCTGCACTCGCTGTTCGGCAACGCCCCCGCGGTCGCGTCGGGTGTCGCGGCGGCATACAAAGCGCTAGGCCGTGACGAGATCCGCGTGGTCGCCCAGGGCGGCGACGGCGGCACCGTCGACATCGGATTCGGTTGTCTGTCAGGGATGTTCGAGCGCAACGACGACGTGCTCTACATCTGCTACGACAACGAGGCCTACATGAACACCGGCGTGCAGCGGTCCGGGGCCACCCCGCCGGCCGCTCGCACCGCGACCACCCAGGCGGTCGGCGCGGACCCGGGCAACGTCTTTGGCCAGGGCAAGGACCTGCCGCGCATCGCGATGGCCCACGAGATCCCGTATGTCGCCACCGCCACGGTCGCCGACCTGCACGACCTGGAGGCCAAGGTCACCCGCGCGATGTCAATGCGGGGAGCCCGCTATATCCACGTCATGGTCCCCTGCCCGCTGGGCTGGGGCACGGCCTCGTGCGACACGATCAAGATCGCGCGGCTGGCCACCCAGAGCGGACTCTGGCCGGTCTTCGAGGCCGAATACGGCGAGGTCGTCGCCTCGACCCCGATCCGGCGTCAAGTGCCGGTCGAGGAATACCTCAAGGGCCAAAAGCGATTCGCCCACCTGTTCAACCCGGTGCGTCGCGACGAGGTCATCGACCGCCTGCAGGCCCAGGCCGACCGCAACATTCGCCGCTATGGGCTGTTGCCGGAAGCCGCCTCTCCCACCCTCCCCCCCATCGCCGAGGAGGCGAACGCGTGATGCACAAGCCCTTCGCCATCACCCTCGACGTCGGCTCGAGCCTGGCCAATCAGACCGGCAGTTGGCGCAGCGAGCGGCCGGTCTACCTCGACCTGCTGCCCCCGTGCAATCAGGCCTGCCCCGCCGGCGAAAACATCCAGCAGTGGCTGTTCCACGCCGAGGAGGGGTCGTACGAGGCGGCCTGGCGACAGATCGTCCAGGACAACCCGTTCCCCGCGATCATGGGTCGGGTCTGCTACCACCCGTGCCAGAACGCCTGTAACCGCGCCGAGGTCGACGAGGCCGTCGGGATCAACGCTGTCGAGCGATTCCTCGGCGACGAGGCCATTCGGCAAGGCTGGTCGTTCGAGGCTCCCGCCGAGCTCACCGGCAAGCGCGTCCTGGTCATCGGAGCCGGCCCTTCCGGCCTCTCCGCTGCCTACCATCTGCGCCGCATGGGCCACGACGTGCTCATCCGGGAGTCAGGCCCGCTCGTGGGCGGCATGATGCGCTTTGGCATCCCGTCCTACCGGCTGCCGCGCGACATCCTCGACGCCGAAGTGCGCCGCATCACCGACCTCGGCGTCCAGATCGAGGTCAACTCCACGGTGACCGACCTCGAAGCCGCCCTGGCCGAAGGCTTCGACGCGATCTTCACCGCGGTGGGAGCCCACATCGGCAAGCGGGCCTACATCCCTGCCGGTGAGTCCGCCAAGATCCTCGACGCGGTCTCCTACCTGCGCGATGTGGAGACCGAGGACGACAAGCCGATGCTCGGTCGCCGGGTGGTTGTCTACGGCGGCGGCAACACTGCGATCGACGCCGCGCGCACGGCCAAGCGCCTGGGCGCGGAGGAAGCGATCATCGTCTACCGCCGCACCCGCGACAAGATGCCTGCCCACGACTTCGAGGTCGAAGAGGCCCTGGAGGAAGGCATCCTGCTCAAGTGGCTCTCGACCATCAAGCACGTCGATGACGGCAAGATGCTCGTTGAGAAGATGGCCCTGGACGAGACCGGATTCCCGCAGCCGACCGGCGAGTTCGAGGAACTGGAGGCCGACTCTCTGGTCCTGGCCCTCGGCCAGGAGGCTGACCTGTCCTTCCTCGAGGACGTCGAGGGCATCGAGATCACCGACGGCGTCGTGACCGTCGACCGGTCGATGATGACCGGACGCAAGGGTGTCTTCGCCGGTGGCGACATGGTGCCGGCCGAACGCACGGTCACCGTTGCAGTGGGCCATGGCAAGAAGGCCGCGCGGCACATCGACGCGTACTTGCGGGGCACGGCATACCAGCCTGCCGCCAAGCACCCGGTCGCGACCTTCGACAAGCTGACCACCTGGTACTACGCCGACGCACCCCACCAGCAGCGAGCTCACCTGGAGGGCGCACGGCGGGCCTCCACCTTCGACGAGGTGGTCAGCGGCCTGGACGAGCGGACCGCTAAGTTCGAAGCGCGGCGGTGTATGTCCTGCGGCAACTGCTTCGCGTGCGACAACTGCTTCGGAGTCTGCCCGGACAACGCGGTGAAGAAGACCGGCATCGGCAAGGGCTACGCGATCGATTACGACTACTGCAAGGGCTGCGGCGTCTGCGTGCAGGAGTGTCCGTGTGGGTCGATCGAGATGGTCCCGGAGACCTGACGCTCCGGTATGCCGGGCCACTGCGCGAGCGCACCAGCTAGCCGCTGGTGCGCTCGCGCAGTCGGGCCAGGTGGGATGACACCGACGGGTCGAGGCCCAGACCGATCGCCAGGTAGGTCGCGGCGAAGTCGACGAGTGAGGTGAGATCGGCGAGCCGTTCCAGCGTGTGGCCCGGGTCGGCGCGGGCCTCACTGACCCGGATGCCGCTCTCGCGTGCCACCGCCACGACGGCATCGGCGAGGTCCTCACGCGACTGGTCCGCGCCGACCGTCCCCGCCCCCAGGTCTGCCCCCGTGCGGGCACCCTCGGTGTCCCCTGCGCCGCGGGGCGGTGCTTCGACGGACGCGTCGCGCAGCATGAGTACAGCGAGCGAGGCATCCGGCGGGCCATCGAGGTAGGGGTCACGGAAGATCCCGGTGAGCAGCTCGCCCCCCTGCCCGGTGAGATGACCGGCGGCTGCCGCGGCCTGAGCTCCGGCCTGGGTATACGGCCCATCCAGCAGCGCTACCGCTGCGCTGGCGGCGCCGGGCAACTCACCAGCCAGGGCCGGCACTCGAGCAATCCGGGCCAGCACGCTGACCGCGCGCCGGGCGGCCACCCCGGAGAGCGGGGAATCGCCGATGACGACCGGGACACCCTCGGCGAGGTCGGCGGCGAGGATCTTGGCGGGGTTGACGAAGGATTCCGAGGTCGGCCGGAAGCTCGCGGCCGCGCGGTCGAGCCGGTCGGCCGTAGCCTCCAACACCTCGGGTCCGATCCGAGCCAGGCCGAGCGCCTCGGCTGCCAGGAGCACCGGCGTGAGCATCGACCACAGCGCCGTGCGGCTGGACGTGCGGGTCGCGGGCACGTCGACGTGGACCCCCCGGGCCTGCGCACACAGCGCCGCCAACGGCGAGTCCGGCGCCCCGATGGTCAGCAGGAAGGCGCCGCGACGAGCCGCCTCGGCCGCCAGACCCACCGGCCCGGCCGCCCGGCCGGACTGCGACACGGCGACGACGAGATCCAGCGACCCGACCCATCCCGGCAGCGGCCCGTGCGAGCGGGTGTCGATCGGCACGGGTGAACCCGAACCGGCAAACCACGCCAGCGCGTCGCCGACGACCGCCGTTCCTCCGGTGGCCGCGACGAGCACCGAGCGCGGTCGAGACCCACCTGCGACCCGTCCCACACCGGCGTCTGCACTGTGCCGCACCGCTTCCCGCACCTGAGCCCCGGCGGTCGCCAGTGACCTCAGCACCCCTCGGGAGTCGTACCGCGCCAGGGCGTCGTCGTCGTCCACCAACGCTGGGTTCAGGGCGGGCATGGTCAGCTGGCCTGAGGTCGCACGCGCGCCTGGTCGACCAGCAACACCGGGATGCCCTCGACCATGGGGTAACTCCGGGCGCAGTCAACGCTTTCGCACCCGAGCTCCGGCCCTTGCTCGCCGACGACATCTCGCAGACCCCCGAGGCAGGCGGGACACCGCAGCAGGCCGCGCATCCAGGGATGCAGCCCGTGGTCGACGCCGCTCACCGCAGCACTGGGCGACTCGGTGGCAGTGTCGGTCTCGGAGGACAGCTCGGGCACGGGGGTCTCCTTCAAGCGGTATGCCGTGACAGTGTCGGACAGCGGGCGGTCGGCCGCGTCGAGGCAGACGAGCAGCTGCAGCACGGCGGCGAGCCCGGAGTTACCCCAAGCTTCGGGCCAGCGGTAGTCACCGCTGTCGGTGACCTGGAGCCGTTCGGGTGGCAGTGCCAGCAGTGCCACGACGGCAGCGGGCGACACGATCGACCCTCGCTCGTCGAGCAGCACGATCTGGTCGCCATCTCCGTCGAAAGCCACCGCGAGATCGGCGCCTTCTCGCGCGATGAGCTCTCGCAGCTGGCCGAGTTCGGTGTAGCTGTCTGGCGTCTCCACTGATGTGCGGCCGGTGGTGACGAAGTGCACCGGCCAGGCCGGTGTAGCTGCCCCGCCATCGGTCAGTGCGTGCAGAACTCGCTCGACTGCAGGCCCCACGGCCTCGACTGCGACCTTGCGGGGTCGTCGGCTCGGCCCATCGCAGAGCAGGGTGAGGAAGGTTGCGTACTCATCGGCCAGGTCCCGCGGGGTGTGCCGTCCGGACGCCCCGTTGGGGGCGCCTGTGGTCGGGTCCGGGGCTGCCTTCGCACGGTCGGCCGCCTCGGCGATGACCTCCACCTGGGCTTGGTCGAGTGCGGTGCCGTCCGGTCCCCAGAACTGCACGCCAAGGTCCACGGCATACCGGCTGCTGGATCCGACATAGATCGCCCACGAAGCGTAGGCACCGGCGCAGAAGCGCAATCCGTCAGCGGGGATGGCACCCAGGTCGACGACATCTCGCCCGGTCGCAAGCCCCCCCTTGACCAACGCTGCGGCGAGGTCTGCCGCGTGGTTCCGACCGTCGTGGCCGACGATGAGCGGCCCATGGAGCCCGCCCAGCGCACCGCCGGCAGCCAGGCCGACGGCATACAGGGCGTCGACATCCAGCGGGCGGAGTCCGCGGGCAGCCAGGCCCCCGGCACGGACGGACGCGCGCAGCGATGGGGCCGCAGAGTTCACCCGGTCAGCCTAATGGGCGTGCGCTCCCCCTCGGCGACTGCGGCCGAGGGAGACGGGTGGCCTCGCCACGGGGCTGGCCCCACGTGGTCCGCACGGCGCGACGGCCACCGCATCGCGGTTGACGGCAGGTCGGCAGGTCGCCCGACATCCCGGCGAGGTCGCGCTGTCAGGTGACCGCGCGATAGAGCCGGTTGCGCGCCCGACGCCGCCTCTGCCAGGAGGTCAGATCGGGATCAGGGGGACCGCAGCACCCGCAGGTGCCCTCGTCGCACGCCTTCGGTCACGCCGGTGGTGTCGACCGCACGAGCGTTGGCCGGCTCGGTCTTCGTAGCGCTCGGGTTCGGACGGGGGCGGGCGGCTTCACGGACCGCGTCGGCCAACGCCAGCAGATCGTCCGTCGAGGGCGGTGGCACGGTGAAATCGATGTCCAGGCGGACGGCTTCCCATCCACGGGGAACGGTGAGCCGCTCGGCGTGGCGGGCGCACAGATCGTAGGAGTGCGGCTCGGCATAAGTGGCGAGCGGCCCGAGGACTGCGGTCTGGTCCGCATAGACATAGGTGAGCGTCGCCACCGCGCCGCCGCGGCACCCCGTCTTGGAACACTGCCGCATGAGAGCCACCCCGGCACTCTAGATCCCCGCACTGACCGGCGCCGCTCGGCGCGCCGCGGGGACGCCTAGAGTTGGCTCGTGACCGCTCCCACCGGCTTGCCGCGCCGCCGACGCCGCCATGGCCGCGGCATTCGCGGCCCGCTGGCCTGGCCCCCGGTGCCGGCGATGACCAGCCGGGCAGAGCGATTCGACGATCTCGTGCTCGAGGTCGCCACCAGCCTCGAGCGGGCCTGGAAGCGGCCGTTCCCGGTGTTCGAGCTGGCGGTCGAGGAAGTGCCCCCCAGCGATCCCGCGCCCTGGGAGAACGCGGAAATTCCCCTGGGGCGGGTGTTTGCCGCCCAAGGACGCACGCCCGCACGAGTAGTGATCTACCGACGCCCGATCCACACCCGGGCGGGCGACGACCGAGATCTGGCTCTCCTCGTTGAGCACGTGGTGACCGAGCAAATCGCGGGGTTGCTCGGTGTCGAGCCGCACGACCTCGACCCACGGTACGAGCAGGATTAAGCGCGCGCGGGGCCGCGCGGTCGCGGCGGTTAGCGGCGAATCTCGCGGACCGCGATCTCGGTGCCCATGACCACGGCCGGGTGCAGGGACACGACGCTGAACAGCGGACCACCGGGGTCGGCGAGGTCGAGCACGATACCGGCTCGGACCGCTCCGCGAATCGGCCGCAACCACACCGCACCAGCGCCGGTGACATCGACCTGGGCGACCGAGTCGGCCGGCACGGCCACCTCGGTGGCTGTCGTGGCACCGTCACCGCCGACCTTGGTGACCTCGACCGCGGCATCGGAGCCGACGGCCGCCAACACAAGGCCGGCACGGGTCACGGACGGAAGCGGGGTGCCGGCCAGGGTGTCGATCGGCTCAGAGGCGGACGCCCAGGCCAGATCGGAGGGACCGTTGCCGTCAGACCGTCGCTCGGTCATCGCGGCGGTCACCACCGGCTGATCTGACTTGACTTGCACGGCATACGTGCCCGGGGGTAGCGCGCCGACCGCGATGTCCCGGACCGCGCCGGCCGGGACCCGCACGACGCTGTCCTGCGGCAGGGGGACCGGCCCGTCCGCGGTGAGCGCCCGGGTCTGCACCACCGCTTCGACGCTGCCCGGCACGAGCACCCGCACCATTGCCGGCCCGGACACGGGGACCGCGGCGATGACCTGCTCGGTCGCGGGAGGCGGAGTCGACCCCACGTCGTCGCTGCCGCGGCCGACCGCTCCATCGATCCAGGAGTCCTGCAGCACCGCAGCGACCACCCCTCCGGTCGACACGACGTGAACCGCCGGCGACTGTTCGCCGGGCGCGATCGCGTCGAGGAGCACGACGGTGCGGCCCCGCGGGGGGACGGCCAGGCGGGAGTTGGAGGTGGTCGTCACTGGTCCCTGGCGTCCGAAGACGGTGACATCCACGGTCAGGGTGTTTCCGCCGGGGTTGGCGACGACGAGGCGCTCCCGCCGAGTGGTGTCGCCGGCTCCCGCGAGCAGCCAATGCGAGTCGCGCGGCACCTGGCAGGATGTGGCGATCAAGGCGCGGTCGTCCGAGTCGGTGCGCAGCCAGGTCTGCAGCGCGGCGACGCCCGGTGCCAAGCCTTCGCTGCCACTCACCTCGGCACTGACGTTGCCGGTCAGGCTGCCCGTGATCGACCGACCACGCTCGGTGACCGCGCCCAGCGCGGGCCCATCGGGAAGGGTGCGCGCGGCGAGCTCTCCGCTGGAGGGGTTGACCAGACCGTGCAGCACCGTCGTCGGGGCGCTCGCCGCCGTGACCGTGGTCGTGCCTCCGGTCACGGCCGACACCCCGGCCAGACCTTCGGTCTCCGGTCCGGGGCAGACCACGGTGGAGGCGCGCACGGGGACGCCCATCGGTGCGCTGGTGATCGCGGCGACCACCGGCGCACCGGCGACCACCTGACCAGTGGCCATCGACCCCGCGACGACGATGCCGGATCCTGCCGCGGCGAGGATGGCGGCCCGCACCGCACGAGCCCAGGGGAAGGTCATCGCAGCCTCCGGGACCGGCGGTTGCCGAAGGGGACGGCGAGGAAGGTCGCGATCCCCAGGAGCACGAGGTGAATCTGGTACCACCGGCCGTGCCGGGGTGGCAGCGACACCGTCAGGGTCCCTGCGGTTGCCGGCAGCAGGTATGCCGGCGGGCTGCTGCCCGCGACCTGCTCCACCGTCCGGCCATCGACGGTGACCTCGGCCCACTCGGCCCAGTCCGGGGACTCGGCCACCACGAGCCGACGTCCGTCCAGGCCCGCGGGCAGCGATGCCACGAGTTGGCCGTGCGGGCCGCTCATCGGCACGACGGCGATCGGCTTGCCGTCGGCGGTCGTCAGGCGCGCACGGGACGGGTTGACTGCTTCACCTGCCGCAGTCGCCGACGGCCGGGTGAGCACTCGCCAGAGGATTTGCCCGTCGGTGCTCCCGAGCCGGGTCAGTCCCGCGGTGGCGTCGAGGGTCCGGACGATCGGGTCGGTGCCGGCCGCCCGCAGCGAGACGAACCCGATCCCGAGGTCGGCCAGCGCCGGACCTGCACCGGCGACGCCGGATGGCTGGCCCGAGGCCAGTGCGTGCACGACCTCGGCGACCCCTGGATCCGCCGCCCAAGAGGTCGGCGCGAGGCCGCGGACGACGCTCGTCGGCTCGGCTCCGACCACTTCCAGGTCGAGGCGCTCGGCGGTGGGGGTGAGGATCACCATCCGGTTGCCATCGGTGCCCCGGCCCTGTTCGACAGCCACCGCGGGGACAGCTGTCGCGGTGGCCACCTCGAGCCCACCGATCCCGGGACGGAGGGCAGCAGCCACGCCGACGACGACAGTGGCCGCAATAGCCACCAGGCCCAGGCCCGAGGCGATCCGGCGCCACCCCCAGCCGTCAGCCCCGACGACTTCGGTGAGCCCGACCGATCCGGTCAGAGCGATGGACAGGACCGCGAGCCAGAGCAGTTGTGCTCCGATGCCGGGCCAGAGGGTTGCGGATGTGACGGTGCCATCGGCCGCCACCGCACCCCCGAGGACGATGCGCCGCGCAAACACCGCCAGCGCCAGGCCGACCAGGCCGAGAGCAGCCATGGTCCACACTCCGACGCTGACACGCCGTGACCGCGGCCGACGCAGCAGGGCCAGACCGGCTGCGGCATACAGCCCGATGGCCAGGACTGCCACCCAGGTGGGCATGCCGTCCGGGAAGCCCAGCGCCACCTTGCCCAGGGACACGGCCGGGACCGGTGCCAGCTCGAGCAATCCCGGTGCCCCGAGCAGGGCGGCCGGATCGCGCCATTGCGGCAACCACGGCAGCAGCAGGGCGATGGGGATGCCGAGGATGGCCAGAGCACGCACCCGTCGCGCCAGACTCGGTCCCACGACCACGATGACGGCCGCCACGACGACGACCACGACGAGCAAGAGCGGCACGAGGGCCGCGAGGACCGCTGCGCCGAGGCCGGTGGCGGCCGCTGCGGTGAAGGTGGCGTTCGGCGCCACCGAGCGCACCACCCCCGCCGCCACGAGCGGCAACAGGATGTGCGCCAGCAGGACCGTGACCCGACCGCTGGACAGCGCGGCCAGGGCCACCCCGCCGGTGCCCCAGGCCAGTGCCGCCACGCCGCGCAACCATCGGGACGCCGGGATCGCGCGAGAGGCGAGGTATGCCGTGCCCGTCGCCAACGGCATACCGAGCAAGAGCAGCCACGCGAGCACCACCGACGCGGGCGAGCGACCATCGGCCACGTAGGGCAGCCGTTCGCCGAGCCAGACCAGTGCGGCGAGCACTCCGGTGCCAGGGCCGGTGTCCGACGGTCCGCCCCACCCGGCGCCCGACCACGCGTCGCGGTAGGTGTGCCAGAGGCCGGCGGAACCGGAGACGACCCGCTGCAGCTCGCCGCCGACCAGGCCGTAGCCCTCGGCGTCGAGAACGCCCGCGCGCAGCGCCTGGCGCAGACCGTAGGCCGACGCAGCCCCGGCAGCCGCGACGGCGAGGAACCCCGGATTCGTCAGCACGCGCTGCGGCAGCGACGCCGGCAGCACCGTGAGGTTGTCGGCCTCTTCGGCGACCGGCCCGGACTCCGCCGCGGCGCCGGTCCCGAGCACCGCCTCGTCGGTGTCGCGGTCGGGGGTGAGCGCCTCGTGGACCTTGTCGATGAGGTGACGCACAGACTCACCGGTCGTGACGAACACGGTAGCCAGATCGCGGCGACGGAGTCGGCGCAGCCGGCGAAAGGCCCACCGTGAGCGGATCGAGGAGATCGGGTGGGCGAGCGCGCCAATGTCACCGAGTTCGACCCAGGCGTGCGCTGGTCGCTTGAGCAGCAGCAGGGCGAGGGCAGTCACCACGGAGCTGACGACGACCCAGATGGACAGGAAGGGCAACGCCCACGGCGAACACCGCGCCAGGGCGACCCGGCGGGCCGCACTACGGTGAGCTCGGCGAGCCGCCATTCCTTCGGCCGTCGTGCTGCGGGCCACGTCGTATCGGGCGTCGACATGCCGCACCCGAGCCTCGGGAACGACGACGACGCGATGCCCGGCCAGTTGGGTGCGCCATCCGAGGTCGAGGGAGTCAGCGGGGTCGGGGTAGCCGGGATCGAGACCACCGAGTTCGGTGTAGATGGAGCGACGCACAAGCATTCCGCAGCTGCCGACCGCCAACACATCGGTGCGCTCGTCGTACTGTCCTTGATCGCGCTCCCCCGGCGCCGGAGCGAAGATCCGCCGGCCAGTCGCGGTGAGCTGGTGGCCGACCTCGACCAGTCGACGCGGCCGTTCCCATTCCAGGACCTTGGGTCCGGCCATGCCGACCGACGGGGAGCGCCGCACGGCACTGACGAGTTCCGCCAGCGCGTCAGGCTCGGGCGCGCTGTCGTCGTGCAGGAGCCACAACCAGTCCGAGCCTGCATCCGGGCCGAGCCGCGCGATGCCGGCTTGGATGGCACCTGCGAAGCTGGTGTCCGCGGTGACCGGGACGACCTCGACACGCGGGATCGCCTCCGCGAGTGACTGGTGGGAGCTCACCAGGCCGGCGCTACCGTCGCTGGATGCGATGTCGACGGCCACGAGCCGCTCAGGAGGTCGGCGCTGCGCCGCGAGTCCGTCGAGGCAGGCTGGCAGCCACGGCGCGCCATTGCGTAACACCAGGATGACGGTGACCGCAGGTGTCGCAACGCCGGACGGCGCCGGTGCCGCCGCAGCGCCGGCAGCGACGGCAGCGACCGCAGACTCCGGCCCGGCACTGGGGTCGCCGACATCACCCGGAGCGCGCGCCTGCGTGAGCGCGAGGTCCTCCGAGGGGGGGTCCTGGGGGTGGGTCGGTGAAGTCACCAGCGTCCTTGGTATGCCGCGGCGCCGGTCCGCGGGTCAGGCCTTTCAGCAGCGCGCAGGGCGCTCACACGGCCCGCTTCTTGAGCTTGCGCCGCTCCCGCTCCGACAGCCCGCCCCAGATGCCGAAACGTTCGTCATTGGCCAGTGCGTATTCCAGGCACTCGACGCGGACCTCGCAACTTACGCAGACCTTCTTGGCCTCGCGCGTCGATCCGCCCTTCTCGGGGAAGAATGCCTCGGGGTCGGTCTGCGCGCACAATGAACGCTCCTGCCACCCGGCTTCCCCCTCGGCTCCCCCCTGTGCGGGAACCAGCAACAGCTCGTGCATGTCGCCTCCTCGACCCATCGTTGGCATGCACCCCTCCGGACATCCGCTGCCGGTCAGGATCCAGGCCGCAACCGACAGGTCGAATCCAGTGCCATCCCCCCGTATGGACTGTGATGCCCATGTGGACTGTGGCAGCCACCCCGTCGCACGGTCTCCAGCGCGAACGACAACACTGGAATTACACGCGTGTCATACCCCTTTCGTCAAGCCGAGATCTGATATTCACGGCGTTTCGGCCAACCCCGGGCGTGTCGCGGCCCTCGATCGCCCCGCGAAGACCCTCTCCGGACCCGGATGGCGAGGGGAAACGCCTGTGCAGCAAAGGGTCCCGGACGCCTGACAGACTGCATGCATGCATGTGACCGCACTGTCCGGGGGTGTCGGAGGGGCCCGCTTTCTGCGTGGACTGACCACCTACCTGGCTCGGACACCCGATCTCGCCGACACCACCGTGACGATCATCGGCAATACCGGTGACGACATCACCCTGTTCGGATTACGGGTGTGCCCCGACCTGGACACCCTCCTGTACACCCTCGGCGGCGGCGTACACGAGGGACAAGGGTGGGGGCGCGCGGCGGACACGACGGCCGTCCAGACCGAACTCGCCGCCCTCGGGGTGCAGCCGCAGTGGTTCGGTCTCGGCGACCGCGACCTGGGCACGCACATCGCCCGCTCGATGTGGCTGGGCCAAGGGCAGAGCTTGAGCCAGGTCACCGCGCGGCTGGCCACCCGCTGGGGACTGTCTGAGCGCGGCGTCACACTGCTCCCGATGACCGATACCCCCGTCGAAACCCATGTGGTCATCGACGACGGCGAGGGACCGCGAGCGGTCCACTTCCAGGAGTGGTGGGTGCGCCTGCGAGCAGCGGTGCCCGCCCAGCGTTTCGTCGTCGTCGGGATGGAACGAGCCACCGCTGCGCCCGGAGTCCTGGACGCCATCCGCCGAGCCGACGTCGTCCTGCTCCCTCCGAGCAACCCGGTCGTCTCGGTGGGGATCATCCTCGGCGTCCCCGGGGTGCGCGACGCCCTCCGCGGCACCCAGGCACCTGTCGTCGGGGTGTCGCCCCTGGTCGCCGGTCGCCCGGTCCGGGGCCACGCGGACGCGTGCCTGCAGGCCATCGGCGTGGAGACGACAAGCGCGGCCGTCGCCGGTCTGTATGCCGATTTCCTGACCGGGTGGCTGGTCGACGACCGGGATGCCGACACCCAGGTCCCGGCCGGGGTGACCCTGCGGCACCGTCCCCTGCTCATGCGCGACCTCGACTCGGCCGCCGAGATCGCCGGAGAAGCCCTGAGGCTGGGCCTGGACCTGCGCCGACGATGAGTGCTCGCGTGGAGATCATCGGTCTGCCGGGCATGCCCGAGGTCCGGACCGGCGACGACCTGCCCGGCCTGCTGCTCGACGCCGTGACCGCTGCGGGCGAGGGCCTCCGGGAGGGCGACCTGCTCGTGGTCTCAAGCAAAGTGGCCGCCAAGGCGGCCGGCTTGGAAGCCGACTCCTCGGACAAGGCGGCCGTCGTCGCCGCCCAGACGGTGTCGGTCGTCGCCGAGCGGGCGACCGCCGAGGGAGTGACCCGCGTGGTCCGCTCGTTGGCCGGACCGGTCCTGGCCGCCGCGGGCGTAGACGCCTCAAACACCGGGGGCCGTGACGTCCTGCTCCTGCTCCCCCACGACCCCGACGCTGTATGCCGTGCGCTGCGGTTGGCGGTGCAGTCCCGTTCCGGTGTGCGCCGGCTCGGCGTGATCCTGTCCGACACCGCCGGTCGTCCGTGGCGCACCGGAGTTGCCGACTTCGCGCTCGGCACGGCCGGTGTCCAGGTCCTGGATGACCTGCGCGGACGCCCGGACGCCGACGGATCGCTGCTCCAGGTCACGACTCGGGCCCTGGCCGACGAGATCGCCGCGGCCGCCGACCTGGTCAAGGGCAAGGTCGACCGGACGCCGGCGGCACTGGTGCGCGGGTTGGCCGAGCTGACGCTCGACCCAGACGCCGATGCGGCTCACCCCGGGGACACCGCCGAGCCCACCGCCACGGCCGGCGACGGCGGCGCCGCTCTCGTGCGCCCGGCCGGTCCCGAGGACTGGTTCGCGCTCGGCAGCCAGGAGGCCGTCCGAGCTGCCCTCGGGGTGCCGCCGGGCACGCCCCGGGCCGACCAGGTCGGCATCCGCCCGGTGGGTCCGGATTCGGTGAACGCCCAGGTCCAGCGCGCGGTCGCAGTGGCGCTCGTGGGCCTCGGGGATGACCAGCCCGCTCATGCGGAGCTCGAGGTCGGCGTGGACGTGGGCCCAGCCGACCTTGTGGTCACCGGACCCGACCCCCTCAGGGTTGGCCTGATCGGGGCGCGCCTGATGACCGCGCTGGCCGGTGAGGGGGTCCGGCATACCGTGGAGTTCGACAGCACGACGGTGCGCATCCACCTGGTCGGCGCGTCGGGTCGCGCGCCCTGATTCGCACTGCTCGGCACCCACGAGGGCGGCCAGGGCACCGTGGGTCGCACCCGTAGTCGACTCAGCCGCGACGAGTCGGCAGATGGGTCCGCGGTGCCATCCGGGCGCCGCGCCGCGGACGGGAGTAGCCGACGAGCTCCAGCAGCCGCTGGACCCGGTATCGGTGGCCGGCATACGGCTCAAGCAGCTCCTGCAGCCCGTCGTCGTCGACCTCCGCGCCGATGAGCGCCCAGCCGATGTTCTTCGCGACGTGGTAGTCGCCGAAGCTCACGGCGTCGGCATCACCGAGCGCCCGGTGGGCCACCTCGGCGGCCGTCCACCCACCCACGCCCGACACGGTCTGCAGTCGCATGCGCGCCTCCGGGCCAGGCACAGGGGCCAGCCGACCGAGCGTGTCGGCCACCCGGCATACCCGCTGGATGGTGTCTGCCCTCGCGAAATCGACTGGCGCACTGAGGAATTCCCACGACGGGATCCGGCGCCATCCGTCGGCGTCCGGAGGCACGAGCATCCCCGACGCCCCCGGCGGACCAGGCGCGACCTCACCGAACCGGCGCACCAACGTCGTGTAGCCGCGGAAGGCCTCCTGCCCGGTCACCTTCTGCTCGATGATCGCGGGCACGAGCGCGTCGAGCACGAGCCTGCTGGCGGGCACCCGCCAGCCGCTGAACCGGCGCCACGCCTGCGCCACCGCCGGGTGGCGCGGCTGGAATCCGCTCGCGTCGTCTCCGTCGCCCACCCAGTCCGGCGCATGGTGCAGCGCCCACGCCGCCCCGGATCCCCACGCAGTGACGGTCACTTCGGTATGCCGTGGGGTCACCACGAGCCGCACACTGGCCGGGCCTGCTGGCGTGCGCACGCACCGGATGACCGACCCGTCGGGGCCGGAGCGATAGGAGCGGTCGCCGGGGCCGCGCTGGAAGACCGCGAGCACCGCGCCGAGCTGCACGGGTCGCGGGGTGCGCCAGGTGCGTTGGATGCCCTCCTCGACGCCGCTCACGCGGCCCACCTTAGGCTGCCGGTATGACCCTCCCCCACCAGCTCCTCGCGGCGCTGCGGCGCGCGGACGCCACGGCACCCCGAGCGACGTGTTACGACGACGCCACCGGCGAGCGGATCGAGCTGTCCGCCCGGGTGCTGGCGACGTGGGCGGCCAAGGCAGCGACGCTGCTGGCGGAGGACGCCGACGTGTCACCCGACAGCACGGTCGGGATCGCCCTCCCCGCGCACTGGCGAGCGCTCTACTGGGCGCTGGCGGTGTGGTCGACGGGCGCCTGCCTGGTCACCGGACCGGCTTGCACCGCAGCCGACGTCGTGGTCACCGACGATCCAGCGGTGGCCGCCACGATCGTCCAGGACGGCCGGTATGCCGTGCTCGTCACGCTCGCGGCATTGGCGCGGGCCAACCCGGACACCCCGGTTGGGGTCGTCGACGAGGCTGCCGAGCTCGCCGGCTACCCGGACGATTTCGTCGCCCTCGCGGAGCCGATGCCCGACGATCCGGGTTGGGCGCGCGACGGTGACCACACGGCATACCGGGATCTGGTCGACCCGGACCGCGTGCCGACGGGCAGTCGGGTGCGGGTGCCGGACGCCCTGGATGCCTTCCTGTCCGGCACCCTCGCGGCGTGGGCAGGCGGCGGATCAGTGGTGCTGATCCGCAACCCGAACGGCGACCAGGCACCCCGCCTGGCCGCCGAACGCGTCAGCCTGAATCTCGCCGAATAGCCTTGGGCCTCAGTCGAGTTCGACCCGGAAGTCGGGCTCGGTCGCGGCCTTGATGTCCTCCACGGTGACCCCCGGAGCGAGCTCACGCAGCACCAGTCCGTCGTCGGTGATGTCCATGACGGCGAGGTCGGTGATGATCCGCTGGACGACGCCCTTGCCGGTGTAGGGCAGCGAGCACTCCTTGACGATCTTGTAGGTGCCGTCCTTGGCGACGTGCTCCATGAGGACGATGACGAGCTTGGCACCGTGGACGAGGTCCATCGCGCCGCCCATCCCCTTGACCATCTTGCCGGGGATCATCCAGTTGGCGATGTCACCGCGCTCGGAGACCTGCATTGCCCCGAGGATGGCCGCGTCGACCTTGCCGCCCCGGATCATCCCGAAGCTCGTCGCCGAGTCGAAGAAGGACGCGCCGCGGCGCACCGTGACGGTCTCCTTGCCGGCGTTGATGAGGTCGGGATCGACCGCGTCCTCGGTGGGATAGGCGCCGACGCCGAGGATGCCATTTTCGGACTGCAGGACGATCTCGACGTCGTCGTCGACGTAGTTGGGCACGAGGGTCGGCAGGCCGATGCCGAGGTTGACGTAGGCGCCGTCGGACAGTTCCTTCGCGGCGCGCGCGGCCATCTCTTCGCGGGTGAGAGCCATGGCTCAGGCCTCCTTGGTCACGGTGCGGCGCTCGATGCGCTTGGTGGTCGCCTGCTCGGCCGTCAGCGGCACGACCCGCTGCACATAGATGCCCGGCAGATGGACCTGGTCGGGTGGGATGTCACCCGGTTCGACGAGCTGCTCGACCTCGGCGATGGTGACCCGCCCGGCCATGGCAGCCAGCGGGTTGAAGTTGCGAGCCGACTCGTTGAAGACGAGATTGCCGTGCCGGTCACCGACCGCCGCGCGCACCATCGCGTAGTCGGCGACGATCGCTCGCTCGAGGACAAACTCCCGCGGGCGCCCCATCCATTCGAACTCGCGGGTCTCCTTCGGCGGGGACGAGACGTCGACGGTGCCGTCGGCGTGATACTTCCAGGGCATCCCGCCCTCGGCCACCTGGGTGCCGACCCCGGTCATCGTGAAGAACGCGGGGATGCCGGCGCCGCCGGCGCGCATCCGCTCGGCCAAGGTGCCCTGCGGGGTGAGTTCGACCTCCAGCTCACCGTGGAGGTACTGCCGGGCGAACTCCTTGTTCTCGCCGACGTAGGACGAGACCATCCGGCGAATCCGCTTGTCCATCAGCAGGATTCCCAGACCCCAATCATCGACTCCACAGTTGTTGGAGATGACTTCGAGCTGATCCACCCCCGAGTCGTGCAACGCCTGGATGAGGACCGAAGGGATGCCGCAGAGGCCGAAGCCTCCGACGGCGAGTGACATGCCCGAGGAGATGCCGGCGATTGCCTCGGCAGCGGAAGAGACGACTTTGTCCATGCTCCCGACTCTAGTGCCCCGGGTATGCCGTCCGGCTGGGTCCCATGATCCGCCTCACCTCCGCAGCGAATCCGTCCCCGGGTGACCGTGGCTACTCGGTGGTGCTCATCCGGCGGCGCAGGGCCAGGTAGGTGAGCCGGCGGGCCACCCCCAACCCGCGGGCCATCGCCGCTCCCACGGCCAGATCGCGCCGGCTGAGCAACCCGGGCGCCCGAGCGGCCAGCGCGTCGTGGAAGCCGATCACCTGGGCGGCCTGTTCGGCAGCTAGGTCGACGCTCCACTGCCCGTCGGAGATGCGGAAGGCCGCGATGCTCCGGTCCACGGCATACAGGTCCCCGCGCAGCAGGACGAGCGCGTAGGTCGCTTCGTCGATGACGTAGGGGTAGTCCGACCACCAGCCCCCGACCGCCTCCACATCGCGGCGGCGGAAGAGCACAGTCGCCGGCTCTCCGAAGATGTTGGTCCCCATCCGCACCGTACGCCGGATCGCCGCGCGCCCTTCGTGCAGTCCCGAGATCCGCGACATCCCCCGGCCCCCCATGACCACCGCTCCAGAGGCGTCGATGAGGTCACGCCGCCCCGCGACGAGGACGACCCCAGGATGGGCGTCCATCGCATCGACCTGCTCACGCAGGCAGGTGGGGTAAATCAAGTCGTCCCCGCAGACCAGCTTGACGAACTCTCCTCGGGCGCGGGCGGTGACCGCCTGCCAGTTAGCCGGGGCTCCCCCACCGGCGGGGGTCTGCACCAACGTCACCCGGTCGTCGTCGGCGAACCTGGCCAGCCGTTCCCAGGTGCCGTCGGTGGACCCATGGTCGGCGACGATGACCTCGAAATCGGTGAACGTCTGGGCCAGCACCGACTCGACGGTCGCCTCGATGAATGCGGCGTTCTGGAAGGACGGGATGACCACCGACACCCGGGGATGACTCACGAGGGGCTCCCATCACCTGGTGGGTCTGCAGGCTTGCGCCGGAACGAGAAATGCTTGTGGGCAAACCACGAGAAGAAGGCCTGAAAGACGACGATGAGCGTCTGGGCGACCTTGGGGCTCATCTCCAGCCAGACGACCAGCGGGTTGAGCGCCAGCCAGTTGACCGCGATCGAGGTGAGGTAGACGCCTTCGAAGCGGGCCAGGTCGCGCCACAGGTGTCCTCGCACCCGGAAGACCACCGTCCGGTAGAGGACGAAGGCACAGAGGACGGTGACGACGTGCGCGCAGGCCAGGACCAGGGTGTTGTGCGCGACCGCGTTCGCGTCGGATCCCACCGGCCCGAACCGGTCGAAGAAGGCCGGTCGACACGCCGTGAAGAGATCGTCGAAACCGAAGAAGGCCACGAACCCGATCGCGGTGTTGACCAGACCGACGACGAGGAAGGCGACCCGCTGGTCGCGGATGACCCGCAGCAGCCACCCTGGAGGGCCACTGCCCACGCCGGGAATCGGCGCGCTCACCCCTCACCGCGCAGCCGCGCGACAGCTCCGTCGATGGGCCCGTCGAAGACGGTGCGCCCACTGGCCAAGACGATCCCCCGGTCGGCGACGCGACTGACCAGGTTGAGGTCATGGGTGACGATGACCAACGTCTGGCCGGCCTGACGCAACTCGGCGATGCGCTCCAAACACTTGCGTTGGAAGGGCTCGTCGCCGACGGCAAGGATCTCGTCGATGAGGAAGACATCGGGGTGGCTGTGAGCCGCCACGGAGAAGGCCAGCCGCAAGAACATGCCCGACGAGTAGAACTTCACCTCGCTGTCGATGAAGCGGCCCTCGATCTCACTGAAGGCGATGATCTCGTCGAGGCGTGCGTCGATGTCTCGCTCGGTCATGCCGAGGATCGACCCGTTGAGGTAGATGTTCTCGCGACCGGTGAGGTCGGGGTGGAACCCGGCCCCGACCTCGATGAGCCCGGCGACCCGCCCTCGCACTCCGACCTGACCGCGGTCCGGTCGCAAGACTCCCGAGATGAGCTTGAGCAGCGTCGACTTGCCCGACCCATTGCGGCCCAGCAACCCGACTGACTCACCCTGACGGACGGTGAGGCTCACATCATCGAGGGCAAGGAAGCTCTCCTTGAGTTCGCCGCCGCGCCCGGTGAGGTTCCAGACGACGTACTCCTTGATCGACCAGGTATGCCGCAAGGTGAACTGCTTGACGGCATGATCGACGACGATGGCCCGGGTCATCTCACAGCTCCTGGGCGAACCGCGACTCGAGCCGGCTGAACACCGTTTGCCCGACGACCAACCACAGCACCGACAGCACCAGAGCCGCGCCCGCCCACATCGGCAGCGAGTCGATGAGCGGCCCGGTGCCCTGCGGGTAGCGCTCGGCGACCGCGGCCGTGGGAATCCAGAAACCCACATGGTTGAGTTCGACGGCCGCGGTGATCGGGTAGAGCTTGTATACCCAGTCGAGGCTGTCGGGAATGACGGTCGCCACGTGTGCCCAGGTGTAGAGCACCGGCGACACCCACGCCGCCATCATGAGGATCAACTCGACGAAGTTCTCGGCATCCCGGAAGAGCACGTTGAAGGCCCCGAACATCAACCCAAGCCCCAACGCGAAGACGACGGTCAGCACCAGAGCGCCGAGGATGGCCGCGATGTTGAGCAGCCCGGGTCGCCAGCCGGAGACGAGGGCGGCGACGATGAGGACCACCAATTGGGGCACGAGGTGAATGAACGCCACCCACACGCTCGCGACGGGGAAGAGTTCGCGAGGCAGGTAGATCTTCTTCACCAGGTCGGCGTTGACGACGATCGATTTGGTGGTGTTGCCGAACACCTCGCCGAAGAAGTTGACGATCACCATCCCGGAGAACAGGTAGATCACGAAGTTCGGGATGCCGCGTTCCAGCCCGAGGAACTTCCCCATGGCGATGTAGAAGACGATCAACTGGACGCCCGGCTTGACGTAGGACCACAACAGGCCCAAGGCGCTGCCGCGATACCGGACCCGCAGCTCCTTCTTGACCAGCAGAGACAGCAGGAAACGCCACCGCGGCACGTCCAGCAGGCCATGGCTGCGCCCGGGGATGACGAGCCCGGGTTCGAGGGAGGCGGGCTGCTTCACGACGTGCTGTCCAGTCCGAAGGTCCGCGCCCAGGCACGCGGCGAGGTCAGCTCCGGAAGCGCCTGCCGGTATGCCGTGGCCAGGCTCTCCCACTCCCGGTAGAGCCGCGTGTGCAACCGGGCTCCTTCCACGAGTTGGGACCGGAACAGCTGCCGGTCGCGCTGGTAGAAGGCCGCCCCCGTGCCGTCTGCCTTGGACACGACGGCCGAGTCGAACTGCGAGAGGTACCACCACACGGCATACCGGTAGGGAATGACGGCCTGCGGGCGCTGCATGGCCGCGGGATCGGTCGCCCGGAGGTGCGTGATCGCGGTCTTGGCCGCCCACGGCAGCAACTTCGAGCGCGGTGGCATCGTCGGTGCCGAGCCGACGAGCCCGAGGCCGGTCGGTGCCGGGAACGCATCCGGGTCAGGCGAGAACCGTGTGTCGACATAGTCGCCCTGCATGGCGCGCAGGATGGGCAGGCGGCCGGCGAGGGTCGCCGCCAGATGGTCTGGACCGTCGAGCAGGTCGTTCAATCCCAGGATGCGGGCCGCGTTGGCGTAGTAGCGCATCGAGAAGCCGTTCTTGGCCAGCCACTGGAAGCTCTCTTTGAGGGCCGTGCCGCCGTGCGGGAGCGGAGAGTGCAGCAAGGCCGCGAGCAGCCAGTTGCGCTGGTGGTAATAGGCCTGCCAGTCGATGGTGTCGTCCTTGTCGTTCCACGACACATGCCAGACCCCAGCGCCGGGCAGACTCACGGTGGGGAATCCGGCGGCCCGAGCGCGGACGCCGTATTCCGCGTCGTCCCACTTGATGAAGACCGGCAGCGACAACCCGATCGTGCGGATCACCTCGAGCGGGATCAGGCACATCCACCACCCGTTGAAGTGGACATCGGTGCGCCGGTGCAGCCAGGGGGTTTCGCGAAGGCCGTCGAAGGCGAGATTCCACTCCTCCTTGACCCCACGCACCGGACCCCACCAGAAACGGTCTGTCTCGATGGCCTCGCCGAAGGAGTGCAGCGTGGTGGGGTTGTGCAGGTCGAACATGTGCGCACCGACGATCGTGGCGACTCGGGTGTATGCCGCGAACCGCACCGCCCGCAGGATCGCCTCGGGCTCGATCCGGACATCGTCGTCGAGGACAAGGTGGAAGGTGCTTCGGTCCGCCTTGAGCGATTCGTACATCCCTCGCGAGAAGCCGCCAGACCCACCGAGGTTGGCCTGCCGGATGATCCGCATCTGGGGACCGAGCTCGTCGATCAGGCGGTCGACACCTGGCGCCTCATCGACGTGGTCGGTGCCCTGGTCGACGACGTAGAGGGTGTCCAGGTGCGCACGCAACTCGCTGTCCGCCGCGATGGCCGCGACGGTGGCGCGGCAGAAGTCCACTCGATTGATCGTGGTGATCCCGATGGACAACCGGGGATCGCGGCGACGGCTCCCCCGGACCTGCCACTCGGCCTGAGTCAACCGGCTGTCCACTCCTGCGCCGACAAGATCGAACCAGTACCACCCGCCATCCACGAAGGAGCCGAGGTCCAAGTCGACCTGGGTCGTCGCGGCGCCGGGGCCGATGGCCGTGCGCTGGACCTGTTGGGCCACCCCACGGGCGTTGGACTTGTAGACGATGAGGGTGAGTTCGCCCTCGGTCTGCACGACGAGGCGGACTGCGCTGATCGTGGTCCAGTGTCGCCAATAGGAGGCCGGGAAGGCGTTGAAGTAGGTGGCGAAGGAGATCCGCTCGTTGGCGGGCACCCGCACCGCGGTGCGCCCCAACACTTGCCCCGCCAACGACCGGGGTTCGCCCTCGGGAGGGGTCTGAGCGTTGCGATTGTCCCCCCAGCCCCGGACCTGCCGATCGAAACGGTCGTCGACTCCCGGATAGCGGCGACCCCCCTCGAGGTAGAGCGGGAGGACGTCCTCGTCGACGGTCAGCGGGAGAACCACCCGGGCGGCCAGCTCCCAGCCGACTTCCGCGTCGCGGGCAGGTTCTGCCACCGAGGCATGCTGAGCGGTCATGGCCCGGGTCTCGCAGGCTGGCGGGACCCCTGCCAGGGCGCACCGTCCCGGATATGCGGCTCGATGACGTTGTCGACGAGGCTCAGCGCTGCGGCGATCGCCATGTGCATGTCGAGGTACTGATAGGTGCCCAACCTGCCTCCGAACAGGACGTTGGGCACGCTCTTGGCGGCCTCGCGGTAAGCCAACAGTCGCTCACGATCGGTGGGGGTATTGACCGGGTAGTACGGTTCATCGTCCACACCGGCGAAGCGGCTGTATTCGCGGGTGATGACGGTGCGGTCGCTGGGGTAGTTGCGCTCCGGATGGAAGTGCCGGAACTCGAGAATGCGGGTGTAGGGGACGTCGGGATCCGGGTAGTTCATGACCGATGTGCCCTGGAAGTCGCCTACGCGCACCACCTCGTGCTCGAGATCGACGGTGCGCCACCCCAATTCACCGTGCGCGTAGTCGAAGAAGCGGTCGACCGGACCGGTGTAGACGACCGGCAATCGCCCGAGGACGGCATCACGGTGCCACGGCTGATCGGTGTCGAAGAAGTCGGTGTCGGTGTGCACCTCAATGCCGGGGTGGTCGGCCATGCGCGTCAGCCACGCGGCATACCCGTCGGTCGGGAGCCCCTCGTAGGTGTCGTTGAAGTAGCGGTTGTCGTAGGTGTAGCGCACCGGGAGCCGCGAGATGATGTCGGCCGAGAGCAGCTCGGGCGCCGTCTGCCATTGCTTGGCGGTGTAGTGCGCGATGAACGCCTCGTAGAGCGGGCGACCGATGAGCGAGATCCCCTTCTCGACGAAGTTCGTCGGCTCCTTGCCCCCGAGTTCGGCCGCCTGGGTCGCGATGAGGGCCCTGGCCTCGGACGGGGTGTAGGCCGCCCGGAAGAATTGGTTGATCGTGCCGAGGTTGATCGGGAGCGGGAAGACCTCACCGCGGTGCGTGCTGTAGACCCGGTGAACGTAGTCGGTGAAGCTCGTGAACCGGTTGACGTACTCCCACACCCGCTCGTTGGAGGTGTGGAAGAGGTGGGCGCCGTATTGGTGCACCTCGATCCCGGTCTCCGGGTCGGGGGCGCTGTAGGCGTTCCCGCCGATGTGACCGCGCCGCTCGATAACCAGGACCCGCATCCCCAGCCGGGTCGCGCACTGCTCGGCCACCGTCAGGCCGAACAGGCCGGAGCCCACGACAAGGAGGTCGGGATCCACACTCGCTCCTTCGACTCGGGATGATCGCCTGGCAATCCTAGCTGCCGGTCCCTGCCGCACCGCCCGTCTGGAAGTGTCGCGGTGAGTCGGCTGTCCGAGGGCAACTCGTGCAGCTCTGGACCGGTCCGCTCCGAGGCGTAAGGCAGCTGCTGTGTCAGACTTGACGCTACTCACCAGGATGGATCGGGCCGCCCGCCCGCCCGATTCGGATGGCCAGGACCACGACCGGATGGAGCGCCCCGATGGACGGCCAGGAACCCTCCGGCGACCAGCCGAGGCCGATCCCGGTCCGCCGTCGCAGCTTCACCGCCGCCCCCGATCCGGCCCCGCGAACCCCACCGGCGCCGCCACGGGCAGCTCCGCCGGCCCCCCCTCCCGGGCCTCCGGCTCGCCCGGGTGCCGCGGCTCCCTCGGGACGGCAGGTGCCCGGACGCAGCCGCGGCGGGCAGTCGCAGCCACAGCGGCGCCCGGACCGTCCCGGCTCCCCACCCGCTCCTGCCCGACGGGTGTCCGAGGGTCGGCACGCACCCCAAGGCCATGGCCGCGCGCCGCTGCAGGGCGATGGCGGCGCGGGACGGCGCGGCCCCGGCGGTGCACGACCCGACGGCCCGCGCGACACGGCATACCCCACGCCTGGCAAGCGCCGCACCTTCCGACGCCGGCGGATCGTAGCGCTGGTCTTGCTCGCCCTGCTGGCCTGGGTGATCTTCCTGGTGTGGGTGCCGGTGAGCGCGTGGAACCGGGTCGAACGGGTCGACAACGTCCCAGCAGGCGAGCGCCCAGCGGCCGGTCGAGGTGCCACCTTCCTGCTCGTCGGATCGGACAGTCGCGAGGGCCTGACCGCCGCCCAGATCGCCGAGTTGGCGACCGGCCCCGACGAGGGGGGTAAGCGAACCGACTCGATCATGCTCGTGCACGTCTCCGACCACGGGGCCAAGCCCTCGATCGTCTCCATCCCGCGCGACTCGTACGTCCCGATTCCTGGCCACGGCAGCAACAAGATCAATGCGGCCTACGCCTTCGGCGGAGCGAAGCTGCTGACCCAGACCGTCGAACAGGCCACCGGACTGCGCTTGGATGGTTACCTCGAGATCGGTTTTGGGGGATTCGCCGGGATCGTCGACGGGCTCGGCGGGGTCGAGGTCTGTGTGGCAGCCGACATGAAGGACCCGAAGGCAGGCATCGACCTCAAGGCCGGTTGCCAGACGCTCAACGGCCCCGAGGCCCTCGGCTACGTCCGCTCGCGCTATACCGACCCGCTGGGTGACTTCGGGCGAGCTGCGCGGCAACGCCAGTTCCTCGGTGCGGTGATGAAGAAGGCCTCCACCCCGGCTACCGTGCTCGTCCCGACGCGCTATTCGGCTTTTGCCGATGCCGCGTCCAAGGGACTGGTCGTCGGCGAGGACACCTCACTTACCGAGGCGATCTCGGTGCTCCAGGCGATGCGGCAGGTCGGCAACGGGTCCGGGCTGTCCATGCAGGTGCCGGTCGCGACAGCAGCCTTGGCCACGACCAACGCCGGCGTCGCCGTGAAGTGGGATACCCCTGCGGCAAAGGTGCTCTTCGCTGCGCTGCGCAACGACGAGGACCTGGTGGCCCCACCTGCCGGCACGACGCCCGGCTGAATCGCACGGGACCGCAGCCGGCTCGGCTCAGCCGGATTGGCTGTGCGCGTGGTGGCGGATCCGGTGATAGGTCCGGTAGACCCGACGCCGCACCGGCTCCGGAGTGAGCCGGTAGCCGCCACGCAACAGCACATTGCGAGCGGACTGAGTGCGCGTCGTGAAGCCCATCGCACGGAAGCGCCGCTGCACATCGAGCTCCGCACGCAACAGGTCGATGCCGCCACGCCGGTGGAACGCCCCGGCGCTGACCCGGTAGCGCAAGAGGGGCTCGGCCACGTTCGCGACCCGGGCCCCGGCTTGGATGAGCTCTGCGAACAGCAGGTAGTCCTCCATGAAGGGCAGGTCCTGATATCCACCGACCGCCTCGACCATGGACGCGCGGAACACCACGACGGGATGGTTGAAGGTCTGCTCGAACCGCGCCTGAGCGGTGATCCGGGCCGGATCGGTGAGGGCATCACGTCGGCCCACCGGAAGGTCGGGTGAGTCGGCGAACTCCTCGATTGTTGCCCCCACCAGGTCGAAGCCTGACTCCATGAGCTCGATTTGGCGCTCGAAGCGATGCGGCAGGGACACATCGTCAGCGTCCATCCTTGCGACGATGTCGTGGTCGCAGTGGGCCAGGCCGTGGTCCAGGGCCGGCCCAAGACCGCGATTGCGGGCGAGTTCGACGTGGGTGACGGGCACTGTCGACACGGAGATGAGCTGATTCACGGTGTCACGCAACAGCTCATCGACGGCCCCGTCACGCACGAGGACGATCTGGGAGGGTTTGCGGGTCTGCTCGTCGGTCACCGACCTGAATGCGACCACGAGGGCCTCCGGGTCGTCACCGTGGTAGTAGGGAAGCAACACGCTGAACCCATCCGGGCGTCGCGCCGCGCTCCGGCGCGGGACCGTCGGGTCGAGGTCGGTGCGCGGCGAGGCACCGGGCCCGACCAATCGCGGCAGCGCCCGCAGCGATGCCGGCTGCTGTCCGAGGCCCTCGCGCATCCCTCGCCGCAGGCCCTGCCACAGCGTGGCTCGATCGGCAGAACGCGCCATCGTGCGGCTCCAACGGCGGGCGGTGGCAGCCCCGAAGACGACCCGTTCCACCGGGGCCAAGCCGGGGCTGCCCAGCAATGTCCACAGCTTGTTGCGCACCTCGAAGTAGAAGCGCGCCCCGGGATCCTGGTCGGCCCCTGCGAAGGCTGCGGTCTTGTGGACCACGACCGACCGCGGCGTCCATAGCCCGCGACGACCCCGAAGCAGTCGAGACGTGTATTCGAAATCGTCGTTCCACAAGAAGAACTCGGTCACCGGCAGGCCGACCTGCCGAGCGCGTTCGGCATCCACGAGGATCGAGACGAACGAGGCAGTCCGTACTGGACGTGCTCCCACCGCCGCAGCAGCCTCGCGCTCACGACGGCTGGCCCAGGCCTTGGGACGAGGGGTGTTCATCGGGTGGTCGCGTCCGTCGGTCCAAACCACCCGACTAGCAACCAGAGCGGGGGGCGCGCTGCGAGGGCGATCACCGGCATACCCGGTCCTGGTCTGTAGCAGCGCCTCCAAGGCTTCCGGCTCCGGAACGGTGTCGTCGTCCATCAGCCACACTGCGTCGCACCGGCCCTCCAGGGCCCGCGTCAAGCCGGCCGCAAAGCCCCCTGCCCCACCGGTATTGACCTCGTGACGGATCACCTGGACGCCCGGAAAGTCGCGCGCCAAGAGCGCGTCGGTGCCGTCGTCAGAGGCGTTGTCGACGACAAGAATCTCGTCGGGGGCGCGCGTCTGACCCTGCAGCGCTCGCAACGACTCCGCGAGCAAGTCTCGGCGGTTCCACGTCACCACGAGCGCGACGACATGCTCCGATGACATGGTGTCGATCTTAAGGCCCGGCCCAGCGGAGGGTCGTCCGCTGGGCGGGCTCACGCGCCGGATCAGGCCAGCAGCTGGCGAGCCATGACGATGCGCTGCACCTGGTTGGTGCCTTCGTAGATCTGGGTGATCTTGGCATCGCGCATGAACCGCTCGACCGGGAAGTCGCGCACGTAACCGGAGCCACCGAGCAACTGAACCGCGTCGACGGTGACCTTCATGGCGACATCCGAGGCATAGCACTTGGCGGCAGCCCCGAAGAACGGCAGGTCACGGTCGCCACGCTCGGACTTCGCGGCGGCGACGTAGGTGAGTTGGCGGGCGGCCTCGAGCTCCATCGCCATGTCGGCCAGCATGAACTGGATGCCCTGGAAGTCGGCGATCCGCTTGCCGAACTGCTGACGCTCCTTGACATAGGCGACGGCCGCATCGAGGGCGCCCTGCGCGATGCCGACGGCCTGCGCGCCGATGGTGACGCGGGTGTGGTCCAAGGTGCGCAGCGCGATCTTCAACCCGTCGCCGACCTCGCCGACGATCCGGTCACCGGGGATCCGGCAGTTCTCGAAGTAGAGCTCGCGGGTCGGGCTGCCCTTGATGCCGAGCTTGCGCTCCTTGGGGCCGACCGAGAAGCCCTCGTCGGTGTCCTCGACGACGAACGCCGTGACGTTGGCACCGCGGCGCCCGTCGGGGTCGTTGACCGCAAGCACCGTGTAGTACTTGGACACGCCGGCATTGGTGATCCACGCCTTGTGTCCGTTGAGGATCCACGACCCGTCCGGCTGCTCGGCCGCCGTGGTCACCATGGCCGCCGTGTCTGAGCCGGCCTCCCGCTCGGACAGGCCGTAGGAGAAGGTCGCCTCCCCGGACGCAACCGGAGGGAGGTACTTCTGCTTGACCTCTTCGCTTGCGGCCAGCAGCAGTGGCATGGTGCCGAGCTTGTTGACTGCGGGAATGAGCGAGGCCGAGGCACACGCCCGGGCGACCTCCTCGATGACGATGCACGTTGCGAGCGCATCGGCACCCGCGCCGCCGTACTCCTCGGGGATGTGCGGGGCGAAGAAGTCGGAGGCGACGAGAGCGTCGTGGGCCTCCTGCGGATAGCGCGCCTGCTCATCGACATCGGCGGCATGAGGGGCGATCTCGGCATCGGCGAGTTCGCGGACGGCGGCCCGCAGCTGGCGGTGGCTGTCGGGCAGCTGGTACGTGTCGAAATCCGGGTTGGCGCTCATGCACCACACGCTACTGCCGCGTATGCCGTGCGCGCTCGGTCACGGCGTGAGGTCTTCCTCTCGACCTATCCGCGACAACGCCACGCACCCGCTCGATCAGGAGCTCGGCAGCCCCGACGTGGCGCCGGTGAGGCCCTCACACAGCGCCCACACGGTGCGTTGCGCATCGCGGTCGTGCGAGGCCGGCGAGGAGGCCACGATGGTCGGCGGTCCGGCCCATTCGCCGCGACCGGAGGGCCCGACGTAGCTGCCACCGGGCAGCGACGGATCGGTGGCCGCCATGAGCAGCGGCCAGGCTCCCGCGGCAGCCGGCTGGGCGATCCGCAGAGTCCTCTGTAGCGCGCCCAACCCTGGGAGTGACGAAAACCGTTGGTGGCGAGCGAGTTCCGTGAGCGAGTAGCCCGGGTGCGCGGCATACGACCGCACCGCCGAGCCCGCGAGAGTGAGCCGACGCTGCATTTCGTAGGCGAGCAGGAGGTCGGCGAGTTTGCTGGCACCGTAGGCCCGCCAGGGGTTGTAGCGGCGGTGCCGGAAGCTCGGGTCGTCGAGCTGCAGACCGCCGAGCCGATGCGCATTGGAGGACACCCACACGACCCGGTCGGCGATCTGCGGCAACAGACCGATGGTGAGGGCGAACGGCCCGAGGACATTGGTCGCGAACTGCACCTCGTGCCCGTCGGCAGAGACCGCCTGCGGGGTCGCCATGATGCCCGCGTTGTTGACCAGGACGTCGATCCGCTCGCCCGCCAGGCCGGCGACGAAGGCGCGCACCGAGGCCAGCGACGCGACGTCGACCTCACGCAGGTCCAGACCGGCCGGGTCCAGCGACCGGTCGTCGAGCAGCCGCTCGCGCGCCGCCGCGCCTTTGGCCAGGTTGCGGCACGCCATGATCACTCGGGCGCCCCGCCGGACGAGCACGGACGTGACTTCAAGCCCGAGCCCGGTGTTGGCTCCGGTGACGACGAAGGTCCGGCCGGTCTGATCGGGGACGGCGGCGACGGTCCAGGCCATGTCAGGCCTGCAACTCACGCATCACGGTGCGCTCGAAGAGGTCGACGCCGCTGGTGTCGTAGGCGATCTCGGGGAAGTACGTAATGGCATACCCGAGACCGACCTCGCGGTAGGACGCCAGCGCCTCGGTGACCTGGTCGGGCGTGCCGCACGTGCCCGCGGCGCGCAGTCCGTCGACTTCCTTGCGCGAGGCCTCCTCCGGGATGCCCGCGCGCGAGCGCAACGCGATGTATTCGCGCACCCGCTCCTCGACCTCGACCTGGGTCTGGCCAATAAGGATGTTGACGTTGGCCGACCGGATGATTTCGTCGTAGTCCCGACCAACGGTCTGGCAGTGCCCGCGCAGGATCTCGCTCTTGCGGGCGAACTCGGTGGGGTCGCCGAAGAAGTTCGTGTAGTCGCCGTACTGCGCGGCGATTTTCAAGGTCACCTTCTCGCCGCCACCAGCCACCCACATCGGTATGCCGTTCGACGGGGACCCGTCAACGACGGTGCCCTGCAGGGGCCGCGGCGCACAGATGGCGCCGTCGACAGAGTAATACTTCCCGGCATACGTGGCCTTCCCCTGGGTCCACATCTGCCGGAAGATCTCGACCCCGTCACGCAGAGCGCCGAGCCGGTCTCGCGCCTCCGGGAAGCCGTATCCGTATGCACGCCACTCGTGTTCGTACCAGCCGGCACCGATGCCCATCTCGACCCGCCCGCCGGAAATGATGTCGACGGTGGCGGCGACCTTGGCGAGGTAGGCGGGGTTGCGGTAGGCCATGCAGGTGCACATCTGACCCAGCCGGATGCGGGTGGTCGACGCGGCGAAGGCGGCCATCAGCGACCAGGCCTCATGGGTCGCCTCGTCGGAGGGCTTGGGCACGGTGTGGAAGTGGTCGTAGACCCACAGCGACTCCCACCCCTCGACCTGGTCGAACCGGCGGGCGAGCCCATCCATGACCCCCCAGTGCAGGCTCGGGTCGATGCCGACCAGGTCCATCCGCCATCCTTGCGGGACGAAGACACCGAACCTCATGAGTTCCTCCTTGCACCGGACTGTCGGGATCTGGCCCATCATTGCACCGGCCCGCAGTGGCGGCGTGTGAGACTGGCCCATGGCCAGCGACTCCCGCCCGTCCGCACACCGCAACGACCAAGCCGTGATCCGCGAAGCACTGACCACGCCCGCGACCTGGGCGGTGGTCGGACTGTCCGAGAATCGGGACCGCACGGCCTACCGAATTGCGGATTTCCTTGTCTCGCAACTGAGTATGCGTGTGATCCCGGTGCACCCCGACGCGCCGACGGTCTTCGGTCACGACGGGTATGCCGTGCTCGCGGACATCCCGGACGGCACGTCGGTCGAGGTCGTCGACTTCTTCGTGCGCTCGGCGCTGGTCGGCGACCTCGTCGACGAGGCGATTGCCCAGCGTGAGCGCCTCGGCATCCGCACCCTCTGGCTGCAACTCGGGGTCATCGACGCAGATGCCGCCGCGCGCGCCGAGGCGGCGGGGCTGCAGGTCGTCATGGACACCTGCCCGAAGATGGAGTGGCCGCTGCCCTAGCCCGGTGCCCGGGCGGCAAACCAACCGGCCGGTATCACCCGCGCGCTGCGCGCAACGCTGCTCCCTTGGCCTTGGCCTGATCGCGCAACCGGCCTTGAAAACGCACCATCTCGTCCCGCACCCGGGCGGCCTCCGAGCCAGTTCCCGACCCGATGATCCGCGCGGCGAGCAATCCGGCATTACGCGCACCGGCGATCGACACGGTCGCGACCGGCACGCCGGCGGGCATCTGGACGATGGACAGCAGCGAATCCATGCCGTCGAGGTGCGACAGCGGCACCGGCACACCGATGACCGGCAGCGGCGTGACGGAGGCGAGCATCCCGGGCAGATGGGCGGCACCACCGGCCCCGGCGATGATCACCTGCAGCCCGCGCGTGGCGGCAGTGCGGCCGTAGTCGATCATCTCGGTCGGCATCCGGTGGGCCGACACGACGTCGACCTCGTAGCCGATCCCGAACTCGTCGAGCGCCTCGGCCGCGGCGCTCATGACCGGCCAGTCGCTGTCGCTGCCCATGACGATCCCGACGACGATCTCGTCCTGGTTCAGGTCCACGGCATACCCCTTCTGGATGGAGTCGTCGACGCAGTCGTCGATCGGGGGCTCGGTCGGGCGGTCATTCGGTGATGACCCCCCGCAGGTAGTCGGCAGCATGGCGCGCCCGCTCCCGCACGTCGGGCAGGTCCGCCCCCGACACCGTGACGTGCCCGATCTTGCGGCCGGGGCGCACGCCCTTGCCGTACATGTGCACCTTGGCCGCCGGGTCACGGGCCATGACATGGCGGTAGGCGGGGTAGATCTGCGGATAGTCGCCGCCGAGCACGTTGGCCATCACGGTCCACGGCGCGACCGGCCGCGGGTCTCCGAGCGGCAGGTCGAGCACGGCGCGCAGGTGCTGCTCGAACTGGCTCGTCACCGCTGCGTCGATGCTCCAGTGACCGCTGTTGTGCGGCCGCATCGCGAGTTCGTTGACGAGGAAACCGCTGGGGTATGCCGGGTGGTCACCGACCCGGAACATCTCCACCGCGAGCACTCCGGTCACGCCCAACTCTCCGGCGATGCGCAGCGCCGCGTGAGTCGCTGCGGCGGCCAGTTCCGGGGTGAGGTCAGGCGCAGGGGCGATGACGTCGGTGCAGATGCCGTCGGTCTGGACGGTCTCGACGACCGGCCAGGCCGCAGCCTGCCCGGACGGGCTGCGGGCGACGAGGACCGCGAGTTCGTGGTCGAATGGCACGAGTTCCTCCAGGAGGATCCCGTCGCGCAGCGGACCGGCGCCGGTATGCCGGTCGCGCTCGGCCGCGACCAGCCAGTCGCTCAGGTCCTCGATCCGCCGGACGACCCGCACCCCCTTGCCGTCGTAGCCTCCGCGGGGGGTCTTGGCGATGAGCGGAAAACCCACCAGCGCAGCGAAATCACCGACAGCACTCTGGGTCTTGGCGACCGCCCACCGGGGGCAGGGAATCTCCAGCTCGGTCAGCCGTCGGCGCATGGCCAGCTTGTCCTGGGCGAAGACGAGAGCGGCCGGAGAAGGGTGCATGTCGACCCCCGCGAGCTGCAAGGCGTCGAGCACCTCGGCCGGAACATGTTCGTGGTCGAAGGTGAGGACATCGCAGGCTTGGGCGAACCGGCATACGGCCTCGGTGTCGGTGTGATCCCCCACCGGAGCGGAGGGGATCACCAGGGCAGCAGATGCGTCCTGGGATTCGGCAAGCACGGACAGTTGCACGCCTAATGCCACTGCCGGGGCTTGCAGCATGCGGGCCAGCTGGCCACCACCGATCACTCCCACCACCGGAAATCCTCCCGGTGCCCGTCGCGGTGCCGTCACCCGCTCAGCCTATCGGCGCGCGATGGAGCACTCCGCGCGGCAGGAGATAGGGCGAGCGCGGTGCCCTCCGAGGTGGCCTAGAGTCGACCCCGTGACGTCTCTGGTCGACCGGGTCTCGAGCATGGTGCGGGAATCCGTCGACCGGGTGTGGCGGGAGGCAGCCAAGTTCGGCGTCGTGGGGGCGATCGCATTCGTCATCGACGTCGGTGGCTTCAACCTTCTCTTCCACGGCCCTCTGTCCGGACGCCTTACCAGCTCAAGGGTGATCTCGGGGGTGCTCGCCACCCTGGTGGCCTGGCTGGGCAATCGGTTCTGGACCTTCCGGCACCGGGTCAACCGCAAGGTCCACCACGAGGCCCTGCTGTTCTTCTTGGTCAACGGGGTCGGCCTGTTGATCGGGATCGGTTGGCTCAACCTGACGTTCAACGTCCTGGGCTTGACCTCGGCCTGGTGGGTCAACCTCAACAATGTCTTCGGGATCGGTCTGGCGACCTTGTTCCGCTTCTGGGCCTACCGCCGCTTCGTCTTCGCCGGCGAGCTCGAACCCGACTCCTCCGAGCTGACGACATCGCCCGACCCGAGCACCTCGCCCGATCCGGACCGCGGGAGAGCCTAACCGCGCTGAACGCAGACGCCCTACCGGCCTTTGATCCGGGCCGGGAAGCGGCTGCTGGCTTCGGAGAGGAAGACCGCGAACGTGGCGGGCGTGCGGGCGATGAGTTCCAGCCGCCCCCCGAAGGATTCGGCCAGATCGCGGGCCAGTGTCAGCCCCAGCCCGGTGCCCCCGGCCCCACTGCTCACCGAGCGCTCGAAAATGTGAGGTGCCATCGTCGCCGACACCCCGTCGCCCTCATCACAGACCTCGACGACGACCGATGGCCCACTGCGGCGCACGTGGATGTCGACGGTGCCCCGGCCATGCACGAGTGAGTTTTCCAGCAACGTCGAAAACACCTGAGCCAGCGCGATCGGAGTGGCGCGCACCGACAGGCCTCGTTCGCCGTGGACGCGGATGCTGCGCCGGGCCGTCTCGAACGCGGGCTGCCATTCTCGTTGCAGAGAGGCCAACACCGAGTCGAGGACCACTTCGGGGCGTGAGGTCTGCGGATCTGAACGCCGCCGCTGCAACAACTCGTCGACGACCCGGCTGAGCCGCTCGACTTGGGAGATCGCGACCGCAGCTTCTTCCCGGGCAACCTCGATGTCGTCGGTCGCCGCAATCTCCTCCAGGCGCATGAGCAGAGCTGTCAACGGAGTGCGCAATTGGTGTGAAGCATCGGAGGCGAAGGACCGCTCGGAGGTGATGGACCGTGACAGCTGTTGCGCCGATTGCACGAGGACCCTGGAAATCCGGTCTACTTCGTCGATGCCGGATTCGGTGGCGACGAGGTGGCCCTCCCCTTCCCCGAGCCGTTCGGCATTGGTCATCAACGCTTCCAGGGGTTGGGCGACCGCGCGCGTTGCGGTCCCCGCGACGGCGACCGCGACCGCGGCGCCCACGACGAAAATGGCCAGGGATACGGCGAGCACATCCAGGACCTGCACCGGCGTCGACCGGTTGAGCCAGGCACCGACGAGGTCGGCCCGCTGCGTCGAGATCCACGCCACGACCACGGCGACCGGCACGACGGTGAGCAAGGTCGAGGAGAGGATGGCCAGGATGGTCGCTCGCCGGATCAGCCGTCGCATCGTGGTGGACTCTCGAGGCCGCTAGCCGGCCGCAGGACGCTCGAAGCGGAATCCCATGCCACGCACCGTCGAGATGAACCGCGGCTGGGCGACATCGTCGCCGAGCTTCTTGCGCAGCACCGAGATGTGCATGTCCAGGGTCTTGGTCGACCCGAACCATTCGGTGTCCCAAATCTCTCGCATGAGTTGCTCGCGCGTCACCACGCGACCGCGCTCACGCACCAGCACCCGCAGCAGGTCGAACTCCTTCGCGGTGAGTTGCATCTCTTCGTCGTGAAAATAGGCCCTCCGGGCATCGGCGTCGATGCGCACCTCGGCATCGGCTGCGTCACTGCCGTCAGCAGCGTTGCGCCGCAACAGCGCTCGCACTCGAGCGAGGAGCTCGGCCAACCGGAAGGGCTTGGTGACGTAGTCGTCGGCACCGGCATCCAGGCCCACGACGGCGTCGAGTTCCTCGGCGCGGGCGGTGAGGATGAGGACCGGCTGGGTCCGGCCGTGCTCACGGATGCGACGGCACACCTCTAGGCCGTCGAGGTCCGGCAGCCCCAGATCCAGGACGATGAGGTCAGGTCGCGTGCGGGCCGCCTCCAAGGCGCTCTCGCCGTCGGACCGCACGTCGACGGTGTATCCCTCCCGGCGCAACGCTCGGGCGAGGGGGATGGAAATGCCGGGATCGTCCTCGACGAGCAGCACCCGGGTCATGCGTGGATGGTATGCCGTGTGAGCGCGCTCAGCGACCCGGCCAGTTGGGCGTGCGCTTTTCGGCGAACGCGCGCACCCCTTCGGCACGGTCGCCGCTGAATGCCGTCGCACGCCAGCAGGCGTCCTCGATCTCCAGCCCGCTGGCCAGGTCGACGTCCGAGCCCAGGCGCATGGCGCGCTTGGCCGACCGCAGTCCGACCGGGGAGTTGGCTGCGATGGCCTGGGCGATCTCAAGGGCGCGCTGCCGGGCGGAGCCGGCGGGCACGACCTCGTCGACGACGCCGAGGGCGGCCGCCTCGGGTGCTGCGAGTCGGCGGGCGGTGAAGATGAGCGATGCCGCCTTGGACCAGCCGATCCGACGGGTGAGCAATTGGGTGCCACCCCCGCCGGGGATGACCCCGACGGAGACTTCGGGCAGCCCGACGACGGCAGCCTCGCCGGCGACGATGAGGTCGCATGAGAGTGCCAGCTCCAGTCCGCCCCCGAGCGCGAACCCGTCGACCGCCGCGACGGCCGGCATCGGCAGCGCCAGCACCCCGCCGTATGCCGCCCGCGCCAGCGGTCGCTGCTGCACCAGTTGGAGGTCGGTGAAGCCGTTGCGCTCCTTGAGATCGGCCCCGACGCAGAATGCTTTGGGGTGCGAGGACGTGAGCACGACGGCCCGCACCCCGGCGTCCGCGGCCAACTCGGTGGTCGCCGCAGCAATCGCCTCGGCCATGGCCGTGGACACCGCGTTCATGGCCTCGGGTCGATCGAGGACGAGTTCGACGACCTGGCCGTCGGTGCCATGCCGCTCGATGCGGACCAGCGGGGAATCGGTCATGAATGCCTCCCTCGGGTGGCAGAGCTACCACTACGGACCAGCGTATGAGGAGTCACCGTGCCGACACCACGCAGGGTGCGCCGTCGCATCGGGGTGAGCGTGAAACCCGGCTGCGAGGCCAGGGCCTTGGCCAGGGTACCGTCGACCAGCACGTGACCGGGATGCGCCATGGGGGTCAGGCGTGCCGCCGTGTTGACCGTCTGACCGAAGACGTCCCCGAGCCGCGACACGACGCTGCCGTAGGCCACGCCGACCCGCACCGACCGCAACGCGGAGTCCTCGGAGATGGCGTCGACGAGGTCGAGGGCAATGGCGGCGCCAGGAGCGGGGGCCATCGTCGAGAAGAGCACTTCATCTCCGACGGTCTTGACCACTCGGCCGCCATGCGCCGTGACGACGTCACTGGCGATCGACTCGAATCGCTGCACCACCTGGGCTAATTCGCGTTCGGTGAGCTGACCGACCATCGTCGTGAAACCCACCAGGTCGGCGAAACCGACGCACCTGACCACACCAGCCGAGTGTCGCCCGGGGCTGGCATCGGACAACAACCGAGACAGCGCGTCGTTGAGGTGACGACGCCAGGCATAGACCAGCATCGGCTCCAGCTCGTCGGCCAGGTCGATGAGTAGCCGGGCCGTGGCCTGAGCCGTCGCCTCGTCCTGGACGCCCGCGCCTCGCGGGAAGGCTGCCCTCTCGCCACTGCCCTTGCGGTCCGCATTGCCACCTTCAGGCTCGTCGGCGCGGTCCGGGAACCACTCGGACTGCCCCGCACCCTGCGCCACCCGCGCCGACAGTGACTCGGCGAGCAAATGGACCTGCCACGCCGCCAACCGGTCAGCAGTGCGGGCAAAGGCCCGAGTGAGCCCGAGTGCGGTCTCCTCGTCGAGTACTTCGGCGCGCACCAGCGTCGCCATCCGTCGCAACGCGCGCAGGTCGGCTTCGGTATAGGGCCGGTCGCGGGAGGAGACGTCCGGGAAACCCAGGGCATGCCAGAACTTCCGAGCGCCGATGACCGAGACTCCAGAGAGTCGGCTGACGTCCGAACGGGTGAACGACCGGCTCTGCCCGATGAGTAGGGCAGCGACATCGTCGGCGTCGAGGGCGGGAGTCGGGCTGACCGGCATACCGGCGGTAACTGCGAGGCTGGGAGCGCCGGTCGGAGGCGCCCACCCGGGTGCTCCGGGCCGTGAGTCTCGTGCTGGGCCGTTGATGACCGGCTCTACCCAGCCCCGTGCGGGAGCCGAGGCGGGTGTGAGTTCGGTCATGCGAGCATCATGCCAAGCCGATGTGAACGGACGTAGTCGGCTGCCCGCCCGGGCTCAGATGGGATCTCGCGCGGGCCGGACGTGTGTGACGTCCCCGGCCCGCAGGGTGTGGACCTGCCAACCGTCGTCCACCAGCAAGGCACCATCGGCGTCGACGGCCACGGCGGTGCCGGTGACGGCGCTGCCATCGGGCAAGGTCACCGTCACGAGCGAGCCCAGGGTGGCGCACTGCTGCCGGTATGCCGTGTACGTCGCCTCCCGCTCGGGGGGCGGCAGGCCCAGCTGTGCGACGCGTTGGGCGAGCCGATCGAGGACCTCGACCAGGACGGTCTCTCGGTCGATCTCCTGGGCCGTCACAGCACCGCGACCACCGCACGCGAGAGCCAGCGAGGTCGCGGTGGGCACGGGCAGGTCGGGGCGCTGCTGATGCACGTTGAGGCCGATCCCGACGACGACGAGCGGATGAGCCAGCGGCAGATACTCGCAAAGGATTCCGCACACCTTCCCCAGCGGCGCCACCGGCGCCGGCGCCACCGGCGAGCCATCGACAGCGGGCTGCGGCTGCCCGATGAGCACGTCGTTGGGCCACTTGAGCGCCGGCCGCAGCCCGGTGACCGCCGTAATCGCCTCCGCGACAGCAAGTCCGGCGACCAGCGGCACCCATCCCGGGGCGCTCGTCGGGGCCGGGAGCAGCGCAGAGAACGTTAAACCCAGACCAGCCGGGGATTCCCAGGTGCGATCCAATCGCCCACGTCCGGCCGTCTGCACCTCGGCCACGACGACGGCATACGGCTGGGCGATCGAGACGGCGCGAGAGTTGGTCGAGCCGAGCCGCTCGTGGACCTCCACGACGGCATACCGTCCGGCAGGTGAGCAGACCGCAGCGATGAGACGCGCGGGGTCCATGGGCACAGGCACGGTGACAAGGCTATTGTTCGCAGCATGTCCAATGACGGATTCGCCGCCGCTGCGGAAGCGAACGCTCCTGACCTGTCCACCACGGCCGGCAAGCTCGCGGATCTCAAGCGCAGAGTGGCCGAAGTGGCCAACGCCGGATCCACCGTCGCCGTCGAGAAGCAGCACGCCAAGGGCAAGAAGACCGCCCGCGAGCGCCTCGAGGCGCTTCTCGATGAAGGCACCTTCATCGAGATGGACAAGTACGCTCGGCACCGCAGTAGCCAGTTCGGGCAGGACAAGCACCGGCCCTATGGCGACGGCGTTGTCACCGGCTATGGCCAGATCGACGGCCGCCAGGTGGCCGTCTTCGCTCAGGACTTCACCGTCTTCGGCGGATCGCTCGGCGAGGTCTTCGGCGAGAAGATCGTCAAGGTCATGGACTGGGCCGCCAAGATCGGCTGCCCGGTGATCGGCCTCAACGACTCCGGCGGCGCCCGCATCCAAGAGGGGGTCGTCTCGCTCGGGCTCTATGGCGAGATCTTCTTCCGCAATGTCCGCAATTCCGGGGTGGTGCCGCAGATCTCGGTCATCATGGGGCCTTGTGCCGGGGGCGCGGTCTACTCCCCCGCGATCACCGACTTCACCGTGATGGTCGACAAGACCTCGCACATGTTCATCACCGGACCCGATGTCATCAAGACGGTGACCGGCGAAGAGGTCGCGTTCGAAGACCTCGGCGGTGCGCGCGCCCACAACACCAAGTCGGGCGTCGCCCACTACATGGGCACCGACGAGGACGACGCCATCGAATACGTCAAGGCGTTGCTGTCCTACCTGCCCTCCAACAACATGGAGGAGCCGCCGTCCTTCGACGTCGACACCGACCTCACGGTCACCGACGAGGACCGGTGGCTGGACACCTGCATCCCGGACTCCCCCAACCAGCCCTACGACATGCACCAGGTCATCGAGCACATCGTCGACGACGGCGAGTTCCTTGAGGTGCACGCGCTCTTTGCGCCCAACATCGTCGTCGGCTTCGCCCGCGTCGACGGTCAGGCGGTCGGCGTCGTCGCCAACCAGCCGATGCAGTTCGCCGGCTGCCTGGACATCGAGGCATCGGAAAAGGCAGCACGGTTCGTGCGCACCTGCGACGCGTTCAACGTCCCCATCCTCACCTTCGTCGACGTGCCGGGCTTCCTGCCCGGCACCGACCAGGAGTGGAACGGCATCATCCGCCGCGGCGCCAAGCTCATCTACGCCTACGCCGAGGCGACCGTCCCCAAGATCACCGTGATCACCCGGAAGGCCTATGGGGGTGCCTACGACGTCATGGGGTCCAAGCACCTGGGTGCCGACATCAACCTCGCGTGGCCGACTGCCCAGATCGCCGTCATGGGAGCCCAGGGCGCAGTCAACATCCTCTACCGCAAGGAGTTGCAGAAGGCGGTCAAGGAAGGTCGCGACGTCGAGGCGGCCCGGGCCGACTTCATCAAGCTCTACGAGCAGACGTTGGCCAACCCCTACATCGCGGCCGAACGTGGCTACATCGACACGGTCATCACCCCGAGCAACACCCGGATGAACGTCACCAGGGCACTGCGGGCACTGAAGACCAAGCGCGAGAGCCTTCCGCCCAAGAAGCACGGGAACATCCCGCTATGAGCACCGACCCGACATCCCCCGCCGCTGAGGCACCGGTCGTCCGAATCGTCCACGGCTCCCCGTCGGCGCAGGACCTCGGCGTGCTCCTGGCCGTGCTCTCGGCGCTCGGAGGCGGCGAGGCCGGCGGTGGCGGTGCCCGGGCGTCGCACTGGTCGGCGCCGGCCACCCGGCTGGTGCCGGTCGGCCCGCGCTCGGCGCCCAGCGCCTGGCGCTGGTCGGCTATGCCGCGCTAGCTACCCGGTGATCCCCAGCGTCGGGATGACCGCCGCGAGCGCCTCACGCCAGTGCGGCAGCAAGGCGACGCCGACCGCTTGGGTCCTTCCGTGCGCCAACACGCTGTATGCCGGTCGCGGCGCGGGTCGGACGAAGGCGGCGCTCGTCGTGGGCAGCACCCGGCCCGGATCCAGGCCGAGCTCGGCGAAGATCGCCTGAGTGAAGCCGAACCAGGTGGTCTCGCCCTCACAGGTGCCGTGGTAGATGCCTGCGGGGGCAGCGGTGGCTAGCAGATCCCCGATGAACCGAGCCAGATCGGCCGTCGTCGTGGGCTGACCGCGCTGGTCGTCGACGACCGACACGGTGTCGCGCTGCGCGGCCAGGCCGGCCATGGTCTTGACGAAGTTGGGTCCGCCTGGCCCATACAGCCACGCCGTTCGCACGATGAGTGAATCCGGGCATTCCGACCGCACGGCCCACTCACCGGCGGCCTTGGTGCGACCGTAGGCCGACTGCGGTGCGAGGGCAGCGTCTTCGGCATACGGGCTGGTGGCGGCTCCGGCGAAAACGTAGTCGGTCGAGATCTGGACCATCCGTGCCCCGACCTCGCGGGCGGCCCGGGCGAGGACCGCAGGGCCGACGGCATTGATGCGGAAAGCCAACGCCTCGTGCTCTTCGGCGGCGTCGACCGCGGTGTAGGCGGCCGTGTTGACGACGACGCGATGTCCGTCGATCGCCGCGGCGCAGTCGCTCGCGGAGGTGATGTCGACCTCGGGCAGGTCGGTTGCGGTCACCTCGTGCCCCGCACTTCGCAAGTGGGTGACCACATCCTGCCCCAGCATCCCGTTGGCGCCTGTGACGAGGATTTTCATGCCGCTGAGGCTAGCGGAACGGCGGTTGGGTCCTGAGCGACCGGTAACCTGGCCCGATGAAGGGCATCATTCTGGCCGGGGGGTCGGGGACGCGGCTGCACCCCATCACCAAAGGCATCAGCAAGCAGCTCATGCCGGTTTACGACAAGCCGATGATCTACTACCCGCTCTCGACCTTGCTGCAGGCCGAGATCCGAGAGGTGCTCATCATCACCACCCCGGACGACTCCGCTCAGTTCCAGCGCCTCCTGGGCGACGGCTCGGAATGGGGCATCGAGATCTCGTATGCCGTGCAGCCCAGCCCAGACGGGTTGGCCCAGGCCTTTATTATCGGCCGCGACTTCATCGGGTCGGACTCGGTGGCCCTGGTGCTCGGGGACAACATCTTCTACGGGGCATCACTCGAGGAGCAGCTGCGCGAGGGCACCCGCGACATTGTCGGAGGCCATGTCTTCGCCTACCACGTGGCCAACCCCAAGCACTACGGCGTCGTCGAGTTCGACGAGTCCGGCACCGTGCTGTCCATCGAAGAAAAGCCGGCCAAACCCAAGTCCAACTTCGCCGTGCCGGGCGTCTACTTCTACGACAACTCTGTCGTCGAGGTGGCCGCTGGCCTCAAGCCCAGCGCCCGGGGCGAACTCGAGATCACCGGTGTCAACGACGCCTATCTGCAGCGCGGCGAGCTCACCGTGACGGTCCTGCCTCGAGGCACCGCCTGGTTCGACACCGGCACCTTCCAGGGCTTGCTCGACGCGAGTCAGTTCGTCCATGTCGTCGAGGCCCGCCAGGGGCACAAGATCGGCTGTGTCGAGGAGTTGGCCTGGCGTAACGGCTGGATCGACGACGACCAGCTGCGACTGCTCGCCGAGCGCCTGGCCAAGAGCGGCTACGGCGTCTATCTTCAGGAGCTCCTCGACGAGAAGGACGGACTCTGATGGAGTTCCGCCCGCTGTCCATCGAGGGCGCCTGGGAGATCACGCCGCGGCAGTTCCCCGATTCTCGGGGCATGTTTGCCGAGGGCTTCCGGGCCGACAAACTGGCCGAACACATTGGGCACCCGATGCAGGTGCTCCAGACCAATATCTCGGTCTCCACCGCAGGTGCCGTGCGGGGCATTCACTACGCCTCGGTCCCGCCCTCCCAGGCCAAGTACGTCACGGCGCTCTCGGGGGTCTTCATCGACTTCATCATCGATATCCGGGTCGGCTCACCGACCTTCGGTCGCTGGGACAGCGTCCGACTCGACACGGTCGACCGTCGCGCTGTCTACCTTTCGGAGGGGCTTGGCCACGCGTTGGCCTGCATCGAGGACGGCACCGCGATGTACCTCTGCTCGCAAACCTACGACCCGGTCGCCGAGAAGGGCATCACCCCGCTCGACCCCACGGTGGCGCTGGCCCTTCCTGCTGGTTTCGAGCCGATCCTGTCCGAGAAGGACACGGCAGCGCCCACCCTGGAGCAGGCGCGCACCGAGGGCTTGCTCCCGGACTACGACGCCGTGCTTGCCTTCCGGCGCTCGCTCTGAGCCGGCATACCACCGCCGGTATGCCGTCCGGTCGGCCGCTGCTGCCCTGGGGGCTGGCTCGGGTCCGCGGAAAGTCGATGGAACCGACTCTGGTGGACGGGGACCTCGTCGTGGTGCGTTGGGGGGGCGTTCCGAGGCCAGGTCGTCTCGTCGCGGTGGACTTGCCGGACGGGCCGGCCGGCCCTCGACCGATGGCGGTCAAGCGCCTCACCGGACCCGACCCGCACGACCCCGCGCGGTGGTGGGTGGAGCGGGATAACCCGGTGGAGGGAGTGGACTCCTGGACCGTCGGCGGGTTGGCACCCCAGGCGATCCGGGGAATTGTGGTCTTCCGTCTCCCGCGATGGCCTCGCAGCGTACGCCCAGGCACCTGAGGCGGCGGCACGAGCCGCTCGGGCCACGTGCTGGCTGCCGTAACTCGGCACTGATCGGGGTAGGTTGGAGGGGAACCGGCGACGGTATGCCGCCGGCCCCGACCCACTGTCACGAAGGGACTCCACATGCGACTGCGCATCTTCGCCCCCACCGTCGAGGTCAGCGCCCACTGCGACCTGCCGTGTGGCGTCTACGATCCCGCCCAGGCCCGCATCGAGGCACAGTCGGTCAAGGCGACCATCGAGAAGGCGCTGGCCTCCGACGACCCCGAGTTCAAGATCCGCGCGACGATCATCAAGGAGCAGCGCTCCCACCTGGTGAAGGAGCACCTCTGGGTGCTGTGGACGGACTACTTCAAGGCCCCGCACTTCGAGAAGTATCCCGATCTGCACACCCTGTTCAACGAGGCGACCAAGCTTGCCGGCGCGGCCGGCACCAAGGGTGACTGGGACCTCGCCAAGGCCGACGCCCTGCTGGCCAAGATCGACCAGATCGCCGAGATTTTCTGGGAGACCAAGAAGGCCTGATCTCAAGAGCGACTCAGCGGTAGCGGCGCAACCCGCCAGGGTTGCGCCGCTACCGTGTGTCGTCCGGGTGCTCGATTGCCACTTCTGAGCGCCGGCGGCCTTGGTGGGACTAGGACTCGCGCACGAGGGGGATGTCCAGGCTGCCCTGCCGGGCCAGCGCGCGCTCCAACGCTGCGACCACGCGCGGGTCATGCTCGTAGCCCAGGCCCAATTGGATCCGTTCCACCGCGGCAGCCCGACGCCCCGGCGCGATCGAGCCGCCGACGAGATCGTCGTAGGCGTTGACCACCTTGACGATGCGAGAGGCCAGCGGCACCGCCTGCCCCTGTTCGCGGACCAGCCGGTAGGGACTGGCCTGCAGTTCCACGGCATCCGCCACGTCGCTCGGGACCCCGGTCTTGCGCACGATGGCCGCTCCGTCGGCGGCGATCTGTTCCTGATCGGCCGGAGCGGCCATCAGGGTGGCTCCGCCGGGTATCGGTGCGGTCAGGGCGATCTGGCCGACGTCGTGCAGCAGCGCGGCATACTCCAAGCTGCGCAGCTCGCGGTCCGAGAGCCCGAGTTCGTGACCCACGTCGTTACAGAGGGCCGCCACCCGGTCGCTGTGGCCGGGCCGGGTGAAACCGGCCACTTCGGTGAGTCGGGAAAGCACCCGCACCGTCTGGGCATCGGTGGCGCGGATGGCCGAATACTGGCGTAAGGCGAACTGGGTGAGGACCAGGGGCATGAGGAACAACGGCAACGCGACGACACCCAGTGGGCGTTCGGCCAGAGCGATGAGCGCCCCGGTCGTGCTGAGCGCGAGGCTGAGACCGGCCCCGGTGCGCACCTCATCGACGAGGGATTGACGGAGGTCGCGACGGCGCCGGGCGGCCGAAGCCAACGCGGACATTCCGAGGAACCCGCCCAGCCCGACGGCGGAGACCACCGTCATGACCACCGCGAGCAAGGGACGATCCTCCGACCAGATCCGCTCGGCCCCGACCAGTGACCTACCGTCGACGAACGGCAGCACTCGGAACAGCGACGCGGTGAACGCCACCCCAATGAAGCGGGCGGCGATTTCTGCCGCGCCGACGGTCCGTCCACGCGCAAGATGCGGCAGGCTGCCCAGCAGCATCGCGGCGCCGGTAACGAAGAGGATCGGCGCCGCAGGGACCGACCTGATGTCCACATCGCCGCAGAAACTGGTCAGAGTGAACCCGATCGCGGCCGCCAGTGACATCGGTGCCACCTCACGGCCGTCTTCCAGGGTGAAGCGAAAATACTCACCGACCGCGATGACGACCCCGAAGGCTGCGACGAGTTGCCACTGGGTCACCAACTCGGCCAGGTGACCCCAACGCAGCAGGCACGCCAACCACACGACGATTCCGAGCAGCGGGACGGCGCGCTCGGCCCAGGAAGGCACCTTGACGCCCGCGGACAGGCGCTGGCGGGCGGTCACGACAGGCCCCGCGCAGGCGGCGCGAGATCCAATCGCGCCAGCGAATCACTGGTGTCGGGATGGTCGTGGTCGAAGCGGGACGTTTGGATCCGGTCGCCGCCCGCCGCCGCGGCATCCGGAGTACGCGGAGGCGAGTCGTGACGCTCCAAGGCCAGACCCAAGGCCCGCACGACGTCAGGGTCGAGGTGGGTGCCGCCTCTGGCGGCCAACAGCCCCAAGGCGACCGGTCCCGCGTATGCCGTGTGCCCGGGATGCTGCATCGTCAGGGCGTCGTAGGCATCGGCGACCGCGATCACCCGAGCGAACAGGGGAATGTCGTGACCCCGCAACCCTTCTGGATAGCCCAGGCCGTCGAAGCGCTCATGGTGGTGACGGATGCCGGCCAGCGAGTCCTGCAAGAACGCGATGTCCTGCAGGATGGCGACGCCTTGGTCGGGATGGCGAGTGATCGCGACCCACTCGGCCGACGTCGGTTGACTCCGACCGTGCAGGGCCAGGGGGACCGACACATACCCCACGTCGTGCAGCATCGCGGCATAGCGAAGTGCCGACGTCTCGGTGGCACTGAATCCGAGCGCCTCCCCGGTCCACACGGCCAGCTGCGCCACCCGGGCACTGTGCCCCGCGGCATACGGATCACGAGCCTCGGTCGCTGCGACGAAGGCGGCCAGCGTGCGCTCGTGCGCGCTCTCCTCCTCGCCATATTGGACGAAGGCCCAGCGTGCGACAAACAACGGAAGGAGGATGAGGACAGCGCTAAACGCGCCCACCTGGGCCGGCACCCAGAGGATGACGAACAAGAAGCCGATCACGCCGTAGCCGATCTGGGCCAACCCAGAGGTCGTGAGCAACTGCACGACGAACGGCCGGTAGCGAATGCGCTGGTCGGCCCACACGACCCCGCCGAGAAGCATGACGTTGCCCAAGCTCTGCGCGACGTCGGCGATCATCAGGGGGAGCCCCACCCTCAGGAGCATCTCCCCCGGCCCGCGCAGCGCGGTCAGGTCGGTGGCGCCACCAGCCCAGAGATAGACCAGCCCGCAGAGCGAACCGAGCAGGGCACCCATGGCAGTGTTGAAGGTGCGGACGGACAGACGCCGCGTGTCCGCGTAAAGCACCATGGGCAGCGCACTGACGATGGCTGCGCCGACGGGCCCGACGAGGACGGACGCCGCGAGGTTGACGATGCTTCCCGCTGCCAGGCTCACCCGGTTGAGCACCGTGACCCGCAGCGCCTGGCTCAACAGACCCAATACGGCGAGGACGACGAGCGCGAAAACATCCCTGGGAAGACCCGCCTGATGCCAGCCGAGTGCGCTGCTGCTGGCGGCGGCGGCAACGGTGAGGCCGATGTAGAGGAGTACTGCCCAACCCGGCCGGGGGGCTCTTGGTGGTACTGCCCCCTGGACCATGTCAGGAGACTACTGGGCAACGATCTGGAGCCGGGTCCCCGCAGTGCAGATCAGCGGGGGTTCCACGTGTGGAACGACTCGGCGACCGGGTTCCAGGTGTGGAACGACTCGGCGACCGGGTTCCAGGTGTGGAACGACTCGGCGACCGGGTTCCAGGTGTGGAACGTCTCGGCGACCGGGTTCCAGGTGTGGAAGGTGTCAGGGCGAGCGGTGCGGGTCATGATCGATTCCTTCGGACGTTGCGAGATGAGGTTGGGTTCTGGCCGACCAGCCGTGCCGGGGAGGTCAGCGGGGGCGAGAGGTCAGCGGGGGTTCCACGTGTGGAACGACTCGGCGACGGGGTTCCAGGTGTGGAACGACTCGGCGACGGGGTTCCAGGTGTGGAACGACTCGGCGACGGGGTTCCAGGTGTGGAACGACTCGGCGATCGGGTTCCAGGTGTGGAAGGTGTCAGGGCGAGCGGTGCGGGTCATGATCGATTCCTTCGGACGTTGCGAGATGAGGTTGGGTTCTGGCCGACCAGCCGTGCCGGGGCGGTCAGCGGGGGCGAGAGGTCAGCGGGGGTTCCAGGTGTGGAACGACTCGGCGACTGGGTTCCAGGTGTGGAACGACTCGGCGACCGGGTTCCAGGTGTGGAACGACTCGGCGACCGGGTTCCAGGTGTGGAACGACTCGGCGACCGGGTTCCAGGTGTGGAAGGTGGTGACGGACTGCGGGTAGGTGTTCATTTGGGGGTCCTCACATCAGGAGACAAGGGGCCGGACGCAACCGGTCGACGGCCCAGGTGGACAGACAGAAAGTGGAGGGAAGTGACGAACAAACAAGCGAATGGTGCGCGAAAAGCCTCAGGATCGCGGGGAGACTGGGACGGTCTGACCGTTCCAGGTGGGGGTGGCGTCCTTGCTCAGCATCGCCTCGAACAGCTTGGAGAAGGTCTTCATGGGATGGTCCTCCGACCGGGTGCGGGAAACGCCGAATGCGGATGACACTCGACGGGGCGCGGCGCAAGCCGTCACGGCCCGAAGGACGGAGGGTCGCGATCGGGTCGACTCACAGGAACCGACTGCCGAGCAGCGCCCTCGCGCCCCAGCCCCGGGCCCGACGGCTCACACCCCTCCACGCGCAATTGTGCTTCAATATCGGCTCGGGCGCATCCGGAGCGGATGCGACACGACAGAGAGACGGTCAGCAATGAGCAAGCGCTCGCGGAAGCGTCGTAGCCGCAAGAACAACTCGGCCAATCACGGGCGCAAGCCCAACGCCTGAGTCAGCCGGCTCGAGCAACCAGCAGGCCCGCGCTCTCACCCGAGAGCGCGGGCCTGCTGGTGTCCGGCGACCGCCGGTGAGATGAATGCTTGCCAGAGCCTGTGATCAGTCGGTGGACTCGATCTGGATCAGCGTGAGCCGGGTGAGGATGGTGCTGCGCAACCGAACGGGGGCCTGGACCTCCGCGCACGACCGCTTGACGACGAGTTTGACCATCTGGTCCAGGTCGTATTGCCGGAAGCACTCGGCACATTGGTCGAGGTGGGCGCGCACCTTGGCCTGGTCCTCCAGGCCCATCTCCCCGTCCAGGTACTCGAACACCCGCAGAAGGGCCTCGGAACACTCGACCGGCGACGGTGGCTGCACGTCGCGATCCGGGCTCATGACGGCTGCTCCGGACTCGGGTCGCCGGTATCGGACGGGCGGACGAAACCCCGCTCGACGGCATACTCGCTGAGCAGTTCCCGCAACTGCCGGCGACCGCGGTGCAGCCGCGACATCACCGTTCCGATCGGCGTCTGCATGATCTCGGCGATCTCCTTGTAGGCATACCCCTCGACGTCGGCGAAGTAGACGGCGAGACGGAACTCCTCGGGCAGCGCGAGCAGGGCGCGCTTGACATCGCTGTCGGGCAGGTGGTCCAACGCGACATCTTCGGCGGACCGGCCGCCGGACGAACTGTGCGAGTTGGCGCGATGCAGCTGGTAGTCCTCGATCTCGGCCGAGTCCGACTGCTGTGGTTCGCGCTGCCGCTTGCGATAGGTGTTGATGTAGGTGTTGGTGAGGATGCGGTACATCCACGCCTTGAGGTTGGTGCCGGGCTGGTACTGGTGGAACGCCGCGAACGCCTTGGCGAAGGTCTCCTGCACGAGGTCCTCGGCGTCTGCCGGGTTGCGCGTGGTGCGCAGTGCTGCGGAGTACAACTGGTCGAGCAAGGGCAGCGCCTCACGCTCGAAGCGGGCAGCCCGCTCGGCCGGCGTCTCGTCCGCCGATCGCACTGGTGCGTCGATGATTTCCGCAGGCGCGGGGGCTGGGTCCTCGGCAGCCGTGGCAGCCCCGGCGCTGGTCTCGTTGTCGCTCATCGACGTCCACAGTAGTGGTCGCCCGGGAGAAGCCGACTCCCGCGCGGGGAGCCAGGTCCCCTGCGGCAAGACCGACAACACGAACACGGACACTCCAGGGGACGTCGAATGAGGCGAATGGGCCAGCGGTGAGTCAGCGCAGATAACACTCGGGCCACGGCGACCATTCCCGCGCCGGTGGTGAAGCGCCGCCACGGGTGACCCCGTCAGGGCACCAGCACCGCGAGCGCGGAGGTCACCGCGGCCGCACACGCCGCAGCGGCTCGCGCCGGGATCGTGTGCGTGCCAGGGACGGCATACAGGCTCGGATTCCCTTGTAGCCCAACGGAGGACAGGTATGCCGTGAACTCGGCCGGAGTGCCGAACGGGTCGGACTCTCCCTGCAGCACTGCCACCGGCAGGCCGGCCCGCACCGGGGTGACGAGCTCGTCGCCGCGGCTCGCCTCGGGCTTTCCCGGTGGGTGCAGCGGGAAGGACAGCGCGAGCACCGCGTCGGCGCCGACCGACGTCGCGGTGCGGCAGGCAACGCGGGCCCCTGCGCTGCGGCCGGCCACGAGCAGTGGTCCGCCGATCTCCGCCCAGATCCCGGCGCTCAACTGTTCGATGACCGGGATCCATGCCTGGTCGAGAGCAGCAGGGCGCACGGCTACCTTGCGGCCGGCGACTAACCATGGTTGCTCAATGACGGCAACGGAGAATCGGTTGTCGCACAACGTTTTCCGCGCTGCGACGAGGTCGACGGTGGTGATGCTCGGCCCGGCGCCATGGCCGAGTGCCACCCGCCCACGTGGCCTGCCTGGCGGGGCGTAGACGTGGGCGCGGGCCAGCCCGGTCGGCGTCTCCAGGGTGAGGACGGTCGGCTGGTCAGGGGCGGCAATCCTCATCCGATGACCTCTCCGGTGGCGGGATCGACGACGCCGCGGAGTTGGTCCGTCGGCGCGGGCAGGAGCAGCTCAGGGCCGGTGTTGGCGGTGCGGTTCACCGCAGTCGTCACGGGGTATGCCGTGAACCTCCCCTCCTCGCGGAAGGCCAACAGGTGGCGCACCTCGGCAGGATCGCTGACCAGCGGGTCCAGCCAGGTGGACCAATCCGCGGGCTCGAGGACGAGCGGCTGACGGTCGTGGATGCGATCGAGGCCCGGCTCGGCCGCCGTGGTGAGGATGGTGAAGCTGGACAACCACGCCGCGGGGTCGGAACCATCGATGATGGCCGGGTCTCGCCAGAACTCGTAGACACCGGCGAAGGCGCAGCTGTGGCCGTCAGCCCGGGCGATGAAGAAGGGTTGTTTCCGGGGCTTGCCTTTGGCGTCGAGCACCGTCGGGGAGGGCTGCCATTCGTACCACCCAGCCGCCGGCACGAGCAATCGGCGCGATGCGACGGCGCGCCTGAAGGCGGGCTTGTCCAGCACGCTTTCGGCACGGGCGTTGATCATCCGCACACCCACCGACGGGTCCTTCGCCCAACTCGGGACCAGGCCCCAGGTCATCAGTCTCAGCTGCCGCAGAGCCGTGGTTGCCTCCCCGACCGATTCCGCGGCCGCAGCAGCTGCAGGATCTGCCGCATCCGCAGACTGTCCGCCGGTGCCAGCCCGACGCGGTGCGCGAGTGAGCACGACCGGAGCCTGCTTAGTCGGCGCCATGTTGTGATCCGGAGTGCCCGCGGGCGGCTGCTGGGGGTTGGCGAGCACCGACCGGCTGGGTTCTCCCGTTGCCACGACCTCGACCTCGAACTCCAGGACCAGCTCCGCCTGGTCCTTGGCCGCCGCGTACCGTCCACACATGCCGACTACCGTAAGACCTACCCCATCTCACGGAGGACTCATGATCCGCGCTCTCGCCCGGCCGATGCTCGCGTCGATCTTCCTGGTCAGCGGCCTGGAGACGATCAAACGCCCCGGCGGGCGGGTACGGGCGGCCACTGCCCTGCTCGACCGGCTCATCCCGGCGCTCGGATTGCCCGACGACAAGGAGCTCCTCGTGCGGGCCAACGGGGTCGCGATGCTGGCCGGCGGCGCGTTGCTCGCCACCGGGCGGATGCCCCGGGTGGCCGCCGGGGTGCTGGCCGTCTCCCTGGTTCCGACGACCCTGTCGGTGCATTCTTTCTGGGAGGTCCCGGAAGCCGAGCGGCCCGCCCAGAAGATCCAGTTCCTCAAGAATCTCTCGATGCTCGGCGGGCTGCTCCTGGCGACGGTGGACACTGACGGCAAGCCTGGCCTGGCCTGGCGGGCCGGCAGACTGCGCGAAAGCGCCACATCCCGGGTCGAAGGCGCCCGCGAGCGCCTCGCCGCATGAGCGCCGCCTGGGCGGCCCCCACCGCGCAGCGTCCCCTCGACGCTGTCGTCCGAATCCCGGGGAGCAAGTCGCTGACCAACCGATATCTCGTGATCGCGGCCCTCGCGGAGCACCCGTCGGTGCTGCGATCTGCGCTCCGCTCGCGCGACACCTTCCTGATGGCCGACGCGCTGCGCAGGCTGGGTGCGTCTATCGCGGACGGCCCGGACGAGTCCTGGGTCGTCACACCGGCCCGGGTTCGGGGGCACACCACGGTCGACTGTGGCCTGGCCGGCACGGTGATGCGGTTCCTGCCCCCGCTGGCCGCGTTGGCCGACGGCCCGGTGCGCTTCGACGGTGACGAGCAGGCCCGATCCCGGCCCATGGGGCCGGTGCTGGACGCCCTCCGTGCCCTCGGGGTGACCGTCGACTCGCCGTCCGATGCCCTGCCCTTCGTCATCGCGGGTTCGGGTTCGGTCCGAGGCGGACGGGTGGTCCTCGACGCCTCACGCTCGTCGCAGTTCGTGTCGGCGCTGCTGTTGTCCGGCGCCCGCTACGACGAGGGAGTCACGATCGTCCACGACGGCAAGCCGGTGCCGAGTCAGCCACACATCGACATGACGGTCGCTACCCTCCGGCAGGCGGGGATAACTGTCGATGACAGCCAAGCCAACTGCTGGAAGGTCGCCGCTGGGCCCATCTGCGGCCTTGACGTCACTGTCGAGCCCGATCTGTCCAATGCCGGCCCCTTCCTGGCGGCCGCCCTCGCTGCTGGGGGCCGGGTGCGTGTCCCCGGGTGGCCGACTGCCACGACTCAGGCCGGTGACCTGCTGCGTGACGTGCTCACCCACATGGGCGGCGCGGTCGACCTGGATAGCGACGGGCTGAGCGTCGTCGGCGACGGCACCGTGCACGGAATCGATGTCGACCTGCACGACGCGAGCGAGCTCACGCCCACAGTGGCGGCCCTGGCCGTCTTGGCAGACGGTCCGACGTGGATCCGCGGAGTGGCCCATATCCGCGGTCACGAGACCGACCGGCTGGCGGCGCTGTCGACCGAGCTGTCGGCCCTCGGCGCGACCGTGAGGGAAGCCCCTGATGGCCTCCACATCGTGCCGAAACCATTGCGCGGCAGACTATTCCACACCTACCACGATCACCGGATGGCGACCGCCGGAGCGATCATCGGCCTGCGGGTGCCCGACCTGACCGTCGAGAACATCGAGACCACGGGCAAGACCCTCCCGGGCTTCAGCGGGCTGTGGGAAGAGATGCTCGGATGAGTTGGCGCGACCTCGACGAGTCCGATGTCCGAGTGCGTCCTGGTCGCCGCACGCGACCTCGGTCCAAGGACCGGCCCAAGCACGAGGACGCCGCCGTCGGGATGGTGACCGCCGTCGATCGAGGGCGGTTCACCGTGCTGCTGGGCGCGGGGGTGGGTGGCACGGCATACCCGCAGCGGTCGGTCATCGCGATGAAGGCTCGAGAACTGGCCCGTGGGGGCATCGTCGTGGGCGACCGCGTCGGGGTCGTCGGCGACGTGTCGGGCACGACCGACACGCTGGGGCGCATCGTGCGGGTCGAGCCGCGCGAGACCGTGCTGCGTCGCAGTGCCGACGACACCGACCCCGTCGAGCGCGTCGTCGTCGCCAATGCCGACCAACTGGTGATCGTCACCTCCGTGGTCAATCCCGAGCCGCGCCCCCGGCTCATCGACCGCTGCCTGGTGGCGGCATTCGATGCAGGGATGCAGCCGGCGATCGTCCTCACCAAAGCCGACCTCAGCAGCCCGGACGCGCTCATCGAGTCGTATGCCGCTCTCGATGTGCCCTGCCTGGTCAGCAGTCGCTCCGCAGACCGCTCACTCGTCGGCATCGACGCGCTCCACGACCTGGTGACTGGTCACCTGTCGGTGTTCGTGGGCCACTCAGGCGTGGGCAAGTCCACCCTCGTCAATGCCCTCGTGCCAGGGGCGCTGCGCTCGACCGGCCGAGTCAACGCCGCGACCGGACGTGGACGGCATACCTCGACGTCAGCAGTCGCGCTCCGGCTGCCCGATGATGCCGGCTGGGTGATCGACACCCCTGGGGTGCGTAGCTTCGGGTTGGCCCATGTCGCGCCAGGGCGGATCGTGTCCCTCTTCCCCGACCTGGAGCCGGGCACCGAGCTGTGCCCACGCGGCTGCACCCACGACGAACCTGAGTGCGCCCTGGGCGTCTTCGTCGCCTCCGGTGCGGCCGGAGTCGGTGGGGCGGCGCGGTTGGATTCGGTGCGCCGACTGCTGCGGGCCCGGTCCGGCGAGGGCGAGACCGACGAATCCGTCGGTTGACGGCCCCAAAAGAAGCGACCACCATCATTGAGTCCGCCCCCTCCGACAGGAGCCGCTTGTGATCGACACCGTGCTCGGCCTTCCGCTGCACCCTTTGGTCGTGCACGCGGTCGTGGTGCTGTTGCCGCTCATGGCTCTGATCACCGTCGTTGTTGCCGCCCGTCCCCGCTGGCGAGCGATCGCCGCCTGGCCGGTCGTGGCGGCCAATCTCGTCGTCCTGGCCTTCGCCGTCCTGGCCAAGGAGAGCGGCGAACGTCTGCTGCACCAGATGGCGGGACTGCGGATCGACACCCACGTCGCGCTCGGATCGAAGCTGCCGCTCTTCGCGCTGTTGCTCTGCGTGGCTGCCCTCGTCGTCGCGGTGGGGCGCCAGCGCAAGGGCTTCACGACACTCGCCGTCGTCGTCACCGCAGTGGCCGGCACGCTCGCCGTCATCTGGACCTTGCGCACCGGTCACTCGGGGGCCGAGTCGGTCTGGGGCAGCTGAGGCCCTGCCTCGCGGTGCCGCAGACGCCGGTAGGTTGAGATCGTGACCGCGTCGGACCGCACCCGTTATCTCGATGACCTCCGGCTGGCCCATGTGCTGGCCGATGCCGCTGAGCGCGTCACCATGGCGCGGTTCCGAGCCGCCGATCTGCGGGTCGAGACCAAACCCGACCTCACCCCGGTGAGCGATGCCGACCGGGCCGCAGAGGAACTCATCCGCGCCCAGCTGTCGCGGACTCGCCCCCGGGACGCCGTGCAGGGCGAGGAGTTCGGCACCACTGGGCACGGACCCCGCCGCTGGATCCTCGACCCCATCGATGGCACCAAGAACTACGTGCGCGGGGTGCCTGTCTGGGCCACGCTCATCGCTCTCGTGGATGGCGACGAGCCGGTCGTCGGGCTGGTATCGGCGCCCGCGCTGCAGCGGCGATGGTGGGCGGCGCAGGGCACCGGCGCGTATGCCGGTCGGTCACTGTCCGCGGCCACCGCGCTGCAGGTCTCCGCCGTGGCCGAGCTCGGCGACGCCTCGTTGTCCTACGCCTCGATCAGCGGGTGGGCCGAGCTCGGTCGCCGGCCACAGTTCCTCGACCTGCTCGACGCGTGCTGGCGCACCCGCGCCTACGGCGACTTCTGGTCCTACATGCTGTTGGCCGAGGGGTGCGTCGATATCGCCACCGAGCCATCGCTGGCCACCTACGACATGGCAGCCTTGGTGCCGATCGTCACCGAGGCGGGGGGCCGGTTCACCGGACTCGACGGCGCGCCGGGATGTTGGAGCGGCAATGCGCTGGCGACCAACGGACTGCTGCACGATGCGGTGCTGGAACGGATCGGCACGAGCGGCCAGGGCTGATCAGCCAGGCCGGGAGTGTGGTCGGTTGAGCTCAAGCGAGTTCAGTCGAGCTCGGCCGAACTCAGGCGAGGTCAGCCAAGAGCGTCGAGGTCGAACAGGGGCACCTGATCGTCCCTCGAGGGCACGCCTTCGAGCTGTAACAGCAGGTGCTTGCGAGCCAACCCACCGGCATACCCGGTGAGCGTCCCGTCGGATCCGATCACCCGGTGGCAGGGCACCACGATCGGCAGTGGGTTGGAGCCGTTGGCACCCCCGACGGCCCGTGCGGCCCCAGGGGTGAGGCCCAACCGCGCGGCCAGCGAACCGTAGGTCACCGTGCGGCCATAGGGGATCGTCGCGACCAGATCCCACACCCGGTGCTGGAAGGGCGTGCCGCGGGCTCCCAACGGAAGCTCGAAGACCGTGCGGTCTCCGGCGAAGTATTCCCCCAGCTGTCTGTGGGCCAGCGCGAGGATCTCGGGCGGGTCCAGGGTCGGCGTGAGCCGGGCACCGTCGAAGCGGATCGCACTCAGTGTCGCTCCGTCGGCGGATTCCAGGGCCAGATCGCCGATGGGGCTCGGGATGACCAGGCGCGACACCGGGTGCGGTGACTGGGGAAGGCGACCGGACGGCATACCGGCCTGGCTCAGGCCGGCACCACGGTGACGTCACCGCGGCCCAGGTCACGCACCCCGTCGATGAACCCTGCTGCATCGCCCACGAGCACCACGGTCCAGCGCCCGTCGACGAAGCGCCGGTAGGCCGCGCTGACTCGGTCGGCGTCCATGCCGGTCAGGTCGCGCAGGGTCTGCCCGGTGAAACCGGTGGTCAGCCCGTCGTAGGCAAGCGCGGCTGCTTCGTCGGCCACGGCGTCGGCGGTCGCATAGCGTCCGGGCGCGGTCAGCGTGAGGTAGCGCACCCCGTGGGCCACCTCCTCGTCGGTGAAGCCCTCTCGGGCACCGTCGAGCACGCCCAGCAGCAGTCGCACGGCATCGACCGTCGCGTCCGCGCGCACGCTGCCCGAGGTGAGGAAGACCCCCTCCCGGCGGCGCGGACGGAAACTCGCCCGGACCCCGTAGGTGTAGCCCTTATCCTCACGCAGCAGGGCATCCAGGCGTGCGGTCGGCCCGCCGCCGAGCATGAACCCCAGCAGGGGGTAGGGCGCCCAGCCACCCTCGACCTGGCGGTCCGGACCCGGGGCGCCGACGAGGACCTCGGTCTGAACAGATTCCGGGCGGTCGACCACGACGATCCGCGCGCGGTCGGGAGCCACGTCCGGCGTCGGTCGGGCGGGTGGTGCCTGGTAGGCGGGTTGAGCGGTCCAGCCACCCAGAGCTCGGCTGATCGAGGCAATGACGTCGATGCCGGTGAAATCTCCCGCGATGACGAGGGTGGCCTCATCGGGGGCGACATGCCGGGCGTGGAACGCAAGGACGTCCTCGCGGGTCACAGCCGCGACAGTCTCGGCCCGTCCGCCGACCGGCCGGGATGCGCGCGACGCGGGGTCGAAGTAGGTGCTCCAGAACTCCGCCGCGGCGCGGTGCCCAGCGATGGATCGTTCCTGCTCGATCTCGGCCAGCCGGGTGGAGATGTGTCGCTCCACCTGGTCGGATGGGAAGGCCGGTTCGACAAGGGCCTGACGCAGCAGGTCGAGCGCGTAGTCGAGGTGCCGTTTGGCGACGTCGATGTCGAGGGACAGTCCCGACTCCCCCACCCCCGCTCCGAGGGCCACCCCCCGGCGCTCGAGCAGGCGCGCGAACTCCAAGGCGGTATGCCGTGCCGTCCCCTCATCGAGGGTCCGCGCCATGATCGTCGCGACCCCCTCCTTGGCCAGCGGCTCCTGATGCAAGGCGATGGGGATCGCCAGCCGCACCGAGTGGATGTACTGGCCGGGCATGTCATAGCGCAGGACGGTCAGCCCGTTGTCGAGGCGTTCTCGCACCGGCAATGGCACCACGAAGGGCTCGGCGGGGCGGACATCGGGGCGCGGGAGGGCTTCGGGGTTGTCCACAGCCTCGGGGGTCACCGTTGCACTCCGTCCTCAGCCGAGATGGTGGGTGACGTCGCGGCCTGGCCCGGCTCGACGTCGACGAGATAGGCCACCACCGCTCGTTGCTGCGGGAGCAGGTATGCCGTTGCCGCAGCGCGGATCTCGGCCGCGGTCACGGCCCGCACGCGATCGAGGAACGAGTTGACGTAGCCCGGGTCGTCATACAGAGCGGCGTAGTGGGAGATCTGGTCGGCGCGCTCGTCTTGGCCGGCGAGGGCGGAGAGCCAGGACCGTTCGGTCTCCGCGACCGCCGCCTCGAGTTCCTCGTCGGTAGGCCCGGCAGCGGCGAAGCGCTCGAGTTCCTCGCAGATCGCCCGCTCGACGACCTCGGGGTCGATCCCTTCCAGCACGTCGGCCGAGACGATCCCCAGTGACACCCCGCCGGCCAGGCCCATGGGGTGGGCCGACAAGCCCGTAGCGATGGTTTCGGTGCGGACCAGTCGCTCCACCATGCGAGAGGAGGACAACCCACCGAGGATGTCCATGGCCAACCCGACGGCCAAGAAGTCCTCGGTGCCGTCGGCGGGCAACCGGAAAGCGAGGTAGAGCCGGTCGTTGGGCACCGGACCCCGGTGCTCGAATCGCACCGGCTCGGTGAGCGGCGGCAGGACCGGCATGGTGCCCTCCACCCGCGCGGTCGCGGTGGGTCGCAACGGGCCGAAGTGCTTCTCCACGAGCCCGAAGGCCTCGGCCTCGGTGACATCGCCGACAATGGTCAGCACACTGTTGTTGGGGCCGTAGTGCTCGGCGAAGAAGGCGTGCACGTCCGCGAGGGTGGCTGCTTCCAGGTCGGCCATGGACCCGATCGTCGGGTGATGGTAAGGGTGTCCCTGCGGGAAGATCGTGGCGTAGACATCCCGCATCGCATTGCCATAGGGCGAGTTGTCGTAACGCTGCCGCTTCTCCTCCTTGACCACGTCGCGCTGGTTGTCGAGGTTCTCCTGGGTGACCGCGTCGAGGAGTCGGCCATGCCGGTCCGCTTCCAGCCACAGGGCGAGTTCGAGGGCACCCTTGGGCACCGTCTCGAAGTAGTTGGTGCGGTCGAACCAGGTCGTCGCATTGACCCGTCCGCCCGCGGCCAGCAGCGCCGAAAAGTGTTCGCCGGAAGGGACATTGCGCGACCCCTGGAACATGAGGTGCTCGAAGAGGTGGGCCAACCCGGTGCGACCGGCGACCTCATCGCGAGACCCGACCTTGACCCAGATGTTGACCGTGACCGTGGGCACCGTGTGGTCCGCGGACACGAAAACCCGGAGTCCATTCGCCAGGGTGCGCTCGGCGAGGGGGTAAGCGATATCCGGCACCAGCCGACCCTATCTGGTGGCGTACCACCGGCCCGGATGACCCACCGGGACTGAGATGGAGGTCGCTCAGCGCCAATCGCCGGTCATCTGCGGGGATCGGCAGGGATCAGCGGCCGGATCGGAAGGCGGGGGCCGGACCGAGGTAGCTGGCGATCGCGATCCGCACGTGCTCGGACATCGGCCACGGCCGGGCCGTTGCCACGTCGAGCAGGACGGTCGTCGACGCGATGACCGCGGCGACCTCATCCCCTGCACGCTGGCGCACCTCGGCAGCGAGGTCGAACGAGGAGCCACCCACCCGGCATACCCAGATCCGCACCTCGAGCGGGTGGTCGGGGTCGTAGTGCAGCTCACGGACATAGTCGACCTGGTGGCGGGCGACGAGTTGGGTGACTCCGGGGCCGGCGACATCGAGCATCCCCGGTGCGACGACGACCCCGCCTGGACCGCGCATCCCGAGCAGGACGTGACGGGCCTCGTCGAAGGCGCGCATGATGCACAGGTTGTCCATGTGGCCGGAGGGGTTGAGATCCTCGACCCGCACCTGATAGCTGCGCACGTGGACGCGGGCGGGCTGGTTCACCCTCGCGACCCTAGACCAGGGCCGCCGGAGCGCCCAGGCCGACCCCTGCGAGGACGAACTCGACCGTGGCGTCCTCCAGCGCTGCTCGTGGCGCGCCCCGACGGGCGGCACTCACCGCGGCATTGACCAGGCCACGGACCAGAACGCTGGCCATCCCTGGGTCGGGCACGCCGGCATCCTCGAGGGCCGACCGCAGCGGTTCCATGATCTCGTCGTGCAGCGCGCGAACGCCTTCCCGGCATACCTCGGGCATCTCGATCGCGTGGACGTCGGGCATCGTCGCGTGTCCCGAGGTCGCGTCGGCGATCGCTTCGCGCACGTATGCCGTGACACGCTCGGCGGGAGTGCCGGCCCCGTCGATTGCCTCGCTCATCCGGTCGCGGCTGCGCACCAGCATTTCGGAGATGGCGGCGCCGAGAAGGGCCTCGGTGGAGGGGTAGTACTGGTACATGCTGCTGCGGGCCAGACCCGCGCGCTTGGCCACTGCCGCGGGGGTGAAGCCGTTGACGCCGACCTCACCGAGCACCTCGGCTGCCGCGTCGACCACCTGCCGACGGCGCATGGCGTTGTGTTCGGCGACCGTGGCGGCCTCAATGCGCGGCATCCGGTCAGTCTACGACGGCGCGCGGGGGCCTACCGTGCTCCCGAATGCCGCCGACAGGCCGCCCGAACGCCGCCCGACCGGTGCCGATCCCGGCACACCTGCTGTTGCGTTGTCGACAGACGTGTCGATAACATTGCCGGGTGACCACAGCACCCTCCGCGCACCCGACTCCCCCACCGGACGCGCCCGGCTCGACCACCTCGACGAGTCAACCTTCCGCACCGAAGCTGCCCTGGCTGGCACTGGCGACCATCGCCTTGGGTGTCTCGCTGGTCATCATGGACGCGACGATCGTCAACGTCGCCCTCCCGGTGGTCATCCGCGACCTGGACCTGACCGCCTCTCAGGCCGAGTGGCTCAACGCCTCCTATGCGCTGGTGTTCGCCGCCCTGTTGCTCACGGTCGGCCGGATCGGCGACCTGCGCGGGCGTCGCCTGGTTTTCGCGCTCGGCATGACGATCTTCATGCTGTCCTCGATATTCGCCGGGGCATCGGGCAGCGGCGAGGCGCTCATCCTCGCTCGGATCCTGCAAGGCGTCGGCGCGGCGATGATCCTGCCGACCACGCTCTCAACGATGAACGCGCTCTTCACCGGCGCGGCCCGCCCGATCGCCTTCGCGGTCTACGGCTCGACCATCGGGGGCATGGCCGCCGTCGGCCCACTCGTCGGCGGCTGGCTGGCCACGGACTTCAGCTGGCGCTGGGCCTTCTGGCTCAACATCCCGTTCGGCCTGCTCGTCCTGCTCGGCATCCTCAAGGCACTGCCCGAGACCCGCGACCCCGCCACCGAACGCCACCTCGACCTCGTCGGCGCACTCGCCGCAGCCGTCGCCATGGCCGGCCTCGTCTTCGCCCTCATCGAGGGCGCCACCTACGGCTGGTGGCGGCAACCCTCCGGAGCGATCTCCCCGGTGCCCGTCGTGCTCGCCGTCGCCCTCCTCAGTCTGGTGGCCTTCTTCGTCCGCGAGGCCCGCGGACGCTCACAAGGCCACCCCACGCTCATCGACCTGGACCTGCTGCGGCTGCCCACCCTGCGCTACGGCAATATCGCCGCCGCCATCGTCGCCTTCGGCGAGTTCGGGCTGATGTTCGCTCTCCCCCTGTTGCTGCAGGGCACTCTCGGTTACTCCGCCCTCGGCGCCGGCTGGTTGCTCGTGTCACTGGCGATCGGCGCGTTCCTCGCGTCGGGGGTCACCCCGCAGGCGACTCGGGCGCTCGGCCAGCGGGCCGTGGTGCGCATCGGCCTGGCCTTGGAAGCCATCGGCATCGCCGCCCTCGCCGCGACGATCTCGCTGACCATCCCCGGTTGGCTCATCGCTCTGGCGCTGTTCACTTACGGCGTCGGCGTCGGGATGGCCACCGCCCAACTCAGCTCGATCATCATGAGCGACGTGCCCCCGGCCCAAGGCGGTCAGGCCTCCGGCATGCAGAGCACCATTCGGCAGCTCGGTTCCGCTCTTGGGGTCGCGGTCCTGGGCACGCTGCTGGTCACCTCACTGGGCTCCGGCACTGAAGCGCGCTTGGAAAGCACGGGTATGCCGTCCGCCGTCCGCACCCAGGTCGTCGAGATCGTGCGGGGCTCGGCCGGTGCCGCGATCCCCGGCCTGGCCGCCGACCCCCGCACCGCCCCGGTCGCGCAAGCCGCGCGCGAGGCGATGATCGACGCCAGCCGCACCACCGCCTGGTTCGCCGCCGCAGCCCTGCTCGTGGGTCTGCTCGCGACCCTCGCCATCCCGCACATCCCCCCGCATCCGGCGACCGAACGGCATACATAACTTTGTCTTATGTTCTAGCGTTCGAGCGATAGACGCGCTTATTCTGACGGCATGGACAGCCCGCTGCTGCGCCGGATCCGCGAGAGCGTCATCGGCGACGACCAGGTCCTTCCCGGCCCCTACGGTCCGCGCCGGGTCACCTATGCCGACTACACGGCCTCAGGGCGCGCCCTGAGCTTCATCGAGGACTTCATCCGCGACGAAGTGCTGCCGCGCTACGCCAACACGCACACCGAGTCGTCGGGCACCGGGCTGCAGACCACCCGGCTGCGCGAGGATGCCCGGGACATCATCCACGCCGCAGTCGGCGGTGACGACGAGACTGTCGTCATCTTCGCGGGGTCGGGCTGCACCGGTGCGATCGACAAGCTCATCGGCATCCTCGGGCTGCGGGTGCCGAGCACCCTGGAGGACCGCTACCAGCTCACCCGGCACATTCCCGCCGACGAGCGACCGGTCGTCTTCATCGGCCCCTACGAGCATCACTCCAACGAAGTCTCCTGGCGCGAGACGATCGCCGACGTGGTCGTCATCCCCCAGGACCTCGACGGGCACATCGATCTCGCAGCTCTCGAGCGGCAGCTGGAGCACTACGCCGACCGGCCGCTGCGGATCGGATCCTTTTCTGCCGCAAGCAATGTCACCGGCATCGTCTCGGACACTGCGGCGATCGCCCGGCTGCTGCACACCCATGGCGCGCTGTCGTTCTGGGATTTCGCCGCTGCGGGGCCCTATGTCGACATTCAGATGTGCCCGGCCGGGCCGGACGGCGCGCCCGACCCCACGGCATACAAGGACGCGGTCTTCCTATCGCCGCACAAGTTCATCGGCGGCCCGGCCACCCCGGGGGTCCTCGTCGTGCGACGGGGGCTGCTGACCAACCGGGTCCCGGTCGTGCCAGGCGGGGGCACCGTCGCCTACGTCAACCCGACCGAACACCGTTTCCTCACCGACCCAGCACACCGCGAGGAAGGCGGCACCCCGGCCATCGTCGAATCGATCCGCGCGGGGCTGGTCTTCCAACTCAAACAGGCGGTCGGCGTCGAGGTCATCCGCGCCGAGGAGGAGCGGCTGCTGCGCCGCACCGTGGCCGCCTGGCAGGCCGAGCCCACCATGGAGATCCTGGGAAACTTGACCGCCGAACGGCTGTCCATCGTCTCGTTCGTCATCAAGGCCCCCTCGGGCAAGTACCTGCACCACAACTACGTCGTCGCGCTGCTCAACGACCTCTTCGGCGTGCAGGCGCGGGGCGGCTGCTCGTGTGCCGGCCCGTACGGGCACGCGCTGCTGGGCATCGACCTGGAGCGCTCGCACGAGTTCGAACGCGAGATCAGCCACGGCTGCGAGGGGATCAAACCGGGCTGGGTCCGGGTCAACATCAACTACTTCGTGTCCGATGCAGTCGTCGAATACCTGATCTCGGCGGTGCGTCTCGTGGCGCGCTCTGGCTGGCGGCTGTTGCCGGATTACCGTTTCGACAACGCCACCGGCCGCTGGCGCCACCGCCGCGGGCCGGTGGAGCCGCCGCTGCGTCTGGCCCAGACCGGGTATGCCGTGGACGGCACCTTCAGCTACCCGCGCCACGAGTTGCGGGCGTCCGAGAGCGCGCTGAGCGAATACCTCGTGGCGGGCGAAGCCATCCTCGAACGCGGAGTCGCCAGCGCCGGACAGGAGGGGAGGATCTCCCCCGACTTCGATGACCTGCGCTGGTTCGAGCTCCCGGCCGAGTGCCTTTCTCCGAGTGACTGACGGCGCTCGGGAGCCGAAACTGCCACGCCCGGAACGTGACCCAGAATTCAGCCGGCCGTTGGCACCCATCGCCCCCTGGACCGGCATACTGCGAAGATCAGCGGCCCGGTGACGACTTGCGCCGCTGGGGAGGGTAACTTACTCGTCAGTAGTCGCAGAGAGACAATGGAGTCATGGCCAAACCGGTGAACGAGGTGTCGCGCGACGACATCGAGGAGACCCGGTTCGACGACCTCTCGTTCGAGGGGGACGCCGGACGGGTCGGCGTCACCCTGTACATCCCCAGCATCCGCCAGATCGGGATCCAGGGCGAGCCCGACATCGTCGTGCCCTACTCCTCCGGATGGGGTGAGGGACTGGGCGCCGCTCGGACGGCCTGCGAGGGTCTGGTCAAAGCCGCCAACGTCATGACGGCGGTCATCGAATACCCCAAGAAGCGCCTCGCGGTGCACGACATCCTGCCCTTCCGCACCGCGGTGCTGGGCGAGGTCATCCGGCACATCAACGAGCACACCATGTATGCCGGCACGACAGTCGTCGCGGGCTATTCCCGCGGCACCGCACCCGCACGCCTGGCCGCCGTCGAACAGGCCGACCTCGTGCACGGGCTCGCGCTCGTGGCGCCGACGTGGTTCGACCGCGCGGTCAAGCCGAGCGAGCTGGCCACCAAGGGCCTGGCCGAGAGCGCCCACAGCATCACCCGGGCCAGTTGGTTCGACCGAATCACCTTGGTAGGAGCCAGTGTTCGGCTCGCTCAAGAGATGCTGGCCCACCCCTTGGAGCTGCGCAACGACATCACCGCGATCTCGCAGGAAGGCGCAGCCGACCTCCAGGACATCCTCACCTCGGGGATCCAGCTGGGCGTCGTCGCCGGTCGGCAGGACGAGCTGTGCGAGCTGCCTGGCATCCGCAGCGTCCTGGAGGCGCTACCGGACAGTTCGCAGGTCGACTACCAAGAGGTCGACTCGGACCACTTCTCCTACTTCCTGCACCCGAAACCGCTGCGAGTCGTCGCCGACATGGTCAACCGGCTGGGCCGGTCGCAGTCCTGACTCGAGTGCGCTCGACCGCACGGCATACCCCTGGAACTGGCAGCTGTGCCAGGCTGAGCCCATGAGTTTCTGGGTCCTGGAATACCGCTACGCCGACATGGATGCCCGCGCGCGGATCCGCCCCGACCACCTGGCCTACATGACCGGCCTGCACGCAGCCGGCACGGTCGTGTATGCCGGTCCCGTCGGCGACGGCAGCGGGGCGTTGGTGCTCATCGATGCCCCCGACGAGGCCGCCGCGCAGCAGGTCGTCGACAACGACCCCTACACCGCCGGTGGGGTCGGAGCCGACCACGTGCTCCGACCGTGGAACGCCGTCATCGGCGGCCCAACCCCGGTCTGAACGACTCTGAACTGCTCTGAACAACCTGGAACTGCTCTGAGCGACTCTGAACTGCCCTGAACCGCCCTCAGCTGCCCCGCCCTGACCTAACCTCGACGCTGCCAGGTCAGGCGAGCGCCTCACCCACCGCACGGAAGAGACTCTGCGCCCGCGCATGCTGGGCGAGGTCCTCGACGTAGACCACCGCGCCGGTGTCATCGGCGAGCGGGATTCGCCAGTTGGGGTATTCCTCGTCGGTGCCGGGCTGGTTCTGGACCCGAGGCTCCCCCACGGCGTCGACGAGGGCAACACCCTGCATGATCGACGGTGCGGCAGCCAGGAGCCGATAGAGCGCCTCGACCGTCTCCTGCTCGGTCGCCCCACCTTCGGCGGGCAACAAGCCACGCTCCCGGCACATGGCGAGCACCCGCTCCTGCTCGGCCCGGTCGGCCGCGCGCTCTTGCTCCACCGGCCGGCTCAGCAGCCCCAGCCGCTCGCGCAGTTCGACGTGGTCGCCGCGCAGATAGCCGGCGGTCGGCGGCAGATCGTGGGTGTTGACCGAGGCCAGGCATCCCTGTCGGTAGTGCTCGGGCGGCATCGGTGCCCCGTCGGCATACTCGAACCACAGAATCGACGTGCCGAGCAGCCCCCGGGAGGCGAGGTAGTCGCGCACCCAGGGCTCGAAGGTGCCCAGATCCTCACCGATGACGACCGCGCCCGCCCGCTGCGCTTCCAGGCAGAGAATCCCGACCAGCGCCTCGTGGTTGTAGTAGACGTAGGTCCCCTCGTGGGCCGGCATACCGTCTGGCACCCACCAGAGGCGGAACAGCCCGAGCACGTGGTCGACGCGGATGCCGCCGGCGTGGCGCAGGATGGTGCGCAGCATGTCGCGGAACGGTGCATAGCCCGCGTCGGCGAGGTGCCCTGGGTGCCATGGCGGCTGCGACCAGTTCTGGCCTTGTTGGTTGTACATGTCGGCCGGAGCGCCGACCGATGCGCCCTTGGCGAGCACGTCGGACAACACCCAGGCGTCGGCCCCGCACGGGTGCACGCCGACCGCGAGGTCGTGGACGATCCCGATCGCCATCCCCGAGCGGGTTGCGGTGGCCTGAGCGGTTTCGAGTTGCTCGTCGATGGCCCACTGGATCCACTCGTGGAAGGCGATCCGGTCGGCGAGCGTGCCCCGCAACTGCTGGGCCCGCTCCCCTGCCGGCTGGAGTTGCTCCCACAGCGCATCGTCACCGTCGTGGTGCTCGCGCACCGCGCACCAAAAGGCGAAATCGGCCAGCCCCGGCCCGGCCTCGGCCCGGAACGCCGCGAACCGACTGGCCCGGCCGGGTGTGAGCGGCACGGCATACACGAGTTCCAGCGCTTCGAGCTTGGCCAGGTATGCCGGGTCGCGGCGCAGCAGTGTCGCGTCGCCGTTGGCGGCGCTGGCCATCCGAGCCAGCTCAGCGACCCGGGCGCGGGATACGGGGGGCAGGTAGGCGACCTCAGGGATCGACTCGACCCGCACATACATCGGGCTGAAGAATCGCCGGGTCGTGGGCAGGTAGGGCGAATCCTCAATAGGCGGAACGGGTTCCGCAGCGTGCAGGGGGTTGACGAGCAACCAGTCGGCACCTGCCGCGCCCGCGATCGCGGTGAGGTCGGCGAGGTCTTCGATGTCGCCGATGCCCCAGGAGCGGCGGGAGCGCACCGAGTAGAGCTGGGCCATCAGGCCCCAGGTGCGGGCGCGTTTGGTGCGCGCCGGGAGCGAGTCGGCGGTGGTCACCCGGTGCGGGACGACGACGAGGGTGGCCTGCTGCTCGCGGCCCTGGGACTCGGCCCGCACGACATGCCAGCCGAGCGGCAGGTCCTGCGGGAGCCAGAACGTGGCCCGCCCCAGGAGCACCCCGTCGACCTCCCGCGGCGGGGTCCACTGCTGCCCCGGATAGGCCGGCCACTCGTTGCCCTCCTCGTCGATCACCCAGACTCGCACCTGGGCGCCGTCGTGGACGTGGACGGGGAAGCTCGTCGGGCTGCCCTCGCGCATGATGATCGTCGGGGGCAACACCTGGCGCCATTCGTGATCGACCCGGTCGCCCAGGGCGCGCTCACACGCCGGTCCGGTCGAGACGTCGACGCCCAGCGCGCTGAGCACCCGGACCAGGGTCTCGGCCGACACGGGCAGCAGGTTGCCGTAGAAGCCCCAGAAGTCGACACCCACCCCGTGGGCCTTGGCCACCGCCTGCAACTGCTCGAGGCTGGGGGCTGGCTCGGAGTGCGGCATGGTCCTACCTTGGGTTGTCGGCTCGACGAACGACTCGGGCGGCATGGGCGCCGTGATCACGGGATGCCCAGATGGCGCACCGCGATTCTCGCATCACCCGGCTCAGGCCGGCGGGACGAACCGCCCGTCGGCGGCGGTCCAGCCGCCGTCAACGAACATCACCGAGCCGGTGACATAGCTGGAGGCATCAGAGGCCAGGTAGACCACGGCCCCGGCGAGTTCTTCCGGGCGCCCCCAGCGGCCAAGGATCGCCTTGTCGGCATAAGCGGCATACCACTCACCCTGCGCCTTGATCGGCGCGGTGAGGGGCGTGTCGACCACCCCGGGCGCGACCGCGTTGACTCGCACCCCGTGCGGGCCGAGCTCGACCGCCAGGGTGCGCAGGAGCATGACCAAGCCGGCCTTGGTCATGGCATAGACCCCCTGGCCGGGCTCGGTCGTCAGCGACCGGATCGAGGAGAACCCGATGATCGAGCCGCGGCCGCGCTCGGCCATTCCGCGCCCGAAGGCCCGGATGAGGTCGAAGGCGCCGCCGAGGTTGAGGTCGACCACGCGGTCGAACTCCTCGCGCGTGTAATCCAGCAGCCGCTTGCGCACGTTGACCGCCGGGGTGACTGCCAGGACGTCGACGGTCCCGAGGTCAGTCACCGCCTGCTCGACCGCCCCGGGGGCAAGGACGTCGAGCCGGTATGCCGTGAGGCTCCCGCCCGCCCGTCCCGCACCGGCCGCATCGCCCGCCGCCACCGTGCGGGCCATCGCCTCCTCGTCACGGTCGGCGACGATGACCTCGGCGCCATGGGCGGCCAAGGCGAGGGCAGCGGCCTGACCGATGCCGCTGCCGCCGCCGACGACGACGGCACGGCGCCCGTCGAGACGGAACATCCGGGTGAGGTCTGGACTGGCATCGCTCATCTCGTGCACTCCTTGCGGGTGGGTGTTCGGGTCTGGGTTCGGTGACACGTGGGCGTGCGGGTCGAGGACATCGGGCCGCAGATCAGAGCAGCGCGTCGCGGTAGCTGCGGATGGTGCCGGCTGCGGTGGTCGTCGAGGTCGCCGCGAGCATGGCGTGGCCGACGGCCCTGCTGACGGTGTCGCCGGCCGCCTCGAGCAGGGCATGGAACGCGAACAGGTCCGGGGCTCCGCCTGCCCCCCGCGCACCGGTTGCGACGGTGAAGAGCGTGTCGCCGTCGAACATCGTGTGGACCGGACGGATCGCGCGGGCCAGCCCGTCGTGGCCGATGCCGCTCACCTTGGCGCACTGGGCCTTGGTCAACGTGGCGTCGGTGGCGATGACCCCGATCGTCGTGGCGAGGGCCGGTTTCAGTGGCCCGACCTCGTCGGCGGCCCGAGCGCGAGCCTGCGCCAGGCGCTCGGGGTCGACCGGGCCGAGCGCGGGGAACTCGCCCGGGAGGCCGAGCGACACGGCATACAGCTGTCCGGAGCCGGGGTCGACGCAGGAGCCGACCGCGTTGACGACCACGAGCGCGGCGACCGTCACGCCGTCGGCGAGCACCGTGCTGGCCGACCCGATCCCGCCCTTGAGCCCGCCGGCCTTGGCGCCGGTGCCGGCTCCGACGCAGCCCTGGACCACGGCATCGTCCGTGGCGGCGGCATACGCGGCGGCCCCGAAGGAGCTGTCCGGCCGGTTGCCGAAGACGCCGCCGCGGCCGAGGTCGAAGATCACCGCTCCGGGCACGATGGGGACGACCTCGCCCGGTGCCCCCATGGGAAAGCCGACACCGTCGGCGAAGAGCGCCGTCATGACCCCGTCAGCTGCCGCGAGGCCGAAAGCCGATCCGCCGGACAGGCAGATGGCGTGGACCCGTTCGACGAGATTGCGGGGATCGAGCAGGTCGGTCTCGCGGGTGCCGGGGCCACCCCCGCGCACATCCACCCCGGCCACTGCACCGTCGGCGGGCAGCCGCACGACCGTGGTGCCGGTGAGCCATCCCGCGTCGGTGCGAGTGTGGTGTCCGACGAGCACGCCCGCGACGTCGACCAGCGAGTTGGTGGGGCCAGTGGTCCAGGTCATCGGCTCTCCTTGGCGGCGAGGGTGTCGGCGGCCAGATCGGCTGCGGTGCGGCCGGCGAGCGCGGTGCGCAGCCGGGGGCCGCAGCGATGAGAGCGCGGGTGTAGGCGTGTTCGGCGTCCTGGTAGATCTGCTCGGTGGCCCCCACTTCGACCACCTCGCCGCGGGTCATGACCGCCACCGAGTCACAGACGTGGCGGATGACCGAGAGGTCATGGGAGACGAAGACCAGGGTGAGCGAGAGCCGCTCGACGAGTTCGTCGAGGAGGTTGAGCACCTGGGCGCGCACCGACACATCGAGTGCACTGACCGGCTCGTCCGCGACGAGGATGCGCGGGTCAGGTGCCAGAGCGCGGGCGATCGAGATGCGCTGGCGTTGGCCACCGGAGAACTGGTGTGGGTAACGATCGGCGGCCTCGGGCTGCAACCCGACCGCCTCCAGAAGCTCGAGCACTCTGGGCAGGTTGTCGCGTTTCCCTTGGGAGACAAGGGGTTCGGCGACGATGTCCCGGACCTTCATGCGGGGATCGAGCGAGCCCATCGGGTCTTGGAAGACCAGTTGGAGCCGCTCGCGCAGGAATCCCAGCCGCCGCTCCGGCAACCGCGAGATGTCGGTGCCGTCGATCTCGACGGTGCCAGTGGTGGGTTGATCCAGGCCGGCGATGATCCGCAGCAACGTCGACTTGCCGCAGCCAGACTCCCCCACGATGCCGAAGCGCTGGCCCGGGGCGATGTCGAGGCTCACGCCACGCAAGGCCCGCACCACCGGAGCCGGAGTGAAGATCGACGTGCGCTGCCGGCGGTAGTCGCGGGTGACCTCTCGCACCCGCACGGCCGGCACGGGGCCGATGGTCACGATGGATCCACCCCCTGACTGTCCTGGACCCGCACCGGATGCCAGCAGGCGAACCCGTCCTCCGGTCCAGTGCCCTCCCACCGCGGCAGGCTCTCGCACTCAGTCGTCGCGTGAATGCACCGGTTGCGGAAGACACACCCGTGCGGGAACCGCCCGGCCGACGGCACCGAGCCCTGGATCGTGTAGAGCCGCCCATCGTCTCGGGTGAGGTCGAGGTCTGAGGCCCCGATGAGACCGCGGGTGTAGCGGTGCCGCGGCCGGGTGAAGACCTGCTGCACGTCACCGGCCTCCACAACCCGCCCGCCGTACATGACCAACACGCGCTCGCAGACGCTCGCGACGACCGCCAGGTCGTGGGTGATGAAGAGCATTCCCGCGTTGCGTGCCTCCACCCCTCGGACGATGAGGTCGAGCACGAGCGCCTGCACCGTGACATCGAGCGCCGTCGTGGGTTCGTCGCAGATGAGCAGCGCGGGGTCGTTGGCCAGGGCCATCGCGACGACGACCCGCTGCCGCTGTCCGCCGGAAAGCTGATGCGGATAGGCCCGCGCGGCTTCGGCCGGATCGGGCAGCCCCACCCGGTCGAGCAACTCCACGGCGCGAGCGGCTGCAGTATGCCGGTCGGGCACCGTCCGGTGGATGCGCATCACTTCGGCGACCTGGGCACCGACCCGCATGGTCGGGTTGAGGGCCGTCATCGGTTCCTGGAAGATCATCGTCACGTCGCGTCCGCGCAGTGCGGCCAGGTCGCGTTCGGCGGCGCCCACGACCTGGGTATGCCGTCCGTCCTGACCGGTCACCGCGATGGAGCCGGAGGGCACCAGGGACTCGGCCAGCAACCCCATGATCGACAGCGCGGTGAGGGACTTGCCCGAGCCGGATTCGCCGATCAGGCCGACGCGTTCGCCGCGGCGCACGGTGAGGTCGACATCGCTGAGCAGTTCGAGTTCGCCGACGCGGACGTGCAGTCCGTCGACGCGCAGCACGTCATCGGGCACGGGGAAGTCGGGCGCATCGGCGGGCCGATCGGCAGGCGTATCGCGAGGCGCAATGGCGGACCCCTGGGAGGCCGCTGGGACGGGACCGACCGGCATACTCATCGGCCGTCTCGCAGCCGGGGATCGTAGCGATCGCGCAGCCCGTCGCCGAGCAGGTTGAACCCGAGCACCGCCAGGGCGATCGCCACACCGGGGAAGACCTCCAGGCGCGGGGCGACGAAGAGCAGCTCCTGGCCCTCCTGGAGCATCCGGCCCCACGAAGCAGTGCCGGGCGGGGCGCCGAGGCCGAGGTAGGACAGCGCCGCCTCGGCCAGCACGGCGATGGCGAAGGAGACCGACGCCTGGACGATGACGAGGTTCATGACGTTCGGCAGCACGTGGCGCAGGGCGATCGCCCACGGGCGTCGCCCGGCGGCCCGAGCCGCGAGGACGTATTCGGTCTTCATCACGCCGATGGCGCCGGACCGCACGACGCGGGCGAAGGACGGGATGCTCGCGATGCCGATCGCGATCATGGCAGTGACGACTCCCTGACCTTGCACCGCGGTGAGCATGATCGCCAAGAGCAGCGCAGGGAAGGCCAGCAGCAGGTCGTTGGCACGCATGATGACCTCGCCCCACCACTTGGGAACCATGGCCGAGAGGATCCCGAGCGGCACACCGACGATGGCAGCCACCCCGACGGCGACAACGCCGACGACGAGGGTGGTGCGCGACCCGGCCATGATCAGCGACAGGACGTCGCGCCCGAACTTGTCCGTGCCGAGCCAATGGGCACCTGAGGAGATCTGCAACCGGGACGTGGGGTCGATCGCCCCCGGGTCGTAGGGCGTCCAGACCAACGACAGCAAGCCGACGGCGACGATCAGACCGACGATGCCGCCGCCGACCGCGATCGTGGCGCTGACTGCGGACCTGGAGCGGTGCGCGCCGGCTGGGAGCAGCCCGGTGGCCAGGCGGGAGAACCCACTCGACGTGCCGGCACCGCGGCGCCACGACGGCCCGCGCCACGACGGGCTGGTCATCGGGTGCCCGTCCGCAGTCGGGGGTCGATCCCCAGATAGAGCAGGTCGACGACGAAGTTGGTGACGAGCACCGCGACGACGAGGACCATGACGACGTCCTGGACGACGATGAGGTCGCGGTTGCCGACCGCGTCCAACAGCAGCGACCCGAGGCCAGGGATGACGAAGACCCGCTCGATGACGACGGCGCCGACCAACAGCGTCGCCAACTGCAGGCCCAGGACGGTGACCACCGGGACGGCCGCATTGCGCAGCCCGTGCCGGGCCAGCGCCCGCATCGGCGTGAGCCCTTTGGCGCGGGCGGTGCGCAGGAAGTCCTCTCGCAAGACATCGAGGACGGCCGACCGGACATAGCGAGTCAGCACGGCCCCTTGCACCAGACCCAGCGACAACGCGGGCAGCAGCAGTTGCGTGAGGAACAACCGAGGATCGTATGCCGGTGGCGTCCAGCCACCGGCTGGGAGCCAGCCCAGCTGCACCGCGAACACAGTGATGAGCAGGATGCCGGCGAGGAAGGCTGGAACGGCAACCCCGATCTGGGAGATCGCCGAGAGCACCAACCCGGCCGGGCGCTGGTGATGGACCGCCATGAAGGTGCCGAACGGCACCGCAATCAGCAGAGCCACGAGCATCGAGACGGCGACGAGAATGAGCGAGACCTGCAGCCGATCGGCGATCTGCGGGGCAATCTCGGCCTTGCTGATGTAGCTCTTGCCCAGGTCGAAGCGCAGCAGCCCACTCACCCAGTCGAGGAACTGCGCGGCCAACGGCCGGTCCAGGCCGTATTCGCGGCGCAGCGTGGCGACGTCGGCCTCGGTGGCGTTGACCCCGAGGGCCACCCGGGCGGGATCGCCAGGCAAGAGCACCATGAAGCCAAAGACCAACAGCGAACTCACCGCAAGACTCACCAGGAGGATCACGGTGCGCTCGGCCAGGCGCAAGAGCATGCGCTCACCCAATCACGTTGCGGCGCCGCTGGGGAGTGCGACGCCCTCGGACGGTCGGTGCCCGTTGCCGAGCGCAGGCTCGGCAACGGGCACCGGATGTGCGCGGGCGCTCAGCCCTTGGCCAACTTGGACAGGTCGAAGGCGACCGCGATGGCGTTCTTCGGCAGTCCGGTGATGCCCTTGTCGGCGACCATGAGGTTGGGCAGCAGGAAGAGGACGTCACCAGCGGCGTCCTCGGCCAGCAGACGCGCGGCCTTCTTGAGGTTGGTCACCTGGTCCTCGGCCGAGCCCTCGTCGGCGGCCTTGAACAGGGCCTGGATGTCAGCCGTGCCGTAGTGGGTGTAGTAGTCCGGGTTGCCGAAGACAGCCTTCATGTCGCGCGGCTCGACGTGCGCGACGATCGACATGTCGAAGTCGCCTCCCTTGAAGACCTGGGTGAGCCAGGCCGCTGGGAACTCGAGCTGGTCGAGCTCGACCTTGAAGCCCACCGCCTCGAGTTGCGACTTCACCACCTGGCCGCACGACACGGCATACGGGAGGGTCGGCACGCGCAGCCGCAGCGTCGTGCCGGCCTTACCTGCCTCGGTGAGCAGCGCGGTGGCCTTGGCCTTGTCGAAGGGCATGACACCGGTGAGGTCCTCGTACCACGGGTCGGTCGGCGGCACGAAGGAGCCGACCAGTGAGCCCTTGCCCGCCCAGCAGGTGTCCATCAGGGCCTTGTGGTCGATGCCGCGGCGGATCGCCTCGCGCACCTTCTTGTCCTTGAAGATGTCCTTGGCATTGTTGAACGACAGCAACACCTCGCCGTTGGTCGTGCCCTCGATGACCTGGTACTTGCTGTTGGAGCTGAACTGAGCCAGCGCTTCGGGAGCCTGCACCGTCGTCACGACGTTGATCGCGCCGGTGAGCAGCGCGTTGTTCAGGGCGGTGGCGTCCTTGAAGTACTTGAGCACCACGGTCTGGTAGTAGGGCTTGGCGCCCCAGTAGGAATCGTTGCGGGTCAACGTGATTGCGTCGCCACGGTTCCACGAGGCGAAGGTGTAGGGCCCGGTGCCGATCGGCTTGTTGGCCAAGTCGGCGACCCCGGTGCGGGAGAACATCGCGCCCAGGTGCGTGGTCATCCGGTATAGCCAGTCGTTGCTTGGGGCCGACAGCGTCACCTGCAACTGGGTGGGCGACACCGCCTTGGCGTCGGCGACCGCCGCCATGCCGGCCTTGAGCGAGGTGGTCCAGTCGGTGGCCACCCGCTTGATCGAGAACACCGCATCCTCGGCGGTGAACGCCTGACCGCTGGTGAACTTCGCGCCCTCGACGAGGTCGAAGGTGTAGGTCAACTTGTCGTCGCTGACCTTCCACGACTTGGCCAGCGCCGGGACGATCTTGCCGTCCTGGTCGAGCTTGACCAGGCCCTCGTATACGTTGACCAGCAGCGCCTGCGGGATCGCGGCGCCGTCGGTCTTGGTGAAGTCCAGGCTGGCCGGCTCGGCGACCAGGCCGAGGGTGATCTTGTCGGTGGACGTCCCGGCGGCGCCGGACGTGGGGGCGGGCGTCGTGCTCGACCCCGCGGTGCACGCGGTGAGCCCGATCGCCACCGCTGCCACGGCAGCAAGTGGGCGGACGAGGAGGGCGGACAACCGCCCGGTGCGAAGGGTCACGGGAACTCCAAGAGGGATCCGGCGGACGATCTGGCGAGCACAGGCTACGGCGTCGGATCGGGTTCATGGGTGGCGGGCCATGCCGCCGAAGCATCTCGATACCCAACCGTCATCTACCCGGCGGTAGCCACGCCGCAGGGGTGAGGGATTACCCTCAGCTTCGGGGTGAACGGGGGTGACCGACAACGGGAGGTGAACGGTGTGCAACCCCTGAACGGGTGGTCGGTCGCCGAGCTTGGTGCTGCCTACCGCGCGCGAGAGGTGTCGCCGGTCGAGGTCAACGCCGCAGTCGCCTCCCGGATCGCCGAGCTCGAACCCATCGCCAACGCCCTCGCCGACCGCTCCCCCGACCTCGTCGCCGTGGCCGAGCTCGCAGCGGCCGAGTCGGAGCGGCGCTTCGCGTCCGGTATGCCGGTCGGCCCGCTGGACGGCATACCGGTCACCGTCAAGGAAAACCTCGCCCGGGCCGGGGTCCCGCTTCGTTCCGGCTCGGCGGGAGCGACCCCCCGCATCCCGGCCGAGGACTCCCCAGTCATCGAGCGCCTGAGGGCCGCCGGCGCGGTGCTGGTCGGCACGACGACGATGCCTGATTGGGGGATGCTCTCCTCGGGGGTCTCCTCGCTCTACGGCATCACCCGCTCACCCCTGGACCCGACGCTCACCGCGGGTGGGAGTTCGGCCGGCGCTGGCGCAGCAGCCGCGGGCGGCTACGGACCGATCCACATCGGCACCGACATCGGCGGCTCGATCCGCCTACCGGCGACCTGGCTCGGGTTGGTCGGGCACAAACCCTCCTACGGCCGGGTGCCTCTGGAAGCGCCCTACCTCGGCCGGGTGGCCGGACCGCTGACCCGCACCGTCGCGGACGCTGCTGCCGCAATGGCGGCCATCTCGGGTCACGACCCCCGGGATTGGACGGCTTTGCCTGCAGCGCAACTGGATTGGGCCGTCGAGGGAGCCTCTGTGGCGGGCCTGCGAGTGGCCCTACTGCTCGACGCCGGAGCAGGTATGCCGTGCGACCCGGCCCTGCGCGAGGTCACCCAGGTCGCTGGTCGGCTCATGGAGGCGGGCGGAGCCCACGTCGAGGTCATCTCCCCCTGGCTCACCGAGGAAACCCTCACCGCGGTGGACGCCTTCTGGCGCATCCGGCAGTGGGCCGACCTCGAGGTGTTGCCCAGCCCGGCCCGCGAGCGGGTGCTGCCCTATGTCCGGCAATGGGCCGAAGCTGGGTCACGCGCGACCGGGGTGCAGACCCTGCGCAACTACCAGGCGATGCTCGCGCTGCGGGCCGCGACGGTCGCTGCGACCACGGCATACGATCTCGTGCTCTCCCCGGTGGCGCCGGTGAGCGCCTTCCCCGCGGAGTGGCCGATGCCCTGGGGCGACGATCCCGCTGCTGGGATGGCGCATATCGGCTTCACCGTGCCCTTCTCGATGTCGGGGCAGCCCTCGTGTGCGGTGCCGATGGGGCGGCTGCCCGACGGTCGCGAGGTCGGGGTGCAGCTGTCCGGACGCCGGTTCGACGACGTCGGAGTGCTGCGAGCCGCCGCCTGGCTAGAGGCCGCCAGGCAACATCGACGCGGCGACGAAAACGGGCCATGGGCTAGCGTTCCTTAACCTCGGTTAATTTGCATTAACCCTGAAATCTTTGGGCGAGCGGATCATGCCTGAGCGGCCTACCATGCAGGGCGACTGACGGGAGCGTCAGGGTCGTCGGCCTGAGTAGGCCGACGTGGTCACTGGGGGGAGGGAACGGACATGTCCGGTGGCCAGGCGAGCGCGGCTGAACGGCCTAGTCGCCGGAAGGTCGCCCAGGGTCTTGCGTGGTCCATTCCCGCGGTCATCGTGGCTGTCCCGACGACGGCATACGCCGCGAGCAACTGCCTCACCGCGCTGGCGACCCCGCAATACACGGCGCCTGCGCCGAGTTCGACGGGCACCTCTGCGATCACGACCAGTTTTGTCGTCCCGGCCGGGGTCACCCGATTGTGCTTCCGTGTCAACGGCGGCGGAGGGGGCGGGACCGCGGTCCGGCCGGGCGGTTCCGGCGCCAGCGTGTCCGGCATCATTGCGGTCACCCCAGGCGAGACGCTGACGCTCATCGTCGCGGCCGGTGGCCTGCGCACTGCCGGGACTGCCGCCGGCGCCGTCGGTGGAGGCGGATACGGCTCGGGCGGCAGCAGCAACGCGACGACCAATGGCGGGGGTTCCGGCGGCGGCGGATCGGCCATTCTGCGTGGCACCACGCCACTGGTCGTCGCCGGCGGCGGGGGCGGTGCCGGTGGGGCTAGCTTCACGTACCCGAGCACCAACATTCCGATTTGGAGCTACTCCGGAGGCGTCGGCGGCAATGCCGCGAGCAATGGCGGGGCCGCAAGCTACAGCCTGAGCACCTCCACCGTAGGCGCCAGCATGCCCGGCGGACTCGGTGCCTCGGGAGCGACTCCCGGCGGAGCAACGACAACCCCGACCTTCACCACGGGTGGGGGCATCAACGTGACCGCCTCCATGATGACTCCGGGCGCTGCCGGCAGCGGTGCTCCGGGCGGTAATGGGGCCAACGGGGTGAGCGTCACAGCCGGGAGCACGACGACGAGGTTCACCAGCGGTGCGGGCGGGGGCGGCTATGCCGGCGGCGGATCCGGGTCAGCGGCGGCCCTGGTCACCAACAACGTCGCCAGAAACACCATCCCCATTGAATACACCCGGGCGGCGGCCGGCGCGGCCGGCGGAGGCGGCTCGAGCTACACCGACCCTGGCGTTGGGGCAATCACCATCGCACTGGCGGGCAACGGCGGCAATCTCGACGCACGACGCCCGGGATCGATCGTCCTCGCCTACTGATTGCTGGCATGGGGCGGTTCCGTCCCTCACCAGAGACCTCGATGACCACGTGCGGCCGGCAGGCCTGTGCCGGTCTTCGGGGCGGGTCAGCGTAGCCTGCGGGGACGCTCCCGATCGAGATTCTGGTCGGAAGCCGACTGACGAACGACCCTCAGCTGTTCTCAGGCTCGGAGATCGACGTTCTCCGAGCCTGAATTGGTTGCGGGAGCACGATGTGTGTCGATAGCGATGGACACGGCCTGCTGATCAGAACCTCTCATTCGCCGTTGCGGCGGGTCAGTCTCCGGAGCCCCTGCAACGAAGGTCTCCACACCCGTCAGAGCCTGGGATCAACGGGCTCGGACTCCAGAGCGAGGACGGCGAACACCGACTGATGCACCTTCCAGAGTGGCTTGTGGTCGACGAAGGCGGCGAGTGCCTCGAGGCCGAGACCGTGCTCGCGCTGAGCGAGCTGGCGCTTCTTGCCAAGGAACCGTGCGCGCAGCACGTCAATGGAGTCGGTGTAGTCAGGGCCGTAGATGATCCGCAGATACTCGCGGCCTCGCACCTTGATCCCCGGCTGGATCCGCCCCATGGTGAGGTGAGCGGGCTTGACGACCATGCCCTCTCCACCGCGGGCGGTTAGGTCGAGCCACCACCGAGTGGCAGCATCCCGCTCGTCCTTCGAGGTGAGATCGACGAACATGTGCCGCGTGGGCGTGATGACGTCGCTCTCCACCTTGGCGAGCTCGGCGAGGTGCCACTCATGTGACTCGGTGAGAGCAGGCGACCGTCCCTCCGAGGCCAGGATCTGGAAGGGCGCGAGTGTGACGCCGTCAAGTCCATTGGTGGGATGCACGTAGGCCGCGTAGGCGTCCCGAAATGCCTCGGCATTCACGAGCCGCTGCCGCGACCTGGCCATGATGTCACCGACGTCGAGGCCGCGTGCGGCGGCCTGCTCCAGCACATTCAGTGCCTCCGGCAACACGTTGAGGGCGGCCGCGCCGACCGACGCGTACTGGGCCTTGATCAGGTCGAGCGCCTTGGCCGACCAGGGCAGCAACTCGCAATCGAGGGCGAGCCAGTCGGTATCGAGCGATTCAAACAGCGGCTCAGCGGCCAGCCGCAGCCGGTCGACGAGCCTGGTGACGTCGGGGAAGAATGGTCGGCCCGTGCGGGTGTAGACGACGCCGGTGGTGCCGTCGGCGATGCCGAAGCGTCGCTCGGCCGCGTCGGCGTCCTTGGTGATCACCGCGATGGCGCGTGAGCCCATGTGCTTCTCTTCGCACACCACGCGGGTCACCCCCCAGCCGGCATACTCGTCGAAGGCCTGCTCGGGGTGCTCCAAGAACCCGTCGACTTTCGCGGTTGCGACCGGTGACATGGTGGGCGGCAGGTAGATCAGCCACCGTGGGTCGACGGCGAAGCGGCTCATGACCTCCAGCGCGGCGGCGGCGTTGTCCTCGGGGATCTTGACCTTGCCGGCGTGGGTGCTCTCCAGCCAGCGGCCGCCCATTACGTCGCCGATCTTAAGGACCGAGGCCTCGCGGTCCACAGTCGTCGGCGCGAGCCGCTGGACCGGCTCGTACCACTGCTGTTCGGCTGGGATCGAGACGAGCTCGCGCTCGGGATAGCGCAGCGCGGTGAGCTCGCCGCCGAACACCACTCCGGTGTCCAGGCAGATCGTGTTGTTGATCCACTCGGCTTTCGGGACCGGGGTGTGGCCGTAGACGACCATGGCCGGTCCGCGGTACTCCTGAGCCCAGGGGTAACGGACCGGCAGGCCGTACTCGTCGGTCTCGCCGGTGGTGTCGCCGTAGAGGGCGAACGACCGCACGCGACCGGAGGATCGGCCGTGGTAGGACTCCTTGAGTCCGGCGTGGGCGACGACCAGCTTGCCGTCGTCGAGGACAAAGTGGCTGATCAAGCCGTCCATGAAGGCGAGGGCCTGCTTGCCGAAGTCTTCGGGCTCGGACTCCATCTGCGCGAGCGACTCCGCGAGTCCGTGGGAGACGGTCACCTTTGAGCCCTTGAGGGCGCGCGAGAGCTTCGCTTCGTGGTTTCCCGAAACGCACAATGCGTTGCCGGAAGCGACCATGCCCATGACCAGGCGCAGCACTCCCGGAGTGTCCGGGCCGCGGTCGACGAGGTCGCCGACGAAGACCGCTTGGCGTCTGTCGGGGTGGCAGGCATCGATGGCTTTCGTGCCGTCGTACTGGATGGTCCAGCCAAGCTCGATGAGCAGGGTGTGCAGTTCGGAGGCGCAGCCGTGAATGTCGCCGATGATGTCGAAGGGACCGTGGATGTCCTTGCGATCGTTCCAGGGTCGTTCGCGGACGATCTCGACTGTGTCGTGATGGTCGGTGCCGCGCAGGACGTGGACCCGTCGGAAGCCCTCCTTGTTCAGGCGTCGGAACGACCGCTTGAGGTCACGGTGCTGGCGGGAGACCACGTGCGCACCGAAGACCCGTTCAGGCCGCTTCTCGTTCCGCTCAATCGCGACATCTTCGGGAACGTCGATCACGATCGCATCAACGAGCACGTCGTGGCTCTTGGCCAGCTTGATGAGCGACGCCCGCGCGGACTGCTGGACGTTCGTCGCGTCGACGACGGTGAGCAGCCCTCGGCGCAGCCGGGTACCGACGATGTAATGCAAGACGTCGAACGCGTCAGCAGTGGCGGACTGGTCGTTCTCGTCGTCGGCCACTAGGCCACGGCAGAAATCGCTGGAGACGACCTCGGTGGACTTGAAATAGGTCCGTGCGAAGGTCGACTTGCCGCTGCCTGAGACACCGATCAACACGACCAGGCCCATGGCGGGAACGGTAACCTTTTGCTTCTCAGGTGCCAGCTCAGTCATCGCCTCCCTCCTTTCGGGTGAAGATCGCCATCTGGGTCGGGGTGCCGAGGGTGTCGTCGAGGTCGCCGATACCGCGTCGCTCGACCTTGTAGCCGTAGGTCGTGGCGACGCGGTTGGACCAGTCGGCGAACTCTTGGCGGGTCCACTCGAACCGGTGGTCGGGGTGCCGCAGGCCGACCAGTCCTTCGTAGAGCGTGTTGTACTCACAATTCGGGGTCGTCACGAGGACCGCACCGGGCTTGGCGGCGCCGAACACGACGCGTTCGAGAGCTTCAAGGCGAGCCGGGTCGACGTGCTCGACGACCTCCATGAGAACAGCGGCGTCGAAGCCGGTGAAGCGCTGGTCCTCATACGTGAGTGCGCTCTGGAACAGCTCGACGCGCTCGGCCTGCCGCTCACTCATCCGGTCGACGTGCAGGCGGCGCGCGGCGTACTGGAGCGAACGGGTGGACACGTCGCTTCCGACGATGCGGGAGAAGGCCGGAGTCTTGACCAGCCGGTTGAGGAACTGGCCGTGACCGCATCCAAGGTCGATGACCGAACGCGCCCCGAGATCGAGGAGCGCCTGGTAGACGGCGTCGTGCCGCTGCGTGTTGAGCGGGACCCTCATCTCCTCCGGCCGTAGAACCTCCTCCTCTTCGGCCGGCTCGATCGCCTCCTCGATCTCATCACCGAGCTCGGCGAGTCTGGCCAGCGCCGTGTGGGTGAGGCCGCCGCGGCGCCCGAGGTATCGGCGCGTGATGAGAGTCGCGTCGGGGTGGCTAGCCAGCCAGCCCTCGCCAGAGCGCAGGAGCTTGTCGACCTCGTCGGGACCCTGCCAATAGTGCTTGGACTCATCGAGCACCGGCAACAGGACGTAGAGCTGGTTGAGTGCGTCGGCCAGCCTGACCACGCCCGTCAGCTTCACTCGGACGTAGCGGGAGTCACCCCACTCGGCAAAGGCATCGTCGAGTGGGATCGGCTCGGCCTCGACCGTCCAGCCCAATGGCTCGAAAAGTCGGTGGGCGATGTGGGCGCCTCCTCGGCAGGGAAGCACTGGGATGACGACCTCCAGGGGGATAGCGGAGTCGGCGAGTTCCTGGTTGGCGTTGCATCGACCGCTACGCGCGGTGCTGAAAACGCCGGCCATGGCCACGCCGAGCAGTGATGAAGCAGCGTAGGAGCGGTCGTTGACGTATTGGGCGAGGCTGAAGTCCGGGGCATTCCTCGCTCGGGACCTGGCCAGCCGGACCGGGTCGACGTTCAGCATCAGCGCGACCGTGCATCGGTCGTCCGTGGCTTCGGGGTAGAAGACAGTGACCGTACCGAAGGACTGCTTGAACTCCTGCACGCGGTCGGGGCGCTTGTGCAGGAGATATCCGAGGTCAGTCGCCGGCTGGTGGGTCGTCGAGACGGTCAGAAACACTCGGCAAGTCTGCCCTAACGGTCCGATGAAGGGCGAGGGAGTTTCCGCACCGATGACCACCGCGGCGCGATCCCCTGTGCGTCAGGCTGACCCAGGTACGGCATGTCATGACCCCGCAGGATCCGCGAGACCGTCCGCGCCGACACCCCACGTTCGGGCCCACCGGTCCGGGACCGTCAACTCCCGCCCTGGAATGCCGTCAGGCTCGGAGATGAAAGATCTCCGAGCCTGACCTGTGTAGCGGGGACAGGATTTGAACCTGTGACCTCCGGGTTATGAGCCCGGCGAGCTACCGAGCTGCTCCACCCCGCGTCGGCATGCGCCACCTTACGTGACCACTCCGCGAGAACCAAATCGACGACTAGGCGCGAGGGCATCCGATGGGCCGCGAGCCCTGCGTCGCAGCCCACCCAACCCGCCTCAGGAGGTCGGCGCCGGAGTGGGACTCACCGTAAGGGAGCCCGTGGGAGACGCCGCAGCGGCCCGGGCCAGGGCGTCCTTGAGGCGCTTCTGCGCTTCCCCGTATGCCGTGAAGTCCCCCGCCCGCAGCGCCGCCTCACCGTCGGCGAAGGCCTTCTGAGCGTCGGCGATCGCGGTCGCCAACGGGGTCCCCGAGTCCGGCGGCTGGGTCGGCGTCGTGGGGGTCGTCGGAGCGCTCGGCGTCGTGGGAGTTGTCGGCGTCGTGGGAGTCGCCGGTGCGACCTGACCGCCGAACAATTCGTTGAGCGCGCCGTTGAGCGTGTCGGACCACGCCAGCTTGTCACCGAAGGTCACCACGATGGCCCGCCCGAGCGGGAACGGGTTCGACGCGCTGCCCTGCAGGTAGATCGGCTGCACGAAGAGCATCCCGTCCGCCATCGGCAACGCGAGCAAGTTGCCCAAGATGACCGAATTCCCCTGCTGCCGGGCCGAACTCAAGAATTGCGACAAGGTCAAGCTGAAGGCCTTCGAGGACTGGCTCGAGGAGTTGATGGCGTTCTGCACCTGGCCCGGACCGTTGACATTGCTGTCCGGTGGGAGTTCGAGCAGCCGTAGCGTGCCATACCCCTCGGCCCGCTTGCCGGCGGCGGATCCGGCATTCGAGTCCGCGGCGAGGAAGCCGGTGAGGATCTCCCGGGTATCCCTCGTGCCGGCCGGGATGAAGGTCGTCGTGAGCGAGAACTCCGGCTCTGCTTGACCCGGCATGGCGATCGAGAGGTAGTAGGCCGGCTGATCGGTGTTGCGGCTCTCCAGGGTCGGGTCACTGGGGACTCGCCAGTTGGCCTGGCCGTTGAAGAGCGTGCCGGGGTCGGTCACGTGGTAGCGGGCGAGCAGCTGGCGCTGGATCTTGAGCAAGTCCTCCGGGTAGCGCAGGTGCGACATGAGCGAGGCGCTGATGTCGCTCAGCGGCCGCACGACGCCGGGGAAGGCACCCATCCAGGCTTTGAGAATGGGATCGGCCTCATCCCACTGGTAGAGGTTGACCGACCCGTCGAACGCGTCGACGGTGGCCTTGACCGAGTTGCGGATGTAGTTGACCTGACCCTGCTCCAGACTGGTCACCGCACGACGGTTGACCGTCGTGCTGTCCGAGGTCGAGGTGGCCATCTGGCTGATCTGTGAGTTCGGGTAGCCCGCCGTCGACGTATAGCCATCGACGATCCACACGACACGTCCGTCGACGATCGACGGGTACACGTTGCCATCGAGGGTGAGCCAGGGGGCGACCCGCTCCACCCGGTCGCGGGGTGCCCGATTGTCCAGCAGACGCGAGTTGGCGTTGACCGCATCGGAAAGCAGGAAGTTGATCTCGCGGTACTTGATCCCATAGGCCAACCGCTTGAGGGCGTTGTCGAGCGCGACGCCGCCCTGCCCGGCATACGTGGTGTTGACCTGTTGGGTTTCCCCCTGGGCGGGGTAGTCGAACTCCCGCGGAGCCTGTCCCTGCGGGGCCCCGACGATGGAATAGAGCGGCGACTGCTCGCCGAAGTAGATCCGCGGTTCATAGGTCCCGAGGGCAGTGCTCGCCGGGATTGACGACTCGATGAAGACCGGCTGACCATCGCTCTGCCGGTTGCCATAGGCCGCCACGACGCCGTATCCATGGGTGTAGACAGTGTGATCGGTGAGCCAGTTCCGTTGCCCTGCAGGCACACCCGCGAGGTCGAGCTCACGCACCGCCACCACGACATCGGTCGACACCCCATCGATGGTGTAGCGGTCGACGTCGAGAGTGTCCGGGAAGGCGTAGTAGTTGCGCACGGCGTGCAGCTGCTTGAAGGTCGGCTGCACGACATTGGGGTCCACCAGCCGCACCCCCGGAATCGCCCCCGCCGTCGCCCGCAGCTTCTCCTGGGAAGCCACGGCGGTCGGCCGGTAGGGCTTCACGGTGATCTGGTCGAGCCCGTATGCCGCGCGGGTGGCGGTGATGTTCTTGGCAATAAAGTCCGACTCCAGGGACAACTCGCTCGGGGTGACTTTGAGACTCTGGATGAGGGCCGGGAAGATCCCGCCGACGACGACCGAGACGACGATGAGCAGCACCGTGCCGATGACCGGCAGGCGCCAGGAGCGGGTCCAGATCACCGACAGGAACATCGCGGCACACATGATCGACGCGACCGCGAGGATCGCCTTGGTCGGCAGCACCGCGTTGGCGTCCGTGTACTGCACGCCTGTCATGAGCCGCGAGGTCTGCAGCGAGAGCGAGAACCGCTCGAGCCAGTAGCTCGCAGCGCGCAACAGGACGACGACCGCCAGCAATGAGGACAGGTGCACCAGCGCCGACCGAGTCGTGCCACGCCCGCGGTTGGCCAGCTGCAAGCCACCGTAGACATAGTGAGTGAAGGCAGCCGCGAGCACGGCGAGGATGACCGCCATCGACAGGAACGCGACCACAAAGGTCCACCAGGGCAGGGCGAAGACGAAGAATCCCACGTCGAGCCCGAAGTGCGGGTCCGTGACGCCGAACGGCTGCTGGTTGCGCCACAGCAGGAGGGTCTCCCACTGCGACGAAGCCCCCAGCCCGGACACCAGGCCCACGCCGAGCGGCAGCGCAACGGTGCCGACCCGCCGGAGGGGTTCCAGAGCCGCGCGGTAGCGATCGAGCGCGTCCTGTTGCGGGGTGACCGGCGCGTAGATGGGCCGGGAGCGGTGGCCGTACCACAGGCTCGACCACACCAGTGCGGCTGCGATGATCCCGCCGCCGAGGCCAAGCATGAGCTGGGCGCCCAGCCGGGTGGTGAAGACGGAGCTGAGCTTGACCGAGTCGAACCAGAGCACCTCGGTCCAGACATTGGCCAACAGGCTCACCAAGACGCTCAGCGCCACGAGGATCGCGACGGTCGTCGCCAGCGGGGAGCGCCGCCGCGGCCCGAAGGCGGCCCGGGCCAGCGGGTCCGTGCTTTCCGGACCTCCCGGACCCTGCACGGGCTCGTCGGGGTCCTCGGGACGGTTCCAGTCGCGCTCGCTCACGCGCTCACCATACCTACCCTCCGGTATGCCGTCCGGTCCCGCGGTCGCCAGAGCACCTGTCCACAGCCGGGTATGCCGTCCGGCGCGCTCGGTGACGAGGGCCGGGGGGCGGATGACGCCTCAGTCGGCGAGCGTGGCGCGCAGCGCGTGGACCAGCCCTGGGGCGATGTCCGGTCCGGAAGCCACCCGGTCGTCACGGTCGTGTGCCCGCTGCCGCAGCAAGCACACCGCCGGGCCGTCCCGCAGCACGGCGACGAGCAGGCGGACGTCGGCGCGGTCCGGGTGCGCGGCGAGCACGCGAATGGCCTGTTCGGGGTCTTCCGGCAGGCCGTGTTCGGCCTCCGGCGGCACGACGATCCGCTCGACGGCGACTGCCGCGCCGGCCACCTCCGGTGGCCACCCGATCTGGGCCAACAACTGCACGACATCCGAGGTCGTCGGCAGGTCGTCCTGTTCGACGGCAGTGAGCGCGCCTGGCGCAGCGGTGGCGCCCAACTGTTGGGCCAGGCCCGGTTCTTCGGCAATCAACCGATCGGTCGGCACGAGCGCGAAAAGGCGCGGGGGCTGGTCCCACCCGAACCCGGCGACGTGTCGTTCGGTCTCCAGCGCGACGATCGACAACGGGTCGGTCACCGGCACCGGGTGCGCGGCAGTCGGGTCGGTCACGGCATACCTCCTAGGGGGTGGTGTCGCAGCGCGGGAGCGCCGCGGTGTCGCCCTTGGCGATCGTGTCCAGCGCAGTCTTGGCGTCCTGGAACGTCGCGACCTTGACGACCTGGATTCCCGGATGGTCGAACCCGGACACCTCGGCACAGTTGTCGATCGGGGTGAGAAAGAAGGTCGCTCCCGCCCGCTCGGCCCCGACGATCTTCTGCCGGATCCCGCCGATCGGACCCACTGCGCCGGAGTCATCGATGGTGCCGGTGCCGGCCACCGACTTCCCGCCGGTCAGAGAGCCTTCGGTGAGCTTGTCGTAGACACCGAGGCTGAACATCAGGCCCGCACTGGGGCCGCCGACGTTGCCGGCGTCGATGGTCACCGGGAAGGGCAATGAGTAGCCGCCCTGCAGCACCACGCCGAGAATGGTGCGACCGTCGGGTGCTTTCCCGGTCTTGGGGTGGGTAGTGACCGTCGCACCGTCACGCTTGACGATCACCTCGAGGGTGTCGCCGGGGGTCGCCTGCTGCACCGCTGCGCGGACGGCGGCCCCATCGCTGGCCGGTCGGCCCTGGATGGAGACGACGACGTCACCCACCGTGAGTTCGCCTTTTGACGGCGCGTCGGTCGAGAAGGACGCGATGGTGATGACCGGCGACAGTGAGTAGCCCAGCGCTCGCAGCGCGACCGCGGTGGCCTCCTGCTGCGACCCGGCCATCTCGATGCGGTTCTCCTCGGCCACCTGCTCCTTGGTGGCGTTCGGAGGGAAGATCTCATCGACCGGTCGGACGTCGCGAGTCGGATCGATCCAGGCCGTCACGAGGTCGACGACCGTCACCGGATAGCCGGGGCCGCCTGCCACCCGCACGGTCGTGAAGTCCAGCGACCCCGAGGTCGGGTAGGTCTTCGCGTCCTTGATCTGGATGCGGGGGGTCGTCGACCCGTCCGCGGCGGCGAAGGTGCCCAGCACGTCAGTCGCCGGCCCGGGCATGAGGATCGCGTAGGGCAGGTGGACGAAGCTCACCAGCAGCCCAATCCCGAACGAGGCGATCGCTCCCACGGCCAGTCTCGTCCCGGGCCTGGACAACCACCCCTGCCTGGTATGCCGTCTCGCCTCACGCTCCGCGGGCGCAGGCGCCGGCCCCGGCGTGCTGGGATCGGCCGGCCCTGGGCCTGGCGGCTGCTGGGACGGGCCAGGGAACGGAGGCTGCGTCATGGCAGGCCCACCCATTCCTCACGACCGTCGGTGAAGATCTGGTGCTTCCAGATGGGCACGGTGGCCTTGAACTCGTCGACAAGCGCACGGCATACCTCGAAAGCACCCGCGCGGTGCGGGGCGGCGACCGCGGCGACGATCGCGAGGTCGCCGATCTCCAGCCGACCCACCCGGTGGACCACCGCGATCCGTGCGATCTGCCCATCCGCAGCGAGCCGGTCGGTCAGGGCCGAGGCGGCCTGGGCCGCGCTGGGATGGCAGGAGTACTCGAGCACCTCGACCGACCGCCCGTCGTCGTGGTTGCGCACCTGGCCGACAAAGACGACGACAGCGCCAGCCTCGGGGGTGCGGACGGCCGCGAGCAGCTCGTCGACCGACAGGGCCTCGGTGCGGATCTCGGCCAGGACAGCACGAGCACTGCGCGTCACGGTCTGCGGGCTCCTGTCATGTCCACCATCGAACGGGTCCGCCCGATCGAGAGACTCCTCGGGTCGGGTCGGTCTCCAGGCGGGAGGTTACCCCGAACTCCTGGGGATGGCCGTGCTGGCACCTCGGCTCAGGGACGCCGCGCCCGACGCAGCACCGCGGCTGTCCCGACAAGTGCCACCGCCGCGCTCGCGGCGCCGAGGGCGGCATCCTTGGGCGCAACCCGGCGCCCTGCGAGCGCGCGACGCCCCCGGATGGCGTCCAGCAGCACGCCCAGGCAGGTCTCGTTGTCGTATGCCGGTCGCCACCCGGCGGCGCGTAAAACGGCGGGCTCGACCACCCAGGGATACATCGCGAAGGCCAATTCGCTTGCCGGGGCGGGGAGCACCCCGAACCGGTGCAGCCGGGCGGCCGTGCCCAGAGCCGTCGCCTGGCTGAGTTGGATGCGGCGCATCCCGGAGATCTTCTCGACCCGATCCTGGGCGAGGTAACCCTCAGCAGCAACCGTGATGGCCGGCCCGAGGTCCTGGGTTGCGGCGACGACAACGGCCGTCGCGAGATCATCGACATGGCAGAACTGCCAGGTGGGCTCGGCTCCCTTGACGGTGAGCAGCCGGGGCGCCTCGAAGTGCCGGGTGACGACCGTGTCGATCCCCAGCCCCACGAGAGCAGCCGGCCGCACGACGGTGATCCCGAGCTGCGGATGCACCCGGCGGGCCTCGCTCATCACGTCTTCGACCGCCAGCAGGTCGCCGACGACGCCCCCGTCGCGAGCCGCCCCGAGCGGGTGATCCTCGGGCAGCGGCACCGGATTGCCGGCCTCGGCCCCATAGACCATGGCCGAGGTGACGACCACCAGGCGCGACACGCCCGCAGCGGCAGCGGCGGTGACCAGAGTCTGAGCGGTGCACAGGAGACTCTCGCGGCGTGAGGTCGGGCGACGTTGCAGGGCCGCTTCCAGATCTGTCTCTGCAGCCACCCAGACGAGAACGTCGACATCGCCCAATGCCGCCAGGACCCCGGGAGTAGCCGGATCGGCGGTCCGCCACTGCACCCCTTTGGTGGTGTCGGGTACGGCGGCGATCCCGATGGGGCGCTCGGCCCCAGGCGTGGTCGACCGCCACCGGCGAAGCGCCCACAACACTCGGGCGGCAGGCACACTCGTCGCGTCGACGACCGCGACGCGCACGGGAGTTTGACCGGTCTGTCCGGGCACCCCCCTTGGTCGCGTCGGGGAACTCACGCCGCCTCCTGCTTGTTGCCTCTGCAGAGCCCATCCTGTCAGTCCGCGGCCCGGTCGAATGTCACGACTCGATAGCCTCGGAGTGCACCCGAGAAACCAGGAGCCATCATGGCCGACCGCGACGAGCAGTTGCCCGATTTCGCCGCGCTGCTGCGCGAACTGTTGGGTCCTGATGCCCAACTGCCGCCGGAGATGGAGCAATTCCTCGCCGCGATGCAGGGCGACGCTGAGGCGTCACCGCAGGCCGCGCTGCTGCAGCAACAGTTGGGAATGCTCTTCGGGGATGGTGGCGAGAGCGCCCGGTTGGCTGGGGCGACCGACCTGGCCCGCAAGGTGGTCGCTGCAGCCGGCGAGCGCAGCGTCACCGAGGGGGCCCGCCGAGATGTCCAGTCCGCCGTCGACGTCGCCCGGTTGTGGATCGACCCGGTGACCTCGTTCGACTCCCCCGGCGGCCTCGCCCGGGCCTGGAGTCGGGCCGAGTGGGTGGAAGCAACGATGCCCTCGTGGGTTGAGTTGCTCGAGCCGGTGGCCAGTGGGGTCGCATCGGCGGGTAGCGCGGCCATGGGCAAGCAACTGGACGCCCTCGGTGCCAGCGGCGAGCTGCCCGACCTGGCCGCGCTCGGGCTCCCCGAGGAACTCACTGCCCGAATCGGTGCCCAGGGGATGTCCATGGAAGGGCTGCTTCGGCAGTTCACCCCGGTGCTCGAGCGTGTTTCGGCCGGGTTGTTCACCGCCCAGATCGGCCACGCCGTGGGTGCCCTGGCGGCTGACGTCGTGAGCGGCACCGAGGTCGGCCTGCCGGTCGTGCCGGATCACTCCGTGACGCTCCTGCCTGCGGCCATCGACGAGTTCGCCGGGGGCTTGGGCCTGGAGGTCGCGGAGGTGCGGCTCTACTTGGCTGTCCGCGAGGCGGCTCGGGTGCGCCTGTTCACCCAGGTGCCCTGGCTGGCCGCCAATCTCGAAGCCGGCGTGCGCGACTACGGCCGCAACATCACCATCGACACCGACGCCATCGAGTCGGCGGTGTCCTCGGTCGATTTCGCCGACGCCGAGGCGATGCAGGATGCCTTCGCGCAAGCCCAATTGTTCGGTCGGGCCCCGACGCCCGCCCAGCAAGCGGCGCTCACCCGGCTCGAAACCACCCTGGCCTTGGTCGAGGGCTGGGTCGACCTCATCACTGACCAGGCCGTGACCGCCCACCTGCCCCATGCGGCCGCGCTGGGCGAAGCCGTCCGTCGCCGCCGGCTCGGCGGGCCGGCGCAGAAGGCCTTCTCGGGCTTCGTGGGTCTGCAGTTGAGCCCGCGCCGGTTGCGTGATGCCCGCAACCTGTGGGCGGCCCTCGAGGCCGCCGGCGGGGTCGACCTGCGCGACGGCTCCTGGGCTCACCCCGATCTGGCTCCGTCGACGGTCGACCTCGACGACCCGCTCGGCTATGTCGACCGTCGGCGCGCCCCGGCAGCTCCGGACGCCATGGATGCGGAGATCGACTCGTTGCTGGCCTCCTTCGGCGACGAGCCGCCGAGCGCCCCATCCGCCTGATCCGCATGCCCGAGATCCACGACGACGTCGCCGTCCTGAGCGGGACTGACCGGACGGCATACCGGCGGTTGCATGCTGACGCGACGGCATTGCTGAGCGCGTGGTCGGCACCCGACCCGGCGCAGGCGGCGCTGCGCGCCGACTACCTGGCCCACCTGGCTGGCGAACCGTGGGCAGTCGCGAAGGCCGGCCCGCCGGAGCACCTCACCGCCAGTGTGCTGGTGCTGGACGATGGTCTGGAGCAGGTGCTGCTCACGCACCACCGCAAGGCCGGCGTCTGGCTGCAGTTCGGTGGCCATCTCGAGCCGGGGGACGCCTGCCTGTATGCCGCGGCCGTCCGCGAGGTCGCCGAAGAGTCCGGCGTCGACGGCGTGCAGATCGACCCGATGGTGGCTCAGCTCGACCGCCACCGACTCATCGGGTCCTTCGGTCGCTGCCGGGAACACCTCGACGTGCGCTTCGCCGGGGTGACTGCCGCCGGTGCGACTCCACGGGTCAGCAGCGAGTCGCACGATGTGCGCTGGTGGCCGCTCACCGACTTACCTGAAGAGACCAGCGCAGAGGTGAGCACACTCGCGGCCGCCTGCCGTCGGGTGCTGACGCAGCAGCAGCCCCCGGTGCGATCGACCGTCAGCTGACGGTCACGAGCGACATCAGCGCGACCGCAACCGTGCTGCCGATCTCGGCGACCCCGATCTGCTTGGGAGAGAACGAAAATCGCGGCACGATCCAGGCGCGCAGGGTCAGGACGGCAAAGACAGCCGCCAGGGGCAGGCAGAAGGCTGCCACCGCGAGGGTCGAGAGTGCATGCCAACCCACGCTCAGACCTCGGAACCCCAGGTTGCCCCGCTCCCTGATCATCGACTTGACGTACCAGACCGTGCCACCGAAGTAGAGGAACTGACCCAGGGCCAGCACCGCGGCTCGCCGCAGGTCCTCCCCCGGGCCCGCGTCGTAGGCCACGACGGTCATCAGGGCCGAGGCGAGGACGGTGGTGAGGCCGGCCAGCAGGGCGCGCTCCTGGCGGTGGGCCGCTGCCCAGAGGCCCACCCCGAGCGGCACGAGGAACCACGGCACCCAGCGCAGCAGACCGGGTTGGGCCACCGCGACGGCCACCCCGAGGACGGCCGCGAGCACGGCATACGCGCGGGTGGCCGGCAAGTAGCGGGCCTTGCGTCCGGACTTCAGCCACATGCTCGAGGCATAGAAGAGGAAGTAGCCCGCGAACCAGAACGCCGTCAGCGGCAGGTGGATCCACGCCAGGCCGGACGCGAGCGCTCCCAGCAGCAGCGGACTGGCCAGCATGGCCCAGGCGCCATGTTGCTGCGGCACCCAGCCCGCCGATCGGGCGCTCATTCCTCGTCCCACTCCAGTCCTTTGGCGGACGACACGCCTTCGAGAAAGCCGCGCGCCCGCTCCAACCGAGGATAGTCGGCCAGGGCCGCCCAGAAGGCCGGGCCATGCCCGGCCACGAGCAGGTGGGCGAGTTCGTGCAGCAGCACGTAGTCGACGACGTATTCGGGCAGGTCTCTCACCCGGGACGAGATGCGGATGCTGCCATCGGCAGGAGTGCACGAGCCCCAGCGGCGCTGCTGGTTGTCCACCCACCGCACCGAGGTCGGCCGCGCCTTGCCGCCAAGGTATCGCGTCGACAGGGCAGCCGCCCGGTCGGCGAGCTCGGCGTCGGTGCGCCGACGCCGAGCCGGGGCGCGGTCGAGCCGGGCCACCATTCGCTGAACCCATTCCCGCTCCTGCTCGGCGGTGAACCGGGCCGGGATGAGAACGACGACCCGGCCGGCCTCGCGATAGGCGCTCACGGTGCGGCGACGGCGCGCGCTGCGCCGCACCTCGACGGGGAGATCTCGCCCGTCTGGCCCGGCGAAGCGGGCGGACGAACCGGGTGGCAGGCTCATGGCAGGCACTGTACGGGTCCGGTCCGACAGCGCCGGCCGGGGGCAGGCGCCCACGCGAGTCGCTTACCGACCGCGGAAATGCGGTCGGCGTCGCGTGGCCGCGGCCTCGATCCCCTCGTGGAGGTCAGCGGTGGCCAGCGTGACCGACTGGGCCAATGCCTCCCACTCGATGGCGTCCTCGAAGCTCTGATGGCCCCCGTCCCGCAGCGCGGCGACGGTCAGCGTCATGGCGATCGGAGCGGCGTGGGCGATGGCGGTGGCAGCCGCGATGGCCTCGTCGAGCACCTCGGCTGTCGGCAACGAGCGCGAAACCAGGCCCAGGCTGAGCGCCTCGGCTCCAGTCACCGCGCGCCCGGTGAGCAGCAGATCCCGCGCAACGGCGAAACCAGCGACATTGGGCAGTGACCATGTCGTGGCCATTCCCGGGTGCAGGCCGAGGGTGGCGAACGGGACCGCGAGCTTGGCATCGGCCGCAGCGAACCGCAGGTCACACGCCAGCGCGAGGGCGAACCCCGCACCCACCGCCGAGCCATTGATCGCCGCAATCGTCGGCACCTCCAGGGTCTTGATCGACAGCCAGGAGCGGTAGAACTCCAACATCCGGTGCCGCAACGCGATGACCGGCGCGTCGGGTTGGGACACGATCCACGACAGGTCGCCGCCCGCACTGAACGCCGACCCGGCACCGGTCACCACGACGGCAGCCAGCTGCGGATCCTCCCGCAGTCCCGCCATCAGGCGCACCCAGGAGGCGGTCATCCCATCGGACATCGCATTGCGCTTGTCCGCGTGGTCGAGGGTGACTACGGCGATTCGGCGCTCCCCCACGGGGTGCGCACGGGCGGACAGATGCTCGTATGCCGTCTCCCACGCTGGGATGTGATTCGGGCTCGGCAGTTTCGTGCTCATGAACCGAGGGTAGCGATGCCGTGGCGGAGTTCGGCTCGCTCCGAGTCCTGGTCTAGGGTGAGGGGCGAGCGACCCGCCCGACGGCGCGCGGGCATCCCATCCATAACGAAGGAGATCAATCCGTGTCCACCGAGACCTATGAGTTCTACTGCGTGAAGTGCAAGACCAAGCGCACCGCGGAGGGCAAGGTTGTCGTGAGCGAGAACGGTCGCCGGATGGCCAAGGGCAAGTGCCCCGAGTGCGGCACCAACCTCAACCGCATCCTCGGCAAGGCCTAAGCACCTCTCCAGCACCGGGGCTGCCGCGATCTTCGCGGCAGCCCCGGTGCGTTGTTTAGGTGAGGTTCCCGAGCCTGTGGATGACGCAAGCGGTGACATCGGGCGGTCTGTCAAGGTGGGCCCATGCCAGCCCGGCCACGCATTGCCAGCCACCTCGATCCCGTGCACCGGAGCACCGACTCGGTGCAGTTGGGACTGCATCCCGACGCCGTGGTGCTCAGCGGGCTGACCAGCGCCGATGCCCGGGTGCTTCGCGCCATGGACGGCACGCGGTCGGTGCGCGAGTTGGAATCCTTCGCCGCCAGTCTGGGTCTGCCCGACTCACGAGTGCGCGATCTGCTTGATCTGCTGGCCGTGCATGAGGCTCTCGATCGGCAGGGCCGCGACCGAGCCATGTTGTGGTGGCGCAGCCGGCGCCACGTCCTCGTCGGCGGTGACGGTGCTCTGACGGTGGCGATCGCCCAAGCGCTACGCAGAGAACACGTCGGGCGGGTCTGTCACGGCGGCTGGGCGATGGACCACCACGATCTCTCGTTGGGCCACCAGGTGTCTCAGGCCTGCCGGCGCCCGGTCGATCTCGCCGTCGTCGTTGGACGCCCAGACCTGGATCCCGACCGGCTCGAGCCGTGGCTGCGGCACGGCATACCCCATCTGGCGGTGCGCTGCGAGGGGGCGGGAGCCTCGATCGGACCCCTTGTCACCCGCCATCTCATCGACCAGCCCTGCCTGCGTTGTCTCGAGCTGCACCACTGCGACCTCGACCCCGCTCATGCCCTCGTGCTGCACCAGACCCGATCTCGCGTACCCGACCCGATCGCCCACGTCGATGTCACGGCCGCACCCTTCGTCGCCAGCGTCGTCACGAGCGTCGTCACGGGCTATCTCGACGGGTTCGGCCTGCCCGTGGGAGTGAGTGTGGAGGTGCGCACCCCGTGGCCCCGGGTCGACTACCGGCGCTGGCAACGCCACCCGCTGTGCCCCTCCCACCCCGAGCCGGGCGGCGGCCTTCCGGCCGTCCCCACAGCGCCCGGAGTGGCGTCCCAGGAATCCCGGGAGACAATGGCGGGGTGAACGACCTGCCCAGCAATGCGGTGTCCCGAGCGTTCAAGTTGGCGACGCTGCCGATGGGGTATGCCGGTCGGGCGGCTTGGGGGCTCGGCAAGCGGATCGGTGGGCGGCCTGCCGAGCTGGTGGCGATGGAGATGCAGGCCCGCGCGGCCGAGCAACTCTTCGCCGTCCTCGGAGAGCTCAAGGGCGGGGCGATGAAGTTCGGTCAGGCGCTGTCGATCTTCGAGTCCGCGCTTCCCGAGGAGGCGGCAGCTCCCTATCGGGCGATGCTCACCAAACTGCAGGACAGCGCCCCCGCGCTGCCTCCGGACCGGGTCCACGCCGTGCTCACCCAGGAGTTCGGGCCGCGCTGGCGTTCGCGCTTCCGCGAGTTCGACGACGACGCGGTGGCCGCGGCATCGATCGGCCAAGTCCACCGGGCGATCTGGGAGGACGGCCGCGCGGTCGCGGTCAAGGTGCAATACCCCGGAGCGGCGAAGGCGCTGCTGTCCGATCTCGCCCAGGTCTCGCGAGTGGCCCGGGTGGCCACGACCTGGATCCCCGGCCTGGACATCGACCCGGTGCTGGAGGAGCTGCGCGGGCGGATGGCCGAGGAACTCGACTACCGCATGGAGGCCTCCTCGCAGAAGGCCTTCGCCCAGGCGTATGCCGGTGACCCCCATATCGCCGTGCCCCAGGTCGTGGCGTTCAGCCAACTCGTGTTGGTGTCGGAATGGCTCCCGGGGACGCCGCTATCGAGACTCATCGACGACGCGTCTGCCGCCGACCGCGATGCCGCCGGTACGGCATACATGCGGTTCTTGCTCGAGGGACCCGGCCGCTGCGGGCTGTTGCATGCCGATCCACACCCGGGCAACTTCCGCCTGCTGCCCGACGGGCGACTCGGGGTGCTCGACTTCGGGGCCGTGAAGCATCTGCCCACCGGGCTGCCCGAGGACATGGGGCGGCTGCTCACCCTGGGGATCGACGGCGATGCGGAGTCGACACTCGCGGGCCTACGTGAGATCGGGTTCGTGCGTGACGGGGTCGACGTCGACGCCGACCGGCTGCTGGAGTATCTCGAGCCCTTCCTGGCACCACTGCGCGTCGACGAGTTCCACTTCAGCCGGGACTGGTTGCGTGAGGTCTTCGCGCATATCAACGACCCGCGCAAGCCCAATTACGCGGTGGGGATGCGGCTCAACCTGCCGGCCGAATACCTGCTGATCCATCGGGTGTGGCTTGGGGGCATCGGGGTGCTCTGCCAACTGGGAGCGACCGTTCCCGGGCGACAGACGGTCGATGAGCTCATCCCTGGGTCGGGCCTGCCGCCGGTGAGTTCGACTGCCTGAGCCCCTACCACCACTCGGATTCGAGCTTCGCCTCGATGCTGCGCAGGAAACGCCGCGCGCAGTCCGGGCAGGTGTGGACCGGACGACCCTGTTCCCTCCCCACCGACCAGGCCAGCTGGTCCGCGGCCGAGGCTGGCAGGGCCGTGCCACAGGCGTCACAGCCGATGCGCTGCCGGGCTTCGGCGCGCTCCTGGCCGGGCTGCTCATCTGTCGTCACGGAGCACCTGCGTTCAGCATCCCGTGATCGTCAGCGACCCGCTGGCGGTTTGGGTACCCGATTGGGCGGTGCCGCCAGTGCCCGAGGTCCAGGTATAGGACACCGTCAGCGTCGCGGTGCCCGAGCTCGGCGCGGAGGCGTCCTGGAAGGTGCCGGTGAACAGGACGCTGGCACATTGGCCGGCAGCGACCGTCGTCGGGGAGACCGTGCCGGACAACGCTGTCCACGTCGTGCCGGTCTGCTGGATGGTCATTGTCTGGAACGAGATCGTCATGGTCTGCGTCGTGTTGTTGCAGATGGTCACGAGCATCTCGAACTTCTTGCCGGGGCTGACTGCGGGCTTGCAGCCGGTCGAAATGGTCGATGTGGTCGCTGGCTTGGACGAGGCGAAGGCCGGGGCCGAGGCGGCCAGCGTCACGACCGGCACGGACCACGCCGCCGCCTGCGCCACAGTGCGACGGGGGAAGCGCCCGTGCGCGGTGTGGGCCATGATCGTGTCCGACTCCTGAGTTGAGGATGCTGCACCGACCTGCAGCCTCGACAATCCCCCGGCGGGGGTGTTCGGTGGCAATCCGATCACCCTGCCAGATGGCGACTGTACCTGGCCAATTTCGCCCACCGCACCAATGTGCCGCACATCGCAGACCACCGGCTATTAACAGGGGCTCACCGAGTTGAACGGGACCGTTGTCGTCACGGCGACCGTGGTGCCTCCGACGAGCGTGTAGGTATAGCTGAGCGTCATATAGCCATTCGACAAGCACTCGGCCGGCACTGAGAGGAACTTCAGCGACACGGTGGTCCCGGCAGCGACCGTCGTGCAGAACGGCAGGCCGGTCACGGCGGGATCCTCGCACTGGGCGCCGTTGGTGAACATCTGCCCGGCGGTCACGCAGAGCGTGGTCTGCGTCGTCCCGGTGTTCTCGAAGACCAAGGTGAACTGATAGCGCTTTGTGCCGCCGGTGAGCTTGCACGCCACGCTGCTGTCCAGCACGCGGACGATGTCACCTGATGCGGCATACGCGGGTGTTTGCGCGACGAGCATGACTGCGGGCACCGCCCACGCCATCCCCGCAGCGACGGTGCGCCTGGACACAATGGTGCGATTGGACATGATGGAACGAGATCCGACTCTCGATGACATGATCATCCCCCGGTAGAACTGACCGACCCGACGGTTCACGCTATGGGTCCAGCGGTCCGTTCCCAAGCGACTTCCGGCCACACAAAACGACGACACGGCGAGCCGGCCCGACACCTTCCGTGACCCGCCTGACGCAACGCCGAGGCGAGGTCAGCGCGCGCGAGGTCAGCGGGCTGCGAGGCCGAGCAGCGCTGCCAGCCCCAGGGCGCTGCGCGGCTCGTATGCCGTCGTCCAGAGCCCGCCGTGTGCCGCGTGCTCGGCCTCGTCGACCCACACCTGTCCGCTGGTGCGAGGGCTGGTGCGCAGGTCGTGGACGAGCAGCACTGCGAGCAGGGTGTTGGCGGTAGCCGGTTCGAAGACCTCGATGCCGAACCGGTGGGCCCCGGCATACGCAGCCGCGAGAGCCCGGTTCTTGACCACCGATCTGGTGCGGGTGGGCGGGGCTACCGTGAAGGACACCGTGCGTCCATGGCCGCGTTCGACAGCGGCCCGCCATCGTTGAATTCGCTTGGCCAGCAAGTAGTTCGGGCCTTGCTGAGGCACGATGCTGTCGTTGATCCCGGGGTCCGCGTCGGGAAGGTAGTTGCGGGTCAGCAGCCGCCCCCCACTGACCGCACGCATGGGACCACGCAATGCCCGACTGAGCTTGGCACCCTCATAGGCCGCCGCCGAGCGCGAGACCACCGAGCGCGGCACTGCGAAAACGTCGGTCGGGGTCGCGAGGAAGGCCAGCGCCGTGTCGGGCCGATCAGTCGTCAGGGCCGCGGTGAGCGCGTCGACAGCCCCGGCCACCCGGACGTTGTCGGCGCCATCGGCATAGACGTAGTTGCCGAGCACCAACCGCCCGTCGATGCCGTCGAGCCACTGCCGCACCGCGGGCCACTCGGTGACGAGGTCGACTCCGGCCCGCTCCTCCAGCCGTCCGCTGCCGGGCCGCGCGGGAAGGTGCAGCCACCCGGCATACCTCTTGCAGTCCTCGAGCAGCCCCCGCCAGAGCTGCGGGCGGGCGAGGTCGACGGCATACACGTCGGCCCCCCATCGCAGCGCCGCACGCAGCGGCCCCATTTCGGCGCCCGCGCCGAGCACGACGAGATGGACATCGGACAGGTCGAGCCACTCCGGATGGGCCGTCACCTCGGCGACGGCAGCCGCACACGAGGGCTCGATGATGCCCCGAGTGGTCCAGTCCTCGAGTTGGCGCAGGAGAGCGTCGCCCTCCAGTCGGGCGCCCCGGTAGGGAATGGTCACGCGATGATCCGGTATGCCGTCGCCTCGCACCGTCTCGGTGACGAGCTCGCGGGCCGGGGCGGCAGGGGCCGGGCCGGGGCGCGCGGCAATCGCCTCGGCGAGACTGGTCTCGGCGCCGCCGAGGGCGGCCCAGCTCAGGCGCTCGCCGATGCTGGCCAAACCGTGTGTCGCGATCGTGCGGGAGGCCTGGCCATTGTCCAGGCCCGCGACGACCAGCCGCCGGAAATGGGCGGGATAGCCGGTGCGCCAGTTGGTCTCCGCCGCCGCGAGCCGTGCCCCCACCGGGTCGACCTCCCGCAGGGCGTCGACGAGGACCTCGCGGCCCAAGGCGGTGGTGCTGCGACGGTGACCGGTGAAGGGGAAGACGACCCCCAGTGCGTCGGTCTCAGCCATTGCCGCCCTTCCCGGCCGTCCCGCCCGGCGTCTTCGCTGTTGGTTTCGCAGTTTCCTTCGCGGGCGGACTCGCTCCGGTTGGGGCTGCAGCCTTGGCGGCCGCTTTCGCCTGCTGCTTGAAGGCTCGCACCTTGCTCAGCGACTCCGCGTCGACGACGTCGGCCACCGAGCGGTAGCTGCCTGGCTCGGCATACGGGCCAATCGCCTCGCGCCATCCCGGCGGCTGCACGCCGAGTTGTTTGCCGAGCAGCGCCGCGAAGATGCGGGCTTTCTGGTCCCCGAATCCGGGCAGCTCCCGCAGCCGGTCGAGCAGGTCTGTCGCGTCGGATGACTCGGTCCAGATGCGTGCACTGTCGCCGTCGTAGTGCTCGATGACATGGGCAGCAAGCGCCTGGATGCGACCGGCCATCGACCGGCCGTAGCGGTGGATCGACGGAGGCGTGGCAGCCAGGTCGGCGAAGGCACCCGGTTCGGCTGCCGCGATGGCCCGAGGGTCGAGAGTGCCGAACCGATCGAGGAGCTTTGCGGGTCCGCGGAAGGCGTGTTCCATCGGGAACTGCTGATCGAGCAGCATGCCAGAAAGCAGCGCGAACGGGTCCCGCGAGAGCAGGGCATCCGCCGCGGGGTCCTGGGCAATGGTGATCGTCACCTGCATCGCCCCAATGTAGGGGCAGGGCCTGCCGTCGCGCTCGGGTCTGCCGAAGCCCCCTCGGCACAGCCAGTGGCCGGGACGGTCCATCCGACCATCCCGGCCAGGCCGCGGTGCCGACTGGGCTATCCGGGGACCCGGGCTCCTTGACCACCTGTCATCGGATCTGGCGACAGGTAGTCAAGGAGTCCCTCAGGCCGCGACGTCGCTCTTGCGCGGCCGACCCCGCGGCCGCTTGCGGGCCACGATCGCGCCCGCGACGAGCAGGTGGCCACCCCAGACTCCCCAGGGCTCCGCGCGATCCAGGGCGCCACTCAGGCAGGCGGCACGCATCGGGCACGGACCGCACAGGGACTTGGCGAACTCGACATCCTCGGGACGCTCGGCGAACCAGAGCTCGCCGTCGTACTCGCGGCACGGCACTTGCGTGCGGACCGACCTCGCTTCACGATGCCCGTCGAGCACTGCGCTGGACTGCACCGCCATCACCTCCCTCGTCGTGCGGCGACCCGCGGTGGCGGATGCCGGCTCCTTCCTGTGTGCACCGGGTCCCCGGTCGGGGATCGGTGCCTCGTGCTCGGCGGCCCGGCTGTGCTGCCGGGCGACCGGTCGTGCGTGGTGCTGTGCTGTGGTCATCGGTGGCCTCTGGGGTCCTCGTCGGCCGACGCAACACACACGAAGGCCGCGGATCCCGGTGGGGTTCCGCGGCCTAGAGGAGGGCCTGGCTAGCTGTGGGCTAGAGAGGCGGTCTTCCGGGAACGGAACGACGGACGGGGGCAGTGGCGGTGGCGACGGCCTGGTCGGCCGCGGCGCGCGGGGTGGCCGGGACGGCGTGGACATCGCGGGAGACAGCGACGCCGATGGCGTTGCGGACATAGGTCGCCCCGAAGGAGGCCACGGTGGCCGGACGGGTCGGCAGGAGGCCGCGGGTGCCGCGCGGGCGCAGGGTCATGCGCTCATCCACCGGCTTCGACAAGGTGCTCTTCACTGGTCCGACCCTCCTTCCGCGGTCTCGTCTGAACATCAGGGCGACTCGCGCGCTATCGACGAGCGAGGCGGTTACGAGGGTAACCCCCTAGGCCCGAATCGCCAACCGAATTATCGGAAATCTCCGGCCTGCCACACCTACCACGTCGCCCGGATCACCAATCACACTCCGGCAGAACCGGATTCATCGACTCTTGGAGGATCGGCAGCAGCCACGAGCGCTAGCACCGCGGCGCCATACATCTCCAGCTTGCGCGCCCCGATCCCCGGGATAGCCGTCAGCGCTGCCGATGTCGTGGGCCGGGCCTCCGCGATGGCCGTGAGGGTGGCATCGGTGAACACGACGAAGGCAGGCACCTTGTCGGTCTTAGCCACCTCGCTGCGCCAGGTGCGCAGCGCTTCGAAGAGCGCCGGGTCGTAGGTCGGCGGGCAGTCGGTGCACCGCCCGACCTTGCGCTCGGCGGCGGTGGACAGCAATGTGCCGCACCCACGGCATACCGCCGGCTGTCTGGGCGTCCTTGTCCGCCCCGAGCCCTCGCCCCCCGAGCCCCTGGACCGGCCCGAACTGCCCTCGCGCGCCGCGCTCGTCGCCCCGGCACCGAAGACCACAGCCGCCGCCTCGAGGAAACGTGACGGTCGGCGGGTAGCCCGGGCTCCCGGGGTCCGCGCCGCTGCCCACGACAGGTGCAGCTCACGGCGGGCTCGGGTCAGCCCGACGTAGCACAGCCGACGCTCCTCCTCGATCGCGGCAGGACCCTCGGCCATGGTGATCGGGAGGTAGCCGTCGCTGCAGCCGGCGAGGAAGACGACATCCCACTCCAGGCCCTTGGCGGCGTGCAGCGACGCGAGAGTCACCCCTTGCACGGCCGGGGCGTGTTGCGAGGCGGCGCGCTCGTTGAGGTCGGCGACGAGGTGGGACATCCGGGCCGCCGGATCGAGGGCCACCAGCGCGTCGGCCAGCGCCGCCACGGCCGAGAGCGACTCCCAGCGCTCGCGCAAGGCACCTCCCGCGGTGGGAGGGGTTGCGGCCCAGCCGGCCCCGGTGAGCACGTCGCGGACGAGGTCCGGCAGCGGGGTCTGTCCGTCGTCGCTGCGCACCGCGCCGCGCAGCAGCACCATGGCGGCGCGCACCTCCTGGCGGGCGAAGAAGCGTTCGCCACCGCGGACCAGATAGGGCACGTCCCGCTCGCTCAATGCGGCTTCGAATGCCTCCGATTGGGCGTTGGTCCGAAAGAGCACGGCGATCTCGCCGGCGGGGGTGCCGGAGTCAAGCAGCCGTCGGATGGCCAGCGCGACGCCGGCCGCCTCCGCCGGCTCGTCCTCGTATGCCGTGAGGCTGGGTTCCAGCCCAGGCCGGCCTTGGGCGCGCAACGGGGTGTGGGTGCGGGAGCCTGCGCCGAGCACGAGGTTGGCGACATGGACGATCTGGGGCGTGGAGCGGTAGTTGCGCACCAGTCGCACCACACTCGCGGAGGGGAAGCGGGCCGGGAACCGCAGCAGATGCTCCGGGGTGGCTCCGGTGAAGGAGTAGATCGTCTGAGCCGGATCACCGACGACACAGATGTCATCGCGCCCGCCCAGCCATAGCTCCAGCAGGTGCTGTTGCAGGGCGTTGACGTCCTGATACTCGTCGACGACGAAGTGCCGGTACTGGTCGCGCACGACCCGGGCGATGTCCTCGCGCTCGGCGAGGATGCCAGCCGTGAGCAGCAGCACGTCCTCGAAATCGATGACCCCGCGCTCGGCCTTGCGCTCCTCGTAGGTCTCCCACACCCGAGCCATCGCCGTGACATCCAGGCCCGCCGGGTCGCGGCGCGCGCGGCGAGCCGCCACGGCATACGTCTGCGGGGTGAGCATCGAGACCTTCGCCCACTCGATCTCGGCCGCGAGATCGCGGATCGTCGTGCGGTCGACCTGCAGCCGCAGCCGGCCGGTCGCCTCGCCGACGACGGGAGCCTTCTGAGCCAGGACCTCGGGGGCTCCCCCGCCAATGGCGTGCGGCCAGAAGTAGTGCAACTGGCGCAGCGCCGCGGCGTGGAAGGTGCGCGCCTGCACCCCGCCTACGCCGAGCTCGCGCAGGCGCACCCGCATCTCGCCCGCGGCCCGTGCCGTAAAGGTCACCGCCAGCACTCGCTGGGCCTGGAAGGCCCCCGAATGCACGCCATAGGCGATCCGGTGGGTGATGGCCCGGGTCTTGCCGGTGCCCGCACCGGCGAGCACGCACATCGGCCCGCGCGGCGCGCTGGCGACCGCGCGTTGTTCCGGATCGAGGGCCGCGAGCACCGCATCGGCACGGTCTAGTGCCGCGCCGGGCGCCGAGGGCGCCCCTGGCTGCGGGACGGGAGGACGGCTCGCCTGGCTCATGGTCACGACGATCCTAGGCGGCGGCCCCGACAGTCCGAACGGTCAAGCCGAGGGGGCCCGGGCATCAGCCCGGAACGCGGCCACCCGGCATACCGGAGCAGGGCCGGTATGCCGGGTGGTCGAGTGTGCTGCCGGTGGGCAGCGATGCGGGTGAGGACTCAGCCCTGGGCGTCGTCCTTCGCGGGCGCGTCAGCGGCGTGCTGAGCGGGCGTGACGGCAGCCGGCTTGGGTGCCGGCCTGGCGGCGGCCGGCTTCGGTGCTGCTGCCGGGGCATCAGCTGCTGCCGGAGCGGGAGCGGGAGCCGGTGCGGCAGCGGATGATGTGGCCGGGGCCGGGGCGTCCTTGGCCTTGTGCTTGTCCTTGTCGCCGGACTTGCCCTTGCCCTTGGCCTTCACCTTGGGCTGCACGATCTCCAGGCTGTGGGCGTGGTCGGGCACGTAACGGTTGGACTCGCGCGGCGGACGGGCATACCCCACAGCGTCCGGGCGGCGCGGGATCTCGACCGGCTTGGGCGAGAGCGGCTCGTAGGGGACTGTGGAGAGGAGGTGGGCGATGACATTGAGGCGGGAGGCCTTCTTGTCCTCGGACTCGACGGTGTACCAAGGAGAGTCGGAGATGTCAGTGAACTGCATCATGGTGTCCTTGGCCCGCGAGTAATCCTCCCAGCGGGTGATGGACTGCATATCCATCGGCGACAGCTTCCAGCGGCGCATCGGGTCGAGGGCACGCGAGCGGAATCGCGCCTCCTGCTCGACGTCACTCACCGAGAACCAGTACTTGCGCAGCATGATGCCGTCGTCGATGAGCATCCGCTCGAAGGACGGCGCCTGACGCAGGAAGCGCGCGTACTCGACGTCGGTGCAGAACCCCATGACGTGCTCGACACCGGCGCGGTTGTACCAGGAGCGGTCGAACAGCACGATCTCGCCTGCGGCCGGCAGGTGTTCGACGTACCGCTGGAAGTACCACTGGGTCTTCTGGCGCTCGGTCGGTGCCGGCAGGGCCGAGATCCGGGCCTGGCGGGGGTTGAGGTATTCGGTCATCCGCTTGATGGCCGACCCCTTGCCTGCCGCGTCGCGGCCTTCGAAGAGCACGACCAAACGCGACCCGGTCTCGATGACCCACTGCTGCATGGTCACGAGTTCGGCCTGCAGGCGCTTGAGTTCGGTTTCGTACGTCAGGGTGTCGAGTTTGCGGGTGCCGTTAGCGGTGTACTTGCCCATGCGGGGCATTGTTCCAGTTCCGGGGGCGATCCGTCTCCCCCAGTTCCGGTATGCCGTTCATCTCGCGTTTGCCGGGACGACAGGACTACCGATGAGCTCCCGAAGCGGCTTAGACTCCGAGGCTTGCCGCGGGAGCCTGCCGTGCTGACCCACCCGACTGGGAAGTTCGGCGAGGCGCGTGGGGAAGATGCTCTGCGGCAACGTCGTTGCGGCCGGTAACCAGTACCCGAGGAGGACCATGTCCACGCCCGACACCATCGCACCCTTCGTGCCAGCAGCAGGGAGCGTGACGATGTTCACCACGACGTGGTGCGGGTACTGCCGCCGCCTCAAGGCACAGCTGCAGCGCGAAAGCATCGGGCTCACCGAGGTCGACATCGAGCAACACCCCGGAGCGGCAGATGTGGTCATGGCCGTGAACGGCGGCAACCAGACGGTGCCGACCGTGGTCTACCCCGACGGGTCGGTCGCCACCAACCCCTCGATCGGCGCCGTCAAGGCCGCGCTGCAGCGCTGATCCGGTCAGCCGGTCAGCCGATTCAGCCCGGTCATCCGATTCAGCTGGTTCAGCTGGTTCAGCCGGTGGACGCTGCGGCTGCCTCGACCGACTGGCCCAGCCACCGCTCGATGATTCGGCGGGCCACCGAGATGCCCGTCGGCACTCGAATCTGCCCGGCCTGCAATGCCTTTCGATAGGCCTCCCGCGTCATCCACCGAGCGTCGGCCAATTCGACCGGGTCCCAACGGATCTCGGTCGTGAGAGCGCGCGCCTCCATGGCGATCATCAAGGACGAGGGAAACGGCCACGGCTGGCTGCCCAGGTATGTGACCTCGTCGGCGCGAATCCCGCTCTCCTCGAAGACTTCTCGAATGACGGCGGCCTCCAGTGACTCGCCCGGCTCGACAAACCCCGCGAGCATCGAATACTGGTTAACCGGCCAGGTCACCCCACGGCCGAAGAGCATCCGATCGTCGGCATCACGCACCGCCATGATCACCGCGGGGTCGGTGCGCGGGTAGTGCTCCGACCCATCCTGAGAGCACACGCGAATCCAGCCGCCGGCCGCTGCGCGGGTTGGAGCGCCACACCGCGAGCAGCACCCGTGGGCTGAGTGCCAATTCGCGAGGGCAATGGCCGCGGTGAAGATGCCCGCGTCGAGATCGGGCAGGACAGCTCCCGCCTGGCGCAAGGTGACCCAGGACGGGGAGTCGTCCCACTCCGATCCCCCCGGGTCCGGATCGACGACCGGCTTGACGACCGCCACGACAGCCGCCCCACCCGGCGTCCCCAGCGCATCCTCCGGCTGGTCGGGCAGCACGCCGAGGAAGAACCCCAGCCGTTCGACATCGTCCGGCCGCGGCGGACGCCAGGGCAGGTGCGGGGTGGGGCCGTCGAGGACCTGCATCCGGTCACCCCGCACGACGTGGACCCGCGTCGACGGGTCGGTCAGGAGCCGGGCCAGCAGGTCGGGCTCGGTGCGCCGCTGTGCTGCGCGGTCGAGGACCCCCCTGGACAGGGCCAGTCCGGGAAGGCTCTCGGCGCGGTCGGTCACGGCCTCCACTGTAGGGGCGTCCACACGGCATACCGTGGACGCGTGAGCCGCACCCCCGAGTACCTCGCCGCCCTGGCCAGCACGGCCGTCCCCGGACTCGACCCGGTCACCGTCCGCGCCGTCCTGGGTGATTCACCCCTTTCGGTGGATGTCGCCTTCGTCATCGATGCTCAGGATCGCCATTGGGTGGTCCGGGCTCCCGCGACAGCCGCAGCGGGGGCGGCGCTGGATGCCTCCGTCGCCTTGCTCGGCGTCCTGGCTCGGCGGCTGCCCTTCCAGGTGCCCGTCCCCAAGGGCTTCGCGGCGGTCCCCGAGGGACGCGCGGCGGTGTATGCCGCCTTGCCCGGGTCCCCCCTGGACTTTTCCGCGATTCCGGCCGGGCCCGGCCTGGCTGGGCAGATCGGTCGCGCGATCGCCGCTATCCACAACCTCGACCGCACGATGGTCGACGACGCTGGTATGCCGGTCTACGACGCCGAGAGCTACCGCACCCGGCGAATGGCCGACCTCGACCGTGGCGCCGGCACGGGACACGTGCCCGCGTCCCTCCTCTCGCGGTGGGAGCGGGCGTTGGACGACGTCACGCTGTGGCGCTTCGCGCCCACGCCCGTGCACGGGGCGGTGCGGGGCCAGGTCATGCTCGCGACCTTCTCGGACCCTCAGGACGCGGCGACCGCCCAGATCAGGGGCGTCACCGGGTGGGAGCAGGCCATGGTGGCCGACCCGGCCGACGACTTCGCGGCCCTGGTCGCCGAGGCGTCGCCGGCTGCCGTCGAGTCGGTCTTCGAGGCCTACGCCAACTCCCGGATCGATCGGCCGGACGCCCAGCTGCGTCGTCGGGCCCGCCTGGCGGCCGAGCTCTCGCACGTGCAGTCGCTGCTCACTGCGGTCTCTGACGGGCGGGCCGACCGAGTCCGGTGGTGCGCCGGTCAGTTGCGTCGGTTGGCCGAACGGGTCCACGAGGACGACTTGCTGCCTCCACCGCCTTCGGCTGCTGCGCCCAAGGCCACGGTCATCGCCGCGGACGTCGCGCCCACAGCGCGACCCCACCACGATGAGGAAGCCGACCTCGGGGACGGGGCACCGACGGAGTCCTTCGACACCGACGCAACCACCGAGTTGTCAGCCGCCGAGTTGTCAGCCGCCGAGTTGTCAGCAGCCGACTTGCCGATCCGCTCGGGCGACCTCGCCGAACCGACCGGCGACCAGGCCCGGGACACTCATCCGGGAATGGCTCGCAGCACCTCGACGAGCTCGGATTCCGAGGGCAGCTCTGGATAGACGGTGTCACCGGTCGCCGCGTAGAAGAAGGCTCCGTCGACCTTGATGACCGGAAGTCCGCGCAGGCGTGCGTAGGCCAGGGCGTAGGCACCCAGCTGCAGGGCTCGCACCCGGGACTCCTCTGGTCCGGGAGGTGCGCCGGTCTTCCAGTCGACGATCGTGAAACCGCCGTCCGGTCGGGCGAATACCGCGTCGATCCGTCCGCGGATAGCCAGGTCGTCGACGACGGTTTCGACGGCGATCTCGACCTCGACCGGGACCCGGGCGGCCCATTCGCTGGCCAGGAAGGCGTGCTGCAACTGCGGCAGGGCGTCGTCCTGCGCTGGGTCGTCGTCGGTGCATCCGGGCAGCTCATCGATGTCGACGAGGGCGGCGTTGCGGAAGTGCTGCTCAACCCAGGCATGGAAGGCGGTCCCGCGCCGGGCTGCCCGCGCCGGCGGGGTCGGCACCGGCCGTCGGCGAAGTGCGGCGAAACGCCCCGGATCGGCGGCCAACGCCACGACATCCGAGGCACTCAGGTGGGCCGGAATCTCGACCTCGACCGGCTGGGCGACCTGGGCAGCAGAGGTCTCGGCGAGCAGAAGCGTGGCGTCGACGGCATACGGGTCGAGGCTCGTGCCGGTGCGGGGGGCGACGAGAGCGGCGACCGGCCAAGACGCAGCCGCGTCTGGGTGAGCCTCGTGCTGGAGCCGGTCGACCTCGGTCCGCACCCGGGCCAGGGACCGCTCCAGCGACTTCCGCCGTTCGCGGAACGGGTCGACCGGCCACAACACCTCGACGGGCGTTGCCGTCACCGGGTTGACGACCGGGGCGTGCGGATCGGGCATGGGATCCCAGCGCGTGACGTCGACGGTCACGCCTCCCCCGCCGGCTGCGGGACCGAGGGGGACCTCCCCACCAGAGGTGATGCCTGCGGCCGTGAGGACCTCGCGCAGGAACGGTGACGTGACCCGCGGCGAAGCCTGGGTGCCCCAAACGTGGGCCGTGAGCAGCAGCCGGGATCTGGCCCGGGTCGTCGCGACGTAGGCCAACCGGCGTTCCTCGAGCAGGCCGCGCGCGCCTTCCCGGGCCCGGAAGTCCACCCTGCGCCGCTCAAGGTCAGCCAGGTCGATCGCTCCGTCCACGTCGAAAACCGGAAGCCCGTCGCGGTCGCCGCGGAGCCGATAGGGGACCCCGCTGGCCCCGACGGTCCACCCCGCAGCATTCGGCTCGGCGACCGCCCAGCCGTCCTCCGGTGCCGCCCCACTGATCGGGGTGGAACTCACTCCGCCATCCCTGGCCGGGAAGGTGCCGGCCACCAGGCCCGGGATCGCCACGACGTCCCACTCCAAACCCTTGGCGGCGTGCACCGTGAGGATCTGCACCGCCCCTGGAGTGGGCTCCAGAGTGCCGCGTTCGAGCCCGCGTTCCTCTTTCTCAGCCGCCTCCAGCCAGGCAAGGAAGCCGTCCAGGGTGGGGCGGTCGGCCGACGCCGCGAACTGCGCAGCCACCTCGGTGAAGGCATCCAGGTGAGCCCGGGCGGCGGCGGCGGTGTATCCGGGACGCGCGAGCACCTCGATATCCAGGCCGAGCGCTCGCTCGGCCTCGCCGACCAACTCGGCCAACGGCATACCGGCATGCGCGCGCACGTGCCGCAGCGCACCCCCCAACCAACGCAGGCGCTCGAGCACGACAGGGGCCAACCGCTGCCCGGCGGGTCCGACCCAGCCGTGCGGAGGGAGCTCCTCGAGCGCCTCGGCGAGGCTGACGACGTCTTGGGATTCCGCGGCGAGATCCGGCAGTTGCACAGGCCGCGGCCCGGCGTCGTCCGGATCGAGCAGCCCGGGGTCCGGCTCACCGCTGTCGGCACCAGGTAGCGCGAACCCGAGGGTGCCGGATTCCTGCCGCCGGTGCTGGCGCTGCCGCTCTTGAGCCCAGACGTAGAAGGCGTCGAGATCGGCGATCCCCATCCGGCAGGCTGCTCCCGATAGCAGCCGCATGAGGGCGTCACCGCGAGTGGGGTCGGCGACCACGCGCAACGCGGCGAGCAGATCGACGATCTCGGGGGTGAGCAGCAGCCCCCCCAAGCCGACGACTTCATAGGGCACGTCGGCGGCCTCCAGGGCCGCCATGACGGGCGCGAACTGCGAGCGCTTGCGACACAGGACGGCAGCCGAGACATCGGCCGTCGTGCGGGATGCCGCGATCCAGGCGGCGAGGTAGGTCGCCTCGTCGTCCTGGGTGTCCAATCGCGCAACCGTCACCGCCCCCGGGCCGGCCTTGGGCCGGGCGACCAGGCTCGGCACAGCGACGTGCGAGCCGGCGCGCAAGGGGTCGGACAGGCTGTTGGCGATCGCGAGGATGACCCGATCGTTGCGCCAGCTCGTGCTCAGCGGCACGACCGGCACGGGCCGATGCCCGGTGCGGAATTCCGCCGGGAAGCGCGCCAGGGTGGTCGCGCTCGCGCCGCGCCAGCCGTAGATCGACTGGTGTGGATCGCCGACCGCGGTCACCGGCACGGCGTCGCCGGCAGCCACGAACAGGTCTCGCAGGAGCACCAGTTGTGCCTCGGAGGTGTCCTGGAACTCGTCGAGCAGGACCACGCGGTAGCGGCGCCGCTGGGCCGCGCCGATGTCGGGGTGCCGGGCGGCGAGCGCCGCGGCAGATGCAATCTGGTCGGTGAAGTCGAGGGCGTCACGAGAGCGCTTGAGCTCGGCGAAGCGGTCGACGATGGGCAACAGGGCCCGGCGGTTGGTCAGTGCTTTGACCATGCTCTTGAGCCCCTCGGGCAGGCCGCCGCGGCCGGTCGAGGGGGTGGCGGTGATCGCCGCGAGCACGCGGTCGAGCTCGGCCCCGACGTCGGCGGTGGTCAGGAGGTGCTCGGCCATCTCGCCTGCGAGGTCGACCACGGCGGCAACAGCCGTGCGCTCGGCCTGGGTCATCTCGGTGAGGTCACCGTCGTAACGGGCTACCGCCTCGGCGGCGTACTGCCAGCAGGCAGCCTCGGACAGGAGTCTGGAATCGGGCTCGATCCCGAGCCGCAGACCGTATTCGCCGACGAGTTGGCCGGCATACGAGTGATAGGTCGCGACTGTGGCGGTGCCTTCGAGCAACTGCGCGCCCTCGCTGTCGACCCCCGGCCGCCGGCCGTTCAGGCGGGACAGCGTCCGCAGCCGGCTGGTGATGCGCTCGGCGAGCTCACCGGCCGCCTTGCGAGTGAAGGTGAGACCGAGCACCTCCTCGGGGGCGACGAATTCATTGGCGACCAGCCACACCACGCGCGCGGCCATCGTCTCGGTCTTGCCGCTGCCCGCGCCGGCGATGACGAGCATGGACTCCAACGGTGCCTCGATGATCGCGGCCTGCTCGGCTGTGGGATCGTGCGGCAGCCCGAGTGCGCGCGACAGCGCCGCGGCAGTGAAGCGCGGGGCCGGGAAGATGGTCACAGCGCCTGCCCTTCCGGTTGGGCGGGGCAACTGGTGCGCACCGCACAGAACGTGCAGTCGCCTGGCCGGGCAACCATCGTCGCAGCCGCCATCCCGTCGGCCGCCGCAGCGACCATGGTGCTGGCCCACTCGGGGTGGGGGCTCTCGGCCAGTGGCGGTTGGACCTGCAATGAATACCCTCTCGTCCCGCCTGCCTTGCCGATGTGCAGCAGCGCTGCCCCAGCGCTGGTCGTGCCGACCCTCGGGAAGGCTCCGGCTTCGACGGCGACTTGGTAGGCGCCCAGCTGTGGCACCGTGGCCACGGCATCACCCTTGGGCTTGCTGCTGCCGGTCTTGTAGTCGATGACCCGGACTGACCCGTGCTCGGTATGCCGTTCGAGCCGGTCGACGCTGCCGGTGAGCAGGGCTCGGCCCACCGAGACCCGCAAGGGGACCTCGGCGCCCACCGGCTCCCACTGCTCGGCGCGAGCCCGACCGAAGTAGGTGGCGACTCGTACGGCCATCAGGTGGGCCTGCTCGCGCTGCCGCTGGGCGACCCACCCGTCCGGCAATCCGAGCTGAGGCCACCGTCGGTCGATCTCGGCGATGAGCGTCTGGGCGTCGACATCGCCCAGGTCGCGCAGGATCGCGTGGACGAGGGTGCCGATCGTCGCCGAGCCCACCCGCGGGCCCTGGCCGCCGGCCACCTCGAGGGCCCAGCGCAGCCCACAGGTCTGGAACTGCTCGATCTTGGACGGTGAGACCGACACCTGGTTATCGGGCATCCGTCGCGGCCGTGCGTCCGGTGCGGGGACCGCGGCCCACCAACTGTCCGGGTGCGCGCCCCGAACGCCCGCGACGGCCAACCGGGCCAACCAGCGAGCCGCTCGCTCGCTGATGGCGGGGTCCTCAGCGGCCGCGTCGCGTCGCAGCTCGCCCACGAGGGCCGGCAGGTGCAACGGCCGGGGCACTGCCGTGAACGTCCGGACCGGAAGGTCGTCCGGCAAGGGGTCGACGACGTCGAGATAGACACTCGGTTGCTCGTCCTCGTTGCGCACGGAGGTGAGCAGCACCCGCTCGGTGGAGCGCGACAGCGCGACGTGCAGCAGCCGGGTCTCGTCGTGTCGCACTGCCGCCGCGGCCGCCTGCACCCCGGCATACCGGCCGGTGAGGACGTCGACGAGCTCGGTCGATCCCAGAAGTGACCCGCGCAAGCGCAGATCAGGCCAAGCGCCCTCTTGGAGGCCCGCGATGATGACGAATCGCCATTGTCGGCCCGCCGCGGCCGCTGGGGTGAGCACGGCAACGGTCTCGGTCGTCGGAGCCCGCTGGGTCAGGGAGTCCTCGGCGAGCTCCTCCCCGATGATGTGGTCGAGGAACCGCTCCGGGCCCGCTCCGGGCAGCCGCTCGTCATAGCGCACGGCCGCGTCGAAGAGCGCGACGACGGCATCGAGATCGCGATCGGCTCGGGCCGATCGCGGTCGGTTGCGCAGCACGGCGTCCTGCCAAGCCCGAGCCACCCCCACCCCGGACCAGATATCCCACAGCACCGACTCGGCGCTGATGCCCGGCGCCCAGCCGCGACCGGTCGGGCTCGGCACAGCTGCGGCGACCCCGGCCGCGAGCCCGGCGCTGATCCGTCGCAAAGATTCACCGTCCGGACCGGACAGGGCCGCGGTCACCCGGTTGCAGATCGCGGCAGCCAGCAACTCGTCACCGGTGCGGCTGCCACCCTCGTCGAGTTCGTGGCGCCGCAACGCCCGCCGGAGCCGGCGCAGCCGCACCGCATCGGAACCACCCAGCGGCGAGAGCAACAGGTCGGTCGCCTCGTCTGGGCTTACCTCGGCGTCCGGGTGCGCCGCCAAGCGCAGTGAGATCCGCAACAGGCCGAGCAACGCCCGTGCGGCTGGCTCATCGCGCACCGGCACGGCCCCGGTCGCGGAGCTCACCGGCACTCCGGCTGTCGCGAGGACCCGTCGGATCGTGCCCGCCCGGGCACTGCCGCGCACGATGACCGCCATCTCGCGCCACGGCATACCGTCCTGCAGATGCGCGCGGCGCAGCGCCGCCGCTAACAGCGTCGCCTCCTGGATGCTCGAACGCACCAGGGCCACCTCGACCGACCCCCCGGCACGATCGGCCACCGCTGCGCGGTGGACCCCCCTGCCGAGCACTCCGATCCGGCCGGCCACCCGGGTCACCGCCGCGCGCACGACCTCGGGGGTGCGGTATGCCGTGCCGAGGACGATCGTGGGAGCGTCGCGCAACTGACTCCAGCCGGGGTCGAAGAGCAGTCGCGGGTCGGCCCCCCGGAAGGTCTGGACGGCACTGTCGGGATCAGCCAGGAGAACGACCTGCGCCTGGTCGTCGGCGAGCAGGCGCAGCAACCGCAGGGCTGGGCGCGTGAGCTCTTGAGCGTCGTCGACGACGACGAACCGCACGGCCGCGCGCACTCGAGTCAGCGCCGCGGGGTCGTCTTCGAGCAGGTCGGCGGCGGCGCTGATGATCCACGCGGGATCGAAGGCACCTGGGCGGGACAGCGCGGTGACCTGGTCATATTCATCGAGGACCCGGGCCGCTGCCACCCACTCCGGGCGCTCGTGGTCACGCCCGAGTTGCGCCAGGCCCGCGGCATCGAGCCCGTGCTCGACCGCCCGCATGAGCAGGTCGCGCAGCTCGTGACGGAAACCCCGGGTCGGCAGCGCCGGACGCACGCGGTCGGGCCACCCGGGAGGTCCGCCCCCCAAGGACTCCGCCAGGGCGCCCGCCTCGGCATCGGCCCGGTGCCCGTCGAGGAGCTCCTTGAGCACGACGTCTTGCTCCGGGCCGCTCAGCAGCCGTGGCGGCGGCGCTCCGACGAGAGCCGCTTGCTGGCGCAGGAGGGCGAACGCGAAAGCCGCGGGGGTGCGGGCCAGCGGGTCGGTGCTCGTGCCGCCGAGCCGAGTGGTGACCGCCTCGCGCAGCCGGGTCGCGGCCAGCCGGGTCGGGGCCAGGATCAGGCAGGCATCGGCGGCCAGGCCGGCGCCGACCCGGTCGGCCACCACCTCGACCGCGACGGTGCTCTTGCCGGTGCCTGGGGCACCCAGCACCCGCACCACGGGTGCACGAGCGCCCAGCACCTGCTCCTGGTCGGCGTCGAGCACGAGGACCTCGGACCCGAGGTGCTCGCGGGGTGCGCGGCGCATGACGACCATGAGGCGATTCCATCACGCACCTCCGACACCCGGTCGAGCGCAGCGGGGGGCCGGTGTCATCACCGACAGCCCGATCAGCTCACGCCGAGCTCTCGACCGCCCCCGACGAACCCGCAGGGGACGTCGGCGCGGCCACCCAGCGTGACCAAGCCAGCGCGCCGCCTTCCAGCGACACGGCATACCGCCAGCCGGCCGCCCGGGCGAGCGCCCTGGCTTCCTCGGAGCGCACCCCGGACCGGCACACGAACACCACGGTGTCCTCCGGCGACCCCAGCCGGGTGGACTGCAGCGCGGTCCCATCCCGCAACGACGCCAGGGGTATGCCGTGCGCCGCAGGTCCGGGGAGCGCCTCGCGCTCGGCGGCGTCCCTCACGTCGACCACCCGGACTCGCTGATCGGACCCGATACCGGCGAGCCAATGAGGTGTCACCGTGACCAAGTCGGGGCGGGTGGAGCTGTCCTCACCGGCCTGCGCCGAGGGGTCGCAATCCGGGCATCCGACGCGGCGCCGGACCGGCAGGGTCTCCCAGGTCTGGGCGAGCGCGTCGTGCAGCAGCAGCCGACCCACGAGTGGATCACCAACTCCCAGAAGGATTTTCAACGCTTCGGTCGCTTGCAGCGAGCCGATGGTGCCGGTCAGGGAGCCCAGCACTCCGGCCTCGACACACGAGGCCACCGAGCCGGGGGGCGGCGATGCCGGGAAGACACACCGGTAGCACGGACCGCGGCCGACCCACCACACCGAGATCTGGGCCTGGAACTGCAGCACCGACGCCCACACGTGCGGGAGCCCGGCCTGGGCGCAGGCCCGCCCCACGGCATACCGGGTGTCGAAGTTGTCGCTCCCGTCGACCACAAGGTCGTATCCCCGGATGATGCCCGGGGCGGAGTCTCTGGTGAGCCGCGTGTCGTGGCGCACCACCCGCACCCGGCTATCGAGGCGGGCGATGGCCTCCTGGGCGGACTCGGTCTTCGGCCTCCCGACCGAGGCCTCGCCATGGAGCACCTGACGGTGCAGGTTGGTGAGGTCGACGAGGTCGTCGTCGATCACCCCGAGCGTGCCGACGCCGGCGGCAGCGAGGTAGAGCAGGGCAGGTGAGCCCAGGCCACCCGCACCGACGACCAGCACCTTGGCCGCCGCCAGTCGTCGCTGGCCCATGACGCCCACCTCGGGAAGGAGCACCTGCCGTGCGTACCGGTCCAGGGCGGCGTCCGGGGTGTCAGAGCGGGGGCCGATGGAGGGTGCGATGGGGGGCGCTATGGAGGGTGCTCTGGGGGGCGCTGGAGGCTGCGGCAGTGCCGACATGCCCGCAGAGTACCCAGCCGGCGGCTACCCACGCGTAGAATCCCTCCGGTCGCGGACAGGTCCGCCCACCACCGAGGAAGGCCAGAACAGGCATGGCGATCGCGGATCCGCGCACCAAGGGGCAGCGGTTGCCCCGCTCGGCCCGGCGCGCCCAGTTGTTGGCGGCCGCACAGGCAGCCTTCGTCGAGTCGGGCTATCACGCAGCCGCGATGGACGACATCGCCGAGCGCGCGGGTGTCTCGAAACCGGTTCTCTACCAACACTTCCCGGGCAAGTTAGAGCTCTACCTCGCGCTGCTCGACGAGCGTGCCGGCGAGCTGGAGGCCGCAGTGCGAGCCGCCTTGGCCACGACTGGCACCAACAAGGAACGCGTCTTCGCCACCGTCGCGGCCTACTTCGAGTTCGTCGCCCGAGAGGGCCAGGCCTTCCGGATCCTTTTCGAGTCTGACCTCATCAACGAGCAGAACGTCGCGCATCGCATCGAAGGTGCGTTCACGCGTTGCGGGGAAGCCTTTGCCGACGCCATCGCTGCAGACACCGAGATGTCCCGTGCCGACGCGATGGTGTTGGCCATGTCGCTCACCGGGATGGCCCAGATGTCGGCCCGCAACTGGGTCACGTTGGGCACCACAGTCGGCCAGGAGGAGGCCGCCCGGCTCGTCGGCCAGCTCGCGTGGCGCGGGTTGGGTGGATTCCCGCGTTCCCGGCCCGCCGACGGGTCAGCCGCTGAGGCCGCGTCGGGGGAATCGTCCGCGCCCGCCTAGAGTGAGGGCAACCGACAGCGGTATGCCGTGACATGAAGGGAAACAACGTGGAGGTCCGGATCGGCGTGCGTCATATCGCGCGCGAGCTGGTGTTCGAAACCGACGACACCGCGGAGGTGGTGAGCGCCGCTGTCGAGGCTGCGCTGCGCGAGGGCACCGTTTTGTCGCTGACCGACGACAAGGGTCGGCACTACCTCGTTCCGGCCGACGCTGTCGGGTTCGTCCACCTCGGCGACACCGAGAAGAGTCGAGTCGGCTTCGGAATCGGCTGAATTCGTCCGCTTGAGTCCGCGCTCAGGGGGAATACCTCTGAGTACACAGTGGGTTCACCTGGGTAGCGCCCCGAAATCGTGGGGTGCTAGACGTCCCGGCCTCGCGGCCAGAAGGAGACATTCACATGATTAGCAGCATCCTCTGGGCGGTTGTCACCGGCCTCATCATTGGTCTTCTCGGCCGTCTCATCCTCCCCGGCCGTCAGAACATCTCGCTTGGGATGACCACGCTCATCGGCATCATCGCTTCGTTCGTCGCCGGTCTGCTGCTCGGTCTCACGACCTACAGCAACGCCAACGGCGGCATCCCCTGGCTCTCGGTCATCCTCGGCGCGATCCTCGCGGCTGTGGGGATCGTCCTCTACGGCAACATGTCTGGCCGTCGCGCCTGACGCCTCGCCCACTGCACGACAGCAGCTCACGAACGGGTCCGGTCCGCCGGGCCCGTTCGGCATGTCTGGGGTGTCGCGGCCGGTGCGACGAAAGATCAGGCCGTGAGGCCCAGGTTTTCCATCCGCCGGGTGTGGGCATCGGTGATGCGGGCGAACATCCGCCCTAGTTCGGCCAGGTCGGCGCCGTGCTCTCCGCCCACGAGCAGTGCGGTGAGCGAGTCGCGTTCGACGCCCACCCGCTGGGCCTGCTGGATGGCCTCCCCCATGATCCGCCGGGCCCACAGGGCAAGACGGCCGCCGAGCCGGGAGTCGGCGGCGATCGCGGTGCGCACCGTGGTCGAGATGAAACTGGCCTGCCCCTCGTCGCGCAGCAACTCGACGACGAAGGATCGGTTGCCTGCGTCGAGGTACTGCGCCACCTCGGCATAGAAGTCTCGGGCGATGCCGTCACCGACGTAGGCCTTGACAATCCCCTCAAGCCAGTCACTGGGGCGGGTGCGCTCGTGGAAGGAGTCGATGGCGTCGACAAACGGGGCCATGGTCTGCACCTGGTCGGCGCCAAGGGACTCCAAACGCGCCCTGACCTGCTCGAATTGACCGAACACCATCGCGGCCATCCGCGCGACCTCGGACTTGGCCCCGAGGTCGGGAGCCAGCTGTGCGTCACCGGCCAATGCCCCGAAGCCGCTCAGTTGGGCATAGGACAGAGCCCCCAGCAGGTCGACTACGGCGACGTGGTTGGCGTGGGAGCTCTCCGGCTGCTCGCTCATAGGCGCAGCGTAGCCGCGACGACGCACGAGGCGACACGGCGACTCCGGTAGACTCGCTCGGTCAACAGGTGCCCGATCGGCCCGAATCGATGACGAACCAGCGGCGTGGCGCCGCAACCGAAGACCTCCGATCGGCCCATATCGCCGGTGCGTCGAGTGCTCGCTCACCACCACCCGCCACGGCCGGCCCGATCGGAAGTGACCCCATCTTCGTGTCCACGACATCCCAGGACCAGTCCGTCGAGACGACTCCGCTGCCCGCAGTCGCACCACCCGCCGCAGTCGAATCACCCGCCGCAGTCGAATCGATCCACGAGGCTGCTGTCGCAGACGGCGACGAGAGTTCCGTCGCCGCAGCCGCAGAGCCGACTTTTGCCGACTTCGGGGTCCACCCGGACATCGTCGCGGCGCTTGCCGAGCACGGGATCGTCCACCCCTTCCCTATCCAGGCGATGACCCTCCCGGTCGCCCTGGGCGGCCACGACATCATCGGCCAGGCCAAGACCGGCACGGGCAAGACACTCGGCTTCGGGGTGCCGATCCTGCAGCGCGTTGTCTCTCCGACCGACGAAGGGTTCACCTCGCTGGTCAAGCCTGGGTTGCCGCAGGCTCTTGCCGTCGCCCCCACCCGCGAGCTTGCCGTCCAGGTGGCCGGTGACCTCGAGCGGGTGGCCGGCAGGCGGGGGGTTCGTGTGCTGACGGTCTACGGTGGCCGGGCCTACGAGCCGCAGGTCGAGGCACTCAAGCGTGGCGTCGAGGTCGTCGTCGGCACCCCCGGGCGCCTCATCGATCTGGCCAAGCAGGGCCATCTCAACCTCTCCCAGGCGCGCACCGTGGTGCTCGACGAGGCCGACGAAATGCTCGACCTCGGCTTCCTCCCCGATGTCGAGACCCTCATGGCGCTGACTCCGGCCGGGCGCCAGACGATGCTCTTCTCGGCGACCATGCCCGGGGCGATCGTGGCTCTGGCGCGCCGCTACATGACTCAGCCGACCCACATCCGGGCCATGGGCGACGAGACCGAGAATGCCCACACCGTCAAGGCGATCGAACAACTCATCTATCGCTCGCACGCCATGGACAAGGTCGAGTTGCTCGCCCGGGTGCTGCAGGCCAAGGACCGGGGCCTCACCCTCATCTTCACCCGCACCAAGCGCGCCGCGGCTCGGGTCGCCGACGACCTCGCCGAGCGCGGGTTCGCGTCTGCTGCGATCCACGGTGACCTCGGTCAGGGCGCGCGCGAGCAGGCGCTGCGAGCCTTCCGCAACGGCAAGGTCGATGTCCTGGTGGCCACCGACGTCGCGGCCCGCGGCATCGACGTCGAAAACGTCACCCATGTCGTCAACTACCAGTGCCCCGAAGACGAGAAGACCTATGTCCACCGCATCGGCCGCACCGGCCGGGCCGGTAACACCGGCATCGCCATCACGCTGGTCGACTGGGAGGACATGCCGCGCTGGTCGCTCATCGACCGGCAGCTCGACCTGGGCATCCCGGAGCCCGTCGAGACCTACTCCTCCTCCGATCACCTCTACAACGACCTCAACATCCCCACCGACGTGACGGGTTACCTCGCCAAGGCCAAGCAGACCCGAGCCGGCCTGGATGCCGAAGTCCTGGAAGACCTCGGAGAAACTGGCGGTCGCGGCGGCAAGGGCGGTCGCGCAGGTCACGGTAGCGGCCGTGGCGAGAGCCGATCGGGCGACCGCAACGGCGCAGACCGCCGTGGCCGGGGCCGTCACGACCGCGACCGAGGTGACAAGCGCGACAAGCACGAAAAGGCGCCGGCTGACGGCAACTCCACGATGGAAGGCAGCAGCGACAGCGCCGGGCGCCCTCGCCGGCAGCGCAACCGCCGCCGCGTGAGCGGCGCAGCCAGGGCGGCCGAGGGCAGTGCGAGCAGCGACAGCGCGCCCCGAGCATCGGCCGGCGCGGAGGTCTCCGGGGTCGCCGAGATCACGGCACCATCCGGTATGCCGTCCTCGGGGTCGACGTCACGGCCGCGACGTCGGCGCCGCGGCCGCTCAGGCGACAGCGCTGGGGGCGGCTTGGTTACCAGCTCTGAGGGCGGCGCTGCGGCGGAGGGCACATCCTCGGACACGACCCTTCGCTGACCAGGGTGACGAGGGCTGACCCAGGCTGACTGGCGACCCGACCGGCCGGCATACCGGATCGGAGGCCGGATCGACGACCCCGCCATCGCGGGGGCAGTCGATCCGGACACAGGTCAGGCAGTGGGCCAGAACCTCGCGGCCAACCCTTCGGCCACCTGGCGATAGGCCGCCGCGCCCTTGGACCGTTTGGCCGTCGTGAGGATGGAACGGCCGACCGCGGGGGCCTCCGCGAAGCGGATCGTCTTGGGAATCGGCGGCAGGAGCACTGGCAGGCCGTACCGCTCACCCACGTCGGCGAGGACCGCCTGGGAGTGCGCCGACCGGCCGTCGAAGAGCGTGGGCAGCACCCCGACGACCTCGAGGTCCTTGTTGAGCAGCCGCTTGACATCGCGCACGGTGTCGAGCAGTTGGCCCACCCCGCGGTGGCTGAGCATCTCGCAAGGCATGGGGATGATGAGGCCCTGCGCCGCCGTCAGCGCCGCCAGGGTGAGCACTCCCAGGCTCGGCGAGCAGTCCAGCAGCACGATGTCGTAGTCGCCCAGGACCGGCTCCAATGCCGTGCGCAAAGCGAACTCCCGCCCGGGGCGGCCCAGGAGCTGGGCCTCGGCACCGGCCAGGTCGATGACCGAGGGCAGCAGGTGCACGCCCTCGGCGCATTCGATGACGGCGTCGCCGGCCTCGGCCTGGCCGAGCAGCACCTCGTTGATCGATGTCTCCACGCTGTCGGGGTCGACTCCGAGCGAAAAGGTCAGACACGCCTGGGCGTCGAGGTCGACCAGCAAGACCTTCTTGCCGAACTCGGCGAAGGCCGCCCCCAGGCTGGCCACCGAGGTCGTCTTGGCCACCCCGCCCTTCTGGTTGGCGACAGCCACGACGACCGCCGCGGCGCGCCCGCGAGATCCGCGAGATCTCGGTCGCTTCGGGGCCGTTGTGGTCGACCTGCTGCGCGGGGCCGCGCTCATGCCTGCACTCCTTCGTCTCGGTCAGGGTCGGGCACCGCATCGATGTCGATCGGTGCCTCCAAGGCGGCCCATGAGGCATGCTCCGGACCGACCGCCTGTCCAGGGGGACAGTGGGCACGGTAGTCGCACCAGCGGCACAAGGGCGACAACCGTGGTGGGAAGCACTCCGCTGCGGTGCCGGACACGGCATACTCCGCATCTGCCTGCCGCAGGTCGGCCGCGATCGACTCGGCCTCGCGCACCTTCGCCACGAGCGAGTCGTCGGTGTGGGTGTGCGCCACGACGGTGCCGGTCGGGATGTGGTGCAGCTCAACCCGCACGCAGCGGCGCCGAAACATCTTCCACACCGCTGCGGCATACAGCGCCAGCGGCAACGAGGTGCGGGCGTCCTCGTCGGTGAGGGGGCGCCTGCCGGTCTTGTAGTCGACGACGACGAGGTCGCCGTTGCGGTCGTCAAGCCGGTCGATGCGCCCGAAGAAGGCGAGCTTGGTGGTCTTGAAGGCGGCCGTGCGTTCGACCCCGACCGGGGTCTGGCCTGGGTCCACCCCGGCGAGGTATGCCGTGACCTCTTCTCGCACCCGCTCGCGCCACACCTCGCTCTGGCGCTCGTCGCGGAATCCCAGCCCGATCCAGCCCTCCTGCAGCAGCCGACCGCCGGTCTGCGGGGTGCGCGGGGCCGAGTCCCACCAGTCGCGCAGCGCGTTGTGCGTGCTCACGCCGACCGAGGTATGGGCGCGCTGCGGCCGGACGGGCGGCCGGGGCCGGTCGAGATAGCCGAATCGATACCGGCGCGGGCAGTCCAGCCAGCTGAGCAGCCTGGACGGACTCGCGGCATACAAGGGGGTCGGCATCCCCGGGAAGCTGCCCTGCTCCCCCGCTGTGGGCGCGCGGCTCACGGGCGCGCGACCGCGCTGCCGGTGCCGAGCGCCTCGATGGCCGCGAGCGCGTCGGGGTCGGTGCATTCGGCCCCGATGCGCACCGGTTTGCCGGTGCCGTGGTAGTCGCTGGACCCGGTGACGAACACGCCGGTATGCCGTGCGACCGCCCGCACCGCGCGCCGGGCCGCCGCGTCATGGTCGGGGTGGTCGGCTTCCACCCCGGCCAGACCGAGCGGGGCCAACTCCTCGACGAGCGCCAGCGTCGGGGCAACTCCGCGGCGAGCCGCCAACGGGTGGGCCAGGACCGGCACTCCGCCGGCTCCCCGCACCAGCGCGACGGCGGCGGCCGGGTCGGGTGCGTAGTAGCGCACGTAGTAGGGACTGTCATCGGCGAGCCAGCGCCGGAATGCTTCGTCGCGAGTGGGAACGACTCCGGCCGCGACGAGCGCATCGGCGACATGTGGCCGACCCGGGGTCGCACCGGGGGGCACCTGAGCCGCGACGTGGTCCTGGGTGATCGGTATGCCGTCCGCGGCGAGGAGATCGACCATCCGCGTCAGTCGGGTCGCCCGTGAGGAGCGGGCCAGGTCGAGTTCAGCGAGCAGGGCCGAGTCGGCCGGGTCGACAAGATAGCCCAAGAGGTGGACCGAACGCCCATCGCGTTCACAGGAGATCTCGACGCCGGGGACGACGGTAATACCGACCGAACCTGCCGCGGTGATCGCGTCGTCCCACCCAGACATGACGTCATGGTCGGTGAGGGCTACGACGTCAAGGCCGGCAGCAGCCGCAGCTTCGACGAGCGCAGCGGGGGCGTCGGTGCCGTCGCTGCGCGTCGAGTGGGTGTGCAAGTCGATGCGCACCCGGTCAGCTTAGGCCGCGGTGTCCGAGCGCCCGGTACACTGGCCCCAAGTTGTGGACACGCTGCGGGGGCTTGCGTGCCACGTCGGGCAACGAGGGGACGCTCCGCCATGACCAGCACGATCCGTCGCCGTGCCCGGTGGGCCGCGGTCGCGGCGCTGCTGGCTGCGGGAGTGACGGCGTGCGGGAGCATCGGCTACACGACCTACTCCTCCAGCCACCCCGCGACCCCGATCAGGGGCTCAGCAACCGATGGGGCCACCAGCGGAGAACGGTCCATCGGGACTGCCACGAGCGGGAACGGGACAGCGAGCTCGGGCAGCACGGGCAGTGCCACCGGCACGACACCCAGCGGGGGTCCCGGAGGAGCTGGCCAGCCCGGAGTGGCAGGCAGCGGCTCCGGGTCGGCCGGTGGGACACTCAACGGCGGCGGCATCGCAGCTGGTCGCGGTGGTGGTGCAGCGGCCCCCGTTGCGGCGCCATGGAGCGCCGCTCCGGCGCCGGGCGGCTCGGGGAGCTTCCTCTTCGGCAGCGACAGCGCCTTCGGCCTGTCCGTGGCTCGCGCTCCGGTGGCGGCCAACTCTGCCGCGACCGTGGCGATCCTCGCCGACGACGTGACTCGGCAGGGCGCCGGCGTGAACTGGCAGCGGTGGAACGTCGCCTTCTACTCGGTGCCCGCCGGCACGACCCGGGTATCGGTGCGTTTCGCCGACTGCTTCGCCAGCGGCACAGTGCCCCCGGTGTTCACTGCAGCCATGTCGGCGGTCCCCATTCCTGCCGACGCTCAGCCAGCGCTCGCCGACGACAGGCACATGGCGATCTACGACGCCGCCACCGACCAGCTCTGGGAGATGTGGCGTGCCGAGAACACCCCCTCCGGGTGGCAGGCCTGTTGGGGTGGACGGATCGACAACGCCTCGCAGGCTGCCGGGTACTTCTCCGACGGCGGCGGGGCTACCGCCTCCAAGCTGTCCATGGCCGGCACCATGATCACCCTGGCCGAAGCCCGCGCCGGCCGGATCAACCACGCGGTCTATCTCGTGGTGCCCACCGTGCGGGCCGACTCGTGGAGCTATCCCGCACAGCGCACGGACGGCAACTCAACCAATGCCGATGCCGTCATGGAAGGTCAGCGGCTGCGCCTGGACCCGTCCCTCGATGTCGCGAAACTCGGGCTGACTCCGTTCGGCGCGATGGTCGCCCGCGCCGCCCAGCAGTACGGGTTCATTGTCGTCGACAAGGCAGGCGCGGTCGGTGTCGTGACCGAAAGTGGCCTGCCCACCAAGGTGCTCACCGGCACTGATCCCTGGCCGGGCCTGCTGCAACTGGGCACCTACGACCAATACCGGCTGCTCGCCGGGTTCCCGTGGAATCGGCTGCAGGCACTCCCACCGGATTACGGCCGGCCGTGACCGACGGGCGACCCTGACGCCGCCAGTGCTCGGGAACGCGTGAGTATGCCGACTCAGGTGCCAGACCTGGCGGGGTCACTACGCTGACCGCGTCAGCAGCGCAGGAACGACTGAGTCAGCCAGCAGGAGGGGACTTGTGAGGTACACCGCAGCCGTCGACGGCCTGGCCTCGATCACGGCGTTCACGGATACCCGCACCAGCACCGAAGCCACCGCACGCACGCTCACGGAAGCTCTTGGCGGTGCCGAGGCGGCCCTGGGCAGTGTCGCAATGTCCATGGCGGTGAGTTCCGCGGTGGTCGCCCTGCTGGGCGATCTGCGCACGGCATACGGGGCCATGGGGTCCTTGGAGCGGCGGGTGACCGACGCCGGAGCCAACTATCGCGCTGCCGAGGACGCTGCGGTGGCACAGTACGGGGCCATTCATGCCTCGTGAGGAGGGCGGTGGCGGGGGCGGGCTCGCGCTGTTCACCCCTCCGTTGGGAGATCCCTTCGCGATCCGATCCCTGGCAACAACGCTGGCTGGCGGCGCCGACTCGGTGGGCGACTCTGCCGTGGCGGTCCGTCGCCAGGCCGACCGCGTCGTATCTGAGAACTCGTGGACCGGTGAGGCGGCCAGCGGGTTCACGACGTCGACCGATCTGCTCACGACCGGTCTGAGCTCGCTGGAGGCCCCGACACACGACGTCGCGAGCGCGTGCCGCGGTTTTGCCGACGCCCTCGACCAGGCGCAACGGCGCATCTCGGCGGCGGCGCTTCGCTACGAGTCGGCCAAGAGCGCCTCCGACGCCCTCGTCGCCCAGGTCAACGCAGACCCAGACCGCACCCCGGTGGAGGTGGCCGCCGCCCAGAAGACCATCGACGGGTACTCCCGTGAGATGCGGGGCGCAGTCGATGACGCAGGCTTGGCCTGGAGCGGCTACCACGAAGCCGAACAGTCCTATTCCGCGCAGATCACCAGTGCGGTCATCCCGCTGCAGACGGTGCCCTCGTTGGAGGAGCTGCTGCGCCTGTTGGGCGACATTAATGAATACACCGATGCCTTCGACAGCATCTGGGAGCTGGCCTGGTCCTACGCGAGCGTCCGCAACCTCGCGGCCGTCATCCGCGGCGGCAGCGAACCCATCCAGACCCTGGAGGGGCTCTTAGCCGCCGTCCGATCCGGTGCGCAAGAGTCGCCCGCGGCGGTGGCCGCTGCCACCAGCGAGCTGTCGGCGATGCAAGGCGAGATCGCAGCATTGCGGGCGCTGCAAGCCCGCGGGAGCATCTCAGCGGCCGAGCTGTCCCGCCTCACCGATCTGGAGAGGCGGCTCCCGAGCGCCCTGGCGCGAGTGGAGGCCGCGGTTGGCGGGGCCGAGAGTTTCTCCCGGTGGAGCAAGATCCTCGGAGGAGCCAGCAAGGTGCTCACCGGGATCGCGGTCCTCGGCGACGTGATGACCCTCATCGACCCGCCGCACGAGGGCGGTTGGGGGGTCGTCGACAGGGTTGCCGCTGGGGGCAACCTCGTCGGCCTGGGTATCGGGGCGGTCGCAGCGACCTCCTGGGGTGGTGCGTTGCTAGCCGGCACCGCGATCCCCGTCGTCGGTCAGGTGCTGGTTGTCGGCACCGGCCTCTATCTCGCCGGCAGCTGGCTCTACGACAACTGGGAACCCTTCCACGACGTCGTCGACTCCGCCGTGTCGGGCGTGGTTGACGCAGCCCAGGCGACCGGTGAGTTCCTCAGCGACACCGGCGAGGCGATCGGCGAGGGGTTCGGGGATGCTGCCGAGGCCGTTGGGGACTTCCTCGGCGGATTGTTCGACTAGGAGATCGTGATGAGCGCGCGCGAGGAGATCGACCGGCTGCTCTTTGCGGCGACGGTCGACGGGGTGGCTCACCTGCCCACCCTGACCGATGACCAGCTGTGTGTGTTGAGCGCCGGCCAATGGCCGCTCCTGCAGGTCGAGGTCTGGACGTCGTGGGCTGCGCTGGACCCAGGGGTGCGGTTCGAGCGCGGCGAGGCCGCGCTCCGCCAGCTCCAGGCCGCCGGCCATGTGACGTCGTGGGAGCACGACGCGCACGGCTGGCGGGTGCAGGCTGCCGCTGCCCTCGCGCTGGTGGCCTCCGCGCGCCGATCTCCCTCGTATGCCGCGTTCGGCGCCGGCTTGGGCCAGGGCAACGACGTGCGCGCGCCACGGGTCTTCGGCATCGGCGCCTCCGACGCTGCTGAACACCTGGTCCTGGTCGAACTCGTTCACGGGACCAGTCATGCCCATCGCCTGATGTCGCCCACCCGGGTGGCTCGGTCGCTGGCCGAGTGGGCGACGACCTGCGTGTCCTCCGATGCCATGGGCCAGCGGGTCGACGCGGTCGGCATCCTGCTCTTTCGGCCGGCGTCCGGTCCCGAGACCGCCTGGCCCCAACCGGGGGCGTATGCCGTCCGCGTCGCCGCCACGCCCGGACAGGTGGTTTTCGACGTCGACGCTCGGACAGCGCAGGGTGAGCGGATCAGCCGATCAGGCTGTGCGATCGACGCGGTGGACACCGTCATCGCGCGGGTGCTGGAATCGCTCGCTCCTATGCGAAGCCACGCCTGATGACGACGCCAGAGCCCGGTCTGCGCGACTCGACCGACTTCCTCGAACGCGGCGCGGCCGTGGGTGTGGCGGCGAAGCTGGCGACCTACACCCTGCTGCCGGCCGCTGTCGTCGTCATCGTCGTGGCGATGACCATCCTCACCCAGGGTTCCGGTCGATCCATCACCGTGCCCGGCCTGCTCGCCGCCCTGCTCGGGACCGCACTCCTGCTGGGGTGGTGGTTCGCGGTCAATCGATTCGCGGGCCTGGCCCGGATCGGCGTGCGTGTGGACGCCTCCGGTCTGACCGTCGGCGATGTGGGTCCGGCTCGCGGCCGGGCAGCCCCTCCCGAAGCGCTTCTCGCGCACGCCTACAGCGCTCCATGGACCGCTGTTTACGACGCCCGGCTCGTGATAGACCCCGCCGAGGTGGCCGCTGCGCGCAGGCGCGCCGAGCTGCGTCGGGTGCCGGGGTCATCGATCCAGGCGCCGACGCGGCCACCGTACTTCCCCGACGCCGGGCCGCTGTTCCAGTGCAAGGTCGACCCTGCCGCCGTGCAGTGGCCGGCACTGCCGGCAGGAGTCGTGCCCAGCCATGTGTGGACAGTCCCGGTGCGCGATCTCGACGGCCTCGTGACGGCTCTGGAGCGGCACGGCATACCGGTGCAGCGCGCGGCGACCGCTCTCGGGCCGACGGCGCCCGGTGCCATGGCGCTGCAGGACCTCAGTCGTGACCCGGTCTACCTCACGGTCGCCGATCACCTCAGGGGACCGGTGCCGCGCTCCCGGGCGGCGCTGGAGGCCGCCATGGTCCGTGATCTGGGCGTGCCGCCCTACCTCACCTGACCAGCGTTCGAGGTCGGGCCTTGGCCGGACACCCGCGAATACCCCCGTCCGCTGCGGGTGAGCGCCATCCGCCCGAGCGAGGTGCCCATCGACACCCCGGCGGCAATGCCGATCCCCACCGACGCGGCGTCGAAGAGCGTCGCGAGCCCTTCGGCCAGACCGGTTTCGGTGTTGGTGACGAGTTGGAACACGCCTTGATAGACCGACCGGCCGGGCACGAGCGGCAGGATCGCCGCGGTCGTGACGACGAGGGCTGGTATCCGGACCCGCCGGGCCACCACCTGGGCGGGGAATCCGACGAGCAGTGCCGCGGCAGCCGAGGCCGACGGCCGCCCCGCTCCGATCGAGGTGACAGCCACCAAGAGCAGCAAGGCGGCCCCGCCGGCGAGGCCGCACACGAGGACGGCACGGCCCACGGCATACGAGCTCACGGCGAACGACGCCGCCACCCCAGCCGCCGCGAGCACCTGGACGATCGTGTCGACATCTCCCATGGTGCGGGTGCTGATCGTCATGGGGACCCCCACCCGGTGGGCGACCGCGAGGACGGCAACAATGCCGGCGATCATCCCGACGGTGAGCACTATGACCTCGGTGAGTCGGCCCCCGGCGGTGACGTAATAGCCCTCGATGGCGTCCTGGGCCGCGCCGACGAACGACAGGCCGGAGAGCAGCACGACGATGCCCGCGGCGACGACCAGCGAGGGCGAGACCGACAACAGGACGAGATCCCGGCGGAGCACGACCACGCCGACCGCGACGAGGGTCGGCACCGCGGCCCCGACGGCCTGGGTGAAGAACGGCGCAAACCCCGCCCGGGTGAGCTGATATTGCAGGCTGGCGATGGCGACCGAGGTGAGGAAGGTCAGCAGCACGATGAGCGGGCCACCACCGAGCAGAGCGGCGGCCGACGCACCGATGCCGCCCGTGGCCGTCGAGACGATCCACCGGCGGTAGGGGTGGTGGGCTTGGATCACCGAGTCGAGGCGCAGGCGCGCGCGGTCGACGTCGATGGGCTGGGCGACCAGCGATTCCACGAGATCGCGCAGCCGTTGATACCGGGTGAAGTCCTGCGACCGATGGCGGACAACCCGCATGACCGTCATGGGGTCGGAGGTGGGACCGCGGTGGTATGACACGGTGAGCGACGAGAACGTCACGTCGACATGGATCGAGCGCAGCCCGTAGGCCCGCGCGACCCGCAGCGTCCGTGACACCACCTCGCGCGCCGGTGCTCCGGTGGCCAGCAGCGCCACGCCGACCCGCAGCGCCAGGTCGACCACTGCCTTCGCGGTCGCTCGATCGACCCCGTCGGGCGAGGTCCAGACCGGGATGGGGTCGGTCGGAGGTGCGCTCGGCCGCACCGCGCGCACGGTCTGCTCGGCGACGACCTGCCCGGTATGCCGTGCGCCCGCCCGGAACGCGCGCCGCACCCCGATTCCCACGCGCCGCCATGGGCGTGGTGGCGGTTGAGAGGTCACAAGTCCACTGTCCCTGGCCCACGGCATACGGCGCAATCCGCAGCGCCGAAGGGGGTCATAGGGTAAAGGGCATGGCCAGGGTCGTCGGCGTCCCGTCGTACACGATGCAGCAGCTGGCCGCCTTCGTCGCCGTGGCCGACACCGGCACGATCACCGCGGCGGCGACTCGGCTGGGGCTGTCGGCGACCGCGGTCCGTGCCGCCATCGACGAGTTGGAGCGCATCCTCGGGGTGCAGTTGTGCGTGCGGCGCCGGGCCAAGGGCGTCACCTTGACATCCGCCGGCCAAGCCATGCTCGCCAAGGCTCGGGTGGTGCTGCACGAGGCCGTCGACCTCGAGCTCGACGTCCGGGGCGAACCAGGTCAGGTGAGCGGGGTGCTGCACGTGGGGTGCTACACGACCCTCGGACCGACGGTGCTCCCGCCGCTGCTCGCCGGATTCGGTGCGCGCTATCCGGCGGCGCGCGTCGACCTGCGGGAGGACAGCCTCGACCGGTTGCGCCGGGCTGTCGACGCTCGCGAACTCGACCTGGTCATCGCCTACGACATCGACCTCCCGCGGCATTGGACCTTCGTGACGTGGCTGCGCAGCGCTCCGCGCGTGCATGTCCACGCCGGCCATCGGCTCGCGACCGGCGCGACGGCCGGCGAAGGAGTGCGCTTGGCCGAGCTCGCGCAGGAGCCGATGATTTTGCTCGATGTGCCTCCCAGCGGCGAGCACGTGGTCGACATGTGCCGCAGCGCGGGCTTCGACCCGAGGATCGCGCTGCGAACGAGCAACTACGAGACCGCTCGGGCGCTCGTCGGGCGCGGCCTGGGCTGGTCACTGCTCGTCCAGCGCACCCCGGTCGATCTGTCGTACGAAGGGCGCCGCGTCGTGATGTGCGATGTCGTCGATCCACCCCTGCCACCGGTCGACATCGTCGTCGCCTGGCCCCGTCAGTCGCCGCTGACCCGGGCCGCGCAAGCGTTCGTGCAGCTGGCCGCCCGCGCAGCGGAGGCACGATGACTCCCGACTCCAAAACACGGCATACCCGCGTTTTTAGCGCGACAATTGGCCCTATCGCGCGTTTCTGGGATGTCGCACCATGATCCCAGTCCACTTTGGGAAGGAGAGTCCTATGGCACCCACCGTTGCACCCCTCGACTCCTCACGGCAGGCCCTGGTCCTGGGGGCCGGCCCGGTCGGTCAGACGGCTGCCCTGCTGCTCGCGGAGTGGGGCATCCCGGTGGTGATGCTCGACGCCCGTCCCGAGCGCGACCCGATCGGGTCCAAGGCGCTCTGCCAGCAGCGTGACGTCCTGGACGTCTGGGACCACGTCGGCGCCGGCAAGGCGATCGCCGCCGAGGGGGTCACGTGGACCCGCGCGGTGACCCTCTACCAGGGCCAGGAACTGTTCACCCAGGGCTTCATCGACCGCGGCCGCTCCCCCTTCCCGCCGTTCGTCAACATCGGCCAGAACCGCACCGAGGAACTCCTCGACGAGAAGATCCACACCAACCCGCTCATCACGGAGAAGTGGGGACACACCGTCGAGGCCATCGAGCAGGACGCCGACTCGATCACCCTGATCTGCCGCCTGGCCGACGGCTCGGTCGAGCGGATCACCGGTGAATACTGCATCGCCGCCCCTGGCAACAAGGGCCACTTCGTGCGCGACATGGTGGGGATGAGCTTCGAGGGCACGACCTTCGAGGACCAGTTCCTCATCTGCGACATCCGCACCACGCTGCCCGGCTGGGAGCTCGAGCGGCGCTTCTACTTCGACCCGGAGTGGAACCCGGGCCGCCAGGTCCTCATCCACCCCTGCCCCGACTCGGTCTACCGCATCGACTGGCAGGTGCCGCCGGCCTACGACCTCGAGGCCGAGGAGAAGTCCGGCGCGCTCGACGCCCGGATCCGCAAGATCGTCGGCGACGCCGACTACGAGATCGTGTGGAAGTCGGCCTACCGCTTCCACGCCCGCCAGGTCGACCAGATGGTCAAGGGCCGCTTCCTCATGGCCGGTGACGGCGCCCACCTGGTGGCCCCGTTCGGAGCCCGCGGTCTCAACTCCGGGGTGCCGGACGCCGAGAACGCCGCCTGGAAGGTCGCCTTCGCCATGCACGGCTGGGCCGACCCGTCGGTCGTGGCGAGCTACCACGACGAGCGCCACGCCGCCGCCGCCGAGAACCTCGACGTCACCGCGGCCACGATGCGCTTCCTGGTCCCCCAGAACGAGGCCGAGTGGGCCGAGCGCCGCTCCATCCTCGAAGCGGCCAAGGCCGCGCCCGACGACCTGGGCATCCGCGCCCAGGTCAACTCGGGCCGGATGGCCGAGGCCTTCTGGTATGTCACCTCGCCGCTCACGACCCCGTCCTCCGACCACGTCTTCCCCGGCCGTCCGCCCAAGGGTGAAGACCCCGTCCCCGCTCCCGGGGTCATCGCGCCCGATGTCGAGGTCACCCTCGCCTCCGGCGAGAAAGTCCGGATCCGCGCACTGGCCCGGCGCGGGATGCTCGTGCTCGTCGGGGCCGACCTCGATGCCTCCGCGGTGGCTGACGCCCTCGCCGGTCTGCGCTGCCCGGTGACGGTGCTCTCGCTGCCCGAGGTCGACCCCGACGGGTCGGTCGCCGCTGCCCTCGACGCCACCCCGGACGAGGCCTGGGTCATCCGACCCGACGCCCACCTCGCCGCCGCGGTGACCAGCGCCGCCGCTGCCGCCGCGGCGGCATACACGGTCCTCGGTATGCCGTCCCCGGCCACCGTCTGACCCGCCACCCGCACCCGATCACGACCGAGCTACTACCGACGCAAGGAGCGATCACGACATGGCCTTCTACCGCAGTGCGGGGAACGTCCCCCACAAGCGTCACGTGCAACATCGCAGCCCCGAGGGCGGCCTCTACTACGAGGAGCTCATGGGCGAGGAGGGGTTCTCTTCCGACTCCTCGTTGCTCTACCACCGCTACATTCCCGCCGCGATCCGCGAGGTGCGGGAGTGGGCGCTGCCCGACCAGACCCTTCGGCCTAACAACCCGATGCTGCCGCGGCACTTCAAGACCCAGGACCTGCCCGCCTCGGGCGCGGGTGTCGACGGCGTCAACGGCCGCCGGCTGTTGCTCGGCAACGGCGACGTGCGGATCTCCTATGTCGTGGCCGGCGAGACGTCGCCGTACTACCGCAACGCCATCGGCGACGAGTGCCTCTACATCCACGGCGGGACTGCGCGGGTCGAGACGGTCTTCGGCGACCTCGACGTGTGGGAGGGCGACTACGTCATCATCCCGCGCGCCACGACCCACCGGATCGTGCCGACCGGCGACGCCCCGGTGCGCATCTACGCCATCGAGGTCAACAGCCACATCACCCCGCCGAAGCGCTACCTATCGCGGTTCGGCCAGTTCCTCGAGCACTCGCCCTTCTGTGAGCGCGACCTGCGGGTGCCGACTGACCCCTATGTCGTGGACGAGCGTGACGTGCCGGTCTACATCAAGCACCGGGGTCCGGGCGAAGGCGGCATCTCCGGCACGGTCCACGTCCAGCCGCACCACCCGTTCGACGTGGTCGGCTGGGACGGCTGCCTGTGGCCCTATGCCTTCAACATCTCCGACTACGAACCGCTCACCGGCCGGGTGCACCAGCCGCCGCCGACCCACCAGGTCTTCGAGGCGCACAACGTCATCTTCTGCAACTTCGTCCCGCGCAAGGTCGACTACCACCCGCTGGCGATCCCGGTGCCCTACTACCACTCCAACGTCGACTCCGACGAGGTGATGTTCTACGCAGCCGGCAACTACGAGGCACGGCGCGGGTCGGGCATCGAAGCCGGGTCGATCTCGCTGCACCCCATGGGTCACGCCCACGGTCCGCAGCCGGGTGCCTACGAGCGCTCGATCGGCATCGAGAGCTTCGACGAGACCGCGGTGATGGTCGACACCTTCGCTCCGCTGTTGCTCGGCGAGGGTGCCGTCGCCGTCGAGGACGCGAAGTACATGTCCTCGTGGAACGAGGACTGACCGTCTGGGCATGACCTTCCGCCGCGCGGCATACCGGCTTGGCTCCGGTATGCCGCGCGGTGTCCTTGGGCATGGGGTCCAGGTGGCGGACGACCGGCGAATCCTCCGAACTGGAAGGTTTCGTCGCCTCCCATGGCGCGCCTGGCCTGGTTTGCCGGCGAGTCGGAAGGTTTCCCGGCATACCGTGACGCGCGCTAGGCCCGGTTTGCCGGCGAGTCGGAAGGTTTCCCGGCATACCGTGACGCGCTAGGCCCGGTTTGTCGGCGAGTCGGAAGGTTTCCCGGAACCCACGGGCAGAGTTCGCTGTGACAGGCTGAACCATGGCTGATTTCGTGGGTGCGATCGACCAGGGGACGACGAGCACGCGGTTCATGATCTTCGACCACGCCGGGCGCGAGGTGGGCAAGCACCAGCTGGAGCACCAGCAGATCCTGCCGCAGGCCGGATGGGTCGAACACAACCCGCTGGAGATCTGGGAGCGCACCCAGACGGTCATCGGTTCTGCCCTGGCCGGCGCGGGCCTGCGGGCCAGCGACCTCGACTCGATCGGCGTGACGAACCAGCGCGAGACGACCATCGTGTGGGACCGGCATACCGGTCGTCCCTATGCCAATGCCCTGGTCTGGCAGGACACCCGCACCGCGCCCATCGCCAGCGCCCTGGACGCCGACGGACGCGGCGCGGTCATCCGCAGCAAGGCGGGGCTGCCACCCGCGCCCTACTTCTCCGGGGGCAAGCTGCAATGGCTGCTGGAGAACGTCGACGGGCTGCGCGCAGCCGCCGAGCGCGGCGACGCGCTCTTCGGCACCCCCGACACCTGGGTCATCTGGAACCTCACCGGAGGCCCCGACGGCGGCCGCCACGTCACCGATGTCACCAACGCCAGCCGCACCATGCTCATGGACCTGCAGACCCTGGCGTGGGACGACGAACTGCTCGGCTTCTTCGGGGTGCCCCGCGCGATGCTCCCGGAGATCCTGCCCTCCAGCGACCCCGACCGGTATGCCGTGTCAGCCGTCCCCGGGAACGCCAATTGGGGTGGGGCACTGCGGATTTGCGGTGCGGTGGGAGACCAGCAGGCGGCGACGGTGGGCCAGGTCTGCTTCGCCCCCGGCGAGGCCAAGAACACCTATGGCACCGGCAATTTCATGCTCATCAACACCGGCTCCGAGATCGTCCGATCGCAGGCCGGACTGCTCACGACGGTCGCCTATCAACTCGGTGACGCCCCCGCGGTCTACGCCTTGGAGGGCTCGATCGCGGTCACCGGCTCGGCCGTGCAATGGCTGCGCGACCAACTCGGGATCATTAGCGGCGCCTCCGAGATCGAGGCGCTGGCTGCCAGCGTGCCTGACAGCGGCGGGATGTACTTCGTGCCGGCCTTCTCCGGGCTGTTCGCCCCCTATTGGCGTTCGGACGCCCGCGGCGCGATCGTCGGGCTGTCGCGCTTCAACACCAACGCCCACCTGGCCCGTGCGACGCTCGAGGCGATCTGCTACCAGACCAAGGACGTCGCCGACGCGATGGTCCAGGACGTCGCGAGCAGTGGTGTCGATTTCGACCTGCGCACACTCAAGGTCGATGGTGGCGTCACCGCCAATGCGCTCGCGATGCAGATCCAGGCCGACATCCTCGGCGTCGAGGTAAGCAAGCCGGTCGTCGCCGAGACCACCGCCCTCGGGGCCGCGTATGCCGCCGGACTCGCCACCGGATTCTGGTCCTCGACCGAGGAGTTGCGCGCCAATTGGCGGGAGGATCGCCGCTGGTCACCGCAGTGGTCCGACGCCCAGCGCGAGCAGGGGTATGCCGGGTGGCGCAAGGCCGTCTCCCGCACCTTGGATTGGGTGGACTAGCCACCGCCCACCGGGACTGCACCCCGTGGGCGGTGGGAGAATGTGACCCATGAGTAACCCCACAGCTCTGTCACCGGCATACCGAGCCAGCGCGATCGAAGCCCTCGCCTCGGGTGGGGAACTCGACGTGCTCGTCGTAGGTGGCGGGGTCACCGGGGCGGGCTGCGCGCTCGACGCGGTGACCCGCGGCCTGTCGACCGGGCTGGTCGAGAAGCGCGATTTCGCGTCCGGCACGTCCAGCCGCAGCAGCAAGCTCATCCACGGCGGGCTGCGCTATCTGGAGATGTTCGACTTCGCCCTCGTCGCCGAGGCGCTCAAGGAGCGCGGGCTGCTGCTCACCCGCCTGGCGCCCCACCTGGTGCGGCCGGTGCCGTTCCTCTACCCGCTGTCCAAGCCGGTCATCGAGCGTCCCTACGTCGAGGCCGGACTCGCGCTCTACGACTCGATGGCGCGGGCCGGCAAGCACTCGGCCGGGTTGCCGTGGCACACACACCTCACCCGTCGGCAGGCCCTCAAGATTGCCCCTGCCCTGAAGAAGACGGCGCTGGTCGGTGCGGTCCAGTACTACGACGCGAAGGTGGACGACGCCCGGCATACGATGGAAATCGCCCGCACTGCAGCGAGTTACGGCGCACACGTCGCCACTCGGGTCGAGGTGATCGGCTTCCTGCGGCAGGGCGAACGGGTCACCGGCGTGCGGGCCCTGGACAAGGTGACCGGCCGCGAGTTCGAGATCCAGGCCAAGCAGGTCGTCAACGCCACCGGGGTCTGGACCGACGACACCCAGGCGATGGTCGGCGAACGCGGCCAGTTCCACGTGCGGGCCTCCAAGGGTGTGCACCTCGTGGTGCCCCGCGACCGCATCCACTCCACGAGCGGCATCATCCTGCGCACCGAGAAGTCGGTCCTGTTCGTCATCCCGTGGGGCCGGCACTGGATCATCGGCACGACCGACACCGATTGGGCCCTGGACAAGGCGCACCCGGCGGCGACGAGCGCCGACATCGACTACCTGCTCGGCCACGTCAACCGGATCCTCGCCACCGAGCTGACTCAGGCCGATGTCGAGGGCGTGTATGCCGGGCTGCGACCGCTGCTGTCCGGAGAGAGCGATCAGACCTCCAAGCTGTCGCGGGAGCACATCGTCGCCCACCCGGCCCCGGGGCTCGTCGTCGTGGCCGGCGGGAAATACACGACCTACCGGGTCATGGCCAAGGACGCAATCGACGAGGCCGCCCGCGGCATCGGCGGGGACGTCCCGGAGTCGGCGACCGAGAACATCCCGATGGTCGGTGCGGTCGGCTACCAGGCGATGTGGAACCGTCGCGCCGCGCTCGCCCGCGAATCGGGGCTGCACGTGGAGCGGATCGAGAAGATGCTCATGCGCCACGGGGTGCTCATCACCGAGATCCTCGCGATGGTCGCGCAGGACGCGTCGCTCGGGCAGCCGCTGCCCGGTGGGGAGGACTACCTCAAGGCCGAGATCGTGTATGCCGCCGCGCACGAGGGCGCGCTGCACCTCGATGACATCCTCGCGCGCCGGACTCGCTTGTCGATCGAGTCCTTCGACCGCGCGATCACGGCCTCGCGGCCGGCTGCCGAGCTGGTCGCGCCAGTGCTCGGCTGGGACGCCGCGACGGTCGAGGAGGAGGTCGAGCACTACCACCAGCGGGTCACCGCCGAGCGGATGAGCCAGACCATGCCCGATGACGCAGCCGCCGACGCCGCCCGCCTGCAAGCCCCCGACCGGGGGTGAGCCTCGGTCGAGGGTCTTGCCGCTGGGCATCGCCGGCGGGCTGAGCGAGGATCAGGCCGGCCGCCAGGAGGGGTCACGTCCCAGCCACCCGACAAGCCGCTCCGAGTCGGCTCGGCGGCTGATACGTGACACCGCGGCGGCTGCGGTGGCGCGGCATACCGACGGCATCCTGAGTCCCCCCGGATAGGGCTGGTGCTCCCTCCGAGGACGGCGGGTCGGAAGGTTTCCCGCCAGTCTCGCGGCTCACCGGCCGGGTTTGCCGGCGGGTCGGAAGGTTTCCCGCCAGTCTCGCGGCTCACCGGCCGGGTTTGCCGGCGGGTCGGAAGGTTTCCCGCCAGTCTCGCGGCTCACCGGCCGGGTTTGCCGGCGGGTCGGAAGGTTTCCCGCCAGTCTCGCGGCTCACCGCCCGGGTTTACCGGCGGGTCGGAAGGTTTCCCGCCAGTCTCGCGGCTCACCGCCCGGGTTTACCGGCGGGTCGGAAGGTTTCCCGGCATACCTGCCGGTTGAGCCCTCGGCTGCCCCTGCTCACAACCACACCGGTATGCCGTGCGGGTGCACCCAGCCCAGCGGGTCGCCATCGACTGCGAGCTGGGCCTCCCGAGCGTGGACGACCCGACCGTCAACGACCTCGTCAGGGTGCTCCATGGTGACGTGGGCCAGCGGGAAGCGAGCGCGCGCCGCAGCGATCGCCGCATCGACCCGCTTGCCCTCATCCGGCGGCCAGTACATCCGGGTGATCGATTGCCACACCACGGTGAGCACATCGGCGCCTGCACCAGCCACTGAGACAGCCGCCACGTGACGTTCCAGCCATTCCCCGGCACCGGCCCGGTCCACGACCGCGGCCCGGCCCGCAGCTCGCTCGGCCCGCGCGACCGCCAGGGCCGCCGACAACCGATCGTGGCGGGACACATGCCAGGGCCACACGAAGGACCGCAACCGGTCTGCGCCCTCGCCGGTCGTGGGGTCGATCGGGTCGAGGTCACAGCCTCGCCGTTGCACGATCTCGACGTCCTCGACGCGCACCATCGGGGCATCGGTCGACAGCACCAGCGGCGAGCCGTCCGGCCCCCACTCCCAGCCCGGCCCGACGTAACGGAACCGATCGGCATACAGGTTGAGTCCTGCAGACGCCCCGATCTCCCACAGCCGGATCCTCCGTATGCCGTGCCGCCGCACCGCCTCGAAGAGCCCGATGAGTAGGACTGCGGCGCGGCCCGGTTCATTGGTCTGCGGCACCACATGCAGCGCCTGCCGCAACTCCTCGACGTGAGCGGCAGCCACCTCGCGCATCACCGGCCACACTCTTTCGGCTGGAGCAGGCCCTGGAGCAGACCCATGCAGGCACGGATAGAAGGCGGCCAGCTCGGGCGCCTCACCGCGCAACACGATGCGGAAAATGCCTGCGAGATAGCGCAATTGGATCATCGTGCCCGTCGGCGAGGATTCCCATTCGGCACAGATCTCCCGGGTCACTCCCCCGGCTTCCCAATCGTCGGCCATCCCCCGCATGGCATACCCATAGAGGGTCGTAGCGTCGCCCATGTGCGAGCGGAAGCGCTCCGCGAGCGTCTCACCGGCATCGAAGGCGACCACACCCCGAGCCTGCCATGTCGCCGAACGTGGCACGCGGCATACCGCTCGGACCGGCCCCGGCATCGGCCGCGGTGGCAGGATCGGGGGTGGACTGCCCGCCGCCTGGGCGACCGTCACGACCCCGACCCACCCGCGACACCGGAGGCCTGACCGATGACCGCCAAGATCATGACCGGCAACTTCTTCGAGGACTTCCGGATCGGGCAGCGCCTCATCCACGCCACCCCGCGCACCGTCACCGTCGGCGACGCAGCGCTCTACCAGGCGCTCTACGGGTCGCGGTTCGCGGTGACCAGCGGCGAGACCTTTGCCCGCGGCCTAGGTCTGGACCGGATGCCGCTGGACTCGATGCTCGTCTTCCACGTCGTCTTCGGCAAGACGGTGCCGGACGTCTCGCTCAATGCGGTCGCCAATCTCGGGTATGCCGCGGGCGTCTTCGGTGCGCCCGTCTACCCCGGCGACACCCTGACGACCACGTCCGAGGTCATCGGGCTCAAGGAGAACTCCAACGGCCGCACCGGCGTCGTCTACGTGCACTCGATCGGGGTCAACCAGGACGGCGACACGGTGCTCGACTACGTGCGCTGGGTCATGGTCAACAAGCGCGATGCCTCCGTCCCCGCACCGGAGCCCGTGGTCCCGACCCTGCCCGACGCAGTGCCCGTCGAGCGGCTCGTCGTGCCGTACTCCATCGCGCACTACGACGCGGCGCTGGCCGGCTCGCCCTTCCTCTGGGACGACTACGAGGTGGGCGAGCGGATCGACCACGTCGACGGAATGACGATCGAGGAGGCCGAGCACATGATGGCCACTCGGCTCTACCAGAACACCGCCAAGGTCCACTTCAACCAGCACGTCGAGGGCCAGGGCCGCAACGGGCGACGGATCGTCTACGGCGGACACGTCATCTCACTGGCCAGGGCGTTGTCGTTCAACGGCCTGGGCAATGCCCTGTCGATCGCGGCGATCAACGGCGGCACCCACGCCAACCCGACCTTCGCCGGCCACACCGTCTACGCCTGGTCGGAGGTGCTCGACCGGCTGGAGCTGCCCGGCCGCACGGATGTCGGAGCATTGCGGCTGCGCACTGTCGCGACCAAGGACCGCGCCTGCGCCGACTTCCCACTCAAGGGCGAGGACGGCAAGTACCTCCCCGAGGTCGTCCTCGACCTCGACTACACGGTGCTCATGCCCCGCCGCTGACCGGGGTCGTTTCGACGGGCAATTCGACGGGCGCCGCTCGGTGACGGAGATCCGACATGGCACCATGTCCCGGTGAGCGAAGAGCAGAAGAAGAGCGATAACCGCCCGCGCCCCACTACCGAGGCTTTCCGGGCTTTCGTCCGCGAGGGCTGGGCTCCCCGGGCCGACGTCACCCCCGCGCGGGCAGAAGTAGCCCCGTATGCCGCCGCACGCCGCGAGGCGGTCAGCGCGGCATACCCGGGTGAGCGGTTGGTCGTGCCCGCGGGCGGGCTCAAGGTGCGGTCCAACGACTGCGACTACACCTTCCGGCCGCACTCGGCCTTCGCGCACCTCACCGGCTTCCGCGCCGACTGCGAGCCCGACACGGTGCTGGTCCTGCACCCGCGCAGTGCCGCTGACGGCGGGGGGCACGAGGCCATCGTCTACACCCGCCCGCTGGCCGGACGGGACACCGAGGAGTTTTTCGCCGACGCTCGCTACGGGGAGTTCTGGGTGGGTGCCCGCCCGACGCTGCAGGAGTTGGAGGACGAGTTCGGGATTGCCGCGCGGCATATCGACGAGTTGCCCGATGCCCTGGCCAAGGACGCCGGTGCAGTCGCCCTGCGGGTCGTGCGCGACGCCGACCGCGACATCGCCGCCCTCGTCGATCAGGTGCGCCGTGAGGCCGGCCTCACCGAGGAACAGCTCACCGAAACCGTCGACGCCGACGATGCCCTGTCCGCGACGCTCTCGCATCTGCGCATGGTCAAGGACGAGTGGGAAATCGGCCAGATGCGCGAGGCGATCGCAGCGACCACGGTCGGGTTCGAGGCGGTCATCGCCGACCTCGATGGGGCGGTCCAGCGCGGCAAGGGCGAGCGCTGGGTGGAGGGTCTATTCGGCCTCCACGCTCGCCATCAGGGCAATGGCACGGGCTACAACTCGATCTGCGCGGCGGGCAACCACGCCAACACCCTGCACTGGATCAAGAACACCGGCGAGGTCCGCTCCGGCGAGATGATCCTTGTGGACGCTGGCGTCGAGGTCGACTCGCTCTTCACCGCCGACATCACCCGCACGCTCCCCGTCGACGGCACCTTCACCGACGCCCAGCGCGAGATCTACGACGCCGTGTATGCCGCGCAGCAGGCCGGCATGGACGCCATCAAGCCGGGGGCCACCTTCTCCGACATCCACGCCGCCGCCATCCGGGTCATCGCCGAGCGGCTGCACGGCTGGGGGTTGCTCCCGGACGGCGTATCGGTCGAGGACACCCTCGACACCGAGACCGGGCAGTATCACCGCCGCTGGATGGTGCACGGCACCAGCCACCACCTGGGCATCGACGTGCACGACTGTGCCCTCGCCACCCGCGAGCAATACATGGACGCCCGGCTCGAGCCCGGGATGATCCTCACCGTCGAGCCAGGCCTGTATTTCAAGGCCGACGATGAACTCGCTCCGGAGCGCTTCCGCGGTCACGGAGTGCGCATCGAGGACGACGTGTTGGTGACCGAGACCGGCTACGAGAACCTCTCAGCCGGTATGCCGCGCACCAGCCATGACGTCGAGGCCTGGATCGCGCAGGTGCAGGGCCGCTGAGCGCACCGGCTACGGAGTCGGCGGCAGCGTGGGCGTTCCGTATCGAGCCGGAGGCAGCCTGACCCACTGCGAGGTCAGCCCGGCGGCCTCGATTGCGAAGCCGACGGCGACGTCGGTCCGGAAACTGCCGTTGGTCGCGCCGCCGCAGGTCTGGTCCGTCGCCGTGGTCTTCACCCACACCAGGCCCCCTCCTGCGTACCCGAGCCGCAGCAGCAGCAGGTCGGCAGGCAGCGGACAAGGGCGAGGCGGCGCGGATGCGGGGCGCAGGGTCGACAGGTCCTGCGCCAGGATGTCCAGGCCCGTGTCGATATGGCCCCCTCGAACAACAGATAGGTCGACGGCACCGCCGGCCCGCCCACGCCCCCGGCGCCCTGCAAGCGGTAGCGGCACACCAGCGCACTGATCGGCCGCTCGCCCGGCACCAACTGCAGCCCCGCCCGGAAGGGCGGGCTCCACGACCCTGTCGCATCGGGAGGCAACGCCCCCTCGGTGGCCATCGCGGTGGGGCAAAGTTCTGCCGGGTATGCCGTGCTGCGCTCGGCCCCACTCGCGGAGGGTTGAGCACCCGCCGCCGACTGCGCGCCCGAGGCATCCGCCACGGCGGGCGACGTCGCCGCACGCTCGGGCCTACCGGCGACGGCCGAACTCGTCGAGGACCCTCCCATCCCCCATGGGAGGATCCCCGTCGTGGTGAGCAAGACCAGCCCCGCTGCGATTCCGCCGACCCCGAGACCGGTCCGCGCTGCAGTCCGGCGAGCCTGACGCCGACCGGCCTCCGCGGCGACGGCGTCGAAGTCGACCTCCACGCCGGCCGCCGGTGACATGGCCTGCAGCCGAGCCACCAAGTGGCCCACACCGGCGTCCTCGCCGTCGGCGCTGATCGTCCGTCGGTCATTCATCGCTGAGCACCTCCCGCAAGGTCGCCAACCCACGCGCTGCCTGGCTCTTGACCGTGCCCTCGGACAACCCCAACAAGGTCGCGACCTGAACCACGGGCAGGTCCTCGAGATAGCGCAACACGACGACCCGCCGTTGCCCGGGCGGCAACCGGCGTAGCGCCGCCGCGAGCATGAGGTGATCGTCGACCTGATCGGTGGCGGACGGCATACCGGCGGTCGTATCCCCCGACCCGGCGACCCCGGCGCGCGGCTCCGGGAGCACCTCGGTGGGCACCTCGCCGCGCCATTTGCGCCGCCACCATGAGGTGGCCAGTCGCACCATCACGGTCTTGACGTAGGCATCCGGGTTGCCGTCACGGATGCGGTCCCATTGGGGCCAGGTGCGGGCCAGGCTGGTCTGGACGAGGTCCTTGGCCAGGTGGGCATCGCCGGTCAGCAGGTATGCCGTGTGCAGCAACCGCGGGGAGCGCGCGTGGACGAAATCGCGGAAACCAACCGGCTCGACCGTCACGGAACACCCCCTTTCTCAGGGATAGAGCACCTGGCGGCTGGGCAGGGTTGCACGCCCGAGCCAGCCCGTGGCGCCCCAGCGGCCGAACGGTCTGCGCCGAGTCCGCGCCGGGTGCCACATCGATCGATGTGACCCCCGGCGCGAGTTGCTCAGATCTGCTGAACTGAGGCGATCACAGCCCGTCGACGCGGCTCAACGGAGCCTTGAGATCGGGGTGGGTGCGGAAGTAATCGACCAGGTTGGCCAGGTCCTCCGGCCCGCCGAGGCGGTTGGTGCCGGCGGTGAACCCGGTGAAGAGGTCACCACCGTCGGCGAGGAAGTTGAGCGTCCCCACCCGATAGGTCGCGGCCATGTCGATCGGCGAGCCGTTGAGCTGCATCGATCCGGCGACGACGCGCGAGCCCTGCGGGGCCGTGGCGTCCCAGGCGTAGGTAAAGCCGGCCGACACGCCGAGGAACAGCATCGGACGCGAGCCGCGAGCAGGCACCGGCTGGTACTGCTGCTCGAGTATCTGGCGGAGTTGGTCTCCGGTGAGGTCGAGAGTGACCAGGACGTTGTTGAACGGGGCGATGTCATAGGCCTCACCGAAGGCGATCTCGCCGACCTGCTCGCCGTACTTCGGCGGGAACTTGAGGCTGGCGCGCACCCCACCGAGATTCATCAGGGCGATCTGGGCGTTGCCCTTGGTCGGGCCGGCGGTGCCGTGCAAGATCGCGTCGGCGACCAGGTCGACCATGGGGGTCTCGATGCCGCGGTTGCCGGAGGCATCGCCGAGGATCTCCTCGACGTGACTGCCGATGACGCGGCCCTTGACCGGACCCGCGAGGGTGTTCCACTTGGCGATGACCGCGGTCTGAGCCGGGTCCTTGGCCACGTCGCGGGCGTTGAGGTGGTTGACCGCCGTCGTGCGGTCGCGCATGACCTCGCCGCTGCGGGCGTTGACCACCAGCGAGGTCTCGGTGATCGCGCGCCCGTAGTCGGCGGCGCTGGTGACCAGGCGGGGGTTGCCGGCAGGGTCGGGGAAGGAGCACACATAGGGCTGGTGGGTGTGCCCGGAGATGATCAGGTCGACCTCGGGGGTCATCTGGGCGGCGATCGTCGAGATGGGCTCGGATACGCCAAGACACTGGCCGTAGGTGCCGGTCTGGTATCCGCCCTCGTGGATGAGCACGACGATCGCCTTGACACCCTGCTTCTTGAGCGCCTCTGCCTGCAGGTTGGCCGTCTCGACCTCGTCCTTGAAGTCGACCGTCGAGACCCCCGCGGGGCTGACCAACGTCGGTGTGGCCTTGAGGGTCATCCCGATGAAGCCGATCTTGACGCCGTTGACGGTCTTGACGCTTGTCGCGGGCAGCAGCGACTGGCCGTTGTCCTTGCGCACGACGTTGGCGGCCAGCCACTGGAAGTCGGCACCGGCATACGGCTGGTCGGGGAAGTAGCACCCGTCGACCGGGTGGCACCCACCCTGCTGCATCCGCAGCAACTCGGCGGTGCCCTCGTCGAACTCGTGGTTACCGACGCCGCTCACGTCCAGGCCGAGGGTGTTGAGCGACTCGACTGAGGGCTCGTCGTGGAACATGCCCGACAGGAAAGGTGACCCGCCGATGAGGTCACCGGCAGCGACGGTGAGGCTGTTGGCCGCACCGGCCTTGGCGCGCAGCTGGCTCAACCGGGTGCTGAGGTATTCGACCCCGCCGACCTTGGTTTGCGACGGGTCGAGGCCCAGAGCGAGCGGCGCGTCGGTCGCCTCCAGGTGACCGTGATAGTCGTTGAACGACAGCACCTGGACTGTGACGAGATTGGGGTTACCTGCCGCCGGTGGGCCGGCCACGGCACCGCTGGTCGGGACGGCCACTGCAGCGGCCACAGCCAGGGCCCCCACCCCAGCCAAGCGCCTGCGCTTCAACGCCATGATTCCTCCTCTGAGGGCGTCTCCCTACGGACGCCACCAGCGGAGACTAGCTGCCTGGGGGGACAGGTGGGGACATGGGGGCGGTGGTGATCAGACCCGCGGTGGTGAGGATCTCCCGGGCCCGCTGGGCCACCTTGTGCTCGCACAGCAGCTCAAATCGGGACGGAACGACATGGCTCACCGACGTGAAGTCGCGGCGGCCCCGGGTCAGGGCGTAGCCGAACGCAGCCCAGACCGCGCCGAAAACGGCGCCGTAGAGCATCGTCGAGACCACCAGGCCGGCGGGGTTCACCCCGGACCCGAACAGCGACAGAATCAGCCCGACGAACAACCCCAGCCAGACACCCGACAGCGCGCCGCCGAGCAACACCCGACCCCAGCTGAGCCGACCGGTCACCCGCTCCAACTGCCGCAACTCGGTGCCCACGATGAGGCAGTTCTCCACCGGGAACTGCTCGTCCGAGAGCGTGTCGACAGCCTTCTGGGCCTCGGGATAGCTGCCGAAGACACCGACCGACATGGGGTAGTCCAGCGTCAGGGCTGCGAAGGGCACACGTCCAGCGGGGCTGCTCATGACTCAAGTTTCCCACGACCCGGCCGGCCGGACTGTTGACGGTGCATGGTGCGCACGGTCCGGTCGAAGATGCGCTCGACGAAGGGGTTGATCACCGGGCCGAGGGCGACGAGCGCGCGCAGTCGGATTCCGGAGTAGACCGCGGAGTTCCCCTTCTCGATCGCTCGCACGACGCCTCGGGCCACGGTGTCCGGGCTGATCGGAGCCACCGTGCCGCTGATGGCGGCCGTCTCGGCCGGCTTGTAGGCGTTCTCCGCAGTCAACATCGGGGTGTCGACGTCGGGTGGGTAGACGCAGGTCACGTCGACGCCGTGCGGTTTGAGTTCGCCTCGCAGTGCCTCCAACAGTCCGCGAACGGCGAACTTCGCAGCTCCGTATGCCGTGTATCCATAGATCCCGAGCAGGGCGGCGGCGGAGCTGATCCCGACGATGCTGCCTCGGCCACGCTCGGCCATACCGGGGGCCACCACACGGATCGGGTGGAGGGTGCCGAAGTAGTCGACCTCCATCATGTCCCGGAAGATCTGGTCATCCAGTTCGAGGAACCGGCCCGGATGCGATGCCCCCGCAGAGCTGACGAGGATGTCGACCGGCCCATGGTGGGCCACCGCCCGATCGTGTGCCGCCTCGACCGCGACGGGGTCAGTGACATCGACACTGTCGTGCCGCACGTCGACCCCGTCAGCGCGCAGGGCAACGGCTGCGGCCGCCAGCCGATCTTCCCCTCGGGCCCAGATGGTGACCTTGGCGCCCTTCTCCCCGAGCCGGGCCGCGATGGCGAAGCCGATGCCGCTGGACCCACCTGTCACGAGCGCGTGGGCTCCGGCAATCACCTGCATCCGGTCAGGTTAGTGGCCGGTCAGTGCGCCATCCGGCCACTCGGGGGATGCCGAAAGTCATGGGTTCTCCACGGCATCCCGGTGTGAAAAACTCCGACCCAGCCGAGTGGTCGGAGTTCACCGCCCTCAGCCCTTGAGTTTGTACTCCTCGAGCAACCGCCGGCCGATGATCATCTTTTGGATCTCGGCGGTGCCCTCACCGATGAGCAGCATCGGGGCCTCACGGAAGAGGCGCTCGATCTCGTACTCCTTGGAGTAGCCGTAGCCACCGTGGATGCGGAAGGACTGTCCGACGACGTCGGCGCAGTATTCGGCCGCGAGGTACTTGGCCATGCCGGCCTCGAGGTCGTTGCGCTGGCCGGAGTCCTTCAGGCGGGCGGCCTTGACCATCATCTGGTGGGCGGCCTCGACCTTGGTCGCCATGTCGGCCAGGCGGAAGAGGATGCCCTGGTGCTCGGCGATCTTCTTGCCGAAGGTCTCGCGCTGCTGGGAGTAGGCGATCCCGAGCTCGAAGGCCCGGCGTGACACCCCGCAGGCGCGTGCGGCGACATTGACACGGCCGACCTCAACGCCGTCCATCATCTGGTAGAAGCCCTTGCCGGGCACCCCGCCGAGGATCTGTGCAGTCGACGTGCGGTGGCCCTCGAAGACCAACTCGGTGGTGTCGACGCCCTTGTACCCCATCTTGTCGATCTTGCCCGGCACCGTGACGCCCTGCGCGGTCTCGCCGAAGCCCGAGGTCTTGTCGATGAGGAAGGTCGTCATGTTCTTGTAGGGGCTGGTGGACTCGCCCAGGTCGGTCTTCACCAAGACCGCGACCAGATTCGCTGAGCCCCCGTTGGTGAGCCACATCTTCTGGCCGTTGATGACCCATTCGTCGCTGTCGCCCTGGCGGACGGCCTTGGTCTTGATCGCCGCGACGTCGGACCCAAGGCCCGGCTCGCTCATCGAGAAAGCACCGCGAATCTCACCGGTGGCCATCTTGGGCAGGTAGTGCTGCTTCTGCGCCTCGGTGCCGTGTTGCAGCAGCATGTAGGCGACGATGAAGTGGGTGTTGATGATGCCGCTGACGCTCATCCAGCCGCGCGAGATCTCCTCGACGCACAGCGCATAGGTGAGCAGCGACTCGCCGAGCCCGCCGTATTCCTCCGGGATCATCAGCCCGAAGATCCCCATCTCCTTCATCCCGTCGACGATCTCCTGCGGGTATTCGTCGCGGTGTTCGAGCTCGGTGGCGACGGGGAGGATCTGCTCCTCGACGAACTGGCGGACCAGTTTGAGCAGCTCTTGCTGGTCGTCGGTCAGGCCATCGGTCTGCTGCAGCCGGGACATGGAATGCCTCACTTCGTACGTCGCGTCGGGGGTCCAATCCCGAGTATGCCGAGCGGCTGGCCGGCAGCCCCAACGCTGGCGGTGTGAGCCCCAGCACGCCGACGCTCGCGCACCTACCCTGGATGGCATGACTCTTACCCGTCGAGCGCTCCTCGTGGGCGGTGCGGCCACGGTCGCGACAGGCATCGGCGGGTATGCCGTGCTGCGCGGCGCCGATTCGGGCGTCAGTTGGGCGCAGGGCCAGCTCTCCAGCCGGCACTGGCCTGGTCGGTCAGTGGCTTGGCGGTTGGCCCGTCCCGACCCGGCCCGCGTGCCCTCCCCTCGAGTGGTGGTCGCCCTGCACGGCCGGGGCGGCAACGCCGATGATGCCTTCGACGGACTGCGGCTGCACGAACAGGTCGAGCGGCTCGGCATCGCCGTCGCGAGCGTCGATGGCGGCGAGCGCTACTGGCACCCTCGCAAGACCGATGACACCGGCGCCATGGTCATCGAGGATCTCCTCCCGGAACTGTGGCGACACGGCATACCGGCCGGCCCGATCGGCCTGATCGGATGGTCGATGGGTGGTTATGGCGCCCTCTGGCTCGGGGCGCGCTACGGCCCCGCCGTCGTCGGTGCGGTCGCGGCGATGAGCGCGGCGCTGTGGACCTCCCCGGGCGCGAGCGCGGCGGGCGCCTTCGACAACCGTGAGGACTTCCTCGCGCACGACGTGTTCGCGCTGACGACGGAGCTGGCACGGATGCCGGTGAGCCTGGCCTGTGGCACCAGCGACCCGTTCATCACCGCCAACCGGGCCTTGGCGGCTCGGCTAGGCCACGCCGCCACGACTTTCGATGACGGCGGGCACGACGACAGCTACTGGCGGCCGCACGGCATCCGAGCCCTGCAGTGGTGCGCCGCCGGCCTCGCCCGGTGACCAGACGACCGGCTGACCTCAGCCGGCAGCGAGCGCGTCGATTGCGGCCCGGGTGGCGAGCACCTTGCGGGCGGTCTCGACGTGCAGGTTTTCCACCAGCTTGTTCTTGTAGGTGACCACTCCCTTGCCGTGCGCCGAGCCCTCGGCAAAGGCCGCGATCAAGCCCCGGGCATCCTCGACCTGCTCGTCGCTCGGCGCGAAGACCGCGTTGCACGGCTCGACCTGGCCGGGGTGGATGAGGGTCTTGCCGTCGAAGCCCATGGCTCGTCCGGCGCGGCATTCGGCCTCGAAACCCTCGGCATCGCGCACGTCGTTGTAGACCCCGTCGACGATCGCGATCCCGGCAGCGCGGGCCGCGAGCACGGCATACGAGAGCGACATCTGCAGCGGCGCCCGACCGGGCACGTGGAAGGCGTCGAGCTCCTTGACCAGATCGTTGGTGCCCATGACGAGCACAGCCAGCCGCGGTGAGGCGGCTGCGAGCTTGCGGGCGCCGAGGATCGCCTCGGGCGTCTCAACCATCGCCCACAGCCGGGTGCGGGCGGGCGCCTTGAAGTCGGCCATCGCCTCGACCAGCCGCCGCACCGCCTTGGCCGACCCGACCTTGGGCACGACGATGCCTTCCGGTCCGGCTGCGCAGGCTGCTTGCAGGTCGGCCTCGTGCCACTGGGTGCCAACCCCGTTGACCCGGATGGTCAGCTCCTTGTGGCCGTAATCGCCGGATTGCACTGCGGCACACGCGGCTTCGCGCGCAGCCTCCTTGGCGTCGGGCGCCACGGCGTCCTCGAGGTCGAGGATGAGTGCGTCACACGGGATGGTCTTGGCCTTTTCCAGCGCCCGCTCGTTGGACGAGGGCATATAGAGCACCGAACGACGCGGCCGGTATGCCGTGTCCGTCGCCGTCCCAGCACCGCCAGCGCGCTTCTTCTTACCCATCAGGCCGTTCCTCCTTCGCCGCCGTCGACGGCATACAAGGTCGCGAGCTCCGGGTCGCTCTGGGCGAGCCGCTCGGCGAGTTCGATCATGACCAGACACTGCTTGAGACTGGCGTCGTCCTCCATCTTGCCGTCGAGCATGACCGCACCGGTGCCGTCGCCCATCGCGGCGACGACCCGCCGCGCGTGCGCGACATCGGCCGGGGAGGGGCTGAAGACCTTCTTCGCGATCCCGATCTGCACCGGGTGCAGCGACCACGTGCCGACGCATCCGAGCAGGAAGGCGTTGCGGAACTGGTCCTCACACGCGACGACGTCCTTGATGTCGCCGAACGGCCCGTAGTAGGGGAAGATCCCCGTGCTCGCGCACGCGTCGACCATCCGGGCGATCGTGTAGTGCCAGAGATCCTGCTGGTATGCCGTGCGCGGCCCGTTGATGTCGCCGTCGACCGGGTCTTGGCGCACGAGGTATCCCGGGTGGCCGCCGCCGACCCGGGTGGTCTTCATCCGGCGGTCTGCGGCCAGGTCGGCGGGGCCGAGCGAGAGCCCCTGCATGCGCGGGCTCGCCGCGCAGATCTCCTCGACGTTGGCCACGCCCCGGGCGGTCTCGAGGATCGCGTGGACGAGGATGGGACGAGTCAGCCCGGCGCGGGCCTCGAGCTGGGCGAGCAGCCGGTCGACGTAGTGGATGTCCTCGGGGCCTTGCACCTTCGGCACCATGATGACGTCGAGCTTGTCGCCGATCTCGGTGACCAAGGTGGTGAGGTCATCGAGCACCCACGGCGAGTCGAGGGCGTTGACTCGAGTCCACAGCTGGGTGAGGTCACCGAAGTCGACGCTCTTGCCGATCTGCACCAGGCCGGCGCGCGCAGCCTCCTTGTTGTCGGCCTTGACCGCGTCCTCCAGGTTGCCGAGCAGGACGTCGACCGACCCGACCATCTCGGGGATCTTGGCCGCCATCTTGGGGTTGCTCGGGTCGAAGAAGTGGATGACCCGCGACGGGCGCGCGGGCACCGAACGCAGCGGCTGTGGGGCTCCCACCGCGAGCGGGGCGTAGAAGTCCTTGGGGTGACGCATGCGCGGCTCCTTCCAGTGGGGGCGGGCCGCCAGGGACGCCGAGTCGAAGGCCCGCCCGAGGGCACTCCCGTGCGACGCTAGCAGCGCCCTCGCTGCCTGCCCCAGCCCGCGGTTAGCCTGACCTTCGTGACGTTGCCCACCCGCCTGTTCCTCTCCCGCCTGGCCGGGATCGAGGTCTTCGATCCACTGGGTGATCCGGTGGGACGGGTGCACGACGCCGTCATCACGCTCGGCATCGGCCAAGGCCGGCCTCGGCTCATCGGACTGGTCCTGGAAGTGCCCGGACGGCGCCGGGTCTTCATGCCGATGACCCGGGTGACCTCGCTGGATGCCGACGCCGTCATCACGACCGGCCTGGTCAACCTCCGGCGCTTCGAGCAACGCCCGACCGAGCACCTGGCCATCGCCGAGCTGTTCGACCGCCGGGTCACGCTGACCGACCCCGACGACCCGCAGACGAGTGCCGACGCGACCGTCGAGGACCTGCAGGTGACCGTCCATCGCCGCGAGTGGATCGTCGAGAAGGCTTACGTCTGCCGGGTGCTCTCGTCCGGCCGCCGGCTGTCCTTTTCCCGGCGCCGCGGTGAGAGCGCACTGGTGCCCCTCGACCGGGTCAGCGGTCTGGAGATCCACGGTCCGAGCCAGGAGGCGCACCTGTTGCTCGCGGCATACCGAAATTTGCGGGTCGCCGACCTGGCCGACGTCATCCATGAACTGTCCCCCGAGCGCCGCGCCCAGGTCGCCGAGGCGCTCGACGATGCCCAGCTCGCCGACGTCCTGCAGGAACTCGCCGAGGACGACCAGGTCGAGATCCTCGCCGGGCTCGACACCGAGCGCGCGGCCGACGTGCTCGAGGCGATGGAGCCCGACGACGCCGCCGACCTGCTGGCCGAGTTACCCGCCGAGCAACAGGAGACGCTGCTGGCGCGGATGGAGCCCGACGAGGCCGAGCCGCTGCGCCGCCTGCTCAGCTACCCCGAGGACACCGCCGGCGGCCTCATGACGAGCGAGCCGATCATCCTCGGCCCCGAAGCGAGCATCGCCGAGGCCCTGGCCCTGGTGCGCCGGGAGCAAGTGCCGACCACCCTGGCGACGACGGTCTTCGTCTGCCGAGCGCCCCTAGAGACCCCGACCGGCCGCTATCTCGGGATCGTCCATATCCAACGGTTGCTGCGCGATCCCCCGCACTCCCCCGTCGGCGCGGCACTCGACCGGGTGGACCCGTTGCTGCCCTCGGCGAGCGTCGATGAGGTGCACCGCCATCTGGCGACCTACGACCTCGTCGCCGCTCCCGTCGTGGACGAGGACGGCCACCTGGTCGGCGCGGTCACCGTTGACGATGTCCTCGACCACATCCTCCCGGAGGACTGGCGCGAGGACCGTGAGCACGACCACGAGCCCACCCTCGAGCCCGAGACCCAGCCCGACCCGCCTGGCTCCACCGATCCGAGGGAGGCGACCGCATGACCACGCCCCGCACCCGCCCCGGCCGCCGACCTCTCGATGCCCTCCAACTCCCCCGGGACAGCCACCGCCGCGGGCTGCCGGCGTCGGTGCGCACCCCGACGCTCACCCAGGAGCGCTTCGGGGTGTGGAGCGAGCGGTTCGCGCGCTTCATGGGAACGGCGAAGTTCCTCATCGGGATGACGGTCTTCGTCGTGGCCTGGCTCGCGTGGAACACCTTCGCGCCCGCGGCGGTGCAGTTCGACCCTCGCGAGCTCAACTACACGCTGCTCACCTTGATCCTGTCGCTGCAGGCGTCGTATGCCGCGCCGCTCATCCTCCTCGCGCAGAACCGGCAGACCGACCGCGACCGGATCTTCCTGGAGCAGGACCGGGCCCGTGACGAGCGCAACCTCGCCGACACCGAGTTCCTCACCCGCGAGGTGGCCGCTCTGCGGATCGCGCTGCGGGAGACCGCCACCCGTGACTTCATCCGCGCCGAACTGCGCGACCTGCTCGATGACATCGAGGACCGGCGCCCACCCGGGCCGGCGGGGGCCCCGCCGCGCCCGATGGAGGCGTGACCCAGCAGCCGACCTAGGATGGCGAGCATGACTGCCCCCACGACCGACACCCTGCTGGCCGCGCTCGCGACGGTCAACGACCCCGAGATCCGCAAGCCCATCACCGAGCTCGGGATGGTCAAAGCGGTCGCCGCCGACGAGTCCGGCGCAGTCGTCCTCGATCTCTATCTCACCGTCGCCGGCTGTCCGATGAAGGACACCCTGCGCAACGAGACGACGGCCGCCCTCATGAAGGTCCCCGGCGTCACCGGGGTCCTGGTGCGGATGGACGTCATGAGCGACGAGCAGCGCGCCGCGCTCAAGACCAAGCTCCGCGGTGGGGTCGCCGAGCGCGAGATCCCCTTCGCGCGCAGCGGCTCACTGACCCGCGTGTATGCCGTCGCCTCCGGCAAGGGCGGGGTCGGCAAGTCCTCGGTCACCGTCAACCTGGCCGCCGCCATGGCCGCCGAGGGTCTGCGCGTCGGCGTCGTCGACGCCGACGTCCACGGTTTCTCGATCCCCCGCATGCTCGGGGTGACCACAGCACCCACCCAAGTCGACGACATGATCATGCCGCCGATCTCGCACGAGGTGAAGGTCATCTCGATCGGCATGTTCGTCCCGGGCAACCAGCCGGTCGTGTGGCGCGGGCCGATGCTGCACCGCGCGCTGCAGCAATTCCTCTCCGATGTGTTCTGGGGCGACCTCGATGTGCTCCTGCTGGACCTGCCCCCCGGCACCGGTGACATCGCGATCTCCATCGGACAGCTCGTGCCGACGGCCGAGATTCTCGTCGTCACGACGCCGCAGCTGGCTGCCGCCGAGGTCGCCGAACGCGCTGGCGCCATCGCATTGCAAACCCACCAGCGGGTCGTCGGCGTCGTCGAGAACATGTCCTGGCTCGAACTCCCCGACGGCTCCCGTCAAGAGATCTTCGGCAGGGGTGGCGGCACGGCAGTCTCCGAGTCCCTGACCCGCTCGATCGGGGCCGAGGTGCCGCTGCTGGGCCAGATCCCGCTGGACACTCGCCTTCGCATCGGGGGAGACGAGGGTATGCCGGTCGTGCTCGGCGACCCCGACTCCCCGGCTGCTGTGGCCCTGCGTGCCGTGGCCCGGGGCCTGGCGACCCGAGCCCGCGGACTGTCCGGACGCTCGCTCGGGGTCTCCCCGGTCAAGCGCTGACGACCTCGCGGGGGCCAAAATCCACCCGCGATCACGCCCAGGACGGGTCGGGATGCTCAGGTCGCGTCCGGGTCCCAGGGCGTGGGTTTGACCGGGTCGTGCACTGCGGGTGACGGACCGGCTGCTGCGCCGAGGTCGGTGGCTGCTGTCGCGGCCGCTGCCGCAGTCGGCACCGGGTCCATCAGCGCTTCACGGACGATCCGTCGGGGGTCGTACTGCCGGGGGTCGTACTGCCGCCAGTTGAGATCGTCGAACTCCGGCCCCATCTGATCCTTGAGCTGAGCCTTGGCCCCATCGGCCATGACTCGCAGCTGCCGCACCAGGCGGCCGAGCTTGGCGGCATACTCCGGCAGTCGTTCGGGGCCCAGGACGACGACGGCCACCAGGAGCAGGACGATGAACTCGTACCCGTTGATGTCGAACATGGTCGAGTCCTCCTGCCCGATCAGGCCCGTCGCCGGCAGCGAACGACGCTAGCTACCGGACGACTGTAGCGTCAGCGGGAGGGTGATTCGTTGCCCATTGCGCTCGATGGTCAACGTGACCGTCTCGCCCACCGTGCGAGCGCGAATCGCCACGACCAACTGATTGCGATCGGCGACCCGCTTCCCGTCGAAAGCGACGATGACATCGCCATCCTGCAGACCCGCCGTGGCGGCAGCGCTCCCCTCCGTGACGCCGCCCGGGGTCAGCACCTTGGCGCCACTGCCCTCGAAGCGGCCGTCCAGCCGCACGCCAATCACCGGGTGCACGGCCTTGCCGGTGGTGATGAGCTGTTCAGCCGTGCGGGCGGCCTGGTCGCTGGGAATCGCGAAACCCACCCCGATGCTGCCGCTCACGCCGGTCGCCGAGCCCGGGTCTCGCGCGATCGCCGAGTTCACTCCGATGACGCGGCCGTTCATATCGAGCAATGGGCCACCGGAGTTGCCCGGATTGATCGCCGCGTCGGTCTGGATGGCGTTGATGAAGCTCGACTCATTGCCGTCACCGGCGACGACCGGGCGGTCGAGTGCCGAGATGATCCCGCTGGTGACCGTGGCCTCCAGCCCGAGCGGCGCGCCCACCGCGATGACCCCGTCACCCACGACCACCTCGGTCGACCGCCCCCAGGCCAATGGAGTCAACCCGGCGCGCTCGACCTTGAGCACGGCCAGGTCATAGGAGGCATCACGCCCGACGATCGTCGCATCGACACTGCTTCCGTCGGACAGCTCGACCGCAATCGTGCCGCCGTCAGCGGCCGGAGACACGACATGGTTGTTGGTGAGGATGTGACCGGCCCCATCGATGACAAACCCAGAACCCGTGCCGGCCCCCTCAGCCGTCGAGATCTTGATCGTCACCACACTCGGCAGTGCCGTCGCGGCGATCTTGGCGATGCTCCCGTCCGGCCGCAGGGTCGCACCGGGCTGCGGGGCCGGCAACGGCGAGCTCACCGTGGGCGCCGTCGAGCGGTTCACGAGGAAGGCCCCGGCACCTCCGCCGACCAGCCCCGCCGCCAGACCGACCGACGCGGCAAGCACGAGCAGCCCGCGCGCGCCCGGTGCCGCCCTGGAGGCACCACGCTGGTCCGGTCCAGGCACGGCATACGGGGGCAGCGGACCGGGGAAGGCTGGGCTGGTCGGCTGCCAGGACCCCGGGTGCGTGCCCGACTCGTATGCCGTGCTGCGGGATTCCCAGGTTGGCACCGGAAGAGTGGGGCTCGATCCCTGGCCGGATCCGGCCTGGGCGTATCCGGGCTGGACGGCGACTCCATCGGGCTGTGCCGGGGGCACGAGGGGCATCGCGACCGGCTCGGTGGGGCCGACCGGACCCGCGGTGGGCACGCGTTCTGGGCGCTGACCCTCGGGACCGGTGCGCGCGACTGGCGCAGGTGAGTCCGGCACCTCAGGCTGGAACCAGGCGGACGGGTGCGGCAGCTCCCTGCCGTCCTCGGTCTCGTGGGGACGGTCGGGGGTCTGGCTCATCGGTCGGAACGCTCCGGGGTATCGGGGATGGCGCTGTCAAGGCCGGCGGGGATGGTGAGGTGCTCCCGGTGAGTGCCCGGCGTGAGTGGGGCGATGGCGGGGACGGCGAGCCCGGTGGTGTCGGCCCCGAAAGTTGGATAGGTCAAGCGGGCCGCCGGGTTCAACGTGGGCTGTTGCACCGGACCGGCCACCCCGACGGCCCACGCCGCCGCGACCGTCGCCGACGCAGCCAGCCCAGCCAGCGCGGCGGCCCTGCGCAGCGATCGGTGCAAGGCGGGGGCCGCGGGAGCCACGGTGGGCAGCCGGAAGGGGGCGACCGGCGCAAGCGCGATCGGGATGGGGGGCACCGCGCCGCGGTCGGGAACGGCATCGCCAGCGTTCGCGAGTGCCCAGGGAGCCCGCTGACTCGGCGGGAAGTGAGGGCTTGCGGCGGTCGACGCGCCATCCGCGAGCGAAAGCAACATCGCCTGCAAGTGCGGCGACACCGACGGGGGTCCGCTGCGCAGCGAACTGAGCATGCGGCGCTCGGCGGTCACGGCATACCGGCAGTGTTCGCACACCGACACGTGACGATCCCACGCGAGCAACGCCGGCCCGCTCATGCGGCGGTCGGCGTAGTCGCTCAGCTCGTCGGTGAGGTGTCGAGTCACCGGGCCCCCGAGACCGCGGGCGTGGGGCGGATCGCACCGACGGGACGCGAGGGGGCCTCGGTCGGCGTCGTGGTGGGTGCCCGGTGGGCGAGTGACTCGCGCAAGGCGGCACGGCCACGGTGGATGCGGGAGCGCACCGTGCCGAGCTTGATGCCCAGCGTTGCGGCGATCTCCTCGTAGGACAAGCCCTCGATGTCGCAAAGCACGACCGCGGCCCGGAACTCCGGGGAAAGCGAGTCGAGTGCTCGCTGGACGTCGTCGGTGAAGTGGGTCTGGTCATAAACCTGCTCCGGGCCGGGCTCGCGGGTGGCCATCCGGGAGGCGGCATCGTCGGGCAGGGCATCGAAGCGGATGCGCTGCTTGCGGCGCATCTTGTCGAGGAAGACGTTGGTCGTGATGCGGTGCAGCCAGCCCTCGAAGGTGCCGGGCTGGTAGGAGTGCAACGAGCGGAAGACCCGCACGAACACGTCATGGGTGAGGTCTTCGGCGTCGTGGGGGTTGCCGGTGAGGCGGTATGCGAGGCGGTAGACGCGCGCGGAGTGCTCGGTGACGACCTGCTCCCAGGTCGGCGGGGTCCAGGCGTCGTGACTCGGGACCTGGCCAGCATCGGGCGCGGCAGCAGCCGCGGGGCTGTCGGTCGAGACGAGGATGTCGGTCACGAGGGTGTTGTCGCCTTTCGGAAGCGTCGTGCGGTTGACGATCGAGGTGTGCCCAGGGTTCCCGGATTTCCCACGATGCAACTGTGACGCGCCTGTGGGCGAGCCAACCATCCGGGCCGCCCCTGGTATTCCCCTGAGAGGGGAGGGGTCGTCTGAGGGGCTGGTCGGTCGGGTTTGACGGCGAGTCGGAAGGTTTCCCGGGGATCTCAGGGCTGGGCGGTCGGGTTTGACGGCGAGTCGGAAGGTTTCCCGGCATACCCCGGCCCAGCGGCTCGGGTTTGACGGCGAGTCGGAAGGTTTCCCGGCATACCCCAGCCCAGCGGCTCGGGTTTGACGGCTCCAGCCCAGCGGCTCGGGTTTGACGGCGAGTCGGAAGGTTTCCCGGCATACCCCGGCCCAGCGGCTCGGGTTTGACGGCGAGTCGGAAGGTTTCCCGGGGATCTCAGGGCTGGACGGTCAGGTTTGACGGCGAGTCGGAAGGTTTCCCGGGGATCCCCGGAGGCCGACCGGCCTCCCGGCACCGAGCCAATTGCGCGGCTAAGGTGGGCGGCATGAGCACCAACCGAGCGGTGAGTTGGGCGTATGCCGAGAGCTTCCTCGTCGAGGATGAGCACGCCGAGGCGGCCCGCGCCCGGAGCGAAAGCCTGGGGGCGGTTCCGGTCGCCCCGGCCGTCGGCGGTCTGCTGCGCACTCTGGCCGCCGCGATCGGTGCGCATGCGGTCGTGGAGATCGGCACCGGTGGTGGGGTGTCGGGGCTGTGGCTGCTGGCCGGTATGCCCTCGCACGGGGTCCTCACGACCATCGACATCGACGCCGAGCATCAGCGCGCCGCGAAGGAAGCCTTCGCCGAGGCGGGGATCGTCCACCAGCGCACCCGGGTGATCACCGGCCGGGCCCAGGATGTGCTGTCGCGGATGACCGACGGGGCATACGACTTGGTGTTCGTCGACGGGGCCAAGCCGGAGTATCCCGACTACGTTGAGGCAGCGACCCGCCTGCTGCGCCCGGGGGGCATGCTCGTCATGGACAACATGCTCTGGCACGACCAGGTCGCCGACCCCGCTGTGCGGGATGCGACCACCCGCACGCTGCGCGAGGTCGGGAAGGCATTGCGCGACGGCGAGGACTTCTTGGTGAGTCTGCTGCCGGTGGGTGACGGGGTGCTCGTCGCCGTCAAGCGCTGAGGGGCGACGCCAGCGCCGCTCACACCGAATGCGTTGGGCCCCGATGCCACTGGCACCGGGGCCCAACGCTGGTCTAGGTCAGGATCGGGGAACGCCGTCACAGCCTTGGATTGCGTCTCGCAGGGCGGCTGCCTCGTCTGGGGTCATCTCGACGACCAGTCGGCCGCCGCCTTCCAGAGGCATGCGCAGCACGATGCCGCGGCCTTCCTTGGTGACCTCGAGCGGGCCGTCTCCAGTCCTCGGCTTCATCGCCGCCATGTGTTTCCCCTTCCTCGGAAACTGGGCTACTTTGCGCTGTCCGTACCCGGGGCTGAGCCGCACACGTATCAATAGCCAGAGACCATTATCACGTGCCTGGCTGACGAGAGGAAATCCTGGGTTTGACACCATGGCCCCATGTCCGCCACCGCGCCCTTGGCCTCTGACCCCCGCGACGACGACGCAACGACCACCGTGCGCACCACCATTGTCGGGGGGGTCGGCACGGTGCGTATCGATCGTCCCGAGGCGTTCAACGCCCTCGACACGGTGACCAAGAACGCCTTGCTCGCGGCCCTGACCCAGGTCGCCGAAGACCCGCAGGTCCGGGTGGTCGTCCTCACCGGCACCGGACGATCGTTCTGCGCCGGCGAAGACCTGCGTTCCCACGCGACGGCACTGCTCTCCGGCGCCCAGACCCTGGCCGACACGATCGACGCGCACTACAACCCCATCGCCACGGTGCTGGCCACCATGGACAAGCCGGTCGTTGCGGCGATCAACGGCATCGCGGCCGGCGCTGGGGTGGCCTTCGCCCTCGCCGCCGACTTCCGGATCATGGTCGCCGAGGGCGGCATGAACCTCGCCTTCGCCGGCATTGCCCTGTCGTGCGACTCGGGCGCGTCGTTCTGGTTGCCGCGCATCGTCGGCATGGCCAAGGCCAAGGAAATCCTGCTCCTGCCGCGCACCCTGCCGGCAGCCGAGTGCGCCGCGTTGGGCCTGGTCACCTCCGTGGTTCCGGCCCCTGAGTTCGACGGCGCCGTCGCACAGTTGGCCGCCACGCTGGCCGCCGGCCCGACGTTGGCCTACGGCGCAATGCGTCGCGCCTTGGCCTTCAGCGCGACCCACACCCTTGAGGAATCACTGGCCAACGAACGGGCACTCATGGACCGCACCGGGCGGACGGCCGACCATCTCGCCGCCGTCAACGCGTTCGTCGCCAAGCAGCCCATGGTGTTCACCGGAAGCTGATGCCGCGTGCGGACAACGCCGGGCGGCTAGATCAAGGAGCCCAGTCGCTCGGTGGGGTGAAGTGCCACAGCACGGTGATCCACTTCCACTGCCACCACAGGAAGACCAACGCCAACACTTCCAGGCGCAGCCAACTGGGCAGCCACCGTGGCCGGCGTCCATCGGCCCAGCCCAGGCCGAGCAGGACGACGAGATAGGGGAACATCGGCAACAGGTAGCGCGGGGTGCTCGTACCCGGCCCCTGGGCCGCCATCACGTAGAGCGCGTAGGCCACCGGCCAAACCCGCAGCACCGGATCGAGCCGTCCGGCCCACGGCCCGGCCATGCTGGCCACGATCGCGACCAAGAGCGCGGCGAGCACGACGATCCCGAGGTCACCGTAGAGCCACTGAGACATGTCGATCCATGGCAAGAAGAACCGCACCCGGCCGCCCGAGGACCAGGCCCCCATCGTGGAGAAGTAGGCACCCGGCTCGCCGGTGCCCAACCAGGCGATCGCCGGCCACAGCAGTCCGGCCACCGCACACCCGAGCAGGGCGGCGAGCATCGAGCCCGCCTCGCCAGCGCTCACCGCGTCGGTATGCCGTCGCCGCCACCGCAGCCACACGGCCACGAGGGTGACCAGACCGAGTGGGACCGCGATCGGGCGGGAGAGCCCGATGAGAACGGCCAGTGCGGTGGCGACCAGCCAACGTTCCCGGCGCAGCGCCAGCAGGTAGCCGCATAGCAGGAGCATCGCCAGCGATTCGGTGTAGGCCATCTGCAGCGCCGGCGAGGAGGGGAACACGGCATACAGGACCAGGACCAGCAACGCCGCGCCTGGCCCGAGGACCTCACGCAGCAGCTGCGCCAGCAGCACCGCGGCCCCGAACCCCAACAGCAGCGCGACGATTCCACCGACTGCCGTGAACGACAACCCGGTCAGCGCCATGACGAGCCGGCAGAGCATCGGGAAGAGCGGGTAGAAGGCCCACGGGTTCTGCTGCACCGAGCCGACGGCATCGCGGGGCAGCACGGCGGGATAGCCGTCGGTCGCGACCCGGTCGTACCATTCGCCGTCCCACAGCCGAGTGAAGCCGAAGTAGCCGACCGTCGTGCCGCCCGTCATCCCGGCCGGGGCCTGGGTCGGTGCGACGACCGCGAGCATCACGGCCGTGACGATCCGGGTAATCGCATAGACCACGACGACCTGCACGACAAAGCGCCCCCCGAGGACTCGATCGAGCTGGCGGTCGAGGCCGCGCAGGACCGACGCAGTGGCTGCAGGCATGCGGTGGATGCTATCCAGCGTCGGCGCGATGGCAGCCCGCGACGTGGTCGTCGACGATGCCGCACGCCTGCATCGCGGCATACATCGTCGTCGGGCCGACGAACGCGAAACCGTGTCCCTTGAGAGCTTTGGCCAGCGCCTGCGATTCGGGGCTGGTGGCCGGCACCTGAGCCAGCGACGCAGGACGGGTATGCCGTGGCGGCCGGTGCGCGCGCACGAGGGCTTCCAGCCCACCCACCTCCCGCAGGGCCAACACGGCGCGGGCGTTGCGGATCGTCGCATCGATCTTGGCGGCGTTGCGGATGATGCCGACATCGGCCAACAGCCGCGCCCGGTCCGTAGGAGTGAACGCGGCGACCAGGTCGGGATCGAAGCCTGCGAACGCCGACCGGAACGACTCGCGCTTGCGTAACACGGTCGCCCACGAGAGCCCGGACTGGAACGCCTCCAGACTCAGCCGCTCGAACCATGCCGCCTCGCCATGCACCGGTCGGCCCCATTCGGTGTCGTGATAGGCCAGCTGGAGCGGGTCGGCGCCGACCCAGGCGCATCGGGCCAGGCCGTCGGTGCCGTGCGCCAGGTCAGGGTGTTCGGTCACGGTCGGGCCGGTTGCGCGAGCATGGTGTCGACGGCGCGCGAGAACATCGCGCGCACAGCGGCGTCGACGAGCGGCCGAGCAAGCCGGCCGAGCGCGTGGGGGTGCGGCACGATCTCCTCGCGCCACTGGACCTGGGTCCAGCCGGGTCGGGGTTCGGACAGGGTGACCTCGGCCCAGCCGCCAAGCACCCGGCCGACTTTCACCACGGCATACTGCGCGCTCATCGGCGATCCGGGCGATCCGGACGATCCGGGCGATCCGGGTGGATGCCACCGGGTGACGATCATGTCGTCGCGCATGTGCAGCGGCCCGAGCGCCGTGACCCCACTGAACCGCCAGCCCACGCCGGGCGGGCCGGGGTCGGTGTGCACGGTCGTCAGGGGCAGGCGGTGCGCGGCGACGTCGGAGACCGAGGCCCAGACCTCTGCGAGTGGGCGAGCGATGGTGCGTTCGACGACGACAGTCATGACGGGTGCGCCGCGGCCTCAGCCGGGTCAGGGTCCGGATCGTCGGACACGAACGCTGTCGGGCTGGGCAGCCCCGCCCGCAGCACCTCGATCTCCCGGGTGAGCCGGTCCAGCACCTCGTCGACCTGGTCCATCCGGTATCCCCGGAAGGCGGTGTCGAAGCGCACCGCGTCGATGTCCTGCTCGGTGAGCCGGTCGTGCGGCAACGGCAGGAACGACACGGTCGACGTGGGCTCGGCGAGCGAGCCGTCGATGCGGCCCAGGATCGCCGCGACCGTGAGCCCGACGAGGACGACCGCGATGAGCAGCGCGACCCAGATCATGACGACACCTCCTGCTCGCCGAACAACCCGGTGTCGGCCCGCACGACACATTCCACAGCTGCCGCGACGTCGTCGGTGACGAGCACCCCGGCCAGATCCTGCTCGTTCATCGTGCCGCGGGCCACCAGAGTGGCCCGCATCCAGTCCAACAGCCCCGACCAGTGCTCGACCCCCATGAGCACGATGGGGAAGCTGGTGATCTTGCCGGTCTGCACCAGGGTGAGCGCCTCGAAGAGCTCGTCGAGCGTCCCCAGCCCCCCGGGCAACACGATGAAGCCGCGGGCGTACTTGACGAACATCGTCTTGCGCGCGAAGAAGTAGCGGAAGTTGACCCCGAGGTCGACGTATTGGTTGAGCCCGGTCTCGAAGGGCAGCTCGATCCCGAGCCCGACCGAGACGCCCCCGGCTTCCAGGGCACCCTTGTTGGCGGCCTCCATCAGGCCCGGCCCGCCGCCGGTGATCACGGCATACCCGGCCTCCGCGACCGCGCGTCCCAGTTGCTCGGCCAGCCCGTATGCCGGGTCGTCGGCTCCCAGCCGGGCCGAACCGAAGATGCTCACCGCCGGCCCGAGCTCGGCCAGCGCGCCGAAGCCTTCGACGAACTCGGCCTGGATCCGCATCACCCGCCAGGGATCGGTGTGCAACCAGTCGGGCGCGCTGCGGGTGTCGAGCAACCACTGGTCGGTGGTGCGGACCGGCACCCGTGCCCCGCGCAGGGTCACCGGACCCTTTCGGTGCTCGCGCCGCTGCGCTGGTGTCGACTGGCTGCTCACGGGCGACAACGCTACGTCAGGTGGCCGGGGTTTCTAGCCAGCGGCGCATCGCGGCTTCGGCGTCGCGGTACTGCGCCAGGGGCGCCCACTCGTCGTCCATGTGCGCGAGCAGCGGGTCACCCGGCCCGTAGTTGACCGCCGGGATGCCCAGCGCCGCGAACCGCGCCACATCGGTCCAGCCTTCCTTGGCGCGCACCGGCACCCCGAGCGCGGCGACGAACGCCCGCACGGCCGGACGATCCAGCCCGGGGCGAGCGCCGCCCGCATTGTCGACCGCCTCGACCTGGAAGCCTGCAAAGACACCCTCGACGTGGGCCAACGCTTCATCCTCGCTGCGGTCGGGGGCGTAGCGATAGTTGACCGTCACGATGCAGTGGTCGGGGATGACATTGGCCGCCTGGCCGCCGCTGATGAGCACCGCCTGCAGCGCCTCGTGATAGGTCAGTCCGTCGACGTCGACCACCCGAGGCTGGTATGCCGTCAGGCGCGCCAAGATCTCGCTCGCGTCGTGAATTGCGTTATGTCCCATCCATGGACGCGCCGAGTGGGCCGCAATTCCCTTGGTGGACAAGCGAACTCGCAGCGTGCCTTTACAGCCCCCTTCGACCGCACCGTCCGTGGGCTCCATGAGGACGGCGAAATCCGCGGTCAACGCCTCGGGGGTGTTGGCGGCCACCCGGCGCAGGCCGTTGCGGGCACTGTCGACCTCTTCGCAGTCGTAGAAGAGATAGGTGACATCGCAGCACGGGTCGGGCACCGTCGCCGCGAGCCGCAGCATGACTCCGACTCCACCCTTCATGTCGACCGTGCCGCGGCCCACCAATCGGTCCCCGATGCACTGGGTGGGAAGGTTCGGATGCGGACTGGCCAGCGGCACGGTGTCGAGGTGACCGGCGATGACGACCCGCTGGCTGCGGCCGAGATCGGTGCGGGCGATGACGGTGTGACCGTCTCGGGTGACCCGCAGGTGAGGCAGCGCCCGCAGAGCGGCCTCCACGGCATCGGCGAGCGGGCCCTCCTGTCCGCTCACCGACGGGATGTCGCAGATCGCGGCCACCAGCTCGACGACATCGGCGGACAGATCGAGGCGCGGGGACGGCATACCGGACGGCATACCGGTCAGCCTATGTGGGGTGCCGCACGAACCGGAACGGCCCCCGGGAAGTCTCCCGGGGGCCGTCCGTCCTACTCGTATGCCGTGCGCCGCTCAGTGACCGGCGACCCGCTGAGCCGGCGTGAGGTGGTCCGGGTTGCCCGGGTCCATCCCCGTGACCGCCTGGATGCGGATCCGGTCGAACAGCGAGTTGGCCGCGTCGAGCTCGGCGCCCTTGGGCTGGGTCAGCATCGACACCAGCCACATGACCAGGAACCCGGCCGGAATCGAGATGATGCCCGGTGCGGTGAGCTGGACCGGAGCCGATGCACCCATGAAGGTGGTGCTGAACAGGATCATGAGCACGGCCACGCCCAGGCCCGCGATCATGCCCCAGAACACGCCCTTGGCGGTGGCCTTGCGCCAGTAGATCGTGCCGAGCAGCGCCGGGAGGTTGGCGCTGGCGGAGATCGTGATGGCCAGGGTCGCAAGGAAGGCGACGTTCTGCTTCTCGACGAGCAGGGCGATGAGCAGCGACACGACAACCGCGCCGAGGGTGGCCGCGCGCGCGACGAACAGCTGCTTGGTGGGGTCGACGTGGCCCTGCTTGATCAGCTTGCCGTAGATGTCGTGTGCGACCGCGCCACTGGTGGCGATGACCAGACCGGACAGCGCCGCGAGGATCGTCGCGAAGGCGACCGCCGAAACGAAGGACAGCAGCAGATCGCCGCCGAGCACGTTGGACAGCATCGGGACGGTCATGTTGCCACCGGGGGGGATGCCGGCGCGGCCCTTCTCGATGAGCAGCATGCCGCCGTAGCCGAGCACCGGCATGAAGATGAGGAAGCCGGCGAAGATCCAGATCGCGGTGACCGCGGAGGTGCGGGCCGCGTTGGAGTCGCGCACGGTGAGGAAGCGGATCATCACGTGGGGCAGGCCGAGCACACCCAGGGTGACCCCGAGGATGAGCGAGAACTGGTCCCACTGCTTGAGCGCGCCGCCCCGGAAGGGCTCGAGAGCCTCCGGCCCCATGGGCTTCCCGGCAGCCTTCGCGGCGGCATTGGACGCATTGGTCGCGGCCTCGGCCTTCTGGAAGAGCGTCAACGGGTTCCAGCCGAACTTGGCCAGCACCATGACGACGAGGACCACACCACAGAACAGCAGGATGGCGGTCTTGACGATCTGGATGTAGGTCGTGGCGAGCATGCCACCGAAGAGGGTGTAGATCGTCGTGAGGACGCCGATGATGACCGCGGCGACCCAGTATTCGATGCCGAAGAGCAGCTTGATGAGCAGGGCAGCGCCGACGAACTGAGCGACGATGTAGATCAGCGAGAGCACGATCGAGGAGGTCGCGATCGCCCCGCGGACGTTGAGCCCGCCGAACCGGGTGGCCAGGACGTCACCGAGGGTGAACTGGCCGAGGTTACGCAGCGGCTCGGCGACCAAGAGCATGGCCAACACGTAAGCGATCGGGATGTAGACCGCGTAGTAGAAGCCGTTGAAGCCACCGAGCGCGATGGCGCCGGTGGTGCCCAGGAAGGTCGCGGCAGAGATGAAGTCACCGGCAATGGCAACGCCGTTCTGGCGACCCGAGATGTGGCCGGAGGCGACCAGGTGGCTGGAGACCGACTTGTTGCGCTTGCCGGCCCAGTAGGTGATGCCGAGGGTGACGGCGACGAGGAGCAGGAAGATGACTGCTGCGGTGGCGCTGATCTTCACTGGTCAGCCCCCGTCCCGCTCGGCTTGTACTTGGCCTCGATGGCAGCCATCTTGCGGCGGTATTGGGTGGTCACCGCAACGACGAGGAAGAACAGCGCGAACGCATAGAGGTAGGCCCACGACAGGCCGGCGACGACCGCGCCGTCCATCCAGCCGGTGAAGTTGGTGACGATCTGCTGGAACCAGAACGCGACCACAACGAGGACGACGAGCGGGGTCACAAGCTTCTTCCGGGCCGATTCGAGGGCCCGGTACTGCTCGGCGTTGAACTCGCCGGGCGGGGTGGAGGGCGGCATCTGCCGGTCCTTTCTGGGGGGTGGTGGGCTCGGCCGGAAGGCTGGCCCGAGCCGTCGGGCGACGAGAGGTGTGCACCGTGAGTGCCGCATCGGTGATCCAGGGGGTGATCACCGCAGGCGGCTCTCACATGTCCATGCCTCCGTTGACTGACCAGCACTGGCCGGTGATGAACGCCGAGGCGTCTGCGGCCAGGAAATGCACCACCCGCGCGACCTCCGCCGGGTCGCCGAAGCGGTGCATCGGGATGTCCTCGTAGAGGGCGTCCCGAATCTTGTCGGGGATGGCGTTGACCATCTCGGTGGCAATGACACCCGGGCTGACGACGTTGACCGTGAGGCCGGGGTGGACGTCGAGCTTGCCGGCTCGACGCAGCAGGAACGCGGTCTCCAGGGCCAGGCTCTTGGTCATGCCCAGCAGCCCGGACTTGGAGGCCGCGTAGTTGGTCTGTCCGATGTTGCCGGTGTCGCCGATGATCGAACTGACGTTGATCACTCGCCCGGATCCGCGCTCGATCATGTGCTTGAGCGCGGCCTGCGAGGTGTAGAAGGCCCCGGACAGGTTGACCGAGATGACCTTGTCCCAAGCCTCGTCGGTCATCTTGAGCACGGTCGCGTCGCTGGTGATGCCGGCGTTGTTGACCAGGATGTCGAGCCGGCCGTGCTGCTGGATGACCTCGGCGACAATCCGCCGGGCGTCGTCGCCGACGCCGACATTGCCCTGGTGGACGCTCACCGCCTGTCCCGGGAAGCGCTCCCGGAACTCGGCGAGGAAGGCCTGCGCCCGCTCGGTGTTACCGCTGAAGCCGGCCGCGACGGTCGCCCCTTGCGAGGCCAGGCTCAGGCAGATGGCCTGCCCGATCCCGCGGATGCCGCCGGTGACCAGCGCCACCCGGCCGGCGAGCTTGTCGCCCACCGGGCCGTCGGTCTGTTGCACATCGGTCATCTCGCTCCAGCCTCTCTGTCGGTTCGGACTCAGTCACACGGCATACGGCTGTCCCGCACACCTGGCATACCCGGCTGACCCGTACACACGGCATACCGGCGGGTATGCCGTGCCGGGCCGGTGGTCCGGCAGGGGCAAACCCCTGCCGGACCGGGACCTGGCTGGGATCAGGCGTTGCGCTCGTCGATGATGCGCTTGGCCTTGCCCTGCGAGCGCTCGATGCCGTTGGGCTCGACGACGTGCACGCCCACCGAGACGCCGATGACGTCCTTGATCCGGCCGACGACCTGCTTGGCCAGCACCTCACGGTCGGCCTCGCCGGCAGCCTGCGAGCGCGCCTCGACGTAGACATCCATGGCGTCCATGCGGCCCTTCTTCTTCAGGTGCAGCTGGAAGAAGGCGGTGAGGCCCGGGATGGCCAGCAGGATCTCCTCGATCTGGCTCGGGAAGAGGTTGACCCCGCGCAGGATGATCATGTCGTCGCTGCGGCCGGTGATCTTCTCGATCCGGCGCATCGAGCGGGCCGTGCCCGGCAGCAGCCGGGTGAGGTCACGGGTGCGGTAGCGGATGATCGGGAAGGCTTCCTTGGTGAGTGAGGTGAAGACGAGCTCACCCTGCTCACCGTCGGGCAGGACCTCGCCGGTCTCCGGGTCGATGATCTCCGGGTAGAAGTGGTCCTCCCAGACGTGCAGGCCGTCCTTGGTCTCGACGGTCTCGCAGGCGACACCGGGGCCGACCACCTCGGACAGGCCGTAGATGTCGACGGCGTGCATGTCCAGGCGCCGCTCCATCTCCTCGCGCATGTCGTTGGTCCACGGTTCGGCGCCGAAGACGCCGACCTTGAGGCTGGTGGCAGCCGGGTCGATGCCGTGCCGGTCCATCTCGTCGAGGATCGAGAGCATGTAGGACGGGGTGACGACGATGACGTCGGGCTTGAAGTCGTTGATGAGCTGGACCTGCTTCTCGGTCTGCCCACCGGACATCGGCACGACCGCGCAGCCGAGGCGCTCGGCGCCCTGGTGCAGGCCCAGGCCACCGGTGAACAGCCCATAGCCGTAGGCGTTGTGCACGATCATGCCCGGCTTGACGCCGGCGGCGCGCAGCGAGCGAGCGACCATGTCCGTCCACATGTCCAGGTCGTTGCGGGTGTAGCCCACGACGATCGGCTTGCCCGTCGTGCCCGAGGACCCGTGGATGCGGCGCACCTGGTTCATCGGGACGGCGAACATCCCGAAGGGGTAGGTGTCGCGCAGGTCGTTCTTCACCGTGAAGGGGAAGCGGGCCAGGTCAGCCAGGGTCTTGAGGTCGGTCGGGTGCACGCCGGCCTTGTCGAACTTCTCCTGGTAGAGCGGGACGTTCTGGTAGACGTGGCCAAGCGTCCACTTCATGCGCTCGAGCTGCAGCTCGGCAATCTCCTTGCGAGAGGCCCGCTCGATCGGCTCGAGATCTTCGGGCTTCGGGGTGAGGTCGAGCATCGGGTGGATCCTTCCTAAAGGGTCGTAGCGGAGTGATGGATCTGGACGAGTGCAGCGAACTGGTCTGGCAGGTGCGTGTCTGGCAGTGATGCGGGTGATGCAGGTGAATCAGGTGGATCAGGTGCGTTCGATGAGGACGGCGACACCCTGGCCGACACCGACGCACATCGTCGCGATAGCCCGTTTGGCCTGGCGATTCTGCAGTTCGATGGCGGAGGTGAGCACGAGCCGGGCGCCACTGGCGCCGAGGGGGTGCCCAAGGGCGATGGCCCCACCGTTGGGGTTGACGAACTCGGCGTCGTCCGGGAGCCCGAGGTCGCGCAGCACGGCCAGCGCCTGGGCGGCGAACGCCTCGTTGAGCTCGACGATGTCAAGATCGGCGATGGTCAGGTCGTGCCGCGCGAGGACCTTGCGCACGGCCGGGATCGGCCCGATCCCCATGATCCGGGGCTGCACACCGGCGGCAGCCGAGCCGATGATGCGGGCCATCGGCTCCAGCCCATATTTCGCGACGGCCCGCTCGGAAGCGAGCACGACGACAGCACCACCGTCGTTGACGCCCGAGGAGTTGCCCGCGGTGACACTGCCGCCCTGACGGAACGGCGTGGGGAGCTTGGCCAGCGCCTCGATCGTCGTGGCCCGAGGGTGCTCGTCGGTGTCGACGACGACCGGGTCGCCCTTGCGCTGCGGAATGGTGACCGGGGTGATCTCCTGGGCGAACCGTCCCGACGCGATGGCGGCAGCGGCGCGTTGCTGAGATCGCAGTGCGAAGGCGTCCTGGTCGGCCCGCGAGATGGTGAAGTCGGCGGCGACGTTTTCGGCCGTCTCGGGCATCGAGTCGATGCCGAACTGCGCCTTCATCTTCGGGTTGACGAAGCGCCAGCCGATCGTCGTGTCGTAGACGGCGCTGGACCGGCTGTAGGCCGACTCGGCCTTGGGCATGACGAAGGGCGCGCGGCTCATGCTCTCGACGCCGCCGGCGATGATGAGGTCGGCCTCGCCGGCCTTGATGGCCCGCGCGCCGTAGGCGATGGCGTCGGCACCCGAGGCGCACAGCCGGTTCATCGTCGTGCCGGGCACGTCCTGCGGCAGCCCGGCGAGCAGCGCGGCCATCCGGGCCACGTTGCGGTTGTCCTCGCCTGCCTGGTTGGCGTTGCCGAGGATCACGTCGTCGACAGCGGCCCAGTCGACCGAGGGCAGCCGGGCGGCCAGCGTCGAGATCAGGTGGGCGGCCAGGTCGTCCGGGCGCACGGGCGCCAGGACACCGGCATACCGGCCGATCGGGCTACGGGTTCCGGTGATCAGGAATGCTTCACTCATCGTCAGTCTTCGTTTCGTGTCGTTCTCGTCGGTGCGTGATCGAACAGAGGCGCTGCCGTCCCGGCAACTACCCGCCGGTATGCCGCGAAAATGCAGGATCGTGCCCAGGCGCGTTCCCGGGGGTGCACGCGTCCGACGACGAGATTTCCTTGGGGTGGAGAAAGTACGGGCGACCAGCGTCCGCGGCGCCAGTATTACTGACCGAACGTTCGCTGTCTATAGGTGTCCACAATGCCGTGGTGCACGGCATACCGGCGGTGCCCAGGGGAGCGCCCGCGAGACCCGTCATGCCTGCGCCCGCGAGGCCCCTCCGAAGGTGGCGCGGCGCTTGGCCCGCGCCGCGTCCACCCCTTCTTTCGCGTCGGGCCCGGTGAAGGCGAGGAACTCCAGCGCCAGCGAGGTGTCGAAGGTCGGACCGGCCAACCGAAGCCAGTTGTTGAGTGAGTACTTCGTCCACTGCAGGGCGGTGCGCGACCCGGCCTTGAGTCGACGAGCGATCTCGAGCGCCTTGGCATAGGTCTGACCGTCGTCGACGACGAGCGAGACGAGCCCGATCCGCTCGGCCTCCTCGCCCGACATCGGTTCACACAGCATGAGGTAGTACTTGCTCTTGGCCAGGCCGCACAGCAACGGCCAGACGATCGCGGCATGGTCGCCTGCGACGACGCCGATGCGGGTGTGGCCGTCGATGATCCGGGCGTTCCGCCCGGCGATCGAGATGTCGGCGAGCAATCCCACGACCAGGCCGGCGCCGACCGCCGGCCCCTCCATCGCGGACACCACCGGCTTGGAGCAGTTGATCGTGTTGTAGACCAGGTCGCGGGCCTCGCGCCACACCGTGGCCCGGTCCTCGAACCCGCCGATGATGTCGTCGATCATGTCGAAGTCACCACCGGCGGAGAACGCCCCGCCCTCGCCGCGGACAATGACGACGTCGACTTCCGGGTCCTGGTCGATGGTCAGCCAGACGTCGGCCAGTTGCCGGTGCATCCGGCGATCGGCCGCATTGAGCCGCCCGGGCTTGCTGAGGATGATCTCCAGCATCCCCGCCTCGGTGCTGGTGAAGCTCAGCGCCGGGAAGCGCTCGGCATACCGGGCGACCGATCCGTCAACACTGCTGGCACTGGCGTCCACACTGACCTCCTGGCGACCTGGACGGTGCCGCGGCGCACCGCCCCCTGGGCCGAGCATAGGCCGAGCCACCCGGCATACGGGAAGGGTTTGCCGGCCCTGCCGGCGTATGCCGTGCGGCACATGGGAGGGGTACCCAAAGTCCCTATCCCCGACCCGGGTGGGCGTGTAACATCCCGAACGTTCAGTCACATAATCGGGCGTCGGACTCTCTCACCCACCGAGAGTCAGTGCGTCCCGCTCCGGGACTACCCGGGTCACCCCCTGGGCATCTAGTTTGGAGTCGGCGCAAGCGTGCAGTCGCGGGTGCCGGTGAGTTGTCTGGATGTGATCCCATCAACGCCGATGGCAGGAGGCACCATGACGAGGTTTGTGGCGCTCTACCGCATGCCCGCCGACGTCGAGGGCTTCGACCGTGACTACCGGCATACCCACCTTCCGTTGGTGGCCGCCACGCCTGGCCTGGTCCGTGTCGAAGTCTCCCCGGTGCGGCGCACCGTCCTGGGCGAGCCCGCGGTGCATCTCATGGCCGTCATGCATTTTGCTGACGGAGCGGCCTTCAAGGCAGCCATGGGATCACCGGAATGGGCCGCCGCTGGACGCAACCTCGCCGAGATCGGGGGCGTGGAGTTGGCCACGATGTTCGTCTTGGAGGAAGCCGAGGTCACCGATCTGTCCGGAACCTCAGCCTCCCCCGAGGACGTCATGACCGACTGAGACACCGACCCCTCTCCCGGCGCGGTGCCGGGCTATCTCCTGAAGGAGTCAATGTGAAGGCTGCGGTACTCGAATCGGCCCCGGGCGATCTCGTCCTCGTCGACGACGTCGAGCACGACGCCGTCGGGCCCCGAGAGGTCCTCGTCCAGACCGGTGCGGCGGGTGTCTGCCACAGCGACCTGCACTACATGCAGGGCAAATACCGCACCCGGATGCCCACGGTCGTCGGCCACGAGGCGGCCGGCGTCGTGCTCGAGGTGGGCTCCGATGTCACCTACGTCAAGCCCGGAGACCACGTCGTCACCTGCCTGTCGGTGTTCTGCGGCACCTGCGAATACTGCACGTCCGGACGCATGGTGCTCTGCGCCAAGCGCGGCACCCGGCGTGGCCGCGGCGAGCCGCAGCGGCTGCGTCGCGGCGGTGCCGACATCTCGCAGTTCCTCGACGTGTCAGCCTTCGCCGAGCGAATGCTCGTGCACGAGAACGCCGTCGCCAAGATCACCAAGGACCTCCCGCTGGACCGCGCAGCCCTGCTCGGCTGTGGCGTGACGACCGGCTTGGGGGCGGTCTTCCGCACCGCGGCGATCCGCCCGGGGTCGACGGTCGCGGTCATCGGTTGCGGCGGTGTCGGGCTCAACGTCATCCAGGGTGCGCTGCTGGCCGGGGCCGGGCGGATCATCGCCGTCGACCAGACCGAGGCCAAGCGCGAGATGGCACAGTCCTTCGGCGCCACCGATTTCGTCGACGGCAGCGCCGGCGATGCCGTCGCCCAGGTCACCGAACTCACCGGTGGCGGGGTTGACTACAGCTTCGAGGCCATCGGCCTCAAGCCCACGACCGAGCAGGCCTTCGCGATGCTCCGGCCCGGTGGCGTAGCCACCGTCGTGGGAATGATCCCCCTCGGCACCAGCATCGAGCTGCCCGGGGTGGACTTCATGTTCGAGAAGCGGATCCAGGGCTCCCTGATGGGCTCTAACCAGTTCCGCACGGACATGCCTCGGTATGCCGACCTGTACCTCCAGGGTCGGCTCAAGCTGGACGAGTTGGTCTCCGCCCGCATCTCCCTCGACGAGGTCAACTCGGCCTTCGAAGAGATGCAGCGGGGCTCGATCGCGCGCAGCGTCATCGTCTTCGACTGAAAAGGACTGCATACCCATGGCCAAGGTCGCGAAGATCCGTTACTCGACGATGGAGGACACCTTCCTCCGGATCAAGGATTTGAAGGTCCGCATCCGTCGTCGTCCCGAGCAGGGCACCCCGCTGCTGCTCATCAACGGACTGGGCGCGTGCCTGGAGGCCTGGGAGCCCTTGACCAAGCGGCTCCCGGGGCGGGACATCATCGCGGTGGACCACCCCGGGACCGGCTTGTCCAGTCCCCCCAACCACATCCTCACGATGTACGAGATCGCGGAGTTCTACACCGAGGCGCTCGACGCGGTCGGCGTCGAGAAGGCCGACGTGCTGGGCTTCTCGTTCGGGGGCACCATCGCCCAGGAGATGGCGCACTCCTTCCCGGAGCGGGTCAACTCGTTGATCCTTTGCGGCACCAACGCCGGCAACGGCAGCTTCCCGGCCGACCCGTTCACGATCATGGCCGCGGCCAACCCGCTGCGCTACATCGTCCCGGTGATCCGCGAGATGATGGCTCCGTTCGTCTATCGCGGCCGGGTCGGTCGCAATCCGCAGCTGTTCGAAACCGAGCTGCAGGGCTGGTATGCCCACCGCACGACGATGCTTGGCGTCGGCGCGCAGATCGGCGTGATGATGCTCGGCTGGAGCTCCCTGCCGTGGCTGGGCAGCCTGGAGATCCCGGTCCTCGTGCTCGGTGCAGAGGAAGACCCGCTGGCCCCACCGGCCAACTCCGAGCTCATCGCCTCGATCGTCCCCGGTGCGGAGTTGCACGTCTATGACGAGGCCGGACACCTCTTCCTCTTCGACATGCCCGAGGCGCCGAGCAAGCACATCGCGGCCTTCCTCGACCGGGTGGCAGCCATGGAGACGCAGTGACCGATCCCGCCCCGCAGAGCGCCCCGTCGAACGCCCCGCTGAACACAGCCGACGACGACCCCGACGACATCCCGGTGGCCGACGGGGCCTTCGGGGGTGAGTTGCTCTCTGCCCTCGACCCGATGCTGCTGGCCTCGTCATTGGCTCGGACGATCACCCCCAGTGGGTTGATGCGTGCGGTCACCAACCTCGCCCAACAGGCACCGGGGCTGCTGCAGGGGCTCGACGACCAGCCGCTGCCCGCCAAGGACTGGCGCTTCTCCGACTCGACGTGGACCGACAACCCGGTCTACAAGCGCTGGGCGCTGGCCTACCTGGCGTGGGAGAAGGAAATGATGGAGTTGGTCGACAACGAACAGGTCGACTGGCGCACCCGCGAGCGCAGCCGGCTGGTCATGGGGGTGCTCACTTCGGCGATCGCCCCGACCAACTCGTTGCCGGGCAACCCCGCGGCGATCAAGGCCGCCTTCACCACAGGCGGCCGATCGCTGTGGAACGGTGGTGCCAACTTCCTGCGCGACCTGGTCACCAACCGCGGACTGCCCGCCCAAGTCGATGACCGGGCCTTCGTCGTGGGCCGTGATGTCGCCGCCAGCCCGGGGTGGGTGGTGCACCGCACCCCCATGTTCGAGCTGATCCAGTTCACGCCCGACACCCCGACCGTGGCGACGACGCCGCTCATGCTGCTGCCTCCGGCGGTCAACAAGTACTACTTCTGGGACCTCGCCCCCGGTCGCAGCCTGGTGGAGTATGCCGTGTCGCGCGGCATACAGGTCTTCACCATGGTGTGGCGTGACCCTCGTCCGGAGAACGGCACGTGGGGCATCGACAACTACCTCGCCTCGGCGGTCGAGGCGCTCGACGTCGTCTGCGACATCACCGGCCAACCGGCGGCCCACGTCTTCGGTGACTGCTCGGGTGGGATGTTCCTCGCGATGCTGCTCGGATATCAGGCGGCGACCGGACGGCATACCGCTGCCACCGGCACCTTCGGGGTCACCGTCTTCGACTTCGGCGAGCCGGGCGGCATCGGGATCGCCGCCTCGGACGAGGGCCTGGCCAGCGTGAGCAAGCGAGCCGAGCGCGGCGAGGTCATCAGCGCCGACAGCATCTCCGACACCTTCGTGTGGATGCGGCCCAACGACCTGGTCTGGCGCTACCTCGTCGACGACTGGCTGCTGGGCAAGCAACCGCCTGCCTTCGACATCATGTTCTGGAACGCCGACGGCCAGGGTCTGCCCTCCCAGCTGGCCGCCGAGCTCACCCAGATGAGCCTGGAGAACGCGCTCATCAAGCCCGGCGGGATGACCATTCTCGGCGAGCCGATCACGCTCTCCGACGTCACCATCGACACCTACCAGATCGCCGGGATGTCCGACCACATCTCCCCGTGGAAGGGCTGCTATGCCGGCGCGCGCGCCTTGGCCGGGCAGAACACCTTCGTGCTCACCCCGACCGGTCACGTGCAGTCGATCATCTACCCGCCGGACAAGCCGCGGGCCTCGTTCTGGACCAACCCCCATATCGGACCCAACCCGGACGAGTGGCACGCCGCCGCGACGCGCCACCAGGGCTCCTGGTGGGGGCACTGGGTCGACTGGATGCTCGCCCGCACCAGCGGGACTCGACCGGCGCCCCCTGCGGCCGGAAATGCCACCCACCCACCGATCGCGCCCGCCCCGGGCCGCTATGTCCTTGGAGAGTGACTTCCGTTGGATCGCATGAACCTCATCGACGCTTCCTTCCTCTATAGCGAGGACGGGCAGAGTCACAACGACGTCGGCGTCGTCCTCGTCTTCGACGGCCCCGCGCCGATCCGTGAGGACGTCATGCAGTTGATCGCCGACCGCATCGCCCTGGTCCCCCGGTTCCGGCAGAAGATCAAGCACGTCCCCTACGCGATGGCCCTGCCGGTGTGGATGGATGACACCACCTTCACCATGCGCCGGCACGTTCACCACAACCCGGCACCACCGGCCCCGGACCCGCTCGGCGCGGCGGTCAGCCAGATCATGTCGGTGCCGATGGACCTGAGCATCCCGTTGTGGGAGACCCACCTCATCACCGGCCTGCCCGAGGACCAGTTCGCCCTCGTCATGCGGATGCACCATGCGATGGTCGACGGCGTCGACTCGATCGAGATCATCCGCTACCTGCTCAGCGACAAGCCTGAGGCCGAACCGCCGATCCTGGACACCTGGCGGGCCCGTCCCGAGGTGCCCGATGCCACCCTCATCGCCTCGGCTTTCACCGACGCGGTCAAGGATGCGGTCAACCTCTGGACCCAGATCATGACCAAGGGCTACAAGGCGTTCCCCAAGATGCCCGAGACCCTCGACCTGAGCGCCTTCATGTCGACCTCGATCCCGCTCAACCCGATGGCGATCAACGGTCCGGTCCGCGCCGGCCGCGCCTATGCCATGACCGAGGTGCCGTTCACCCGGTTGCGGGCGATCCGCAAGCTGCTGGGCAGTGGCACCATCAACGACGTCGTCCTCAGCGCGTGCGCGTATGGCTACACCTCGGTCATCAACGAATACCTGCACGAGCAGGTCGAGAACCGCTCGATCCGCGCCATGGTCCCGGTGTCCCTGCACTCGCCCGACCAGGCGGGGGTGGCGGGGCACAACGAGATCGGGGCGATGGTCGTCGAGTTGCCGTTGGGCACCATGGACCCGCTGGTGCGTCACGAGCGGATCCGCAAGCAGATGGAGACGTTCAAGACGCTCAAGAACGCCATGCCGGCCGACACGATCAACCCCGGTTCGAGCATGGCCAGCCCGATGACGCTCATGATGGCCAGCCGGATGGCCTCCTCGGCCCCGGTCTTCGTCAACACCGTCATCTCCAATGTCCCCGGTCCGCAGACCACGCTCTATCTCGACGGTCGACGGATGACTCGGATGGGTGCCTGCATCTCGCTGTGGACGCCACTGAAGATCGCCATCTCGGTCATGAGCTACGACGGGACCGTCACCGTGAGCGTTGTCACAGACGACGCAAGCTTCCCGAAGGTGCATGTCCTGCTCGATGCGATCCAAGCTGGACTCGACGACATCGAAGCGGCCGCTCGTGCGGCGGCCACCACGGAGGCGGTGCCCGGCAGCTAGCCCGGGGTATGCCGGCCGGTGACGGCCCGGCATACCGGAATGGGCGTGAGGCCAGCGCTGCTCCCCCACCCTGCCGCCTCGGCGGCGCGAGACCGACGACACGAAGAATCGAGACACACGCCATGACACACACGGTGAGCAGCTACGTTGCCGGCGCCTGGGTGACGCCTTCCGAGGCGGGCACCCCCATCCTCGACGCCTCCACCGGCGCGGTCATCGCCACGGCGAGCTCCTCTGGTGTCGACTTCGCCGAGTTGGTGCGCCACGCCCGGGAGGTCGGTGGCCCCGCGCTGCGGGCGATGACCTTCCAGCAGCGCGGGCTGGCGTTGAAGAACCTCGCCAAATACCTCAAGAGCCGCACCGACGAGGTGTATGCCGAGTACGGCGCATCGGGCGCGACGGTGCCCGATGCGCGGGTGGACGTCGAAGGCGGCATCGGGGTGCTGTTCGTCTACGCCAGCAAGGCACTCAAGGAATTGCCCAATGACGTCGTCATCATCGAGGGCAGCCCCGAGGACATCGCCGAGAAGCACCAGGGCCAGGTCATGTACACCTCCCCCGACGGGGTCGCGGTGTTCATCAACGCCTACAACTTCCCGGTGTGGGGCATGCTCGAGAAGCTCGCCACGTGCATCATCGCGGGCGTGCCGGCCATCGTGAAGCCGGCCACCCCGACCGCCCAGTTGGCCGAGATCTCGTTCCGCCACATCGTCGAGTCCGGGATCCTCCCCGAGGGGTCCGTCCAGTTCATCGGCGGCAGCGTCGCCGAGGCCCTGGACCACATCGGCGGCCAGGACCACATCCTGTTCACCGGCTCGGCAGGAACGGCCGCCAAGCTGCGCACCATGCCGGCGATGGTCGAGCGCGGCGCCAGGTTCACCGCCGAGGCCGACTCGCTCAATGCGACCATCCTCGGCCCGGACGCGGGCGTCGAGAGCGAGGAGTTCAGCGCCTTCGTCAAGGCGATCTTCCGCGAAATGACCTCCAAGAGCGGCCAGAAATGCACGTGCATCCGCCGGGTCTTCGTGCCCCAGGGCTTGGTCGAGCCCACCGTCGAGGCGCTCAAGGCCCGGCTGGCCAAGGTCGTCGTCGGCGACCCTCGGGTGGAGGGCACGACGATGGGGCCGCTGGTCAACGCATCGCAGCGCGACGATGTCGCGGCCGCGGTGCGGCTGCTCATGAAGGGTGCCGACGTGGTCGTCGGCGGCCCCGATATCGTTCCTGCGATCGCCTCCGGTGACGCCGAGCGCGGTGGTTTCTTCCCGCCGACGGTCCTCGTGGCCAACGACACCCGCGCCAGCCAGTTGCACGAAGTCGAGGCCTTCGGACCGGTCGTCACCGTGCTTCCCTATGTCGACGACGACGACCTCGTGTCGATGGTCGCCCTCGGTGAAGGATCACTGGTCGCGTCCGTCGCCAGCCACGACGCCGAGTGGGTCCGCTCGCTGCTCATCCGCATCGCGCCCTACCACGGCCGGCTGCTCGTCCTCGACCGCGACAACGCTGCCACGGCCCCGCCGCATGGCGCAGCCCTCCCGCAGCTCATCCACGGCGGGCCGGGTCGCGCAGGCGGCGGCGAGGAACTCGGTGGGCTACGCAGCGTCAAGCACATGATGCAGGCCACCAGCATCTCGGCTGCCCCGCAGATGATGGTCGGGATCACCCGGTCCTGGAACGCCCAGGCGCTGGCCAAGGCCAGCGAGCGACACCCGTTCCGGATGTATCTCGAGGAGCTGCAGCTGGGCGACACGCTGTTCACCGACAGCCGCCTGATCACCCTGGAAGATATCGAGCACTTCGCCCACTTCACCGGAGACACGTTCTACGCCCACATGGACGAAGAGGCTGCCGCGGCAAGCCCGATCTTCAAGGGCCGGGTCGCCCACGGCTACTTCCTGTTGGCCGCGGCCGCGGGGCTCTTCGTCGACCCGGCTCCGGGCCCGGTGCTGGCCAATTTCGGGCTGGAGAAGCTGCGCTTCACCCAGCCGGTCTACCCGGGTGAGTCGATCCGGGTGCGCCTGACGGCCAAGTCCAAGACGGTGCGCCCTGGCACCGGATGGGGCGAGGTCACCTGGGATGTCGCGATCTCCAATGACAAGGACGAGGTCGTCGCCACCTACGAACTGCTCACCATCAACGCCTGCCAGCCCACCGCCTGACCCGGATCGGTCTGGCCGACCGCTCGTCGGCCAGACCGATCCGCCGCCGCCTGGACACCCGACCGACCGATCGGTTGCTTGACATAGTGAACACGTGATCCATATACTTCCCAGCGTATTCACCCCCGACGCCCGCAAGGAGCCGACCATGCAGACCTCCCAGGACATGCTCACCGCGATGCAGACCCAGGCTCTCGAAGCCATCCGCACCGGCCAGGCCACGACCCTTGAGGCCGTGAAGACCTGGACCGAGACGATGGCCAAGATGACCCCGGCCGCCGCCGCTCCGGCCGCCACCGTGCCGGCCGAGTTCAAGGCCGCCTTCGGTGACCCGGCCGAGATCATCGACTCGGTCTACGAATTCGCCGGCCAGCTGCTCGAGCTCAACAAGAAGTTCGTCCACGACCTGCTCGAAGCCTCCCAGGCCGCGCAGGCCAAGTGACCTCACGCGGCGGGGGGCCCAAGGCTCCCCGCCGCGATCCATCCCCGCGAAGGACAACCCGATGACCGAGCCCAGTGTCGCCGCGTGGGAGTACCAGCGCGCCGCCATGGGCGCGTTCATCCGCTCCCAGCGGGAGTTGGCCAATATGTCGCTGCGGCAGATGTCGCAGGCGACCCAGGTTTCCAATGCCTACCTCAGCCAGATCGAACGCGGCATGCACGACCCGACGGTGCGGGTGCTGCTGCAGATCGGCCAGGCCCTGCATCTGTCGGTCGAGGACATCCTGCGCAAAGGCGTAGAAGCCGAGATCGACCCCGATGCCCCGCCCGGCGTTTCCGTGGAGACGGCCGTGCGCTCCGATCCCACCTTGAGCTCATCCGAGAAGGAAGCGCTCTTGGCGGTCTACCGCAGTTATCTCAAGAGCCACGAGAGCTGATCGTCCACCCTGGAGGAGACCCGCCGATGATTCTCACCTACGAGCACCTGCTCAAGAGCATGCAGGACCAGATGCTCACTGCCATGACCAACTGGCAGCAGGGGTCTCTCGAGGCTTACCACGCCTGGATCAAGGCGACCTCGCACATGTTCCCGGAGATCAACTTCTACCACGAGATGCCGACCTTCATGCAGGACATGCTCGGCGACCCCGAGCGCGTCGTGGAGAACACTTTCGAGTTCGCGATCAAGATCATGGAGCTGCAGAAGGAGTTCGTGCAGGAGGTCTTCGACGCCTCCAACATGGCTCCCCTCACGCCGCTCGTGCCGCGCCGCGGCGTCGAGCCGCGCATTCCCGCGTCCCTGGACTGACCGGCATACCGGCTCGCCTCGCGCGGGTCGCGCCTTCCCGGCAGGTATGCCGTGTGGTCCCCTCTCCCGAGCGCGCCGTGACGCGCCGATGACCCGTTTCCGCTTTCTTCGTTCGTGCTTTCCGCTTCCCGAAAGGACACCCCCGATGAACACCGCATCCGACGCGATGGCCAAGGTCCAGGCCGACACCATCGAGGCCGTCAAGGCATCCCAGGAGAACATGATCAGCGCGGTTCGCGCCTGGAGCGAGGCCATGTCCTCGTTCACCCCGGCCGTGCCGGTGCCGGGTGCCGACGAGGCCGCCAAGCTCTTCGGCAACCCGACCGAGATGATGGACGCGTCCTTCGAGTTCGCCGCCCAGGTCCTGGAGCTCAACAAGAAGTTCGCCCACGACCTGCTCACCGCCGCAACCCCTGCGGCCGAGTAAACCCCCAGCCACGTTCGGTCACCGCCACGGCGGGAGGAGTTTGAGGACATGAAGACCACCACGGATGTCTTGAGCCAGATCCGCGAGCAGACCCTGGAGTACGTCCGCGCCGGCCACGAGGCTGCCGTCGAGGCGACCCGTTCGTTCTACCAGTCCCTCGGCCAACTCGCGCCCGACCTCGGCCCGGTCAAGGCGTCGTTGCCCAGCGGGATCCCCGGTGCCGGCGACGCGCGCGCCTACGTCGAGGCGCAGTTCGCCTTCGCCCACAAGGTGTTGGAGATGGAGCGCGAGTTCAGCCGCAAGCTGATGGACGTCGCCACCCCGAAGCGCCCGGCGCGCAAGCCGGCCCAGGTGACCAAGGTCGCCGTCGTGGCCCCTGCCGCCACCACAGCGTCCCCGGCTGATGGTGAGGTCGAGGCCGCCCCGAGCGCACCGAAGCCGGTGGCCAAGCGCGCTAAGGCGAGTGTCGCCACGAAGGCCACCCCCGCCAAGGCGGCTCCGGCCAAGAAGGCTGCCGCCAAGCGCGCCGCTCCGGCGAAGAAGGCGGCAGCGGCGACCGAGGCGGCCGTCGAGGCCGTTGCGTCAGCGCTTGAGACAGCACCGGCTCCCGCCAAGAAGGCCGCCAAGCGTGCGCCGCGCAAGCGGGCCACCGCGAGCGAAACCCTCCAGGCCGCCGCTGCCCCGCGCGCCCGGCGCACCCGCAAGGCCACCTCGGCCGCGGCTGCGGTCGTCGAGGCCACCGCCCCGTCGGCCGAGGCACCGGCACCTGTCGCACCGGCACCTGTCGCACCGGTCACCGCAGCTGACGCACCGGCACCGGCAGACTCGTGACCGACGCGTCGTCCCCGTCCTCGGGGTTTCACCCGCTGACCCTCGAGGCCAAGCTGCGCGAGCAGACCCTCGAGGCGCTCAAAGCCGGCAACACGGCATACGTGGAGGCGGTCCGGGGGTGGAACGACAAGCTCGCGAGCCTGCGGGAGTTGCCGGCCTACGCCGGGCTGCCGCTCGCGGTGCGGGCCGGCCTCGGTGACCCGGCCGCCGTCATCGAGCACAACTTTGCCGTTGCCGCGGCGGCGCTCGAACTGCAGCGCCACGCGGCGCAAGAGTGGCTCAAGGCCTGGGAGCGGGCGGCCGACGCGGCTGCCCGACAGCACCGCGCCCAGCGCTGAACACACAGCACACCCAAGCACAGCCCGGTTCCCTCGCCCCGGTGGCGGGGGAACCGGGCTGTCTGCATGAGCCGACTCGGCCCAGGTCAGGCGAGCGTGTGCGGGACCAGTTCGCCGGCGTTGTATGCCGCCCGCAACCGCTGCTTGTCGATCTTGCCGACCCCGGTCTTGGGCACCACATCGACCCGCACCCAGTGCTCAGGAGCCTGCCACTTGGCCAGCGAGCCGCGCACGTGGTCGCGCAGCTGCTCGTCGGTCACCTCAACCCCCGGGCGGATCGCGACCACGGCCAGCGGCCGCTCTTCCCACCGCGGGTCGGGGATTCCGATGACGGCCACATCAGCGACGGCCGGATGACTGGTGAGGACGTGCTCGATCTCGGTCGAGCTGATCCACTCGCCGCCGGACTTGATCAGGTCCTTGAGCCGGTCGGTGATCTTCATCGCGCCTGCGGGGTCGACCGTGCCCATGTCGCCGGTGCGCAGCCACCCGTCGTCGAACTTTTCCGCACCCACCCCGCCGTGATAGCTCGCCGTGACCCAGGGCCCGCGCACCTGCAACTCCCCCACGGAGTCGCCGTCGGCGGGCAGCACGGTGCCGTCTTCGGCCACCGTGCGCACCTCGACGCCAGGCACGGGCCGTCCGGTGCGGGTCCGCCAATACCACTCGTCGCGCCCGCGATCGAGCGCCGGGGGTCGCGCAATCGCCGCCAGCGGCGAGGTCTCGGTCATCCCCCAGGCTTGGTACATCTGGATGCCGAGACCCACATAGTCACGCAGCAGCGACTCGGGCACCGCCGATCCGGCGCACGAGATGACCCGCAGCGAGGTGAGGTCGTGGCCGTGCTCTCGGGCGTAGTCGAAAACCCCCCGCCAGACCGTGGGAACCCCGCCGGAGACCGTCGGACGCTCCTTCGCGATGAGCGGTGCCAGCGCATCGGGGTGCAGGAAGCGGCCGGGCAGGATGAGGCCCGCGCCACCCAGCCACGCGGCATACGGGAAACCCCACCCGTTGGCGTGGAACATCGGCACCACCTGCAGCAGCCGGTCGTGGTCTCCGATCCCGAAACCCGCGGCCGTGAGGTTGGCCATCGCATGGAGATAGACCGAGCGGTGGCTGTAGACGACCCCCTTGGGGTCGCCCGTCGTGCCTGACGTGTAGCACATCGCCGCGGGGGCGCGTTCGTCGGCCACCTCGCCGGTCCAGGGACTGCCGCTGGCGAGGAACTCCGCATAGCCCACGACCGGTATGCCGTCCACGGCGCCTGCCGCCGCCGTGAGGTCGAGCTCGCCGTCGACGACGACCAGGCGCAGGCTGGACCGCTGGCCAAGGATCGGCGCGACGATGTCCCACATCGAGGCATCGACGAGCAGCACCCGGTCGGCCGCGTGGTCGATGATGCCGGCGATCTGCTCGGGGAAGAGCCGCAGGTTGATGGTGTGCAGGACAGCGCCTGAATTTGGCACCCCAAAATACGCCTCCAGGTGCGCCGGCGTGTTCCACATGAAGGTGCCGACCCGGTCGCCGTCCGCCACACCAGCCGCCCGCAATGCGCCGGCCAGGCGCAGGGCGCGGTCGAGCACCACGGCATACGGGGTGCGTCGCACCTGCTCGCCGTCGAAAGCAGCCAGTTCGACCTCCCCGTGCACCGCCGCGGTATGCCGGGTGATCGCATTGATCGTCAGCGGGACGTCGTCCTGCATCGTCGAGGTGATCACGAACAGCCTCCAGATATGGCGCGGGCGTCCCGCGCGGGGGACATGCGGATCACGCGGGGGTCAGATCGGACAGGCCTGGCAAGTCCCCGAGGGCATCGCCGGGTTCGGCCCACCGCGGCGCGACGGGCCGCCGCGGGGCTGCCGCGGCCTGGGCGTCGGCCTCCGCGGTGAAGTCGAGAATGGCCTCGACGGCGGAGGCTGCGGCGTCGGTGGTGAAGATATGCCCCGCGCCCTGCATGAGATGCAGGCGCGCCTGCGGGATGGCCGCGAGGAGCACGTCGGCATTCGCCTTGGGGACGATGAGGTCGGCGGTGCCTTGCAGCACGAGCACCGGCTGGCGCAGGTCGCGCAGCCGGGGCAGGCACCCGCCATAGGTCGCGACGGCGAACAGTTGCTTGCCGTAGCCGACCCGGGACGTGGGGCGAGCCATCCGCACGTCGATGTCGGCCTTGATCGCCCCGGCCGGGGTGTCCTTGCCATAGATCACCGGGGCGGCCCGCCACGCGGCCTGCTCAGCGGGCAGGTTGCCCCACTCGGTGAACTGGTCGGCGACGTCTGGCCGCATGAGGATCGCGTCCGGACCGCCCGGTGACGTGCACCCGAGCATGAGAGTGGCGACGAGCTCGGGGCTACGCAGCGCGAGTTCCTGGGCGACCAGGCCGCCCATCGAGAGCCCGAGCACGTGGGCCGGGCCGAGGTCGGCCGCACGCAGCACGGCCTCGGCGTCGGCGGCCATGTCCTCAATCCCCCACTGCTCGTCGGGGACATTGCTGCGCCCGGCCCCCCGGTTGTCCATCGCGATGACGGTATGCCGGGTGAGCAGTCCGGGCAGCAAGCGCCAGGACGCGTCGGAGGGATAGCCGATCCCTTGAATGATGAGCAGCGGGCTGCCCGTCCCACGGGCTTCCCACCAGATGCGGGCTGACCCGCGTTCGATCACCGCCATCCGCGGCTACTGTCCGCGGAAGACTGGTGCGCGACGCTCGAGGAACGCCGTGAAGCCCTCGACATAGTCGGCCGTGCGCGAGGCTCGCGACTGCGCCTGGGCCTCCAGGTCGAGCACCTTGGCCAGGCTGGTCGGAGTGTCGGCGACCTCGCGGACGATGCGCTTGGACTCGGCGAAGGCGAGCACCGGTCCGGAAGCCAGCGCCGCGGCATACGCGGTCGCCGTGCTCGCCAGCTCGTCGGCCGGGACGACCCGGCTGACCAACCCCAGGGCAGCGGCTTCGGCACCAGAGAGGAACCGGCCGGAGTAGATGAGGTCAAGGGTGACCGCCGTGCCGAGGCGCTCGACGAACACCTTGTGGCCGCCCGAGTCGAAAACGGCGCCGATCTTGCCGAACGGCGAGCCGAACTTCGCGTTGTCGGCAGCCAGGACGACGTCGCAGGCGAGCGCGAGCCCCAAGCCGGTGCCCAGGCACGCACCCTGGACCGCGGCGATGGTGGGGAACGGCAGGTCGGCGACCTGCTGCATGAGCGGGTTGAAGATGCCGGCGAGCACCTCACCGCCGTCTTCCTGGCCCGGCTCGGCGCCGGCGATGTCGCGACCGGCGCAGAAGCCGCGCCCTGCCGCGGAGATGAGCAGCACGCGCGAGCCATCGGTGGCAGCGGTGCCGACGGCGGCACGGATGTCGTCGACCATCTCCGGGGTCATCGCGTTGAGCTGGGCCGGGCGGTTGAGCACCAGGTGGGCCAACCCGTCGACGCTGGTGTAGTGGACCAATGGCTCGGCAGCTTCGCTCACGCCGATCCCTCCTTCGTCTGGCGCTCGCGCGCTTCTCGGCGGCGGCGGCGTTCGTCAAGGAACGCCGTCATCCGCGCCTTCTTGTCCTCGCTCTCGAAAAGCAGAGCCTGTGCGGTCATGTCGTAGAGCGTCGTCGCGGGTCGGTGCAGCCGCATCGCGACCTTGGTCAGCTCGAGTGCTCGCCAGGATTGTCTGGCGATCCGCCCGGCATACTCCACCGCGGCGTCGAGCACCTCGTCGGCCGGCACGACGAGGTCGACCAGACCCGCAGCGTGAGCCTCCGCAGCACCGATGATCTGGCCGGTGTAGAGCAGCCGACGGGCCATCGGCACGCCGACCGCCTGGGCCAGCCGCCAATTGCCCCCGGCACCGGCGAGGATGCCCAGGCCGAGCTCGGGCTGGCCGAACTTCGAGCGCTCCGAGGCCACCCGCAGATCACACGCGAGGGCCAACTCGCACCCACCGCCGAGGGCCGCGCCGTCGATCGCCGCGATGGTCGGCCACCGGCGTTCCTCGAGGCGCTCGAAGAGCATCGCGTTGACTCCGCGCATGCCGATCTCGGCGTCGCGCTCGAGCAACTCGGCGATGTCGGCGCCGGCGACGAACATCCCCGGCGTCGTCGAGTGGATGACGAGGATCGAGGGCTCGTTGGCCAGCTCGGCCAATGCGGCGGTCACCTCGTCGCACAGCGCCTGGTCGAGCGCATTGAGCTTGTCGGGCCGGTCGAGCCCGAGCAGCGTGATCGGGCCTTCGCGGCGGATCGAGATCAAGGCCATCGGCGGTCAGTCCTTCGTCCAGTCGTAAAAACCCCGCCCACTCTTCTGCCCGAGGTCGCCGCGGGCGACCATGTCACGCAGCAGGTGCGGCGGCTCGAATCGCGGCCCCAGGGTCGAGGCGAGGTATTCGGCGATGCCCAGGCGCACGTCGTGGCCGACGAGGTCACCCAAGCGGCACGGTCCCATGGGATAGCGGTAACCCAACACCATGGCCTTGTCGATGTCCTCGGGGGTGGCGACCCCCTCCTGCACCATCCGGGTGGCCTCCAGCCCCAGGGCCACTCCCAGCCGGCTGGTCGCGAACCCGGGCGAGTCGGTGACCTCGACGACCTCCTTGCGCAGGCGGCGGGCCAGGGCTCGGGCGCGCTCTAGGGTCGGGGCGTCGGTGGCGCTGGTGCGGACGAGTTCGAGGAGCACTTGCACCGGCACCGGATTGAAGAAGTGGGTGCCGACGAAGCGCTGCGGCCGGCGCAGGCCGGCACCCAGGGTCGCCAGCGACAGCGAGCTGGTGTTGGTGGCCAGCACGGCGTCGTCGGCGAGGTGTGTTTCGATGTCGCGCAGCACGCCGGACTTGAGGTCGAGGATCTCGGGCACCGCCTCGATGACGAAGGGTGCCTCGGCCAGCGCGCTGCGGTCGGTCGTCAGGGTCAGCCCTTCGAGGGCTGCTTCGGCTGTGCTCGGCGCACCCGGCCCGCCGACGGCGGCTCCGAGCTTCCCGCGGGCTTCGGCGCCGGCCAGGCTGCGCCGCACCAGCGCGTCGGCTCGCGCCAGGGCTGCGGCATCCGCTTCGACAAGGGTGACGGGTATGCCGGCCGCCAACGCCGCATGGACGATGCCCGACCCCATCGTGCCGCCGCCGACGACTCCGATCCGCTCCAGACCGACCGCAGTGCTCCGGTTGCTGAGGTCGACGCGGTCGGCGGAGCCGGGGCGCGCACCCCCGTCGCGGGCGACGGGGTCAGGAGCGGCGGTGGACGCAGCCATTGGCAGCTCCTTCGGGACTCGCGGCGGGGATAGCCGCACTCACGGGCGACGGGCCTGACGGCAGGTATGGCGCCCGTGGACACAACCGACCGTTCGTTCGGTCCACTATGCCGGTTCCGAGCCGCCAGTTCCACCCCCTGTCCGGCGCCCCGGCGTGGTTCGGCCCACACCGGCCAGCACGCGGGCAAATAGCTACTCGCCGGTAAGAAACGGGACTCATGGTCCGGCGCATGGGCGATCGACGCGGCATACTGTTCACCATGTCACGCAGCCCCGACCCTGCCGTCGATGGAAGCGCTATCAGCGCTGTCCCCCGGCGGCGCGGACGCCCAGGCTATGACTTGGATTCGCTGTTGGCCACGACCGTCGAGGTCTTCATTCAAAAGGGCTTCGACGGCACGAGCATGGAAGACCTCTCGCAACGACTGGGGATCTCCAAGTCGGCGATCTACCACCACGTGACGAGCAAGAACGAACTGCTCGACATCGCGGTCAGCCGGGCCCTGGACGACCTCGGCGAAGTGATGGAGCTCAATCGTCGGCTCACGACCAACCCGGTCGATCGCCTCGAGCACCTCATCCGCGCGAGCGTGGGCGTCCTGGTGGCGCGCAAACCGTTCGTCACGCTGCTGCTGCGCGTGCGGGGCAACACCGACGTCGAGCGGCGCGCCCTGCAGCGGCGCAAGGCCTTCGACCAATATTGCGCCGACCTCGTCGCCGAGGGTGTCGAAGTGGGCCTGGTGCGCCCCGACATCGATCCGACGATCACCGCCCGATTGCTCTTCGGCATGGTCAACTCGCTCATCGACTGGGCCCGCCCCCAGACCGAGGCCGAGGTGATTGCGCTGTCCGACGCGGTGTGGGGACTGGCCTTCGACGGCATGCATCACCCGTTCCAGCCCTAGCACGCCCGGCATCTCACTCGCCGCCGCGCGCTCGCAACGCGCCCTCGTATGCCGTGCGCAGATGTCCCGCGATCGCGGCCAGTGCCTCCCGCGCCACCCGCGCCGGCTCGGCATGGGTGAATCCGTGGTCGACCCCTGCGAACTCCCGATAGGTGACCGTTGCCCCGGCGGCCGCGAGCCGGTCGGCGAACTCGCGCATCTCGCCGGTGAGAGTGTCGAGTTCGGCGGTAAGGACCAACGTCGGCGGGAACCGATCCAGCCGGGTCTCGCGCAGCGGTGACACCCTAGGATCGGTGAGATCCGTGCCCGCGAAGTAGGTCGTGCGGACCAACGTCATGAGGTCTGCGGTGACGATCGGGGTCGGCGACGGCGAGACCCGCCGCTCGTCCGGGCGGCCGATGTCGACGGTGCCGTTCTCGGTCGAGAGAGCCACCGGACGTCGGAAGTCGTGGTCGAGGGACTGCTGCACGACACTCACGGCGAGCTTCGCGCCGGCGCTGGCGCCACCGACGGAGATCCGCCGGTCGTCCCAGCCACGCTCGTGGGCATGGGCGACCGCCCAGCGATAGACGTCGTAACACTGCTGCTCGGCGACCGGAAAACGCACCGTCGGCGCGGTGAGATAGTCCGGAGCCAGCACATAGACTCCGAGCTCCGACGCGAGATAGCGCGCGACGTTGTCCTCCTGCTCGGGCATCCGCACGATGAACGCCCCGCCGTGGACGGCGATGTGCACCGGTGACCGCAGCCCCGCATCGACGGTGCGGCGCCGATCGGCGTGGGTCGGCTGATAGACCAGGGTGCGCACCGGCCCATGGCGGGTCGGGATCTGGATGATCTTGGGTGGCGCGATCGGTTTGGTCGCGAACTGCACCCGCGGCGACGAGTAATACAGGTGGTGGACCATCGGGAAGAGCGCCTGGAAAGACCAGGCCGCCTGGACAGCGGCGGGCGAGATCCGTGGATCGGTGGGCAGCACCGGACCGCTCCTTCCCCCCTGCAACGCTGCATCTGGTCGGTCAACGGTAGCCCGCTTCGCGCCCCACGCCGGTATGCCGTGCGGCGCGGCGCACGGCATACCTCGCCTGGGTGTGGGGACTGCTGGACGGCCGGGTGGCTACCCGAGGTGCCCGGCAGGTCGGGTTGCTAGCGCAGGCCGGAGATGTCGAGCAGCCGGTGGGACACCAAGCGGACCGCGGCCGGGTCGAAGATCACCGTGTAGTGGTTGGTGTCGGCGACCCGCTCGGCGGTGATGCCTTTGGGCAGCGGCAACCATGGCGGCCAGGCGCCGCCGTAGAGACCCATCGGCTGGTTGAGCGCCCCCCGGGGCGCCCACAGCAACGTGACCGGTATGCCGTTGGCGACGCTCGCCTGCGGCGCATTGAGCACCTCGTGGTCATCCAGCAGGGCCGAGCCGTCGGCACGCACCGCGTCGACGACACAGGACGAGCGCCATCCATCGCCGTCCTGGACCAGGTCGCGCACGAGGTAGTCGCGGATGAGGTGACCATAGGGGCCGAACAAGGATGGCCCCAGGCCGGGGTGAACCGACCAATACGCCAGGTAATCCGACGCACTCGGGAAGGTCATCGTCAACCGCGAGATCGCCGGGCCGAGCACGGCATACATGAAGATGTCGGGGTTGATCCAACTCGGCATCGCCGTGCCGAGGCCACCGTCGACGAACAGCAGCGCGCTCACCCGCTCGGGATGGCGAGCCGCGACGAGCGCCCCCACCCAGGCCCCCATGGAATGCCCGACCAGGACGGCCTTCTCGACCTTGAGGTGGTCCAACAGCGCGATGACATCGTCACAGTGCGCGCCCATCCCGTAGGGCGGGCCGACCTCCCGGGAACCGGCCCGTCCGCGCAGGTCGGGAGCCCACATGGTCAGGCGCCCCTCCAGGGCTGCGGCGACCGGCATCCAGGCCCAGCCGTTGCCGGTGATGCCGTGCAGGGCGATGACCGTGGGCGCGGTGGGGGCGGCTTTGGATAGCCGCGAGGCGGTCAACTCGCCCCCGGGCACGGGGATGCGCACGGTGCGGGGGCGAACCGATGCGGTCGCCATGACGGCATCCCTCCAACGACGGGCGGGCACGGGTCGGGTCCGCTGACTTTGGCCCAATCCGGCTCTCGACGACAACCGACCGTTCGGCCGGTATCTGGAGTCTAGTGACCGGATCGGCACTTGACCCTGGGCCGTGCATCACACCCGTAGGCTTGGGACCATGTCTGTGCCTGCCGCCTCGTCACCTGCCGCGCCCGCCGAGGCACCCCGTCGCGCCTGGGCGCTGGGAGTGGTCACCGAGGCCGACGGCCAGGTCCTCGACGCGTGGTTCCCTCGCCCGACCCTCGGGGACGACTACGACGACCAGCAGCCGTTTCCGGCCGACCTGCAGTCGATGGCAGCGCGCGACGAGGCTCGGGGCGTCCACGTCCACCCGATCGGGCTGTCTATCGACCTGGATGCCCCGCCGGCGAGCACGGCGGACGCCTATCTGCGGCTGCATCTGCTCTCGCACCGGCTGGTCGCGCCCAACACCATCAATCTCGAGGGCATCTTCGGGGTGCTGCCCAACGTCGTGTGGACCTCGGTCGGCCCGTGCCCGGTCGAGGGGTTCGAGACCATCCGGGCGCGGCTGCGGGCGCGGGGGCCGGTGCAGGTCTTCGGTGTCGACAAGTTCCCCCGGATGACCGACTACGTCGTGCCCAGCGGCGTGCGGATCGCCGACGCCGACCGGGTGCGCCTCGGCGCGCACCTGGCCCCCGGCACCACGGTCATGCACGAGGGCTTCGTCAACTTCAACGCCGGCACCCTCGGCGCGTCGATGGTCGAGGGCCGGATCAGCCAGGGCGTTGTCGTCGGAGACGGCTCCGACATCGGCGGTGGCGCCTCCACCATGGGCACCCTCTCCGGCGGCGGCACCGAGCGGGTGAGCATCGGCCGCCGGTGTCTGCTCGGCGCCGAGTCTGGCCTGGGGATCGCACTCGGCGACGACTGTGTCGTCGAGGCGGGGCTCTACGTCACCGCCGGCACCAAGGTCACCTTGCCCGACGGTCAGATCGTCAAGGCCCGCGAGCTGTCCGGCCAGGCCAACCTGCTCTTCCTGCGCGATTCGGTTTCCGGAGCGGTCGTCGTCAAGACCCGCGACGGCCATGGCATCGTCCTCAACGACGCGCTGCACTCCAACGACTGACGGTATGCCGCGCACCTCTCGAGGCGGGCTCGTGCTCGCCGAGCAGGAGCGCCCCACGGGCGCGCGGCGCCTGGTCGGGGCGCTGGTCGTCGTCGCGGTCATCACCGGCCTCGGGTATGCCGGGTACCTCGGCCTGACCTCGCTGCTCGCCGGCCCGCACACCGAGACCTGCGTCGCGACGGCGGCCGGCCGAGCGGCCGAGGTGGCGCCCGACCAGGCGGGTAACGCCGCCGCCATCGCGGCGGTAGGACACTCTCGCGGGTTGTCGACCCGGGCGGTGACGATCGCCATCGCCACCGCTATGCAGGAGTCCAAGCTGCGCAATATCCGCTTCGGAGACAGAGATTCGCTCGGGCTGTTCCAGCAGCGCCCGAGTCAGGGCTGGGGCACGGCCGAGCAAATCCTCGATCCGATCTATTCCAGCGGGGCGTTCTACGACCGGCTGGTCAAGGTGGCCGATTTCGAGACCCGGCCACTCACCGAGGTCGCCCAAGCCGTGCAGCGCAGCGCATTCCCACAGGCCTACGCCAAGCACGAGGACGAGGCCACGGCACTGGCCCACGCGCTCACGGGTGTCGCCCCCGCTGGGTTGACCTGTGACCTGCTCCCGGCGGTGGCAGCCGACGTCACGGCAGCCTCGACAGGATCGACAGGAACGGCGGGTTCGGCAGGTTCCGCAGGCCCGGCACCGGCGGCTGTCCGAGCCAAGCTGCTCGCGACCGCCCTGAAGGCCCAGCACGGGGTCACGGCGACCGCCTCCGGGTCGACGGTGACGATCGCCGCGACCGGTGCCGATGCGTGGGCCGTCGCCGCCTGGGCCGTCGCCACGGCCAAGACCTTCGCCATCACCTCGGTCGAGGTCTCCGACCGGCGTTGGACCCGCGACGGCGCGGCGTGGTCGGCGACCCCGGCACAGTCCGGCGTCCGGATCACCCTGCTGGGCTAACCGGCCCCGGGGTCGGAGATTCAGCGCTGCAGGATGGGGGCGTAGACACGCTCGGGCTCGCCGATGTAGATCTGCCGCGGCCGGCCGATCTTGGTGTCCGGGTCGGCCATCATCTCGCGCCACTGGGCGATCCAGCCGGGCAACCGGCCCAGGGCAAACAACACCGTGAACATCCGGCTCGGGAAACCCATCGCCTTGTAGATGAGGCCGGTGTAGAAGTCGACATTCGGGTAGAGCCGCCGCTGCACGAAGTAGTCGTCGGCGAGGGCGATCGCCTCGAGGCGCCGGGCCAGGTCCAGCAACGGATCGTCGACCCCGAGCTGGTTGAGCACGCCGTCTGCGGTCTCCTTGATGATCGAGGCTCGCGGGTCGTAGTTCTTGTAGACCCGGTGGCCGAACCCCATGAGCCGGGTGCCGGCCTCCTTGTCCTTGACCCGGCGCATGAAGTCCTCGGGCTTCTCGCCCGACTCCTGCAGCCGCTGCAACATCTCCAACACCTGCTGGTTGGCCCCGCCGTGCAGGGGACCGAACAGCGCATTGATCCCGGCCGAGACGGAGGCGAAGAGGTTGGCCTGCGAGGACCCGACCATGCGCACCGTCGACGTCGAGCAGTTCTGCTCATGGTCGGCGTGCAGGACGAGCAGCAGGTCAAGGGCCTTGGCGGCGATGGGGTCGGGCTCGTAGGGCTCGGCCGGCGTGCCGAAGGTCATCCGCAGGAAGTTCTTCGTCAGCGGCATCGAGTTGTCGGGGTAGAGGAAGGGTTGCCCGATGCTCTTCTTGTAGGCATAGGCGGCAATCGTCGGCAGTTTGGCCAGCAGCCGGATCGTCGACATCTCGACCTGCTCGGGGTCGAAGGGGTCCAGCGAGTCCTGGTAGAACGTCGACAGCGCACTGACCGCCGAGGAGAGCACCGGCATCGGGTGCGCGTCGCGCGGGAAGCCGTTGAAGAAGGCTCTGAGATCCTCGTGCAACAGGGTGTGATGGCGCAGCCGGTCGTCGAACTCGAGCATCTCGACGGCACTGGGCAGGTGCCCGTAGATGAGCAGGAACGAGGTCTCGATGAAGCTCGACTGGGCAGCGATCTGCTCGATGGGATAACCCCGATACCGCAGGATCCCCGCATCGCCGTCGATATAGGTGATCGCGCTGCGACAGGCTGCCGTGTTGACGAAGCCGGAGTCGTAGGTGACGTGCCCGCTGTCTTTCATCAGGGACCCGACATGGAGGCCGGGCTCCCCCACGGTCGCAGGCACCACCGGCAGCTCGAACGACTTCTCACCCAGCTGCAGGGCGGCAGATTCAGGACGATCGCTCACGGGGGCCTCCCAAGGGGTCCGACGGCATACCGAACTTTCAGTCCATTGGACGCTACCCGAGGCACACCGACCGCGCCCGCTCAGCCCCCCACAAGCCGACGAGCGGCCGCCGCGATGCGCTCATCGGTCGCCGTGAGCGCGACCCGCACGTGCTGCTGACCGGCCGGCCCGTAGAAGGACCCGGCTGCGGCGAGAATGCCGTGATCGGCCAGGAAGCCGAGGGTCTGCCAACAGTCCTCGTCGCGGGTCGCCCACAGATAGAGCCCCGCTTCCGAGGAGTCGATCCGCAACCCCGCGCTCGTCAGTGCCGGAGCGAGGATCTCGCGCCGCATGCCATAGCGCACCTTCTGCTCGGCCACGTGGTCGCTGTCGCCGAGCGCCGCAACCATGGCCGCCTGCACCGGGCCGGGCAGCATCAGGCCGGCGTGCCGGCGCACTTCGGTGATCGCCGCGATGAGGGCAGGATCGCCGGCGACGAAGGCAGCTCGATAGCCGGCCAGATTGGACTGCTTGGACAGCGAGTAGACCGCGAGCAGGTTGTCGGTGCTCCCCCCCGGTCACAGCCGGGTCGAGGATGCTCGGGGTGGTATGCCGTGGACCTGGCCGCCGGGGGTCGGGCACCCGCCAGTCGAGCTCGGCATAGCACTCGTCGCTGGCGACGATGACATCGTGGCGCCGCGCCCAGTCGACGACCTTGGCCAGATGTTCGACCCCGAGCACGGCACCGGTCGGGTTGCCCGGGCTGTTGATCCACAGCAGCTTGGGTGTCGTCGAGGGCGTGAGCGGGCCAAAGGCCGCGAGGCCGTCGACGACCACCGGCGTGGCCCGGGCCAGCCGTGCTCCCACGTCATAGGTCGGGTAGGCCACCCGGGGGATGCCCACGAGGTCACCGGGCCCCAGACCCAGCACGGTCGGAAGCCAGGCCACGAGCTCCTTGCTGCCGATCGTCGGCAGCACCTGGTCGGGCCGCAGACCGGGCACGCCGCGGCGGCGCTCGAACCAGTCGACGACCGCCGCACGCAGCGCCTGGGTGCCGACGGTCAGCGGGTAGCCCGGCGAGTCCGAGGCCGCCTCGAGCGCGCGCCGGACGACGCTCGGGGTCGGATCGACCGGGGTGCCGACCGAGAGGTCGACCAGCCCGTCAGGATGGGCGGCGGCACGCTGTCTGAACGGGACGAGCGAGTCCCAGGGAAAGTCGGGCAGCGGGGGCGGGCTGACGCGCAGAACGGCCCCGCCTCAGTGGTCGGTAGCCTGCGGAGGCAACGCCGACACGAGGGTGTGGTCCTTGGCGATGAGACCGAGTTTGGCCGCGCCCCCGGGGCTGCCCAGGTCGTCGAAGAACTCGACATTGGCCTTGTAGTAGTCGGCCCATTCGGCCGGCACATCATCTTCGTAGTAGATCGCCTCGACCGGGCACACCGGCTCGCAGGCGCCGCAGTCGACACACTCGTCGGGGTGGATGTAGAGCATCCGTTCGCCCTCGTAGATGCAGTCGACCGGACACTCCTCGACGCAGGCCTTGTCCTTGACATCGACGCACGGTTGGGCGATGACATATGTCATGAGTGGTCCTCCTGCGGACGCGGAGCGGTTCGGGCCTATTATGCCGCAGGTGGAGCACCTCGGGTTCTCTGGGCGCGCGGCAGACACTCCGGTCGCGGCGTCTGCAGCCGACGTCGAACTCGCCGCCGTCGCGGCCGACGGCTGGCCCGCGATCGAGACCGAACCATTGGGTCCTTGGCTGTTGCGCGCGAGCTTCGGTTTCACTCTGCGGGGCAACTCCGTGCTGGTCACCGGCCGTCCGCAGGAGCACCTGCTCGAGGCGGTGAGTTCGATCGAAGCCTGGTATGCCGCCCGCGACCTGCCGCCGATCTTCTCCCTCCCGACCGACGCCCAGGGCGAGATGACCGACGTGGCGTTGGCGGCGCTGCTGGCCCACCGCGGGTATCAATCCGGCGAGTGGGTCATGACGATGACGGCCGACACGGCGCAGATCATCGCGGCCGGGCGAGAGCACCCCATCTGGGATGCGGCCACCCCCGTGCGGGTCGAGGCCGATCTGTCCCCCGACTGGATGGCGGGGTTCGCGGCATACCGGCGGTTGCCGACCCCCAAGGTCGCCGAGGCGGTGCTCACCGGCTCGATGCGGCAAGTGTTCGTGTCGATTCCCGCCCCGGAGCTGCTCCGCAGCGGTGGCGTGGTCTCGGCCAACGCCAGTGTGCTTATCCCAGCCGCGCAGCGCCCCTTGGCGATCGGACGGCTGGCGATGACCCGCCGGTGGGGCGGGATCCACGCCATGTGGGTGTCGCCGGCACACCGCCGCCGCGGTCTGGCCACGCACCTGCTCACCACGATGGCCGCGTTGGCTCAGGAACGCGGTTGCGGACGCTTGTATCTCCACGTCGAGGAGTCCAATACCGTTGCGCGGCACCTATATTCGCGTTTCGGCTTCACGATCTTCAACGGCTACCGCTATCTCCAACGGCCACCGGAAATCTAGCCCCGACTAATCGAAAAGGCTTGTCTGCCATGGCGTTTCGACGACGATCAGCTCGTCGTCGACGACACCGCGCGCTGCGAAGCCCTCCCGGCCGGACAGCCGCGCTGCGATGTTGTTGCTCAGCGCGAAATATCCGTCTCCCACCGTGACCTGGGTGGCGTGGCCCTGGAGCGCGGCCGCCTGGAACTCCACCAGCGCCGGAGCCCGCACGACGTGACTCACGGCAGCGTCGGGGACCACCGACACGGCATACGGTTCGGCGCGGCTGGGGATGTGCAGTCCCGCCTCGGCCGGCACGTGCTCGGCGAGCCACGCGCGGTCCTCGTCCGCCCAGGTCACGGGGGTGACGATGTCGAAACGTCGCCGCGGTCGGTTGCCCTCCGGCAGGCGCCGGAGGGCCGCGAGGAGCACCTCGCGGGTGCGGATGTGGTCGGGGTGACCGTAGCCTCCACCGGGGTCGTAGCTCACCACGACGTCTGGCTGGGCGTCGGCGATCACGGCAGCCATCGCGTCGGCCGCCTCGTCGAGATCGGCCCGCACCCAGGCCCGCGGATGCTCCGCGCTCGGTGTCCCGGCCATCCCGCTGTCCCGCCACCTAGCCGGCGCCCGGGTGGCCGGCTTCCCCGGCATACTCCAGGCCCCGTCGCCGAGCACCGTATGCCGCAGCACCGCGCCGTCACGGGCCGCGGCCGCTAGCGCCAGCATGGCGCGGGACAGTTCACTGCGGCGATGTACCCAGAGAGTGTCGTCGCGGGCCGCGACGAGGTGCGCCAACTCCGGCGGGATGATCTCGCCCTCGTCACCGAGGGTGACCGTGATGAGATCGACGTCGTGCCCACGGTGCAGGGCATCGGCGATGACCACTCCGGTGGCGAGTGTCTCGTCGTCAGGGTGGGCGTGGACGAGCAGCAGCCGTCCCACCTAGAGGACCTGGCGCTCCTCGGGGAAGTGACAGGCGACGAAGTGATTGGGCGCGATCTCGGTGCGCACCGGCACCTCGGCGGCACACTTCTCGACCGCCTTGGGGCACCGAGTGCGGAAGACACAGCCGCTGGGCGGGTTCTGCGGACTGGGCAGGTCACCCTTGAGCAGGATGCGTTCCTTCTTCTGGCCCTTGTGCGGGTCGGGCACGGGCACAGCCGAGAGCAACGCGTGAGTGTAGGGGTGCCGTGGCTGCTCGTAGAGCTCGTCGCGGTCGGCCTCTTCCATCAGCTTGCCGAGATACATCACGACGACCCGGTCGGAGATGTGACGGACCACCGACAGGTCGTGCGCGATGAAGACGTAGGACAGCTGCTGCTCGGTCTGGATGTCCTCCAGCAGGTTGACCACCTGGGCCTGGATCGACACGTCGAGTGCGGACACCGGTTCGTCACAGACGATGAGCTTGGGCCGCAACGCGATGGCGCGCGCGACACCGATGCGCTGGCGCTGGCCGCCGGAGAACTCGTGCGGGTAGCGGTTGTAGTGCTCCGGGTTGAGCCCGACGCGCGCCATCAGGTCCTGGACGGTCTTGCGGGTGCCGCCCTCGGGCTTGATGCCCTGGATCTCGAAGGGCGCGGCGATGATCGACCCGATGGTCTGGCGCGGGTTGAGCGAGCCATAGGGGTCCTGGAAGATCATCTGCATCTCGCGGCGCAGCATCCGCAGCTCGTTGCCGCTCACGTGGGTGATGTCGCGGCCCTCGAACTCGATGGTGCCGCTAGTCGGCTCCAGCAGTCGCAGCAGCGTGCGCCCCACCGTCGACTTGCCGCAGCCGGACTCGCCCACCAGCCCAAGGGTCTGACCCTTGCGCAGGTCGAAGGAAACCCCGTCGACGGCGCGAACCGGATTGTCCGGCCGCTTGACGAGGGTCTGGCGGAACTGCGGGAAGTGCTTGGTGAGCTCGGCGAGCCGCAGCAATGGCGGACCGCCGGCAGCCTTGTCGGCTGCACTGTCGGCGACCTTGCGCGCAGCCGCGGCGGTCGCAGCGGTGGCGGGCGACGCGGACGTCGCAGTGACCGGCGCGTCGGTGGGGCGGGCCGCCGACGGGGACGGCACGGGAACCTCGGGGGTGGGAGTGCTCACGGGTGGCCCTCTTTCGTTACAGCCGCGGCTTGATGTCAGACTCGAACAGCTCGCTCCGGCGTGCCGTCGGGATGTGGCAGCGGACGAGATGGTCGGGGCCACATTCGATGAGGTCCGGGACGATCGTCGGACACGCCTGGGGCGGCGCCTCACCCTGATAGGCGCAGCGCGGGTGGAAGGCACAGCCCGGCGGGATGTTGATCAGCGAGGGCGGGTTGCCGGGGACTGGGTTGAGCCGCTCGGTGCGCGCCCGGTCCAACCTCGGCATGGACGTGAGCAAACCCCAGGCGTAGGGGTGCTGCGGCCGATAGAAGACCTCTTCGACGGGACCGTGCTCGACGGCCTTGCCGCCATACATCACGAGGATCTCGTCGGCCATCTCGGCGACGACGCCCAGGTCGTGGGTGATCATGATGATCGCCGACCCGAACTCGGCCTGCAGCTTGCGCATGAGGTCGAGGATTTGAGCCTGCACGGTGACGTCGAGAGCGGTCGTGGGCTCGTCGGCGATGAGCAGCGACGGGTCGTTGGACAGGGCCATGGCGATCATCGCGCGCTGGCGCATCCCGCCGGAGAACTCGTGCGGGTATTGGTCCACTCGACGAGCCGGGCTCGGAATGCCGACCAAGCCGAGCAACTCGATCGCGCGGGTCTTGGCCTGGGCCTTGGACTGGTCTGGGTGATGCACCCGGATGCCCTCGATGATCTGCGCACCGACGGTGTAGTAGGGGTGCATCGCCGACAGCGGATCCTGGAAGATCATCGCCATCTTGTTGCCGCGCAGCTCGCGCATCCGCTCGTCGGTGACCGTCATGAGGTCTTCGCCGTCGAGCCAGATCTGGCCCGATGACTTGGCCCGGGTGCGCCGATGCAGGCCCAGGATGGCCTGACTCGTCACCGACTTGCCGGAACCGGACTCGCCGACGATGCCGATCGTCTCGCCCCGGTCGATCCGGAAGGACACCCCGTCAACTGCCTTGACGATGCCGTCGTCGGTCGGGAAGTGCACCTTGAGGTCGCGGACATCGAGGTAGCCCAGGTTCGATGGTGCCGCGGCCGGGCCACCCTGGACGGGCGCCGAGGCCCGCGGCACTGCCGTCGTCGCGGACCGGTCCTGCGGCATACCTACGCTCTGCTGTGTCATGTCCCCCACCTCAGGTCAGCCGCACGCGCGGGTCGATGACGCCGTAGAGGACGTCGACGACAAGGTTGGCGACCACGACGAACGTCGAGGCCACGATGACGATTCCGACGATGATCGGCAGGTCGGTGGTCTCGATCGCTCTCACGGCCGTATAGCCCAAGCCACGGAACCCGAAGACCTGCTCCGTGATCACCGCGCCGCCGAGCAGACCGCCGAGGTCCATGCCGGCCGCGGTGACGATCGGGGTGAGTGCGGCGCGCAGGCCGTGCTTGCGGATGACGGTGGATTCCTTGACACCCTTGGCCCGGGCGGTGCGGATGTAGTCCTCGGACATCGTCTCGAGCATGTAAGCGCGAGTCAGCCGCACATAGGAGGCGGCGAAGACCATCGCCAGTGTGATAGCGGGCAGGGTAAGGGACTGCGCCCAGGCCAGCGGATCGTCGGTGATGGGCACGAAGCGCGGGATGTCGACGAGCTTCATCTTGATGGCGACGAAGGTCAGCAACAACAGACCGATGAAGAAGGTCGGTAGCGAGAAGCCGATCAGGGCCAGACCGACGATGACACGGTCGAGCCATTTGCCTCGGTTGAGCGCGGCGAGGATGCCGCCGCTCACCCCCGCGAGCATCCAGAGCACGAAGGCAGCGAGCGCGATCGACGCGGACACCGGCAGGGTGTCCTTGACGATCTCGGTGACCGACTTGTGGGCCATCACCGAATAGCCCAAGCAGGGGGCCTCACAGGTCGTGACGATCTCAGGGGACGCCGCCTGCAGTGCCGGGTCATCCGGGTACTTGCGGTCGACGAAGATGCCCTGGACGAACTTGGCGTACTGCACGGCCAAAGGCTTGTCGTAACCGAGAGCCTTGCGGTTGCCCTCGATGACAGCCGGGGTGCAGTTCTTGCCGCACGTGAGCCGGGCCGGGTCCTCGGGCGCTGCGAAAAAGAGCAGGAATGTCGCCATGCTGATGATGAGCAGCATCACGACGACCGAGATGAGCCTTCTGATGATGTAGAAGAACATTCGGGTCGACCCGGGGTCTCCGGGCAGTCACCTGCCTTCCATGCGCGCGGGGATATCAGCCGGTGGCGGCTGACGGTGGCGGTTTCACGATGGCGGGCTGCCGGTCCGAGAGAGGCGCAGCGGCAGCGCAAGGGTCATCGGGTGGTGTGGGGTGCCGACGGATTCGTCGGCACCCCACACCGGGTCACTGCTGAGGGAAGAACTACTTGACGGCGATGTTCGCGAAGTCGACGTAGCCACCCATGAGGGAGTTGACCTCGAAGTTCTTGACGCCAGACCCGAAGGTGAAGGTGAACTTCTGGTTGATCAACGGAATGACGCCGACCTTCTTGACGATCATCGCGTCGATGGCGCCCCATGCCTTCTCACGCTCAGCGGCGTCGGTGATGGTGTAGGCCTTGTCGATCGCCGCGTTAACCTCAGCGTCGTTGAAGTAGCCGTAGTCCTGGCCCGAGCCGCCGGCGCTGATGTTGACGCGGCCGTCGAACAGCGGAGGCAGAACGGTCGAACCCGACGGCCAGTCAGCACCCCAGCCGGCCCAGAAGGCGTCCTTCGTGGCGTAGGCGGGGCTCTGGATGGTCGCGTAGTACTTCGCGGTCAGCGGCTCGAGCGTGACGTTGAAGCCGGCCTTGTCCCAGTCGGACTTCAGGGCCGCGAAGGCCTTGTCCGAGGTCGGACGCGAGCGGTACACGACGGTGATGTTGACCGGAGTCGCGATGCCGGCGTCGGTGAGGACCTTCTTGGCCGCCTCGGGGTCACCCTTGGCCGGCGTGCCGAACGGGTTGGAGTCCTGGTAGCACGGGAGCTCCTTGTTGCACATCGCGTTGGTCGTGAGGGCGACCTGCGTGCCACCGAGGGCCGTGACGTAGGCATCCTTGTTCGTGGCCATCGCGAAGGCCTGGCGGGCCTTTTCGTTGGTGAACGCGGCGCTCTTGACGTTGGGCTGGATGTAGTCGGTGTAAGGCGAGGTCGGGTTGACCGTGCGCTTCATGACGTTGGCGTCCGCTGCAATCTGGGCGAGCTTGGCCGGCGGGGCCGAGCCCTGGGTCACCATGAACTTGTCGTTGCCCGAGTCGGCCAGCAGGCGCTCGTAAATGGTGTCACCCTGGACGCCGAGGTCGTACTGGATGACGTCCGGGTAGGCCTTGCGGACCGTGTCGGTCTTCTCGTCCCAGTTGGGGTTGCGGACGAACTTGCCGCCCTTGTCCTTGTCGAAGGTGCCCTCGAGCTTGTACGGGCCGGAGGAGAAGATGGCGTAGTCGCTGGCCTCACCCTTGTCCTTGTCGGCGCGGTACGGAGCGTAGGCAAGCAGACCGGCGGTCGCGACGTTGAAGTCGGTCCACGGGGTCTTGAACTTGATGGTGATCGTCTTGCCCTCGCAGGTCACGGCCTTGTCGAACTCGGCCTGACCCTCCTTGGTGTAGGGGCCCTTGTAGACCGACGCGCCGTCGGCAGCCGAAGGCACATCGAGGAAGGTGATGATGTAGTTCGGGCCACCGGTGATGACGTCCTGGGCGAACGTGCGCGAGAGACCGTACTTGACGTCCTCACACTTGATGTCCTGCCCGTCCTCCCACTTGACGCCGTCCTTGAGGGTGAACTTCCAGGTCTTGCCGCCGTCGGACATGGTGCCCGTGTCGGTCGCCAGGTCGGGGACGACCTTGGAGTCCTTGCCCGCGGTGTAGGTGGTCAGGCTGCGGTACATGACCCGGCTGGCGAACTCGATGTCCGCGCCGATGTAGACCCGCTGGGGGTCCCAGTGCTCCTGCGGACCGAGGTTGACCATGTAGATGGTCCCACCCTTGGTGGCAGCGGCCGCGGAGCTTGAGCTGGTGGCCGTGCTCCCTCCACTGCTGCACGCAGCCGCCGCGAGTGCGACCACCGCACCGAGGGCGACGCCGATCGCGCCCTTCTTCGTGCGCATCATGCAATCTCCTTGTGAGCGCTACCCGTCGCTGGCGCGACGGACTGAGCCGCAGCGGTTGCTGCGAGCTGTTCCACATCGATCCCGCATAAAGAACCGATGAGTGGTTGGGCCCTACTCCAGGAACCGCCGGTCACGACCGGTCGGCCTTGGGGTCGAGGGCATCCCGGAGGCCATCGCCGAGCAAGTTGAAGGCGAGCACGATGAGGAACACCGTGAGCCCCGGGAAGATGAAGTAGGCCGGGTCGGGGATGGCGTAGGCGACCGAGTCGTTGAGGATCGCCCCGAGCGAGGCCGTGGGGGGGTTGATGCCGACCCCGAGGAAGCCCAGTGCGGCTTCGGCGGAGATGTTGGCCGGCAGGATCAGCGTCGTGTAGACCAGGATCGGGGCCCACAGGTGCGGCAGCAGCTCTTTGAAATAGATGCGGCCGGCCCGGGCACCGAGCGACCGCGCCGCCTCGACGAACTCACGCTCTCGCAGTGACAGCACCTGGCCGCGGATGATGCGGGCGAAGAACGGGTGGCCGAAGAAGCCGAGCACCAAGGCCATGAAGGCGACCTTGGCCTTGTTGTCGGCCGAGGAGATGCCCATGATCGATGCGATCCGGCTGACGAGCACCGGCCCGAGCGAGAGCAGCATGAGGGTGCTTGGGAAGGACAGCACCAGGTCGAGGAAGCGGCTGATCAGCCAGTCCAACCGACCCTTGGAGAAGCCCGCGACCAGACCGAGCGTCACACCGAGGACGACCGAGATCAGGGTGGCGAGGATCGCGACGGTCAACGATGTGGTGATACCGGTGACGATGCGCGAGAAGAGGTCACGTCCGGTGCCCGGCTCGACGCCGAGCCAGTGGTCGCGTGAGATGCCGCCGGCGAAGCCCTCGGGGAGCGACCCGAGACCCTGGACGAGGGCCGGGTTGAAGTCGTCGGGACGCAGCCAGCCGAGCTTGACCATGAACGGCGATGTGGCCGCCACGACAACGATCAGCACTGAGAAGACGAACGCCGTCATGGTGATCTTGTCGCGCGCCAGTCGGCTGCGGACGATCTCCCACGGAGTGCGACCTTTAATGGCAACGGCCCCGTCTGTCGCGGAAACAGCGGCGTCCGGCGGCGGAGGCTGCACTTTTTCCGGTGCGGCGGGAGCGCTCATCCGTGCCGTTCCTTTCCGTCGATGCTCGAGGAGGTGGGCCTGACGTGCGCTCTACGACGCGCCGGTAGGCCGTGGCTCACCATAGCCGGACTGTCCACGCAGTGGAACGACCCAAGGAGCGTTGTTCTCCGGATCGTGATCCAGCTGTGCCCTTCCCAGGGGCTCGCGGCGGTCCAGACCCTCACGGGGCGACCCCGACCGCGGCCAGATCCGGCCACCCGCCAAAGAAGGGGTTGTCCGCATATCCAGTGATCGACGATCCGTGCAGGAAGACCCGCTGCCGCTCCCCCAACGCCACATGGCCGCCGAGCTTGGCGATGGTGAGATCGAGAGCCCCCCACGCCGCCGCGCGCGCGGCAGGGTCGGTGACGCTATACGCGGCCTCGATCCCGGTGTTCACGGCGTCGTCGTTGAAGTAGCCGTAATCGGTGCCGGAACTCGTCGCGGTGAGGTTGATCCGCCCGTCGAAGATGTTCGGGATGACGGCTGCGCCCGAGGGATAGTCGGCGAACCACGCTGCGCGAAACACGTCGTATGCCGTCGCGGCGTCGGGCTCGGCGATGGTGCGGTAGTAGTTCTCGCCGAGCGCGGCGAGTTCCACCGCGAAACCGCCTGCCTCCCAACGTGTTTTGAGCGCGGCGAAGGCGGCGTCGGCCGTCGGTGAGCTGCGGTAGGCGACCTTGACCTGCACCGGGAGCGCAATGCCCGCTGCGGTGAGCAGCGCCTGCGCAGCGGCCGGGTCGCCGCTGGGTGGCGTGCCGAACGGCGAGGTCTGCCCACTGCCCGGCACGGACGCGGCGAGCACGGCATACGTGGGACGCATGAGGTCGGTCCCGTATGCCGTGGCGAAGGCTTCGCGGTCTGTCGCCATTGCAAATGCTTGGCGCACAGTCGGATTGGTCATGACTGGACTGCGGAAGTTGGGGAGTAGGTGTTCGACCGTGCCGCTGCGCGCAGTGGTGATGCGCGAGCGGGCGCTCTGGTCGTCGCGAGCCTGATCGAGGACCGCCCGGGGAAGCTCGGTGAGGCCGATGGCCGTGTCGTCGGGGGCCTTGCTCTCGATGAGCCGGGTGGCCAGGCCTGCGAGTGGAATCCCCTCGCGCAGGTCGATCGCGTCCGGCAGTGCCTTGCGTAACGGGTCGGACTCGGCCTTCCACTGCGGGTTGCGCACGAAGGTGCCGCCGGTGCCCGAGGACCAGCCCTTCTCCAATCGATAGGGCCCGCAGGAGAAGACGTCAAAACCGCCGGCCGCGCCGCGGTCCTTGTCCGCGCGATAGGGCGCGAAGGCCGGCATCGCTACGACGTGCGGGAAGTCCGGGACGGCCACCTTGAGCCGGAAGGTGATCGTGCGGTCGGCGCAGCTCACTGCCTTGTCGAAGAGATCCTGGCCGGTGGGCTCGAAGGGTCCGCCGTAGGCCGAGACGTCGGCGCCGGTGGCGTTCTTGATCCGAGGGATGTCCAGCAGGGTGACGGGATAGGACGAGCCACCCGGCAGTTGGGTGCGGGCGAAATTGCGGGAGACCCCGTATTTCACGTCCTGGCAGGTCAGCGCCTGACCGTCCTCCCAGGCCAGCCCGTCGCGGAGGGTGAAGGTCCACACCCGGCCGCCCTCGGTGGCCGCGCCGGTGTCGGTCGCGAGGTCGCCGGTGAGTCCGGCCGCGCCGCCTAGGCCGCCGGCCGGGTAGCCGGTGAGAGTGCGCAGGAAGGTCCGCAGCGCCACGGCCTGCTCGGGACCGGCGCCGACACGCGCAGGATCCCACAGCGCCATCGTCCGGTCGGTGAGCAACCGCACCGTGCCACCAGGAACACCCCCCGCCGACCCCGGTATGCCGGTGGGCCCAGTCCCAGCGCTCGCTCCCGCCGTCGTCGCGCTTGGCGTGGCGTCACCCGGGGTGGTGGTGCAGCCGGCCAGCGCGGCGGTGAGCACGACAGCCACCTGCACCGCCATGGCGGTTGTCCTGAGCCGCACCGTTGACCTGCTCATTCAGCCGTACCCCTCGGATCCCTCGGATCGTCCGTCGGTTTGTCCCTGGGTTCACCCCTCGGACTTCGCCGCGGCCCTGGCTCGGGCTGCGGTGCGTGCGCGTTCGATCTGGTCGAGCACGACCTTACGGATGCGCACCGCCTCCGGGGTGACCTCCACACATTCGTCTTCGCGGCAGAACTCCAGGGACTGCTCCAACGACAGGCGTCGCGGTGGGATGAGCCGCTCGAGCACCTCCGAGGTCGACGAGCGCACGTTGGAGAGCTTCTTCTCCTTGGTGATGTTGACGTCCATGTCCTCGGTGCGGGAGTTTTCGCCGACGATCATCCCCTCGTAGACCTCGGTCGTCGGCTCGACGAACAGGGTGCCGCGTTCCTGGAGATTGAACATCGCATACGAAGTGGCCGGGCCGCTGCGGTCGGCAACCAGCGATCCGGTGAGGCGGGTGGTGATAGGCCCTGCCCACCCGGCATACCCCTCGAACACGTGGTGGGCGATGCCGGTGCCGCGGGTCTCGGTGAGGAACTCGGTGCGGAACCCGATCAGCCCACGCGACGGCACGACGAACTCCATCCGGACCCATCCGGTGCCGTGATTGGTCATCTGCTCCATCTGTCCCTTACGGGCGGCCATGAGCTGGGTGACCGTGCCGAGGAACTCCTCGGGGATGTCGACGGTGAGCCGTTCCATCGGCTCGTGGACCTTGCCGTCGACGAGCTTGGTGACCACCTGGGGTTTGCCCACGGTGAGCTCGAACCCCTCCCGGCGCATCTGCTCGACGAGGATCGCCAGCGCCAACTCGCCGCGGCCCTGGACCTCCCAGGTGTCGGGGCGTTCGGTGGGCAGCACCCGGATGGAGACGTTGCCGACGAGTTCGCGCTCGATGCGGTCCTTGACCAACCGTGCCGTGACCTTCGCGCCGCGGACCCGGCCGGCCATCGGTGAGGTATTGGTGCCGATGGTCATCGAGATGGCCGGCTCGTCGACGGTGATGAGCGGCAAGGGCCGCGGGTTGTCCGGGTCGGCAAGGGTTTCGCCGATCATGATGTCGTCGATGCCGGCGATGGCGATGATGTCGCCGGGGCCGGCGTGCTTGTCGGGGTCTAGCGGCTTGCGCTCCAGGCCCTCTGTCATGAGCAACTCGGTGATCTTCACCTTGGCCACCGATCCGTCGCGCCGGATCCATGCCACCTGCTGGCCCTTGCGGATGGTGCCGTTGTAGACCCGCAGCAGCGCCAGGCGACCGAGGAAGTTGGACGAGTCGAGGTTGGTCACGTGAGCCTGCAGCGGCGCGCCCTCCTGGTAGACCGGCGCCGGGATGGTCTCCATGATCGTCGCGAAGAGCGGCTCGAGGTCACCGTTGTCCGGCAGCCCACCGTCCTCCGGCCGGTTGAGGCTGGCGCGGCCGGCCTTGGCCGAGGCATAAACGATGGGGAACTCCAACGCTGCGTCTTGGTGGCGTTCGTCCTCGGACCCCTCGAGCAGGTCCATGAACAGCTCGTAGACCTCGTCGACGACCTCGGCGATGCGAGCATCGGGGCGATCGACCTTGTTGATGCACAACACGACCGGCTTGTGCGCCGTGAGCGCCTTGCGCAGCACGAACCGGGTCTGCGGCAGGGGCCCCTCGGAGGCGTCGACGAGCAGGACCACACCGTCGACCATCGACAGCCCACGCTCGACCTCGCCGCCGAAATCGGCGTGCCCGGGGGTGTCGATGATGTTGATCGTCACACCCTCGGGGTGACCAGCAGCCACGGCGGACGGGCCGTTGTAGTGGATCGCGGTGTTCTTCGCGAGGATCGTGATGCCCTTCTCGCGCTCCAGGTCTCCGCTGTCCATCGCGCGTTCCTCGACATGCTGGTGTGCACCGAAGGCACCGCCCTGCCAGAGCATCTTGTCGACCAGGGTGGTCTTGCCGTGGTCGACGTGGGCAACGATGGCGACATTGCGCACGTCAGTGCGCCGCGACTGGGCGGCCGGGCGCGCCGGAGATTCGGTGGACAGCGAAGGCATAGGGGACAGTCTCGCAGCACTTCCAGGATCAGGATTACAGCCGCGCAGCGATGGCGTGCACGATGGCGATGTCGGGGTCGAGCCAGGGGACCTCCCAGAGCTGCCCGCGGGTTAGCCAGCGCACCTCGTCGTGGGCTTCGCCCGCTGCCGGTATGCCGTGCGCCCGGCCTTGCAGCCGGTCCCCCTCGGCGATCGGCGTCGCCCACCACACCCTCATGTGCAGGACGCCGACCAAGGGCCAGGTGTCATCGGGCAACGGGCCGGGCAATGGGTCTCCGAGGTTCACTCGCAGGCCGAGTTCTTCAGCCAGCTCGCGGTGGAGGGCATTCAGCGGGGTTTCACCGGCCTCGACCTTGCCGCCGGGCAACTCCCATCGGCCGGCAAGCTCAGCGGGAGCCCTCCGTCGCGCCGACAGCACCACTCTGGGAGCGGTGAGGCTGTCGACGATGGCGGCGGCAACGATCAACGTTGGCTTCAGCCCAGTCACGACAGGGTGTCCAGGTCCTGAAGGAGGGCTTGCCAATGGTCTGGCGGCACGTCGTCTCCGATGACGTCGAGCAGCCCGTCCATGGCGCGCTCGACCATCTGGACCACTTCCCGTCCCTTCTCACTGAGCGTGAGCGTGTTCATCCGACTGTCCCGATACGACGGTGATCGCTCGATGAGTCCGCTCCCCTCAAGCACTGCCATCCGTCGACTGATCGTGGGATGAGTGCAGAGGAGATACTCCGCAAGCAGCGCGGTTGAGGACGGTCTGACGGCCAGTCTCCGCAACAGGTGAACGTCCACCACGGTCACGTCAACCACCGTCACGTCTGGCCCTTCGTCCCATCTGCCGACATTCTCCCGGTAGCCATCTGTGCGCCTGCTGCGATCCCACGCCTCGAGCCCGCTCACTGCCCTGCGGTTTGCGCGCTCTCCGTCGTGGTGGGTGGTGACCTCTGCCCAGTTGATCCCTGCCACGACTTCGGCGAGTTGCCGTTCGAGGAGCACGTGCGCATTGCGCAGCAGGACAAACAGATTCCGCGCGTCCTGAGCATCGGGCCGCTGCATCCGCAAGGCCCCTTCGCGCCACTGTCGGCTGACGGCGGAGTGCCTCAGCCGCGGTCCATCCCCGGGCGGCAACTGTGTCGGCCTTGCCGATTGCCTTCCTGGTCCTGGTGCCATGCCGCCATGATGGGGCAGTCCAGGCAGTGGTGTTGTGAGTTATCCCCAGGCGCTGGCCCTGCCTGGCCATGGCCCGCGCCGGCAGCCCGCGACCAACGGTTGATCACTGTGCGCGAGAACGGTGCGCGAGAACGGGTGCGCGAGAACCGTGCACGAGGTGGTGGACGCCCCGCTCGGGCAGGAGTGGTCGCCGGCGACGGTTCGCCGGGTACGAACTCGGTAGCCGAGGCACGCAACGGCAACGAACGGCCGGCCATGGTCCATCCGGGCACCCCCTGGAGGTCAGCTACCGACCGTGGGAAGTTCTTGACCAGGGTGGGCCAGCTGGTCGTCGCCCACTCCCCGAACCGTCCAGCGGTGCGTAGCGACGGCACGTAGTTGGTACTCGTAGGACTGAAGCTGAACAGGCATACCGGTGCCGGGGGGTCCCCTCAACCTGGCAGGCTGGCCGAGTGAACGAGACTCCAGCAGTGCCGCCCCGCGAGATCGACGCGATGGCGCAGGGCAACCCTGTGCCACACCGGAGCGAAGCACACCACGGCGGTCACGCCTCCCGCCTCAACGCGCTCCGCGCGGCGGTGCTGGGCGCCAACGACGGCATCGTGTCCGTGGCGGGCTTGGTCATGGGTGTCGCCGGCGCGACGACCGAACGACCGGCCATCCTCACCGCGGGCGTGGCTGGTCTCGTCGCCGGGGCGTTGTCGATGGGCGTCGGGGAATTCGTCTCGGTGAGCACCCAACGCGACACCGAATCGGCGCTGCTAGCCAAGGAGCGGCGCGAATTGGCCGAGCTTCCGGAGCAGGAACTCCGCGAGCTCACGGGGATCTATCAGGGCAAGGGGCTGACCCCGGAGCTGGCTCACGAGGTCGCGGTGCAGCTCACCGCTCATGACGCGCTGGCCGCGCACGCCGAGGTGGAGCTTCAGATCGACCCGGACAATCTCACCAACCCGTGGACGGCAGCATTCTCGTCGGCGGCGGCCTTCACCATCGGGGCGATGCTGCCGCTGTTGACGATTCTCTTCGCTCCTGCCGATTTGCGGCTGCCGGCCACCGTCGGCAGCGTCGTCCTGGCGCTGGCCCTGACCGGCTACGCCAGCGCCCGACTGGGCGGGGCCAGCTGGAGGCGGCCGGTGCTGCGCAATGTCGTCGGCGGGTGGCTGGCGATGACGATCACCTACGGCATCGGCCTGCTGGTCGGCACCGCCGTCTGATCCCGACCCCCCGCCGATCAGAGCTCGTGGCCGCAGAGGGTCGCCGCGAGCACGGCCTTGATCGTGTGCATCCGGTTTTCGCTCTGATCGAACACGATCGACGCGGACGACTCGAAGACCTCGTCGCTGACCTCCAGCGACTCGAGTCCGTACTCCTGGAAGATCCGCTCGCCCACGCTGGTCTCCCGGTTGTGGAACGACGGGAGGCAGTGCATGAACTTCGAGTCGGCGTTTCCGGTGGCACGCATGACCTGAGTGGTCACGGCATACGGCGTGAGCAGGGCGATCCGCTCGGCCCACACGTGGTCCGGCTCGCCCATCGACACCCAGACGTCGGTGTGCACGAAGTCGACCCCGCGGACGCCGTCCTCGACCGACTCGGTGAGCGTGACCGTGCCGCCGGTCTGCTCAGCGACCCTCCGCGCGTCCGCGACGATCGACTCGGCCGGCCACAGCGATCGCGGCGCGACGATCCGCACGTCCATGCCAGACATCGCACCCGAGACCAGCAGCGAGTTGCCCATGTTGTACCGCGCGTCGCCGACGTAGGCATACGAGATGGCGTCGGCCGGCTTGGCCGAGTGCTCGACCATCGTCACGATGTCGCAGAGCGCCTGAGTCGGGTGCCAGGCGTCGGTGAGGCCGTTGTAGACCGGCACCCCGGCATACCGAGCCAGGGTCTCGCAGTCCTCGTGTCGCGAGCCGCGGAACTCGATGGCGTCGTAGAGCCGACCCAGCACGCGCCCGGTGTCCGCGAACGACTCCTTGTGCCCGATCTGGCTGCCGTGGGGATCGAGGTAGGTCAGTTGTGCGCCGAGGTGATAGGCCGCGACCTCGAAGGCACACCGGGTGCGGGTCGAGGTCTTCTCGAAGATGAGGGCGATCGTCTTGCCGACGAGCATCCGCTCCTCGCGGCCCTCCAAACGCGCGGCCTTGAGCCGCCGGGCCAGACCGACCAGCCCCATCCACTCCTGCGGGGTGAAGTCGAGTTCCTTGACGAAGTGCCTGTTGGTGAGGTCCTGGCCCATGTCACCTCATGTTAGGCCGGGCGCTGGATCAACGGCGGGCCGGTCCACCGGACGACCCCGTTGCAGCCACATCGTGGGGTGCGCGAGCGCCGCAAAGCCCTGTCGGATATAGACCTCGTGCGCGTCCTCGGTCGCGAGAATCACCCGCTTGAGCCCCAGTGCGTCGGCGTGCGCAAGGACGGCGGCCACGAGCGCCGTGCCCACGCCGCGGCCGCGGTGGTCCGCAGCGACGAAGACATCGCACAACCACCCGAACGTCGCCCCGTCGGTCACCAGGCGTGCCACCCCGACGTGGTCCCCGGCGGCGTCGAAGGCAGCCCACACCTGGGAACCGGCTATCGCGCGCTCGGTGACCTCGCGAGGGCGCCCGATGGACCAGTAGGCCATCGTCGAGAGCCACTCGTGGATGCGGTCCAGGTCGAGTTCGGCTGGGTCGTGGGAGATCCGGTATGCCGTGTGGTCGCCGCTGCCGGGAGATGTCACCCAGGCATCCTGCCGCACGGCATACCGGAGGGCATCAGCATTTCGCGCCCAGCACCCGGTCCAGCGCGGCATCGAGCCGGCCCGGCACCTGCTCGCGCAGTTCGTAATGGGCGCGGACCATGGGCTTGCGCACCGTGAGCACCCGGCGCAGGTCGATCGGGGTGCCGCTGACAATCGCATCGGCGTCGACGGCCTCCAGGGTCGCCTGCAGGTCACGCACCTGGGCTGGGGAGTAGCCCATCGCCGGGAGGATGCCGCGGGCGTTGGGATACCGGGCGTAGGTTTCGACCAGCGACCCCACGGCATACCCGCTCGGGTCGACGATCGCCTCGACGCGAGCGCCCCGAGCGCCGACCACCCCCGCACCGAAAGTCATCGAGCCATGGGTGAGCGTCGGGCCGTCTTCGACGACGACCACCCGCTTGCCGGCGACGAGTTCCGGCTGATCGAGGGTGACCGGGCTGTCGCAGCGGATGATCTCGGCCGCCGGGTTGAGCTCGCGCACCGAGGTCTCGACCAGGGCGATGTTCTCCGGGATAGCCTCGTCGCACTTGTTGACGATGATGACATCAGCCATCCGAACGTTGGCCTCGCCAGGGTGATAGCGCCGCTCATCGCCGGGGCGCAGCGGGTCGACGAGCACGAGATGCAGATCGGGCACGTAGAAGGGCAGGTCGTTGTTGCCGCCGTCCCAGAGGATGACGTCGGCCTCCTGCTCGGCCTCGCGCAGAATCCGCTCGTAGTCGACGCCCGCATAGACGACGACCCCGGCGTCGATGTGGGGCTCGTACTCCTCGCGTTCCTCGATCGTGCAGTCATAGCGGTCCAGGTCCGCGTAGGCCGCAAACCGCTGGCACGCCTGCGCCGCGAGGTCGCCGTAGGGCATGGGATGACGCACCGCCACCACGCGCAGCTCACGCTCCCGCAGCAGTTTGGCCAGATAGCGGGTGGTCTGGCTTTTGCCGACCCCGGTGCGCACGGCAGTCACCGCCACGACCGGCTTGGTCGAACGCAGCATGGTGTTGCGTCCGCTCTGCATGACGAAGTCCGCGCCTGCGGCCAGGCATTGCGAGGCCAGGTGCATGACCCGCTCGTGCGGGATGTCGGAGTAAGCGAAGACTGCCAGGTCGACCTTCTCCCGCTCGATGAGGTCGGTCAGCTCGGTCTCTTCCACGATCGGTATGCCGTCCGGGTACCGCGGTCCCGCGAGTTCGGGCGGGTAACGGCGATCGGCGATGTCGGGGATCTGGGTCGCGGTGAAGGCCACCACCCGGTACTGCGGATCGTTGCGGAACACCACGTTGACATTGTGGAAGTCGCGACCGGCGGCTCCCAGGACGACGACGGTGCGGGGGGCGGTCATCATCGACTCCAAGGCTGGGTCGACCGCGGGGTGCGCGACCCGCCAATTCCACTCTAACGAGGGGCTTCTGCGGCCCCGGGACCTTGGGCCCGAGATCCCTCGGGCTCATCGAGAGGTTGGTCCCACGCGCTCTCGTCGAAGGTCGGCAGGGCGTTCAGGCCCGCTTCGGGAGCCACGGCGTGGCGCACGACCCGGGCTGCGGCCAACTCGACGGTGAGCTCCGCGCAGGCGGCGCGGGAGAGGCGGTAGGTGCGCGCCACGGCAAACCCGATGCACATGAGCACGACCACCCACACCACGAGCGAGAGCCGGATCCCGAGGATCGCCGACTCCGGCTGTCTGGCAACGGCATACGCCTCTTGAGGGCGGTGATAACCAGTCACACTGAGGGTGATGCCGAGAATCCAGATAGCCAGGGCCGAGGCCAGCGCGCGCACGAAGACGAGCAGACCGCTGAACGAGCCGGCGTTGCGCGCGCCCTGGTGCAGCTCACCGGCGTCGACGACGTCGGGGAACATCACCCAGGTCATGGTCTGCGACCCAGCCAGGCCGATGGCGACAAAGCCCGACAGGACATACACGCCGACGACCGGCCCATGCTCAGGGTAGAAAGCGACCCCGGCGACGGCGACCAGGCCCAGCGGGATGAGGCGGCGGTAGATGACCGCCTTGTCGACCCTGGTCACGAGCTTCCCGACGATGGCGAAGGTCGCCAGGATGATGACGAAGAAGATGCCGAAGAAGACCGTGGTGTTGACCCCGCGCACCACGTAAGTGGCGTAGTAGATGATCAGCGCGGTGACGATGTCGAGGGTCAGCGCCGGGCAGAGATAGAGCAGGGTGAGCTGGCGGAACTCCTTCACCCTGAGCGGCTCGACCATCGCCTTCACCGACAGGTGGGCGTGCGGCGGCACCGGCGCGCGCTCATGGGTGACGACGGCGACCGCGAGCAGCGGCACCGCGAACAGGGTCCCCAGGCCGAAGACCAGCACGTAGTAGAGCGTCATGACGCCGATGTCGCCGTTCTTGTAACTCGTGAGCAGCGCCGACATAAGCAGCGTGCACGCGACCCCGGAGCTCGCGGCGACGGCCAACCGCATGACGTTGACGGTGTTGCGCTCGTCGGGATCGGTGCTCACCTCGGCGCTGAGCGATGCGAACGGCACGAGGACGATGCTGGCGATCGTCGTATAGACCAGGTGCCCGCCGATGATGAAGGCGATCTTGGCCGGCTCGCTCGTCCACGACCCGATGGGCGCCCAGAGCAGCGCCTGGGCAAGGGGCAGAAGCAGCGCCCCGACGAAGATCCACGGGCGGCGGCGGCCCCACCGCGAGCGGGTGTTGTCGCTGAGCATCCCGAAGATGGGGTGGTTGACGGCATCCCAGACCTTCGACACGACGATCGTCGCGCCGGCAGCTGCGGGTTCGATGCCGATGATGTCGGTGAGGTAGAACAGATAGAGGACGGCGATCGTCGCCGCCGATCCTCCGCCGAAGGTGTCACCGAAGGCGAAGACCAGTCGCTCCCGCCACGGCATCTGTGCCCCGGGCGTGGCCTGGGTGGTCACGACGACGGGTCCGGTCACCGGTGCAGTCTGCCAGCAACAGCCGGTATGCCGTGCGGCTCACACACAGATGGTGAGATCACCGATCCCGACGTATCCACCACCGGTGGACGCAGTGACCGCGTCAAGGTAGGTGATGGCGAAGGTGCTGAACGCCGCAGTCGCCGTGGTGCGCACCGTGATGGCCGTCAGCGACGAGTAGGTAGCCGTCCGGAAGAACGGGCCGGTGCCGGTCGTCGCGTTGAGCCCGGTGCCCGTGATGGCCACCGGCTGGCTGAAGCTGAGCGTGTCGTTCTCGGTGGTCGTCGTCCAGCGGTTGAGCTCGTAGACAACGAAGGTCAACTCCCGGATCGGCTGGCTGAAACTCAGGGTGACCGTTTCGGTGGCGTTGGCACCCCGCAGGTTGAGAATCATTCCGGTGTTGGTCGCGCTCATCCCAGCGACGGTGAGGGTGCTGTTGTCGTACCACACGCCGCGATAGTCAACCTCGAAGTTGTATGCCGTGGACGTGCCCGAGCTGATGGCCAGGGTTGGTGAGGTGGTGGGTCCCGCACCCAGGACGGGATCGGAACTGATGAGGGTCTTGCCGGTCAGCGAGGTCCCGGTGGCCAGTTGCCCCCAGTCCATGGTGAAGCACTTCAGGGGCACCGACGCCGCTCCCCACGCCGGCGCGGCTACGGCGGTGAGCACCGCGGGCGCCGCCCACGCTGCGCCTGACACGAGGGCACGCCGAGACGGACCGGTGCGCTTGGCACCGTCGACGCGCTCGAGTTCACCGTGCATGACAACCCCCCGATGGGCACCCCCGCGAGACACGGGTCGCCAAACATGCTAGCGCGAGGCCTCACGACAGCTGCTTCACCCTGCCACCAACCCGGCGTCGCTCACCTCGATGTCGACCATGAGTTCGTCGGCGATCTCCTCCAGCGCACTGCGCAGGGCCGGCAGGTCGGCGCTCGGCGGGGCGATCACGTCGACCTCTGCCTCGAAGAGCACTCCGCCGGCCATCGGCGCTTCGCGCGTCTGGGTGGCCAAGTGGTCGATGCTTGCCCCAAAGGCGGCGAGAGCAGCCGAGACCTGGTGGACAATCCCGGGCCGGTCATGGCCGATCAGGTTGAGCCGCAACGGGATTCCTGAAGGCGCAGACGCTGACCCAGCCACCGTGACCGCAACCGTCAACCCGCTGTCGGCAAGTCGGGCAACGCCGTCTCGGAGAGCGGCGACCTGCGCATCGGGAACCTCGATCAGGACCACCCCGGCGAACGTGCCCGCGAGCCGGGCCATCCGGCTGGTGAGCCAACTCCCGCCGTGCTCGGCCACGCTGGTGGACAGGGAGGACACCAATCCGGCGCGGTCAGCACCGGTCACCGTGAGCACGAGGGTTGCCATGCTCGGCAGCCTAATCTCCGCGAGCGCACCGTGCTCGGTTCGCGGTGAACTCGGCAACGCCCACCCTGCACCTCCCTGTGGATAACTCTGCCGGGCCGTGGCCCCGAGGAGGTAGACCTTCCTCCAACAGATCCCGAGGAGGTCGCCCATGTTGCTGGAGCTGCGCGTCGATCAACCGCCCAGGCCGGTACGGGTGCGCATCGAAGCCGGCCCGGGTGCAACTTTCGCCCACCTCCGCGCAGCCCTCGCGCTCCCGGAGACGGTGCAGGTCGGCGGTTCCCGCCTTCCCGACAGCACGCCGCTGGGACGACCCCCACTCCTCGATCATGCCGTTCTGAGCGACCCGACGACCAGCCCGGGGCCGGTGCTGACCCAGCGTGGGCCGACCCCCGAGCTGGCCTTGCTGCGGCTCTACGTGCTCGACGGCCCGGACAGCGGACGGGTGTTCCCGTTGGCTCCGGGACGGCATACCCTCGGGCGCTCCGGTGCGGCGACCATCTCCCTCACCGACCCCACCCTGTCGCGGGTCCACGCGATGCTGGACGTCACCGGGGCGGGAGTGTCCGTCAGCGACTGCGGATCGACCAACCCCGGCACCGTAGGTGGTCGCCGTGTGGGCGCGAAACCCATTGCGCTGCAACCGAATGACTCTGTGCACCTGGGTCAGACCCGCTTCGAGATCCGGACCCCCACGGAACTCCCGGCGACCGTCCGTCCCGACGACCAGGGCCACCTCATCGTCCATCGCCCACCCCGCCGCCCAGCGCCAGCCGAGCCACCGCCGGTCGCCTTCCCCGTCGCACCGACCGAATCCAGCCCGACCCGATTGCCGTGGCTCGCGCTCGCGCTGCCGCTGGTGCTTGCCGGGCTCATGGCGGCTGTGCTGCGCTCGCCGACGATGCTGCTGTTCGGCCTGATGTCGCCGGCCCTGGTCCTGGGCACCTGGTGGCAGGACCGGCGGTCGGGACGGCGGACCAGCCGGGCAGCGCGGACGGCATACCGCACCGACCTCGACGCCGCCGAACGGTCCCTTGCGGACGCCTTGGCCACCGAGCAGGTATGCCGTCGACTGGCCGACCCTCACCCCGCCACCTTGCTCGACGCGGCCCGCAGCCGACTCACCCTGCTCTGGGACCGTGACCCGGCCGATGGCCTGTCAATCCGGATCGGCACCGGCCGCGCAACCGCCCGGACGACCGTCTCGATCGCCGATCGCGAGGTCCTGGTCGAGGAGGTGCCGATCGTGCTGGGCCTGCGCCCGGGCGGCGGCCTCGGGGTGGTCGGACCACGCGACGCCGCACGACGGGTGGCGCGGGCGGCCGTGGGCGCTGCCGTCATCCGGCATGGTCCCGCCGCGCTGAACCTCAAGGTCGCCGGCGACAACGAGTCGTGGGGCTGGACAGCCCGCCTGCCGCACGTGATGTCCGCCGGCACCGACACGGCCGGACCACGCACTCTCGTCGTCGTGGATTGCTTCACGGCGGTCGGCCGGCAGACCGCGGCAGCGGTGCCCGACGACGCCCTGGTCATCGCTCTGGCACCGACGCGCAGCGCCTTGCCGGCGGCCGCCACCAGCGTGGTCGAGCTGGCCGACGCTGCGGACATGCCGGATCTACACGGCATACCGGAAGAGGTGTCGCAGCTGCGCTGCGACGGGGTCTCCCAGCTCTGGGCCGAGGAACTGGCCGACGCGCTGGCGCCATTACGCGAGGCGCACGGCCGACCCGGCGCAGCGGCCATTCCGGGGCGAGCACGTCTCGTTGAGTTCTTGGGCCTTCCAGATCTGCTGGATCTCCCTGAGCCCCCGCCGGCCGACCCCGCACCGGCTCGGGAGACGTGGGCCGCCGCACTCACCGAACGCTGGTCGCACAACCCGGCCGCGGCCCGACTGCCGCTGGGAGTCACGGCAACCGGCCCGCTCGTGCTCGACCTCGACCACGACGGACCCCACTTCCTCGTTGGCGGGACGACCGGATCGGGCAAGTCCGAGTTCCTCGTGAGCCTCGTCGCTGCCGCGGCGGCGCTCAACCGGCCCGACGAGTTGTGCTTCGTCCTGGTCGACTACAAGGGCGGGGCGGCCTTCGGCGCCTGCCGCGACCTACCGCACGTCGTCGGGATGGTCACCGACCTCGATCAACACCTGGCCGAACGCGCGCTGGCCTCGCTCACCGCCGAACTTCGGCGCCGCGAGCGACTGTTGGCCGACAACGGCTGTCCGGACCTGACCACCTACCGTCGAAAGCGCACCGAGCAGGACCCACGCATCCCCCGGCTCGTCATCGTCATCGATGAGTTCCGTTCGCTGGCAGACGAATTGCCAGATCTCGTCCAGGGCCTGGTCCGCATCGCCGCGCTCGGCCGCTCGCTCGGTGTGCACCTGGTCATCGCGACGCAACGTCCCGGAGGCGCGATCACCGCCGATATGCGGGCCAACCTCTCGGGCCGGATCGCGCTGCGGGTGCGCGACGCGGTCGACTCCCTCGACGTCCTCGGGGTGACCAGCGCGGCCGACCTCCCGCAGCACGCGCCGGGTCGGGCCATCCTGGCCAGCGCTGCGACGCCGACCACCGAGTTTCAGACCGCCCGGGTGACCGCGCCCGTCCCCGACCCGCGGGCCGCGCGGGTGCGCGTGGTGAGCGTCGACGGCATACCGCTGCCGGTGACTGCCGAGCCGACCGACGGTCCGACCGATCTCGACCTGCTGGTCGCGGCCACCCGGCAGGCCACCGCCGCGCTCGGGGCAACCCCGCCTGCTTCGCCGTGGTTGCCCCCCTTGCCGACCCTGCTGGACATCGACGCCCTGGCCGAAGTGTCCTCGGGGGTGACGCTGGGGCTGGTCGACGATCCCACCCGACTGGCCCAGCGGCCGTGGTCCTGGGATCCGCCGGACAACGGCGCACTCGCGATCGTGGGATCCGCACGGTCGGGGCGGTCGAGCACCTTGCGGACCCTGGCCCATCGGGTCACCTCCCAGCGGCCGCGTCCCTGGCAGGTGTATGCCGTGCACACCGGGGCGCTGGCCGATCTGGCCCAACTGCCGCTGTGTGGCGCCAGCGTGGCAGCCGCCGATGCCGCGCGCGTCGACCGATTGATCGATGTCCTCGACACCCCTGCGCCCGGCCCGCTGGGTCGGCTGCTGCTCGTCGACGACTGGGAGCGGGTGCTCGACCAACTGAGCCAGTCCGGTCGGGTGGCCGACCGGTTGCAGGCCCTGGTCCGCGATGCCTCCGACCGGCATCTAGACGTCGCGGTGGCCGGCGGTCGGGCCTTGCTCACCGGCGTGATGGCGGCCCGCTTCGGGTCGACCGTGCTGCTGCTGCCAGCCGACCCGATCGACCTCACGTGTGCCGGAGTGCGGCCGAGCCAGGTGCCGAACCAGGCCCCACCCGGGCGCGCCATCGACCCAAAGACTGGGCTGCTCCTGCAGCTCGCGTTCGTGACCCCTGCTCCTGCCGAGGCTGTGGACGGGCGCGCGGCCGAGCCGCACCCTCACCACCTTCCCGCCGACTGGGCTCCGCGCCGCGTGCGGTCGCTCCCGAGCCGGGTCAGCCTCGGATCACTGGCTGCGCAGCCAGGAGCGATCGTCATCGGCACCGATGGCGACCAGCCGGTCGTGCTCCGGCCCGGGGATGGGTCCCGCCGGGTCGTGGTGGTCGGGTCCCCGGGGGCAGGACGGAGCACGGCACTGCGCACCATGGCGACCGCGTTCTCGCAGGCCGGTATGCCGGTCGCGCTGCTGTCCGCCCCGCCTCCCGATGGGCACCCTCGGGTGTGCGCGCTGCGCCACGACCAGGTGGACGAACTCATCGCGCTGCGCCGGGCTCACCCCGACCTCGCCGTGCTCGTCGACGATGCCCATCGCTGCGACTCCGGCCCCATCGACGAGGTGCTGCGCGAGGTCTCCCGGCTCGTCGACGAAGACCAGGGATACCTCGTCCTGGCCACGACGCCACAGCACAGCGCCGACGCCGTCACCAGCCTGGCTGGGACACTCACCCGCAGCGGCGACGTCCTCCTGCTCGGAGCCCTCCCGCCGGGGTATGAACGCACCTGCGGGATCACCACGCCGATCGTGTCCCAAGCGATCCCCGGCCGGGGGCACCTGGTGCGGCACGGCATACCGACGCCCGTGCAGGTGGCGGTGGCGATCCCCGACGAGGTCAGCCCACCGTGACGACGACCTTGCCGAAGAGTTCGCCGGCCGCCATCCGCTCGAAGCCGACCCGAGCATCGGCCAGCGACACCGTCGAGTCGATGGCCGGCTCGATGCCGCGGGCCACGACGAACTGCGCGAGCCGCTCCAGCTCGGCTCGTGAACCCATCGTCGAGCCGACGACCCGCTGCTGCCGGAAGAAGATCTTGGTGAGCTCGGCCTTCGCCGGCGCGTCGCCGCTGGTTGCACCGGAGATGACGATGGTGCCGCCCGGCTTGAGGGAGTTGACCGAGTGCGACCAGGTCGCCGCGCCGACGGTTTCCATCACGGCATCAACGCGCTCGGGCAGCCGCTCCCCCGACCCGAAGGCCCGGTCGGCCCCGATCTCCACTGCCTTGGCGGCCTTGGCCTCCTCCCGCGAGGTCACCCACATGCGGTAGCCCGCCGCCGCGCCGAGTTGGATGAGCGCGGTGGCCACTCCGCCGCCGGCCCCTTGGACGAGCACGGTGGCGCCGGGGGTCACCCCCGCGTTGACGAACAACATCCGGTATGCCGTGAGCCACGCCGTCGACAGGCACGCGGCAGTCGCCCACGACATGCCCTCGGGTTTGGGCACGACATTGTGCGCCGGCACGGACACCCGTTCGGCGAGCGTGCCCGGATGCAACTCGGACAGCAGGGTGCGCGCCGGGTCGAGGGTTTCGTCGCCCTGCCAGCCCTCGCTGGCGACGACGGCGTGGATGATGACCTCGCGTCCGTCGGTTGTGACGCCGGCGCCATCACAACCGAGGATCATCGGCAGCCGGTCGGCAGCCAGGCCGACGCCCATGAGCGACCACACGTCGTGGTGATTGAGCCCGGAGGCACGCAGGTCGACGGTCACCCAACCGGGACGTTCCGTCGGCTCGGGTCGATCCCCGATGACCAGGCCCGACAATGGGTTCGCGCGGTCTTGGGCGGCGGCGTAGGCAGCGAGCATGCTCACCACGATAGGCATCCAGCAGCGACATTGCGACGGTCGGCGGGCAAGGTCACCTGGCGGTGGCAGCCGCGACAGATAGGTTCATCCGGTGAGCACTCATCCGCAGAGCGGTCCGCACACCGCGCGCCCCGCTACGGCGATCGACGCCATCGCCGAGTCCTACGTCGATTCCTTCGTCGCCCTCAGCCCGATGGAAGCCACCTACTACGGCATCGCCGGCCATGATGCCGACCTCGATGACCTCTCCCCGGACGGGCTGGCCGAGCACTCGGCGCTGCGCCGCTCCACTCTCGCCGCCCTGGCCACGGCCAAGCCCACTGACGACGTCGACCGGATCACCGTCGCGGCGATGACCGACCGCCTCGGCCTGGCTGAGCAGCTGTATGCCTCTGGCCTGGATCACATGAATCTCAACGTCCTGGCCTGCCCGGCCCAGGGCGTCCGCGACATCTTCGACCTGATGGGCCAGGCGACCGAAGCCGATTGGGCGACCTTCGCCACCCGGATGGCCAAGGTGCCCGAGGCCCTAGCCGGCTATCAGGCCTCGTTGGTGCACGCCCGCGCTCGCGGCAATGTCGCGGCCCGGCGTCAGGTCGCGGCAGTCATCGGGCAGTGCGAGGACAACGTGGCCGCGGACGGCTACTTCAGCACCCTCGTCGATCAGGCCCGCGTCGGCGGCACCCCCTTGCCGGCAACGCTGGCCCGCGATCTGACTGCTGCGCGCGATGCTGCGGCCACGGCATACCGCGATCTCGGGGAGTTCTTGCGCACCGAGCTGCTGCCGCACGCCCCGGAGACCGACGCGTTCGGGCGCGAGCGCTACCCGCTGGTCAGCCGGGTCTTCGTCGGCGCCACGATCGACCTCGAGGAGACCTACGCCTGGGGCCAGGAGCAGGTCGCCGAGATCTCCGCCGCGATGGACGTCGTGGCCGGCCAGATCCGCCCCGGCGCCTCGGTCAAGGAGGCCATCGCGCTGCTGGACGCCGACCCGCGCTATCGGCTCGAGGGCACCGCGGCGCTGCAGGAGTGGATGCAGACCCAGGCCGACGCGGCCATCACGGCGCTGACCGATGTGCACTTCGACATCCCGGTGCCGGCCCGGACCATCGAGTGCCGCATCGCCCCCACCCAGACCGGCGGCATCTATTACACCGGCCCGAGCGAGGACTTCAGCCGGCCCGGCCGGATGTGGTGGTCGGTGCCCAAGGGCGACACCGAGTTCGGCACCTGGCGCGAGCTCACCACCGTCTACCACGAGGGCGTGCCGGGGCATCACCTCCAGGTCGCCCAGACCGTGCTGCGCGGCGAGACGCTCAACCGGTGGCGACGGCTGATGGCCTGGACCAGCGGTTACGGCGAGGGCTGGGCGCTGTATGCCGAGCGGCTGATGGCTGAGCTCGGGTTCATGGACGACCCGGGCAACCGGCTGGGCTGGCTGGACATGCAGTCGCTGCGCGCCGCACGCGTCGTCATCGACATCGGGGTGCACTGCGAGCTGGCCGCGCCGGCCGAAGTCGGGGGCGGACAGTGGACCTATGACAAGGCCTGGGCCTATCTCACCGCCCACGCCAACCAGACCGAGAAGTCACTGCGCTTCGAACTGGACCGTTACCTCGGCTGGCCGGGGCAGGCGCCGAGCTACAAGATCGGCGAGCGGCTCTGGATGTCGCTGCGCGAGGAGATGCGCCGCCGCGAGGGCGCCGACTTCGACCTCAAGGCATTCCACCGGCGAGCCCTGGACATCGGCGGAGTCGACCTGGAGACCTTGCGCGCGGCGGTGCTGGGCGAACTCTCCTCGTAGCAGCCGCACCGCATACATTGGGGCGAGTGACCAGTCCGCGGATCCGCCTGACCCTCGCATCAGCCTCGCCTGCCCGGCGTCAGACGCTGCAGCGCGCCGGGGTGGAGCCCGAGGTCGTCGTCAGCGACGTCGATGAGGATGCCGTGTTGGTCGCCGCCCGTGAGCGCTTCGGGGAGCTGGATCCGAGCCAGGTGGCCCTGTTACTCGCCCGAGCCAAGGCCGAGGACGTCGCGTACGGCGCTCGGGATCGTCACCGCGGCCACCTCGTGCTGGGCTGTGACTCCGTCTTGGAACTCGACGGCGAGGTCCACGGCAAGCCCGCCGATGCTGACCAAGCCGCGGCTCGCTGGCGGCGGATGCGCGGGCGCAGCGGGGTCTTGCACACAGGACACTGGCTCCTCGACGTACGCGAAGCCAAGGCCGGCAGGCCTCGGCGGGGTGTCGGCACGGTGGGGGCGACCGCCTCGACCAGGGTGCACTTCGCCGACCTCAGCGACGCCGAGATTGCTGCCTATGTCGCGACCGGTGAGCCATTGCGTGTCGCCGGTGCGTTCACGATCGACGGCCTGGGTGGCCCCTTCGTCACCGGTATCGAGGGCGACCACCACAATGTCGTCGGCCTCTCGCTGCCCCTACTGCGAGAACTGCTGGCTGACCTCGACGTCCCGTGGACTCACCTGCTGCCCCGATCGGTGGGCTGATCGGGCCGCGCCGCGCCGGTTCCGCGCCGGTATCCTCGTCGGAATGTCGCCCTTGACCTGGAGTGTCCCGGCACTCCTGCTCGCCCTCGTGCTGGTCGTGAGCGGCGCAGCGAAGGTGCGTGACCCGCGCTCCACCCGCGAGAGCTTCTACACCTTGGGCCTGCCGTTACGGCTCACTCGGTCGGCCGCCCCACGGGTGCTGCCCTGGGTAGAGCTGGCGCTGGCCCTGGCGCTCGTCGTGACCTCGGGAGTGCTCCAGACAGTCGTGGCGATCGGGACTGTCGCGCTGTTCGCCGGCTACCTCATGGTCATCGTGCGGGCCAGCCGCTTCCCCGAGAAGGTCGAGTGTGGCTGCCTGGGCAAGCTCGGGCTCGGGACCGTGGGCCCGGTGACCGTCGTGCGCAACGTGCTCTTGCTCGGATTGGCCGTCGCGGCACTGTCGGACGCACTCCAGCATGGCAGCGTCCTGGCCCGCCTCCTCGGTGCCGATGCCGTCGAGTGGGGCTGGCTGCTCGCCCTGGCGGTCACCGTTCTGGTCGCCGGGCTGATGACCTATGCCGCCGGCTCGCCTGCGGCCGGCCCGTCGGCCGACGAGGACCTCGCCGACTATGAACGCCGGCCCACGCCCACCCTGTTTCTCACCGACAGCCACGGCGACCGGCACAACCTGCTCGACCTGTCGCTGCAGCAGGCGCGTTTCGTCGTCTACGCCAACATGGGGTGCGGCGCGTGCATGACGGTCATCGACGCCCTGCCCGCCTTCCAGGCCGAAAACCCGGAGCTCGCGGTCCACGTGCTCGTGCAGCGCTACGACGACGCCGCCCGAGCCCGCCTCGACCCGAGCCTCGGCGTCTTCGTCGACCCGGAGCTGATCTTCACCCAGTTCTTCCAACTCAGCTCCCCCGGCGCGGTGCTCTTCGGGGCGGACGGGATGCTGGCCGGTGGACCGTCGAATGGCTCCAACGCCGTGCAAGAGCTCATGGCCGACATCACGACAGCGCTCACCGAGGGGCGTGCTGTTACGGAAACTGAAACTCCCCGCTGAGATCGGTGATGATCCAGTAGTTCCAGATCCACCAGCCCTGCGCGGCCACCCCGCCGCATGCCAGAGCGACGAGCAGCGGCACCCGGAACTGCCGGACTCGATCCCGGTCCAGCAACCACGCAAGCACGAGCCACACCGGGAAGGCCAGCAGGAAATAGCGCACCCGTGAGGGCCCGATCCCGGTGACGAGCACCTGGTATGCCGGGTAGGACCCCGCCCAGCCCCACAGCTCCGGCCCCCAGCGCCAGGCGTGCGGGCTGAGCATGAACCGCGCATAGGCCACGACGAGCGCCGCCGCAACCAGCCACCCGATCGGGCCGTAGTCGGCATACACGTAGTCGATCCAGGTGTGGAGTTTGATCTCCGAGGCGATGACCCGCCAGGCCGCCATCGTCTTGGTGTATGCCTCCGGGTCCCCGGTGACCACCCGCGCGATGGTTGGCCACAGGTAGGTGAGCAGCACCGACAGCGCTCCCAGCCCGGCCACCAGGACCCGATCCACCACCGGGAAGGGATCGGTATGCCGGGCCCGCCACCGCACGATGGCGTGGGTGATGAGCACGGGAGCCATGGCCAGGACGATGTTGCGGGTCAGCGCCAGGGCGACCAGGGCCAGCCCCGCCCACCAATACTGCCGGCGACGGAGCAGGGTGAGCACAAGGACGACGAGCAACAGGGCGCACGACTCGGTGTAGGTCGTCTGCAGCACGGGGGCCGCGACATAGGCCGTGACCATGGTCGTGGCGACGATCGCCGGCCAACGGCCCACCGCATCGTCGACCAGCCGGAAGAGCAGGACCAGAGCAACGGCACCCACGACGAGCGAGAGCATCGACCCGGCAACATAGAAGTCGGCGCCGGTGATCCACATGACCGCGCGGGTCACCAGCGGAAAGACCGGATAGAAGGCCCATGGGTTCTGCACGACAGCCCCGTCGGGACCGGTGGGCAACGGCACCGGATAACCGAGGTCGGCGATCTCGTGGTACCACTGGCCGTCCCAGTTGGCCAAGGCGACGAAGTATCCCGGTGCCGCAGAGGTCGGGTAGAGCACGCGGGCGACCTCGACCGAGCCACCCATGGCGATCTGGTGGGTCTGCATGACGGCGAAGTAGATGGCGTCGATGGCGCGGGTCACGGCATACAGGGCCAGGGGAAACCAGACCCGGAAGCCGCGGGTGCTCGACCAGCGAATCGTCCCGGGGGTCGCAGAGGTCTCCCGGGTGCCCGCGCGCATGAGGTGAAGCCTAGACCGGCGGCACCGAGCGGCGGCGGTCGCTGAAGTGGCGGTCGCGCCGCGCGGCATAGTGCAACCGGTGCAGCAACTCCTCGCGGAGCGCATCCGCCTCGATGACGACGTCGACGACCAGGTCGGCGGCGAGCCGTTGCAGGTCGACGTCCTGCTCATATTCCGCGCGCCGGGCAGCGACGAAGGCGTCCCGCGCGTCGGCGCCTTGGGCGGCATACACCTCGGCGATCTTGTTGGCGTAGACCGCGTTGGTGGCCGCCTCCGGCCCCATGACCGCGATCTTGGCGGTCGGCAGCGCGATCGTCGCATCCGGCCCAAAGCCAGGCCCGCCCATGGCATACAGGCCGGCGCCGTAGGCCTTGCGGACCACGACGCAGAACTGCGGCACGGTTGCCTCGGAGACCGCCGACACCATCTTCGCGCCGTGCCGGATGATGCCGCCTCGCTCGACCTCCGAGCCGATCATGAAGCCCGGGACATCGGCGAGATAGACCAGCGGGATCGAGAAGGCGTCGCACAGCCAGATGAACCGGGCCGCCTTGTCGGCCGAGTCGGTGAAGAGCACCCCGCCCTTGACCGCCGAGTTGTTGGCGACAATCCCGACGGTCTGCCCGGCCATCCGCCCGAAGCCGATGACGAGTTCCGCGGCGAACAGCGGCTTGAGCTCGAAGAACGAGTCGTCGTCGACGAGGCCGTCGATGACCTCGTGGATGTCGAACGGTTGGCTCTCCCGCTCGGGCACGGTATGCCGGGTGAGCGGCTCCGTGGGCTCCTCGGCGTGATAGACGGGCGGGTGGTCGCGCCAGCAGCCAGGCAGGTAGGAGAAGTAGAGCTTGGCCAACTCGATCGCCTCGGCATCGTCGTGGGCCAGCAGGTCGCCGACCCCGGAGACGGTGCAGTGCATGCGCGCCCCGCCCATCTCCTCGAGGCTGACCTTTTCGCCGACGACCATCTCGGCCATTCGGGGGCTGCCGAGATACATCGACGCATTGCCCTCGACCATGACGATGATGTCGCAGAAGCTCGGGATATAGGCCCCACCTGCGGCGCTCGGCCCGAACAGGCAACAGATCTGGGGCACCTTGCCCGAGAGCGCCACCTGGTTGTGGAAGATGCGCCCAGCACCACGGCGGCCGGGGAACATCTCCACCTGGTCGGTGATCCGCGCGCCCGCCGAGTCGACGAACCAGAAGACCGGAAGCTCTTCGCGCAGCGCCATTTCGGTCGCCCGGACGATCTTCTCGACGGTGCGCGAGCCCCACGAGCCGGCCTTGACAGTCGGGTCGTTGGCGATGACGACGGCCGGCCGGCCCTCGACCAGGCCGCGGCCGGTCACGACGCCATCGGCGGGCAGGCCGGTGGCCAGCGAGTTGGCATAGCGGGCGTCCTCGACAAACGACCCCGCGTCGAAGAGCAACTCGATCCGGTCGCGCACGTAGAGCTTGTCCTGTTGGGCCAGCTTGGCGGCAGCGCCCGCAGACAGCGGTGCGTCGGTCTGCCGGTATGCCGTCGCGAACCGCTCGCGGATGCTGGCGACGCGCGGGTCATCCCCCGCGCCATCGGTCGCGAAGGGGGTCGCTGCGTCTGGGCTGAGCGGGGCGGGGACGTGGTTGGACGGCATACCGACTCCTGGAGGGGCCACGTGCATGAACAGCGGGTCAGTGCGAGGGCAACCCAAGCCCGCGCGCGATGAGAATGCGCTGGACCTCCGAGGTGCCTTCACCGATCTCGAGGATTTTGGCATCCCGGTAGAACCGGGCCACGGGGTATTCCTCCATGAAGCCGTTGCCGCCGAAAATCTGGGTGGCGATGCGCGTCGCGGCCATGGCCGCTTCGCTCGTGTAGAGCTTGCAGATCGCGGCGGCCTGCTTGACCTCGGCCACCGACTTGTGTCCCTTGTGCTGTTCGTCCTTGAGCCAGGCCGCCCGATAGGTCAGCTGCCGGGAGGCTTCCACCATCACGGCCAGATCGGCGATCTGGAAAGACACGCCCTGGTTGACGCCGATCGGACGCCCGAAGGCGATTCGGGTCTTGGCGTATGCCGCGGTCTCCTCCAGCATGCGCTGGGTGCAGCCGAGGGCGAGCGCACTGATGGCGATGCGGCCGTCGTCGAGGGTCTTGAGGAACTGCTTGAAGCCTTCTCCGCGGTTGCCCAGGAGGTTGTCCATCGGCACCCGACAGTTGTCGAAGGACAGCCCATGGGTGTCCGAGATGTGCCAACCGAGCTTGTGGTAGGGCGGGTCGACGATGAATCCGGGCGTGCCGTTCGGGACCATGATCGCGCTGATCTCGGGAGAGCCGTCGGGGTTGGCGCCGGTGCGGGCGGTCACCGTGACGACCGAGGTGATCGAGCTACCCGCGTTGGTGATGAACGCCTTGCTGCCGTTGATGACCCACTCATCGTGGTCGAGTTCCGCATGCGTCTGAGTCGCCCCGGCGTCCGATCCCGCTTCTGGTTCGGTCAGACCGAAGCCGGCGAGAGTCCGGCCGGCGACGAGGTCTGGCAGCCAGCGTTCCTTCTGCTCGTGGGTGCCATAGGTGAGGATCGGGTTGATCCCGAGGCCGACGCCAGCCGACAGGGTGATGCCGATCGACTGATCGACCCGGCCGAGCTCCTCGATCGCAATGCACAGCGAGGTGAAGTCACCGTCGGATCCGCCGTACTCCTCTGGCACGACGATGCCGAACACGCCGAGGTCACCGAGCTTGGGGATGAGTTCGGTCGGGAAATACGAGTCCTTGTCCCATTGGGCGACATAGGGGGCGATCTCGTTGGCGGCGAAATCGCGCACCACTGAACGGAAGTGCTCGTGCTCGGGGCTGAGTTCGAAAGACGTCGTCATGGGGGTCGCCTCCAGGGTGGCTGCGCGCGCGCCGGGTGCGCCGCTGCTTGACGTTAACGTCAACGTAAAGCATGGTGGGGGTCGTGACAAGTGCAGGCGCGGACAAGACCGAGCCGACGTGGACGATCGCCGAGATCGCTGCGGAGTTCGGTGTGACCCATCGCACAGTGCGCCACTACGAGGAGCTTGGCCTCGTCACCCCCGAGCGACGTGGCACCGCTCGGCTGTATCAGCGCCGAGACCGCACGCGGCTCAACCTCATCCTGCGCGGCAAAAGGCTCGGCTTCCCGCTCGAGCAGATCCGCACGATCATCGACCTCTACGACGCGCCGCGCGGCAAGGCCAGCCAGCTCGAATACTGTCTGGCCCAGATCGACGATCGGCGGGCCGACCTCGAACACCGGCGTCGCGACATCGACGACGCGCTCGCGGAGTTGGATACCTTCGCTGCCCGCTGCCGCGAGGACCTCGACCGGCTGCGCTGAGGTCGTGGCTCCTGGTCGCGTCTCCTTGTCGTGCCGTTGCGGTGGGTCCGCCGCGTCACCCAGAGGTCAGCGGACCCCGTGCAGGGTGAACTCGTCCGGGTTGGGGCCGGTGCGCATCCCCCGGTCCAATCCGGCCAGACCCGCGAGGTCCTCGGCGTCCAGCTCGAAACCGAACACGTCGATGTTGTCGCGGATCCGTGACGGGGTGACCGACTTGGGGATGACGACACACCCCAGCTGCAGGTGCCAGCGGATCACCGCCTGGGCCGGGCTCACCCCGTGCTTGGCAGCGATCGCGGTGACGACCGGGTCATCGAGCACCTGCTTGCCCGACGCCAGCGGGCTCCACGCCTCGGTGACGATGTCGTGCGCCGCGTGGAAGGCGACCAGCTCACGCTGCTGTAGATAGGGGTGCAGCTCGATCTGGTTGATCGCGGGCAGTTCTCCGGTCTCGGCCGCCAGCCGCTCCAGGTGGGCGACCTGGAAGTTGCACACGCCCACCGCCCGCACCCGACCCTCGGCCCGCAACGCGAGCACCTCCCGCCAGGCCTGGACATAGGCGTCCCCGAGCGGCGCCGGCCAGTGGATGAGGTAGAGGTCGAGCACGTCCAGACCCAACCGCTGCATCGAGGCGTCGAAGGCGACCCGCACCCGACGGTGGTCGTCGTTCCACACCTTCGTCGTGACGAAGACCGAGCCGGACGGCATACCTGCCTGGTATGCCGTGCGCAGCGCCCGACCGACACCTTCCTCGTTGCCGTAGATCCGGGCGGTGTCGATGTGGCGGTAGCCCGCGTCGAGTGCGACCCCGATCGCCCCCTCGACCTGATCGTCCGGGACCTGCCATACGCCGAAGCCGAGCTGCGGGATATCGACGGGTGTGTCGACCGAGCGCAGCGCAAGAGCAGGGACGGCCGGGACGGCAGAGACGGGGCTGAAATCAGCGGTCATTCCCTCACCATAGAGCGCTCGGGAGGAGGGATAGCGCACACCTGCGGCTAGCACGGGACCGCGGGGAGGTGAGGCGCTACGCTGCGCAGCATGGCCATCAGCAAAGTCTTGATCGCAAACCGCGGCGAGATCGCCGTCCGTATCGCTCGCGCCTGCAAGGACGCCGGCATCGGCTCGGTCGCCGTGTATGCCGACCCCGACCGCGACGCTTTGCACGTCAAGGTGGCCGACGAGGCCTACGCCCTCAACGGCTCGACACCGGGTGACTCCTACCTCGTGCAGGACAAGCTCATCGCCATCGCCAAGGAGTCCGGCGCCGACGCCGTGCACCCGGGTTATGGCTTCCTCGCCGAGAACGCCGGCTTCGCCCAGCGGGTGATCGATGAGGGGCTGGTGTGGATCGGCCCGGGGCCGGCCGCCATCGACTCGCTCGGTGACAAGGTCAAGGCCCGTCACATCGCGCTCAAGGCGCAGGCCCCACTCGTGCCCGGCACGTCCGACCCGGTCTCCGGTCCAGACGAGGTCGTCGAATTCGCCAAGGCCCACGGCCTGCCGGTGGCCATCAAGGCGGCCTATGGCGGCGGCGGACGAGGCCTCAAGGTGGCCCGCAACCTCGAGGAGATCCCCGAGCTCTACGAATCGGCCGTCCGCGAAGCCGTCACGGCCTTCGGTCGCGGCGAGTGCTTCGTCGAGCGCTTCCTCGACCGTCCCCGGCACGTGGAAACCCAATGCCTGGCCGACCAGCACGGCAACGTCGTTGTCGTCTCCACCCGCGACTGCTCGCTGCAGCGGCGCAACCAGAAGCTCGTCGAAGAAGCCCCCGCGCCCTTCCTCACCGAGGCCCAGCACACCGAGTTGGTCCGAGCGTCCAAGGCCATCCTCAAGGAGGCCGGCTACGTCGGCGCCGGCACCTGCGAGTTCCTCGTCGGCCCGGCCGGCGACATCTCCTTCCTCGAGGTCAACACTCGACTGCAGGTCGAGCACCCGGTGACCGAGGAGGTCACTGGTGTCGACCTGGTGCGCCAGCAGTTCCGCATCGCCAACGGCGAGGCGCTCGACTTCCCCGACCCCGAACCGCACGCCCACTCCCTCGAGTTCCGCATCAACGGCGAGGACGCCGGCCGCGGCTTCCTCCCGGCACCGGGCACCATCTCCCGGATGGTCGTCCCGAGCGGCCCGGGCGTGCGCTGGGACGCCGGCGTGGTGGAAGGCGACACGATCGCCGGTGCCTTCGACTCGATGATCGCCAAGCTCATCGTCACCGGTCGCGACCGCGCCCAGGCCATCGAGCGCTCGCGCCGCGTCCTGGACGAGCTCGTCATCGAGGGCATGCCGACGGTCACGCCGTTCCACCGGGCGGTCGTCGCCGATCCGGCCTTCGCGCCGGCCGACGCCGACACCCCCTTCTCCATCCACACTCGCTGGATCGAGACCGAGTTCGACAACACCATTGCCCCGTATGCCGGTGGGTCGGCAGACCCGCAAGAGTCGCAGGAGCGCCAGACCATCGTGGTCGAGGTCGGCGGCAAGCGCATCGAGGTGAGCCTGCCCGGTGGCCTGTCCCTCGGTGGCGGCGGCAACGGCGGCGGCGCAGGCGGCGCTGCCAAGAAGCGGGCCCCCAAGCGCAGCGGCTCGGGCAAGTCCGGTGCGGCAGCGTCGGGTGACTCGCTCACGGCACCCATGCAGGGCACCATCGTCAAGGTCGCCGTCGAAGAGGGCCAGACCGTCGCCGCCGGCGACCTCGTGGTCGTTCTCGAGGCGATGAAGATGGAACAACCGATCAACGCGCACAAGGCCGGGGTCATCACCGGCCTGGCGGCAAAGGTCGGTGAGACCGTCTCCAGCGGCACGGTGCTGGCCGATATCAAGGACGAGGCTTAGGACCGTCCCGCACGTCGGCCCCGCTCGTCGCCGTAGGTGGCGACCAAGCGGGGCCGCGGCAGGGCTGATGCGCCGGGAAACCTTCCGACCCGCCGACAAACCCGCACCCCCAGGGCTCGATGCGCCGGGAAACCTTCCGACCCGCCGACAAACCCGCGCCCCCAGGGCTCGATGCGCCGGGAAACCTTCCGACCCGCCGACAAACCCGCGCCCCCAGGGCTCGGTGCGCCGGGAAACCTTCCGACCCGCCGACAAACCCGTCCCCAGCAGGGCGCCAACCCATCCGTCAGCGCAGCGCCGAGTGCAATCTGCGCGCTGCCTCACCGATCGACCCCGAGATTGACGGATAGATCGTGTAGGCGTTGGACAGGTGGTCGACGGTGAGGCCGTTCTCGACGGCGATGGTGATCGGATAGATCAACTCGGACGCGCGCGGCGCGACGACAACCCCGCCGAGCACGGTGCCCTGACCGGGGCGGGCGAAGATCTTGACGAAGCCGTCGTGGATGCTGTCCATTTTGGCGCGGGCGTTGGTCGCCAACGGCAGGGTGACCACCCGGGCCTGCACCTCACCCGAGTCGACCTGCTTCTGGGTGACGCCGACGTTGGCGATCTCGGGGTCGGTGAAGACATTGGCCGAGACGACATCCAGGTGCAGCGGGGTCACCGCATCGCCGAGGGCGTGCCACATGGCGATCCGGCCCTGCATGGCGGCTACCGATGCGAGCGGGAAGACGCCGGTGCAGTCGCCGGCGGCATACACGCCGCGCACCGACGTGCGGGAGACCCCGTCGACCTGGATGTGACCACCAGGACCGAGCAGCACTCCGGCCGGTTCCAGGCCGATCCCCCGAGTGTTGGGCACCGAGCCGACCGCGAGCAGGGCATGCGAGCCCTCGACGGTGCGCCCGTCCTCCAGGCGCACGAGCACTCCATCGGCGGTGCGCTCGACGGCGCTCATCCGCGACCGGGAGAGCACCTGCATGCCCTCGCGCTTGAAGACCTCCTCGATGACCTTGGCGGCGTCAGAGTCCTCGCCGGGCAGCACCTGGTCCCGCGATGAGACCAGCGTGACCCGGCTGCCGAGACCGAGATAGGCCTGGGCGAGTTCGGCACCGGTGACACCCGAGCCCACGACGACGAGGTTGTCGGGCACTTCGTCGAGCGCATAGATCTGGGTCCAGGTGAGGATCCGCTCGCCATCGGGTCGTGCGGTGGCCATCACTCGCGGCGTCGAGCCGGTGGCAACCAGGACCACGTCGGCTTCGAGATCCTCCGAGCCACCGCTGGACAGGTCGACCTGCACCCGGGAGGGCGAGAGCAGCCGCCCGGTGCCACGGCATACCCGTATGCCGTCCGAGGTGACCCGCTGGGTGATGTCGGCGCTCTGGGCAGCGGCGAGGGCGAGGATGCGCTGGTTGACCGCGCGCAAGTCGGTGCCTGCCGAGAGCGACGAGATGTCGACGCCGTGCTCGGCCGCCGCGCTCATCCGGCGCACGACGTGCGCGGTGGAGATGAGGCTCTTGCTCGGCACGCAGTCGGTGAGCACACACGAACCGCCCAGACCGTCGCTGTCGACGACGGTCACCTGGGCTCCGAGCCGACGGGCCACGAGTGCGGCCTCATATCCCCCCGGTCCCCCACCGATGACGACGACTGACGACGTTTGACGTGCGATCACCCCGCCATCCAACCACCTTCACCGGCCGGTCCCAGCGCACCAGTGACGGGGTGCTCCCGCGGCCCTCCTACCGTGACTAGGCTCAGCCGGGTGAGCACCCAACTGGACCTTGCCGACCCCACCGTCGACCCCCTGGAGGTGGCCGCGGCCGCAGCGGCGGTCATCGCCGACCGCACCGGCGCACCCACCCACGACGTGGCCCTCGTGCTCGGCTCCGGGTGGGGCCAGACCGCCGAGCTCATCGGGCCGACCCTCGCGAGCGTCGACTCGGCCGACATCCCCGGCTTCCGCAAGGCGGCCGTGGCCGGCCATTCCAGTGCCACCCGCTCGGTGGCGATCGGTGATACCGGAGCGCGGGCCCTCGTCTTCGGCACCCGCACGCACTTCTACGAGGGGCGCGGGGTGCGCGCGGTGGTCCACGCGGTGCGCACTGCCAAGGCCGCGGGGTGCTCGACGATCGTGCTGACCAACGGCTGCGGGGGCCTCAACCCGGCCTGGACCCCAGGCACCCCCGTGCTCATCCGCGACCACCTCAACCTCACCGCGACCTCCCCGATCGAGGGCGCGCACTTCGTCGACCTCACCGACCTCTACTCCGCCCGGCTGAGGGCCATCGCCCACGAGGTCGATGCCGACCTCGACGAGGGCGTCTATGTGCAGTTCCGCGGGCCGCACTACGAGACCCCGGCCGAGGTGCAGATGGCCAAGATCCTCGGCGGCGACCTCGTGGGCATGTCGACCACGCTGGAAGCCATCGCCGCACGCGAGGCCGGCCTGGAGGTGCTCGGCATCTCCCTGGTGACCAACCTCGCGGCCGGCATCTCCGACCAGCCGCTGTCCCACGAGGAGGTCCTCGAAGCCGGCCAGGCCGCCGCCGCCCGCTGCGGTCGCCTGCTCGCCGCCGTGGTCACCCGCATCGCCCACCACAACTAAGGCATCGGTATGCCGTCCGCTCCCGTTCCGTCCGCTCCCGTTCCGCCTGTCCCAGCGGCGTCTGGCCCAGGGGCTTCTGCCGCACTGCTCACCCACGCGCGGGCCTGGCTCGCCGACGACCCCGACGAGATCACCCGGGCCGAACTCGCCACCGTCATCGCCGCGGCCGAGGCGGGCGACGTCCCAGCGGGGGCCGACCTCGCCGACCGCTTCACCGGGATGTTGGAGTTCGGCACGGCAGGGCTGCGCGGAGCGATCGGGGCCGGGCCCAACCGGATGAACCGGGCGGTGGTCATTCGGGCGGCAGCCGGCCTCACGGCATACCTGCGTCATGACCTGCCCACGGCGCTGGGTGGGCCGCGCCGCGAGCCCTTCGTCGTCGTGGGCTTCGACGCCCGGCACCGGTCGGCCGATTTCGCGCGTGACACCGCTGCGGTCGTCGTGGCCGCCGGGGGGCGCGCGGCCGTGTTGCCCGGCGTGCTGCCGACGCCGGTGCTCGCCTTCGCGATCCGCCACCTCGGAGCCGATGCGGGGGTCATGGTCACCGCCAGCCACAACCCGCCGCAGGACAACGGCTACAAGGTCTATCTCGGCGACGGCTCGCAGATCGTGCCCCCGGCCGACGCCGGGATTGCGGCCCGGATCGCGCGGGTGACCTCGGTGGCTGAGGTACCCCTGGCGACCGAGGGCTGGGAGACCTTGGGTGCGGACGTGCTCGATGCCTACCTCGCCGCGGTGGCCGCCCTGGTCCGCGAGGACGCCCCACGCGACGTCCAGGTTGTGCACACCTCGCTGCACGGTGTCGGAAATGACACTGTCGCAAGGGCTTTCGCGTTGGCTGGGTTCCCTGCCCCGGCGGTCGTCACGAGCCAGGCGCAGCCTGATCCTGACTTCCCGACCGTGCACTTCCCCAACCCGGAGGAACCCGGCGCAATCGACGCGGCCCTGGCCTTGGCCCAGCGGTGCAGCCCCGATGTCGTCATCGCCAACGACCCCGACGCCGACCGCTGCGCCGTCGCGGTGCTCGACCACGACACCTGGCGGATGCTGCGCGGCGACGAGGTGGGCGTGCTGCTCGGCGCGCACGCCATCACCCGAGGCGTGCCCGAGGCAGGAGTGTTCGCCAACTCCATCGTCTCGTCGCGGATGCTGTCGGCCCTCGCGGCCTCGGCGGGCATACCGCACGAGGAGACGCTCACCGGGTTCAAGTGGATCGCGCGGGTGCCGGGGCTGGCCTACGGCTACGAGGAGGCGCTGGGCTACTGCGTGGCCCCGGATGTGGTGCGCGACAAGGACGGCGTCTCGGCGGCACTGCTCGTCGCCGAGCTGACCGCTGACCTCAAGCGCGCGGGCCGCACCCTGCTGGACCTGCTCGACGAGCTGGCCGTGCAACACGGGGTCTATGCCACCGATGCCTTCTCGATCCGGGTCACCGATCTCGCGCTCATCCCGGCGCTCATGGCCCGGCTGCGAGCCGACGTGCCGACGGCGGTGGGCGGCGTGCCGGTCGACCGGGTCGAGGACCTCGCCGAGGGCGTCGGCGGATTGCCACCGACCGACGGGCTGCGCTACTGGTTCACCGACCGCTCGCGCGCGATCGTGCGCCCCTCGGGCACCGAGCCCAAGGTCAAGGTCTACCTCGAGGTCATCGAACCGGTGGCCGGGCCCGACGATCTGGCGCGCGCACGGCATACCGGAGCCGCGCGGTTGGCGCAGTTACGTGCCGGTTTTCAGGACATGACCGCGTCCTGACCCCCACACTGTCGGCATGAGTCCAGTCTCTCCCCCTGGGCCAGTGCTCGACCCTGGCCGTCCTGACCCTGTGGCCCGCGACACCTACCGCTATCTGCGGGTCGCGCCACTGGTCGTTGCGCTCTTCCTCGGCACCTCCGTCACCCTGCAACGCGGCGTGGACGGCGGGTGCTCGCTCGGCTCGATCAGCGCCTACTACTTCACGCCGGTGCACAGTGTCTTCGTCGCATCGCTGTGTGTCATCGGGATGTGCCTCATCGCCAACCAGGGCAACTCGGCCTTTGAGGACGTCGTGCTCAACTTCAGCGGGTTCCTCGCCTTTCTGGTGGCGATGGTGCCGATGGTCGGCGCCGATCTGCGCCCATGCTCCGGGACCCTGGTGCAATACGACACCGCTTCCGCGATCACGAACAACGTCACGGCGGTCTTCATCGCCGCACTGGCCGCCGAGGTCCTCCGCTGGGTCGTCATCGGGCGCGCCCGCAACCAGGACTACCGTCACCCGGTCGTCGTCATCACGGCCGCCCTCGGGTATGCCGTGGTCGCCCGGATCGTCTGGCAGTTCTTCCGGGACCAGACGTGGTTCGTCGCCAATGCCCACAACTGGGCCGCGGTAACGATGTTCGTCGGGATCATCCTGGTCATCCTCACCAATGCCATCGGTGCCTATCTCAATCGTGACCGCACCTGGGCGCTGGGTTATGTCCTCACGGCCGCGCTGATGATCGTCCTGCTCGTTGCCGTCGTGCTGATCACCGCGGGCTCCAGCGTCAACGACACCCGGGTCTTCTGGATCGAGGTGGTCCTCATCGCGTCCTTCGGGCTGTTCTGGGGGCTGCAGACTTTCGAACTCTGGGACTACCGCGACCGCGCGCAGAAGACCGAGGTCCGCGCCGAGCAGACCGGCCTACCGACCCCGCAAGAAGGCGTGCTCAAGGAGGTCTCCGGCGCCTGAGCGCTCAGCCCACCAGCAGGGCGATCAGCCAGGCGACGGCCGGCACAGCGACGAGGGTGATGTCGAGCAGGTCCCAGCGCTGGTCGACATGGCGCTGCGCGGCGGCCGGCGCGCGGAACTCGCCAGTCGCCACCCCCTCCTGCCACTCGGCATGGGCCTGTTCGATGAAACTCGCAGCACCGCTCGCGGTGCCGGCGATGTGCGCAGGCAGCCCAGACGTGCGCGGTCGTTCCGGAGCCGGCGGCAGGTCACGGGTCAACCGCCCGCGGATGCCAGGCAGCCCGAGCAGACCCTCACCGCGCGGTCGCGTCACCCGCGAGGCGAGTGCCCACGCCTTGATCTCCACCTCACCGGGATCGCGCGCGGCATACACACAGAGGTTCCAGCGGCTGGCGACGTCCTGGTATGCCGGCCACGGCACCACGTGCCGCCGGAAGGGGTTGTCGATCCGCACCCCGCCGGTGCCCACCCGCACGCTCGGGCGCACCAGCAGCACCACCGACAAGGCAGCGAAAGTCACCAGCGCGGCCACGAAGGCCGGCCCCGCCGCGAGGGACACCCCCGCCACGACGAGGGCCGCGAGCGCCCCCACGACCCCAAGTGCCACGGTGCCGGTATGCCGGAGGGTGTAGCCGAAATCGTTCTCGGCAGAGGCGGGCGCGTCGTTCATCGTCCGCCCATGATGACATGTCGCCCACGCCCAGCCGAGGCCTAGACTCACTCGGTGACCACAGTCCGCCCTTCCGTGGCCCGTGACCTGCTCGGGGTATCCCGCCTATCCGATCCCGTCCTGCGACGCTGGCTGCACGGCCTGCCCGGCGTCGACCAGGTCGGAGCGGAGGCGCGCGTGGCGGGCCTGGGCACCCGGTCGATCAAGACGACCGCCAAGGCCTTTGCCATCGACCTCGCGATCTCGATGATCGACCTCACCACCCTGGAAGGCGCCGACACCCCGGGCAAGGTGCGCTCGCTGTGCGCCAAGGCCCTCGTGCCCGACCCGACCGACCCGACCACGCCGCGACCGGCGGCGGTGTGCGTCTACGGCGATCTCGCTGCGACCGCACGAAAGGCGTTGGGAGACAGCCTGATCCACGTCGCGGCGGTCGCCACCGCCTTCCCGTCGGGACGAGCCAGTATGCCGGTCAAGCTGGCCGACACCCGTGACGCGGTCGAGGGGGGAGCCGACGAGATCGACATGGTCATCGACCGCGGAGCCTTCCTTGCCGGGCGCTATCTGCAGGTCTTCGACGAGATCGTCGCGGTCAAGGCGGCCTGCGCCCGGCCCGACGGCACGGCCGCCCACCTCAAGGTGATCCTCGAGACCGGGGAACTGGCCACCTACGACGCGGTCCGTCGGGCGTCCTATCTCGCGATGCTCGCCGGAGCCGACTTCATCAAGACAAGCACCGGCAAGATCGCCCCTGCCGCCACCCTGCCGGTCACCCTGGTCATGCTCGAGGCCGTTCGCGACTGGCGTGAGCTCACCGGCACCCAGATCGGCGTCAAACCGGCCGGCGGCATCCGCACCACCAAGGACGCCATGAAATACCTCGTCATGGTCAACGAGATCGCCGGCCCCGACTGGCTCACCCCCGACTGGTTCCGCTTCGGCGCCTCGGGCCTGCTCGGCGACCTGCTGCTGCAGCGCCAGAAGCTGGCCACCGGCGCCTACTCCGGTCCCGACTACGTCACGATCGACTGAGGACGACATGACCCGCTTCGACTACGCCCCCGCCCCGGAGTCCCGGGCCGTGGTGACCATTGCCGACAGCTACGGCCTCTTCGTCGGTGGCGACTTCGTCCCCGCGTCCGGCCCGTCCTTCCCGACGGTCAACCCGGCGACTGAGGAGGTGCTCGCCGAGATCGGCCAGGCGAGCGCTGCCGACGTCGACCGCGCGGTCGCCGCCGCACGCACGGCATACGAGGGGGTCTGGGGGCGGCTCTCGGGAGCCGAACGCGGGAAGTACCTCTTCCGAATCGCCCGCATCCTGCAGGAGCGGGCTCGCGAGTTCGCCGTCCTGGAGACCCTCGACAACGGCAAGCCGATCACCGAGAGCCGCGATGTCGACGTCCCGCTGGCGGCGGCGCACTTCTTCTACCACGCGGGGTGGGCCGACAAGCTCGGGTATGCCGGCCTGGGCGGCTCCCCCGCCGAGCCCCCGAGACCGGTCGGCGTCGTCGGGCAAGTTATCCCGTGGAACTTCCCGCTGCTCATGCTCGCCTGGAAGATCGCCCCGGCGCTGGCGTGCGGCAACACCGTCGTGCTCAAGCCCGCCGAGACGACCCCGCTCACGGCGCTGCTGTTCGCCCAGGTGTGCCAGGAGGCCGACCTGCCCCCCGGCGTGGTCAACATCGTCACCGGCGCCGGCCCCACTGGCCAGGCGCTCGTCGAGCACCCCGGCGTCGACAAGCTCGCCTTCACCGGCTCCACCGAGGTCGGCAAGCTCATCGCCCGGTCGGTCGCCGGCACCCGCAAGCGGGCCACCCTCGAACTCGGCGGCAAGGCCGCCAACATCGTCTTCGAGGACGCTGCGATCGACCAGGCCGTCGAAGGCATCGTCCGCGGCATCTTCTTCAATCAGGGCCACGTGTGCTGCGCCGGCTCGCGCCTGCTGGTCCAGGAGAGCATCCACGACGAGGTGGTGCATCGGCTCAAGCGGCGGCTCGCGACCATCCGGGTCGGTGACCCGATGGACAAGAACACTGACCTCGGGGCGATCAACTCGGCCACCCAGTTGGCCCGGGTGCGTGAGATGACCGCGGTCGGCCAGGCCGAGGGGGCCGAGCGCTGGTCGCCCGCCTGCACCCTTCCCGATCGTGGATTCTGGTTCGCCCCAACGGTTTTCACCGGCGTCTCGCAGGCGCACCGGATCGCCCAGGAAGAGATCTTCGGCCCGGTGCTGTCGGTGCTCACCTTCCGCACCCCGGCCGAAGCCGTCGCGAAGGCCAACAACACCCCCTATGGCCTGTCGGCTGGGGTCTGGACCGAAAAGGGCTCGCGCATCCTCTGGATGGCCGACCAGCTCCGGGCCGGAGTGGTCTGGGCCAATACCTTCAACCAGTTCGACCCCACCTCGCCGTTCGGCGGCCTCAAGGAATCCGGCTACGGCCGCGAGGGCGGCCGCCACGGCCTCGGGCCCTACCTCACGACGGGAGCGACCCGATGAGTCCCGCCAGCTCCACCACCTCCCTCCGACACCCGGCTGGACGTCCGCAAGACCTACAAGCTCTTCGTCAACGGTGCCTTCCCGCGCAGCGAATCCGGCCGCTCGTATGCCGTGCACGCCGCCTCCCGCCGCGGCTCCGCCGGCCCGGGGGCCTTCCTCGGCAATGTGGCCCAGGGCTCCCGCAAGGATGCCCGCGACGCCGTCGTCGCCGCGCGCGCTGCCGGGTCGGGGTGGGCCGGTGCCACGGCATACAACCGCGGGCAGGTGCTCTATCGCGTCGCCGAGGTGATGCAGGGGCGCGCCGCGCAACTCGCGGCCGAGGTCGCCGAGGCTGAGGGACTGAGCGCTGCTCGTGCGGCGACCACCGTCGCCGCGGCGATCGACCGGTGGGTCTGGTATGCCGGGTGGTCCGACAAGCTCGCCCAGGTCGTCGGCAACCTCAACCCGGTGGCCGGGCCTTACTTCAACATCTCGGCGCCGTCCCCGACCGGAGTGGTGGCCGTCCTTGCCCCGCAAGGAAGTTCGCTGCTCGGACTGACCTCGGTCATCGCACCGGTCATCGTCTCGGGCAATACCTGTGTCGTCATCGCCAGCCAGGACCGCCCGATCCCCGCGGTCACGCTGGCCGAGATCTTCGCCACCTCCGACCTGCCCGGCGGGGTGGTCAACCTCATCACCGGCCGCACCGCCGAGATCGCCCCGTGGCTGGCCTCACACCGTGACGTCAATGCCATCGACCTCACCGGTGCGGCCGACGCGACCGGCGTCGATTGGGGCGCCCTCGAGGCAGCCGCCGCCGATAACCTCAAGCGGGTGCTGCGCCCCGAGGGCGACGGTCCTGCGGCTCGCGAACCGGACTGGACCGCGCCGCCCGGGCTGCACCGGATGACGGCGTTCCTGGAGATCAAGACCGTCTGGCATCCCAAGGGCCGCTGAGCGATGGGTGGAGTCGTCCTGCTGACCGGCCCCTCGGGGGCCGGGAAGTCCCGGTTGGCGCGGCGCCTGCATACGGCATACGGGTGGCCGGTCGTGCGCCTGGACGACTTCTACCGCGACGGGGACGACCCCGGCCTCCCGATGGTCGAGTTGGGCGGCACCCGGCTGCCCGACTGGGACGACCCCCGGTCCTGGCGCGCCGATGCGGCAGTGAGCGCCTTGACCGAACTCCTCGCGACCGGGCGCACCGTGGTGCCGAGCTACGACCTGGCGTCCTCGGCCACGGTGGGTAGTCAGGTTGTCACCGCGCCGCCTGGGAGTGTGGTCGTCGCCGAAGGGATCTTCGCCGCCGAGGTCGCACCCGCGCTGCGCGAGCGCGACCTGCTCACCGGCGCCTACTGCATCACCCACGGCCGGTTCGGCAATTTTCTCTTCCGGCTCGGACGCGACCTGCGCGAACGCCGCAAGCCACCCCTGGTCCTGATCCGGCGCGGCTGGGCGCTGGCCACCCGCGAGGCCGACATCGTCGCCCGGGCGGTGCGGCTCGGAGCGGTCTGCGCCACCCCCGACAAGACCTTCGACGCCATCGCCCGTCACCCGGACAGCAGGCCCGTCGCCCGTTAGGGTGGTGACGACTCAGGGGGTGAATCACCGTGGCGTCCTCGATCTCGGACCCGACCGGCAGTGTGGCTGCGACCGGTAGTCCGGCTGCGACCGGCGCCGCTTACGGATCGTTCGGTCCGCCGCCAGAAGCGCCCCCCGCAGCGCACGCCCGCCCGGCGTCCTACCTGGCGCCGGGCGTCCGGGCCGGCAGCACCACGGCATACGGGCGTCGTTATGCACTCACCGCGGCCGCCAAGCCCGGGATCATCCCGTTGTCGCCCCTCACCCTCTCCGAGGTCATCGACGGCGCCATCAACTATGTGCGGCGTCAGGCCGGCGCCGTCCTGACCGTCTCGGCGGTCGTCAACGCGAGCACGCTGGTGCCGATGAGCGCGCTGCTCGCGGTGCTCAGCCGCGGGAGCTGGATCAGCAGCAGCGGGGTCTCCGGGTTGCTCGGCTCGCCGGTCATCGTCCTGCTCCTCGGGCTGCTGGCTGCCGTGCTCGCGACCTTCCTGCTGTCGTCGATCCTCGGGTATGCCGTGAGCCGCGCCACCCTGGGCAACCGGGCTGGTGCTGGGGACATCTGGCGGGAGCTGCGTCCGCGGCTCTGGCGCACGATCGTCGGCCAGACCGCTGCAGCGACCGCGCTGGCGGCTCCGTGGGTGATCCTCGTCGTCGTCGTCGCCGCGATCAGCACCGGCTCGGTGCCGCTCACCGTGGTCGTGGCCATGCTCGGCGGGATGATCTGCCTCGTGGTGACCGCGCTGCTGGTGCCCCGCCTTGCGGTCATCGGGCCGGTGCTGGCCGTGGAACAGTCCGCGATGACGACCGCATGGCGTCGGGCCTTCGGGCTCAATCGCAAGCGCTCGGGCCGCGTGTTGGGCTCGCTGTTCGTCACTGCCGCGGCCGTCACCCTCGTTTCGCTCTTCCTCGACCTGGTCCAGACCCTCCTCTACACCGCGATCATCGGGATGCTGGAGCTCGACCGGGAGTGGCAGACGATCTTCGGCACGGTGTCCGCGACCCTCGCCGCCCTGGTCACGGCCACCCTCGTCACCCCGGTCCTCGCCGCGGCGGCCGTGCTGCTCTACCTCGACCTGCGGATGCGCGGCGAAGGACTGGACCTCACCCTGCGGCGGGCCGTTGTCCGGGCGGGCCAGCCGTGATCCGGACCGAGCTCGACCCCACCCCCGACCAGGCTCGCAGCTGGCTGGTCGAGGAGTTGGCCAAGGCCGAATACCAGGACTCGGCCAGCTTCGTCGAGCGATTCTTCCGCTGGCTGGGCGAGCTGTTCAACCGGCAGCCCACGGGATCGGCCGACGGCGTGAACGCCCCGCCGATCGTCTTGATCGCCATCGGGCTCGCCCTGATCGTGGCCCTGGTCTTCCTGCTGCTGCGCATCCGAGCGGACCGCGAGCTCGTCAAGGCGCCCCGGGAGGCGGTGCTCGGCGAACTCGACCTGTCGCGCGCCGACTACCTCGCCCGGGCCGACGCCGCCCTGCGGGCCCAGCAGTGGAGTGCGGCGGTGCTGGACTACACCCGCGCCTTCGCCCGCGATGCCGCCGACCGTGACCTGCTGCACGATGCGCCGTCGCTCACGGCCCACGAGATCGGCGTGCGCCTCGGGCCAGTCTTCCCGATGCTCGCCGCCGAGATCAGCAGTGGGATGGACCGCTTCGACACGGTGCGCTACAGCCGGTATGCCGCGACAGCGGCCGACGCTCACGCCGCCCGCGATCTCGCGGCCCAGGCCCACGCGGCACGGCCGGTCACCGACCTCACCTCCGCGGGAAGTGGGGGTGCTCCATGAGTCTGCGCGATACCGCCCTGCGGGTCGGCGACGACCAGGTCAGCAGCCGGTCGGGTTCGTCGAGTCCGTCGAATCCGTCGAATCCGTCGAATCGGTCGGGTCGGGCCCGGGGGGTGCGGTGGCTGGTGCTGCTGGCATTGCTCGCCGCGGCGGTGGCGTTCACCGTGGCCAACCAGCGACCCGGCAGCCGCGCGGCATACCATCCGGCCAATCCCGGGCCGCTCGGCGCGCAGGCACTGGCCCGGGTGCTCGCCGACCACGGCATCGAGGTCATCGTCGCCGAGGGCGAGAAGGCGCTGCGCGCGGCCGCACCCGGCGAAGACACCACCGTCGTGGTGAGCTCGACGACCGCGCTGCGCGAGCCAACCGAGCGCACCTTCCTCGAGATCGTCCGGCACGCCGGGCGGGTGGTGTTCTTCGCCCCGGACCGGGCCACGGTGCGCCGGATGCTGCCGCAGTTCAGCCTGCGAATCAGCCCATCGGCCACCTCGGCGACCGCCGACTGCGACCTGCCGGACGTGCGCCGCGGCGAACAGCTGAGTCGGCTGCAGCACCGCTATCTCGGTCCCGCAGCGGGCAGCACATGCTTCACGACCGACGGGTATGCCGGCTACGTCAAGGCAGCGGCTGGCGGGCTGCGTGAGGTGGTGCTCCTCGGCACGACCGACCTCATCGTCAACAGCCGGATCACCGAGGCCGACAACGCCGCCATCGCGCTGCGCACGCTCGGCCACTCACCCCGGGTGGTGTGGTACGTCCCCGACCTGCTGGACGCTCCCACCGCCACCGCTGGCCACGGCGAGGACCCGATCCTGCCACCCTGGCTGGGGGCCATGGTGCTGCTGGCCACCGTGGCGATGCTGGCGGTCATGTGGTGGCGCGGTCGCCGGTTGGGCCGGCTGGTCCAGGAACCCCTCCCCGTGGTGGTGCGAGCCATCGAGACGACCGAGCACCGCGCTCGGCTCTATCGCAAGGCCGCGGACAACGAACGCGCTTCCGCGGTGCTGCGCGATGCCACCCGGCGCAGGGTCACGGCATACCTCGGCCTGCCGTCCGGGGTCCCACCAGCCCTCCTCGTCCCACCCGTGGCCGCTGCAACCGGACGTCCGGTCGGCGAGGTCGCCTGGCTGCTCGGCGGCGACCCCGCCGCCACCGAAACCGAGATGCTTAGCCTGGCCGCTGCCCTCGCGGCCCTGGAGAAGGAGATTCGCCGGACATGAGCACGATTCCGTCCACCGAGCCCGACCCGACCCGTGACTCAGCATCGGCAGGCGACTCCGAGGCGGCGCGACGGGCGCTGCTCGCGGTGCGCGCCGAGGTCGCCAAGGCGGTCGTCGGTCAGGACGCGGCAGTCTCCGGCATCCTCATCGCGTTGCTCTCCCGCGGGCACATCCTCCTGGAAGGCGTGCCCGGGGTGGCCAAGACCCTGCTCGTGCGAGCACTGGCCCAGGCGCTCTCCGTGCAGACCACCCGGGTGCAATTCACCCCTGACCTCATGCCCGGCGATATCACCGGATCTCTCGTCTTCGACCAGCACAACTCGACCTTCTCCTTCCGGGAAGGTCCGGTCTTCACCAACCTGCTGCTGGCCGACGAGATCAACCGCACGCCGCCCAAGACGCAGGCGGCGCTCCTGGAGGCGATGGAGGAGCGTCAGGTGTCCGTCGACGGCATACCCCGTCCTCTGCCGGTGCCCTTCCTCGTCGCCGCGACCCAGAACCCCGTGGAGTACGAAGGCACCTATCCCCTGCCCGAGGCTCAGCTGGATCGTTTCCTGCTCAAGGTCGTGCTGCCCGTGCCCCCACGCGAGGAGGAGATCGAGGTGGTGCGTCGCCATGCCGCCGGCTTCGACCCGCGCGACCTCACTGCTGCCGGGATCACCGCCGTCGCCGGCCCGGCCGACCTGCTGGCCGGTGCGCGGGCCGTCCGCCACGTGGCCGTCGCCCCCGAGATCGCCAGCTATATCGTCGACATCGCCCGGGCCACCCGCCAGTCCCCCTCGCTCTCCCTCGGGGTCAGCCCGCGTGGTGCGACCGCGTTGCTGGCCACTTCGCGGGCCTGGGCGTGGATGAGTGGGCGCAGCTTCGTCACCCCCGACGACGTCAAGGCCCTGGCCTACGCCACTCTGGCGCACCGACTCACCCTGCGTCCGGAGGCCGAGCTCGAGGGCGTCTCCGTCGCGTCGGTGCTCTCCAGCGCCATCGCCGCTGTCCCCGTGCCCCGTTAAATCCCCGTTCGATCCCCGCTACATACCAGCTAGATCTCCATATAGATCCCCGCTAGATCTCCGCTAGATCGTGGACGCCGCAGGAAGGGGGCAGCCATGGCCGTGACCGGACGTTTCCCGATCCTGGTCGCTCTCGGTGCCATCCCCGTGCTCCTGGACCCCACCCGGCGCACCGTGCTGCTGTGGGCGCTGGTGTGCTTGGTGCTCGCGGTGCTCGACCTGGCCCTGGCGCCGTCGCCGACCCGACTGCGGCTGGAGCGCGAGGGCACCGCCTCGGTGCGCCTCGGTGAGGCCGGGCGGACCGACCTCCTCGTGGGCAACCCCACCGGCCGGCGCTACCGTGGGGTCATCCGTGATGCTTGGGTGCCGTCGGCCGGGGCGGTGACCGAACGGCATACCCTGCGGCTGCCACCCGGCGAGCGGCGCCGGTTTGGCACCGCGCTGCGACCCACCCGCCGGGGCGACCGGCGCAGCGACCTGGTGACGGTCCGGTCGTTCGGCCCGCTGGGCATCGCGGCACGGCAGCGGTCGATCGACGTGCCGGGCCGGCTTCGGGCCTTGCCGCCCTTCGACTCCCGTCGGCACCTGCCTTCCCGCCTGGCCACGCTGCGCCAACTCGACGGCCGGTCGGCGGTCCGCACCCGCGGCCAAGGCACCGAGTTCGACTCGCTGCGCGACTACGTCGAGGGCGACGACGTGCGCTCGATCGACTGGCGGGCCACGGCTCGGCGGCGTTCGGTCGTCGTGCGCACCTGGCAGCCCGAGCGCGACCGCCGGGTCGTCCTCGTGCTCGACACCTCGCGCACCAGCGCCGGACGGATCGGCGATATCCCCCGCCTCGACGCCGCGATGGACGCCGCCCTGCTGCTGGCCGCACTCGCCTCCCGCGCCGGTGACCGAGTCGATTTCCTCGCCGGCGACCGCTGGGTGCGCGCCCGCGTCGCCGCAGCAGCCAACCGCACCACCCTGCTCGCCGACCTCGTGCAGGCGATGGCACCGCTGGACGCCGCCCTCGTGGAAGCCTCCTGGCCGGCCCTTGCCAGTGCCGTCAGCGACATCACCCGACGCCGCTCGCTCGTCGTCCTGCTCACCCCGCTGGAGCCCGCCGCGATCCGGGAATCCCTGCTGCCGACGCTGGCGACCCTGACCCGCCACCACCGGGTGGTGCTCGCCTCGGTCAGTGACCCCGCCCTGGAGGCGATGGCCGCGGTCCGTGAGACGACCGCCGATGCGTATGCCGCGGCAGCGGCCGAGCGCACCCTGGCACTGCGCGAGCAGACGGCCGCATTGTTGCGCCGGATGGGGGTTGACGTCGTTGACGGCTCGCCCGAGCACCTACCCCCGCGCCTGGCCGACCACTACCTCATGCTCAAGGCCACCGGCCAGCTCTAGACACCGCGTGAGCGAAGGCCCGAGTCGAGCCTGTGTTAGGGAGTGGGCGCTGGATTGCGCCACCCCAGGCCCGGATTGCGCGGCGAGTCGGAAGGTTTCCCCGCACCTCAGCCACCCCAGGCCCGGATTGCGCGGCGAGTCGGAAGGTTTCCCCGCACCTCAGCCACCCCAGGCCCGAGTTTGACGGCGAGTCGGAAGGTTTCCCGGCACCTCAGCCACCCCACGCCCGAGTTTGACGGCGAGTCGGAAGGTTTCCCGACACCTCAGCCACCCCACGCCCGAGTTTGACGGCGAGTCGGAAGGTTTCCCGGCACGTCTCAGCCCGAACTGGACCTGAGCTCGGCCGGACTTAGGCCCGGGTCGGCGCTGTCGCGCTCTGGTCGGCAGCGGCGACGTCGCCGGTCTCACCCCGCCGGACGGCATACCGGCCGAGGGTGAAGACATAGGCGAGGAAGAGCGCTTCGACGAACCCGCCGATCCCGATCCGCGCCCCGGTCGGCAACGCCGACGGGGTGACGAAGGCTTCGACCACTCCCGAGACGAACAGCACGACAACCAGCCCGAGCGCGACGGTCATCGCCGAGCGCGCCTCATGGCTGACGGCGTCCAGCCGCGTGCGGGGACCGGGCTCCACCCAGGCCCAGAAGACTCGCAGTCCGACGCCGGCCGCGACGAAGACTGCGGTGAGTTCGAGCAGACCGTGCGGGAGGATGAGGCCGAAGAAGACGTCGGCACGGTCGTGATTCCACATCAGCGCCCCGATGACCGCGACGTTCGCCATGTTTTGCCACAGCAGATAGATCACCGGGAAACCGAGGATGCCGAAGGTCAGGCACAGCGCGGTGACCCAGGCGTTGTTGGTCCAGACCTTGAAGGCGAAGGACCCAGCGGCGTACTCGCTGTAGTAGTCGGCGAAGTCGTGGTTGACCAACTGGTCGATCTCGGACGGCGTCGCGAGCGAGGACTCGAACTGCGGGTTGGCCACAAACCACGCCCCGAGGGCGAAGGCCAGCACGACGTTGGTGGCCAGCACCCACAGCCACCAGCGCCGGGTGCGATAGAGCACCGCGGGAAAGGTCGCAGTGAAGAAGCCGACCGCGTCGCGCCAGGAGGTCGTGCGCGCCCCGCCCGCGCGGGCCCGGGCGCGCGCCAGCAGCGAGGACAGGTCGGCCACGATGCTTGGGTCGGGGGTGGTCGAGCGCACCTCGGACAGGTGGGTGGCGCAGCGTTGGTAGAGGTCGAGCAGTTCGTCGGCCTCGGCCCCGGTCAGCGCACCGCGCGCGGACACCAGCTGCTCCAGGCGCATCCACTCCCGGGAGTGCACGGCGACAAAGGCATCCAGGTCCACGGACAGCACTGTATGCCGGGTGCGCCCCTGGCGTAGCGTGGTGCCTCGACATTGGGTGGTCACCACCGGTGCGGCACGACAGCTCGGACAGGGGATGGCATGAGCCTGCAGCCCGGCGCGACGCTTGGCGTGACGCTTGGCGTGACCGCCGACGATCTCGTGACCGGCGAAGCGGTCGCCCTCGACCTGCCGGCTGCATCGCTTGGGATGCGGATGCTGTCCGGGCTCATCGACCTGTTCGTCATCCAGATGGCGGCGTCATTCGTCATGACCATCGCCTCGATGTTCGCCGTGCACGCCGACGACGCGGTCGCGGCCGGGATCATGCTGCTCGCGACGGTGGCCGTGCTGGTCGGCTATCCCGTGACCCTCGAGACGCTGACCCGGGGGCGCACCGTCGGCAAGCTGGCGACCGGTTTGCGCACCCTGCGTGACGACGGCGGCCCCATCACGTTCCGCCACGCCCTCGCCCGCGGGCTCACCGGGGTGGTCGAGGTCTACCTGCTCTTCGGTATGCCGGCCGTCATCGCCGCCGTCATCAACCCACGCACCAAGCGGATGGGCGACATGGCCGCCGGCACCTTCGTCGTGCGGGAACGCGGCCGGGGACGGCTGTCCACCGCCGTGCCGATGCCACCGCACCTTGCCGGCTGGGCGATGAGCGCCGATATCGCGCCCCTACCCGACGACCTGGCCGCGGCGCTGCGATCGTTCCTGCCGGCCGCCTTCCAGATGGACCCGGGGGCCCGCGACCAGCAGGGCCGCGAGCTGTACGAGGAGGTGCGCCGCTACCTCTCGCCGCAGCCGCCACCGGGCGTGCACCCGGAATACGTCATGGCCGCTGTCGTCGCCGAGCGGCGCCGGCGCGACCACGCCCGGCTGCTCGCGGAAGCCGCCCTGCGGGACCGGCTTACCCCGCCCGAACGGTTCTGAAGGACAGCTCAGTCCAGCGGAGCGGTCGAGCCCACGGCACCTAGCGCGGCATACCGGGGTTTGAGGATCTGCTCGATAATGGCCAGCCGTTCGTCGAACGGGACGAAGGCCGACTTCATCGCGTTGATCGACACCCACCGCAGGTCATCGAGGGTCCACCCGGCCTGGTCGACGAGCGCCTGGGCCTCCTTGGTCATCGTCGTGTTGCTCATCAGCCGGTTGTCGGTGTTGAGCGTGACCCGGAACCGCAGTTCCTTGAGCAAGGTGATCGGGTGCAGCGCGATGGACGGAGCTGCGCCGGTCTGCAGGTTGGACGTCGGGCACATCTCCAGCGGGATCCGGGCGTCGCGCACATAGGCCGCAAGCCGACCGAGCCGCACCGAGGACAGGTCGACATCGTCGAGGCTCGCGATGTGGTTCTTCTCGGCCATCCGGATCCACAACGACGCGGCCACCCCGGCAATCGCGATGTCGTCGACGATCCGCACGCCGTGGCCCAGCCGGTCGGCCCCGCAATACTGGATTGCCTCCCAGATGCTCGGCAGCCCGAAGCCCTCACCGGCATGGATGGTGAAGTGCGCATTCTCGCGACGGAGGTATTCGAAAGCGTCGAGATGGCGCGTGGGTGGGAAGCCCGCCTCGGCACCGGCGATGTCGAAGCCGCCCACCCCGTCGTCGCGATAGCGCACGGCCAGTTCGGCGATCGCCGTGCTGCGCGCCGCATGTCGCATCGCGGTGAGCAGCGAGGTCACCCGGATGGTGTGCCCGGCAGCGGCTGCCTCGGCCTCGCCGGCACGGAAGCCGGCGTTGACCGCCTCGACGACCTGCTCCAACCGCAGGCCCCCCGCAAGGTGTTGCTCCGGGGCATAGCGGCTCTCGGCGTAGACAACCCCGTCGGCAGCCAGGTCGAGCACGCACTCCTTGGCGACCCGCGCCAGCCCGGCCTCGGTCTGCATGACGGCCACGGTGTGCGTGAAGGTCTCCAGGTAGCGTTCCAACGACCCCGAGTCGGCCGACTCGTGGAACCACGTCCCGAGGCTCGCAGCATCGTGCGCCGGCAGACCGGCATACCCGATCTCGTCGGCGATCTCGAGGATCGTCTGCGGCCGGACGCCACCGTCGAGGTGGTCGTGCAGCAGCACTTTCGGTGCGGCCAGGACGGTGGCCGCATCCGGCCTAGTGGCAGTGCTCATGAATCCTCACGATGGGCGGTGTCCGGCGAGTATGCCGGCAGGCAGATAGCGACGTATTCGGCCCCGAGCGGCCCGGCGGAGTATTGCACCCGCTCACCGGCCGTGGTGACGATCGACTGGCCCGCGACCACCTCGTAGCGGCGGCCGTCGCAGTCGACGTGCAGGGCCCCGCGCACGACGACAGTGATCTCGTCGAACTCCGGGGTCTGGAACGGCTCCTCCCATCCCGATGGCGCGAGCATGTGCGCGACCGAGAGGGTGGGGGTGCTTGTCGCGACCAGCCCGACATGCTCGTTGATGACCTTACCTCCCGGGACCGGGATGCGAACTGGGTCGGTGGTGACGTGCGGCATTCTCGCACTCTAGTCACCCGGTGTCGTGGGCGTCAGCCCCATGCGGAGCGGCATGGCGTCGGTCTGGCCCCGGGCGCGATCTTGCGCCGCACCCCGGGGCAGAGCCCTCGCGGACGGGTCGAAATCGACCCGTCCGCGAGGCCCTTGACGACAGGGACTGCCCGTGTCCCGTTGTCTCGGGTTCGCCGGGTGTACCGGCCAGCCACTCATGAACATCTACCAGTTGCATAAGCCGCCGCAGGAACCGCTCCCCAAGGCGCGGCATACAGACGGATGCATTTCCCGCGCACACCGTCTGCCGTTCGCGACTGAGAACCGTAAATGTCCCATATGGCTGAGCTGACTTTCCCCTACAGGTTCACACGGAAATATCCGTATGAGATCCCTAAGTGATCACGCCAGGCCGCATCAACCTGACGAGTCCACGGTCAACCGGGCGCCTCGGCAATCACCCTGGTGTGCAACCGGTCCCTCAACCGCCTGCTCTCAGGGATGACATCCGCACCAACGGTGCGGCTCCGAGACGGAATCCCCCCGGATCCCGGCTCCTCCTCGAGCGGCGGACCGCCGAGGAGACTACTGAGGTGCCGCGCCACCGCTCGGAGGATCCCCCGGCAGCGAGCGCTCCGCCATAGTCGCAGACCCCAAAAGCGCTGTCACCTCCCGAGTTAATGCCGATCAACAGCCGTCACAGGATTCTGATATCAGCTGATCTCGATTAACTGGTAGGTGACGAAACGCTCCCCAGATGCCAGGCTGAGGATGGACTTTTCAATTCCGCAGGGCACCCTCGGGTGCCGTGCGGGCGGCGGGAGCGACTCCCCTCCCACACCGAGTCGGCCCGCTGGAGTGGCCGCGGGCTCGTCGACTTCCCCTCAGTCCCACGAGGCCCGCGGTCACTCGTCCGTCACCGTCCTGCCCCGGCCATCGGCACGCGGCGTGAGGTGGCGGCGCAACCGCACGAACAGCAGCGAAGCCACGCCGGTCCCGCCGACCGTTGCGGCCACCCAGAGTCCCGCTCGTCCGTTGCCCAAGAGCAGCCCCGCGGTGGCGGGACCGAGCACCGACGCTGTGGTCCACACCATCGATAGCGCCGCGTTGTAGCGACCGCGCAGGTGCTCGGGGGCCAGGTCGTTGACCAGGGCGGGCACGACGGGCGCCCACACGGTCTCACCGATGCCGAACAAGCCCAGCCCGACGACCGCGAAGCCGACTGCGGCTGCGCCGTCGACCCGCCCGGTCATCGCCACGACCAGCCAGGCGACCGACCAGATCAGGGCGGCGAGGGCCAACAGCCGGGTCCGGCTCCGGCCAGGGATGAACCGCAGGGCGAGCAACTGCCCGAGGACGATGACCGTCGTATTGGCCGCAAACGCCCACCCCAGCCGGCTCGCCGGCACGCCTCCGGTCTCGGTGACGTATGCCGCGAACCCCGCCTCCATCTGGGCATAGCCGAAGGTCACGACGACCACGCAGACCATCATGAAGCGCAGCATCGCCCGGTCGGCGAGAACCTCGCGCCAGCCCCCGGCGGGCACCTCGCTCCCGCTGTCGGTCACCGATGCCAGTGAGCCGGCCGAACGCGGCAAGCTCATGACGACGACGATGTAGCCCACATAAGACAGTGCATCGATGAGATACAGCCGCTGGAACGACTCCACCGACGAAGTGTCGACGAGCACCGACGACACCAGACCGCCGATGCCGAAGCCGGCGTTCATGAGCATGAACTGCACGGCATACGCGCGCTCCCGCTCGGTCTCCGGGACCAGCCGGGTGAGCATCGCCGTCGTCGCGGGATAGAGACCAACGGTGCCCAGGCAGATGGCGGTGACGACGACCAACGCCTGGCCCACGGTGGCGACGTGCCCGATGAGATAGGTGGTGACCGCCTCGACGACCAGGCCGACGAGCATCACGGCACGTGGGCCGAACCGGTCGATGAGCGTGCCGCCCAGCGGTGCCCCGAGGAAGCTCACGACGCCCATCCAGGCAAAAATCAGCCCCACCGTCTGGGTCGGGATGCCCCGCACCTGGGCTAGGTAGACATAGAGAAAGGGCATGGTGAGCCCACTGCCCAACGCAGAGAAGGCGATGCCGAGGATGAGCCGGCGCGCCAAGGGATGGCTCACAACCACTGAGCCTGTCACGTCCGGGTGGCCGGCTGCACCGGGTTTTTTCCGACCGGGTGCCGCACGCCCCTCCACGTCAGGCGATGCGGTCGATCACCAGGGGCAGTAGGTCGGGCCGCGACCCTTCGGGCGCGATGAAACTCGCCCCGTCGAGCGCCTCGAGCGCGCGCGCGAAGCGTTCCGGGGTGTCGGTGTGCAAGGTCATCAGTCGCTCACCGGCGCGGACGAACGCCCCGGGTTTGGCGTGCAGCTCGATGCCCGCGCCCGCCTGCACAGGATCTTCCTTGCGAGCCCGGCCGGCGCCCAGCCGCCAGGCCGCGATGCCCACCTTGAGCGCGTCGAGCTGGGTGAGCACGCCGGTGCCCTCCGCGAGCACCTCGTGGGTATGCCGTGCGACCGGCAGCGGGGCGTCGGGGTCGCCACCCTGGGCGCGGATCATCCGCCGCCAGGCGTCCATGGCGCGCCCGTCCCGCAGCGCGTCGGCGGGGTCGACCCCGTCGCGACCAGCCGCCGCGAGCATCTCGCGGGCCAGCTGCACGGTGAGCTCGACGACGTCCTCCGGGCCGCCGCCGGCGAGCACCTCGACGGACTCGCGCACCTCCAGAGCGTTTCCGGCGGTCAGCCCCAGGGGAGTCTGCATGTTGGTCAGCAGCGCCACGGTCGTGACGCCCGCGGCCGTCCCGAGGTCGACCATGGTGCGGGCGAGTTCACCGGCCCGGTCGACGTCCTTCATGAAGGCCCCGGACCCGACCTTGACGTCCAGGACCAGTGCGCCGGTGCCCTCGGCGATCTTCTTGCTCATGATCGAGCTGGCGATGAGCGGGATCGCCTCGACGGTGCCGGTGACATCGCGCAGCGCGTAGAGCTTCTTGTCGGCCGGCGCGAGGCCCGCCCCCGCGGCACAGATCACTGCACCGACGTCCTCGAGTACGGCGAACATCTCGGCGTTGCTCAACGCCGCCCGCCAGCCGGGAATCGACTCGAGTTTGTCCAGCGTGCCGCCGGTGTGCCCGAGACCGCGTCCGGACAGCTGTGGCACCGCGACCCCGCACGCCGCGACCAGCGGCGCGAGCGGCAGGGTGATCTTGTCGCCGACTCCGCCGGTCGAGTGCTTGTCGGCGGTCGGCCGCGACAGCCCGGAGAAGTCCATCCGCTCCCCCGACGCGATCATCGCCCCGGTCCAGCGGGCGATCTCCCGCGGGGTCATCCCGTTGAGCAGGATCGCCATCGCCAATGCCGACATCTGCTCGTCGGCGACCACCCCTCGCGTGTAGGCATCGATGACCCAGTCGATCTGGGGGTCACTGAGCGCGCTACCGTCGCGCTTGGCGATGATGACGTCGACGGCGTCGAAGGCCTCGCTCACCGGGTGTCCTCTCGTCGTCGGTCGGCGTCGAGGTCTTGGGGTCCGAACGCCTGGGGCAGGATCTCACGCATCGGCAGGACTCCCTGCGGCGTGGCCAGCAGGCACTCCGGTCCGCCGTGCTCCCACAGCAGCTGCCGGCATCGTCCGCACGGCATGAGGGGTATGCCGTGCCGGCCCACGCACGCGACGGCCCGCAGCAGCCCGCCCCCGCCCGCGACGAGGTCGGACACCATCCCGCACTCGGCGCACAGCCCGACGCCGTAGGCGGCGTTCTCGACATTGCACCCGGCGACGATCCGGCCGTCGTCGACCAGTCCGGCGACCCCGACCGGAAACCCCGAGTAGGGGGCGTAGGCCCGGTCGAGCATGGCGACGGCCCGCTCCCGCAGCACGGCCCAGTCGACGTCCTGCGCCGAGCCGCCGGGGTGAGCGGACGGCATACCCTCGTCTGCGCCTGTCATCGCACCTACCGGGCTTCGCCCTTGCGATAGATCTGGCCGTCCGCCTTGGGCATCCGTAGTCGTTGTGAGGCGAAGGCGAGCACGAGCAGGGTGGCGACGTAGGGCGTCATGCCGGTGAACTCACGGGGCACCTCGCGGGTGAAGAAGAACCACGCGAGGGCGAGCACTCCGGTGACCACCGGGACCACTCCGGCCATCGGCTTGCCCTGCCGGCGGCGCACGATCTGCCAGATGCCCCAGGCCACCAGACCGATGGCGATCGGCAGCAGGAAGGCGTGAATGACGTCGCCACGACCGCGCAGATTGATCGCGTCGGTGTAGCCGAACAGTGCCGCGCCAGCGGTCAGTCCGCCGGGACGCCAGTTGCCGAAGATCATCGCCGCGAGGCCGATGTAGCCGCGCCCGGCGGTCTGGCCCTCGCGATAGAGGTTGGAGGCGACCAGGGCCAGGAACCCGCCGCCCAGCCCGGCGAAACCGCCGGAGATGAGCACCGCGAGGAACTTGTGCAGGATGACGTTGACGCCGAGCGTCTCGGCCGCCTGTGGTGCCTCACCACAGGAGCGCACCCGCAGGCCGAAGGACGTGCGCCACAGCACGAACCACGTCGCGATGACGAGGAAGATCGTGAGGATCGTGATGAACGAGAGGTCTTTGACCACGGCGCGCAGCAGGCTGGCGATGTCGGCCAGGAGCCAGGTGCCCGATTGCTCCACCTTGCCCAGGGCGTCGGCCAGCGGCCCGATGGTCAAGCTGGGGAACGGCTCCAAGGGCGGCGACTGGGTCGGACCGCCGCCGGGGAGCCCGGAGAAGGTGCGCGCGGCCAGGTAGGACGCGGCACCGGCGCCCAGCAGGTTGACCGCCACACCGGAGACGATGTGGTCCACCCCGAAGATCACCGTGGCCAGGGCGTGGACGGCTCCGCCGATGACGCCCAACAGCACGGCGCCGAGGACACCGCCCCACGGCCCGTAGGAGTAGGCGAAGAACGCCCCGCCCCAAGTGCCCAGGATCATCATGCCTTCCAGACCGATGTTGACCACGCCGGCCCGCTCGGCCCAGAGACCTCCCAGGCCGGCCAGCAGGATCGGCATGGTCAGCCCGACGGCAGCAGCGAGCGAGCCGCTGGAGTCGATGTCGCTGGCGCCGGTGAGCACCCGCAGGGTCGAGATGAGCACGATGGCCCCACCGACGACGGCGGGCCAGAACCACACCGGCCGGGTGCGCTTGACCCGCTCGGGGACCGCGTCAGCGGGGGCGGCCGGGGGGTTGGTCACGGTGCTGGTGCTCATGCTGCGACCTCCGCGGCTGCGTTCTGGGCCTTGGCGCGCTCGGCCGCGAGCGCGGCGGCGACATTGCGTTGCTCGATGGTGATGCTCGCCCGGCGCACGATCTCGTAGGCGATGACGACCGACAGGACGATGACGCCCTGGATGACGCCGACGAGTCGGTCGGACACCCCGGCGTTGATCTGTAGACCGTTGGACTGCTGCTCGAGGAAGCCCCAGACGATCGCGGCGACGGCCATCCCGATGTGGTGGTTTCGTCCCAACAGTGCGACGGCGATGCCGGAGAACCCCAGCCCGGCCTGGAAGGTCGTGCCGTAGGCGAAGTCCTGGCCGAAGAGCAACGGCATACCGACCAATCCAGCAACGGCCCCGGAGAGGATCATCGACATCAGGACCATCCGCTTGACCTTGACGCCGCTGGCGATGGCGGCGGTCTCGGACCGGCCGGTCGCGCGCAAATCGAAGCCGAAGCGGGTCTTGTTGAGGATGAACCAATAGAGGAAGCCGACCAGGACTGCGAGGAAAATCAGCCCGTAGATCTCGCGCTGCTGCTCGCCGATGGTCACCGGTATGCCGGGCACCCGCGAGCTCTCCGGGATGGTCTTGGTGTTGGTGACATTGCTGCCCTCGGAGGACAGCGCGACCTTCTGCAGGAAGTAGGCCACCAAATAGGTCGCGATGGCGTTGAGCATGATCGTCGAGATGACCTCGGAGACGCCGCGGGTGACCTTGAGCCAACCGGCGATCGCGGCCCAGAGCCCGCCGGCCAGCATCGCGACGAGCAACGACACGAGGATGTTGAGCCAACCGGGCAACCAGGCCTGACCGGCGAAAACCGCAGCAGCGAAGGCCGCCACGCGGTACTGCCCGTCGACGCCGATGTTGAACAGATTCATCCGGAACCCGATCGCGACGGCGACCGCAGACAGATAGAGCACGACAGCCGAGTTGACGATGGCGATCGTCAGGCGCGGGCTGGGCAGCCGCAGCAGCTGGGCCCAGACCTCGCCGACCGGGTCCTTGGCGGCCAGCAGGATGATCGACGTGATGACCATCGCCACGAGGATCGACAACACCGGCGCGGCGAGCGCCATGAGGATCTTGCGCGGGGAGAAGCTCACTGGACGTCCTCCTTGGCGTGGCCGTCGGCACCGGTCATCGCGGCACCCAACTCTTCTCGGGTGACGACATCGGGATCGAAGGGCGCAGACAGGCCGCCGCGGAGAATGACGCGGATGGTGTCGGAGAGCCCGACGAGTTCCTCGAGGTCGGCCGAGATGAGCAGCACCGCCATGCCCTCGCGGCGGGCCTTCTTGATGATCGACCAGATCGAGGCCTGTGCCCCGACGTCGACCCCACGGGTGGGGTGGGCCGCGATGAGCACCCGCGGGGTGTGGCGCATCTCGCGACCGATGATGAGTTTCTGTTGGTTGCCCCCGGAGAGCGATCCGGAGGTGACATTGATCGACGGGGTGCGCACGTCGAAGTCCTTGACGATCGCCTCGGTGTCGGCCTTGGCCGCCTTGGCGTCGATGAGCTGGCCCTTGACGTTGGGGGCTTGGGTCTGGTGGCCGAGGATGACGTTCTCCCAGAGCGGCGCCTCCAGCAGCAGGCCGTGACGGTGGCGGTCCTCGGGGATGTAGCCGACGCCGGCCTCGCGGATCTCCCGGACCTCCCAGTCGGAGATGTCCTGGTTCTCCAGCAGGATGCGCCCGGAGCTTGGCTCGCGCATCCCCATGATGACCTCGACGAGTTCGGCTTGGCCGTTGCCCTCGACGCCCGCGATGCCGACGATCTCGCCGGCATGGATGGTGAGGCTGACGTTGTCCAGGACCTTGCGCTGCCCGGCGGAGCCGGACAGGTCGACGCCCTCGACGGTGAGGACCGGCCGGTCGGTGACGGTGGATTCCTCGGTGCTGGGCGAGGGCAGCGCCGACCCGACCATGAGTTCGGCGAGCTGGCGGGCCGTGGTCGTCTTGGGGTCGGCCGTGGCGACCGTGGTGCCCCGGCGGATGACCGTGATGTCGTCGGCGACCGAGAGCACCTCGTCGAGTTTGTGCGAGATGAACATTACGGTCAGGCCCTCGGCCTTGAGCTCGCGCAGGTTGTCGAAGAGCTCGGCGACCTCCTGGGGGACCAGGACCGCGGTGGGTTCGTCGAGAATGAGGATCTTGGCCCCACGGTAGAGCACCTTGAGGATCTCCACCCGCTGACGAGCGCCGACGCCGAGGTCTTCGACGAGGTCGTCCGGGTCGACGTCCAGGCCGTATTCCTTGGAGATCGCTCGGATCCTGGTGCGGGCACCGTCACCGATGCCGTGCAGCTTCTCGGCGCCGAGGACGACGTTCTCCAGCACGGTGAGGTTGTCGGCGAGCATGAAGTGCTGGAACACCATGCCGATGCCGACGTCGATCGCCTCGGTCGGGCTCTTGAGCGTGACGACCTGACCGTTGACGGTGATCGTGCCCTCGTCGGGCTGCTGCACCCCGTAGAGGATCTTCATCAGGGTCGACTTGCCGGCCCCGTTCTCGCCCACCAGGGCATGCACGGTGCCGCGCCGGACCGACAGCTCGATGTCCTTGTTGGCCACCACGCCGGGGAAGCGTTTGGTGATGCCGTGCAACTCGACGGCATACGTGTCCGTCGCGGTGGGGCCGGCCGAAGCCGAGCGCCCTGCTGGTTTGTCCGTGGCGCTGATGACGCACACTCCTCATTCGGCCCGCGGGGGCGGGCATTCCGCTGGGATGGACCGGGTCGGCACTGACCCCGGGGGACGCGAGACCGCTCAACCTACGCCAAACGCCGGCCCGGGGACACCCTTTGGGTGCCCCGAACCGGCGTCCGGTTCAGTGCAGGTTCATCGCAGCATCACGGCTTGGTGGGAACCGTGATCTTGCCGTCGATGATCTGCTGCTTGAAGTCGTCGAGCTTGCTCTTGATGTCGTCGACCTGGCCGCCGGTGGTCGCGTAGCCGACGCCGTTGACCTTGAGGTTGAAGACCTTCTCGCCGGACTTGAAGGAGCCTTCCTTGACCGACTTGATGAAGTCGTAGACACCCACGTCGACCTTCTTGAGCATCGAGGTGAGGATGACGTCCTTGACACCGGCAAGGGCCGGCGAAGCGGCCTGGTCGGAGTCGACACCGATGGCGAGCTTGCCCGCGGCCTTGGCTGCCGTGAAGACACCGCCACCGGAGCCACCGGCGGCGTGGTAGATCACGTCGGCGCCGTTCTGGTACATGCCCTCTGCGGCGGTCTTGCCCTTGTCGACCGAGCCGAAACCGGAGAAGTCCGGCGGCTGGGTGAGGTACTTGGTCTGGACCTTGATGTTGGGGTTGACGGCCTTGGCGCCAGCGGTGAAGCCCGCCTCGAACTTCTTGATGAGGTCGATCTCGACGCCACCGACGAAGCCGATGTTGCCGGTCTTGGACTTCAGGGCGGCGGCCGCACCGACGAGGAAGGAGCCCTCGTGCTCGGCGAAGGTGATGTTCTCGATGTTGTCGCCCTTGGCGTCGGTCGAGTCGACGAGCGCGAACTTGACCTTGGGGTTGGCCTTGGCGACCTTGGTCACCGACGGGGCGTAGGCGAAGCCGACGGCGACGATGTTGGTGTAGCCGGCGTCGATCAGCTGCTGGAGGCGCTCCTGGCGAGCGGACTCGGCCTCACCGTTGGATGCCGAGGCCTCCTTGCTGGCGACACCGAGCTCCTTGGCGGCCTTGTCCAGGCCCGCGGCGGCGGCGTCGTTGAAGGACTGGTCTCCGCGGCCGCCCACGTCGTAGGCCATGCCGACCTTGATCTGGGCCGCGCCGGACGCGCCGGTGCTCGCAGCGGGGGTGGTTGAGCTGCTGCTGCTGCACGCAGCGAGCGCAAGCGATCCAGCCGCCACGACGACGGCCATCTTCATCACCTGACGCAAGGTGGTCTCCTTAGATGTCTTTCCGAAGTGAGGACACGGGGGTACCCGCACCCTCGTCGGAGCCGACTCTAGACCCGGGTATGCCGTGTCCGGCCCGCGGGCACGGGGGGCTGCGTCAACCGTTATCGAAGCGACACGTGCTGGTGACCTGCCGTGCGACAGCTCGCCAACCGAGACAAAGACCGGGTCAGCGGGCCCGCCCGGCAGCCCGCGTCACAGCAGCCACGACAGCCCCGGCAAGCACACGCGCCCCACCGACGACAGCCCGCTCGTCGACGACGAAATCCCCCTGGTGCAGGTCGAAGGTCGGCCCGCCGGGGGTCCGCGTGCCGAGCCGAGCGAGCGCTCCGGGAATCTTGGTGAGGTACCACGCGAAGTCCTCGCCACCGAGGGACTGCCGCACCGGCATCTCCGTCGCTCCAGCCATGATGACGCCCTCGCGCAGCACGTCGACCCCGTCGGTTGTGTTGACGACCGGGGGGACGCCTCGGGTGTGCTCGATCTGGTGGGTCACGGCATACGGGGCGAGGATCTCGGCGACCAGGTCGGCGAGCACTGGCCCGACCTCGTGCCACACGTCGGCGTCGAGCACCCGCAAGGTGCCCGAGACCAGGCCGGTCGAGGGGATGACATTGGCCGCGCCACCGGCATGGATGGCGCCCCAGACCACCGAGAGCCCCGCGCGCGGGTCGATCCGGCGCGACAGCACGGCGGGCACCTCGGTGATGACCTTGGCCAGGGCGAAGGTGAGGTCCTGGGTCAGGTGCGGGCGGGAGGTGTGTCCCCCGCCTCCGTGCACGGTGACCTCGATGGCATCGGTTGCGGCCGTGATCGGACCCACCCGGAGCCCGATCTGGCCGACATCGAGGGTGGGCTCGCAGTGCAGCCCGTAGATCTCGTCGACTCCCGCCAGGCCGCCCTCGTCGATGACCTTGAGCGCGCCACCCGGGACGATCTCCTCGGCCGGCTGGAACAGCAGCCGCACGGCCGCGCCGCTGTCGGTGAGCTGCCCGGCATACCCGGCGAGGGAGAGCCCGGCACCCAGACAGGCGACGGTGTGCACGTCGTGGCCGCACGCATGGGCGACGCCGTCCGTGGTCGAGGCCCACGGCACTCCGGTGCGCTCCACGACCGGGAGCGCGTCGAGGTCGGCGCGCAGGGCCACCCGGTATGCCGCGTCGGCCGGTCCGAGGTCGGCGACCAGTCCGGTGCCATGCAGCCGGGTGACCCGGAAGCCGGCATCGACGAGGCGGTTGCCGACGAGGTCGGTCGTGCGGTACTCGTGCCAGGACAGCTCGGGGTGGGAATGGATGTCACGGCGGATCGACACGAGCTGCGGGTCGAGCTCGGTCAACCTCGCCTGCAGCGCGGGGGTCACCGTCTTCATGGTGGGGTCAGCGTAGTGTGCGGCCATGGTGTCGACACCCATCGCAGGCGCGTCAGGCGCGTCAGGCGCGTCAGGCGCGTCAGCCCCGTCAACCCCCATCACCTGCAGCGCCGAGGTCGCCGACGCGCTTGCGGCCGGTCGTCCCGTGGTGGCCCTGGAGAGCACGATCCTCGCGCACGGCCTGCCTCGGGGTGACAACCTCAGAGTCGGCCGCGAGATCGAGGCCGCCGTGCGTGCCGGGGGCGCCGTCCCCGCGACCATTGCCGTGCTCGACGGTCAGGTCCATGTCGGGCTCGACGACGCCGCGTTGGAGCAGCTCTGCACGAGCGATGACGTGCTCAAGCTCAGCGTCCGCGACCTCGGGGTCGCCGTCGGGCTGGGGCTCACCGGCGCGACGACGGTGGCGTCCACCTCCGCGCTGGCGCACCGGGTCGGGATCCGGGTCTTCGCCACCGGCGGCCTCGGCGGAGTCCACCGGGGGGCTTCGCAGACCTTCGACGTCTCGGCCGACCTCGGCGTGTTGGCTAGCACTCCGGTCCTCGTGGTGTGCGCCGGAGTGAAGTCGATCCTCGACGTTTCCGGCACCTTGGAATACCTCGAAACGCTCTCGGTCCCGGTGCTCGGCTATCGCACCCTCGCCTTCCCGGGCTTCTACCTGTCCGACTCCGGGTATGCCGCTCCGTGGCAGGTCGACTCGGCCGCCGCGGCCGCGGCCGTGCTGCACGCGCGCGACCGGCTGGCCACCGACTCGGCCGGCGTCGTCCTGGCCAACCCGCTCCCGGCCGACCGCCAGGTCGACCCCGAATTGCATGATCGCCTGGTGGCCCAGGGCCTGGCCATGTTGGAGCGCGAGGGCGTGCACGGCAAGGACGTCACCCCCCGGTTGCTGGAGTACTTCCACACCCACTCCGGTGGCGAGTCGCTCCGCGCCAATGTCGAGTTGGTGCTCTCCAATGCCCGGTTGGCCGGGGAGGTCGCCGCGGAATTCGTTGCGCTGCAGTCGGCTTCGCAGTGAGGCCCGCAGTCGTCGTCGGTGACGTCGGCCTCGATGTCATCGTCCGCCCCGGCGGCCCGGTGCACTACGGCACCGACACGCCCGCTCGCGTCTCGGTGCAGCCCGGCGGTGCGGGCGGCAACACGGCAGCCTGGCTCGCCGCGTCCGGGGCGGCCGTCTGCCTCTTCGCCCGGGTCGGTGCTGACGCCGCCGCCGAGGCGGTGCGCGCCAACCTGCGCGCGGCCCGGGTGACCGCCGTGCTCGCCGAGGACACGGAGTTGCCGACCTGCTCGGTCGTCGTGCTGGCCGAGACCTCGGGCGAGCGCACCATGTTCCCCGACCGGGGCGCCAACGCCCGGCTCGCCCCCGCCGATGTCGACCTCGCGGAGGCGCGGTGGGACGGCATACCCGATCTCGGAGCGCTGGCCGCGGCAGGTGAGGGGCCCCCGCACCTGCACGTCTCCGGCTATGTCCTTTTCGACGAAGGGTCGCGCGCCGCCGGCCTGGCCGCGCTGGACCAGGCCCGGGCGCTCGGGTGGACGACGTCGGTCGACCCGCAGGCGCCGTCGCTGTTGGCCCGGGTGGGACCGGCAACGTTCCTCAGTTGGGTCGAGGGCATCGACCTGCTGCTGCCCAATGCGGCCGAGGCCGAAGCGCTGGGCGGCGAGGCGGCCATGCTCGCGGTGGCCGAGCACGTCGTGGTCACCCATGGGGGCGACGGCGCCACGTGGGTATGCCGTGCCGGCACCTGGTCGGCGCGGGCGCCTCAGGTCGAGGTGGTCGATCCGACCGGAGCCGGCGACGCCTTCGACGCCGGGCTGTTGGCCGCCTGGCTGGCCGGCGCCACCCCTGAGGATGCGTTGCGCGGTGGCATCCGCGCTGGCAGCGCTGCCGTGTCCAGGGTGGGCGCACGACCTGGCGAGTGACTCCGGATTCGTTGCCCTGGAAGCGAATTACTGCCGTTTAGCCTCGATGACTGAGATCAAGCTCGACCTGACGGCGGTGGGTCAGGCGCCCCTAGGGTGCGACCGTGCCTGGGGTCGGCCGTGCTCGCATCGATCGACGGCGCGTCGTGACCGGCGCGCTGTGGATGGCACCCGCCGTCGTGGCGGCGACGGCTGTGCCAGCGCATGCCTCATCGTGTCCGTTGACCGCGACGATCATGACCGGGGGCCTGTCGGGCAACGGGTTCGACCTGTATCTGCGCGACTCCAAGAACACCAACAGCAACACCAATACTGACCCGCTCGCCAACCTCGTCTCGTCGATCACCAACCCGGTGGTCAACCTGAGCGTGCTCGTGACGACCTGTGACGGGACCCCCGTGCCTGGCGCCACAGTCGTCATCGCCAGCGACCATCAGCGCGACCACGAACCCCCGAGCACGGGCGGCGAGTTGCTCGGCTTCACCCCGAGCACCCAGACCACAGCATTCGGTGAAGCGCCGGGCAACCGCATCGCCACGGTGACCACCGACTCGCTCGGCGTCGCACGGGTGAAGGTGTGCACGGCGACCTACTCCCGGGTGGACATCGGCTTCATCCCCATGTCTGGGACGTGGACCATCACCATGTCGGCGCCGGGCTTCGCGACCGCGACCCAGACATTCACCTATCAGGTGATCGACGGCCTGCCGACAGCCTGACCTTTAGAAGAACTCCTGTGGGACGTAGACGCCCCACACCTCGCGCAGCGCGTGGGCGACCTCGCCGCCGGTAGCGCGCAACCGGAGCGCCTCCCGCATCGGGTAAAGAATGTTGTCGGTGCCGCGAGCCGCCTCCTGCATGGCCGCCAAAGCCGCCTTGACCGCGTCGTTGTCGCGCTCGGCGCGCAGCGCCGCCAGGCGCTCACGCTGCTCGCTCTCGATGGCCGGGTCGACCCGCAGCGGGTCGTACTCTTCCTCGACGTCGATCGTGTACTTGTTCACCCCGACGACAGTGCGCTCGCCGTTGTCGATCTCCAGCGCGACCCGATAGGCCGAGCGCTCGATCTCGCTCTTCTGGAAGCCCTGCTCGATGGCCCGCACCGCGCCGCCGCGGTCCTCGACGGCCTGGATCAGCTCGACGATCGCCGTCTCGAGGTCGTCGGTCATCGACTCGATGACATAAGAGCCGGCGAACGGGTCGACGGTCTTGCACACGTCGGTCTCGTAGGCGATCACCTGCTGGGTGCGCAAGGCCAGGCGGGCGGCCTTCTCGGTCGGCAGCGCGATGGCCTCGTCGTAGGAGTTGGTGTGCAGCGACTGGGTGCCACCGAGGACCGCCCCGAGGCCCTGCAGCGCGACCCGCACGAGGTTGACCTCGGGCTGCTGGGCGGTGAGCTGCACACCCGCCGTCTGGGTGTGGAAGCGCAACATCATCGACTTGGGGTTCTTGGCGCCGAACTCGTCCTTCATGATCCGCGCCCAGATCCGGCGGGCCGCCCGGAACTTGGCGACCTCTTCCAGCAGTGTGGTGCGGGCCACGAAGAAGAACGACAACCGCGGAGCGAAGTCGTCGACATCGAGCCCGGCCGCGATGGCCGCGCGGACGTATTCCTTGGCATTGGCCAGCGTGAAGGCGATCTCCTGCGCCGGCGTCGCCCCGGCCTCGGCCATGTGATAGCCCGAGATGGAGATGGTGTTCCAGCGCGGAAGTTCCTTGTGGCAGTAGGCGAAGATGTCGGAGATGAGCCGCAGCGACTGGGCCGGCGGGTAAATGTAGGTGCCGCGGGCGATGTATTCCTTGAGCACGTCGTTCTGAATCGTGCCGGTGAGCTTGTCACCGGAGATGCCCTGCTCCTCGGCGACGAGCTGGTAGAGCAAGAGCAGCGTCGAGCCGGGCGCGTTGATCGTCATCGACGTCGAGATCTTGTCCAGCGGCAGCCCGTTGAACAGCACCCGCATGTCGTCGATCGAGTCGATCGCCACCCCGACCTTGCCGACCTCGCCCGAGGAGATCGCCTCGTCGGAGTCATAGCCCATCTGCGTCGGCAAGTCGAAGGCCACCGACAACCCGCCGGTGCCGGCCTTGACCAGCTGCAGGTAGCGCTCGTTGGACTCCTTCGCGGTGCCGAACCCGGCATACTGCCGCATCGTCCACGGCTTGCCGGTGTACATCGTGGGGTAGACACCCCGGGTGAAGGGGTAGGCGCCCGGCCCACCCAAGGCGGCAGCGGGGTCGAATCCCGCGAGGTCCGCGGCGGCATACACCTGCTGGATCGGCAGGTCGGACTCGGAACGCGCGACAGCATCGGCCATAGCGGCAGCCTAGTGACGCGCGCCCGCCCCCGGCCCGGGACCATGGTCTAGAACACCTCCGGCGGAGCGAGATTGCGCCACGCGGGATTTCAGGCTCGCCGACCGGTATGCCGTGCCGCCTGCTCGGCGCGCTCGGCACACCGGGCTTCCCAGCGCGCCGCAATGCCGTCCACTTCGGCGCTGATGAACTCGAGGAATTCAACCGACAGGGCCAGCCGTGCCCCGGCCGGGGTCGATGGCCCCCCGACCCCCGGTATGCCGGCCGCCATCGCCTCGCGCAAGGGCAGGTAGGCCAACTCGTGGTTGATCATCATGTCGTGCCAGGCGTCGTCCATGACCACGAAGACATCTCTGCGCGAGCCCTTCTCGCGTTCCCGGGAGATCATCCGGACTTGCTGCAGATAGCGAACGGCGCCGGAGATCGCCGCGGGGCTCACCTGCAGCGCCTCCGTCAACTCGGCCGCGGTCATCCGGCCGTCGTCGTCGGCCATGAGCTGGGCGAAGACCCGGGAAGGCAGGCGTGCCAAGCCCGCGTCCGTGAGCGCCCCGCCGAGCCGCTCGACGAAACGCGAGACCTGCGCGTCATCGCGCAGGGTCGGCTCGGGGGTCATGACCGAGATTCTATAACATTCACAAAATTCTGAAAGCTATGTCACGATGGAGACATGTCCGACGCGATTCTCGTCAGCGGCCTCCGGAAGACCTTCGGGACCACCACGGCTCTGGACGGGCTCGACCTCACGGTCAGCACCGGCGAGGTCCACGGTTTCCTCGGCCCCAACGGGTCGGGCAAGTCCACGACCATCCGCATCTTGTTGGGCCTGCTACGCGCCGACGGCGGCACCGCCCAGGTCCTCGGCGCCGACCCCTGGACCGATGTCGAGACCCTGCACCGGCGCCTCGCCTATGTCCCCGGCGACGTGACGATGTGGCCCAACCTCACCGGCGGCGAGGTCATCGACTTCCTGGGTCGGCTGCGCGGCGGCCTCGACCAGGCCAAACGCGACGCACTGTTGGAGCGCTTCGACCTCGACCCCACCAAGAAGGGGCGGGCCTATTCCAAGGGCAACCGGCAGAAGGTCGCACTCGTGGCTGCCCTCGCCTCCGACGTCGACCTGCTCCTGCTCGACGAACCCACCGCGGGACTGGACCCCCTGATGGAGCGGGTCTTCCGAGACTGCATCGACGAGGTCCGCGCAGACGGCCGCACCGTGCTGCTGTCCAGCCACATCCTGTCCGAGGTCGAAGCGCTGTGCGACCGGGTGAGCATCATCAAGGACGGCCGCACCGTCGAGTCGGGCAGCCTCACCCAGCTACGCCACCTCACCCGCACCTCGCTGTCGGCGGTACTCGACCGACCCGCGACCGCTGCGGATCTCTCGGCCTTACACGGTTTGCACGACGTCGTCATCGAGGGCGACCGGCTTACCGGGTCGGTCGACACCGAGCGGATCGGGCCGGTCCTGGACGCGCTGGGGGCGCACGGCATACGGGCTCTCACCTGTCAGGCTCCGACCCTGGAGGAGCTGTTCCTGCGCAGCTACCAGTCATGAGCGCCTACACCGGCACCACGGAGTTGCTGCGGCTGGCCTGGCGCCGCGACCGCGTGCTCGTCCCTCTCGGCATCCTCGCCATCGCGGGGATGGCGGTGAGCAGCGCCAAGGCCACCCTCGCCCTCTATCCCACCGCCGAGTCGATGGGCGGGGCGATCAGCGAGATCTTCGCCTCCCCGGCCGCCGTCGCCCTCTACGGCCCGATCGGCAACCCCACCAGCCCCGACTCCCTCGCGGTCGTCAAGATGACGATGATGGGCGCGGTCTTCTTGTCGCTCTTCGGGTATGCCGTCGTCCGTCGCCACACCCGCTCCGAAGAGGAGGCCGGACGACTCGAGTTGCTCGGATCCGGGGTCGTAGGCCGCCGGGCGCCCTTGGCCGCGGCCGTCGTCCTGGCGACCGGGGCGGTGCTGATCACCTGCCTGCTCACTGCGCTCGGCTACATCGGCCTGGGGATGCAGTCGGCGGGGTCGGTGGCGTTCGCGTCGGGCTGGGCGGCGTCGGCGCTGGCCTTCGTGGGGATCACCGCCGTGGCCGCGCAACTGTCCTCGACCTCTCGGTCCTGCGCCGGCCTGGCCGGTGGGGCCATCGGTGCCGCCTTCCTGTTGCGCAGCATCGGTGACTCGCAAGCCACCCTGAGCTGGCTGTCCTGGATCTCGCCGCTGGGTTGGTCGACTCAGTCCGCGGCATACGGGGCCAACCGGTCGTGGGTGGCGCTGCTGGGCGTTGCTGTCCTTGTTGCTGGGGTCATCGGGTCCTTCGCCCTGCTGGACCGACGTGACCTCGGCGCGGGCTTGCTGGCCGGACGGCGCGGGTCCGCCCATGCCCCGGCCAGCCTGTCCTCGCCGGTCGGGCTGGCCTGGCGGCTCGGTCGGCCTGGATTCCTGGGCTGGCTCGCCGGGTTCGTCGTCGGCGGGCTCGTCGTCGGAGGCTTGGCCAAGAGCGCGACCGACCTCATCAAGGACCCCGGGATCGCCGACATGCTGCGCAAGATGGGAGGCGGCGAGGGGTTGTTGGAAGACGTCTACCTCACGACCGAGATCGGCTTCATCTCGGTCATCGCCGCGGCCTTCGGGATCGTCGTCGCGCTGCGGCTGCGTTCCGAGGAGGTCGCCGGGCACACCGAGCAAGTCCTGGCCGGGGCGACCACTCGCTCACGGGTGCTCGCGTCCCACACGGTCATCGGGCTGCTCGGCAGCGCTGTGCTCATGCTCGTGCTCGGCGGGGTCATCGGGGTCGTCGACGCCGCGGCAGGTGGCTCGGCCGGGGTCGGTCGGCTCCTCGCGTCGGCGGCGGCTCATGTGCCGGCGGTCTGGGTGTGCATTGCCCTCGCGGTGTGCGCCTACGCCTGGCTCCCTCGGATCGCTGCGGGGGTGGCGTGGGGTGCCCTGGCGGTGTTTCTCACGGTCGGCGAGTTCGGGGGGCTGCTCGGGCTGCCCGGTTGGCTGATCGACCTCGCGCCCTTCACCCACTCCCCCCGGATGCCGGTCGAGCCGTTCAGCCTCCCGCCGGTGGTCGGCCTGCTCGCCGTGGCAGCGGCGCTGCTGGCCGCCGCGTATGCCGGTTTCCGCCGCCGCGACATCGGCTGACAGTGCAAAGGGCGTCTCACTGTGGCGAAAGGCGTCACCGGTGACCCCTTTCGCCACACCTCGTCGGGGATGGGTTGTCGGTGAGGGCCTGATGTGCCCTGCGGACCTGATCCATGAAGCGATCCGGGCCTAGTCGCAGCCCGATCGCCGGGATCCGCAGCACCACCTCTCCGCCGATGACGATCTCGTTCTGACGAAACGCGTCGTCCATCCAGGCCAGCGTGAAGGCGTGGTGCCCACCGTCGATCTCGACGACCAGCCCACAGTCCCAGGCAGCATCCAAGTAGACCCTCCCAGACGGGAGTTCGCGCACCACCTGGCGGACCGGGGGTGGCACATCATGACGCCGACAGAGACGCGCGAAGTCCAGCTCCGACAGCGCCCGGGCCCCGTCGGTGGCATCGGTGAGCAGCCCATCAATGAACGCGCTGCGGGCGCTCCGGGCGATTGACGCCCAGGTCTGGGCGAGCCGCTCGGGTGAGACCAGGCGTTGCTGCAGCACCAGGCAGACGATGAGGGCAGCCTCGCGGTCCGAGCGAGCAAGCTGGGCCGCTCGGATCGTGGCCAGCTCCGGACGGTTCCTGGGGATACCGGTGGGAAAGGGGTCGATCCGTGCCCGGCGGACGGCCACCCCCTCTGCGCCGGGCCACGTGGTGGTGCTCAGCGGCACGGCCACATCGATCGAGCGCAGCGTGAAGCCGGTCATCCCATGGGCACACAGCGCTGCCGCCCCATCCAACACCGCTCCACTACCGCCTTCCCACACAGCACGCCACAACCGGCCTCGCTCGGACGGCACAGTCCCCGCGAGGGTCACCGTGTGGACTCCACTCGCCTCCCAGCGCCCCGCCCTCATCTCGCTGCGGATCTCAGAGCGGGTCACGCCTCGCTCAATGAGCTGGCTGCGGCGCATGACACCGCCGAACTCGCCAAGCAAGGTCCGCGCGATCCAGGCCCGCTGCGCACGTCGAGAGACAGCTTGGCCGGGCACACCCAGCCCCGGCATGCTCATCGCCCGGTCCGCAGGCATCGGCAAACCCATGACCGCAGGGTGGCGCCACGGACGCGTGGCGCAGCAGGTCAGCGATCGCGGCTGTGGACGACGTGACCGGACGCTCCCGGCTGTGGATACCTGCCATCACGGGGATGGGTGTGGCGAAAGGGGTCACCGGTGACGCCTTTCACCACAGTGAGCCCCGCACCCACATCACCGGGCCGGACGGCATACCAGCTGTGTGAGGTGCTTCAGGCGAGTTCAGGCTGGAAGCTGGATCCACGGCATACCAGAGCACCCGCCACGCCCGGAGAGAGGCATCTCACCGCCCCCACGCGCCGCGCACCCTTCGGGGCTCGGGACCCACCCGCTACGGTGGACCCCGTGGCCACTTCGACGCTCCTCAAAGGCGAGACGACGGCGCGCCGCACCACCGTGTTCATGAAGTTCCTCATGGCAACGACCGGTGCGCTCTTCGTTTTCTACGTCCTCATGCACATGTACGGCAACCTCAAGATCTTTGCGGGAGCCCCGGCGTTCGACGAGTACGCCGAGCACCTGCGCGAGATCCTCGTGCCGATCCTCCCCTACTCGGGGTTCCTCTGGCTGTTCCGCGCGCTGCTCGTCGTCTCGCTCGTCGTGCACGCCTACGCCGCCTTCACGCTGTGGAGCCGCGCCAACGGCGCCCGCCCACAGCGGTATGCCGTGAAGAACGCCGCCAAGGGCGCAGCCCGCACCAAGATGATGCGCTGGGGCGGCGTCACGCTGCTGGCCTGGCTGATCTTCCACCTCGTGCAGTTCACCATCGCCAAGGTCAACTTCAACGGCGCCTTCTCCGCTGACAAGCTGAAGATCGACGGCCACCCGAGCACGGGCATGCTCGTCATCGCGAGCTTCCAGCTGTGGTGGGTCGTGCTCATCTACCTCATCGCCCTCGTGGCGCTGGGCATGCACCTCTTCCACGGGGTGTGGAGCGGCGCTCAGACCCTCGGCTGGACCAACTCGGCGACCTCGCGGCGCCTGGCGCACACGACCGCCCACCTGGTGGCCGGCATCGTCGTGCTCGGGTTCGCCATCCCGCCGCTGGCCATCCTCTTCGGGATCGTGAAGGGCTGATCGATCATGACGACCACCAACCCCACTCCCACGGCCGACACCTTCGGCATGTACACCGTCGGTGCTCCGATCGCCGACACCAAGGCGCCCACGACGGTCCCGATCGACAAGATGTGGACCACTCGCAAGTTCGACGCCAAGCTGGTCAACCCGTCCAACCGGCGCAAGCTGACGGTCATCATCGTCGGCACCGGCCTGGCCGGGGCGGCAGCAGCGGCCTCGCTCGGCGAGGCGGGCTACAACGTCCAGGTGTTCTTCTACCAGGACAGCGCCCGGCGAGCTCACTCGATCGCCGCCCAGGGTGGCATCAACGCCGCGAAGAACTACAACGGCGACGGCGACTCGGTCTACCGGCTCTTCTACGACACAGTCAAGGGTGGCGACTACCGCGCCCGCGAGACCAACGTCTATCGCCTCGCCGAGGTCAGCGCCAACATCATCGACCAGTGCGTCGCCCAGGGCGTCCCGTTCGCCCGCGAGTACGCCGGCCTGCTGGACAACCGCTCCTTCGGTGGCACCCAGGTCGCCCGCACCTTCTACGCCGCGGGCCAGACCGGCCAGCAGTTGCTCATCGGTGCCTACCAGGCCCTGGAGCGGCAGGTCGCCAAGGGCACCGTCCAGGAGTTCAAGCGGCACGAGATGCTCGAGCTCATCGTCGTCGACGGTCGGGCCCGCGGCATCGTCGCGCGCAACATGGTCACTGGTGAGCTGGAGACCCACCTGGCCGACGCGGTCGTCCTCGCCTCCGGCGGCTACGGCAACGTCTTCTTCCTGTCGACCAACGCCATGGGCTGCAATGTCACCGCCACCTGGCGGGCGCACCGCAAGGGTGCCTACTTCGGCAACCCGTGCTACACGCAGATCCACCCGACCTGCATCCCGGTCGCCGGCGACTACCAGAGCAAGCTCACCCTCATGTCCGAGTCGCTGCGTAACGACGGCCGGATCTGGGTGCCCAAGCGCGCCGAGGACTGCGACAAGGACCCCCGCCAGATTCCCGAGGAGGACCGCGACTACTACCTGGAGCGGATCTACCCGGCGTTCGGCAACCTGGTCCCCCGCGACATCGCCTCGCGCCAGGCCAAGAACGTCTGCGACGAGGGTCGCGGCGTCGGCCCCAAGGTCGGCGATTTCCGGCGCGGCGTCTACCTCGACTTCGCCGAGTCGATCCAGCGCCTGGGCCGGGCGGCCATCGAGGAGAAGTACGGCAACCTCTTCGACATGTACGCCCAGATCACTGGCGAGAGCCCCTACGAAGTGCCGATGCGGATCTACCCCGCGGTGCACTACACGATGGGCGGGCTGTGGGTCGACTACGACCTGCAGACCTCGATCACCGGCCTGTATGCCGCCGGCGAGGCCAACTTCTCCGACCACGGTGCCAACCGGCTCGGGGCCTCCTCGCTCATGCAGTGTCTCGGTGACGGCTACTTCGTCCTGCCGAACACCATCCGCGACTACCTCGCCAATGGCCCGTTCCCCAAGGTGGCGGCCGACGCCCCCGAGGTGACCGGAGCCCTCGCTGCGGCCCAGTCCCGGATCGACCGGCTCATGGCGGTCAACGGCGAGCGGACTGTCGACTCCTTCCACAAGGAACTCGGCCACATCATGTGGGAGTACTGCGGGATGGAGCGCACCGAGGAGGGCCTGCTCAAGGCGATCGGTCTCATCCGGTCGCTGCGCGAGGAGTTCTGGCGCAACGTGCGGGTCCTCGGGTCGGCCGACACGCTCAACCAGTCCCTCGAGCGCGCCGGCCGGGTGGCCGACTTCCTCGAGCTGGGCGAGCTCATGTGCATCGATGCCCTGCACCGGCGCGAGTCCTGTGGCGGGCACTTCCGCGCGGAGTCGCAGACCGATGACGGCGAGGCGCTGCGTCACGACGACCAGTTCCTCTACGTCGCTGCGTGGGAGTTCGCGGGTGGCGGCGACGGTGTCGTCGGCACTCCCGTCCTGCACAAGGAAGACCTGGTCTACAAGTCGATCGAGCTGAAGCAGCGGAGCTACAAGTGAACCTCACACTCAACATCTGGCGTCAGGACGGACCCAACGCCCAGGGTCGGATGGTCACCTACCAGCTCGCCGACGTGTCCGAGCACATGTCCTTCCTGGAGATGCTCGACGTGCTCAACGAGCAGTTGGTGGAGAAGGGCGAGGAACCCATCGCCTTCGACAGCGACTGCCGCGAGGGCATCTGCGGCATGTGCGGCCTCATGATCAACGGCAAGGCCCACGGGCCGGAGGTCACGACGACCTGCCAGTTGCACATGCGGTCCTTCAACGACGGCGACACCATCACGGTCGAGCCGTGGCGGGCCACCGCGTTCCCGGTGCTGCGCGACCTCGTCGTCGACCGATCGGCCTTCGACCGGATCATCCAGGCCGGCGGCTTCATCTCGGTCAACACCGGCGCGGCTCCCGAGGCTCACTCGGTGCCGGTGCCCAAGCCCAAGGCCGACCGGGCGTTCGAATCGGCCAAGTGCATCGGCTGTGGGGCCTGCGTCGCCGCCTGCCCCAACGCCGCGGGCATGCTCTTCATGGGCGCCAAGGTCACCCACCTCGGCGAACTCCCGCAGGGTCAGCCCGAGCGCTGGGCCCGCGTGGTCAAGATGGTCGCCCAGCACGACCACGAAGGCTTCGGCGGCTGCACCAACACCGGTGCCTGCGCCGACGTCTGCCCCAAGGAGATCCCGCTGGATGTCATCAACCAGCTCAACAAGGACCTGCGCGCGTCGATGAGCAAGCGCGCCTGACCTCCCGCTCGGCCACCACAGCGCCGGTATGCCGCACGGCATACCGGCGCTGTTGCGTCGTCTGGAGCTCCGACCGGCGCGGCGCAGCAGCCGCGAGTAGGCTCGCTCCGTCATGGGCATCTCGACCAACCTCGGGTATGCCGTGGGGATCGCGGGCGTCGTGCTCGCCTGCGCGGTCGGTCCCGCCTTTGCCGCTGCCGACGCCCCCGCGGCCGTGTCGGCATACCCGGCCGCGACGACGCGACCAGTGACCAGCAGCGCGACCAAGGCCACCGGCAGCGCCACCCCTGCCTCTCGGGTCGCGGTGACCAGTCCGACGCCGACTGGCCGCGATGGTTGCGGCCCGGGGATGACCGCGACGTATGTCACCTCACCGGCTCCGACCGTCGGCAAGCCAGCGACGACGAGCGGCAAACACGCGCCCGACCCCGGGGTAACCACCCTGCCCGACGGGCGTACCGTGCGACGCACCTGTGTTGTCGCGCCACCCAGTCCCATGGTCGGCCCGATCATCGCGCCGGAACACGTCGTCGGCGGTCCGGCGCTGGCCCGCACCGGCGTGGTGACCGATCTGCCGGCCGGCGTGCCGTCTCCCCCGGATCTGCCGCATGTGTCCTACGTATTGGCCGACATGCAGACCGGCCAGATCATCGCGGCCAAGAGCGCCCATGCCCTCCTCTATCCGGCCAGCACGCTCAAGACCCTCACGGCCCTGGTCGCGCTGCCCAAGCTCGATCCCAAGCGGGTCATCACCGCCGACCCGCAGGATGTCGCTGCCGATGGCACTCGGGTCGGGATGGTGGCGGGCAACAAGTACACGATCGACGACCTGTTTAACGGGCTCATCATGGTGAGCGGCAATGACACGGCATACGCCATCGCGCGCGCTTACGGAGGCCGCGACCGGATCATCGCCGACATGAACGCCGCCGCCGGCCGGCTGGGCGCCTGGGACACCAACGCGGTCGACCCATCCGGTCTCGACGCCGACGGCCAGCACACCAGTGCCTACGACCTGGCTCTCATCGGGCGGGCGGTCATGCAGCTGTCGGAGTTCCGGCGGCATGCGGTGCTCCTGCAGGCGCAATTCCCGGGAGCGGTCGACGCGACCGGCAAGACCGTCCCGCCCTTCGCGATTGCCAACCACAACCCGATCATCGAGACCTACCCCGGCACCATCGGGATCAAGAGCGGCTATACGACGCTGGCCCGCAACACCTTCATCGGAGCTGCCACCCGGGGGGACCGCACGCTGATCGTGGCCGCGATGGGCAGCGTGGAACGCCAGGCGCCCTCGGTCGAGGCGCTGCTCACCTGGGGGTTCTCGTATGCCGGGCAGGCCCGGCCGGTCGGTCAGCTCGTCGCGCCGGGCACTGCGACCGAGCCACCGGAATGGCGGGGTGCGAGCGTCACAGCTCCCCCGTCCAGCGCCGATCTGCTGCCCTCTTCAGACGTCGACGAACCCCCGGCGAGCTCGGCGGTGGCCGTCGCCGCTGAGAGCCCGCTCCGCTCCAACGATGGGGTCATGGCGTGGTGGGAGGCCGCCTCGGATCCGGCCCGCTGGACCGTGGCAGGTGGCGCCGGCGGCGTCGTGGCGGCGTTCGCCCTCCTCGGGGTCGCCCTCGGTCGCCGTCGCGCTCGCGGAGCCCACCAACGCTGACACTGCCGGTGGTGACCCCGGGGTTACCGTGCGCGGCGTCGTCCCGGAAGCAGTGCACCCACCGAGCGCAGCGTGCGCCCGACGGCCGCGAGACCGACCGCAGCCGTAGCCCCCACGACGGCCCCGGCTGCGAGATTGACCCGGTCTGCGTCACGGCGCCCGAGGTGCGGCAGTCCAGCCTTGGCCCGCTGCTGCGCCGAATTGGCCTCGGGGCCACGCGCGCCCCCGGCGGGATCGCCCTGAGTCAGCAGCGGAGCCAGACGTGCCCGCCGTTGCGGGTCGTCCGACCTGATCGGCGCAGGATCCGGCGTCGCCGCCGTGGATGGCTGGCCTGGATCGCCGGGCAGAGTGCCCTGCAGGTCGGCGAGGGCGGTGTCGATGTCGTTGGCCGCCCACGCCGCTGACAGCAGCACCAGCCGCGAGACCAGGTTGAGCCAGAAGAGCAGCCCGACCACGACGACGAAGGACCCGAAAAGCGGGTTGCGGGTGGCCTGCGCGATGAGGGTGGCCGCCAGCAGCTTGAGCACCGTCATGCCGAGCCCACCGATCAGCGCTCCGCTGCGAATGTCCTTCCACGGCAACGGAACCCCAGACAGCAGCCGCAGCAGGACCACCATGACGCCGGTGTCAATGACGAACGACACGAGGACGCCGGTGACGGTCACCAGGCCCGGTCCCAGCCCCACGTGCTTGCTCACCCAGCCGGTAGCGGCGCCCACCACCGATGACGAGGCCGCCGACACGAGCAAGGATGCCCCCAGCAAGCCCATCACGAGCAGATCGCGCAGCTTGGCCAGCACCGGGTTGCCTTCGTTGCCCTGCACGCCGAAGACGGTCCGGATGCCGTCCCGCAGCGACCCGATCCAGCCGAGGCCGCCGAGCACCAAGGACACGAAGGCCACCGCCCCGGCCCAGCTCAGCGTCGCCGTCTCGGGCGCCGCGAGCGGCATCAAGCCGTCGGGATTCTCGGGCGTCTGGATCAGGCCTGGCAGGGCGTCATCAAGGGAGCGGCCCACAGCGGCCAGCAAGTCGGGGTTTCCCGCGAGCAGGAAGCCGAAGACAACCGCAGCCAGGGCGACGGCCGGGAAGAGCGAGAAGAACCCGAAGTAGGCCACCCCGGCAGCCAGCAGGTTTCCCTTGGCATCCCCGAACCGTTTCCACGCCCGATAGGCCCGGGTGCGTTGCATGGCCGCCCAGAGTGCCTTTCCGCGAGCGACCAGCGTCACGAGGGCGCCCCACGCCGGCGCAGCGGGAAGGACCGCAACGGCGACCAGGCCCCGCTGGCCCCCTGGACGAACAACCAGATCTGAGCGACCGTGAACCGGGCATGAAAATCAGCCAGATCTTCGAAGGCCCGGTCGAGGTCACCCTCGTCGACGTCGTGGGCCACAGTCACGTGCGGGTGGTAGGGGAAGGTGAGGTCCTGGTGCCACTCCCCCGATCGGATCGAGCGCTCCAACGCCTCACAGGCCGAAATCCCCTGCGCGACCTGCACGAACACCACGTCGGAGACCGGCCGGAAGGTGCCGGTGCCCCGCAGCACCATCTCGAACTCATCGATGCCCGCGGCCACGGCGCTGAGGTGATCCCCCAGCCGGGCAAAGTCCGCCAGCGGAACTTCGGTGGGGCCAAGCAAGGTGACGTGTGCCGGGATGAACGGGGCCATCGGGTCGTTGAAAGCGGCTCGTTTGCCCTGCAGGAATGCCCCGTGCGGCTCGGGAATGGGGATGGCGACACCGACGGTCTGCACGCCGTCCAACGGCACCCGCAGCCCCGAGCCTGGGCCCAGGGTAAGGGCATCCCTGTCATGCACTGCGCCGGACATGCGCCCAGCGTAGCGACCGCCGCAGAGACTCACGATTCGCTCACTAAGCTGGGCAAGTGGCCCCGTCACTCACCCCCGCTAGCGCCCCGTCCCACCGCACGGCAGGAGTGTGGTCCGCGCCGGGCCGGGTCAACCTCATCGGCGAACACACCGACTACAACGGCGGGCTGGCCCTGCCCATCGCCCTCCCGCAGCGCACCACCGCGACCGTCCGCCCGCGCACCGACGGCGTCCTGCACGTCACCAGCACCGCGCGCCGCGACGAGACGGTCGTCGTCGCGCTTGATGAGATCTCCCCCACCGCGCCGGGAGGCTGGGCGGCATACGTCGCCGGAGTCTTCTGGGCCCTGCGAAAGGCGGGGTATGCCGTGCCGGCAGCCGATGTGCACATCGCCAGCGCCGTGCCGGTGGGCGCCGGGCTGTCGAGTTCGGCGGCCCTGGAGTGCGCGGTGGCGGCCGCCCTCTCGGATCTGGCCGGTCTGGATCTGCTGGCCGACGACACCGGCCGGGCGCGGCTGGCCGACCTGTGCCGCGTCGCCGAGAACGAGATCGCCGGGGCTCCGACCGGCGGGATGGACCAATCCGCGGCCATGCTCTGCCGCCCCGGCCACGCGCTGCGCCTGGACTGCCGCAGCGGCGAGACCACCCACATCCCCTTCGACCTCGCCGCGCACGGCCTCACCCTGCTGGTCATCGACACCAAAGCCCACCACGCGCTGGTGGACGGGCAGTATGCCGCGCGACGGCATACCTGTGAGGCGTCCGCCCGCACTCTTGGGGTCGACACCTTGCGCGAGGTCACTCCCGCTGACCTCCCGGCCGCCCTCGACCGACTCGGCGAGCCAGTCGCGCAGGCGCGGGTGCGCCATGTGGTCACCGAGATCGCGCGCGTTGACGCGTTCGTCGACGCGCTGCGGGGAGCGGACTTCACGACCGCGGGTTTGCTGATGAGCGCGTCGCACGCGTCACTTCGGGACGACTATGAGGTGAGTTGCGCGGAACTGGACCTCGCGGCGGCCACGGCTCTGCGCGAGGGTGCCCTCGGGGCTCGAATGACCGGCGGGGGGTTCGGGGGGTGCTGCATCGCCCTCGTCGAGCGGGATCGCGCAGACGCGGTGGGTGCCGCGGTCGTCTCCGCTTTCCGGGAACGCGGGTGGCGTGACCCGACGCCGTTCACGGTCACCGCGGCTCGGGGAGCGGGACGCGAGCGCTGAGGCCGATTGACCGACGTCAAGCCACGCTTGGCTGCTGAGCGGGTTAGGGCTCTACAGTGTCCGAGCCGAGCGGCACTCGCCGAGCGGCGCTTCGCGAGCTGGACACCTCTCAGGGGTCCGACCGTTTCGGGGATGGGAACGGTCGGGGTCGGCTCGTCTTCGTCGAGGGGTGCGCGGCTGGGAACCGGAGCAGTTGCGCGGATCGCTATGGCGCTCGTCGAGACCCAGCCGCCAGGATCCTCCCCCCGGTTGCGGGTCGGTATAGACCGGGTCAGCATCGACACCGCCGCGCTGGCCGTCGAGTCGGGCCCTGACGAGGTGCTCGTCGCGGCGTCATGGCCGGTCGACCTGGGCTGACCTACCTGGGCACACGCCGCGGGCGCCGATCGACTGATTGGTCCGTCGGCGGCCGCGGCGCGTGGTCACACGTGAGGTCAGAGCGCGTCGATCACCGCGTTGAGGGTGGCACTCGGCCGCATCGCCGCTCCGGTCTTGGCCTCGTCCGGGTGGTAGTAGCCACCCATGTCGACCGGCTGGCCCTGCACTCCGATGAGCTCGGCGTTGATCTTCTCCTCCTCGGCCCGCAGCGTCGCGGCGACCGGGGCAAACCGAGCGGCCAACTCGGCGTCGGCGGTCTGCGCGGCGAGTTCCTCGGCCCAGAAGAGCGCGAGGTAGTAGTGCGACCCACGGTTGTCGATCTGGCCGACCTTGCGGGCCGGGGACTTGTTCTCATCGAGGAAGGTCGCGATCGCCTTGTCGAGAGCGTCGGCCAAGACCTGAGCCTTGGCGTTGCCGGTCGTCTGGGCGACGTGCTCCAGGGAGGCACCGAGCGCGGAGAACTCACCGAGGGAGTCCCAGCGCAGGTAGTCCTCGGCGACGAACTGCTGCACGTGCTTGGGTGCCGACCCACCGGCCCCGGTCTCGAAGAGCCCACCGCCGGCGAGCAGCGGCACGACCGAGAGCATCTTGGCCGAGGTGCCCAGCTCGAGGATCGGGAAGAGGTCAGTGAGGTAGTCACGCAGGACGTTGCCGGTGACCGAGATGGTGTCCTTGCCCTCACGAATCCGCTCAAGGCACCAGCGGATCGCCTCGACGGGCGCGAGGATCCGGTATTCGATGCCGGTGAGGTCGTGGTCAGCGAGGTACTGCTCCACCTTGGCGATGACGTTGCGGTCGTGGGCCCGCCCGGAGTCGAGGTAGAAGCAGGCCGGGGCGCCGGTGATCCGGGCACGGGTGACGGCCAGCTTGACCCAGTCCTGGATCGGGATGTCGCGCACCCGGCTCATCCGCCAGATGTCGCCGGCCCCGCACTCGTGGCTCATCAGGACGGCGCCGTCCGGGCCGACGACCCGGACGGTGCCTGCGGCCGGGAGGATGAAGGTCGTCGGGTGCGAGCCGTACTCCTCGGCCTTTTGCGCCATCAGCCCGACATTGGGCACCGAGCCCATGGTCGCCGGGTCGAGCGCGCCGTGGGTGCGGCAGTTGTCGAACACCTCGGCATACATCGGGCCGTAGCAGCGGTCGGGGACCATCGCGAGCGTGGGCTGGAGCTGGCCGTCCCAGTTCCACATCTGACCGGAGTCGCGCACGACGACCGGCATCGACGCGTCGATGATCGTGTCATTGCTGAAGTGCAGGTTGGTGATGCCCTTGTCGCTGTTGACCATCGCGATCGCGGGGCGCACGGCATACAGGTCGGCGAGGTCGGCCTTGATGGCCGCCTGGGTGTCCTCGGGAAGGGTCGCGACGCGGGCTTCGAGGTCGCCCATGCCGAGGTTGGGGTTGAAACCGAGCTCGGCCAACACGTCGGCGTACTTCTCCAGCACCGGGGCGTAGAAGACCGAGACGCCGTGACCGAACATCACCGGGTCGGAGACCTTCATCATCGTCGCCTTGAGATGCAACGACAGCAGCAGGCCGTCGGCCTTGGCAGCCTCGATCTGGGCGGCGTAGAAGTCGCGCAGCTTGGCCACGCTCATAAACGTGCCGTCGACGATCTCGCCCGGCAGGGTGGGCACCTTCGCGGCCAGCACGGTGACAGCGCCATCGGCGCCGACGTGCTCGATCCGCAGGTCGCCGCCGTCGGGCATGACCACGGACTGCTCGTTGCCGTAGAAGTCGCCCTCGGTCATCGTCGCGACCCGTGCCTTGGTGGCCGGGTCCCACGCACCGAGGCGATGGGGGTGCTTCTTAGCGAAGTTCTTCACCGAGAGCGGCGCGCGACGGTCCGAGTTTCCCTCGCGCAGAACCGGGTTGACGGCCGAGCCGAGGACCTTCGAGTATGCCGCGGCCGTCGCCTTCTCCTCGTCGGTCGCGGGGGCCTCGGGGTAGTCCGGCACGTCGAAGCCCTGGCTCTGCAGCTCGGCGATGGCGGCCTTGAGCTGCGGCACCGACGCGGAGATATTGGGCAGCTTGATGATGTTGGCCTCGGGGGTGAGCGTCAGCGCGCCCAGTGCGGCGAGGTTGTCGGCGATCCGCTGGTCCTCACGCAACCGCTCCGGGAAGGCCGCGAGGATGCGGCCGGCCAGGGAGATGTCGCTCGTGACGACCTCGACTCCGGTGCCCTTGGTGAACGCCTGCACGATCGGCAAGAACGAGTACGTCGCCAGGGCAGGCGCCTCGTCGATCTTGGTCCACACAATGGTCGAGGTCATCGCATTTCGTCCTTCGGATCGGCTGATGGGCGGGGTCACCACCCAGGCTACCGGCGCACGGCATACCGGTTCCGAGGGTAGCTTGACGTCAAGATACTTTGGTATGCCGTGCCGCGTCGGCTCGGTCACAACCTCACGGTCACCGGCGAGCCGCCACTTTATTTCTCGACGGAAAGCCCCGGAGCGGGGGTCACTCATCTTAAGCTTCTCTTAACGTTCGGGCTCGGGGAAAGCACGCAACGCAAGGGGGCACCACCGTGATCAATCGTCGGACCTTCCTCGCCTACTCCGGCGGCACCGCACTTACCCTGTTCCTTGTCGGCGGCAACGGCATACCTCAGGCCGTAGGGCAAGTAGCCGGCGGCAGCCTCGACCCGGCCGGGGTGCCGCAATTCCTCACCCCGCTGCTCGTCCCGCCGGTGATGCCTACCCACGGGAGGCTCACCGCCAAGGGCGGGCGCAATGCCGACTACTACGAGATCTCGATGCGGCAGTTCCGGCAACAGATCCTGCCCGACGGACTGCCCCAGACGACGGTCTGGGGCTACGGCCCGGCGCGGGCGCCGCGGCGTGGAACGGCGGTCCACCACGCCCCGTCGCTGACCATCGAAGCCAAATGGGAGACCCCGGTCCGGATCAAGTGGGTCAACGACCTCGTGGCCGACGATGGCACCTATCTGCCGCACCTGCTACCGGTCGACCCCACCCTGCACTGGGCCAATCCCGGTCGGGTCTTGGACGACCAGGGTCGCGCCCGAACGGATACCCGGCCGTCCTACGCGGGCAAGACCTATGTCAAGCCCGCCGAGTTCACCGACCCCGCGACGCAGTACACCGACTATCGCGGTCCGGTCCCGATCGTCACCCACGTCCATGGGGCGATGGGAATCGGCGACGAGAGCGACGGATACCCCGAGGCGTGGTACCTCCCGGTGGCGAGCAATCTGCCTGTCGATCATGCGACGGTCGGTCACTGGTATGACTTCCACGCGGCGACCTATGCGGCGAAATTCGGCGAGACCTGGGGACCGGGCTATGCGATCTCGCACTACCCCAATCTCAACCGGGCCTCCACGCTCTGGTATCACGACCACACCCTAGGGATGACCCGCCTCAACGTGTATGCCGGTCCCGCCGGCTTCTTCATCTTGCGGGGCGGCCCGAGCGGCGACGGTGCGGTGCGGGACTCTCGGACGGGCGCCGCTGCGGTCTTCCCTGGGCCCTATCCCAAGGAAGGCGACAAACCTACCAAGGCATATCGGGAGATCCCCCTGGCGATCCAGGATCGGTCCTTCAACGCCGACGGGTCGCTGTTCTACCCCGACACACGGGCATTCTTTGACGAGTTGCCTCCCCCCTACATCCCCGCCAGCGACGTCTCGCCGGTGTGGAATCCCGAGTTCTTCGGCAACGCCATGATGGTCAACGGCCGGACTTGGCCGTTCCTGCAGGTCGAGCAAGCCCGCTATCGCTTCCGGGTGCTCAATGGGTGCGGATCCCGGTTCCTCATCCTGGACTTTGCCTCGATCCCGGGGGTGCAGGTCCATCAGGTCGGCAGCGAAGGCGGCTTCCTCGCCTCCCCCGTCGACGTCATGGCGACCGCGGGAGGCAAGCTCCTCATGGCACCGGCTGAGCGCGCCGACCTCATCGTCGACTTCGCAGCCGTACCCATCGGATCTCATGTCCTGACCAACGTCGGACCCGATGCGCCCTTCGGTGGCGGAGCGCCCGGCACGGACTTTGATCCCGCCGACCCAGCGACCACCGGACGGGTCATGCAATTCCGGGTCATCGCGGCCGCGACACCCGACCCCAGCACCCCCGCCGCTTTCCTCACCCTGCCCACGCGTCCGGCGCTCCCCGCGGCAACCGTGCGACGACCCCTCGCCCTCATCGAGCACATGTCCAGCCGCCCGGGCCACTCCCCCATCGCGGCCATGCTCGGCGACGTCGAGGGCGATCCCAACACCGGGTGGGTCAGCACGCGCGCCCGCATGTGGATGGATCCGATCTCCCAGAACCCCGCGCTGGGCGCGACCGAGATCTGGGAGTTCTACAACACGACCGCGGACGCACACCCCATTCACGTGCACGAGGTCGCCTTCGAGGTGCTCGACCGGCAGGCCATCGAGGTCTATCTGCCGCCATTGGAGGTCCACGCCGGCATGCCGATGACCCATCCCGCCCCGATGGTGCGCGTTGCGCCCGGGTCGACTCCTCGGCCTCCGGAAGCGACCGAGAGCAACGTCAAGGACACGGTCATCGCTTACCCCGGCGAGGTCACCCGCATCAAGGCGACCTTCAAGGTCCCCGGCCGGTTCGTGTGGCACTGCCACATCGTCGAGCACGAGGACAACGAGATGATGCTGCCCTTGCACGTGGGTCCGCCCCGCTCCGGAGAGCCGCAGCCATAATCCGGGCTGCACTGATCGGCCGCGATAGTCTCTGCCCCGTCACCCGGCATACGGCAGTAGCCGACGACGGAGGGGACCGGGGACGTTACGGATAGGAGAAACACCATGCAGCCCGCTCTGAGCAAGCGCATCGGCGCCGAATTACTCGGCACCTTCTGGCTCGTCTTCGGCGGATGCGGCAGCGCCGTGTTCGCTGCCAAGTTCTTCAGCGAAGGGTCAGTGACCAACCCGGCGGGCACCGAGATCGGCATCGGCCTGCTCGGTGTCGCGCTCGCCTTCGGTCTGACCGTCGTGACGATGGCGTATGCCGTGGGTCACGTCTCCGGCGGCCACTTCAACCCCGCTGTGACCCTCGGCCTCTGGGCCGCCAAGCGGTTCGACAAGCTCAACGAGGTCGGCGCCTACATCGCCGCCCAGGTCGTCGGCGGCCTGCTCGCCGGCGCCTGCCTCTGGGGCTTGGCCAAGAGCGCGAAGGGCTCCGAAGCAGTCGTGGGCAATCTCGCCGCCAATGGCTACGGCGATCACTCCCCCGGCGGGTACTCGATGTGGGCGGTCTTCCTGGCCGAGGCCCTGCTCACCGCCTTCTTCCTGTTCATCATCCTGGGAGTCACCACCCGGCACGCGCCGGTCGGATTCGCGCCCCTGGCCATCGGTCTCGCGCTGACGCTCATCCACCTCATCTCGATCCCGATCAGCAACACCTCGGTCAACCCGGCCCGCTCGACCGCGGTTGCCTTCTTCAACGGCAACGGGGCACCCGGCCAGTTGTGGATGTTCTGGGTCGCTCCCATCGTCGGGGCGATCATCGCGGGCTTCACCTACGAGGCCATCACCGGCATCGACGCCTCCAACGAGGACATCGACGGCGAGTTGCAGCGCTGACGCTCCGCGGCCGACCGGCCGCTGCTGTCCGAGGCCCCAGTTCTGTCCGCAGACTGGGGCCTCGGCCTTCATTAGGGGAGATTCAGCCTCAATCCTTCACTCGATCGAATGAAGGGTCTAGACTTGAGTTCGCCGAAACAGGAGGGACCGATGTTCGTCATCACTGCCGACCAGGTCGACAGCCGTCGCTACCACGACCGGGTGCCGGCCGCCCTGACCCTGCTGGCCCGCAATCCCTCGTCGGACGGGGGCTCCGGCCGCGGTTTCGAACGAACCGCCGGTGACGAGATCCAGGGCGTCTGCGAGGCGCCCGAGGAGGTGCTCGACATCGTCACCACGTTGATCCGTCACGGCCAATGGCGGATCGGCATCGGGATCGGGCCAGTCGACCTGCCACTGCCGGATTCGCCCCGGGAAGGTCGTGGAGCGGCCTTCGTGGCCGCCCGAGACGCCGTCCAGGCGGCCCACCCGGTGCCGGGTCAATTGGCCGTCCGAGCGCGGTTCGCACCCGCCACGGCACGCGGCCTGCGGGAGGCGAGCGGACGGCATACCAAGTATGCCGAGAGCGCCCTGCTGCTCTACGCACGCCTCTTGCGCTCGCGGACTCCGGAGGGGTGGCAGGTCATCGACCACCTCGCCCGTGGCCTCACCCAGAAGGACACCGCGGTGAAGCTCGGCGTGACGCCGTCGGCAGTGAGCCAGCGGGTGCGCCGCGCCGGGTGGCAGGAGCAGGTCCGAGGGCGCGAACTCATCGCCCACCACCTGTCGGTGGCCGACGGTAGAACGGACTCCTAGACAACGAGGAGGTCCGATGGCGACGGTGTCGTGGCTGCCGGTCGTGGGCGCGGTTGCGCTGGGCCTGGTGGCGATCGTCGGCGGCAGTCCGGTGACCCTGCTGGTGTTCCGCACGGTGGATCGAGACCACGGCCGCAAAGGCATCGCGCCGAGCGTGCAGGCCGCCGGTGGGGTGTTGCGCGGCGGGCGCGCCATCGGGCTGCTGGAGCGCGCGGCCGTCGTCGCGGCCATGGTGGCCGGCTGGCCCGAGGGCATCGGCGCGGTCATCGCGCTCAAGGGCTTGGGCCGCTTCGCCGAGTTGCGCGGTGACACCCCGGGCACTGCCGAGCGCTTCCTCATCGGTAGCTTCACCAGCCTGCTGTGGGCGGGTGTGTTGGCTGCGTTGGCCCGCGTTCTGGTGGTGTCGGCAGGCCTGATCGCAGGGCCATGAGTGGCGAAGACTACGTCCCGGTGGGCCGCCGCGGGGGTCCCCGCCGCGGGCTTCGCTGATAGCGTCGAGCACAGCCCAATCCACCGACGCCAAAGGGAGATTTCGTGAGCACCACGCCCGTCAAGGTTGCCGTCACCGGCGCTGCCGGCCAGATCGGTTACAGCCTGCTCTTCCGCATCGCCAGCGGGGCGTTGCTGGGTCCGGACACCCCGGTCGAGCTGCGCCTGCTGGAGATCACCCCCGCCCTCAAGGCCCTCGAGGGTGTCGTCATGGAACTCGACGACTGCGCCTTCCCGACCCTTGCCGGCGTCGTCATCGGCGACGACCCCGAGAAGGTCTTCGAGGGCGCCAACGCCGCCATGCTCGTGGGCGCGATGCCGCGCAAGGAAGGCATGGACCGCGCCGACCTGCTGGCCGCCAACGGCAAGATCTTTACCGGCCAGGGTGCCGCCCTCAACAAGGTGGCCGCCGACGACATCAAGGTGCTCGTCACCGGCAACCCGGCCAACACCAACGCCCTCATCGCGATGGCCAACGCCCCCGATATCCCCAAGGAGCGCTTCAACGCGCTGACCCGCCTGGACCACAACCGGGCCAAGACCCAGCTGGCGCAGAAGCTCGGGGTGCACGTCGACGCGATCACCAACCTCGCGATCTGGGGCAACCACGACGACTCGATGTACCCCGACCTCTACAACACCAAGGTCGACGGCAAGATCGCGGCCGACCTCGTCGACGAGGCCTGGATCACCGACACCTTCATCCCGACCGTCGCCACCCGTGGCGGGGCGATCATCAAGGCTCGTGGCCTGTCGTCGGCGGCCTCCGCGGCCAATGCGACGATCGACCACATGCGCGACTGGATGCTCGGCACCAGCGACTGGGTGTCGATGTCGGTGCCGTCGGATGGCTCTTATGGCGTGACCGAGGGCATCGTGTCGTCGTTCCCGTGCGTGGTGAAGGACGGCAAGTACGAGATCGTCCAGGGCATCGACCTGTCCGACTTCAGCCGGGAGCGCATCATGGCCTCTGTGGCGCGCCTGGAGTCCGAGCGTGACCAGGTCAAGGCTCTCGGCTTGATCTGATCCAGCACCGAGCAACGCGTGGGGTCCGGCCGAATTCGGCCGGACCCCACTGCTTTTCGTCGGTCGGCTTTTCGTCGGTCGGCAGGATCAGGGCATCGGATCCAGTCGCACCAGGCTGAAAGCGACCCCGACAGCCAAGGCCAGGCCCAGCCAACAGCCGATGTCGACCCAGGCCCGGCGCACTTCCAGTCCGCCCGGTTGGGGTTCGAGACCCCGCAGCAGCGCACCCAGCGCCAGCCCGCCGGACACGACATAGCCGCCCGCGCGGATGTAGCCGAATCCCGACAAGGTCAATCCGACCAGGACGACGACAAAGACGATCCACCAGGGACCGAGTCGACGCAGCGCACGGCGCTTCACGGCAACCCGGACTCAGCGGCGCGCTGCGAGCTGGCGCTCGGCAGCGGCGACGACATTGGCCAGCAACTCGGCCCGCGTCATCGGACCCACTCCGCCCGGGTTGGGGCTGATCCAGCCCGCCACGTCGGCCACCTCCGGGGCCACATCCCCCGCCACGCGACTCTTTCCCGTCTCGGGGTCCACGACCCGGGAGACGCCAACGTCGAGCACTGCCGCACCGGGCTTGACCATGTCGGCGGTGATGATCCCGGGGACGCCCGCAGCGGCGACGACAATGTCGGCCTGCCGCACCTCGGCGGCAAGATCACGGGTGCCGGTGTGGCACAGCGTCACGGTGGCGTTCTCACTGCGCCGGGTGAGGATGAGCCCGAGCGGCCGACCCACCGTCAGTCCCCGACCGACGACGACGACCTTGGCGCCGGCGATCGCCACGCCGTGCCGACGCAGCAATTCCAGGCAGCCCATCGGGGTGCAGGGCAGCGGCGCGGGTCGCCCCAGAACCAGCCAACCGAGGTTGACCGGGTGCAGCCCGTCGACATCCTTGGCCGGATCCACTCGTGAGAGCAGCGCCAACTCATCGAGCCCGGTCGGCTGCTGGATGAGAAACCCGGTGCACTCGGGGTCGGCATTGAGCTCGTCGATGACGTCCTCGACCTCGGCCTGCGTGGCGGACGCCGGCAGGTCGCGACGGATGCTGCGGATGCCGAGTTCGGCGCAGTCCTTGTGCTTGGCCGAGACGTACCACCTGCTGCCGGGATCCTCGCCCACGAGGACCGTGCCCAGACCCGGCACGATCCCCTCGGCTGCCAGGGCCGCGACCCGAGCCCTGAGCTCCACCTTGATCTGCTTGAGGGTCGCTGCGCCGTCGAGGATCTGAGCCGTCACGAGCCCAATCCTGCCATTGCGCGCCGCCGCAGCGTCGGCAGCACCGCGGCGACAGCCGTGAGGACCAGCCCGACCAGGACGACCGGAGAGACGGTATGCCGGGTGGCCGGGTTGAGCAGGTCGAGCGCCAGAGCGCCGAGTACCTGACCGCACAACAGCACCAACATGGTGTGCAGCACCCCGAGGTGACGTACCACGACGGCAGCCACCCCAACGAAAACGACACCGGCCAGGCCGCCGAACCACACCCAGGGGGGCGCGGAATCCAAGCGCACCGCGCCGAGCCCGCCCGTGAGCCAGCGCACCAGAGCGACACTGCCCAGCAGCACCAACCCATTGGTGAAGTTGAGCCAGGTGGTCGCCCACGGAGTGCCGGTGGCGACGTTGACCCGGCCGTTGATCGCCGACTGCACCGAGTGCAGCCCACCGACAAGCAAAGCCAGGAGCACGGGCACGACGACGGCTGCCCCGACGGCGGTCGTGAGCCCCGATCCGCCGGACACTCCGCCGGTCGCTCCAGAGGCTCCCCCGGAGAGCACTCGACCCAGGACGGCGATGCCCACCCCGACGGTCGCGAGCACGGCGGCAACCACCCGGACCGTCGTCACAGCGGCACGCCCGGCGGGGCCAAGCCCCATCCGGTCCACGACGATGGCATTGCCGGTCTGACCGCCGACGACCGCAATGGTGAACAGGGCCACTCCGGCGAGCGGCACGGCATACGCCTGGACGAGCACGTAAGTGCCCCCCAACAGCCCGCCGAGGGTCTGCCAGAGCGGCATCCGACCGTCCCGGACGGCGCTCGCGAGCGTTCGGAGGCCCGCTTGGGTGCGACGGGATGACAACAGCACCATGGTCAACACGACCCATCCCGACCCGAAACTCCACAGCGCCGCATACAGGGGCTCGTGCAGCCGCGCGGAGAGCTCGCCGTTCATCCGTGACTGGCCGGCCGAGAGGGCGCCGATGAGCAGGCCGGCGAGCCCGGCCCAGGACCAGACGCCGTCGTGGCTGCGCGCGGGAATCGCCGGAGGGGCGGCCGGCTCAGTGCGCGAAATGCCGAGTCCCGGTGAAGTACATCGTCACCCCGGCCGCCTCAGCTGCCGCGATGACCTCGGGGTCACGCATGGATCCGCCAGGAGCAACGACCGCCCGCACACCGGCGTCGAGCAGCACCTGGAGACCGTCGGCGAAGGGGAAGAAGGCGTCCGAGGCCGCCACTGCGCCGCGCGCCCGATCGGCCCCAGCCCGAGACACGGCCAGGTGGCAAGAATCGACCCGGTTGACCTGGCCCATACCGATGCCGACCGAGGCACCCTCGCGCGCCAGCAGAATGGCATTGGACTTGACCGCGCGGATCGCCCGCCAGGCGAACTGCAGGTCGGCGAGGGTCGCAGCGTCGGCGGGAGCACCTGTCACGAGGCGCCAGTTGGCCGCGTCGTCACCGCCGACGACAGCTCCCGACTCGTCGCGGACCACCGCGTCGAGCAGGTCCCGTTGCTGCATGAGCAAGCCACCAGCGATGGGCCGGGTCTCGACGCCGACCCGCCCGGCGCGCTCGGCGGGCAGGCGCAGCAGGCGGATGTTCTTCTTGGCCGACAGGATGTTCAGCGCCTCGGGCTCGTAATCCGGCGCGACGACGACCTCGGTGAAGATGTCCTTGACTCGCTGGGCCATCTCGACGGTGACCGGCCGGTTGACCGCGATGATCCCTCCGAAGGCCGACACCGGATCGCACTCGTGGGCCCGCAGGTGCGCCTGCGCGATGTCCTCACCGACGGCGATGCCACAGGGGTTGGCGTGCTTGACCACGGCGCAGGTCGGCTGGTCGCCGTGGTCATAGGCCGCCCGCACCGCCGCGTCGGCGTCGATGTAATTGTTGTAGGACATCTCCTTGCCGTGCAGTTGGTCGGCGGTCGCGATGCCGGTCGCGGCATACCCGTTCAGGTAGAGCGCCGCGCGCTGGTGCGGGTTCTCCCCGTAACGCAGCGCCGCGCTCTTGTCCCAGGTGGCCCCGACCCAGGCGGGGAAGCCCTGCCCGTCGGAGGTGTCGGTGAGCACATTGCCCATCCAGGAGGCGACGGCCACGTCATAGGTCGCCGTGTGGACGAACGCCTCGGCCGCCAGCCGCTTGCGCTGCGCGAGGGTGAACCCCCCGTCGCGCACGGCCTGCAAGACCATCCCGTATGCCGTGGGGCTGGTGACGACCGCGACGCTCGGGTGGTTCTTGGCGGCGGCACGGACCATCGACGGCCCGCCGATGTCGATCTGCTCGACGCACTCGTCCGGCTCGGCGCCCGAGGCGACCGTCGCCGTGAACGGGTAGAGGTTGACGACGACCAGCTCGAAGGCGGCGATGCCCAGCTCGGCCAACTGCGCCACGTGCTCGGGCTTGCGGGTGTCGGCCAGGAGCCCAGCATGCACCCGCGGGTGCAGGGTCTTGACCCGTCCCTCCAGACACTCGGGGAAACCGGTCAGCGACTCGACCTTGGTGACCGGCAGCCCGAGCGACTCGATGAAGGCGGCCGAACCGCCCGTCGAGACCAGTTCCACACCCGCGTCATCCAACCCCCGGACGAGATCGGCCAGGCCGGTCTTGTCGTAGACCGAGACGAGGGCGCGTCGCACCGGGCGGACGTCTTCCGAGGGGCCGGGGGCACTCACAGCGGCGGACATGGGGTCTCCTGTCGTGTGTCAACCGGGGCACCCAGGCGGGCGATGCTCCCGAAATCACTCCCCGGTGGTTGCCCACCTGCGCCAGTCGTCGTCGCGATCGAGTCTAGTGTCGGCACACCGAGCCGCGTGCCCGGTCAGCCGCCGATCCGCACCGCCCGGCCGGACACGGCATACCCCTCCCGCGCCATCCGCCCGACGATGTCCACGAGCATCCGCCGCTCGATGACCTTGATGCGCTCGTGGAGGCTCTCCTCCGTGTCATCGGGTTCGACCGCGACGGCGTGCTGCTCGATGATCGGCCCGGTGTCGACGCCGGCGTCGACGAGGTGGCAGGTGGTGCCGGTGAGGGTGACCCCATAGGCCAACGCGTCGCGCACGGCATGCGCGCCGGGGAAGGCCGGAAGCAACGCGGGGTGGGTGTTGACGACGGTATGCCGGCCCAGCGTCTGCGGCCCGAGGAGCTTCATGAAGCCCGCCGACACGACGAACGCCGATGCATAGGAGTCGAGTTGGTCGGCCAGGGCCGCATCCCAGTCCGCGCGCGACGAGAAGTCGGCCACCCGGCATACAAAGCTCGGTATGCCGGCCGCTCGGGCGCGATCCAGCCCCGCGATCCCGTCCCGATCGGCTCCGACCGCCGCGATCCGCACCCCGTATGCCGGGTCAGCACTCGCGTCGATGAGCGCCTGCAAGAGGGTCCCCGAACCGGAGACCAGGACGATGACAGCCGTGGGTTGGCGATGCTCAGGCACGACGGAAAGCCTATCGGCGGCAGGGACGTTGGTAGAGTGCGGCGGTGCTGGGGTGGACGCCTCGGCCTGCCTGTTACTCAAGGAGTCCCCATCACCTCGGCCCCTCGTCCCCTGTTTCGGGCCCTGACCGTGCTGCGGCTGGCCGAGACCCCCCGAGAGTCGATCGGGCGCCGTGGGGTGATGAGTGTCTTGGGATTGGTCTCGCAGAGCGGGGCACGGTTCCTGGTCAACCTCGTCGCGGGTCGCTTGGGCGGGCCGTTGGTCCTCGGTCACGTTGCGGTCGCGATGTCGGCCGTGCAGTTGCTCGCCTTGGTGGGTCCGACCTCGCTGGGATCCGCGGCGAGCAAGTACATGGCCCTCTCCCTGGGCGAGGACGACCTGGGCGGCACTCGCGCGGTCGCTCGACACATCTGGCGAACGACCCTCGCTTGTGCGCTCGTTCTCGGCCTCAGTGGTGGTCTCATCTGGAGGATCTGGTTCGACGGCGACTGGGCCGAGTCGCTGGCGGTTGCCGTGATGACAGCAAGTTTGTCGACCTACACCGTCGCGCGTGGCGCCTTCTTCGGGCACCGACATATCGGTCCGTCGGGGGTATGGGACGCCCTCGTCGGCGTGATCGGCGTCGTGGGCTCTGCGGCGCTGCTTGTCGTCGGGGTCCACAGTGTCCTCGCGCTGCTTCCTATGGCCCTTGGGTGGATCATCTACACCTGGGCGGGATGGCCGCGGGGGGCGGAAGGTCTAGCCTCGGCCGCAGTGCGGAGCGAGATCAACCACTTTGTTGTCGTCACCGCCCTGGGGACCCTGACGAGCGCCGGCTTCATCCAAGCTTCGCTGGTCGTCGCTCGGGTTGTCGGCGGGACTGAAGGCTCTGGGTTCTACTCAGCCGCGTTGACCATTTCGGCCCCGCTTTCGATCCTCGTCGGGGCGGCCAACTCGGTGCTGTTCCCGTCCATGGCGGAAGCTCTCGGACGCTCAGACGAAGGGTCCTTTCGCCGCCAGTTGCACCAGTCGACCGAAGTCGTGGTCGTCGTCATGAGCGGGGCCATCGGTCTGCTGATGGTGTTGAGTTCTCCAGTGTTGGCTTTGGTGTGGGGCGACCGTTTCCGTCCGGCCGAGCCTCTCCTACCGGTCATGCTCGGAGCCATCCTCGCCTACGTCACCGCGGTGCCCAGCGTGAGCGCGCTGGTGACTCGCGGCGCAGCCCAGGCCAGGATCACGACTGCTTTCGGCGTGGTCGGTGCCGTGGTCGGCAGTCTCGTCTGGCTCGGAACGGCTCGCTCCCTGGGAGTCCTCGGGGTCGCGTGGGGCTATCTCGCCTCGACGGTCGTCAGTTCCGGCCTGACTGTTGCCATCGCCTGGCGTCGCGAGGACCAGCGCTGGTGGGGTCTGTTGGCCCGCTTGGTCGTCGTGGCCGCGGCCGCGGCGGGAGGATGGCTGCTTCCTCGGACCGGATCGACCTTGGTCTGGCACTCATCCTTGGGCTTTCTCATGATCTGGGCCGTGGTGTTTGGGAGCCGATTGCGCGACGCCGCCACTCTGCTAGCGGCGCGCGGCCGAACTCCCTCGCCTGGCGCCACCCCGTGAAGGGCCCGTCCCGGCGAGGGTCCACCGGCTCATTAGGTACCGTGGGAACGAGCAAACAGCTGGGCCGGGCCAAAGGCAGCCGCCGCACCGATCAGCCCTCGTCAAGGAGAACAGTCATTAGGCGTCACGTGAAGTCCGATCATCCTTTCCGCCTCGCTTGGGCCGGCGTGGACTGTGTTGTCTGGGCAATCGCCCTCGTTGTCGCCTCGTGGTTGCGCTACGAGTTGCACCTGGAATCCATCGCGTGGCGCGGGCTGGCCGTCGCCGCTGTCATCACCGGAGCCGTGCAGTTGGTCTTCGGATTCCTCTTCGGCCCGTACGCCGTCGGGCACATGCGGGGTTCCTTCGATGAGATCGTTGACTTGGCCAAGACGGTGCTGGCGACGTCGCTGGTCGCCTGGATCCCCGTCCTCATCGCGAACCCAATCCTTGTGCCCAAGAGCGTGCCGATCATTGCCGGCGCCTTCGCCCTCGTGGGCATGCTTGCGCTGCGGCTCCTCGTGCGTAGTTGGAAGAACCGCCGCGGCTACCCCGGGGGGGACGCCGATGACAGCGGCGCGCGGGCCCGCGTCGTCGTCTTTGGAGCCGGCGAGGGCGGACGGGTGCTCGTTCGCGCCATGGTCCGCGACCGCAACCACCACTACCACCCAGTAGCGCTCCTGGATGACGACCCACTGAAGGCCCGCTTGTCAATCGAAGGGGTCCGGGTGCGCGGCACCCGCAACGACCTGGAGGACGTCGCGGCTCGCTACGACGCGGACACCCTGGCGATCGCTATGCCGTCCGCGGACGCCACGCTTATCCAGGACCTCTCCGACCGCGCAGCCCTCGCCGGCCTCTCCGTGCTCGTTCTGCCGGCGATCAGCGACATGTTCGCCACGCCCACCCTCGGCGACCTGCGCGACCTCAACCTTGCCGACCTGCTCGGGCGGCGCGCGATCCAGCTCGACACCACGGCTATCGCCGAGCGCATTTCCGGCAAGCGGGTGTTGGTCACCGGTGCCGGGGGATCCATCGGGTCCGAACTCTGCCGACAGATCCAACGCTTCGGGCCAGCCGCTCTATACCCCTTGGATCGCGACGAGTCGGGCCTGCACGCCGTGCAGCTCAGCATGGCCGGCACCGGGCTTTTCGAGCATGACGGATCACTCCTCGTCGACATCCGGGACAAAGTGGCGCTTCAGGAAATCTTTGACCGGGTCCGACCCGACATCGTCTTCCACGCCGCCGCACTCAAGCATCTGCCCTTGCTAGAGCAGTTCCCCTTCGAAGCGTACAAATCCAACGTCATAGGCACCCTCAACGTGCTGGATGCGTCTGTCGCGGCAGGGGTGGGGACGGTCGTTAACATCTCCACTGACAAGGCTGCTGACCCGACGTGCATGCTGGGCTACTCCAAGCGCATCGCCGAACGGCTCACCGCCGGCATGGCCCAGGACCACCCGGGTCGGTTCGTCTCGGTGCGGTTCGGCAACGTCCTCGGGTCGCGGGGGTCGGTCGTCCACGCTTTCACCGCTCAGATCGAACGCGGCGGGCCCGTCACGGTCACCCACCCCGACGTCGAGCGCTACTTCATGCTCATCCCGGAGGCCTGCCAACTCGTCCTCGAGGCCGCTGCCGCCGCACCCGGGCGCGGCGAGGTCATGGTGCTGGACATGGGCAAACCGCAGCGGATCGTCGATGTCGCGCGGGCGCTGATTCGGATGTCGGGTCGCACCGGGATCGACATCACTTTCACCGGGCTGCGGCCCGGCGAGAAGATGAGCGAGGACCTCGTCGCGCGGGGGGAAGACGTCACGGCCACCAACAACCGCCTGGTCACCGGCGCCACCGTGCTTCCCATGCAACCCAGCGAGCTCCCGAGCGAGGTCGTCGTCCACGACCATGCGTCGGCCTTGACCTGGACCCGTTCCCACGCGCTGGCAACGATCAGCGGAAAGGCGAGTTAATGCCGTGACGCAGGAGCCTGGCACGGACATCCGCAGTGACCGCTTCATATCGCTGTGGCTGGTCAATCAATACGCCCTTCGCATTGACCAACCCGGCATCACCCGGCACGCCACCCTGGCTAAGTACATGTATGCCGACGGCGTGCGCACCACCATTTTCGCGTCGCCCACGCACTACTGGAATGTCGGCGCAGTGCGGGCCGAAGCACGTGATCCAGAAGCACCGACGTTCCGCTACACCAGAACGCCCGCCATCGAGGTGAACGGTGTCCGACGGGTGCTCTCGATGCTGACCTTCAGCATGCGAGTCCTCTTCGCAGCAACGGTGCAGACCCGGGGCACCACACCTGACATCGTGCTCGGATCGAGCCCGCATCCGTTCGGGGCGCTGGCGGCATGGGCGATCGCCCGGCGATACCGAGTGCCCTTCCTGCTGGAGGTTCGCGATCTGTGGCCGGACTCGCTGATCCACCTGCTGGGTCTGAGTCCGCGCCACCCTCTCATCGCCATGATGCGGGTGCTCGAGCGCTTCCTCTACCGCCGGGCCAAGCTGGTCATTACCCTCCTGCCGGACAGCCGGGCCCATATCCAGCGGGTGGCGGGTCGCCCGGTGCCGGTGTTATGCATTCCCAATGGGTCAGACCTTACGCGGGTCCCCCCGGCGAAGGAACTCGCGGCCCATGACGGCATACGGGTCATGTATGCCGGGGCCCACGGAGTGGCAAACGCGTTGGGGCTGCTCTTGGACTCAGCCGCAGAACTGCAACGCCTCGGCCGCCACGACATCTCCATCCTGCTCGTCGGAGATGGCAAGGACAAGCCTGACTTAGAAGCTCGGGCCAGGGACCTCTGCCTGCAGCACGTTGTCTTCCGCGACCCTGTTGCCAAACACGAGCTGCTTGAGCTGCTGCCTGAAGCGGACATCCTCGTGCTTCCCGGACTGGACTCGCCGCTATACCGCAATGGCATCAGTCCCAACAAACTCTTCGATTACCTCGCAGCGGCCCGTCCGATTGTCATGGCGCTGGACGCGCCGAGCAATCCGGTGGCCCTGGCTGACGCGGGTGTCGTCGTCGCGCCGAGCGACTCCCAGGCACTCACTCACGGAATCCTCGAGGTCGCTGGATGGTCGTTGGCACGACGCAATGAGGTCGGTATGCGGGGCCGACGGTACGTCGAGGAGAACCATGAAATGCGGGGCCTCGCCGGGCGGCTCGCAGAGGCGCTCAGGACGGCGACAGCGAACCCTGCTCAAGGCCGCGACCGACAGCAGCAGCGATCACGTCACGTCGGCGTGCGGTCCGGATAGCGTCGCCCGAGTACCTTGGCCGGCACTCCAGCGACGACATCGCCGGGAGCCACATCCTTGACCACTGCGGCACCAAGACCCACGAGAGCGTCGTCACCGATATGAGCTTGGTTGATGATGGTGGCCTCCGGTGAGATCCACGCCCGAGCGCCGATCGTGACCCCACCGCTCACCTCGGCGCCGGCGATAATGAACGCCCCTTCGCCTACCGTGACGTTGTGCGCGATAAACACTGCGTCGTCGATCTTGACGTGATCGGACAAGACCGTCGGGTTGATCGTCCCCTGAGCGATCGTGACATGGCTTCCGATTTCCACGTCGTTGCCGATTGTCACGCCGCCCTGATGGGGGATGCGGATGGGAGTGCCGTCGGCCTCTACCTCAAACCCGAACCCTGGCCCACCGATGCTGGTGTGACTTCCGATTCGAACTCGCTCACCCAACACGCACCCAGTCTCCAGCACCGCATGGTGGCCGATGAAGCACCCGTTTCCCACGACCACTCCGTCATCGAGGACGGCAAAGTGTCCGACGTGGACACCGTCACCAAGAACGACGTCCTCCCCGACGAATGCCGTGGGACTCACGGTCGCCTCCCTACCAGTCGCCAGGTAATCGCGCACGACTCGCGCGAACACCAATCGTGGGTTGGCCACGCGCACCGCGTTGGGAAGGCCCTCCGGAGCTGCATCCGGCACGAGGAAGAGGGTTTTCGGATGCGCGCGGACCGTGTGCTCGATCTGTCCGTTCCACGTCTTTGCGAACGCGAGCGTGTGGTCCTGGGGCGCGCCTAGCGCGGAGACACCGGTGACGATGTTGCGCGATTCCAGATGCTGGCCACATGAGGCGGCAACCTCCGCGAAGCTAACCTTGGCCATGGGATGACGCCTTCCACACGAGTGATATGACTTCGAAAGCCTCGGCAAGGTCCAGGCGCGCCTGGTGACCACGGAAGACCGCTGCGCTATGGATATATGACGCGCCGGTATACCCTCGACCAAGCTGCTGTTGACTGGCGTACTGAGCGAGCATTCGCTCCTTCAACTCCAGGTCTTCCTCGCGGAGTTGGACATGCGCGTTGGTCGTCGAGTGGCTTTGATTCCAAGGAATCTCAAATCCGAGAATCGTGATGCCACGGAATGCCCTGACGCATTCTTCATGCACCACCCGGTGGTCTTGGTGAGTGTCTGTGCTTGCATGCGTGAGGACGAGGTCAGGCTGCAACGAACGCTTGACGGCGACCAGCGTTTCCAGGATGTCTTGCCGATGTTGGGGGAAGTTCCGCACGGGAAGCCGGTGTACGGTCGCCGAGGCAGGCTGCAACAGGGCCATGGACGCGTGGAACTCCCGTTCCAGCGTGTCCGCGGACGCTCCCACGGGAAGACTGGCCTCGGCTCGCGACAACGCGTGAACGTGAAGCTCCGCTCCGGCCTGACGGAGCCGCGACAGCGTACCGCCGCATCCGAGTTCGACGTCGTCGGTGTGTGCTCCGACAGCCAACACCCTATGAGACGTCAAGATCATCCGGTCCTCCTCCGATGCGCTTGCCCTCGGCAGTATGCAAAAACCCGGCGCTCCTCAGCCTATCGTCTCCCCCTTGATCAGCCTGGCAACGCACCGCTGGGTGCGGGACCTGCCCCTGCCAGACGATCTATACTTGCCTAGTTCCCTCGCGGCCAGCCCCTCGGGGCGCCACTCCCACCTCGCCAGGACGAATCGATGCGCACCGACCTCGCCCCGCAGCCTTCCCGGGCTGTCGTCGCGGTCACTGGAGCCACCGGCTTCATCGGCCAGCACGTATGCGCCTCCTTGCGACAGGCTGGCCACGAGATCGTCCCGATCGATATCCGGCCTCATTCGGACCCAGACGGTGTGCAGGATGACCTGTCGGACCCAGTCCGCCTCGGGGACATCCTGCGCGCGACCTCCGTCTCACGGTTGGTCCACGCGGCCTGGAACGGCCATCCTCGCAGCGCCGGCACCAACTACGCCGGGCAGTTGACCACCAGCGTGACGCCCACGACGAACACCATGCTTGCGGCTGCCCTGGCGGGGCTCGAGCATGTCGTGTCGATCAGCTCCGGTGGTGGATTGGCAGGAGTCGCCGCCGAGAGGCAGAAACCACCAGCCTACGGCTGGGCCAAACGGGTGGCCGAAGCTGTCGCGGTCGCGCACTCCGAGATGTTCGGATTCACTCTCACGATCCTCAGGCCGTCGGCCGTCTACGGTCCGGGGCAGAACCCGCGAACCGGGCTCGGCGCGATCACGGTCTTCGCAGACGCGCTGCTCCACCATCGCCCGGTCCGATTGCTGGGTAACGGCTCGGAGACTCGTGACTTCCTCCATGTCCGCGATCTGGCTCACGCGGTGGCGCTGTCCGCGTCCCACCAAGCCGACGGCATCTTTCCGCTTGGTGGTCCCGAGTCGCTGAGTCTTATCGAGGTAATCGCGCTGATCGAACAGGTGACGCAGACGCGGGCCACCATCGAGTACTTCCCCGCCACGGGGGTAGACCCGAACCAAGTCACGCTTGATGATTCGGCCTTCCAGAAGGCGACCGGATGGACACCGCAGATCCGCCTCCGTGACTCGTTGCCAGAACTCGTCGATTCACTGCGCAGGTTGACCCCGTGACGGGTGCAGCACAAGCGGCACGAATTCTCGTCATCACCGGCCGGGTGCCTTACTCCACGACCGAAGAAGCGTTCGTTCAAGATGAACTCGAAACGATGCTGCGGCTCGGGACTGACCTTCTCGTGGTTCCTGCTCGGTTGCAGACGTCAGGACCCAACCAGCAGGCCGTCGACTCCGGCCTCGTGGGCCGCGTCGTCGCCGAGAAGCTCCTCGCCCCGGCAGTTCTCAAAGGCGCGGCGCGCATCCTGGGGCGCCGTCCGGTCAAGGCCGTTCGAGCGAGCTTCCGGGCCGTCCAGGGCTCGGGCGGACTCCGCAATCTCATGACCAATGTGGCCATCATCCCCAAGGCGCTGTGGATTGCCGGACTGGCGCACGAGAGTCGCGCCGAGCATATCCACTCCTATTGGCTGGCTCACACCACGACGGCCGCGATGATCGCTGGCGAGATCACCGGCATACCGTGGAGTGCCACCGGATTCCGGTGGGATATCGACGCCCGCAATTCGCTCAGGTCCAAGTTGGCTAGCGCGAGCTTTATTCGCGTCGCCGACGAACTCGGCCAACGTCAAATCGCCGCTGCTATCGCCCAACTCGATCTCACGACACCGTTGAACCTCGTCCGGACCGGCGTCCTTGTGCCCGACGCCGCCGCCTGGCGATCCTCACCGCTGACCGTCGACCATTGGTATTGCCCAGGGGCGTTCGTTGAGAAAAAGGGACACACGTTCTTGCTTGACGCGCTCCTGGAAGTGCGGCGCCGTGGGAGGTCGGTTCACCTCGATCTCTTCGGCGACGGTCCGCTGAAGAGTCACATCTCGGCCAAAGTCGCCGAATACGGCCTCACCGACGCCGTCACTTTCCACGGAGTCGTACCCCTAGCCGAGCTGCGGGCCTGCATGATGCGGCATCGCCCGGTCGTGGTCCTGCCGAGCATTCGCTCTTCCGACGGTCAGGAAGAAGGAATTCCGGTCGTCCTCATCGAGGCCATGGCCAATGGCTGTCCGGTCGTCTCGACCACGACTGGGTCGATACCCACCCTGATCACTCCTGGGTGCGGAACACTGGTTCCAGACGAGGATCCAGAGGCGCTGGCCGATGCACTCGACGCGATCTGCGAGCACCCCGGCGCGGCTGGTGCGGCCGCAGACCGCGCCTACGAGCGGGTTCGATCGGAGTTCGATCGCGAAACCGTCGCCGCCACGATGCTCGACTTGATGGCTCACCAAGGGACGCTCCGATGACGTATGCCGACCTGCTCACCGGCGCTTTGGCGCTAGGGCTGCTGGGATACCTCGGCATCATCGTTCTGGTGTACCGACGGACCCGTGACCCTGGGATGACAACCATCCTGCTCCTGGCGTCCTACTGGACGGTCCTCGGCGCCTTTCCCATCCTCGCGACGAAGCGTCTGGACAACGGGGTCAATTACACCTACATGGAGGACCGGCTCTTCACGATCGTCGTGGATGGCGCCTACACCGAGACCCTGGCCGCCTACTTGCTCTTCCTCGTGTTGACCGCGCTGGTGACCCTCCTCCTGAGTCGAGACGCCTCACGGAACACACCGATTCGAGCGGGGTGGGACCGCTTGAATGCCGACTTCTCGCATGTGACGATGATCTGCGTGGTCACGGCCATCACCGCGGCCAAAGTGGTCATCGTCCTGCTGCTCTTGCGAGCCAGCGGCGAAACCGGGCTGAGTTTGTACGCGGCAACGCGCACCGTCAAGGGGGACGCGGCTGGTCTTCTAAGGATCTATCAGTATTTGAACATCCTTTCTTCGTATTCGTTGTCAGCGGGTCTAGCTCTGTGGCTGGGGTATCGAGGCACGCCGACGATGCGTCGGTCGACGCGGGCGTTCGTCTGGGCTGGGTACGGACTCTTGGGCGCCTTGGTTTTCGCCGAGAACGCCCTCCTGGGAAACCGCGCGGTCCCACTCATCGTGATGGCCGCCGCCGCCACCGGATGGATCCGCTGGGGTTTTTTGCGAGCCTCCCGTGCCCGCCGAGGTCCCATGCTCCTGCGATTCACCGCCTTGACTCTGGCCGGATTAGTCGTCCTCGGGACGATCGGGGTCTCTCGCGGGGGGAGTCTGACCAGTCCGGCCGCTGTCGCGGAAGCGATGGTCACCAATGTGTCGAAGATCGGCAATGTCGTGGGACAGGTCGTCGGCAGTTCCGAAATGGTCGCCAGCCATATGTCCCTGTACGGGGTCATCCGGGAAGAGAATCTCGTCCATGACGCCTGGTCGGCGAACAGTTACGGCACGTATGCCGACCTTGTCCAGGCTCCGGAGGACCAGGTCTTCACCGTCCACTACGTTGCCGCCTGGTGGTTGCGCACCGGGCCACTTGGCGTCATTCTCGCCGCGGTCTCGTTCGCACTCGCCTTGATCCTGCTGCAGCGCATCTCGTGGCGACCTCGATCACTCTGGGCAGCCAGCTTCGCCCTGCCGGCTGCGGTGCTTCCTGCGGCGGGAGCGCCCGTCATCCTCATGCGGAGCGGACCTGAGGCGTTACGCGCCGTCTTTGTCGAACTCGTGGTGCTACCCGGCCTCGTGTGTGGCGTGTGTCTGCTCGCCGGCCGCTCCCGAAACTCCCGCAAAGCCGTCCATGCCAGGGAACCTGCACTGTTCACTGCGTCTCAAGGAGAACTCCATGTCAACCGTACCCACTGACCTCACCCGTGCGATCGCCGCCATTCGGCGTCGCTGGATGGTCGTTGTTGCCGCGGTGGTCGGCGGTCTGCTGGTCGGACTTCTTCTCGGCTCCCGCTCCGGGGCGGCCACCTACGAAGCGGTCATCCCGACACCCACGATCGACTCCTCTGATCTCATCGACCAGGTGGTGGTGGTCCGCCCCTCTCTGGATGATCTGCTCGCCTTTGTTCAAGGCCCGGACGCTCGGGCTTCGCTGGGGGACCAGGTCGTCGGCTCGAGCGTCACCGGAGTGGTCGCGACGGACAAGTCGACCATCACCCTGCGCATCAGCGCACCTGATGCCGGCCGAGCCAATACCGCCGCTCAGGCCTACGCCAACCTCACCGCGAAGGCCTACTCAACGCAGCTTCTTGCCCAGGTGGCTCAGTCCATCAAAGCGATCGACGACGGCATCGCTATCTTGGCGAACCGCCCCGCCCCAGCCGCCGGACTCGCCTTCGACGGCAGCTACAAGTATGCCGAACTCGTCGTCCAACGCCGCTTCATCCAAGAAGCGAGCGCCGCACTCACGGTGGTCCCGCAGGTGCGGCCGATCTCCTCGAACAGCTCACCGTTCTCCACCGGCATATTGCTAGCGGTCGCCTTCGGAGCCGTCGCCTTGGCTGCGATCGGGCTGACCGCGACCCGCGATCGGGTGCTACGTTACGCCGCGGATGTCGAAGCGGTCCCGGGTTCCGGCCCCGTGGTGGCGGTTCTCGACGGTCGACAGCTGGGGTGGGCCGCCAAGGTCATGCTCGCCGAGCACCGGAAGGGTGGCGCCTCGGTGGCATTCGTCCCGAGTTCCTCCCAGCCGAGCGAAGCGCTGCGAGGCATCATCGACTCGTGGCAGGGCGACACTCCCGTGGTGATGCTCTCCGACGTCAGTTCTGCCGACGCCGGGGTCGAGCTGCCCAGCGCTGTTCTCGTCGTCGCGCAACTCGGCAAGGACACCGCGGACGACCTCGCCGGAACGGCTCGGGCCCTGGCGGGAGCAGGGATCAAGAACCTCGGCACTGTCGTGCTCGCGACGCGCGCCTAACCCGTTGTGGGGCAGCCGGTCACCCGGTAGAGGCGCAGATCGCCCACCGTCAGCATGGGCGTTGTTGCCCAGAATCCGGGTGGCACCTGCATTCCGGGCGCTTCCACTGGACCGATGATCCCCTTGCTGAACGGGCGACCCCCGTTGAGCACCCACCCGACCTGGTCCAGCCGTATGATGGTGCAGAACTCCGTACGGTTGAGCTTGGTAAGGGACTCCCACAGGATGCGGCCGTGCTCGGTGCCGGGCCGGTCGCCCGCGACAAGGAAGACTGGCCACCGTCCGGTGTAGGCGTACAGGAGTGCGGAGCCGTCATTGGCATTGTTGAGAACGCGCTCCCCGGGTGGGACCAGGGCGGCAACCTCACGATAGAACTCGCGATCCTGCGCCGAGACGACGCTCTCCTGCGGATGAGTCGCCGCGTCGAGGTAGCTCCCGCGGAGGTACAGGTTGCCAGCGATGGCTCCCCAGAACACCACGACCGCCGCCCCCGCAGCCAGGAGGGCCCGGGAGGCTTCGCGCAGCCGGCGGTGCCCGGTGATCGCGACCAACGCCACGAGAATGCTGGGGAAGGGCGGGAGGCCGACGGTGCGGTACCGGTCGCCATACCAAAAGCGCGCGAGGCCGTCGAAGGCGGTGACATTGCGCAGCGTGGCGGTGAGGATGTCGAGGGCCACGGCGCCGCCGAGCAGCACGACCAGGTGGCGGTCGCGCGGATTCCGTAGGGCCAGGGCGATCCCGAGGATGACCAGCCCACCCGAGATGAGCTGCGGGAGGCTGTGCGCCGGGGCGTTGACGGCATACTGCACGACTTCGGCGACAAAGCCGAACTCCACCGGCCAACCGCGCGCGGCGTACGTCGTGTCACCGCGCCCAAACCTGAGGACGAACCCGGACAGACCGATCAGCGAGCCCACGATCAACACCATCCGAAGAGTCACCCGAGCGCCTGACCTCGAGGCCCGCCGGACCTGCACGACGGCATACAGGAGCCAGAAGCCGTAGCAGAGGGTGAGGGCCGGGACGGTGATGCGGGGATGGAAGAGCGCCACCGCAGCGACCCCTGCCGCGAACATGGCCGCCGACGCCAGCCGGGATCGATCGCACCGCGTGAAGCCCAGCAGCCCGAGCAGCCCGGCGAAGACGAGCGGGGACATCATCGCGGCCACGCTGGTGGCCCACAAGACGCCCCAACCGAGCGGCCCCCAGGGCAATCCCCAGAACCCCCAGGACAGGGCAAGAGCGCCGAACGTGACCCGCTTCGAGGGTCCGAGCACGAACCGGGCGGCGGTGGCCACGACGCTGGGCCAGAGCCCACCGGCCAACAGACCGGCGGTGACATTGGTGGCGACGACGGCATCACATCCGGCGAGGTGCATGTAGAGGGCGGCCACGGAATGGAACCCGGTGGGGTAATAGACGCCCAGCGCGTGCCACGACGCGAAGTCACTGATGGTGGCAGGGGACGCGTTGCCCGTTTCGTAGACAAATCGGACGGCGTTGGCGTCGAACATCGCGTCCCAGGTTTGGGACACGACCTCCCAACTTCCGTCGCCCGCCCACCACAGCACCAGCAACCCGAGCCCCATGGAACCCACCAACGAACCCACCACCGCGACCGACCCGGCGATCGCCAGCGGCGCCTCGTCTCGCCGGAGCCGCGGCTGGGATGAGCGCTGCCGGCCCTGGTGCGCGAGCGGCTCCCCACGAGCCGCCGCCCCGCGAGGGCCATGGCTCCCGCAACGAACCAGGCGACGGCAACCGACAGCCAGCCGAACGAGTAGCTGCCCCACTGCTGACCCCAGGCGGTGAGGGCGACCAGAGACATCGCCACCGGGAAACCCGCGAGCGCCGCCATGACCGGGCGTGGCCTAGCCAGCCACACGAGCGCGGCACCGAGAAACCACAACAGCGCCCCATAGCCCAGCGGTGCACCGAGCGCTGCGAGCAGACTCACATCAGTCGGACGGCGCTGCCGGATGCCGCGGACTCGAGGACGGCCTCGGCCACTTCGACGATCCGGACGCCCTGCTCCAGCGTGACGATGTCTGCGCCCTTGCCGAGGACAGCGTCCCGGAATGCCTCATGCTCGGTGCGCAGTGGCTCCGGCTTGGCGATGGCGTACCGCACCACGTCGCCTTCCGACACCCCACGGAAGTTCGTGACGTCGTCCCAGGTCTGGGTGGTCGTCCCGTTGGCGTAGTAGGTGAGATCGGCGCTCAACGTGTCGCACTTGAAGGCACCCCGCTCCCCCGTGATGATCGTGACCCGTTCCTTCATCGGTGAGAGCCAGTTGACCAGGTGCGAGGTCACCGTGCCGCCCTGCAGGCGGCCGGTGATCGCGACGAGGTCTTCGTGGGCTCGACCGCTTCGGTATGCCGCCTCCGCGGACACCCGCTCGAACGGACGCTGGGCCACCCAGGAGGTGAGGTCGATGTCGTGCGTCGCGAGGTCTTTGACCACGCCCACATCGGCGATTCGGCCGGGAAACGGTCCCTGCCGGCGCGTGACGATCTGGAGGATGGCGCCGAGGTGGCCTTCGGCGATCATGGTGCGGGCCCGCTGCAGCGACGGGTTGTAGCGCTCGATGTGACCGACCGCTCCGACCAGCCCTCGGGAGCCGAACGCCTCGGCCACCCGCCGAGCGCCGGCGGCGTCCGAGGCCAGTGGCTTCTCGAGCATGGTGTGGACGCCTGCCTCGGCCAGCAGGAGTCCGATCTGCTCGTGGAGACCGGTCGGCGCGGCGACCACGCAGTAGTCCAGGCCTTTGGCGATGAGTTCCTCGACCGTGCCGAGCACCTCGCGCTCTCCGGCCGCCCCGTGGACGTCGCCGCCCGGGTCAGCGACGGCGACAAGCTCGACGCCGTCCAAGGATCCGAGGACGCGGGCGTGATGGCGCCCCATCATGCCCAGTCCGACCAAGCCCGCGCGTAGCTTCGCCATCAGGCACCCGCGCTGGCGAGCGTGTTGACCGCGGTGACGATGCGTTCCAAGTCGGCCTGAGACAGCGACGGGTGCACCGGCAAGGACAGGCATTCCTTGGCCGCGAGTTCGGTCTGCGGCAGGTCGAAGTCGTGCCCGAACGGAGCCAGCCGGTGGTTGGGCACCGGGTAGAACATCCCCGACCCCACGGCATACTCCTCGCGCAGCGCCTTGGCCAGACCGTCGCGGTCCTGCGGCACGCGGATTGTGTACTGGTGGTAGACGTGGACTGCGCCCGCACGCACCGGCGGCGGGGTGACACCCTGCAGGTTGGCCGAGAGAAAGGCCGCATTGGCCTGCCGGGCAGCGGTCCAGCCGTCGACCTTGAGCAGCTGGGCGCGACCGATCGCGGCGTGCAGGTCGGTCATCCGGGTGTTGAAGCCGACGACCTCGTTTTCGTATTGCCGCTCCATGCCCTGGTTGCGGTAGAGCCGCATCATCCGTTCGGTGTGAGCATCGGCAACCGAGACCATGCCGCCCTCGCCCGAGGTCATGTTCTTGGTCGGGTAGAGCGAGAACATCGCGAACTGGCCGAAGGCTCCGACCGGGGTGCCGTCGAGCGACGCGCCGTGCGCCTGCGCGGCGTCCTCGAAGAGCTTGAGGCCGTGCCGGTCGGCGATCTCACGCAGCGGGCCCATCGAGGCCGGGTGGCCGTAGAGGTGGACCGGCATGATCCCGACGGTGCGCTCAGTGATCGCGGCCTCGACCGACGCCGGGTCGAGGCAGAAGGTGTCGGCCTCGATGTCGGCAAAGACCGGCGTGGCACCGGTGAGAGCGACCGAGTTGGCCGTCGCCGCGAAGGTGAAGGAGGGCACGATGACCTCGTCGCCCGCCGAGACGCCACTGGAAAGCAGCCCCAAGTGCAGGCCCGAGGTGCCGGAATTGACCGCCACGCAGGCCCGCCCCAAGCCGAAGTGCGCCGAGAACTCCTCCTCGAACGCCTTGACCTCGGGGCCCTGGGCGAGCATCCCGGACCGGATGACGCGGGTCACCGCCTCGATTTCCTCGTCGCCGACCAGCGGGCGGGCGGGCGGGATGAACTCAGCCATGTGTCTGCTCCATCAATTGACCGTCTGATTCTGTGTAGGTGGTGCCGGTCTGGGGGCAGATCCAGGTGCCCTCGACCCCCTCCTGGAGGGGCACACCGGCCCGGCCGACCCACCCGATGCGCCGGGCAGGCACGCCAGCCACGAGCGCGAAATCGGGCACATCCTTGATGACGACGGAGCCGGCGGCGACCAGCGCCCACTGACCGATCGTCACGGGCGCCACGCACACGGCACGCGCGCCGATCGAGGAGCCTTCGCGGCAGGTCACTCCGACGGCCTCCCAGTCGTCGCCCCGCTTGAGCGACCCGTCCGGGGCGACCGAGCGCGGGTAATGGTCGTTGGTGAACACCGCCGCGGGCCCCACGAAGACGCCGTCCTCCAGCCGGGCGGGCTCATAGACCAGCGCGTAGTTCTGGACCTTGCAGTTGCGCCCCATGACGACGCCGGTGCCGATGTAGGCGCCACGCCCGACGATGCAGTTCTCCCCGAGGACAGCACCCTCCCGCACCTGCGCGAGGTGCCAGATCGAGCTGCCGTCACCGAGGGTGGCCTCGGGGGAGACATCGGCGGTGTCGATGATGCGGACAGCCATCTCAAACCCCTTCCGGAGCGGGCTTACCGACGACTCGCACCGTGACTCCGGGGAAAGCCGCCGGGTCCATGATCGCGCGGCCGTCGACCAGCACCGAGACGCCAGGGAAGTCGGCTGCCGTCGTTGTGGCGTAGTCGGCATGGTTGGTGTGGACGAGGACGACGTCGACCGGCTCCCCGAGGTGGTATGCCGTGAAGCCCAGCTTCTCCAGCTCGGCGTCGGTGTACATCGGGTCGTGGACGAGCGGCATACCGCCCAATCGCGCGATCTCGGCGACCGCTGGGAACACACCCGAGAACGCAGTTTCCTTCACGCCACCCCGGTAGCTCGCGCCCAGCACGGCCACCCGCTTGCCGGCCAGCCCGCCGACGAGGTCGCTCGCCAGGGCGACGGTGTATGCCGGCATGTCGGCATTCGCGGCGCGCGCGGCGCGGACGACGGTGGCCTCCGGGTCGTTCCACAGATAGAGCCGCGGATAGACCGGGATGCAGTGTCCACCGACCGACATCCCGGGCTGGTGGATGTGCGAGTAGGGCTGCGAGTTGGAGGCCGCGATGACCTGGTGGACGTCGATGCCGTTGGCGGCCGCGAAGCGCGCGAACTGGTTGGCCAGGCCGATGTTGACATCGCGATAGGTCGTCTCGGCGAGTTTGGCCATCTCTGCGGCCTCGGCACTGCCCAGGTCCCAGACTCCGTTGGCCCGCTCGAGGTCGGGCCGCTCGTCGAACTGCAGCACCTGCGTGTAAAAGTTCGTCGCACGCACCGCGCCATCGGCGTTGAGTCCGCCGACCAGCTTGGGGTAACGCCGCAGGTCGGCGAAGACCCGGCCGGTGAGGACCCGCTCCGGGGAAAAGACGAGGTGGAAGTCGCGGCCTTCGACGAGCCCAGACCCCGCCTCGATCATGGGCTTCCACCGGGTCCGGGTCGTCCCGACTGGCAGGGTCGTCTCGTAGCAGATCAGTGTGTCGTTCTCGGCGCGCAACCCGCGCCCGATGGCCTCGGTCGCGCTGTCCATCCATCCAAAGTCGGGCTTGGCATCAGCATCGACGAAAAGCGGCACGACGACGACGACCGCCTGCGACTGCGCGACGGCGGAGGAGGTGTCGGTGGTGGCGCGCAAGGTGCCCGCGGCAACCACGTCGGCAAGGTAGTCCTGCAGGTGGGCCTCACCCGGGAAGGGCTCCTGCCCGGAATTGACGAGGTCGACGACCGCCGGATTGACATCGGCGCCGATCACCTCGACCCCGGACCGCGCGAATTGCACCGCGAGGGGTAGCCCGATCTTGCCCAAGCCGACGACGGTCACTATCACGTGCTTGCAGTCCTTACTTCGCGTCGTTTCCCCGGCCCACGACGGTTGACTCCGGGGTGGTCATTGGCCAGCCACAGGGCCGCCTACCGCGCACTCACTCTACCGGAGGCGGAGGACCTCACCCTTGAGCCACGACGGCCCACGCTGTTGCCGCGAGGACACGCAGGTCCCCAAGCAACGAGCGGTTCCGGACGTATTCGGCATAGATGGCCACCTTCTGCGGGAGCAGCACCTCGCGGTAGTAGCGCTCGGGGTCCGGCTGCTGAGCCAGGATCTCGGACTCGTTGCGGAAGGCGACACTGGCCGGGTCCGTGATGCCCGGACGGACCGAGAGGATGAGCTCGCGCTCGGCCTCCGGCCACAGCTCGACGTAGCGGGCCACTTCCGGGCGGGGCCCGACCAGGCTCATCGTGCCCACCAACACGTCGAACAGCTGTGGCAGCTCATCGAGCTTGGTCTTACGCAGTAGCGCGCCGACTCGCGTCACCCGGGCGTCTCCGGCCGTGGTGACCTCGGGGCCGCCGCTGCTGGGATGCATCGAGCGGAACTTGTGGATCCGAAACGGCTTACCGTGCAAGCCGATCCGTTCCTGGGCGAAGAGGACCGGCCCGGTGCGTTCACCGGCCACGGCCGCCGCGGCGATGGCGATGACGGGTGCGAGCACGAGGAGTAGGGCGCCCGACACCACGATGTCGACGGCGCGCTTGACCTGGTCGTCGGGTTCGACGGGGGTCCTTGCGGCAGCCATAACAACCTCAGCCGAGGATGGACCGGACCGACGCGATGACCTTGTCGATCTGCTCCTGGGTCATCGAAGAGAAGATGGGCAGCGACACAGCACGCCCGAATTGGGCATCCGCGACCGGAAGCGCTGGCGCGTGCGCACCGCGCAACTCACGCCAATAGGGGTGATGGTGCAGCGGGATGAAGTGAACGCTGCACCCGACTCCTGCCTGCGCCATGAGTTCGATGAATCGATTGCGCTCGACCGGGGCTTGCGGTTCAAGCCGCAACACATACAGGTGCCAGGCATGCGTGGTGGCCGGCGTCGCCGGCCGGGCTGGCAGACGCACGGCAAGGTCTGCAAAGGCGGCGTCGTACTGCGCCGCGATGGCAGCGCGCGCCTCGCGCATCGAGGCCGATCGGGTGAGTTGCACCCGACCGAGCGCCGCCGCCATGTCGGTCATGTTGTCCTTGAATCCCGGCGCGACGACCTCGTAGTGCCACGACGGGGCAGTCGAGGTGTAGCGGTCGAAGACGTCTCGGCTGATGCCGTGCAACCGCATGGTCCGCATCCGGTCGAGGATCTCGGGGTGGCGTGAGACCACCATGCCGCCCTCTCCGGTGGTCATCGTCTTGGTCGCATAGAACGAGAAGACGACCGCCTCGCTCTGCCCTAAACCCACGGGTATGCCGTCGGAAAGCACCGGGTGGGCGTGGGCGGCGTCCTCTATGACACGGAGGTCGTGCGCCGTTGCGAAGGCTGCCAACGCGTGTCGGTCAACCGGGAGGCCCGCAAAGTGGACCGGCATGATCGCCCGGGTGCGGCTGGTGAGCGCAGCCTCCGCGGCGGCGAGGTCCAGGTTGAGGGTGACCGGGTCGACGTCGACGATCACCGGTGTGGCGCCCAGGTAGCGCACCACTTCGGCTGTCGCCGTGAAGGTCCAGGTCGGGACGATGACTTCGTCACCGGGACCGATGCCGACCGCTTCAAGAGCCAAGTGCAAGCCAGCGGTGGCGGAGTTGACCGCGACGGCCTGAGCTTCGGGGAAGGACTGGTCGGGACCTGCTTGCCGCTGCAGATCCGCGACGAATTCGGCTTCGAAGGCCGCAGCATTCGGGCCGGTCGTGAGCCACCCGGAACGCATGGCGCCGACGACCGCGTCAACCTCCCGGTCGCCGATGTCAGGTAGGGCGAAGGGGATGAATCCGGGTGTCTCTCCCCCCACGCCCTTCTCCTTACCATCTATCGGATCCGACCGGTCCTGGGCATCACCGACGAAACCGGATGCCAGCATGCCATAGACCCGGTCCATGGCGGGCGCCACGAGATCCCAGTGGAAATGCTCGCCATGGCGCCGCGCATCCTCGCGTGATCTGACCAGCTGCGCCGGATCCACGGAGAATCGCGTCAGGGCTACGGCGAGGGCTTGGGGGTCCCCGGGCGGCACGACCTCGCCGGAGATCGGATCGACCGCCTCCACGAGCCCACCGACGCGGCTGACGATGGCGGGCACCGACGCTGCTTGGGCCTCGGCCACCGCGACGCCGAAACCCTCGGTGTGGACTGTCGGCTGCACGTAGACATCCGCGGCTGCGAAGACTCGGGCCACCTCGGACGGCAGAAGCGGCCCGGTGAAGGTGACGACATCAGCAACGCCGAGTGATGTCGCCAGACTTTGGGCGCTTCCCCTCGGGTCGTGACCAACGGCGGTGAGGTGCACGGGGACGGCGTTGTCCAGGCAGACACGCACCGCTTGTAGGAGGACATCGATGCCGGAGTTTTCGTTGAAGGTCTTGACGGTGGCCAACCGCAGTGGAGTGTCCGCAGGGCGCTCGCCGCCGTGCTGGGCAAAAAAGAGGGGGTCAACCCCGAAATAGGTCACGTGGACCCGCTTGTTCGTATACGCAGTCGCCTGTTCTTTGAGGTAGGCGCTGTTGACGCAAATGGCGTCGGCCCGACGAGTCATCCAGCGTAACAACGCGGCCCGCAGTCGCGAGCGGCGTGGGGACACCAGCAGATCACTCCCCCACAGCGACAGCACGAACTGGGATCGGCCGTGACATAGCGCACCCAACAGGCCATAACCGCCCCCGTAGTGGGCATGGACGATGTCGGGCTGCAGCTGCCGAATGCTGCGCAATAGCGCTGGGATCGCCGCGAGATAACGACCTACCGCACCCACGCGAGCTGGGGTGCGGGGAACGGGAATGGACCACACCCCTGGGGTGGGGTGCGGGGGCGGGGCAAGCGTGAGGAGGCCGACGCGATAACCACGGTCCGCGGCATGCGACAACCAGCGCTGGACGATGGGGCTGGCGCCGTCGGCAATGAAGAGCAAAGACGGGCTGCTCGTCGAGGTGCCGCGTGGCCCGGGTGAAGACTCCACCGTCGAGGATTCACTTTCAGGAGACGGAAACGACCGGGGCCACCTTATGGGGGGAAGGGTGGCCCCGGTCGCAGACTATCCGATTATCCAGACCGCGCGCTGCGGTCCGGGGTGGTCATTCAGAGCTTGGTGACCGCCGTGACGATCTGGCCCTGAACAGCCGGGGTGACCGAACCGTTGCCGCCGAAGACGATGATCCGGGACTTGTCCGGAGCGGTGGTCTTGAGGTAGTTGGCCGTGAACGGCGACAGCGATGCAGACGGCGTGAGCACCAGCGGGGCATCGATGTTGGCCGCGTAGCCACCAGCGAAGACAGCGTCGGCGTAGTTCTCACCGGAGGTCACGACATAGTCGCGAGGGGCGTTCGCACCAGTGCCGAAGACCTGCGAGGCCAACATCGTCGCGGTTTCGTACCGGTCCGACCCGACGACAGTGTTGGTCTGCTCAATCGGCTGCCCGTTAAAGCCCCGCGGCATCGCTGCGGCAGCGGCGCCGCCAACCGCCCAGATCTGACGGTGATTCAAGTTAAAGAAGCCAGCGTAAGGCGCATTGCTCGCAAACGTGAAGGTGCTCTCATCAAGCCCGCCGGCGCCCATGGTGAGAAGAACAACACCGTTGTGCTCTGCAGCAGCTGCCCCCGCAGCCAAGGCGTCGGGGAAGTTCTGGCCATCAGCGAAGAAGATGTCGACGTTGTTCCCGCCGCGCGTCCGGATCTCGTTGGAGACAACACGGGCGATTGCGGTCGAGGTCTGGTACCGGTTGGCACCCGCGTAACGGTCGACGAGGCCGATGCCAGCACCCTTGCTGGTGTCGAGCGTTCCGTCCGCCTTCCACACGATCGGGTCGCGCAACTGCTTGACGACCTTGTCCGTCAGAACCCCAGTGCCGGAGGTGATGGTCACCGTGTCGAACGGGCGGTCATCCCCCGTGCTCTTCTTACCGTCACACCCAAGGACAAGCAGGCTGATGATCCGCGGGTCAACACTGTCGCCTGCCGCGGTCACGAGGATTGGCGCGTCCAGGATGTCCGCAAGCGGGGCCGAGGCGAGCGCGTCAGCGTAATTCATGCTGTCCGCCAAGATGAGGTGGTCGGGACCCTCACCGTTGGTACGCCACATGGGCCGCGTGCACAGCGCCTTGATGGCGGTCTCGATCCGGTCCTGGCCGGCCACGCGGACCACAACCGGGCCGTCGGTCGCCACCACGGCACGTCCGTCGAGCTCAATCGGCGGCGCGTCGTCATCGCCCCAAGCAAACGCATTGGGGGCGACCATCGCAAACGCGGCGCAGGTGGCCAAGGCCGCGCCAGCAACGCGACGAGTCTTTTTTGACATTCAGTACTCCTTATTGGTTGCGAAGCTCCTACTCCCGCAGAGGTGATCTCTTTGGCAGTTGGGACCCCCAGTCCTTCATAGCAAAGGGCGAAGCGTGGGCGGGCCCCCTGTGGGTGCGGAGACCTCGGAGGCTCCGTCGGCGAGTATGCCACCCCTTGCGGCGGGGAAGCAAGCGACAAAGAACACACACGCAACTCTGTCCCCCGGAATGGGGACGTCGCCGCTGAGAGGGGCTTCGCCCGCTTCACCGTGCGCTGATCAGATCCGGAACGCCAACCGGGTGCATATGGCCTGCTGAAGAGACCCCGTTTGAGGGCCGTCAGCGCTACGCGCCTGCTAGCCATGCCTTCGTGCCAAACTGGCCTCATGCGGGGGTTTCGCAAGGCGACAGCGTCCAGGGACCCGTCTCTTCAGCGTCCAGAGATCCGCTTCTTCCCGGCCTCTCAGTGGCGAATGCGGTCGGCCACCGCGATCCAGCCAAGCCACAGCAGAGACCCGAGAGCCACGAGACCCGTGAGAGCGACCGCTGAGGCCCCCGGTGCGAGTCCCACCTCGGCGAGTCGTCCGGAGCCCGCTGATCCAGTGGCGAGTGCGGCGAGCACCCAGGTCGCCAGGCCTACAAGCCCGACGGCGACGCTCGCAGTGAGCGCCTTGGCTCGCCAACTGCCCAGCCGGGACCACTCCTGGTCGGCCCAGCGCCCGACAAGGAGGCCGACCAGCACCGGCAGCGCCAGCGCGGCTTTGGTCCAGCCAGGATATTCGCCGTCGGCCGGGATGAGGCCCAATGCCGGAAGCATCGGCAGCAAGCCGGGGTGTGACCCGTCCAAACCAATGTGCCCGTCAGTCGTCGCGCGGAAACCTGGTCCTGCCACAACGGACAACGCCCACATCCCGAGCGTCGGCAGGTAACACAGCTGACCCAACGTGAGCAGCAGTCCACCGATCAGCCCGGGTGCCACCCCGGCATACAGTCCGGTGACGGCATCCCAGCGCACGAGCAGCGCGATGGAGAGGACGGCAGCGGCCAACGCAGCGAGGGCGCGCAGCCCACGTCCCGCCGGAGCTATGCCGCGGACGGCCCAGGCGGGCATACCGGACACACCGGCCGGCAGGCGGTCGTCTGCGCGAGCGATCGCGCGGACGAGTTCGAGCGCCAGCGCCCCGACCGGGACACCGATGGCGGACAGTAACCCTGTCAGTGTGGGACGCACGGGCCCCAGCACCGTGACCAGGCCCGCGACAAGGATCGCCGCCGCATACCCGCCGAGGAAGTCGAGGGAGAAGCGCATCCATGCCACCTCGTCCCGGCCACGGCCCCGCTCGAGGGCGCGCAGCGTCACCCACAGCGCGACTAGCCACAGTCCGAGTGGGGTGAGCGTGATGGCGGCGTCCGGTGCAGCCAGCGCGGCCCCGTGCGCGAGCATCCAGACGGCGCTGGCGAAGCCCACGGCCGCAGTGAAGTCAGCCGTGCCCGCCGCGGTAGTGCCCCATGCAAGGGCGACGAACAGCAGCACGCCGGACCATGTGGTCAAGGCGGCCACGAACCCGGCACGAAGCCCGGGCAGCAGGTCGTCCACGCGGCCCAGGAATTCACGCCACACCTGGCTCCGGCTTGGCCTCCGGCTAGTTGCAGAGTCGGCAGCCGAGTGCTGGTCGGTGTCGAGGCGCAATCCGGTGCGCCGCCGCTGAAGGCTCTTCATGACCCATCCATCGTCGCCGTGCGGGCCGGGAAAAGCCCGAGGGCGCGCCGGGGGATGCCCGACGCGCCCTCTTGGTCCGACTGTGTCGGAAGGCGGCTACTTGCCGAGGTTCTGCATGATCTCCCGCATGAGCGCGGCAGTCTCGGACGGGGTCTTGCCGACCTTGACGCCGGCGGCCTCAAGGGCCTCCTTCTTGGCCTGAGCGGTGCCGGACGAGCCGGACACGATCGCGCCAGCGTGACCCATCGTCTTGCCTTCGGGGGCCGTGAAGCCCGCAACGTAGCCGACGACCGGCTTGGTGACGTGCTCGGCGATGTATGCCGCTGCGCGCTCCTCAGCGTCGCCGCCGATCTCACCGATCATGACAATCGCGTCGGTGTCGGGGTCCTCCTCGAACGCCTTAAGGCAGTCGATGTGGGTCGTGCCGATGATCGGGTCGCCGCCGATGCCGACACCGGTGGAGAAACCGAAGTCACGCAGCTCGAACATCATCTGGTAGGTCAGCGTGCCCGACTTGGAGACCAGGCCGATCCGGCCGGGGCCGGAGATGTCCGCGGGGATGATGCCGGCGTTGGAAAGTCCGGGGCTGATGAGGCCGGGGCAGTTGGGGCCGATGAGCCGGGTGCTGCCCTTGTCCTTGGCGTAGTTGTAGAACTCCGCCGTGTCCTTGACCGCGACGCCTTCGGTGATGACGACACCGAGCGGAATGCCGGCGTCGACGGCCTCGATGACGGCCGACTTCGTGAAGGCGGCCGGGACGAAGATCACCGTGACATTGGCGCCCGTGGCCGCCATCGCGTCAGCGACGGAGCCGAAGACCGGCACCTGCTGCCCGCCGGGGAAGTCCACCGTCGTGCCAGCCTTCTTCGGGTTGACCCCACCGACGATGTTCGTGCCGGAGGCGAGCATGCGGGTCGTGTGCTTCATGCCTTCGGAGCCGGTCATGCCCTGGACGATGACCTTGCTGTCCGCGTTGAGAAAGATTGCCATTGTCTGCTCTAGTCCTTAGTCCTCGTCGGGGCGGTCAGTGCTGGGCGGCGAGCTCGGCGACGCGGCGAGCCGCACCATCCATGGTGTCCACGCGCTCGAGGAGCGGCAGCTTGGCGCCATCGAGGATCTCGCGACCCTTCTCGGCGTTGTTGCCGTCGAGGCGCACGACGAGCGGCTTGGGCGACTTGCCGTGGCTGGCCAGGATGTCGTAGGCCTTGACGATGCCGTCGGCGACCGCGTCACAGGCGGTGATGCCACCGAAGACGTTGACGAACACGGCCTTGACCTGGGCGTCCTCGAAGATGATGTCCAGACCGTTGGCCATCACCTCGGCGTTGGCGCCACCACCGATGTCCAGGAAGTTGGCCGGCTTGGGGTGGGTGCCGTCGGCCATCGTGAACTCTTCACCGGCATACGCGACGACGTCGAGGGTCGACATGACCAGACCTGCGCCGTTGCCGATGATCCCGACGCAGCCGTCGAGCTTGACGTAGTTGAGGTGACGCTCGATCGCGAGGACCTCAAGCGGGTCGGTCTTGGAGTGGTCGACGTAGACCTCGTGCTCGGGGTGACGGAACGACGAGTTCTCGTCGATGGAGACCTTCCCGTCGAGCGCGACAATCTGCCCATCCTCGGTCTTGACGAGGGGGTTGACCTCGACGAGCGTGGCGTCTTCGGCCTTGTAGACGTCCCACAGCTTGCGGATGACGTTGGCCAGCGCCGGCTTGTCGGCGTCGTCAAAGCCGGCAGCGTCGACGATCTCCTGGGCCTTGGCCTCGTCGATGCCGACGTTGGGGTCGACAGCAACCTTGGCCAGCGCCTCGGGACGCTCGACGGCGAGGGTCTCGATGTCCATGCCGCCTTCCTTGCTGCACATCGCGAGGTAGGCGCGGTTGGCGCGGTCGAGCAGGAACGACACGTAGTACTCCTCCGCGATCTTGGCTCCCTGGGCGATCATGACCGTCTTGACGGTGTGGCCCTTGATGTCCATCCCGAGGATGGCCTCGGCCGCCTCGGCGGCAGCCTCGGGGCTCTTGACGACCTTGACGCCACCGGCCTTGCCGCGGCCGCCGGTCTTGACCTGGGCCTTGACCACGACGACGCCACCACTCTTGGCACCGACGCGCTCGGCCGCGGCCTGCGCCTCCTGTGGTGTGCGGGCGATCTCACCGGCCAGCACGGGGACCCCGTGCGCCTCGAAGATGTCGCGTGCTTGGTACTCGTACAGATCCACGGGCGTCCGTCCTCGTCGTCGAAGGGGCCTGACCTTCCGGGCACAGCGTGTTCACTAGCGACCCGGGGGGCTCATTTGGACTGTAGTGCACCGGTGGAAAGGCCAACATGCGCGCTCCCCCCGCCATGAGGAACATCACCCACGCAGGCTCGTGACGCGTGTCACGCCGCCCTCGTCGACTCGGACCGGGCCGACTCAGCCGACCGAGACCTCCTGACCCGACGGCACGAGCAGCACCCACACCGGTCCCTGCGGCAGGGGCAACGCGGCGCCGCTGCCGTCGACGAATGCGGTCGGCGCGGTGGGGTTCGGCCGGGTCCAGGTTCCGCTGAAGACCAGTCCGTCGCGCAGCACTCGCACCGGCCCGGACCCCACGACCTCGAGGACCGGGGTCGGTTGCCCGTTGACGTCGACATTGTTCGACGGTGTGCTGCGCACCGTCTGCACGACGACCGAGGCCGCGCCGACCTGCACCCCGTCCGACACCTCGGGGCGGCCGTCGGTCGACACGAGATATCGGCGCGCAGTCGCGTCCCAGCGCAGCTCGATCCGAGCGGCCGGGTATGCCGTGCGCACGCCTCCCGCGGGCACCCCGCCCACCGGCGCGGGCCCGAAGCGGAAGCCGACGTCACCGGCATACGTGCTGCCTCCGGCCCGCGCCAGGAGGGCGCTCGGGGAGGCCAGCAGGTTGTAGGGAGCCGACCGGCCGGCCACCCGCTGATAGCCCGCACCGGACAGGTCATAAGACACGTGCCGCGCGGTCCCTTGCCGGATGATCCCCAGCGTGTATGCCGACGCTCCGGAGTAGCCGAACGCGACCGGCCCGTAATTGGCCAGCAACACCGCGTCGGTCTCGCGGGCGCTGCGTACCGGTCCCACGTGGGCGGGCAGCTGGCTGGCATAAATCGCCAGCAATCGAGTCAAGCCGCCCTCGACGAGTTCGACGTAGACGACGTCGGCCGCCGTCAGCCCGACCCGAGGACGGGCCCCCGACGTGTTGTCGATCTTGACGGCCAGCACCGGTCCCGAGAGCGTGCCGGTCGAGTATGCCGGGCCGGACGACGACGGCGCCGTCGCGCCCGACGTCGCGACCGAGGGTGCCGGGGTCGACACGGACGGTGCGAGCGATGGCCCCGAAGTGGCCACCGTCGGGTTCTGCGGGTCCGACCCAGGAGAACAGGCCGCCGCGCTCAGGAGCAGGAGGCCAGTCAGCGCCGCTGGCCACGAGGCGCGGGTGCGGGTCGGACGGGACGGCATACCGAGAGCCTAAGGCGAGTGCTGAAGGAGTGGATTTTGGTTGTGGGGCCTGGGCCGAAACCCAGGCCCCACAACCGATGTCGTGTCCAGTGCGTCAAAGACGAGCACTCCAAGGAGCGCGAGAGCCAACTCGGGATGCGGGAGTTCCGGGGCTCATCCAGCTATTCACGACAGTGACGATGCTGCACCCTGGGGGGATGAGGTACCGCGACGTCTGATACTCATCATGAGGGACATCAGGCTCGGATGCAGCGCCCGGAGCGCTTTCCTTACCAACATTTTAAGGTCGCTGCGGTTGCCGGTCTGCTGCTAATGCGCGGAGACGTGCTCGCGCACCCAGCCGACGATCTGCTGGGTCGTGGCACCGGGGGTGAACACGGTCGCGACTCCCATGGCCTGCAGCGCGGGGATGTCGGCGTCCGGGATGATCCCGCCCCCGAACACCACGATGTCGCCGGCGTCGCGAGCCTTGAGCAACTCGACGACCTTGGCGAACAAGGTCATGTGCGCACCGGAGAGCACGGACAGTCCCACGGCGTCGGCGTCCTCCTGGATGGCGGCCTCGACGATCTGTTCCGGCGTCTGGTGCAGGCCGGTGTAGACGACCTCCATGCCGGCATCGCGCAGCGCCCGGGCAACCACCTTGGCCCCCCGGTCGTGACCGTCCAGGCCGGGCTTGGCAACGACGATCCGCAGCGGCGACTCACTCATGGGCGCACTCTAGCGAAGCAGTGTGACGCCGGACAGGGCGAGGAGTCCCAGTGCCCCGAATGGCTGTGACGCTCGTCACGTCCATACCGCGATCTGAGATGAATGTTTGGAGATAACGAAAGGGTCACGCTAGCCTCGGCGAGGTTTGTTCCACCGGCGGGAGAGAGTTCCAGTGTCTGACACGCGATACCGAGGGCGGCACCGCACTCGGCGAAAGTCGTCACTGACCCCGCACATCGTGGGCACCGGGCTGGTCCTGCCGACGACGGCGACCCTGGCCATCGTGTCCATGGGCGGCAACAGCCCCTCGGTCGCCCTCGCCGGCAACGGCGCCGACCTGTCGATGCAGGCGCAGGTCACGGCCAACGCCGCCGACGACGCCGAGCTGGCCGCCCTCAAGGACCAAGACGCCCCCACGCTGGCGCGTGGCGTCGACGACCGGGTGGCTCGCGACAGCGAGCGGGCCCGCCTGGACGTCGTGGCGAGCGAAAACGAGAAGCGGGCCGCGCAAGAGGCCGCCCTAGCCGCGGGTGACCAGGTCATCGAGGTCACTGCCGGCACCAAGTCCACTACCGCTGCGGGAGCCTCGACCTCCACCGCCTCGCCTGCCGCCGACCTGCCCGCTCCGACCGTGGGGTCCAAGGCCTGGGTCAAGCCGCTGAACTCCAGCTACGTGCTGACCTCCGGCTACGCCTGGCGTTGGGGGCGGATGCACCCCGCGCAAGACTTCGCCATCCCGGTGGGCACCCCGGTCAAGGCGATGTCCAGTGGCGTGGTCATCCTCGCCGGCTGGTCTGGTGGCTACGGCTACAAGGTGGAGATCAAGTACTGGGACGGCACGGTCTCCTGGTATGCCCACAACAGCTCGGTCAAGGTCAAGGTGGGCCAGACGGTCAGCCCCGGCCAGGTCGTGTCACTGTCTGGCAATACCGGTCATTCGACAGGACCGCACCTGCATCTGGAGATCCACCCGGGCGGCGGCGACGGCACGGTGTCCCCGCTGTCGTGGCTGCGCCAAAAGGGTATGCCGATGTGAGGTCGCCGCTGTCGGCGCACCTCACCACCACATCTGGATCACAACTTCTCGACCGGCGCGTAGCGCAGCAGCAGTCGCTTGACCCCGACGCTGGCCCCGAAGTCGACATGGGCCAGCGCCCGTTCCCCCTCGCCTTCCACGCGCACGACCGTGCCCAACCCGAACGAGTCGTGGGACACCCGGTCTCCCGCCGCCAGCGCGATCGCCGGTCGGTTGCCGGCGGACCGCACTCCGGGACGCCCGAAGGATGCGATCGCCGGTGTCGTGACCGATCGGCCGAAACGCGCCCCATCGGACGACGCGGCATCGCGCTCCCACACGACCAGGTCGGTGGGGATCTCGTCGAGGAACCGTGACCCCGGGAAGAACTGCGGCGCTCCCCAGGCCGAACGCATCGCGGCCCGGGACAGGTGCAGCCGTTCGCGGGCCCGCGTGATGCCGACATAGGCCAGCCGGCGCTCCTCCTCCAACTCCTTGGGGTCGCCCAGCGAGCGCAGGTGCGGGAAGGTGCCGTCCTCGAGCCCGGTGAGGAAGACGACCGGGAACTCCAGTCCCTTGGCCGTGTGCAGTGTCATCAGCGTGACGACACCCGCATCCGGCAGCGGCTCACCGTCCGGGCCAATGGGGGCGTCGGGGATCTCGTCGGCGTCGGCGACGAGGGAAACCCGCTCGAGGAAGTCCTCCAGGCCCCCCGACGTGGCCCCCCCTCCGTCCTCGGCGCGAGCCTCGTCGAACTCCTGGGCGACTGCGACGAGCTCGGCGAGATTTTCCACCCGGGTCTCGTCCTGTGGATCGGGGCTCTGGCGCAGTTCGCGCAGGTAGCCGCTCTGCTCGAGAACGGCGGCCAGGAGCCCGGCCACTCCCGACCCACCCTCGAACACGGTGCGCAGGTCTTCCAACATCCTGGTGAATGCCTCGATCGCGGCCACCGAGCGGGTCGCGATGCCCGGAGCGTCGGCGGCGCGGCCCAGGGCTGCGACGAAGGGAATGCGCTCGCGTTCGGCGAGCTGGGCCACGCAGGCTTCGGCCCGCTCGCCGATCCCCCGACGCGGCACATTGAGGATGCGCCGCAGGTTGACCGTGTCGGTCGGGTTGGAGATCACCCGTAGGTAGGCCAGCGCGTCCTTGACCTCTTTGCGCTCGTAGAAGCGCGTGCCGCCGACGACCTTGTAGGGAATCCCGACCCGGACGAAGACCTCTTCCACCGCCCGGCTCTGGGCATTGGTGCGATAGAACACCGCGACGTCCTTGGGTTTGACGCCGTGCGCATCGGAGAGCTCGTCGATCCGCCGCGCGATGAACGACGCCTCGTCGTGCTCGTTGTCGGCGACATAACCACGAATGCGGTCGCCCTGGCCGGAGTCGGTCCACAGGTTCTTGGGCCGACGATCGGGGTTGCGGGCGATCACCGCATTGGCGGCCTGCAGGATGGTCTGCGTGGAACGGTAGTTCTGCTCGAGCAGGATGGTCCGGGCATCGGGGTAGTCCTGCTCGAACTCCACGATGTTGCGGATCGAAGCCCCCCGGAACGCGTAGATCGACTGGTCGGCATCACCGACGACGACCAACTCAGCCGGCGGGACGGCATACGGATCGGGTTGTGCCACACCACTTTTCGTGCCCGCTCCGGCCCCGCCGCCGACGATCTCGCGGACCAGGTGATACTGCGCAGGGTTGGTGTCCTGGTATTCGTCGACGAGCACGTGCCGGAACCGCCGCCGGTAGTGCTCAGCGACGTCGGGGAAGGCCTGCAGCAGGTTGACCGTCGTCATGATGAGGTCGTCGAAATCGAGGGCGTTGGCCTGGCGCAGTCGGCGCTGGTATGCCGCATAGGCCTGCGCGATCATCCGCTCGTGGTGGCTGCCGGCCTCGGCCACCTGGCGCGCATAGGTCTCCTCGTCGATCAGCTCGTTCTTGAGGTTGGAGACCGCGTTGGAGAAGGACCGTGGCTGATAGCGCTTGGGATCGAGGTTGAGGTCGCGCACGACCATGGTCATGAGCCGCTGGCTGTCGGCGGCGTCATAGATCGAGAAGGACGATTTGAGCCCGAGCTTGGCCGACTCGCGGCGCAAGATCCGCACACATGCCGAGTGGAAGGTCATCACCCACATCGACCGCGCGCGGCCCCCGACGAGCGACGCGACCCGCTCGCGCATCTCGGCGGCGGCCTTGTTGGTGAACGTGATCGCCAGGACCTGCCCCGGTTGCACGCCGCGTGCGGCCAGCAGATAGGCGATCCGCTGGGTGAGCACGCGGGTCTTGCCCGACCCGGCCCCGGCGATGATGAGCAGCGGGGAGCCTTCGTGCAGCACGGCGGCGCGCTGCTGCGGGTTGAGCCCCTGCAGGAAGGTATCGGGATCGACCTGCGGACGCTGGTCCGCAGGCACAGGCACTGATCCCGCGCCCCAGGCCGGGGGCGCGTCGAAACCGGGGATCCCGAGGTCATCGAAGAGGGTGCTCATAACGGGTCAACCCTACGTGCCGGCACCGACGTAGGCTGACGCCATGACCGTTGCCGAAGCCCTCCGCGTTCCCCGCCATGGCGATGTCAGCGTGCTCACCCTCGAGTCGCTCGAGATCCCCGATCCTCGCCCCGGCCAGGTCCGGGTCCGCGTCGCCGCCGGCGGAGTCAACTTCATCGACGTCTACCAGCGCGAGGGCATCTACCCGATGACGGTGCCCTACACCCCGGGTATGGAGGGTGCCGGCACGGTCGATGCGGTCGGTGACGGCGCGGGCTTCCTCGTCGGCGATCGGGTGGCCTGGGCGATGCGACCGTCGGCACACGCGCAGTTGGCCCTCGTGGGTGCCGACGCGCTCGTGCCGGTGCCTGATGATCTCGACCTGGAGACGGCCGCCGCCGCGATGCTCCAGGGAATGACCGCGCAGTTCCTCACCCGGAGCACCTACCCCGTGCAGGAGGGCACCCGGGTGCTCGTGCACGCGGCAGCCGGCGGGGTTGGCCAGTGGCTGGTTCAGGTATGCCGTGCACTCGGTGCCACGGTGATCGCCACCGCCGGCAGCCAGCAGAAGTGCGCGATCGCGACCTCGCTCGGGGCTGCGGCAGCCGTGAACTACACCGAGCACGACACGCCGGAGTCGCTGGCCGCCGCGGTGCGTGACGCGGCCGAGGGCGGCATCGACGTCGCCTATGACGGCGTGGGCAAGGCGACCTTCGACGCGTCGCTGGCCTCGCTGCGGCCGCGAGGGATGGTCGTGCTCTTCGGCGGCTCGAGCGGCCAGGTGCCGCCCCTTGACCTGCAGCGACTCAATGCCGCCGGGTCGGCCTTCGTCACCCGCCCCTCGTTGGGCCATCACGCAGCCACCCGCGAGGAGTTGCTCTGGCGCTCGGGCGAGGTGTTCGGATGGCTGCTCGACGGCACCGTGAAACTCAGCATCGGCGGGCGCTTCCCGCTGCGGGAGGCAGCGGCCGCCTACGAGCAGCTGGAAAGCCGGGGCAGCACCGGCAAGCTGCTGCTCATCCCCTGACGGCGACCGACGAGCCGCAAGCGGTCAGCTGTAGGACCGCCACAGCGCCGCAATCGCGACGTTGAGCACAGTCAGCCAGAAGACACCGTCGACCAGGCTGCCGACCGACGCGGTCGCGGCAGCTGACGGCGCCCCGGCCACCGGCGCGGCCGCGGCGGCTCGGCGCTGGCGCACATTGGCGACCTCAGACAGCCCGAGCACGGCCAGCGCCACGCCGAGCTTGACGCCGATCTTCATGGTGTTGGGCGGGTCGTCCTTGTCCATCGAGGCGATCCCGGCGAGGAACAGACCGGTGATCACCTGAGCCCGGGCCCCCCAGACGATGCTGGAGATGATGCGCCGGTCGTGGCGGACGGCAAACCAGCCACCGACGATGGCCGCCATGCCGAGCAGGTGCAGGACGACGATCAGCTCATTGAGGAACTTCATGCCGGGCACCCTACCCGAGCCCGCTTCGACGCCATCCCCGAGGCGAAGGTGACGATGACGGCATACCGGCTCCAACCCTCCCGGGTGCCGGGTGCCTGGTCGGCGTCAGACGATCCGGCGCCCGACCGCCCAGGCGGTGAGCTCATGGCGGGAGGACAACTGCAGCTTGCGCAGCACGGCCGACACATGGGTCTCGACGGTCTTCACCGAGATGAACAGCTCCTTGGCGACCTCTTTGTACTGATAGCCCCGCGCGATGAGCCGCATCACCTCGCGCTCGCGGGCCGAGAGCCGGTCGAGTTCCTCATCGACCTCGGCGACCTCGCCGGCCGTCGATCCGAAAGCGTCCAGGACGAACCCCGCCAGGCGCGGGCTGAAGACCGCATCGCCATCGCGCACCCGCACCACGGCGCGGGCCAGGTCGGTGGCCCGGATCGTCTTGGTGACGTAGCCGCGAGCGCCCGCCCGGATGACGGCGATGACATCCTGCGCGGCATCGGACACCGACAGGGCCAGAAAGCGCACCGGCTGACCCGCCTCGGTCGTCAGGCCCACGCACCCGCGCAGCACGTCGACCGCGCCGTTGCCCATCCCCCCAGGGAGGTGGACATCCAGGAGCACGACGTCAGGCCGGGTCTGCGAGACGACCTTGACTGCAGTGTCCACGTCGGCCGCTTCACCGACGATTTCGGGGGCCCATCCGGCAGCACCGACGCTCGCCTCGGCGAGCTCGGCCTTCACCCCCGAGCGGAACATCGCATGGTCGTCGACGAGCACCAGGCGCACGGTCTGGGTCATGGGAGGGTCTCCTGTTCGACAGCATCAGGCTGCCCAGCGGGTATGCCGGGTGGCTGGGTTCCGGGGGCAGGCGCCGGGTTCGGGGAAGGCAGGGGTACCACGAGCGCGACCTCGGTGCCGTCGCTCATCCGGCGCACCCGGGCCGTTCCCCCGACCCGGGCCATCCGGGCGAGGATCGACTCGCGCACGCCGAGGCGATCGGCCGGCACATCCTCGAGCGCGTCGAGGTCGAATCCGTCGCCGTGGTCACGGACGAACAGCTCCGCCTGGTCGAGGCCGACCTCGGCATAGACCGAGACCGGGGGCCGGGCGTGGCGCACGGCATTGCGGACCGCTTCGCGGGCGGCCATGACCAGCGCCTCGCCGACCTCGTCGATCGGCCGATCGCCAGTCACCACCAGATCGACGGGTATGCCGTGGTCGTCCTCGACCTCGTGCACGGAGGCGGTGATCCGCTCGGCGAGGCTGTCGGCCTGCCGGGGCTGGCCGGCATACAGCCAGGAGCGCAGCTCCCGTTCCTGACGGCGGGCCAACCGCACGACGGTCGCGGGGTCGTCGGCGCGGCGCTGGATGAGCGCGAGGGTCTGCAACACCGAATCGTGCAAATGGGCCGCGATATCGGCGCGCTCGGTCTCACGCACGCGGGCGATCCGCTCTCGCTCCAGGTTGCGCACGAGCGTCACGAGGAAGGGCGCGGCTACCGCGGCGACCCCGACGAGCACCGCAAAGGCCGCGAGCGCGCCGTTCCAGACCCCCTCGACGCCGCGGCCCTGGGTCATGAGCACGAGGCCACCGATCGCCGCGAGGACCACGCCGAGCACCACCTGGCCGATGGCGGCCACCCGGCCCCAGATCGATCGACCCGCCCACCGTCCGATGTGGTTGGCATCGACCTGGTACCAGGCGATGAAGGCGCCGACCGTGATGGCGAGCAGCGGGACGGCATACCGGGGGTCGCGGGCGATGCCGCCGATCGGGGTCCGCATCGTCAACCCGGCCAGGACCAGCAGGAAGCCCGCGAACATCAGCACATGGGAGACCCGCACGGGACGCCGGGCCGGACGCCCAGGTCCGGGCGTGCCGACAGGTGGGGTGCTCACACGGTCCATCTTGGGCCATGGCACCGCGTCCCGCCCGGACCCGGGGTCGAAGTCAGGGAGCGCTCAGGGCTCAACCCCATGTCCTCTCATCAGGCCCGCGCCCGACGATGGGGTCATGACGAACCCTCCCGGCCGGGCCGGCGGCCCTGATGCCTTCTTCGCGCGGCTTCGGGCCAGCGGCTACTCCCGGGACACCTCCGAGAAATGGCTTGGCGGCGTGTGCTCCGGACTGGCCCGACGGTGGGGTATCGACCCCATCCTGCTGCGCGTCGGCCTGGTCGTGCTGGCGATGTTCAGCGGTTTCGGGCTGCTCCCCTATCTCATCGCTGTGGCCCTGCTGCCCGACGAAACCGGCCGGATCTGGGCCGAGTCCGCGTTGCGAGGCGGCGACGGGAAGGGCATCGCGCTCATCGTGCTGGTCGCGGTCGTCCTGATCAGCGATATCTCGGATCTGCCCTGGCCGTTCTTCGTCATCCCCGCCGTCGCGATCGGCTGGTGGACCCTTCGCGGTCGCCGGCGCGGACTGACCGTGCAGGAGCTGGCGCAGGAGGCCAAGGGGAATGTGTCCCGGGTGTTCACCCGATCAGCGCCCCAGCCAGCACCCGCCCCGCCGCAGCCCTCCACCGCGACCCCGGCCTGGGGCGATGCCCCGGCTTACCCCGCGACGCAGCCGAGCATGCCGGGGCCGTGGGGGCCGACCGGGCCACAAGATGCCGGAGGGGCTGGATCGGGGACAGGATTCGGGACGGCGCCCGGGACCGCACCCGGGTTCGCTTCCCCCGTGCCGAGCAGCCATGGGCTGGGCCCCGGCCGCACCGACGTGCGCCGTCCACCCGTGCTCCGACCGCCGCGCCGCCGCTCGGCAGGCTTTGTCGGTTTTCTCATCGTCGGTGGGTTGTCCTGCCTCGTCGCTGGTGCCGCGGTCGCGAGCGGTCGCCAGCGCGGGGTGGCCTATTCCGACCTCGCGGTCGGTGGGGCAGCCGCCGTATTGACCGCCGCGGTGTGCCTCGTCGTGGTGGGACTCCTGGGACGACGCGCTCCGTTCCTCACCTTCCTCACCCTGTCGACCGCCGCCCTCGTGGCGGTGGCGGCCGTGTTGCCACCGACCTTCCAGCCGGTCGGGGGCGTCACCACACTCGGGAGCCAGGTGTGGGTGCCCGAGAACTCGACGGCGCCGACGACAGCGACTTATCGGCTCGGTGCCGGGGAGGCCACCCTCGACCTGTCTCACCTCACCAGCACGCTCGACGGCCTCCCCGTCAGCGCCGCCGTCTCGATGGGCGAGCTGACGGTGGTCGTTCCCGCCGGGCTCACGGTCAAGGTCGAGGCCACCGCAGGTCTGGGCGACGTCTCGACTTTGGCGCTGAAACCGGGCGCTGCGCTGCCCGGCAACGCCGAGGGCAAGAACCTGGGCGCCATCACGGTCGGCTCTGGCGCTCAGATCGCCCGCACTATGGTGGTCGGCTCCGGCGACCCTGATGTCGTCGTCACGGCCAAGGTCGGGCTCGGCGAGATCGTCGTCGTGCGCCCGGATGGGACCCCGATCACCGACCTCACCGCTTCAGGAGCCCGCTCGTGAGCATCCCGCCCGTTCCCCCGGCTGTGCCATCCCCCCACCCATTGCCTCATCTGGAGAGCTCGGTGCCGCCCCCGGCCGTGATCACCGGCCCGAACTGGGGGCTGATCGTCCTGGGCACCCTGCTGGCGTTGCTCTCGCTGGGCGAGCTGGCCCACTTCTGGGGCTTTGCCATCATGAGCGATGCATGGCTCACCCCCGAAACGCTCACTGCGGTCGGGGTGGCGCTGCTCGGCCTCGGCCTGGTCGGCACGGTGATCGGTCGCCGACGGCGCTGAGTCCGCTACCTCGCGCCGCGCGGCTCGGGTCGGTCCTCACGCTCACGGTCACGGTCACGCTCAGGCACGCCCCGGCGCTCAGGCACGGCCGGCGAGATAGTCCGCCCAGATCGCCCGGCAGGTCGTCGTGAGCGGCAGATCGGCGACCTCGGCGGGAGGTGACCACACGGCATACGCCGTCGTCCCTCCGACGTCGTGGACCACCGGGTCGGTAGGGTGCGGACAGTCGGCCAAGTAGACAATCCGCACCGTCTGGAAGTCCTCCAGCCGACCGTCCGGCGCGCGTCCGATCCACCGCGAGGAGCGCACCGCGAGCACCTCGCGGATCTCGATCTCCTGGCCGGTCTCCTCCCGGACCTCCCGGCGCAGCCCCTCCTGCGGAAGCTCCCCGAGATCGAGCCCACCTCCGGGCCAGCCGATCCACCCCGGTGCGTTCGTGCGGTCGCTGTATGCCGTGAGCAGCACCCCGCGCGCGCTGCGCACCACGGCATACACGGCGATCCGTTGCACCCGGTGTGGCTCTTCCCCCGGCGCGAGCTGCAGGTCGGGGTCGTGTGGGACGCGCTGTGGGCCAGGTGCCAGCGGGGCCAGGCGATCAGCGGTGGGGTGCGCCCCGATCGGGCCCAGGCCGACCTTCAGCTCCACCTCGTGGGGAGTTCTGCGCCCGGCCACCCCGTCGAGGTCGGCAGGCGCCCAGCCGTGCCGCGCGAGCAGACCCTCCAAGGTGTCGCCGTGCTCCCAGACCACGCGCAGGACCGGCTCGCGCGTCTCGGGATGCAGACCGGTGACGAGCAGCGTCGACCGTGGGCGTGGGTCGCTCATCTCAGGTCCGGGGTGGCAGCCCAGAGCGGTCGGGAATTGATCGCCCGGTGGTATTCGGATTCGGCCAACTTCACCACGGTCGGCCAGTCCTGGGCGGGGGCGACCGATTGGTTGTGCTGGCGCATCCGGACGCGCACCCCGGGGTGGATGACCAGCGAGGTGAGGCAGCGGACCATGTCGTCGTCGCTCTCGGCGAGATAGCCGTTGACGTCATCGGCGACGAACTCCGCAACGCCCGATCCCGCGCGGCCGACGATCGGCAGGCCGACGGTGCGGGCCTCCAGGGCCGCGATCCCGAAGGACTCGAGGATCGTCGGTGAGACATAGATGTCGGCCGCGGCATACCGGGCCTTGAGTTCCTCGCGCGTCACGCGCCCCGGGAGGGTGATCCACGTGGCGGCCTGGTGACGGGCGATGAGGCGCTCGACGGCCGGCCGTTCCGGCCCCTCGCCGAGGATCTCAAGCCGCACGTCCTTGCCGGGGGCGGCGCGGCGCACCTTCACCGCCATCTCGACCAGCGGCAAGGGGCGCTTCCGGGGGGCCAGGCGCATCGCGCTCACCATGCGGACGACCTCGTCGTCGGGCCTGGGTCGCGTCGGCACGGTCCAGGCGGCCGCGTCGATTCCGTTGGGCAGCACCGTGATCGGCGGCCCGTGGACGATCGTGCGCAACGGCGCCGCGGCAATGTCGGAGACCGCGTTCATCGCCATGCCGTGCCGGGCCCAGAGACGCACGACGCCGAGTGCGCGGACGGCATACGCCGCCTTGTCCAGGACGCAGTGCCAGGTCATGACTGTGGGGATCTTCAGCAGCGAGGTGAGCACCGCCGCGTCGGTCGCGAACGGGCTGACCACCCCCATGTGGATATGCGCGACGTCGAATCGGCGCAGTTGAGAACGTAATTGCAGCGGCGCGAGGGGGTTAACAGGGAGATCTCTGGGCAGCGGGATCGCCAGCCGATGCACCGGTATGCCGTCGACGACGTCGACCGTGCCGCGGCGAGCCACCCCGGCGCTGCCGTCGCCTGGGGTGGCGGTGAAGACCTCGACGTCATGCCCTGCGGCGACCAAGCGGGTCGCGAGATCGTGGACCTGGACCTCGATCCCGCCGAGCCGGGGCAGGTAGCAGTCGGTGAGCATGGCGATCCGCACCACGCCACTCTGCCACGGTCCCGGAGTCGGCCTGACACCGTGCCGGACGGCATACCGGTCCGGGACAATGGGCCCACCATGAGGCGAACCATCCTGGCGCTGCACGCCCACCCCGACGACGAAGCCCTGCTCACCGGCGGCACGCTGGCCCAGGCCACGGAGGCCGGCCACCGCGTGGTCATCGTCACAGCGACCGACGGGAGCCTCGGGCTGACCTCTCGGTCCTTCAACCGCGAGACGCTCGGCCAGGTGCGCCTCGGCGAGCTGCGCGAGAGTGCGGCCCGGCTCGGCGCCGAGCGGGTGCACTGGCTGGGTTATGCCGATAGCGGGATGAGTCCGGTGCTGCCTGCCGACCCGGACGGGCTGCAGCGGTTCGTGCGGGCGCCGGTGCCCGAGGCTGCCGAGCGGGTCGCGGCACTCTTGCGGGAGGAGTCGGCGGACCTGCTCATTTCCTATGACCGTAACGGCGGCTATGGCCACCCCGACCACCGGCGGGTCCATGAGGTCGGTGCGTTGGCCGCGCAGCTGGCCGGCACGCCACGGGTGCTGGAGGCTCGGGTGTCCGATCGGGTGGCCGCGATCATGAAGCCCCGGCAGGTGGTCTTCGAAGCCCTGGAGCCGGTCACCCATGTCATTGACGTGCGACCGTGGCTGGAGATCAAGCGCGCTGCGATGCGGGCGCACCGGTCACAGTTGACGGCCGATGGTCCGGTGCCGCGCAACATCGAGCTGCTGACCCGGCTGCCCGGGGTGTTGCTGTCGCGCGCGGTCGGCACCGAGCGGTACTGCGACCCCGCGCTGCCCCCCGGGTCTCCGGTCAGCTCCCTGCTGTGGGATTGACGCGATCCGCAGCGCGGCGTAACCGCTCATCCCGTGCCACCAGGGCGTGCTCCTGTCGACGAAGGTGAGCCGCCACCGAGCGACGGCAGAGGGCGTAGTAGGGCTCAGAGTGACGCCGCAGCAGTGGCGCGACCGCAGGGACGACCCATCCGACCAGCGACGTCGCCAGCGCCCATTCCGGTCGCGGCGACCGGCTCACGGTCGACAACGTGGCCGAGATAGCGACCAGCCAGAGCGAGCTCAGGTGCATGAGCGAGGTGAGATAACGGGACCCGCGGGTCGCATAGATCCGCTCGGTCCGCCGATAGACCCTCGATGCCACCCAGACCGCCGCCAGCACCAACTCCCCGCCGAAGAGCGCCGCGATCCACCCGATCGTTGACCCAGCATCGGTCAACGGACGCCACGCCGTCGTCATGACGGCGATGACCAAGGTCGCACCGAGCCCGACCGGCCAACTCCAGTTCCAGAGGTCACGCGCCGTCTGCAGCGCGCGCACCCACGACGGCCGATTCCCGCGGGACAGGGGCATGGGCACACCCTGGGCCGACGCTTCCAGCGACAGCTTGGCTACCTTCTTGTGGAGGACCCGCTTGGCGAGCTCGTTTCGCCAAGCCGGCGAATCCAGCAGCGCTGCCATCGCTCCCATGAGCACGGCGAGCGCACCGACGACGAGCTTGTTCGGCAGGGTGACCACCGTCCAGGGCAGTAGCGGAATCGCCAGCCACGCGAGGATCGACCCGGTAAAGGCAGCGATGATCACGAAGTCGCCGATCACCGCCGTCTGGGCATCGGAGCGGGGCGCGCCGTCCGGCCGGGCGCGGTCCATCGCCGCGGCGATGAACATGGTCGCGGTGATACCAGCAATGCCCAGAACCCACCCGGTGAGTTCGCCGGCTCGGCCCGCGAAAACCGTCGGCAGCTCCCACACGAGTCGCCACAGCACCTCGACGGTTGGCGCAGTAGGCGGAGGTGAGGCAAGCACCAGCCCGAGGAAGAGTAAGAGCGCGGCCATGGCCGCACTGGCCAAGGGTCCGACGAGCCCATTGCGCACGAACTGCCCGAACAGCCGGCCGCGTTCATCGATCTCGGCGGACTCAACCACTGGCGCAGGTATCGATGCAGCGGATGCAGTGGACGGCCGCGGTCGAGTGGCCCTCCAACGCCTCGTGAGCTTCATCTGAAAAGCCGACCGCAGAACACCGGCCCGCGCAACCGGACGAGGTCCGGTCCGAGGGCGGTTCAGCCGGTCTTGCGCAGTCGCGCGATCTGGCGGGTGCGGGCCTGCTCGGCAAGCGAGTCGTCGAGGGGTTCGGGCTCGAAGGACCGGCCGGTCGCCACCTCGGCGGCCGCGGCGATGAGGGCATCGGCCACTGCCGGGTTGGCCGGCAGGATCGGACCGTGCAGGTAGGACCCGATGACGTTGTGGGCGCGGGCCCCCTCGGTGCCGTCGGTGCCGTTGTTGCCATGACCGACGACGACGCGCCCGAAAGGTGCCTGACCGGAGCCCAGCACCGTTGCCCCCGAATGGTTTTCGAAGCCGACGACCTGACCGAAGTCGGTGTCCAGGACGATCCCGCCGATCATCCGGGTGGACTGCCCACGGGTCGTCACGTCGAGGATGCCCAGGCCGGGAAGCTCGACCCCGTCGTGGGTGATGAACGCGTGACCAAACATCTGATACATCCCGCAGATCATCACCATGGGCACGCCGTCGGCGGCCAAGCCGCGCAGCCGATCCGCGTTGACCGCCAAGTCGTCCTGCACGCGGGACTGCCCGGAGTCCTGTCCTCCCCCACCCATGAACAAGTGCGCCTGCTCGGGCCACGGCATACCGGGGTGATGGTCGTGCACGACGCAGTCGTAGCCGTGCCGACGGATCCGCGCCGCCAGGCAGCGGGTGTTGCCCAGGTCGCCGTAGATCGACATCTCGCGGGGATAGAGGTGCACGAGGGTGATCCGGCCCTTGGCGGTCATGGCGCGTCCTCCCCGAAATCCGGCAGGTCGTAGCGCGCGGCGAGCATCCGGCGCAGCGTCATCATCGCCGTGTAGGTGCAGAAGATCCGCTTCGGACCGGCGGGGTATGCCGTGAGGAAGCGTCCCAGCGCGACCTCCAGATCGGGCTGCACCTCCTGCACGGGCACCTCGTCATAGTCCAGCCGCAGCGCCATGTCGTAGGCACGCACCCCCGAGGTCATCGCCACACCCGGCCCGCGCAGCGACTCGAAGGACACGTCGTAGAGCCACGACACGTCCTGACCGTCGGCATAATCGTCGTTGATGGCGACCATCGTCGACACCGGCTCATCGCCATAGGTCGACAGGGCCACCGTGAAGCCGGCCGGGTTCTTGACCAGGACGAGCTCGAGCGGCTGGCCGTCGACGTCGATGACCTCACCGCGGCCGAACGGCGGCGCCACCCGCACCAGAGCATCGGTGGCCAGCCGGGGATGGAAGCTCGACCCCAATACCGCGCGGGCCATCGTCACCGCCGCGGTGGCGTTGATCATCGCGGCCAGGCCACGCTGGCGCAGCGTGATCGGACCCACCACCGTCTCACCACAGCGCACTGAGAACACCCGCGCATCGGCGGGGTGCAGCAGTCCGTCGCGCGGAGTGGGAGGCGGCACGGCATACCCGTCCGCGAAGCGCACATCGGCTTCGTGCAGCGCGGGCACCTGGTCGGCGATGTCGGGGTCTACCCCGAAATAGCGCACCTGTATGCCGTCCGGCAGCGCGGGGGCAATCCGGGCGACGAACGAGTCGTCGCGGTTGAGGACCACGAGATCCGTGGTCGCCTGGCCAAGCGTCGTGAGCAGCCGAGCTGTCGTGTCGATCTCGGCGAACCGGTCGAGTTGGTCGCGGGCGACATTGAGCAACAGGGCGTGGGTCGGCGCCACGACCTTGGCGAATTGCAGGGCGTGCCACTCGTCGAGTTCCAGGACGGCGACGTCCGCCGCCAGCCGCCCAGTCACCCCGACCTGCCCGAGCAGCGCCGAGATCACCCCGCGGGTGAAGTTGCTGCCGGTCGGGTTGGTGAAGACCCGCCGGCCGTGGGCCTGGATGATCGCCGCGAGCATCTTGGTCGTCGTCGTCTTGCCGTTGGTGCCGCTGACGACGACGATGCCGCCCGTGACCCCGCCCAGCGCGGTGGCCAGCAGCCGTGGGTCGATGCGCTCGGCCACCAGACCGGGCAGTGCCGAGCCGCCGCCCCGCCGCCGAGCGGCCAGCCGCACGGCCTTGCCGGCGAGGATCGCCGCACTGGTCCGAAGCACCTGACCACCCTAGTGCGGCCCCGCGGTGGGGTGCGGGAGGGTCGGTGCCGGTCAGGACGGGTCGGGACCGGTCAGGACGGGTCGGGACCAGTCGGGACCAGTCGGGACCAGTCGGGACCGGTCGGGACGGGTCAAGACCAGTCGGGAGGGGCCGCGCGGCATACCCCTGGGGGTTCTATCCTGGGGACATGAGCGACCCCGCCTCCCGCGCGCCTGCAGCCGGCGCGCGGCTGATCCTGCATCTGGAAGCCCCGGCGATCGCCAACTTCAGCACGCCGGCGGTCACGCTCAACGGGTCTGCAGTCTCGACAGCGCTGGGGGAGAACGTCTTTCCGGTCACACCGGGTGCGACGACGGTGGCCGTCGAGTGCGAGGGCCTGTGGACTCATGGCCACGCCGAGGAGACCATCTCGATCGAGCCGGGACAGACCGCTCACCTCTGGTATGCCGCCCCCTACCTGTCGACGTTTGCGGGCTCGATCGGCCCGGGCAAACAGCGGCACCGCGGCCTGGTGCTGCTGGGGGTCGTCCTCGCGTTGCCGATCGTGCTGACGATCATCAGCCTGTTCGTGGCCTTGCTCACCGCTGACGACTGACCATCTACTCGGTGACGAACGCCCCGCGTCACTCCCACTCGATCGTGCCCGGCGGCTTGCTCGTGACGTCGAGCACGACCCGGTTGACCTCGCGCACCTCGTTGGTGATCCGCGTCGAGATCTGGGCCAGCACGTCGTAGGGCACCCGGGTCCAGTCGGCGGTCATGGCGTCCTCGCTGGTCACCGGACGCAGCACGATGGGGTGGCCATAGGTGCGGCCGTCGCCCTGCACACCCACCGAGCGGACGTCAGCGAGCAGCACGACCGGGCACTGCCAGATCGAGCGATCCAGCCCTGCTGCGGTGAGCTCGGCCCGGACGATCGCGTCGGCCTGACGCAGCACCGCCAGTCGTTCGGCGGTCACCGCGCCGATGATGCGGACCGCCAGGCCCGGACCGGGGAACGGCTGTCGCCACACGATCTGCTCGGGGACGCCGAGTTCCAACCCGACCGCTCGCACCTCGTCCTTGAACAGTGAGCGCAGCGGCTCGACCAGGGTGAACTGCAGGTCTTCGGGCAGTCCGCCGACGTTGTGGTGCGACTTGATGTTGGCCGCGCCCTCGCCGCCGCCGGACTCGACGACATCGGGATAGAGGGTGCCTTGCACGAGGTATTCGATGGGGTGCCCGTCGGCTTCGGCGCTGCCCACGAGATCGCGGGCAGCCTGCTCGAAGACCCGGATGAACTCCCGCCCGATGATCTTGCGCTTGGTCTCCGGGTCGCTCACCCCGGCGAGGGCGTCGAGGAAGCGCGCCCGGGCGTCGACGACGACCAGCCGCACCCCGGTCGCCGCGACGAACTCGCTCTCGACGGCCTCCGGCTCACCCTCGCGCAGCAGCCCGTGGTCGACGAACACGCAGGTCAGCTGGTCACCGACGGCCCGCTGCACGAGGGCGGCCGCGACCGACGAGTCGACCCCGCCGGAGAGCGCGCACAGCACCCGCCCCTGCCCCACCTGCGCTCGCACCGACTCGACGAGCTCCTCGACGACGTGCTCGGGGGTCCAGTCGGCGGCCAGCCCAGCGCCGGTCCAGAGGAAGTTCTCCAGCACCCGCTGCCCGTATGCCGTGTGCAGCACCTCCGGGTGCCACTGCACCCCGTAGAGGCGCCGGGTGTCGTCCTCGAAGGCCGCGACGGGGGCACCGTCGGTCACGGCGGTGACCCGCATCCCCTGCGGGGCGACCGTCACCGAGTCACCGTGCGACATCCACACCGACTGCTCGGCCGGTTGCCCGTCGAAGAGCGTCGAGGTCGTGTCCAACACCCGCGCCGGCGTCTGGCCGTATTCGCCGGTGCCGGTGGCCGCGACCGTGCCGCCCAGGGCCTGGGCCATCGACTGGAAGCCGTAACACATGCCGAAGACCGGCACTCCAGCGGCCAGAAGCGCCGGATCGAGCGACGGGGCGCCCACGGCATACACGCTGGCCGGTCCCCCGGAGAGGATGATCGCCGCGGGGCGCTTGGCGAGCATCGCCTCCGTGGTCATCGAGTGCGGGACAACTTCGCTGTAGACCTTGGCCTCCCGCACTCGGCGGGCGATGAGCTGGGCATATTGCGCCCCGAAGTCGACGACGAGAACGGGGCGAGCGGCGAACGAGTCGGTCATCGGCGTGCGGCTCAGTAGACCCGCGCGAGCAGCGCGGTGGTCTCGGCGGTGACCCGCCGCTCGGCGAAGAACGGCACGAGCGGGACGAACCCCGACAGCAGGTGCAGAACGATGCGCTTGATGCCCCAGGCGCTCTTGAGCCCGAGATTGGCGATCGCCGCGGCATACCCCATGTAGATGAAGCCGTGGATGTAGGACCAGTTGTCGGTGAAGAAGTTCTTCTGGCTCATGCCGTATTTCATGACCATCTCGAGGACGAGGATGAACAACGCGACACCGGCGACGATGGCCATGACCCGGTAGATGCCCAGCGCCTTGCGCAACTGCACGGGCTTGGCGAGGTTCGTCGGGTACATGCTCACGGGGCGACTCCTTGGGCGGGGCTCTGTGGTGTGGCTTCGGCGAGGCTACGGCGGTGGGCGTCTCGGACCATCTTCCACCACATCCAGAGGGCGAAGAGCGCGAAGATCCACCACTGCAGGGCATAGGCGAGGTTGCGCAGGGTGAAGCCGGAAGGCAGGTCCGGCGGCGGGACCCTTTCGATCATCCCGACGCCCACAGGTGCGCCGGCTGCAGCCACGTCGCCCGGATCGGGAGACTCGCTCACGGCGAAGAGGAACCCGTTGTAGACGTCGCCGCCCCACTTGTTGAGCAGCGCCGGCACGTCGATCGACCCGATCTCATTGCGCCCCAGGACTTTCTTGGCCGATGTCGGCGACTCGCTGGGAGCCAGGCTGCCGACGACGGTCACCGGAGCGCTGGTGACGGGCGCCGGGCCGGACGTGCCGGGCACGAAACCCCGCACGATGCCCACCCGCGCCCCGGTCGAGTCGACGACGAACGGCACGAGCACCCACGACCCGTTGCGGCCGGTCAGTCGCCGGTCGACAACGAGCACCTGCGAGGCGGGTTCGTAGTGACCGGTCACCGAGACCCGCCGGTTGGACCCGTCGCGGGGGAAGGCGGTGTGCGGCGGCATGACCGCGTCGAGGGCCACGACCGGGCGGGCCGCGGCCTCTCGCATCGCGGCCTGCTCGGCATCCTCGCGAGCGACGTTCATCTGCCACAAACCAAGCAGGACGAAGCCATAGCCCACGACCAGGACCGCCGCCAACAAGCCCAACCACTTAGGGGTCAGGACGGTCCGCAACACGTGTCCCAGGCTAACGGCATACCGAAACTCGTTGGCGGCCACCCACCTGGGCGGCTTAGCGTGGATCCCCGTGCGCGCCCTTCCCTATGCCGATCCCGGGACCCCGGTGCTGCGCTCCCCGTGGGCATTTCTGCGCTGGGTGGGTCGCGGCCAGTGGGTTTCGTTGCTGTGGGGTGTCGCATTCGGGGTGCTGTGGATGGTCTCACAGGCCCTCATCCCGGCGACGATCTCGCGGGCCATCGACGACGGCATCGTCGCGGGCGACGCGGCTGCCCTGACCCGATGGTGCATCGTCCTCACCGGGTTGGCCCTGGTCACCGCGGCTGCCGGCACGCTGCGACACCGGATGGCCGTGCTCAACTGGATGCAGGCGGCGTTCCGGGGCGTGCAGTTGGTCGGGTGGAAGGCCGCCGACACCGGCCCGGCGCTCACTCGCACGGTGCCTGCCGGCGACGTCGTGGCCACGGTCGCGTCCGACGCGATGCGCCTGGGCGGGCTCTTCGACATCACCGCCCGCTTCTCCGGGGCGGTCATCTCGTATGCCGTCGTCGCCGTCATCCTGCTGCGCTCGTCCCGGCCGTTGGGGCTCATCGTCCTCATCGGCGTGCCCATCCTCGTCGCCCTGCTCGGACTGCTCGTGCGCCCGCTGCAACGCCGCCAGGCCGCGCAACGCGAGGCATCCGGGGCGCTCATCGGGCTGGGAGCAGACACCGTGGCCGGGTTGCGCGTGCTGCGCGGCATCGGGGGCGAGTCGACCTACCTGCAGCGGTATGCCGTGCAGTCGGCTGCCGTGCGCGACAGCGGTTTTCGGGTGGCCGGCATCCAGGCGGCGCTCGATTCGGCCCAGATTCTCCTTCCCGGCGTGTTCGTGCTCATCGTCACCTGGTTGGGAGCACGCTTCGCCATCGAGGGGCAGATCACCCCTGGTCAGTTGGTGGCCTTCTACGGCTATTCGGCGTTCCTCGTGCTGCCGTTGCGCACGGCGACCGAGTTCGTCGACCGGGCGACCCGCTCGGTCATCGCGGCGCGCAAGATCATCCGGGTGCTGGAGGTCGAGCGTGACGACACCGTGGTGGCGGCTGAGATCCGGGAGATCGCCCGCGCCGGGGATGGGCCGGCGACTCCGGCGCCCGCACAGCCGGAGCCCGCACAGCCGGCGCTCTTCGACGAGGTGAGCGGCCTGCAGGTCGGCGACGGCGAGTTCGTCGCCGTCGTGTGCGCCGACCCCGAGGTCGCGACCCGCCTGGCTGACCGGTTGGGCGGTTTCGGCGTGGACGCTGCGGCGCTCGCGGGGGTGCGGCGGCACGGCATACCCCTGGTGACGCTGCCGACCGCCCAGGTGCGGTCGGAGGTCCTCGTCAGCGAGAGCGACCCCCGGCTGTTCACCGGGAGCCTGCGCGAGCAACTCGACCCGTGGGGACGGCATACCGACGAGCAGATCCTCCTCGCACTCGCCACGGTGAGCGGAGCCGACATCCTCGAGGCGCTGCCCGAGGGGCTGGACAGTGAGGTGCAGGAACGCGGGCGGTCCTTCTCCGGCGGGCAGCGACAGCGGCTCGCCCTCGCACGGGCGCTGTTGGCCGAAACTCCCGTGCTCGTGCTCGTGGAGCCGACCAGTGCCGTCGATGCGCACACCGAGGCGCGGGTAGCCGCCGGGCTGCGGGGCCAACGGGCCGGACGCACCACCGTCATCGTCAGCGTCAGCCCTCTCGTGCTCGACCACGCCGACCGCGTGGTCCGGCTCGACCTCGACGGCCAGGTGGTGGCCAGCGGGACGCACCGCGACCTGCTGCATGCCGACCCGGCATACCGAAGCATCGTCATCCGAGGGGAGGCCGACTGATGACCGATCCGAATGGGGTCCTGGACGCCGGCGAGATCGACCCGGTGCGGCGCACCCTGCCGGTCGCGGACGGGCCCGCGGTGAAGCGACAGGCGCTCGCTCTGCTGCGGCAATATCGCCGCGAGCTGACCACGGTCGTCGGACTGCACGGGGTGGCCGCACTAGCCGGACTCGCGGCCCCCTACGTCGTGGGCCGGCTCGTTGACGACATCACCCGAGGCACCGAGGTGGCGACCGTGGACCGGCTCGTCGGTGGCCTGGCGCTCGCGATCGTCGTGCAGACCGTGCTGGTGTGGGCGGCGCGACGCTCATCGTTCCGGCTGGGCGAGCGGGTCTTCGCGCAGTTGCGCGAGCAGTTCATGACCCGGGTCATGGCGCTGCCGCTGTCGGTCGTCGAGCGAGCCGGCACCGGCGACCTCGTCGCCCGGACGACCAACGACGTCGAGGCGCTCTCGCACGTCGTGCGTTTCGGGATCCCGTCGATCTTCGTCGCCGTCGTCACCCTGGCGATCACCGGAGTGGCCGCGGTCGTCACCGGAGGGTGGGTGGCGCTGCCCATCCTCGTCGGAGTGCCGATCATGTGGCTCTCGACCCGGCGGTACCTGCGGTTCGCCCCGGACGGCTACCTGCGCGAGCGGGCGACCTATGCGGTGCTCAACGGGGTCGTCACGGAGACCGCCGAGGGCGCGCGCACCATCGACGCCCTCGGCCTGCACGGCATACGGCGGTCGCGGGTAGACGCCGCGCTGCGACGCAGCTTCGCCGCGGAGCTCTACACGCTGGGGCTGCGGATGCGCTGGTTCCCTCAGGTGGAGTTCGCCTATCTCCTCCCGGTGGCCGTCACCCTCGCCTGGGGTGGCTGGCTGGTCAGCCAGGGGCGCGCCAGTGTCGGGGTGGTGACCGCGGTCGCGCTCTACGTGCAACAGCTCACCGCACCGTTGGACGACTTGCTCATGTGGCTCGACGAGGTGCAGGTCGGCGCAACCTCGCTGGCGCGGGTGATCGGCGTCGCCGACGTGCCCCCGGACCGGTCCGCCAGCGGCGAGAAGCCGGTCGACTCGCATCTGCGGGTGGACAACGTGCGATATGCCTACCGTCCCGGTCGCGATGTGCTGGGCGGGGTCTCGCTGGACCTGACCCCCGGCGAGCGTTTGGCGATCGTCGGACCCTCCGGCGCGGGGAAGTCGACGCTGGGGCGGCTGATGGCTGGTGTCGACGGGCCTCGCGAGGGTCGCGTCGATGTCGGCGGGGTGCGGCTGGTCGACCTGCCCCTGGAGGCGCTGCGTGGGGAAGTCGCGCTGGTGACCCAGGAGCACCACGTCTTCGTCGGCACACTCGCCGACAATCTGCGCTTGGCGCGGCCGGCAGCCTCCGATGCGGCCCTGCAGGCGGCGCTCGAGGCGGTCGATGCGTGGGGTTGGGCGGCCGCTTTGCCGTCCGGCCTCTCGACCGTCGTGGGGTCCGGCGGGCACCGGCTCACCGAGCCGCAGTCGCAGCAACTCGCGCTGGCGCGGCTGGTCTTGGCCGATCCGCACACCCTGGTCCTGGACGAGGCGACGTCGCTGTTGGACCCGCGGGCAGCTCGCCATCTGGAGAGTTCGCTCGCCGCGGTAGTCACCGGGCGGACCGTCGTCGCGATCGCGCACCGGCTGCACACCGCGCATGACGCCGATCGGGTCTGCGTCGTGGATGGCGGCGTGGTCACCGAGATCGGCCCACACCACGAGTTGATCGAGGCCGACGGCGCGTATGCCGCGTTGTGGCGTTCGTGGCGCGACGAGGCCCCGGTCGGCTGAGGCGGCTATCTCGCCGTCCTCCGGCCCCTGTCGACTCACCCCCCCAAGGAGACATACCAGCTGATTCCTGGCGCACCCGAAACCTCCTGAGGCTTGGCGTTTCCCCTTGCTCTTGCAACAGGTGTTCGATAGGATGAGGCATGGCTGCAACCCAGGTGCAGGAGCGCGAGATCGAGGAGTTCGTCTCCGGTCTGGCGTTGCTCGACGGCCGCAGCGAAGGGGTCGATGACGCTGCCCGGGTGCGGCTGCTCACCCTCCTGGAGTCGCTCAAAGCTGCCGCGGCGGCGGCCCAAGCTCGAGTCAGCGTTGCCTTCGCCGAGTCCCAGCGCGAGCAGCAACGCGCAGCAGGAATGCCCCAGGCGAAGATCGGGGCCGGGGTGGCCGAGCAGATCGCCCTGGCTCGCCGGGAGTCTCCGACCCTCGGGAGCCGTCACCTCGGGCTCGCGACGGCGCTGGTCGCCGAGATGCCGCACACCATGGCCGCACTCACCGCAGGAGCGCTTTCCGAATGGCGCGCGACGCTCATCGCTCGAGCCACCGCGGTGCTGTCCGAGCAGCACCGCCGCGAGGTCGACGCCCGGCTTGCCCACCGCCTCACCGGACTGTCCGACAAGCAGGTGGCCGCCGCAGCCAATGCGCTCGCGTACGAGCTCGACCCCCGTTCCGTCGTCGAGCGACACGCTGACGCCCGCGGACAGCGGCGGGTGTCGATCCGTCCCGCGCCCGACACGATGGCATACCTCACCGCGCTCTTGCCGGCCCAGGAAGCAGTGGCCGTCTATGCCGCGTTGACCCGCTCTGCCGCCAGCGCTCGCTCGGAGGGCGACCCTCGCAGCGCAGACCAGGTCAAGGCAGACACCCTCGTCGAGCGAGTCACCGGGCAAGCCCGCGCCGATGCGGTGCCCGTCGAGATCGGCCTGGTGATGTCCGACACGACCCTCACCGGCGACGACCACGTGCCCGCCATGCTGCTCGGCTACGGCCCGATCCCCGCGGCCTTGGCCCGCGAGATCGTGCGCGACAGCGTGCGACCCAGCGAGACCGGCAGACCTGTCAGACCCAGCGGAACACGCGGGACCAACGAGACCGGCAGGGCGGTCGGGCTGGCACAGTCAGTCGTCGAGGTCTTCGAGCCACCGGATCCGTCCGCTGACGACGCGCCTGCTGCGGATCGATGGTCGGGGATCGATGTGCACGCGGCCGCCGTGTGGGTGCGCCGGCTCTACACCGACCGGCGCACCGGCGTCATCACCGACTCCGACCGCAGGCGTCGCCTCTTCCCCGACCACCTCCGTCGGCTGATCGTGGCCCGCGACCAGTGGTGCCGCACTCCGTACTGCGGAGCGCCGATCAAGCACGTCGACCACGCCGAACGCTTCGCCGACGGCGGTTCGACCGCACCCGACAACGCCCAAGGGCTGTGCGAGCGGTGCAACCAGGTCAAGGAGACGCCGGGCTGGACGGTGACGAACCGTCGCCTCCCCGGCGATGTCGTGGTCATCCACACGAGCACCCCGACCGGAGTCAGCTACGACTCGACCGCTCCCCCATGGCACGCCGCCTGACGGTGCAGCGCAGCCACGAGCAGGTCGAGTTGGCCCTGCACGTAGTCCTCCAGGGACCGGGCCGGCGCCAGGTCCCAATGCTTGAGTGCCCAGCCGTGAGCTGCGAGCTTGAGATTGTGCGCCACGAGATCTGCCGGGACATCGCGAAAGGCACCCGCGTCGATACCCGCTTGCACCGCCGCCCGGAACGGGTCGATGGTCTCGCGCTCCAGCCGCATGATCTCCTCCCGCCCGGCGGCATCCAGGGTTTGACTTTCCCGATAGGCCAGCAGCACCGCGTCACGCTTGGCGTCGATGACCCGGCAGAAGCGTGAAAACCCTTGGGCGAGCTGCGCATCCGGGTCGTCACCGGCCGCCAGCATGGCCGCCGGCACCTCGTCACGGAACTCCTCGAGGATGTCGACGATCACCGCGCGGAGCACGTCCTGCTTATTGCCGAAGTACTGATAGATCAGCCCCACGCTCATCCCCGCGGCGTCGGCCACCGCCTGCATCGACATCTCGTGATAGCCGGTGCGCACCATGATCGCGGCGGCCGCTCGCAGGATCGCAGCCCTCCTGGCTAACACCCGCGACTCCCGCGCGGCAGCCGACCGACCTGACATCGAGCGACCTGTTCTCGGCCGTTCGGACGCAGGTGGCTGGCTCACCCTTGACACTCTACCGATCCATGAACCATCATTCAATGAATAGTCGTTCAACGAAAGCGAGCCCGCCGTGTCCGACACCGTGTCCGACGCCCTGCCCAGCTCCGCGTTTCACGACACCTTCCAGGACATCACGTATGCCGTCCACGACACCGCCGCGATCATCACCATCAACCGGCCCGAGCGCTACAACGCCTTCCGGGGCCGCACCGTCGAGGAACTCATCAAGGCCTTCCGGCTGGCCTGGGCCGACCCAGGGGTCCGCAGCGTCATCTTCACCGGCGCCGGCGAGAAGGCCTTCTGCACCGGCGGCGACGTCAAACAGCGCGCCGAGACCGGCGACTACGGCCCCACCGAGTCGGGGATGTTCGAAATCGGCAACCTGCACAAGGTGATTCGTGACATCCCCAAGCCCGTCATCGCCGCCGTCAACGGCGTTGCGGTGGGCGGCGGTCACGTCCTGCACGTGCTGGCCGATGTCTCGATCGCAAGCGTTACGGCCCGCTTCGGGCAGGCCGGGCCACGGGTGGGCAGCTTCGACGCGGGCTTCGGCACGGCATACCTGGCGCGGGTTGTCGGCGAGAAGAGGGCGCGCGAGATCTGGTTCTGGTGCCGCATCTACTCCGCGCAGGAAGCCCTCGCGATGAACCTCGTCAACAAGGTCGTGCCACCCGACCAGCTGATGACCGAGGCCAAGGCGTGGGCCGACGAGATCGCTGCACTCTCCCCCACAGCCATCCGCTTCCTCAAACAGTCCTTCAACGCCGACACCGACCATCAGGCCGGGTTCTCCAACCTCGCGATGACAGCTCTGGACCTCTTCGTCGACTCGCCCGAGGGTCAGGAGGGCGCTGCAGCGTTCGCACAGAAGCGACCCGCCGACTTTGCGGCGCACGCGCGCTGGCACTGACGGGGTCTGGGCATGGACTACGCGCTCGACGCCGACCAGGAGAGCTACCGGCAATCGGTCCGCCGCTTCGCCACGACCGTGTTGGCCCCGCACTACCAGTCTGACGACCGGGCCGCTCGCTTCCGCCGGGAGCTGGCCACCGACATGGCGCGGATGGGGCTGACCGGCCTACGCATCCCCGAGGAGCATGGTGGTCAGGACGCGAGCGCGGTCATCGCCGGGATCGCGGCGGAGGAGGTGGGGCGCGCGGACTTCAACGCGGCATACCTCATCATCAACACCGTCCTGATCAGCGACGTCATCGTGCGCAATGCGACCCGCGAGCAGCAGGCGGCCTGGCTGCCCGGGATCGCCAGCGGCCAGACCGTTCCCTGCATCTGCATCACCGAACCCGGCCACGGCACCGACGCCGCCTCGATGGAGGTGCGCGCCGAACCCGCCGCTCACCCCGCCGAGGGCTGGACCCTGCACGGCGAGAAGACCTCGATCACCCTCGGCATGGACGCCGACCACGCGGTTGTGCTGGCCCGCACCGGCGGGCCAGGTGCCCGCGGCATCAGCGCCTTCTGGGTCGACCTGCATCACCCGAGTGTCACCCGGTCGCAGTTCGACGATCTGGGCAGCCGGGCGATCGGTCGCGCGAGCCTGCACTTCGACGCCACCCCGATCCCGGCCGACGGGCTGATCGGCCAGCCGGGCCAGGGCTTCGTCTCGGTCATGCAGGGATTCGACTACTCCCGGGCCGTCATCGGCCTGGCCTGCCTCGGCGCCGCCCAGATCTCCCTCGACGAGGCGCTGCAGTGGTGCCGCGACCGGGAAGCCTTCGGGGCGCCGATCGGCACCTTCCAAGGCGTGTCCTTCCCGCTGGCCGAAGCAGCGACCTACCTCAAGGGTGCCCGACACGTGTGCTTCGAAGCCCTCTGGCGCAAAGACCAGGGCCTGGACCACAGCGCGGAGGCGGCGATGGCGAAGTTCTGGGCGCCCAAGCTCGCGACCGAGGTCATCCACCAGTGCCTGCTCACCGTCGGCCACCTGGCCTATTCATCGGAAGCCCCGTTCGGACAACGGCTGCGCGACGTCATCGGCCTGGAGATCGGCGACGGCACCGCCCAAGTCTCCAAACTCGTCATCTCCCGGCACCTGCTCGGGCGCGCCTTCGCGCCCTGATCACCGACCACAGGCCACCGGCCACCCCCCTGCTGCAGTGGAAAGGACTCCCATGGGCCGCCTCACCGACAAGGTCACCGTCGTCACCGGGGCCGGCGCCGGCATCGGCCGCGCCATCGCCACCACCTGCCATGCCGAGGGAGCGATTGTCGTGGTCACCGACCTCGACGGCGCCGCGGCGGCACGCGTCGCCGCCGAGCTCGATGCGCTCGGTGACGGCCGCGCCGTCTCGTATGCCGTGGATGTCACCGACCGCGCGTCCGTCCAGGCCATGGTGAACGGCGTCGTCACGGCATACGGTCGGATCGACGTGCTGGTCAACAATGCCGGCTGGGACCTGGCGATCCCCTTCGTGCAGAGCGAGCCCGACTTCTGGGCCAAAGTCATCGCAGTCAACTACGTCGGGGTGCTGCACACCTGCCGCGAGATCCTGCCGGTGATGATCGAGGCGGGCGGCGGCCATGTGGTCAACCTGTCCTCCGACGCCGGCCGGGTCGGGTCATCCGGCGAGGCGGTCTATTCCGGCGCCAAGGGCGCAATCATCGCTTTCTCCAAGGCGATTGCCCGCGAGGTCGCCCGACACGGCATCAACGTCAACGTGGTCTGCCCGGGCCCGACCGACACTGCGCTGTTCAACTCCCTCGGCGGCGACAACCCCAGACTGCGTGAGGGTCTGACCCGGGCCATCCCGTTCCGCCGGCTGGCCACGCCGGCCGATATCGCGGCGGCCGTGGCCTTTTTCGCCTCCGACGAGGCGAGTTATCTCACCGGCCAGACGCTGAGTGTCAGCGGCGGCCTCACCATGAGCTGACGGCATACCCGGCTGATCCGCTGGAGAGGATTCCCCATGGACCTGGCTCTGACCGACGAGCAACTGGCCTTCCGGCAGGTGGCCCGCGCCTGGCTCGATGCCACCGTCGTCCCCCACCGGCGCGACTGGGACCGGGCCGAGCAGGTGGACACCGCGATCATCCGCGGACTGGGCGAGATGGGCTTCCTCGGCCTGACCATCCCCGAGGAATACGGCGGTATCGGCGGCGACTACATCACCTATGCCCTGGCCATGGAGGAACTCGGGCGAGCCGACTCGTCGGTGCGTGGCATCGTCTCGGTCTCCAACGGGCTGGTCGGCAAGCCCATCCTCGGGTTCGGCACCGAGCAGCAGAAGCAGCACTGGCTGCGCCTGATCGCCACCGGCGAGGCGCTGGGCTGCTTCGGCCTCACCGAGGCAGAGACCGGGTCGGACGCGGGCAACCTGTCGACCCGCGCGGTGCGCGATGGCACCGACTACGTCATCGACGGCGAGAAGATGTTCATCACCAATGGCACCTGGGCCGACGTCTGCCTGGTCTTCGCCCGCACCGGCGGCCCCGGCCCCAAGGGCATCAGCGCCTTCCTGGTGCCCACCGACTCCCGCGGGTTCGTCCGAACCGAGATCAAGGGCAAGCTCGGTCTGCGCGGTCAGGCCACCGCCCAACTCGCCTTCGACGGGGTCCGCGTGCCGGAATCGGCCCGGCTCGGCGCGGAGGGTCAGGGTTTCACCATCGCCATGGCGGCGTTGGACAAGGGCCGGGTCTCGGTGGCGGCCGGCTGCGTCGGCATCATCGCGGGCTGCCTGGAGACGACCCGCGAGTATGCCGTGCAACGCACCCAATTCGGGCGCCCGATCGCCCGTTTCCAACTCGTCCAGGAGATGATCGCCGACATCTCGGTCGACGCCGACGCCGCCCGGCTGCTCACCTGGCGGGCGGCCGATCTCATCGAGCGTGGGCTGCCGTTCACGGTGGCCGCGTCCAAGGCCAAGCTCTTCGCCTCGGAGGCGGCCGTCCGGGCCGCCAACCTCGCGGTGCAGGTCTTCGGCGGCTACGGCTACATCGACGACTACCCGGCGCAGAAGTACCTCCGCGACGCCCGGGTCATGACCCTTTACGAGGGCACCTCACAGATCCAGAAGCTGCTCATCGGCCGGGCCGAGACCGGGGTGAGCGCATTCCTGTGAGGTCTGTGAGACTGATCGCCACAACCCACGTTCCACCAAGGAGTCCCCATGGCCACCCAGACACCCCTGGGCCTATTCGGAGTGGAAGCCCTCATCGACCCCGAGGACCGGGCCATCCGCGACGCAGCACGAGCCGTCCTCGACACGCGGGTACGGCCGCACATCGCGCAGTGGTACGAGTCGGGGACCCTGCCGGCCCGGGAGCTGGCCCGCGAGCTCGGTGACCTCGGGCTGCTCGGGATGCACCTGGAGGGCTACGGCTGCGCGGGCACCAGCGCCACGGCATACGGGCTGGCTTGTCTGGAACTCGAGGCGGTCGACTCCGGGGTGCGCTCGCTGGTGTCGGTGCAGGGATCGCTGGCGATGTTCGCGATCCACCGCTGGGGCAGTGAGGAGCAGAAGCAGGAGTGGCTGCCGCGGATGGCGACCGGGGAGGCGATCGGGTGCTTCGGGCTCACCGAGCCGGACTTCGGCTCCAACCCCGCGGGCATGCGCACGTATGCCGTCCGCGACGGCTCCGACTGGGTGCTGCGCGGGTCGAAGATGTGGATCACCAACGGCTCGATCGCCGATGTCGCCGTCGTGTGGGCGGCGACCGACGAGGGCATCCGCGGGTTTGTCGTCCCGACCGACACGCCCGGCTTCTCGGCACCGGCGATCAAGGGCAAGTTGTCGTTGCGGGCGTCGGTGACCTCCGAGCTGGTGCTCGATGACGTGCGGCTGCCGGGGTCAGCGCTCATGCCACTGGCCAAGGGCCTGTCAGGACCGCTGTCCTGCCTCAACGAGGCGCGTTACGGCATCGTCTTCGGCGCCCTCGGGGCAGCCCGGGACAGCCTCGAGGTGACCCTCGATTACGTCGCCTCCCGCGAGATCTTCGACAAGCCGTTGGCGGCCTATCAACTCACCCAGGCCAAGCTCGCCGACATGACCCTCGAACTCGGCAAGGGGATGCTGCTGGCACTGCACCTCGGACGGCTCAAGGACGCCGGCGTGGTGCGCCCGGAACAGATCAGCCTGGGCAAGCTCAACAACGTCCGCGAATCGCTGGCCATCGCCCGCGAATGCCGAACCCTGTTGGGCGCCAACGGGATCACGTTGGACTACTCAGTGTTGCGGCACGCCAACAACCTCGAGTCCGTGCTCACCTACGAGGGCACCTCCGAGGTGCATCAGCTGGTCATCGGTCAGGCCCTCACCGGGGAGTCCGCCTTCCGCTGAGTGCGCATAGGTCGGCCACAGCGTCGGCACAGCGCGGCTTCACCCCATGCTGCTGGGCTGGGGTCATGCGCGACGTTCCACCTCCGCCCACGGCTGCTGCGCACCACCACGACCACCCGCTCGACCGGCGCTTCGTGGTGCGCCAGGGCGCGATCGGGCTGGGCGCCCTGCTCCTGGCCGCCTGCACCCCTGATGCGGCTCCCACCTCCTCGGCGCCCGCTACGACCACGGCGGCCACATCGTCGGGCGCGACGCCCACCGCGCTTCCGGCCGGCTTCGCCGAATTCGCCTCGACGGTGAAGGTTCTCGCCGACGGGGACTACTGGCTCGTGGAAAGCAGCGGGATGCCGGCCCACGGCATGATGGTCGGCATCACGAGCTGGCAGCAGCAGGTGCCGGTACCCCAGCCCTACACCGCCGCCAACGCCTGGCGCATCCCCCGCACACCCCGACCGGCGGCAACCCCTGTGTCGGCCCGAGGCCAGCTCTACCGCGGAGCAATCGCCGTGGCGGTCAACGGCATACCGATCTTCAACGCCCTCAACAACCGCGGCGACGACGCCTTCCTAGCCGGTGAGCTGGACACCTGGGGTGGCCACTGCGGCCGCGCCGACGACTACCACTACCACGTGGCACCCCTGCACCTGCAGGCCGTCGTCGGCACCTCCAAGCCCATCGCCTACGCCCTCGACGGTTACCCGATCTACGGCACCGCAGAGCCGGACGGCGCACCGGCGACGGGCCTGGATACCTTCAACGGCCACGACAGCGCGGCGGGCTACCACTACCACGGCACGCTCACCTACCCCTACATCAACGGGGGCCTGCACGGAGTCGTCGAGGTCCGCGAGGACCAGATCGACCCGCAACCGGTGACCCGCGCCTTCCGGCCAGCCGGCACGCCGCTGCGCGGCGCGACGATCACGGCCTTCGAGACGACCGGTGCCGCCTCCTACCGGCTGGACTACCGCCTCGACCAGGGCACCGGCCGGGTGGAGTATGCCGTGGCGGCCGACAATGTGACCTTCCGCTTCACCGACCCGACGGGCGCGGTTCGTTCCGAGACCTACGCCCGCCGCTCATGAGTTCGGCTGGTCACCAGCCCTCGACGAGGATGACGTGCAAGGTGCGGGGGCCGTGCACACCCTCGACCCGGTCGAGCTCGATGTCGCTGGTGGCACTCGGCCCCGAGATCCAGGTGAGCGGACGCGGCATACCGGCCTGAGGGTGCAATCGCGCGACCGCCTCGGGCACGTCGTGGACGACCGAATCGGCCGCAACGACACACACGTGCACGTCGGGCACGAGCGACAGAGCCCGGCGCCCTTGCCCCGGACCATGGTCCAGGACGATGGTGCCGGTCGTCGCGATCCCCACGGCCGAGGAGGTGACGACGGCGTCGATGCCGTCGAGCGCCGCCGACGACAGCCCATCGTCACTGACCTGGCGGACCGTTTCCGGGACCGCGGCAGTCCACGCCGGATCCGTCCCGTCGGGCACCACGACCGACGTGACCCCGTATGCCGTGAGGGCTGCGGCAACCGCCTCGCCCACACCGGCGGGCGCGACGCGGACCACCTCGGCCTTGTAGTCGACGACGTTTTCGACGAATAGCTCGACCGTCTCGGCCACTCCGGCCGAGGCTTGGTCGACCCAGGGCGTGTCGCCGCGGGCGCCCACCGGGGCGCGCAGATCGGTGACTGCTGCACGCACCCGGGCCAGGATGGCGTCCTTGGCGGCGCTCATGACTGTCCTCCTGTCGAGCCGGAACCGCGGGCATTCCACCATTGTCGGAAGGTCTGCGCCGGCAGGTCGGGGATATCGCGGGCGCCGAGCCACATGCCCATCGCGCCCGGCAGCGGCGGGGGTTGGCGGTTGCCCAGCACCTTGCCGGCCAACACCGACCCCTTCTGCGCCTTTTCGAGCCGGCGGGCGTCGGCGAACAGCCACGCCCCGGCGGCCATCGCGCGGCCCTCGGCGGTGTTGCGGCCCTTGGCATCGACGACCTTGGCCCGTAGGTGCACGAGCAGCTTGGGGATGTCGATGCGCATCGGGCACGCCTCGAAACATGCCCCGCACAGCGTCGACGCGAACGGCAACGACCGGTCGACCTCGCTGGCGGTGCCCCGCAATTGCGGGTTGAGGATCGACCCGATCGGCCCGGGGTAGACCGAGCCGTAGGCGTGTCCACCGGCGCGCTCGTAAACCGGGCAGGTGTTGAGGCAGGCCGAGCAACGGATGCAGCGCAGCGCCTCCCGGCCCACCGGATCGGCCAACACGTGGGTGCGGCCGTTGTCGATGAGCACGACGTGGACGTTCTGCGGCCCGTCACCCGCATGGACCCCGCTCCACATCGACGTGTAGGGGTTCATCCGCTCGCCGGTCGAGGATCGCGGCAGCAACTGCAGGAAGGTGCCCAGGTCCTGCCAGGTGGGCAACACCTTTTCGATCCCGACCACCGAGATGAGCGTCTCGGGCAGGGTGAGGCACATCCGGCCGTTGCCCTCCGACTCGACGACGACGAGCGTGCCCGTCTCAGCCACCAGGAAGTTGGCCCCGGAGATGGCGACCTTGGCCCGCAGGAACTTCTCCCGCAAGTGCAGACGCGCGGCCTCGGCCAGCCGGCGCGGCTCGTCGGTGAGATCGTCCGGCGCCGGCCGCCCGACCAACCCCATCTCGCGCCGGAAGATCTCGCGGATCTCCGAACGGTTGCGGTGGATGGCCGGCACGAGGATGTGGCTCGGCCGGTCGTGGCCCAGTTGGACGATGAGCTCGGCCAGGTCGGTCTCCCAGGCGTGGATACCCTCGGCCTCCAGCGCCTCGTTGAGCTCGATCTCCTGGGTAGCCATCGACTTGACCTTGACCACCTCGCCGGTGCCGACCGCCTTGACCAGGTCGACGACGATCCGGTTGGCCTCGGCGGCATCGCGAGCCCAGTGCACGACCGCACCACCGCGGGTCAGGGCTTCCTCGGCCTGCACGAGGTAGTCGGCCAAATGGCCGAGCACCTCGTCCTTGGCGTCGGCGCCGGCTTGACGCAGCTCCTCCCAGCGCGGCACCTCGGCGACGACCTTGGCCCGCTTGGCCCGGATCACCCCGGTGGCGTGGGCGAGATTGCGCCGCTGTTGGGTGTTCCCGAGAGCCGAGCGCGCGGCATACGGGAACTTCGGCATCCCGACGAAGGTGGGAGAGGTCTGCTGCACGGGTCCGACGGCACTCATGCCGGGTCCTCCTCGGTCGAGGCGAGGATCTCGGCCAGGTGCATGATCCGCACCCCGGCGCGCTGGCGCTTGAGCACCCCGCCGATGTTCATCAGGCACATGTTGTCGCCGGCCACGAGCACTTCAGCGCCGGTCTCGCGCACATGGCGGGCCTTGTCCGAGGCCATCGAGATCGACATATCGGGGTTCTTGACCGAGAACGTCCCACCGAAACCACAACACTCGGTGGCATTGGGCAACTCGACAACCGTGATCCCGCGCACCGCACGCAACAACTGCTGCGGCCGGTCGCCCACCTGAGCGACTCGCAGCGAGTGGCAGGTCGGGTGATAGGTGACCCGGTGCGGGAAGTAGGCCCCGACATCGGTCACCTTCAGCACGTCGACGAGGAACTCGCTGATGTCGTAGACGTGCGGGACGACAGCCGCGACCTCGCGGACCAGCCCGGCGTCGCCGCTGCGCTCGGCGAGCTGGTGGTGCTGCTCGCGCACCGCCCCGACACATGACCCCGACGGGGCGACGACGTAGTCGAAGGCCGCGAAAGTATCGACGAAGCCACGGACCAACGGGATCGCCTCGGCGGCATACCCGGTGTTGGTGAAGATCTGCCCGCAGCAGGTCTGCTTGCGCGGGAAGACCACCCGGACGCCGAGCCGCTCGAGCACCTTGACCGTGGAGATCGGCGTGCCGGGCCACACGGTGTCGTTGTAGCAGGCGGCGAACAGGGCGACGGTCGTGCCCGCGCCGGGGCGACCCCGGTATGCCGGGTCGGCCGCGGCCGCGGGGGCCAGGCCGGGGGCGCTGGTGGGCGTCGCGGTCATGGCAGCATCCAGGACAGGATCGCCGTCGACTGCAGGCCGACGAGCAGGCACATGACGATGATGAGCCCGATGCTCCACACGACGACCTTGCGGAAGATGTCGGACTCGCGCCCCACCAAGCCGACGGCGGTCGCGGCGATGGTGAGATTCTGCGGGCTGATCATCTTGCCGACGACCCCACCGGAGGTGTTGGCCGCAACCAGCAGGGTCGGGTCGAGCCCGGCCTTCTGTGCGGCGGTCTGCTGCAGCGTCGAGAAGAGCGCGTTGGCGCTGGTGTCGGAGCCGGTGACCGCCGTCCCGATCCACCCGAGAATCGGGGAGAAGAAGGCGAAGGCCGCACCGGTGCCGGCGATCCACGTGCCGATGGTGATCGTCTGGCCAGAGAGGTTCATGACGTAGGCCAAGGCCAGCACCGAGGCCACGGTGAGGAAGGCAAACCGCATCTTGTATGCCGTGTCTTTGACCTCCTTGGCCCACCCGGCCATCGACAGGCCATAGACCACGGCCGTGATAAGCCCGCAGATCAGCAGGCTGGTGCCAGGCGAGGACAGCCACGGGAAGGTGTAGATCGTCGAGGAGTTCTTGGCGCCGGAGCCGGTGAGCACCTGGCCGTCCAGACCGGGCCAGCCGATCTTGACGTCGGTCGTGGCCAGCCAGGTCTTGACCGGGCCGACCAGCTTGGCGATCGAGAAGATCGCGATGACCAGCAGATAGGGGAAGAGCGCCATGGTGATGCGACCCGGGGTGAGCGCCCGGGCGCGGGTCTCCAACTCGGCCTCCGACACGGCATACTGCTCGGCGCTGGTGGCACCCGCCCCACCGGAACCCGAACCCGCCCCGACGAGCGCATGGTCGCGCTCGCGTTCGCGAGCCAGGGACACGACTGCGTCCTCCTTGCCGGCCGGCTGCCAGAACCGCAGGAAGACGACGGCCGCGGCCAGGCCGACGAGCGAGGCGATGATGTCGGTGAGCTCCACGGAGATGAAGGTGGCCGACAGCCACTGTGCGATGGCGAACGCGACCCCGACGACGAGCGCGACCGGCCAGGTCTGCCGCACGCCGCGCTTGCCGTCGACCATGAGCACGAGCAGGAGCGGGACGAACAGCGCGATGACCGGGGTCTGATGCCCGACGTAGGCACCGATCTGGGTGTAGGGGATCTTGGTCAGCGAGCCGGCAGTGATGATCGGAGTGCCGATGGCCCCGAAGGCGACCGGCGCGGTGTTGGCCAGCAGCACGACGGCGGCCGCACGCAGCGGCGAGAAGCCCAGCGCCATGAGCATGACACCGGTGATGGCGACGGGGGCACCGAAACCGGCGAGGGCCTCCAGCAGCCCGCCGAAGCAGAAGGCGATGATGATCGCCTGCACCCGAGGGTCATCGGAGATGAGGTGGAAGGTCGCTCGCAGGTCCTCGAAGCGACCGCTGGCGACCGTCACCTGGTAGAGCACGATCGCGGTGAAGACGATCCACATGATGGGGAACAGGCCGAACACGGCGCCCTCGGTGGCCGACAGGACGGCCAGCCCGACCGGCATCTTGAAGAACAGCGCGGCGACGACGATCGCCACGAGGACCGAGGTGAGGCCCGCCCAGTGTGCCTTCCAGCGCAGCCACCCCAGCGTGACGAACACCGTGAGCAGCGGAAGCAGCGCAATGAGGGCGGAGATGACGAGGCTGCCGCCGACCGGCGCAAGTTGCGGGGTATAGGGATCGGCGGCGAGGGAGAGTGGTGACATCTGGACTCCTGGGGATGGCCGGAGACAACGGTGACGTTCGGACACCCAGTGGTCGGACCATTCGTTCAGTGATTCATATTGGTCAGACCATTGTGGATGGACTTCACGATAGGGAGCGGGATCGCGCGGGGTCAATGCCGCCTGGCGCAGATCGGCGCCGTTCGGCGCGCGTCGCGCGCCAAGCGGTCGGTATGCCGTGCGCAGACCCCCGGGGTGGGTAACAGCCCCCTACCGCCAGGCGTCATGATGGGGACATGACCGCCCCCGCGCCCCTGTCCGCGCCGCGGGCCTTCGAGGTGGTCCTCGAGTGGGTGGAGTCGCGCATCCTCGCCGGCCAGTTGCATGTCGGCGACCTCTTGCCGCCCGAGCGCGAGCTGGCTCGCCAGCTCGGGGTGAGCCGATCAGCCGTGCGCGAGGCGGTGCGCACTTTGGCCGCCCAGGGCGTGCTGCGCTCGAGTGTCGGTGCTGGTGGCGCGGGCGGCACGGCGGTCACCGCGGTGCCGTCCCGTGCCCTCGAGCGGTTCCTGCGGTTGCATGTGGCGCTGGCCAACTTCCCCGTCGACGATGTCATCCAGGCACGCATCGCGTTGGAGCGGCTATCGGCCCGGCTCGCTACCGCGAATGCGCGTGCGAGCGACCTGGCGGCGATGCGCGAGGCCTTGGCCGCCATGGACGTCGCAGGCATCGACAAGTCGGCCTTCAACGATGCCGACACGGCATACCACGTGGCGATCGCCGGCGCCGCCGGCAACCGGCTGGTCGCCGACATGACCGTCGCGATCCGGGAATCGATGCGCCTGCCCCTGCTCGACGCCTTCCGCAACGTCGGTGAGTGGGACGACCTCGTCGACGGACTGCGGGCCCAGCACCAGGCGATCTATCGGGCCATCGAAGAGCGCGACGCCGATCGCGCCGAGGACCTCGTCGAGGAGCACATCCGCTCGGCCTGGCACCGACTGGCGCCCTCGTTCGACCGACGCTGGGGCACCAGCGAGGACTCCCGGCCAGGGACGCAGATCTGACGGTTCGGGTCCAGGGTCAGCGAGTCGAGCCGGTAGCGATCGCTCGTCCGCCGGCCGCCCAGTCCGACGTGCCGCCCGCGACCGACACCGCATCGAAGCCCAACCGCTGCAGCCGGTCAGTCATCGCCAATCTCACGCACGGGTGGCTCCTGAGCGATTCGGGGACTCACGAGAGTGACAGAAATATACCCCCTGGGGTATGCTACGGCCGACGCACACCGGCGCCGGGCCTCACCCGTGGCGCAGACCCTCAGGAGCACCGATGCTGCATTTCACCCAGTACTACCTCGACTGCCTCTCGCAGGCGTCCTACCTCGTCGGCGACACCGACTCCGGGCAGGCGGTCGTCATCGACCCTCGCCGTGACGTCGAGGACTACCTCGCCGACGCGGCCGCTCACGGCCTGCAGATCGTCGGCGTCATCAACACCCACTTCCACGCCGACTTTGTGTCGGGTCACCTGGAGCTGGCTGCCACCACCGGCGCGTGGATTGGCTACGGCTCCCGGGCCAATCCGGAGTTCGCGTTCCGCGCCTTGGCCGACGCTGAGCGAATCTCGCTCGGCGAGGTCACCCTGCAGATCCTGCACACCCCCGGGCACACTCCCGAGTCGATCTCGGTGCTGGTCTTCGAGCACCCGCAGGACGACACGGCATACGGGGTGCTCACCGGCGACGCGCTGTTCATCGGCGACGTCGGCCGCCCCGACCTGCTCGCCTCCGTCGGCACCTCCGCCGACGAGTTGGGCCGCCAGCTCTACTACTCGGTTCACACCGTGCTCATGGGCCTGCCCGACGCCGTGCGAGTCTTCCCGGCCCACGGGGCGGGCTCGGCCTGCGGCAAGAACCTGTCGACCGAGAAGCAGTCGACGATCGGCGAACAACGGCGAGTCAACTACGCCTGCCAGCCGATGAGCGAGGACGAATTCCTCGCGGTGGTCACCGAGGGACAGCCTCCCGCGCCCGCCTACTTCCTCTACAACGCGACCCTCAACAAGCGGGAGCGCGGCGTCCGCGAGCCCGGCGCCGAGATCGCCGCATTGACCGATGCGCAGGTGGCCGATGCGCTGACTGCCGGCGCGGTGGTCCACGACGCCCGGCCTGCCCTGGAGTTCGCCGCCGGACATCTCACCGGGGCGATCAGCGTCCCCCACGACGGCCGGATGTCCGAGACAGTGGGCATGGTCATCGCCCCCGACCGGCCGGTCATCGTGATGACTCCAGCAGGCGAGGAACAAGCCGTCGCGATGCGCCTGGCGCGGATCGGCTACGACAACGTGCTGGGCTATGTGCCGGATGTCGAGGACTTCTTGGTGCGGCACGAGGCGCAGGTCGACCGGGCCAGCCGGCTCAACGCCGGCCAGGACCAGGATTGGCTGACCGATAACGTCCAGGTGGTCGATATCCGTGGCGTGGGTGAGCTGGCCGCCGGCATGGTGCCCGGTGCGGTGCACATCCCGCTTCCCCAGTTGGCCAGCCGCGTCGGTGAGCTCGACGCGGATCGCCCGGTCGTGCTCTATTGCGCCGGCGGCTGGCGCTCCAGCGTCGGCGCCAGCCTGTTGCGCGCGCGGGGCTTTTCCGACGTGTCCGACATCCTCGGTGGGTACACCGCCTGGGCAGCAACTCACCCGTTGGCCGGCTGACCCCCGACCGACGTCGCCCCACCCCGAGCCGCCAAGCCCGGCAGCATCCCCGCATTGGATGCTGCCGGGCTTGATCATCTCTTCCAGGCGGCTTCATCGTGCCTTCATGAACGCTGGCCACCCTGGTGAGGTCAAGCCAGGAAGGTGCGGCCATGTCCCCCACAACCCCCACCCGCCCCTCGCGCGGCACCGGTCGTCTCACGGCATACCAGCGTCGAATGCGCGCCATCGGCGCGCTGCACCACCGCCGGTATGCCGTGCAACTCACCGTCGCTGCGCTGGTCGTCGTCGCCGCCGTGCGTCATCAGCGCGAGTCGTCCTCGGGGGCTCCGTCGGTCGACGCGTTATGCCCCTTCGGGGCCGTCGAGTCGCTGTGGACCTGGGTGACGACCGACCGTCTGCTGCCGAAGATCCACCCCTCGACACTCATCGTGGGCCTCGGGTTGCTCATCTCGGTGATCGTCGCGGGCAACGCCTTCTGCGGCTGGATCTGTCCGTTCGGGACGGTGCAGGACCTGCTGCACCGGGCCAAGCGAGTCTTGCACCTGCCCGAGCTGCGCGTGCCACCGCGCCTCGATCGGGCGCTTCGGTGGCTGCGATTCGTCTCTCTCGCAACGATTCTGCTGTTGAGTGCCGGCACGGTGACGCTGTGGTTCGCCGGCTTCGACCCCTACCTCACGCTTTTCTCGTTGCACTGGCTCTTCGAACCCGACCTCGCGACGATGTGGCCGGCCCTGCTCGTGCTCGCCTTGGTGTTGGGCGCGTCGCTGCTGGTAGAGCGGGCCTGGTGCCGCTATCTGTGCCCGCTGGGCGGCGTGCTCAGCGCGCTGGGCCACCTGTCGATCCTGCGAGTGCGCCGCAGCCCCAGCGCGTGCACCGGCTGCAACCTCTGCGTCAAGCCGTGCCCGGTCGGCATCGACGTCGCCAAGCCCGTGCCGTCCGTGAGCACCGACTGCATCGGGTGTCTGGAATGTGTCGCGTCGTGTCCCACCGGTGGGGCGCTCGTCGTGTCGGCGGCAATCCCGGGCATCAGGCGTCGCACCCCGACGGCGACGACCGGGCCGGTGCCGGTCAGCATCCGGCCGCGCCATGAGAGGGATGCCCGATGAAGGTCCTCAACCGATTCGTCATGCCGGCCTTGGCCCTTGTGCTCTTCTTCGGCACCATCGGGGTGTCCCAGGCCACCGGATCGTGGGTCACCAGTGGTCGCCAGGTGGTGGCAGCCGGCACTCCCCTCGGCGTGGCCGACCTCAAGGGGTGGATGACCCTCGACCAGGCGGCCCTTGGGCTTGGTATGCCGGTCGCCGACCTCATCGGCCTGGTGGGAGCCCCACCCGGCGCCGTCACCGGCGCGACTGCCTTCAAGGACATCGAGGCGATTGTGCCGGGGTTCTCGCTCGCCACCTTCCGGACCGCGGTGCAGGCCCGCCTCGACCTCACACCGAAGGGCTGAGCCCTGAGCCCGAGCCCTCAGCCCGGTTGCCCAGGGCGTCAGGGGCCGTGGACTATGAGCGGGGCGGGCACATGATCGCGCCGGTTACCCGGTTGCTCAGTCCGAGGAGCACCAGGCCCAGGGCCATCCACCCGCCAGCTGCCGTGGCCGGCATACCGGCCGCATTGGGGGCTGTCGTCGTTGCCAGCGCCAGCGCGGCCACCACCGGGAAGAACCCCGAGACGGCCGCGCACGGCGATCCGCCGAGGCCAAGGCGCGGGCGACCGTCGACGACGCGCAGGTAGCCCGCGAAGGTCAGCGCCGCGCCCGCAGCCATCGCCATGAGCAGCAACGACCACATGGTGCCGTCGGGCCAACCCGCGCTGGAAGCGTAGGCGAGGTAGAGCGGGGTGAAGATCAGCGCCGCAACGAGCAACACGGGCGGTGACCAGGCAGCGCTCACCGCCCGTCGCCAGGGCGCCCGGCCGCTGATCCGATCGAGCACCTCTGGCGGTGTCGCACGCACGAGAGCCCGGATCTGGGCGAGGCGAGGGTCCTCCGGCTCACCGGACGACCGGGCCGACCGGGCCATCAGCCCTCGGCAGCAGCAGTGTTGGCGCCGGACTGAGCGGCGATCTCGGCATGGATAGCGGCCATGTCCAGACCCTTCACTCCGTCGATGACCTGTTCGAGTGCGGCTGCGGGCAGGGCCCCGGGCTGAGAGAAGACGAGAACACCCTCACGGAAGGCCATCAGGGTGGGGATCGAGGTGATCCCGGCGGCACCGGCCAGGTCGCGCTCGGCCTCGGTGTCGACCTTGCCGAAGACGAGCTCGGGATGCTTCTCCGACGCCGCCTCGAAGACCGGCGCGAACTGGCGACACGGCCCACACCAGGCGGCCCAGAAGTCGACCAGGACGATGTCGTTGTCCAGGACGGTCTGGGTGAAGTCGGCGGCAGCGAGGGCACGGGTGGCCATGTGGGTCTCTCCTATCGGCGCGCAGGGGCGCGGGTCGGCACGCTCAGGTAACGAACTATACCCCCCTGGGTATTCCATTGGCCGCAGTCGCCAGCGGCAACCAGAAACTGAACGTGCACCCGCGCCCGGGACCGTCCGAGACGGCATACAGATCGCCGCCGTGACCACGGGCCAAGGTGCGGGCGATGGTCAGGCCGACACCGCTGCCTGGGTATGCGCCGCCTGGAGCGCGGAAGAAGCGCTCGAAGACCCGGGCGAGGTCCTCCGGCGCCAGCCCGACCCCCGTGTCGGTGACATGGACGAGGGCCGCTTGCGGGGTCAGCTCCAGACCCACGGTGACGATGCCTCCGGACGGCGTGGCATGCAGGGCATTGCCGACGAGGTTGGTGACGATCTGGGCGATCCGGTCCGGGTCGGCCTGCACCCAGACCGGGCCGGGCCCGGGCTGGACCTCGAGCTGAACACCTCCCTCGCCGGCTTGGGGGATCAGCCGGCGAGCAGCCCCCGCGACGACCGCACCGAGGTCCATCGGCACGGGATGGATGGCCAGGCGACCCTCGTCGGCGCGGGAGAGGGTGGACAGATCCGCCGCCAGGCGCCGCAGCCGCCGGGTCTCGGCCCGCACGAGGTCCAGCTGTGCCGGCGTCGTCGGGATGACCTCGTCGATCATCCCCTCCAGATATCCGTCGATGACCGTCAACGGGGTGCGCATTTCATGGGCGACATCGGAGATGAGTGCGGTGCGTCGAGTTTCGGTGTCGGACAACGATTTCCCGAGTTCGTTGACGTCGTGAGCCAGGTCGGCCAACTCGCGATCGTGCGGCAGGGGGACGCGATGCGAGTAGTCGCCATCGGCCAGCCGTCGGGCTGCCTCGCGCACTTGCCGCAGCGGCCGCACCAGCCGGTATGCCGCGATGGCGCCGGTCACGGTCGCCCCGGCCACGCCGACGAGGACCCCGATGAGCAGGGACTGGTCGACCGCTGAGGCCATCTGTTGGCGCAGCGTCCCCATCGCCCCGCCCGCGCCCTGACCCAACCGGCGCACCCGCTCGTCGAACAGCAGCGGGGCCAGTTGGCGCACGACCAGCAGGGTGGCACCCCCCGCGATGACCGCAACCGCCGCATGGGAGACCACCAGCCGGGTGACGAGTTTCATGGCCGCCCCGGCACGGGTGTGGCCACGCACTTGTAGCCCACTCCTCGCACGGTGCCGATGAAGCGCGGCGCGTCGACGTCGTCACCCAAAGCCCTGCGGATGCTGCGGATATGCACGTCGACGACCCGCTCGTCGCCGAAGTAGTCATAGCCCCAGACCCGCTCGAGCAGCTGGGCCCGCGAGAAGACCCGCCCCGGCGAGCCGGCGAGCACGGTGAGGACGTCGAACTCCAGCGCGGAGAGATGGACCGGCCCCGCGTGCGCCGTGACCTCACGCCGGGATGGATCGATGGTCAACCCGGCAAAGACCAGCACGCCGTCGTCAGTGTCGGTCGCGACCACACGCCGCAGCACCGCCTTGACCCGAGCCACGACCTCCCGCGGGCTGAACGGTTTGGTGATGTAGTCGTCGGCGCCCACCGACAGGCCCACCAGGGTGTCGACCTCCTCGGCCCGTGCGGTCACGAGAATGACCGGGACCGCTGAGGTGGTCCGCACTCGGCGCAACACCTCGAGGCCGTCGATATCCGGCAGCCCGATGTCCAGCAGCACCAGGTCGGCGCCGGGCTGCCCAGGCGCCGGGGCAGCCAGCGCACCCAGTGCGGCCGCGCCGGTGGCGGCCTCCTGGACGGTGTAGCCGTCACGCTCGAGGTAGGCACGCAGGATGGCGCGGATCTGTGGCTCGTCGTCGACGACGAGCACCCGTGCCCCCATCCTGGCTCCTCCTGCCCTGGCGCAGATCGAATACGCCCATCGAACCAGCCCCACCCCCGATTCGTCGCACCCCGTCGGCAACTTTCGCGCAAGCTTCATCGTCCCCGCAGCGACCCTTCACAGCCGCGCGTTTGACTCGGGGCCAGCCCGCGGGATCGCCGCGACCGTTCGATCTCAGACCGATCCGAAGGAGCACGCCATGCGTCGACACCTCACCACCGTCCTTGCCGTCGGCACCGCAGGCATCCTGCTGCTGCCGCCGGCCGCCTCCGCGTTCGGCGCCAGTGCGGGTGCGCGCCCGCTGCCGGCAACCGCCCGGTATGCCGTGCTCGACACCGTCCAGCCCACCGGCACCGCCTCCGCGGAGCTCACGGCGGTCCTCGTCGCGATGCGGGAGGAGGAGCGGATGGCCCGCGACCTGTATGCCGGGTTCCTCGCCGCCTACCCCGACTCGCGCCCGTTCAGCCGGATCGTCCTGGCCGAACAACGCCACTTCGACGCGGTCGGGAAGCTGCTCACGGCATACGGGATCACCGACCCCTCAACCGGACGGGCCACGGGCAGCTACGCCGACCCGGCCCTCCAATCCGCCTACGACGGGTGGAAGAGCGCGGGCGCAGCCTCGAAGACCGCGGCCTACCAGGCCGCCGTGGAGCTGGAGAAGCGCGACATCGCCGACCTGGAGAAGGCGATCGCGACCACGACCGACACCCAAGTCTCGCGGGTGCTCAACCGGCTGCTCACGGCCTCGAAACGGCACCTCGCGGTCTACACCCAGGCTGCCGCCGGCAATCGCCAGGGCAAGGGGATGGGCCAGGGTGGCGCCGGCAAGCACGTCGGGATGGGGTCGAACGCGGGCCAGGGACAGAACTGCCCCGACGCTGCCCCGCAGGCCTCCTAGGCCACCGGCTGCGTTGGCCGGTCCAGGGTGCCCACCCGCTGGTAGGGCCGGCCCTGGGCCGGCCGCTCGTCGGGCGTGCCGCGGCGCGGCCACAGCGCCATGGCCCGCTCGGCCTGCGCGGTGATGGTCAACGAGGGGTTGACCCCGAGGTTGGCCGAGATCGCCGAACCGTCGACGACGTGGATGCCGGGGTATCCCCAGACCCGGTGGTAGGGGTCGACGACGCCGCGCCGCGGATCGTCCGAGATCGGACAACCGCCGAGGAAATGCGCCGTGAGGGGCATGTCCGCCACCGCTGAGATATTTCCGCCGGCGACGACCCGGCCGCCAACCTGCTTCGACAGGGCCGCCGACATGGCTCGCACCCCGGCGCTGGCCTGAGGGAACCAGGTCGGGTTGGGCTGCCCGTGGCCCTGCGTCGAGGTGAGCCGCACCTTCCCCAGCACCCGAGCGGCCAGCCCGGTGCGCAGCTTCCCACGCACGACCAGGGAGTTGTCCAGGCTCTGCATGACCAAGGCGATGACGGTGCGTTCGGACCACGTCCGCAGCACCAGGGTCCGACCGAAGGCCAGAGGCTGCTTGGCCACCTCGCGGGCAAACTGCACGGGACGTCGCCAGCGGGCCCGGCCCGGGCCTGGGGGTGGCAGCGTGGGGTCGTCCTCGACCATGAGGGTCGCGAGCGCCCCCATGAGGTTGGACCCCTTGCCGTAGCGGCAGTTCTCGACGTGAGTGAACTCGTCGACGTGGAACGAGGTGGTGATCGCGATGCCGCGGGTGATGTCGATGTCCTTGGGAGCCTTCATCGCCATCGCACCCCCGAGAGCTTCGGAGTTGGTGCGGGTGAGGTCGCCCAAAGCCGACGAGAGCGCCGGCAGCGAGCCGGTGAGCCGCAGCTCCTGCAGCAGCGAGCCGGTCCCCCAGGCACCGCCGGCCACGACGACCTGCTCGGCCGTGACCGTCTGCCGGTCGCGGCGGACCCACGCGCCGGTGCGCTCATGGGTCACGGCATACCCGGCCTCGGGGTGCGCCGGGTCGAGCGGGCGGATGTCGACGACCGTGCGCAGCGGCACAATCTGCACGCCGAGACGCTCGGCCAGCCAGAGATAGTTCTTGACCAGGGTGTTCTTGGCGCCGTCGCGGCAGCCGACCATGCAGTTGCCGCACAATGTGCAGCCGGTGCGCTCGGGCCCCTGACCGTCGAAGTAGGGGTCGGCGACTCGCTCGCCGGGGCGGCCGAAGTAGACCCCGACCGGGGTATGCCGGAAGGTCGACTCCACACCGAGACTCGCCGCCGCCTCGCGCATCATCGTCTCCACCGGCCCCTGGCAGGGGTTGGTGACGACCCCGAGCATCCTGGTCGCGGTGTCGTAGTGCGGCGCGAGCTCGTCCTCCCAATCGGTGATGTGGGCCCACTGCCGGTCGGCGTAGAACGCGGCCGGGGGGCGATAAAGGGTGTTGGCGTAGTTGAGCGACCCGCCCCCGACTCCGGCGCCCGCGAGGATCATGACGTCGCGCAGCCGGTGGATGCGCTGGACGCCGTAACACCCGAGTTTCGGCGCCCAGAGATAGCGCCGGACGTCCCACGAGGTCTTGGCGAAGTCGGCGTCTTCGAAGCGGCGCCCCGCTTCCAGGACCGTGACGGCATACCCCTTCTCGGCCAGCCGCAGCGCGGCGACCGATCCGCCGAATCCCGATCCCACGACCAGGACGTCGATGTCGGTGGTGGACGAGCGGACGGCCTGGTGTGCGGTCATCGGATTCCCAACGCCTTGAGCGCTTTGAGACCGGCGCTGAAGACGCCGGCGAACTGCCGATCGCGCAGGCCCAGCTGCGGCCCGAGCGTGAGGAGGTGCTGCGCGGTGATGCTCTGCACCTCGGTGTATTTGGTCATGCCCTCCGGTCCATGGCGGCGGCCCAGCCCGGACTGCTTCATGCCACCCAGCGGTGACCCCATCGAGCCCCAGGACGCGGCATGGCTGTCGTTGAGGGAGACGGTGCCGGTGGAGATCTGCCGCGCCACCCGACGCCCGGCCGCGATGTCGCGGGTCCAGATGCCGGCATGCAGCCCGTATGCCGTGTCGTTGGCGAGCGCGACCGCCTCGGAGTCGGAGGCGACCCGATAGACCGACAGCACTGGCCCGAAGGTCTCCTCGTCACGGCAGGCCATCGCCGACGTGACGCCCTCCAGGACGGTCGGCTCGTAGAAGAACGGGCCGAGGTCGGGCCGGGCCCGCCCGCCGACGAGCACCCGCGCGCCGTGCGCCACGGCATCCTGGACGTGGCCGTCGACCCGGTCGAGCTGGGCCTGCGAGAGCAGCGAGCCCATGTCGATGCCGAAGTCCAACCCCGGCCCGAGACGCATCGCGCGCACCCGCGGCAGGAAGCCGGCGAGGAACTCGTCGGCCACCTGTTCGTGGAGGATGAGCCGCTCACCGTGCATGCACAGTTGCCCGGCCGAGCCGAACGCCGCCCGGCGCACGCCCTCGATGGCCTTGGCCACGTTGGCGTCTGGACGCACGTAGAGCGAATTCTTGCCGCCGAGTTCCAGCGAGAAGCCGACCAACCGGGCCGCTGCGGCCGCACCGACCCTCCGGCCGGTCGGGGTCGACCCGGTGTAGGCGACGTAGTCGGCGCTGTCGACGACCGCCTGCCCCACCGTCGCGCCGTCACCCACGACGACCTGCAGCACGCCGTCGGGAAGCCCGGCCTCGTGCAGCAGCCACGCGCCGTAGAGGGCCGTGAGCGAGGTCTCGCGGTCGGGTCGCAACACCACAGCGTTGCCGGCCATCAGGGCAGGCAAGGTGTCGCCGATCGGGAGGGTGAGCGGGAAGTTCCACGGACTGACGATTCCCACCACCCCGACCGGACGGCGCACGACCTGGGTGCGCGAAAGCATCGGGATGGCACCGGAGAGCCGGCGGTCACCGAGGTAGTCGACGGCCCGGCGAGCGTAGTGCCGCGCCGAGATCGCGATGCTCGCGACCTCCTCGAAGGCGTCGACGCGCGCCTTGCCCGACTCCAGCTGGATGAGGTCCATGAGGGTGCGTTGGTTGGCCAGCACGAGGTCGTGCAGCCGCAGCAGCACCTGCGCGCGGTGCGCCAGGGGCAGTCGCGACCAGGGGCGCTGGGCGGCCCGCCCTTGCTCCACCGCCGATCGGACATCCGCCGGGGAGGATTGCGGCAGGGTCGCGAGCGCCTCCCCGGTCATCGGGGTGTGCGAGGTATGCCGTTCGGCTCGCGGACCAGCGACGACCAGGCGCGAAAGCCGTTGCAGGAGAACCTGATCCACGGCATACCGGCTGTCTGTTGGGCTGGGGGTTGGGCTGGGCGCGAGACTCATGGCCGGCTCAGCCGTGGCTCGTCGGGGCGAGCACGACTTCCACGCGCTGGAACTCCTTGACATCGGAGTAGCCGGTCGTTGCCATCGCCCGGCGCAGCGCGCCGATGATGTTGGTCGTGCCGTCGGCAGCGCGGCCCGGGCCGAAGAGGATCTCGGCCATACTGGCCCGCCGACCGACCTGCACCCGCTCGCCGCGGGGAAGCGACTGGTGGTGAGCCTCGGAGCCCCAGTGGAATCCGGCGCCGGGCGCCTCGGTGGCGCGGGCCAGGGCCGCTCCGAGCATGACGGCGTCGGAGCCACATGCGATGGCCTTGACCACGTCACCGGACGTGCCGACGCCGCCGTCGGCGATGACGTGGACGTAGCGCCCGCCCGACTCGTCGAGGTAGTCGCGCCGGGCGGCCGCAACATCGGCGATTGCCGTGGCCATCGGGGCGTGGATGCCAAGGGTGCGCCGAGTCGTGTGCGCTGCTCCCCCACCGAAGCCCACGAGGACCCCCGCCGCACCGGTGCGCATGAGGTGCAGGGCCGCGGTGTAGGTCGAGGCGCCCCCGACGATGACGGGGACATCGAGCTCGTAGATGAAGCGCTTGAGGTTGAGCGGCTCGGCCTGACTCGACACGTGCTCGGCCGAGACGGTCGTGCCGCGGATGACGAACAGGTCGACCCCCGCGTCGACGACGGTGCGCCAGTGTGCCTGGGTGTGCTTGGGGCTGAGCGCTCCGGCGACCGTGACCCCGGCGGATCGCAGCTCGCGCAGCCGTTCGCCGATGAGCTCGGGCTTGATCGGCTCGGCGTAAATCTGCTGCATCCGAGCGGTCGCGCGGGCCGGGTCGAGCGCCGCAACCTCCTCGAGCAAGGCCTTCGGGTCGTCGTAGCGCGTCCACACGCCTTCCAGGTCAAGGACCGGCAAACCGCCGAGGCGACCCAGCTCGATGGCCGTGGACGGGGAGATGACCGAGTCCATCGGCGCCCCCATGACGGGGATGTCCAGGTGGTAGGCGTCGATCTGCCAGGAGACCGACACGTCCTCGGGGTCGCGGGTCCGCCGGGAGGGGACGACGGCGATTTCCTCGAGCGAATAGGCCCGGCGACCGCGTTTGCCGCGGCCGATCTCGATCTCGGTCACGTCCGAAACCCTACCCGCCGCACGGCATACGACGTCCGTCAGCGGGTGACGTAGTTGGGTGCCTCGACAATCCCCTGGACGTCGTGCGGATGGCTCTCCTTGAGTCCCGCGGAGGTGATGCGCACGAATCGGCCGCGCTGCTTGAGCTCGGGAATCGTGCGCGCCCCGACGTAGAACATCGACTGGTGCAGCCCGCCCACCAACTGGTGGACGACCGCCTTGAGCGGACCGCGGTAGGCCACCCGCCCCTCGATGCCTTCGGGGACGATCTTGTCGTCGGTGTCGACGTCGGCCTGGAAATAGCGGTCCTTGGAGAAGGACTTCTTGCCGCGTGAGGCCATCGCGCCCATCGACCCCATGCCGCGGTAGGTCTTGAACTGCTTGCCGTTGACGAAAACCAGCTGGCCGGGGCTCTCTTCACAGCCGGCCAGCAGCGAGCCGACCATGATCGTGTCGGCTCCCGCGACGAGGGCTTTGGCCAGGTCGCCGGAGTATTGGACGCCGCCATCGGCGATGACCGGGACCCCGGCCGGGGCACACGCTTGGGACGCCTCGTAGACCGCGGTGATCTGGGGCACGCCGACCCCGGCCACGACTCGCGTCGTGCAGATCGAGCCGGGTCCGACGCCCACCTTCACCGCGTCTGCACCGGCGTCGACGAGCGCCTGAGCACCCGCTCGCGTGGCGACATTGCCCCCGATGACCTGGACGTGCCGGGTCGCCGGGTCGGACTTGAGCTTGGCGATCATCTCGAGCATGAGCCGGGCGTGACCGTTGGCGACATCGGGCACGAGGATGTCGACGCCGGCCTCGACGAGCGTGGTGGCCCGCTCCCAGGCATCGCCGAAATAGCCGATCGCGGCAGCCACGAGCAAGCGGCCCTGGGCGTCCTTGCTCGCCTGGGGGTATTGCTCGGACTTGACGAAGTCCTTGACCGTGATGAGACCGGCCAGGCGACCCTCGCCGTCGATGAGCGGCAGCCGCTCGCGCTTGTGCTGGCGCAGCAGCAAGGTGGCGTCCTCGCGCGAGATGCCCTCGGGTGCAGTGATGAGCGGCATCGGCGTCATGACCTCGCGCACGAGGGTCGTTGCCCACTCGGCGACCGGAGTGAAGCGTAGGTCGCGGTTGGTGATGATGCCCAAGAGGTGGTGATCGGGATCGACCACAGGTAGGCCGGACACGCGGTATTGCCCGCAGACGCTGTCGAGGTCCTCGAGGGTGGCATCCGGGCCGATGGTGATGGGGTTGCTGATCATCCCGGTCTGGGTGCGCTTGACGACGTCGACCTGGTAGGCCTGATCGGCGATCGACAGGTTGCGGTGCAGCACCCCCAGGCCGCCTTGGCGGGCCATGTTGATGGCCATCCGCGACTCGGTGACGGTGTCCATCGCCGCAGAGACGAGGGGAATGCGGATCGAGATCTCCCGCGTCAGCCGCGTCGTGGTGTCGACCTCGCTGGGGATGACGTCGGTCTCACCCGGCAAGAGCAGGACGTCGTCATAGGTCAGGCCAAGGGGAGCGAAAGGGGTGTCCCCGCTCTCTCGGATGCTCTCGGGGGTCATTCCCGGATTCTACCGAGGCGATCCGCCCCTCCCGGTGGCACCGACCGGCGCCGAGGGGGTGGCCGAAGGTGCCGCGGTGGCTCGGTTGGCCGTGCCCGCAGCGCCGGCGGCCGCCGGGGTATTCCCGCCCCCGGCGTTCGCGTTGCCGTTGCCCGAGTTCGCGTTGCCGGAGTTCGCGTTGCCATTGCCGGCGTTCGCGTTGCCATTGCCGGCGCTCGCGTTGCCATTGCCGCCGGCGTTCGCGGCGGCGTTGCCGGTTCCGGTGTTGCCGGGCCCGGCGGTCCCGTTCGCGGCGCTGTTCACGGTCCCGGCGCCGCTCACAGTCCCGGGGCTGTTCCCGTTCGCGGCGCTGTTCACGGTCCCGGCGCCCATGGTGCCCGCTGCTGCGCTGGCCGCGCCGCTCCCGGACCCTCCAGTCGCTGGATTGGCTCCCCCGCCGCCGGCGATGACCGCGGAACCTCCGGACCCGCTACCGGCTCCCTGGTCGGCCAGGGTGGGGTCGGTGGAAGGCAGTCGCAGCGACTCGACCGCAGTCGGCGACCCGGCGAGGACTCCCGCGGTGGACGGCATACCGGAACTGTCGCCCGCGAAGGCGGCCAGCGGCGTCGTGGCCGGCCAGGGTGTCGTTGCCGAGTCGCTGATCAGGTCGACCACCGTGACCACACCCAAGGGGTTGCCCAACCGGGCGAAGCTTTCCAGCCCCTGCTGCCCCTGCACGTCGGCACCGACCGCGGGGGCGCCCGGTGCGGCGCCGCGGTCACTGCGCAGCGCGACGATCGAGTCCGCAACGCTGGGCAGGCTGTCGGAGACCGCGGCGGCCATCCCGCTGCCGGAGGCGAGGAAAGCCGCCGTCGCGAAGACCCCGAAGCCGATTCTCCGGCGACGCCGCCGGCCTGTCATGACCGGCTGGATCGGCCGGTCCACCGCCGACGCGACCGCGGCGAGCAACGCGCCCACGGCATCGTCACCGGTAAAGGCGCGCATCCCCACCAAGGACAGCATCTCGTCGTCGGAGCCCAGCAGGTCGACGCGCACAGGAGTGGTCACGAATGCCCCCCTTCGGCTCCGGCCAGCATGGCCCGCAGGCTCATGATCGCACGGTGCTGCGCCACCCGCACCGCGCCCGGAGTCATCTCCAGCGCGGCGGCGGTTTCGTCGGTTTTCCAGCCCATAGCCACCCGGAGCAAGAGGATCTCGCGCTGGGTGGCCGGGAGCCGGTCGAGCAGTCCGAAAGCACGCGACACGTCGTCGCTGAGCACGGCCTCCTCTTCGGGGGTGCGGCCGGGGTCTTCGCCCTCGGGGAGCTCGGCGACCGGGGCCGGGGCGCGCATGAGGGACCGCTGTGCGTCGGCCACCTTGCGGGCCGTGATGGAGTAGACGAACGCTTCGAAGGGCAGGCCGCGGTCGTCGTAGGTCGCGAGAGCGGAATACACGGCCAGGCACACCTCCTGCGCAACATCCTGGGCCACGTCCTCGACGCCGAACCGACCCAATCGAGCGCGGGCGTAGCGCAAGGCGAGGAGCCTCACGCGGGCCAACAGCGCGTCGGTGGCAGGGCCGTCCGACGAACGAGCGGCGATGAGCAACTCACGCAAAGTCTGCGTGTCTAGCGGCACCATCGTGGCTGTCGGGCCATTCGTTACCGAGGGCCGGAGCACACGCTGCGAGACGCCCTGAGGCGGGTGCGATGCGTGCTGCCAGATCCCCACTGCGCTGGTCCCCCGTGTGGCCGTCAACTGAGAGGCGTCCAATCCCTGCTCCGAGTGTAAGCCGTCACACCAATCGCTGGGGATGTTTCAGGGCGGCCCGCCTTACCCATTCTTTACCAAGCCTTGGGCGAAGGCAGTCCCACTGTCCCAACCGATCGACATAGCGTTCATACGACTACCTCGCGTAGTGATGACCGACGCGTCCCGCTTTCTCAGAGGGGAAGAGATGGCAGAGATCTCCCGCCTGCCCGGACCGATAGCGCACCAATGGTCGTGGCAGGAATCCGGTGCCTGTCGCCGGCTCAGCCCCGACGCGTTCTTCCACCCGGAAGGCGAACGGGGCGCCGCCCGCATTCAACGCGCGACCGCCGCCAAGCGAGTGTGTGGCGGGTGCCCAGTGCTGGCGCAATGCCGCAGCCACGCCCTGGCCGCGCGTGAGCCCTACGGAATCTGGGGCGGGATGACCGAGGAAGAGCGCGTGGCCGCGACCTCGACTCGGGTCCCGATGTCCGCCTAGGACGTGCGCGATCCGACTGCACAGACGGGTATGCCGTGTGCCCTCGGGGGACACACGGCATACCCGTCTGGTCGTGCTGGCTAACTCAGTGGCCGTGACCGTGGCCGTGACCGGCCGCGGGGGCGGGCTCCTCTTCCTTCTTCTCCACCACGAGCGTGTCGGTGGTGAGGATCATCGAGGCAATCGACGCCGCGTTGCGCAGGGCTGACCGCGTCACCTTGACCGGGTCGATGACGCCAGCCTTGGCCAGGTCGACGTATTCACCAGTGGCCGCGTCGAGGCCGTGTCCGAGCGGGAGCTCGGCGACCTTGGTCGTCACGACGTAGCCCTGGTGGCCGGCGTTCTCGGCGATCCACCGCAGCGGCTCCGCTGCGGCCTTGCGCACGATGGCGGCACCCGTGGCCTCGTCACCGGTGAGGTTCAGCTCATCGATGGCCGTGGCCGCGTGGATGAGGGCCGTGCCGCCACCGGCGACGATGCCCTCCTCGATGGCCGCGCGGGTCGCCGAGATGGCGTCCTCGATGCGGTGCTTCTTCTCCTTGAGCTCGACCTCGGTGTGAGCGCCGACCTTGATGACGCAGACGCCGCCGGCCAGCTTGGCCAGGCGCTCCTGCAGCTTCTCGCGGTCCCAATCGGAGTCGGTGCGCTCGATCTCGGCCTTGATCTGGTGGACCCGGGCGTCGACGTCGTCCTTGTCACCCTGGCCGTCGATGACGGTCGTGGTGTCCTTGGTGATGACGACGCGGCGGGCCTGGCCCATCGAGTCCAGACCGATCTGGTCGAGCTTGAGGCCGACCTCCTCGGCGACAACCTGACCGCCGGTGAGGATCGCGAGGTCCTGAAGCATCGCCTTGCGGCGGTCACCGAAGCCCGGAGCCTTGACCGCGGCCACCGTGAAGGTGCCCCGGATCTTGTTGACGACGAGCGTCGAGAGAGCCTCGCCATCGACATCTTCGGCGACGATGACCAGCGGCTTGCCGGTCTGGACGACCTTCTCGAGCACCGGGAGCAGGTCCTGGATCGAAGAGATCTTGCCCTGGTTGATCAGGATGTAGGCATCTTCGAGGACGGCCTCCATCCGCTCGGCGTCGGTGACGAAGTAGGCCGAGATGTAGCCCTTGTCGAACTGCATGCCCTCGGTGAACTCCAGCTCGGTCGCCGTCGTCGAGGACTCTTCGACCGAGATGACCCCGTCCTTGCCGACCTTGTCGAAGGCCTGGGCGATGGTCTGGCCGATCACCGTGTCCTGGGCCGAGAGCGAGGCGACCTGACCGATCTCGTCGGTGCCCTCGACCTCGCGGGCGTTGGCCAGCAGCCGGTCGTTGAGCGCCTCGACGGCCTGGTCCATGCCGCGCTTGAGGGCAGCCGGAGCAGCGCCCGCGGCGACGTTGCGCAGGCCTTCCTTGACCATGGCCTGGGCGAGCACCGTGGCGGTGGTCGTGCCGTCACCAGCGATGTCGTTGGTCTTGGTCGCGACCTCCTTGGCCAGCTGCGCGCCGAGGTTTTCGTAGGGGTCTTCCAGCTCGATCTCCCGCGCGATGGTCACGCCATCGTTGGTGATCGTCGGAGCGCCCCACTTCTTGTCGATGACGACGTTGCGGCCCTTGGGGCCGAGCGTCACCTTGACCGCATTGGCCAGGGCGTCGACACCTCGCTCCAGGGACTTGCGTGCTGCGTCGTCGAACTCCAGCGTTTTTGCCACGATCGCCTACCTCAGCCGATGACGGCGAGGACGTCCCGCGCCGAGAGGATGAGGTATTCCTGGCCACGGTGCTTGATCTCGGTGCCGCCGTACTTGCTGTAGATGACGCGGTCGCCGACCTGGACGTCGACCGGCACGCGGTTGCCCTTGTCGTCGATACGGCCCGGTCCGACGGCAAGGACCTCGCCCTCCTGGGGCTTCTCCTTCGCGGTGTCCGGGATGACCAGGCCAGATGCGGTCGTGGTCTCGGCCTCGAGCGACTTGACCAGGATGCGGTCTTCGAGCGGCTTGATGGAAACCGACACTTCGGTGTCCCTTCCCTTCGTGGGTTCCTGCCGGCCGTCACGGCCGGGCAGGGAGTCGTCAACGATGTGGTCGCCCTGGCCGACCTCGCCGTCGCGGGGGTCGACGCCGACCGAGCGTCAGCACTCTCACGGGGAGAGTGCTAACGCCAATCTAGGTATGCCGTTAGCACTCGGTCAAGTCGAGTGCCAGCCAGGGCCGTGACCGGCGCCGGTGCCTGGGCGTCGCGGCCCCTACGCTGGCGCCATGACCAGTCGGGTTGGTAACGGCGGATGACTCCCGAGACCGCCGCCTGGGTCACCTCCGCCGCAGCTTCCGGCCTGTTGGCGCAGGCGATGGCCACCGCCCCCTCGGGCGAACTCGCCCTGCAGACCCGACTGCGCGGCGAGGGACACGACCCCGCCCAGGTGGCGGCCGTCCTGGCCGTGGTCGCCGCCCGGCGACGCGCCAGCACCAAGTTCGGTGCGGCTGCCGACCGGATGTTCTTCACCCCCGACGGTCTCGAACAGGCCACCCGGCCGGAACTCGCGGCACGGCATACCGCCCGGTTCGTCCGCGCCGGGGTGACGATGGTCGCCGACCTTGGGTGTGGCATCGGCTCGGATGCCCTGGCCTTCGCGACGGCGGGCGTGGACGTCCTCGCCGTCGAGGCCGACCCGGTGACGTCCGCTTTCGCCCGGGCCAACCTCGCGCCCTGGTCGAACGCTCGCGTCGTGACCGCTCGGGCCGAGCAGGTGCCGCTGCCGGGGGAGGCGACCGGACGGCATACCGATGCAGTCGGGGTGTGGGTCGACCCGGGGCGGCGCGTCCGGGGGGTCGCGGATGCGCGGGGCCGGTCGCGGCGGGTCTTCGCGTTGGAGGAGATGGACCCGACGTGGGATCAGGTATGCCGGTGGGCCGAGCAGGTGCCGGCGACCGGCGCGAAGCTCTCCCCAGCCTTCCCGCACGGCCGGATCCCATCCGGAGTCGAGGCGCACTGGACCTCGTGGCTGGGCGAGGTCCTGGAGTGCGCACTCTGGTGGGGGCCGCTCGCGCTCGCGGCGGGGCGCACGGCCGCGGTATGCCGTCCGGATGGGCGCGGCGGGGTGACCGAAGCGGTCGTGACCGAGGCCGACGCGGCGGCCGGCTCGGCAGCGACGTCGCTCGTCCTGTCCGGAGCCCGGGATCTCGGGTCGTGGTTGTGGGAGGCCGACAAGGCCGTCGTTCGAGCTGGGGTGACCGGGGCGTTGCCCGGGCGGGAATTGACCCGAGGGATCGGCCTGAGCACCGGGGACGCCGGGGTCGAGGTGCCGTGGGCTCGCCGGTATGCCGTGCTCGAGGCCATGCCGGCGCGTCCCAAGGTGGTGCGCGCCTGGCTGCGCGAGCGGGGCGTCGGCACCCTGACCCTGAAGAAGCGGGGGGTGGCCCTCGACCCCGATCGTTTCCGTCAGGAGACCGGGAGGTTGACTGGCGACGGAGCGGCGACCTTCGTGCTGACCACGGTCGGCGGAGCAGCGACGGCGATCGCACTGGGGTGATTTTTCTCGGAAATCCGGACAAAGCCGGGTGACTCGGGCATCCTGCCGATATCGGATGTTGCGAGACGGGAGAGTCCACATGGCACCCACGGCCGCCCTTGACCCCACAGCCCGATCATGACCGAGCCGTCACTGAACCTGACGTTGCTGGACTTCGCGGGAGACACCCCGGTCGTCAAGACCGGGCAGGAGCTCACCTTCACGGTCGAGTGGGACTATCTCCCCGCCGGGCACTCCACCATGGGGTCTATCCAGGCCGGCACCCCCCAGCGAGAGTTGCAATCCTTCAAGATCGACGGGCCCCGCGGCTCGGTGCCCCTCCCCGTGATTACCTATGACCCCGAACACGGCACCACGTACATCGCGACTCTGCAGAACCCCCCGCTGAGCGACCAGGTCGCCGTCCGTCCCAAGCCAGCCGCCCCAAGTGCCGATGGCGGCGGGGACGCCAATCAGGCGATCGAGGTCGAACCGGGGCAGTACGACGGGAAGTTCGCCCTGCTGAGCGGGCTTGCGTTGCTCCTGCTCAGCCTCATCGTGCTCAACGAGTTCTGGGGGCGCTGGCCGAAGATCGAGATGAGTCCGTCCACCCTCACCGACGGCCGAGCGGTGGACACCAAGGCCGAGCAGGGCTTCATCTTCATCGCCATGCTCGGCGTCGCGATCGCGGCGGTGTTGCTCATCGCCGGGGCCTGGTTGGGCGCACTCGAGACCAGGGGTCGGCTCACCGTCAGACTCCCCGTGCCCAGCGGCACCCGAGGCCCGGATCGGGGTCTGGTCGAGTCTGCCATCGAGAACGCCGACAAGATCCTCGGACGACTCACGCTCATGCGCGGCACGATCGCCGTCATCACCGCCGGGATCGCGATCTTGCTCATGGCGCTGGCGGCCAGCTGTCAGGTAGCGGTCAGCAGTCACGGCGCGCCCGCTTCGACCCCATCCTCACCCGCCGCACCAGCAACGACCTCTCCCACCAGCAGCGCGGCCTCGACCCCCACCAGCCTCACGACAGCCCCCGCCCGATCGTGACGGGCAAGGGTGCCGCGCTGGCCGCGGTCGTCATCGCCGTCCCGCAACCCCGCTGGCCCGAGGGTCGCCAAGCACTGAGCCGGCTGCCCGGAGCGGAACGCGACGGACAGAACTGGCGACGAGTACTGGGCGGGCTTGTCCCCAAGGACATCGATCCACACGCGAACCATGACACGGTCGAGCAGGACCTCACCGCGGCGATCAAATCGCTGCGCCCAGGTGGTCGCCTGGTGGTGACCTTCGCCGGTCACGGGATCGCCTACCCATTGACCGACGCGCACGGTAAGGAAGTCATCGGATACGACCAAGCGGTCGTCGTCGACGACGGCCCCATCCTCAACGGGCTGTTCGGCCGGATGTGGCGCCTGCGGCCCGACATCGAGGTGCTGGCCATTGTCGACGCCTGCCACTCCGCCGATGCCATCGTGCGGCTGGCACCCGATCTCACCAGGCCGGCCGAGAACGATCTCGGTCTGCCGCTGTCGGATCCTCGTCCAGACGCGCTGTCGCCAGCCGCCGGGTCCCGGGCCGCCCTGACGAACGCAGCACTGGCCCGCTTTCCGACCTCGACCCAAGTATGGCCCAGCCCGGCGGCGCGCCTGCTGCACGTGGCGTCGTCAGCGGCCGACGAGAAGGCCAGGGAAACCCCCGACGGGGGCTACTTCACCAGCGCCCTGCTCGCGAAGCTGCAGTACTCAGAGTGTCGAGCGTCGATCCGCACCTGGCTCACCGAGACCGCACAACGGCTGGCCCAGACCGAGCCGGTCGCTCGGACCCAGACGATGAACGTCAGTTACGTCGGAGCCAGCACCGACGTAACCGACGTCCAGAACTTCCTGGATTCGGCAGTGGGGTTCGGCTGACGGCCAGTCAGAAGCGCGGATCGGTCTGAGCGCCGCGGTGCTGCACCGCGGCGGCGCCAGCGTGCACCGCCCAGCGCATCGCGAGCTCCCGCGAGTCGCCCCGGCACAGAGCGGCGGCCAACGCCCCACAGAAGGCGTCGCCAGCACCGGTCGTGTCCACGACGGCTTCCGGATCGACCGGTATGCCGTCTGCCCGCAGGTCGTCCCACTGCGCCCCCGCAGCACCGAAGGTCACGACCAGCGACCCCGGCAGCAGCCCGGAGTCGGCCAGCGCCATGGCCTCGTGCTCGTTGACGATGAGCGGGTCAGCCGCCGCGAGCACGTCGGGCGGCAGGGCGGCATACGGAGCGGCGTTGATGACCACCCGAGCACCGGCGGCCACCGCAATGCGCACGGCCTCGACGACGACGGGGACGGGAATCTCCAGCGAGCACAGCAGCACGTCGGCCGCGGTGATGTCGTTGACATCCGCGCGGGCCAGCTCGTTGGCACCGGGCAGCACGACGATGGTGTTGTCGCCGTTGTCGGCGAGCGTCACCTGGGCCATGCCGGTCCAGTGCCCGTGCTTGACCGCCAGTCGCGGGTAGGCACCCCGGCTGGACAGGCGCACCGAATAGGCCCGGCCCGGCTCGTCGTCGCCGACCGCGCCGATCATGACCACCGATGCCCCGGCCTCCGCGGCGGCGACGGCCTGGTTGCCGCCCTTGCCACCGGCATACCGCAGCACCGGGCCGGTCGCGAGGACCGTCTCGCCCGGGCCGGGGATCCGTTCCACGGGGGTGACCAGATCGACATTGAGTGATCCGAGGACGAGGACGCGACCCATGCTCGCGAGCGTATCGCGCGGCGAGGTGCACTACGGTCGCCGGTATGCCGTCCCACCCACCCGCACGCCGCGCCCGCCTGCTGCTGCCCGGCCTCGCCCTGGTCGCCCTGGCCGGCGCAGCGGGGTGCTCCGAGGGTGCGACGGCGGTCCCACCCGGGCCCCCACCGGTCCGGTCCAGCACCGGGGCGCTCGCTTCGACGACGGCATCGGCAGCGACACCCTCGGCCGGTGTCACCACATCCATCACGGCAGCCGCGGCGCCGACGGCCGGCCGGACCGCGCCGGGCAGCGCAGCGGCCGGCTGCGCCGCCAGCACCGTGACGCAGATGTCGCCGGCCCAACGGGTCGGACAACTGCTCATGGTCGGGGTGGCGCCGGGTGCGTCGAGCGCCCAGGTCCAGTCCGCCGTGCGCACCCATCACGTGGGGTCGGTGATCTTCCTTGGCGGCTGGACCGGCGCCGCGACCGTGAAGTCGACGGCCGAGTGGCTTCAGGCGAGCACCCCCGGGCCGGACCTGCTCGTGGCCGCCGATCAGGAGGGCGGCGCGGTCCAACAGCTCAAGGGCACTGGCTTCACGACGCTGCCGAACGCTCTGCGCCAAGGGACCCTCGACAGCATGACGCTGCGCAAGCAGGCCGAGGGCCTGGGTCGTGAGCTGGCAGCCGCCGGGGTCAACGTCGACCTCGCGCCGGTGGCCGACACCGTTGCCGCCGACTTCGCGGCCCACAACGGCCCGATCGGGAAGTACTCCCGGCAGTACGGCAGCGACCCGGTGGCCGTCGCCGACGACGTCGCGACCGTCGTCGACGGCCTGCAGTCCACCGGCATCGTGGCGACCGCGAAGCACTTCCCGGGGCTGGGCCGGGTGAGCGGCAACACCGACTCGACCGCCGCGGGGATCACCGATGAGGTCACCACCGCAACGGACCCCTACCTCGTGCCCTTCCAGCGGGCCATCGCCCACGACGTGGGGATGGTCATGGTGTCCTCGGCCCGGTATCCCAACCTGGATGCCACCCAACAGGCCATGTTCTCCGAGCCGATTATCACCGGTCTGCTGCGCACCACGTTGGGCTTCAACGGCGTGGTGATCACCGACGACGTGGGCGCCGCCCAAGCCGTGGCAGCCGTCCCGGTCGGTGAGCGGGCCACTCGGTTCGTTGCCGCCGGGGGTGACATCGTGCTCACCGCGGTCCCCGCTCAGATCCCGGTCATGGCGACTGCGGTGTCGGCCCGGGCACAGGCCGACCCGGCCTTCGCGGCGAAGGTCACCGCGGCGGCGACTCGCGTGCTCACCCTCAAGGCGGCATACGGGCTGCTGCGCTGCGGTTGACCCGGCACCTGAGCCGGCGGGATTCAGGCCTGGACGAGCGTCACGGGCATCGAGGAGTCGGCCGGGTGGTCGAGGCCGGAGGGCGTGCGGCCGCGCGAGACCGCAAGCGACCCCAGGGCCGCGACCATGGCTCCGTTGTCCGTGCACAACCCCGGCCGCGGCACCCGCAACTGAATGCCGGCCGACTCGCAGCGCGCCGCCGCGAGGGCCCTCAGCCGGGAGTTGGCCGCCACCCCGCCGCCGATGAGCAACGTCTCGACACCGTGCTCGCGGCAGGCCGCGATCGCCTTGCGGGTGAGCACGTCGACGACCGCCTCCTGGAAGGACGCCGCGACATCGGCCACCGGCACGTCCTCCCCGGCCGCCTGGCGCAGTTGCACCCAGCGCGAGACTGCCGTCTTCAACCCGGAGAACGAGAAATCGAAGCGGTGCCGGGCTAGATCCCGGCCCGTGGTGAAACCCCGGGGGAAGTCGATGGCCAGTCGGTTGCCGTCCCGGGCCGCCCGGTCGATGTGCGGTCCGCCGGGGAAGGGCAGGCCGAGCACGCGCGCGACCTTGTCGAAGGCTTCCCCCGCCGCGTCGTCGACGGTGGCGCCCAGCGGCCGCACATCGGCGGTGACATCGGGCACGAGCAGGAGGCTGGAGTGGCCACCGGAGACGAGCAGCGCCATCGTCGGCTCGGGCAGGGGGCCGTGCTCGACGACGTCGACGGCGACGTGCGCCGCCAGGTGGTTGATGCCGTAGATCGGCGTGTCCAGGGCCAGCGCGAGCGCCTTGGCGGCGGCAACCCCGACGAGCAGGGCACCGGCCAGCCCGGGGCCGGCGGTCACGGCCACGGCGTCAAGGTCACCCAACCGCACGCCGGCCTGGGCACAGGCGCGCTCGATGGTCGGGACCATGGCCTCCAGATGCGCGCGGCTGGCGACCTCGGGCACAACGCCACCGAAGCGCGCGTGCTCGTCGACACTGCTGGCCACGGCATCGACGAGCAGGGTGTGGCCGCGCACGATCCCCACCCCGGTCTCGTCGCACGAGGTCTCGATCCCGAGGACCAATGGCTCGTCGGGTCTCATGGCAGCATCCTGCGCATGACGATGGCGTCGATGTCGCCGGGCTGGTAATAGCGGCGCCGCACCGCGATCTGCTCGAACCCGTGCCGCGCATAGAGCGTCTGCGCAGACACGTTGTCGGCCCGCACCTCCAACAGCAACGCCTCGGCTCCGCGCGCGCCCGCCCGCCGCACCAGCTCACCCAGGAGGGCATCACCCACACCACGGCCCCGGTATGCCGTGCGAACGGCGATCGTCATGACGTCGGCGGTGCTCCCGCCATGGTCGAGACCGGCATACCCGATGATCCGATCGTCACCGCCGTCGACGGCGATGACATAGTCGCGGCGCGGGCGCTGGGCGAGTTCGGCCCACCAGGTCGCCTCGGTCCAGGCGTCTGCCTCGAACAACTCGGCCTCCAGCGAGGCCAGCGTGGCCAGGTCGGGCCACGCGATCTCACGCAGGGTGACCGACGCTGCGCCGACCGGGAAGGTCGGCGTGGCCGGCGACGTGCTGCCGGTCAGGGATGTCGTGGCGGCGCTCATCCGAGGGCCGACTTCGCGCTGAGGTGGGGCACCGCATCGGGCCGGCGCAGATAGAGCGGCTCGTGGCGCGCGGTCAGGGTGCCGCTGGTGAGGCGCGAGACGGCGAGTGCGGCCAGCGCGGCCGCCGAGACGTCGAGCAGCCCGTCGGCAGCGGCGGCGTCCTGCGAGGCACAGAGCGGATGGGTCATCGTCTGCGGATAGAGCCACGGTCCCCGGCCGACCGCGGTGAGGGCGGCGACCTCCGCTGGCAGGTCGGCGGGGCGGACCACCGCGGGCTCGGTGCGAGCGTGCACAGTGCGGGCGTCGCCGACGCCCCCCGGGGCAGCGCCCGGGCCAAGGACGACGGCATACCGTGCCCAGTAGACCTCCTTGCGGCGCGCATCGGTGGCGACCACGAGCTCGGCTCCGACCGCGAGCCGGTCGCGGGCGGCATACGCGAGCGCATCCAAGGAGCACACCCCGTGCAGCGCCGCCCCCGTGACATGGGCGATGGTGCGGGCCGTGACGATACCGACCCGCAGCCCGGTGAACGGGCCCGGCCCGAGCCCGACGACGACGTCGGTGAGGTCACGGGGGCTGGCACCGGCGCGGGTCAGCACCTCCCGGATCCCCGGGGCCAGACGTTCGCCATGCGCGCGGGAATCGACGGTGCTCGCCTCCGCGAGCACCTGGATGCCGTCGTGCAGGGCCGCGGTGATGGCACTGGTGGAGGTGTCGATAGCGAGGAGCAACATCAGTGCGGCACCTCTGTCGTCGCACGGCATACCGCGGCCAATGCCTGCACGGCCTCAGGTGTCTCCCAGCGCGAGCCGACCCCGACGACCCGGGCCAGCCGGGACGCCTGGCCGGTGAGGGTGATCTCGAGCCGCTCGGCGCTGAGGAGTTCGGCCAGGCCCGCGCCCCATTCGACGACGACGACACCTGCGTCGAGGTCGGCGTCGAGATCAAGGTCGTCGAGCTCGAGGGCCCCGGCGAGCCGGTAGGCGTCCACATGGACCAGGTCCGGGCCGCCCACCAGAGACGGGTGCACCCGGGCGATGACGAAAGTCGGCGAGGTGACCGGGCCACGGACTCCCAGGCCCTCCCCCACGCCCTGGGTGAACGTCGTCTTACCGGCCCCGAGATCGCCGGTCAGAACGATGAGGTCACCGGCGCGCAGCAACGCCGCGAGCCGCACCCCGAAAGCCTGGGTGTCGCGCGCGGTCGGCAGGGCGATCTCAGCTGACATGCTCCCGCTTGCGCCGTTCGGTGAGTCCCTCGCGCACCCGGCGCCGCTTGGTGACCGGAGTGACCACAAGGGTGACCCGCGGCTTCTCGGCCGGGTCGAGGTGCTCGGCACGCGCCTTGGCCGCTCGCTCGAGCAGCGCCAGGAGTTGCTCGTTGAGCAGATCGGGGTGCTCGAGCATGATGACGTGGCCAGCGTCGCGGATGAGCACGTGCTCGGACCCGGCGATGGCCCGGACGATGATCTCGCTGTGCTCGGGCGGGGTGAGCACATCCTGGGTGCCGTTGAAGACGAGCGTCTCGCAGTGCGCGAAGTAGGGCAGGGCCGCGGTCTTGTCGTAGGCGTCGAAGGTCGGGACGAAGTCGCTCATGACCCCGAGGTCGGTGCCGAGGATCATCTTGGCGGTGAGCCGCACCACGCTGCGGGGCACCGGGGAGGCGAACGAATAGCGCTCGATGAGGAACTCTTCGAGATCGCGGTTGGCCTTGAGCAGGTTGGTCAACAACTCGGGGCGGCGCTGCAGCTGGCCGAAGACGCCCGGTCCGAGCCGCTCGAGCAGTTGCTTGCCCGAGGCCGCGACGAACGACGAGCTGGCCAGCGGGATCGACCCGGGCGAGGTGGCGATGCACGCGAAGGCGACGGTGCGTTCCTTGATGATCTCGGGGTATTCCGCAGCCATGGCCATGATCGTCATGCCACCCATCGAGTGGCCGCCGAGCGCGAGGTCACCGGTGGGGGCGACCGCCTCGAGCACGGCATGCAGATCCTTGCCGAGCTGGTCGATGTGATACCCCGGTGTGGCGCCCTTGCCGGAGCGCCCGTGGCCGCGCTGGTCCCACACGACGACGCGATAGCCGGCCCGCTTGAGGGCGCGGCGTTGCAGCACCCAGCACTCCGAGGTGAGGCAATAGCCGTGCGAGAGAACGACAGTCGGCTTGGGGCGACCATCCTCGGTGCGCGTGTTTCCGGTCGGCTCGTCGATCCCGACGAAGAGGGTCACCCCGTCGTCGGCAACGACAGCAAGCTCCTGGTCGTGCGGCTCGACGAGGCTGGCGTATTCCGGCAGCTGGGCGTCCTCACGACGCCGGATGCGGTCGGCGATCAGCCCGGCCGCCCCAAGCGCACCCGCAGCACCAGCAGCACCCAGACTCACACCCATCCCGAGCAGGCTCGGACGGCCTCGACTCACGGCGATTCCTCCGATCCCCCGAGATACACCCGCTCGACGCGCGGTCCCAACCGGGTCACGATCTCATACGAGATGGTGTCGGCAGCAACTGCCCACTCCTGTGCGGTGGGTTCGCCTCCCTCACCAGGCCCGAAGAGCACCACCTCGTCGCCTGCCTGGGCCGGCGAATCGGCCCCGAGGTCGACGAGGATCTGGTCCATGCAGACCCGACCGGCCACCCGATAGCGACGGCCCGCGACCGCGAGCGGCCCGCGTGCGGAGGCATGCCGAGGTATGCCGTCGGCATAGCCCACCGGGATGAGGCCGACCCGGGTGTCGGCGGCCGTGACGTGCTGATGGGCGTAGCTCACACCCTGGCCGGCAGGCAGCCCCTTGACGAGCGCGAACCGCGCCGTGAGAGTCATCGCCGGCCGGAGCCCGTATGCCGTGGCGTCGCCGAGCTCGGGCACCGGTGACAGGCCGTAGATCGCCAGACCGGGCCGGACCAGGTCATAGTGCGCGCTCGGATTGGTCAGCGTGGCAGCTGAATTGGCCAGATGGCGGACCTCCAGCTCACATCCGGCTGCCTCGGCCTCCCGGACCGCGGCCTCGAAGACCTCCTGCTGATGGCGCACCGTCGGGTGGTCGGGCTGGTCGGCATACGCGAAGTGTGACCAGACCCCCACGATCTTGACGTTGCCGTCGCGTTCACAGTCCCTGGCGCTGGCCAGCAGGGCGGTGAAGTCGGCACCGAAGGCCCCATTTCGGCCCAGGCCGGTGTCTACCTTGAGGTGGATGCGGGCGGCGGTGCCGAGCGCCCGGGCAGCGGCCGCGATCTCGCGCAGCTGCCACGGTGCCGCAGCCGACAGGTCGATCTCGCGTCGGATGGCTCCGGCGAAGTCGGCGCCGGAGACGTTGAGCCAGGTCAAGATGCGCGCTTGTATTCCGTTGTCGCGCAACGTAATTGCCTCATCGAGCAACGCCGTGCCGAGCCAGGTCGCCCCACCGGCCACCGCCGCGCGAGCCACCGGCAGCAAGCCATGGCCGTAGGCGTCGGCTTTCACGACCGCGAGAAGTTGGGCCCCGGGGGCGTGCCGTCGCAACACCCGCACGTTGGCCGTCACGGCGGCAAGATCGATGTATGCCGTCGCGGGACTTCCCGAGCTGCCGGGACTTCCCGAGCTTCCCGGGCGTGCCGAGGGGGCGGCCGGAGGCGGCAGAGGCTGGCTGGCGGTCATCGCCCACCAGTCTGACATCGGAACCGGTGCCTCAACGACGCAGCAGGTCCGCGATCGTGGCCGGAAGCTGCTGCGCCACTCCCAGAGCGCGCAGCGGACCACCACTCGAGGCGCGGGTGGCGGCCAATCCGTGGACCAGGACACTGAGCGAGGCTGCCTCGAGGGCCGGCAGCCCAGCAGCGAGCAGGGTGCCGATCACTCCTGCGAGCACGTCCCCCGCACCCGCAGTCGCCAGCCACGCGGGTGCGTCGGCCTGGCTGCGGACCGGCACCGTCCACGCCGTCGGTGCCACGACAAGGGTCGTCGCACCCTTGAGCACGACCACCGCGCCCACCCGGTCGGCGGCCTCGCGGGCGGCCGGGAGCGGGGCTGCCTCGACCTCGGGACGACCGATCTCGCGCCCGGTAACCCGGGTCAGCAGCTCCGCCAGCTCACCCGCATGCGGGGTGAGCACGGTCGGCGCCGCGCGCGGCCCGACGAGCGCGAGAGCGCCGGCATCGACGACGGCCGGCTCATCGCCTGCGAGCGCTCGGGTGATGAGCTCGCACGTCTGCGCGGCCGCGGGGTCCGCGGGGTCGACGCCCGAGCCGAGCACCCAGGCCTGCACTCGGCCGGGCACGGTGACGACCTCGGGTGCGCTGGCGAGCACGAGCGATCGCACGTCGTCGGGACCGTAGTAACGGACCATCCCCGGCCCGGTGCCGAGCGCGCCGAGCACGGACAGCACCGCCGCCCCCGGGTATGCGCTCGACCCGGCCACGACGCCGAGCACCCCGCGGGTGTACTTGTGATCGCCCGGCCCGGGCACCGGCCAACGGCTGCGGACGTCCTCGGGAGTGAGCCGCTCGACGACCGGCAGGCAGCCGCCGAAATCCAGTCCGATGTCGACGACCGTCAGCCGACCGCAGGCCCGCTCAGTTCCCGGCAACAGATGGACCGGCTTGCGCTCGCCGAACGTCACGGTCTCGTCGGCCATCACGGCGTCGGCGTCGGTGACTCCGACCAGGCCCGCCGGGTCGGCACCGCTGGGCAGGTCGACGGCGACGACGAGGGTGTCTGGCCGGATCTGCGACACCCAACGCCGCGCCTCCTCTCGCAGACCCGGACGGCCACCGATGCCGGTGATGCCCTCGACGACGACATCGGCCTGCGCGATGGCCGCCGCCCACCCCACTGCCGGGTCGCCGGGTATGGAACCGTCCAGGAGCACGACCCCGGACTGCTCCGCGTCCGCGCGCGCTCCGGAGTGGACCGGGCCCGCCCCGGTGAGCACCGCGGCAGCAGCGAAGCCGCCGCGCGCGAGGCGCGCCACGGCATACAGGGCGTCAGCGCCGTTGTTGCCGCCACCCACGAGGGCGACGACGCGGGTGCCGTCTCGTTCGCGCAGCCGAGACCGGACCACCTTCGCCAGGCCGCGTGCGGCCCGGGACATGAGTTCGCCCTCGGGCAGCTGGGCCATCGCAGCGTCCTCGACGGCGCGGACATCGGCCACGGCATACGCGCGGATCATGGCGCGCCCTCGGCGACCACGACCGCCGAGGCGATCCCCGCGTCGTGCGAGAGCGAGACGTGCAGGTGGGCTACACCCAGGCGGGTGATCTCGTCCTGAACCGTGCCCTCCACCTGCAGGTGGGGTCGGCCGTCGGCAGCGCGGAAGACCGTCACATCGGTCCAGGACAGCCCGATCGGCGCCCCGAGCGCCTTGGCCAGCGCCTCCTTGGCCGCGAACCGAGCCGCGAGCGAGCGCAGCGGCAGGTGTTGCTCAGCCGGGCTGAACAGCCGCTTCCGCAACGCGGGGGTCCGGTCCAAGGTTGCGCCGAACCGCTCGATGTCGACGACGTCGATCCCGACCCCGACGATCATCACGACACCTCCGGTCGCACCTGGACGCCGCGACTACTCGACCGTGACGGACTTGGCCAGGTTGCGCGGCTGGTCGACATCCAGGCCCTTGGCCGTGGCCAACTCCAGGGCAAAGACCTGCAGCGGCACGATGGTGATGAGCGGCATGAGCAGGGTCGGTGCGGCCGGCACCCGAATGATCTCGTCGGCGAATGGCACCACGGCCTCGTCGCCGTCCTCGGCAATGACCAGGGTGCGGGCCCCGCGGGCGCGGATCTCCTGGATATTGGAGACGACCTTCGAGTGCAGGTCGTGCGGGGTGTCTGGGCCGGGCACGACGACGAAGACCGGCTGGCCAGGCTCGATGAGCGCAATCGGTCCGTGCTTGAGCTCACCAGCGGCGAAACCCTCGGCGTGGATGTAGGCGATCTCCTTGAGCTTGAGGGCACCCTCCAGCGCGATCGGATAGCCGACGTGCCGGCCGAGGAAGAGCACCGCGCGCGAGTCGGCCATGAACCGGGCGATCTCACGGACCCGGTCCATTCGGTCGAGGACGGTCTGGACCTTCGGCGGGATGGCTCCGAGCTCGGCCATGATGCTCGCGACGGTCTCACTGGTGGCGGCCCCGCGCACCTGGGCGAGGTAGAGCCCGAGCAGATAGCACGCCGTGATCTGGGCGACGAACGCCTTGGTCGAGGCCACCGCGATTTCGGGCCCGGCGTGGGTGTAAAGGACCGCATCGGATTCGCGCGGGATGGTCGCTCCGTGGGTGTTGCAGACCGAGATCGTCAGTGCGCCGAGCTCCCGAGCGTGCTTGACGGCCATGAGCGTATCCATGGTCTCGCCGGATTGGCTCACCGAGATGACCAAGGTGCGCTGGTTGACCACCGGGTCGCGGTAGCGGAACTCGTGGGCCAGCTCGACCTCGCACGGGATGCGAGTCCAGTGCTCGATCGCGTATTTGGCGGTGAGGCCGGAATACCACGCCGTGCCGCAGGCGACGATGACGATCTTGTCGACCTGGCGCAGCGACTCCTCGGAGATGCGCAACTCGTCCAGGACCAGGCGGCCGGCGTCATCGGTGCGCCCGAGCAGGGTGTCGCCGATGGCATGCGGCTGCTCGTCGATCTCCTTGGCCATGAAGCTCGAGTAGCCGCCCTTCTCGGCAGCCGCGGCGTCCCAGTCGACGTGGTAGCGCTTGCCGTCGGTCGGCGTGCCGTCGAAGCGGATGACCGACACCGAGTCGGGAGTGATCGTGACGATCTCGTCCTGGCCCAACTCCATCGCTTCGCGGGTGTGACCGATGAAGGCTGCCACGTCCGACCCGAGGTAGTTGGCGCCCTCGCCGAGGCCGACGACGAGTGGGCTGTTGCGGCGGGCACCGACGACGACGCCCGGCTGGTCGGCGTGGATGGCCAGCAACGTGAAGGCCCCCTCGAGCTGCGCCACCGCCGCGCGCATCGCTTCGGTGAGGTCACCGGTGCTCTCGTATGCCGTGGCCACCAGGTGCGCTGCCACCTCGGTATCCGTCTCGGACAGGAAGGTGTGGCCGAGGTCGACCAGGGAGGTCTTGAGGCGGTGGAAATTCTCGATGATCCCGTTGTGGATCAGGGCGAGCTTGCGGTCCCGTCCGCCCACATGGGGATGGGCGTTGTTGTCGGTGGGGCCGCCATGCGTGGCCCACCGGGTGTGCCCGATAGCCGTGGTCGAGGGGTGCAGCGGGTGGGCGCCGATCTCACTGCGCAGGTTGGCCAGCTTCCCCGACCGCTTCCGGATGGCGATGCCGTCGCCGTCGATGAGAGCCACTCCGGCCGAGTCATAGCCGCGGTATTCGAGCCTGGCCAGACCCTCCATGACGACGTCCAACGCTGTTTCGTCCACCGAAGGACCCACGTAACCCACGATTCCACACATGACAGCAGCCTAATTGCCGCGGGCTGGAACGCCGACCGGACACCTGACTGCCCCATACCCCGGATACCCCGCGCGGCGAGCGGACGGCATACGGAAGAATCCCCGCCATGACGCAACGCCGCGAGGGCAACGGCTTCCCGAGCCCGTTCGTGGAGCTGGACCGCCAGCACTGGGCGCGGCTGCACCAGAACCACTCCCTCGACCTCAGTGCCGATGACCTCACCCGACTGCGCGGGCTCGAGCACCCCCTCGACGAGCGCGAGGTCGAGGAGGTCTACCTGCCGTTGTCGCGGCTGCTGACCTTCTACTGCGAGGCGGCCGAGCGGCTGCATGCGGTGACGACCGATTTCCTTCAGGAGCGCCCGCGCCGGACGCCGTTCGTCATCGGGGTCGCGGGGTCGGTCGCCGTCGGCAAGTCGACCACCTCACGCATCCTGCGCGAGCTGCTCTCGCGGTGGCCGTCGACGCCCAAGGTGTCGCTGGTGACGACCGACGGCTTCCTGCTGCCCAACGCCGAGTTGCGACGCCGAGGCATGTTGCACCGCAAGGGTTTTCCGGAGTCCTATGACCGGCGGGCGCTGTTGCGGTTCCTCGCCGAGGTCAAGGGCGGGCGGTCCGAGGTGTCGGCGCCGGTCTACTCCCACCTGCTCTACGACATCGTGCCCGACGAGCGGATCGTCGTCGCGCAGCCCGATGTGCTCATCGTCGAAGGGCTCAACGTCTTGGCGGCCCCGCCGATCCGGCCGATGGGTGGCACCGGGATGGCGGTCAGCGACTACTTCGACTTCTCGGTGTATGTCGATGCCCGGGTGTCACATGTCGAACGCTGGTATGTCGAGCGGTTCCTCAAACTGCGGGAGACCGCCTTCGCCGACCCCGATTCCTATTTCCACCGGTATGCCGCGTTGTCGGACACCGAGGCCGAGGCCACCGCCCTGACAATCTGGCAGACCATCAACGGACCCAACCTGGTGGAGAACATCCTGCCGACCCGGCAGCGGGCCACCCTGGTCATCGTCAAGGGCGAGGATCACTCGGTGCAGAAGGTGCGGTTGCGCAAGCTCTGATGGTCGTCGTGCTGATCGAGACCCAGACCAGCCTGAACCGGGACACCGACTCTTCGCCCGCATGGTTACGGCCATGACTGGCAGCGCTCAGTCGTGGTCAGATCCGGCCCGCCGGCCTGGCCGACCGGTGGTCTAGCCCGCTTGGAAAGACTGGATATCCTCTTGTGGAATAAGACATGCGTTCGATAGAACGGGAGCATGTTCGAGGGCGCTGAATGGGAGTGGGGTCAGGACTGGCTCACGTCGTTGGCCGGCCGCCCGCTGCTCGGTGCCCGACCGACCGAGGTCGCCGACGCGCTCACCGAAGCCGGGCAGGTGGCCCTGGGGTCCTGGACCGCCGACGACTTCGCGCCCTCGATGCTGGCCCCGCTGCTGCACCTGTCGCCACGGTCGATGGCCACCCGGGTCGCCGACACCCGCCGGGTCGTCAACGACCTGCCCGTCACCCTGGCCGCAGCCCTGGCCGGTGACATCCCGCCGACCGCCGCAGCAACGCCGCCTGAGGGTGCTCAGTACCAGTTGGTGCGTTGTGAATGCGCCCAGGCGCTACACGGGGTGCCGTAGACCTGCGCGATGTATTTCAAGCCCCACGTGATCTGTGTCACGGGGTTGGTGCGCCAATCGGCGGCGACACTCGCCATCTTGCTGCCCGGCAGCGATTGCGGAATGCCGTAGGCACCCGAGGAACGGTTGGTCGCGGTGTAGCTCCAGTTGCTTTCCTTCGTCCACAGCTTGACCAGGCACTGGAACTGCGCGTCATTCCACCCACGCTCGGCGACCAAGGCGGCCGCAACAGCCTTGGGATTCGACCGCGCGTTGGCCAGCAGCGCCTCCCGCTCTGCGGCCCGGGCCGCCCGGTCGGCCTCAGCCTTGCGCTCGGCCTCGAACTGCGCTGCCGCCGCGGCCTGGACCACCTGGGCCACAACGACGCGGGTGTTGACCTGCTGGTTTGCCGTCGCCTTCTCACCGTCGAGGACGGCTGGGGACAGGGGATTGTCAACCGACCCGGCCACCGAGGTATGTGCCCGCTCCATGGCCACCGGGTTGTCCACCAGCGCCGTCCGGTCCGGTGCGCTCGTGCTGAGCACATAGCCTCCGACAGCTGTCGCCGATACTGCGAGGGTCGCTCCGGTGTGCCGCAGCGCGCGACCCGCGGCCCGTAGGCCGGTCGAGCGCGCGCCGACGGCACCACGGTGCCGACCGACATATCCCGGAGCCACGATCCTCCATCCCGCCCGGCGGTGAGCCCGCCGGGAAATCCCCCACTGGTCGCCATCTCGCCCGCGACCAACCCCGATAAGGGTCGAGTCGTTATCAAACCGAGATGTTCGCAGCAGCTTGCCACGGGATGACGGCTGGCGCCAAATCCGCGACGATCAACGCTGTCGAGCCAGCCCTGCCCCCGAGGCGCTACCCTGGGCCGGCGCTATGACATTTCGATGAACGACAGGTGACGGCGAGGAGAATCGTGGGGAAGGCCAAAGACGCCACTCAGGCCGGGCTCGAGCACGCAGCACCGGCTTCCGCTCAGGCGAACCAGACGGTCGGGGTTCCCCCGGAGCGCCGCCCCTCGATTGCGTATCAGACGACGCCGCCCAAGGACAATGTCCTCTTCAACGCCTACGTCGCGACCACCCCCGGCCTGCAGACACTGCAGCACTATCGCCGGCACTGGTTGCGGCCGGACATCTTCGCCGGCATCGCGGTCGTCGCCTACCTCGTGCCCCAGGTCATGGCCTACTGCGCGATCGTCAACGTCCCGCCCGTCGTCGGGCTGTGGACGGCGCTCCCCGCACTCCTCGTGTATGCCGTGATGGGCAAGTCCCGCATGCTGTCGGTCGGCCCGGAGTCGACCGTCGCGCTGATGGCGGGCACCGCAATCGCCCCGCTGGCCGCCGGTAACCAGGACAAGGCCGTGCAGCTCGCGGCCGCACTGAGCCTGATCGTCGCGTTGTGGTGTTTCGTCGCGCGGATCTTCCGCCTCGGTGTCATCGCCGAGTTGCTCAGCCAACCCCTGCTCGTCGGCTACCTCGCCGGCGGCGCGGTCCTGATGATCGTCGGCCAGCTCGGCAAGGTCACCGGCACCAAGGTCCACGGCGAGAGCATCGTCGAGCAGGTCCGCTCCTTCCTCGAGGTCGTCAAGGACACCCACCTGACCACCCTCATCGTCGGGGCATCCACGCTGGGCCTGCTCGTGCTCATCCACCTCGTCAAACACCGCTGGCCGGCCCCGCTCATCGCCGTGGCTGCTGCGACGATCGCGAGCACCTTCATGGACCTGCAGGCTCAGGGCGTCAAGGTCGTGGGCGAGGTGCCGCAGGGCCTGCCGGGCATCGCCTTCCCGGACGTCTCGTGGCACGAGATCCAGTCCTTGCTCGTGGCGGGCATCGGCGTGGCCATCGTGGCCTACGGCGACAACACCCTCATCGCCCGTGGCTTCCCGGCCCCGGCCGACCCCGACGAGGACCCCAGCGTCAACGCGGTCGACGCCCAGCAGGAGCTCGTGGCTCTCGGTGGTGTTCACGTGGCCGTCGGCATGATGGGCGGCTACCCGGTCTCGTCGTCGGCCTCGCGCACCGCCCTGGCCCTGGCTGCCGGCGCCCGCACCCAGATGTACTCCCTGGTCGCGGCGGTCGCCATCGTCATCGTGCTCTTCGTCGCCGGCCCGCTCGTGCGCAACCTCCCGCAGGCATCCCTCGGCGCCGTCGTCTTCTATGCCGCGAGCAAGCTGGTGTCGTGGAAGGAGATGCGCCGCCTGGCCCGGTTCCGGCGCCGGGAGCTCATGCTCGCCGCTGCCGGCTGCATCGGCACCATCCTCTTCGGCATCCTCGCCGGAGTCGGCATCGCTATCGCGCTGAGCGTTCTCGAGATGGCCCAGCGACTGGCCCGTCCGCACGACGGCGTCCTGGGACGCATCCCCGGCCTGGCCGGCATGCACGACGTGTCCGACTACCCCAATGCCGAGACCCTGCCTGGACTCATCGTCTACCGCTATGACGCCCCGCTGTTCTTCGCCAACGCTGCCGAGTTGCAGCGGCGCGCGCTGACCGTCGTCGAGCAAGAAAACGCCGCGTTCCCCGACACCCCGGCCCGCTGGTTCCTGCTCAACGTCGAGGCCAACGTCGAGATCGACATCACCGCCGCCGACGGCCTGCGCCAGCTCCACAAGGATCTCGCCGGTCGCGGCGTGCGCCTCGGCCTGGCCCGCGTCAAGAACGACCTCCGGGTGGCCCTGGACAAGGCCGGGCTACTCGAGGTCATCGGCACCGAGATGCTCTTCCCGACCCTCCCGGTCGCCGAGGAGGCCTACATCCAGTGGGCATCGCTCAACCCGTATGCCGCGCCCGTCGCCGAGGCGCCACCCGAGGAAGAGCCGGCGGCCCCCGTCTGGGGTGGCCCGCAGAACCCCGAGACGCTGTCGGTGCCGGAGTTCGTGCCAGCGGCCGTCCAGGCTGCCCAGCTGGAGGAAGCCGGCCCCGAGGCTCGCCTCAACGCCCCCGGCAGTGACATCCCGCCCGACCCAGGAGCTGTCGGACCGGACACCGGCGACGGCGAGCCCACGACCAAGAACCCGTTCACGACGACGTTCTGGAAGCAGAACCCGTTGGGGCTGGGCGGTCGCTCGGGTGACCACGCCGACGAGGGCGATACGGGCGCGCCAGAGCCAGAGGCGTCAGTCCACCTGACGAGCGCTGCCGGACAGCCAGCTGGCGAAGCAACGTCGGCGACCGCCGTGAGCCCGGCCGAGGTGGCCGTTCTCGCATCCGGCGGGGCCGCCCCCGCCGTCGCGCATGCCGGGCCAACAGACAACGCACTGGCGCTGCCCCATTCGGATGCCGCGGACGCCCCACCTGACGAGTCGGACTCCGATCACGACGAGGACCACGACAAAGCCGCGACGAACAGCAAGGGCGCTCGCGGTAAGAAGCGGGCCAAGTCGAGCTGACGACCGACTGGGGCGCGCCGCGTTACCGCCCGAACCGGCGCTCGCGGCTGCCGTAGGAACGCAGCGCGCGCAGGAAGTCGACCTTGCGGAAGTCGGGCCAGTAGGCCTCGCAGAAGTAGAACTCGCTCTTGGCGCTCTGCCAGAGCAGGAAGCCGCCGAGGCGCTGCTCGCCGGACGTACGGATGACCAGGTCGGGGTCGGGCTGCCCTTTGGTGTAGAGGTGCGAGGCGATCTCCTCGACACTCACCGTGGCCGCGAGCGCCTCCAGCGAGGTGCCCTGCTGCACGTGGTCCAAGAGCAGGTGGCGCACGGCGTCGGCGATCTCACGACGCCCGCCATAACCCACCGCCACATTGACGGTGAGGCCGGTGACGTCGTCGGTCGCGGTTTCGGCGGCGCGCAACGCCTGCGCGATGTGCGGCGGCAGCAGGTCCAGAGCGCCGATGGGATGCAGCCGCCAGCGGTGCGAGGCGGCCAGGTCGGACACGGCACGCTCGATGATCCGCAACAGCGGTTCGAGTTCGGAAGCATCCCGATCGAGGTTGTCGGTGGAGAGCAGCCACAGCGTGACGACCTCGACGCCGGCCTCCTCGCACCAGGTGAGCAGGTCCTGGATCTTGTCCGCGCCCGCCTGGTGACCGTCGGCAGCGTCGAAGCCATTGGCCTTGGCCCAACGCCGATTGCCGTCGAGCATGACCCCGACGTGCCGAGGTGTGGCGGACCGGTCGAGGTCGCGGGCCAGCCGACGCTCGTAGACGCCGTAGAGCAGCGCGCTGAGGTCCATCCACCACTCCTTCCTGGGTGGCAACGCTACCGCCGACGTCCAGCACCCGTCCCCCCGGACGTCACGGGCGGGCGGGTGTGTCCGCTCACGCTCGAAAACCTACGATTACGTAACCTACGCGACCGTAAGTTACCCTGAGCGGTATGACCACTCCCCAGCCAGAGGCCAAACCCCGCCTGCGCGGGTGGCTGCACGCCGGGATCTTCCCGGTCGTCCTGCTCGCCGGCGCGCTCCTCTGCGCGCTGGCCCCGGCCGGTCGCGCCCGTATCGGGGCCGTCGTCTTTGTCGCGTGCGCAGCGCTGCTGTTCGGCACCTCGGCGGTCTACCACCGCGGCCGATGGTCGGCCCGCGCCCATGCCCTGCTCAAGCGCATGGATCACTCCAACATCTTCCTCATCATCGCCGGCTCCTACACGCCGTTCGCCCTGTGCCTGCTGCCCGCCGACCAGGCTCGCTCGCTGCTGCTCGTCGTCTGGGGCGGAGCGCTGGCAGGGGTCGCCTTCAAGGTGCTCTGGGTCGACGCTCCGCGCTGGCTCTCCACACCCGCCTACGTCGCGCTGGGCTGGGTGGCCGTGTTCTACTTCCAACCGCTGCTCGCCGGAGGCGGCAGCCTGGTCATGACGCTCGTCGTTGCAGGCGGGGTGCTCTACACCCTCGGCGCGGTCGTCTACGGGTTCAAGCGGCCCGACCCGTGGCCGCGGTGGTTCGGCTTCCACGAGATCTTCCACAGCTGCACGGTCGCAGCCTTCGTCGCGCATTTCGCCGCGGTGGCGCTCAGCACGTATGCCGTCTCCGTCGCCACCAGCTGACGATGGCGCCGACTAACGACCGTCGGCCGGGCCCTCGGCCGTGTGCTTGATGGCCTCCTCGGCCTCCTCGGCCTCCAGCGCGGCCAGCCGGTCGCGTTCACGGTAGGACATCCGGCGCATCCGGGCGTTCATGTTCTTCATGAGGAAGAACAGCGCGATCGCCAGGAAGAACATCGCCAGGAAGGCCCCCAGGCCGGGGCCGATGGTCGTGGTCGGGGTGTCACCCATGGCGGGTCAACTCGCTTCCTGTGTCGAGCCCGCGTGGGCCCGTCCGTCGTAGGCCAAGGTCAGCTGTGCGGACGTGGCCAAGCCGTCGGCCGCATCGGGGCCAGGCAGTCCGGCGAAGAGATCGTCCTCGATCGGGTGGATCGGCACATAGGACAGCGCGGCCTCGAAATCCTCGGTCGGCCACACCCGCGCCTCGAGCTCGCGCGGCATCCGGAACCACCAGCCGTCGGGGTCGACCTGGGTGGCGTGCGCGAGCAGGGCGGCATCGCGGGTCGGGAAGTGTTCGGCACACGGCACACGGGTTGTGATCGTGCGCACCGGCCGCTTGTCGATCGCGGCGACCCACTCGGTGTAGGGCGACTCGATCCCGTCGGCGAGCATCGCGTCATGGAAAGCCCGGATGCGCCCGCCGCTGTGGGTCTGGTTGTAGTAGAGCTTGAGCGGCTGCCAGGCCGGACCAGCATGCGGGTATGCCGTGGGGTCACCGGCCGCGAGGAAGGCCGACATCGACACCGTGTGGGTCATGATGTGGTCGGGGTGAGGGTAGCCACCGAGCTCGTCATAGGTCGTCATGACGTGCGGGCGGAACGACCGGATCACCCGGACCAGCGCCTCGGTGGTCACCGACAGCGGTTCCAGGGCGAAACAGCCCTCGGGCAGCGGCGGGAGGGGATCGCCTTCCGGCAGACCGGAATCCATGAAGCCCAGCCAGACGTGCTCGATGCCGAGCACCTTTGCCGCAGCCGCCATCTCGTCCCGCCGCACCTGGGCGATGTCGCGCAAGATGTGCGGGTCGTCCTTGAGGCGCTCGTTGAGCACGTCGCCGCGTTCGCCACCTGTGCACGAGACGACGCAGACCCGAGCGCCGCGAGCGACATAGGCGGCCGAGGCGGCCGCCCCCTTGCTCGCCTCGTCGTCGGGGTGGGCATGAACGGCGAGCAGACGCAGCCCCGCGTGGGAGGCCTGGTCGGTGGACGGCATACGCTGGTCTCGGTCCTTGTCAGGGATGGGGCTACTACCGTTGACCATCATCCCATCCCATCGCCGGAGGTATCGCGCGTGCCCGAGTCGTACCGCATCGAGTCCGATCCGGACTGGGATGCCGAGGCGGAGGAGGAGGCGGCCGACCGCGAACCCATCGCCCGGGTCGGCGGACGCAATCTCAAGTGGTGGATCATCGCGGCGGTTTTCACCCTGGCGATGGCCCTGTTCGCCACCGGCAAGATCATGGGCGCGGCAGCCGAGCAAGTGACGGCCGAGACCTTTGGCTTCAAGGTCATCGACGACCGCACGGCGACGATCACCTTCGACGTGACCAAGCCACCGGAGACGACGGTGCTGTGCACCGTGCACGCCCAGGACCTCAAGAAGGCCCTCGTCGGCAGCGCCGAGATCGTCGTGCCCCCGGCGGCCCAACGCACTACCACCCACACCGCGACGATCAAGACGACGACGAGGGCCGTGGCCGCCATCGTCCAGTCCTGCGTGCGGCAGTGACTTCCGACGAGCGGGTGCTCGTCGTCGACATCGGATCGACCTTCACCAAGGCTGCCCTGGTCGACCGCGTCACCGGTGTCGTCCTCGCGCACGGGGACGCCCTGACCAGCCGCTCGACCGACGTCATGGCAGCAGTGCATGACCTTGCCGCCCGGCTGGGTGCCGGGCCGGACGTCGAGGTCATCGGGTGTTCCAGCGCCGGCGGCGGATTGCGCCTGGCCGTCGTCGGCTACGAGCGGGCCGTCACCGCCGACGCGGGCTACCGGGTGGGACTGTCGGCGGGCGCCAAGGTCGTCCACGTCGCGACCGGGGCGCTGGAGGATGCGGCCACCGCTGCCCTGGCCGCCGACCGTCCCGACATCGTCCTGCTCGTCGGCGGCACCGACGGCGGCAACGCCGAGGTGATCCTGCACAACGCCGCCGCCCTGGCCCAAGCCCCCCTGCCCGCAGCAGTGCCGGTCGTCGTCGCGGGCAACAGCGCCGCCCGAGCCGAGTGCGTGGCCCTCATCGCGGCCGGGGGCCGGTCGGTGCTCGCCGCGGACAATGTGCTGCCCGACATCGGGGTCATCGCTCCCGAGAGCGCCCGGGCCGCCATGCGGCAGGCCTTCCTCACCCACGTCATCGGCGGCAAGGGCCTCTCCCGTGACCCGGCCTTCCCGGCCGTCGTGCGGATGGCCACCCCCGATGCCGTGCTGCGCGGTGTCGAGGTGCTCAGCGAGGTCACCGATGCGGATGTCCTCGTGATCGACGTCGGCGGCGCGACGACCGACGTCTATTCGTCCGTGTCCCCCGCCTCCCCCGCCGAGCCCCCACCAGCGCGTTCCTCCCACCTGCGCCGTCGGGTCACCCGCATCGACTCCGGCGCCCCGGACCCGGGTCAGGCCGATGTCGCCGGGATGCTCCGCCACGCCCGCACCGTCGAGGCCGACCTCGGCATGCGCTGGAACGCCGACTCGGTCGTCACCGCAGCTGACCGCGAGCGCCTGCCGGTGCAGCCCGGACTGCGCGAGTATGCCGTAGGGCTGCCCCAGCGCCCGGACCACCTCCCGGCCGACGAGACCGAGGCCGGCTACGACCTCGGGGTGGCCCGGCTGGCCGCCATTGTCGCGGCCAGACGGCACGCCCGCCCACCGGCTCCGGGGCGTCCCGGCCGCGACCTGTCCACCGTCGGCGTGGTGCTCGGGTCGGGCGGTGTGCTGCGCCACCGTTCGCCACCAGAGGCGCTCACCGTCATCGCAGCGGTGACCGACGACCAGGCCGGCGGCTGGCGACTGCCGCGGTCCCCGCGGCTCGGCATCGACACGGCATACCTGCTGGTCGTTGTCGGCCTGCTGGCCGACACCCACCCGGACGCGGCGCGACGGGTGGCCCAGAGCCTGCTGGAATCTCAGCCGGGCCGATAGCCTCCGGGTCCATGAGCGAACTGCCGGTAGCGATCGAGGACGTGTATGCCGCGCGCGAGCTGCTGGCGGGGGTTATCGAACCCACCCCGATGCAGCTCAGCCGAGCGCTGAGCGACCTCGTCGGCGCTGACGTCTATCTCAAGTGCGAAAACCTGCAGCGCGCCGGGTCGTTCAAGATCCGCGGGGCCTACACGCGCATGTCGCGGCTCACGTCGCAGGAGAAGGAGCGCGGGGTGGTGGCCGCCAGCGCGGGCAACCACGCCCAAGGCGTCGCCCTGGCGGCCAAGATGCTCGGGATCTCGGCCACCGTGTTCATGCCGACCGGAGCACCGCTGCCCAAGTTGGCGGCGACGCGTGGCTATGGGGCGACGGTGCAGCTGCACGGCAGCACGCTCGACGAGGCGCTCGTGGAGGCGCACGCGTATGCCGCCCGCACCGGGGCCGTGCTCATCCACCCCTTCGATCACGCCGACATCGTCGCTGGGCAGGGCACCTGCGGGCTGGAGATCCTCGAGCAGTGCCCCCAGGTGCGCACCATCATCGTGTCGACCGGCGGCGGGGGCCTGGTCAGCGGTATTGCCGTGGCGGTCAAGGCGCTCCGGCCGGATGTGCGGGTCATCGGGGTGCAGGCCGAGCAGGCCGCCGCCTACCCGTTGTCGCTCGCCGCCGGACGTCCGGTCGCGCTCGAATCGATGCAGACGATGGCCGACGGCATCGCGGTCGGCCGGCCCGGACCGGTGCCTTTCGAGCTCGTCGCGTCGCTCGTCGACGAGGTCCACACGGTGAGCGAGGCCGCGATGTCCCGCGCCGTTGTCTACCTGCTCGAACGGACCAAACTCGTCGCCGAGCCAGCCGGGGCGGCCGCCGTCGCCCGGCTGCTGGAACCCGATCTGCACGTCGAGGGACCGGTCGTCGTCGTGCTCTCCGGCGGCAACATCGACCCGCTGCTGCTGCTGCGGATCGTCCGGCACGGCCTCTCGGCGGGCGGGCGCTTCCTCCAAGTCACCGTGCGGGTGCCGGACCGGCCAGGATCCTTGGCGCGGCTGCTGGCTGACCTAGCCGAGACCCAAGCCAACGTCATCGAGGTCGGACACCTACGCACCACGGCCACCCTCGGCGTCGACGAGGTCGAGATCGGGGTGGAGCTGGAAACCCGAGGTCCCGAACATCGAGAAGCGGTGCTGCGGGCCCTGCGGGATGCCGGATACCGCCTGGTCTTCGGCTAGCGCAATCCGAGTCCCGGTGGTCGTCAGCCCTTGGTTGTGGGGCCTCTCCCATCGCTGGGTTGGGCGGGATGATCCATCACGCCTGCGCCGCTGCTGGGTCGCGCCTACGACTGCCGGGCAGACTCCACCCGTTGCTCGCTTGCTGCGTGTTCGTGGAAGTGGACGGTCTTGGCTCCTCGGGTGTCGAGGCCGCCCGGGTTGTCGGGGTTGTCGGGGCTAACGGTGGTGGTGTGGTGTCGGTGGTGGGGGTTGTGGATCAGCCGGTGGTGGTATCCACATAACGGGATGGCTTGATCAAGGTCGGTCAGCCCGCCTTTCGACCAAGGCTGCTGGTGGTGCAACTCTGACCACGCAAACGGCCGGTCACACCCATCCGCAGCGCAGGTGTCATAGATCAAGGCGAGGGCGGTGCGTTGCGGGTCGCTGAAGAACCGGTGATGTCGGCCGAGGTCGAGGACCTGCCCAGGTCCACCCAGGACTGCGGGGAGGATCCCGGCTTGGCAGGCGATCCGCCGAGCGGCGCTGGCCGAGATCAATGCGCCGGTGTCGGTGCTGGCGGCACCACCACTGGGAGTCATCTCCAACAACGTCCCGGTGCTCTCGCGGACCGATTGCTGCACCAGTGCCGCCTGTGCGGCGCCGACGGCTTGTTCCATGGTCATCGTGACGATCACGGTGGCGGCGACTTTCCCGGTGAGTCGTTCGGTGTCCAAGTGCTCGATCAACTCAGTCAAGGCCCGTCCGCGGCGGTGAGCCCAGTCGATATCGGCCCAATCGGCATTCCGACCCACCCCCGCGGTGCGCCGACACCCGCCGCCGCCTGCTGCCCAGTCGGGCCGGCCTCGGCGGGCGCGTTGATCCCGAAGGCGGCACCCGCAGTGTCGCCGGTGACGTTGCTTGAGTGCTGGGCCTGGCGGGTGGAGGCGTGTAGGTCGGCAGCGACCGACCCGTCACTCAGGTCACCGGCAGCAGTCTGACCATCAACCAGGAGCGCTTCGGCGGCTTGGCGGAGGTGATCACGCCGGGGTGCGGTCATCGACTGCAACACCTTGCCCAGCATCCGCGCAGTGAACGTCGGCAACAACGCCTGCAGTCGCGTGGTCCCATCCCCCAGGTCTTGCATGGTGACCGTCGCCAACCGGTAGGCCCGGCACTCCTGATCCACCAACTGCGCTTCGACATGCTCAGCCACCTCAGCGGCAGAGCGTTCCGCAGCAGCGAGGGCGAACTTCGCCGCCCGATACAACCGGCCCGGGTTCAATTGCTGCGCCTTCTGGACCAGGGACGTTTCGACCTTGACCCGCTCAACGTCAGTCAACGTCTCCGGGAGCTTGTCCATCGTCGCGGCGATAATCCCCGCACACCGGCTAGAGACGTCACCGGCATCGAACGCCGCCCGGGTCACCGCCAACCCCTCACCATCCAGAGCGGTGGCCAACTGCACCTTCCGCGCCGCATCAGCCCCACCACTACGGGTCGCTGACGCCACCCACGCTGAAGTCGAGGAATGCCCGGTCCGGCGATGCACCTGCTGCCGGTCAGCCCGAGCCACCAACGCCAACCGCAGTGCCTCCACCCGGCGAGCGATCCGCTCCACCTCACCAATATCCGCAGCACCCACAACCACCCCAGCAGCCGGGTCAGCCAACCGAGCATGCACCTGGTCCACCAGTGCATGCAGCACCCCCGTCGGCACCCCCACCACTGACCCACCCCGCGACACCGCGCCGGACGGCATACCGCCGCCTGGCTGCGAGTCCAACGAGGTGATCGTCATAGCACGAGTGTACTAGGACAGACGTGCTAGCGCAAGAGCAATACCGCGATACTGCACTACCAGGAGTGCTACACGGAGCCGACCACTGGCCAAGCCCGACCAGCGTGGCCGGCCTCAGGTCAGCTGGTGTAGGGCCGCGCCGAGAGGATCTTGGCCTCGATCCTCTTGCCGTTCGGCGCGGCATACGAAACGGTGTCGCCGGCGACGCGACCGTTGACCGCCGCACCCAACGGCGAGGCCTCGCTGAAGACGTGGATGTCGGTGTGGTCCTGGATTTCGCGGTGGCCGAGCAGGAAGGTCTCCTCCTCGCCAAAGATCTCGACGGTCACGACCATGCCAGGCTCGACGACACCGTCGTCCGGGGGCGGGGTGTCGCCGACGGTCGCCGACTGGAGCAGCTGGGTGAGCTGGCGGATGCGGGCTTCCATCTTGCCCTGCTCCTCCTTGGCAGCGTGGTAGCCGCCATTCTCCTTGAGGTCACCCTCCAGGCGCGCCGCCTCGATGCGCTTGGACAGCTCGGAGCGGCCCTCCGTCGACAGTCGCTCCAGCTCGGCCTTCAGCCGCTCGAAGGCGTCCGGGGTGAGGTAAGCGCTCTTGGCGGGCTCGGTCATGGCAACAGACTCCTGATCGTTCCGGGCAAGGCGTCGTCAGGGGCGTCTGCTCGGGATGTGACTCGTTGGGGCGACATCGCCGCCCGACATGGGCGGGCGGCCGGGAGCCCCGGATGAATGGACGAGTCTACCAAAGCACGCCGTGAGCACGGCTACTCATCCCCAGACCGAACCGACCCGGTAACGTCAGGCCGAGCGGGCCCACCCCGCTGCGCTCGTCGCGGGTGCGCCCTTCAGCTCGGGAGGAACCTCCGGTGTATCCGACGATCGGGGACCTGCTGGGCATCCGGCTGCCGATCCCGACACACGACACTTTCGTCGGCGTCGGGGTGCTGGCTGCCATCGCCGTCTTCGTGCTCGAGACGCGGCGCCGGCGCCAGGACGACCCGCGGCTGCTGGCGGTCGTGAGCGGCGCCCTCATCGGCGGGGCGATCTTCATGCGGATGGGCACCTGGCTGCAGCATGTCGACCTGCGAGCCAATGCCGGCCTCGTCGAGCAATGGCTCTACGGCAACCGCTCGATCCTCGGCGGACTGGTCGGCGCGTGGGCCGGCGTGCACGTCGCCAAGCGGATCACCGGCTATCGCCCCCGCACCGGCGACCTCTTCGCCCCTGCCGTCGCCCTCGGGATGGCGATCGGCCGGTTCGGATGCCTGCTCACCGAACTGCCCGGCACCCCCAACCCGCTGGGTTTCGGCCCGGTCCTCGACCAGGAGACTGCTGCCACGCTGGGCGGGGTCGCCGGGGTCGCCCTGCATCCCTCCTTCCTCTATGAGATCGCCTTCCACGCCGTGGCCTTCGCCGTGCTGTGGCGGGTGCTGCGGCACCGGATCACCGCACCCGGCGAGACCCTCGTGCTCTACCTCGCGGCATACGGGGTGTTTCGTTTCCTCGTGGAGTTCGTGCGGGGCAACGACGTGGCCTGGGCCGGGTTGAGCCGGCCGCAGCTCTTTCTCGCTGTCACGGTGCCGCTGCTGCTGGCGCGGGTCGGGTTGCAATGGCGCCGCGGCGCGTATCGCCTGGCTCCGCCACCCCGGCAACGGGTGTCCGCGTGAGCACCCGCACGCCGCAGGTCGGACCCGGTATGCCGTTGCGAGACTTCCGCGTCCACCGCTACGTCAACGCCTTCTGCCCGCACTGTCACCGTGAGCACCCCGACCGGCCGTTGGAGCAAGTGCGACGACTGTCGGGATGGCTGGCGGTGCGCAACGGCAGGGTCTTCCTGGAACGCGGCTGTCCCGAGCACGGGTTCGTCAGCTCGCTCTACGACGAGTCGATCGAGATCCTGCGTTACCTCGAGCAGTGGACGGCCACGACCAAGGAGCACGTGGCCCACCGGATGGGCAACTTCGCCCCGGTGCCGCAGGCCTACCTCGACGGCATGCCGCACATGCAGACCCAGCACACCTGCATCCTGCTCGAAGACATCACCGACCACTGCAACCTGCGTTGCCCGACCTGTTTCGCCGACTCGGCCCCGGACCGGCTCGCCACCGTGGCCTTGGCCGACGTGCTCGCCTCGGTCGACGCGCGACTGGAACTCGAGCGCGGTCGCCTCGATGTCGTCATGCTCAGCGGCGGCGAACCCACGGTGCACCCGCAGTTCGACCAATTGCTCGAGGAGCTCGTCGCACGCCCCATCATCCGAATCCTGGTCAACACCAATGGCATCCGGCTGGCGCGTGACGATGCCCTGCTCGATCTGTTGCGGCGGCACCGTCAGCGCGTCGAGGTCTACCTACAGTTCGACGGGGTCACCCCCGCTGGGTCGATCCACCACCGCGGGGCCGACCTGATGCGGTTTAAAACCGTTGCCCTGCAACGACTTTCCGCCGCAGGAGTCTTCACCACACTCACCATGACCGCTGCTCTAGGGGTCAATGACGGCGAGATCGGCGAGGTCATCCGGCTTGCGCTGGCGACGCCTTTCGTCGGCGGGGTGACCATTCAACCCGTCTTCGGTTCCGGCCGCGCCCGTTCGATCGACCCCCTCGACCGGCTCACCCACACCGGGGTTTTGGCCCGACTCGGCCCGCAAACCGACGGCTTGGTCACCTGGCGTGACCTCACTGCCCTGCCGTGCAGCCACCCGCACTGCGCGTCGGTGGGCTACTTCCTACGCGACGACTCAGGGGCTTGGCGCTCGCTGGTGTCGCTCATCGGACCGGACCGGCTGCTCGGCTATCTCGATCTCGACCCGGACGCCTTCGCCAACCGGTTCGCCGACCAAGAACTCCCCGCGGCCCTGCGGGCCACGGTCAAGGACTCGCTGCTGGGCCTGTTGTCCGAGCAATCCTCACTCACCCACCCCGACATCGGGCGGGTGTGGCGCGATATCTGCACGACCTGCGACATCGGGATCGGCACCCTCACGACACTCGCTGCCTCGCGCCTGCCGGGCCAGGCCGAGCGGCTGCGCACCATGCTCGCCGAGCGGGTGCTGCGGGTGACGGTCAAGCCGTTCATGGACATCGACACGATGATCGAGGAACGCCTCACCCAGTGCTGCGTCCACGTCGCGACCGTCAACCCCGGCGACGGCGGCCACCAGTGCGCTCCGTTCTGCGCGGTGCAGGCCTGGGCGCCCCTGGCCGCGACCCGCATCTCCACGGCGATCGGTATGCCGTCCGCTCGCCCCGTCCCGCAGGAGGCACCGTGAGCACACCGGCCGTCACACCCGGCATACCGGGCGCACCCCGAGCCGTCGATCCCGAGGTGCCGTTCGACCCGCTGAGGTTGTGCATCTTCGCAACCGTCGCTCTGCTGGGCTGGCTGTTCGGGCCGTTCGCGCTCGCCGTCTTCGCGGCCTTGGGTTTCAGCGGTTATTGGCGGGCCCGGCGCGCCGGTCTGACCCGCTCCCGCTGCTATTTGCGCGACACCCGTGTAGTGCTTGGCTACCTGGCGTTGCTCATGGTCCTGGCCGGCGTCGGCGCCTGGTGGCGTCTCACCAGCGTGGGGATGCACCTGTGAGCGCCTACCCGCCCCAGCCGCCGCAGGACCCACCGCCCCCCGGGGCAGGCGGTCCGCCACCCGGCGGGGAACTGCCGCAACCGAACTGGCCGGCGGCCTCGCCCCCGGGCGGGCCGGCATACCCTTCCGGTGCGCCACCGCAGCCGTATGCCGGGCCGCCGTACCCTCAGCCTCCCTACCCTCAGCCTCCCTACGCTCAGCCGCCCTACGCGCAGCCGGGGTATCCGCCGCCTGGAGGCAAACCCAAGGCGTTGGGCGGGCTCGGCTACGGCGTCGGCCTGCTCGCGGGGATCGGGAGCGTCGTCCTGGTGGGGCTGGTCACCAGCGCCTTGACCTCGATCGGCGTCAGTTCCAGCCTCGCATCGATGGTGGCCGTGGGGGCCCTCGCCGTCGGCCTGGCTCTCTGGGCACTGGCCGTCCCGCGACACCGGCACATCATCGGCGGCATCGTCATGGGCATGGTCCTGACCTACGTCATCATGGCCGCGGTCGCCGCTTTGCTCTTCGTCGTCCTGGCCGGCATGTGCATCGCGGGCATGTAGGAGATCGCCGCCCGGACGGCTGCCCGCTTCGTCTCATCCGCGGGTCCGGGTGATACTGCACAGATGGACTCCATCCTCGGACACCGCACCCGGATGCCCTCCCGAGAGCGGGCCTTGCCCGGACGGCATACCCGCCCGTATGCCGTGACCCCCACCCACGTCGTCCTCGGCACCCAGCTCGAGGGGCCGTGGCCGGACAACGCGCAGGTCATCTACCTGGCGATGGGGTGCTTCTGGGGAGTGGAGCGGATCTTCTGGCGTCAGCCCGGGGTCATCGTGACCGCGGCGGGTTACCTGGGCGGCTACACGCCCAACCCGACCTACGAGGAGGTCTGCACCGGGCTGACCGGGCACGCCGAGACCGTGCAGGTGGTCTACGACCCGGAGGCTGTGTCGGCCGAAGCGCTGCTGGCCGTCTTCTGGGAAAACCACGACCCCACCCAGGGACCGCGTCAGGGCAACGACATCGGCACGGCATACCGGTCGGCGATCTTCTGGACCACCCCGATGCAGGAGGCCGCCGCGATCACGACCCGCGACGCCTTTCAGGTGGTGCTGGCCGACGCGGGATTCGGGCCGATCACGACCGAGATCCGCTCCGCTGCCGATGCCGGGCCGTTCTACCTCGCCGAGGACTACCACCAGGGCTATCTGCACAAGAATCCTGGCGGCTACTGCAACCACGGACCGAATGGGTTGACCTGTCCGGTGAGTCCGTTGGGCGGTGCGGCGCTCGCCTCCGACGATCGGCCGGATGAGTGAGGTGCTGATCCGGGAGGCGGCCGCCACCGATCTGCTTGTCATGTGGCTGGACCTGCCCGTGAACAAAGGGCGCGAGCCCGCTGTCTGCTGATCTGCGCTGGCCCGAACTGACGCATTTGGCTGCTTGACATCACTCGAAACAGCCAAACGCGTCAGTCCGATGGCTTGTCCGAGGACACCGTCCGCGCCTTATCCGGGTAGACCCCTTGACGTAATACAACATCAGTTATATAACTTGTGTTGTGAAACCTGGGGCGCCGCCCTGGGCGATGAGCCGCCAAGGAGGCGAGATGGCCCGTCCGAGCAAGGTGAGCGCAACCGACATCGAGCGCGCCGCCCTGGACCTCGCCCGCCACGGCGGGATCGACGCCGTCACGGCACGTGCCGTGGCCGACGTCCTCGGCGTCTCCACGCAACCGGTGTATTCCACCTGGGGATCGATGGACGCCCTCAAGGATCGCGTCGGGCAGCTGCTGCACCAGGAAATCGGCAGCTACCTGCGCCAACCCGAACCAGACGTGCCCCCGATGCTCAGCGTCGGGCTGCGCTCGATCCGGCTCGCTCAAGAACACCCGCACCTGTTCGCCCTCGCGGCGGACTGGATGCGCCACGCCGTGCAGGACACCCCTCCCCGGGATGTGCTGATGGCCATGCGAGCCGACCCCCGGTTGGCCGACCTCCCGGACGCCGGCCTCGCCCGGGTCAACGCCCTGCTCTGGATCTTCACCCAAGGCCTGGCCGCCATGGTCGGGCCACCGACCGGCCTGACCCTCGACACCGCTCGCCGCTACCTCGTCGAGATGGGTGAGGCCGTCATCGGCACCGAGGCACGGCGACACTCACCCGACTGACGCGTACGCCACAGCCCACCCGACACGCCACAGCACACCCACACCCACCCGCAGACCCGCCCCGTCCCGCGCCCTGAGCGCCGAGGAGTCATGTCGTCATGCCCAAAACCGCATCCCCCGCCCACCGCCGGGCCTTCCGAGTCCTGCTCGCCAGCGAGTTCGTCTCACTCATCGGCGACCGCCTGGCCATGGTGGCCCTCATCGCCCTGGTCTACGACCTCACCCGGTCGGTCTCCGTCGTCGCCGCCCTCATGCTGCTCAAAGCCATCCCCGCGGTGGTGCTCGGCGGACTGGCAGGCAGCATCGTCGACCGGTTCGACCGCAAGGTCGTCATGGTCGGCGCTAACGCCCTGCAGGGTGTCCTCGTCCTGCTCATCCCAGCGACCACCCACCTGACCGTCGTCGTCGCGGCATACCTCGCGATGTCGATCGTCAACCAGTTCTTCCTGCCCGCCAGGGCGGCGACGATCCCCGATCTCGTGCCCCCCACCGACCTGCTGGCCGCGAACTCTCGGTTCGGCCTGGCCTTCGTCACGGCGATCGCCGTCGGGCCTGCAGTGGGCGGCTGGGTGGCGGATCGGTTCGGCCTGGCGATGGCCTTCTACGTCGACAGTGCCACCTTCCTCATCCCGGCCCTGGCGGTCGCCGCGGTGGCCTTGCCCACCCGAGCGCCGCAGGGCAACGGCCACCCTCGCAACACCGCTCGCGGCACCGCTCGCGGCCTGCTGGCAGACACAGCCGAGGCCGTCCGCCACGCCCGGACCGACCGGCATACTCGCACCGCTCTCACCGCAGCCGCCAGCGCCGCCCTCGTCATCGCGGTGATGAGCGTGCTGGGCGTCGTCGTCGCGCAGGACACCCTCGGTCTGAGTGTCGCCGGCTACGGCCTGATGATGTCGGCGATGGGTGCGGGCATGCTCGTGACTGCTCTCGTCGTGGGGTCCTCCCGGGGCGGCAGGCGCCGCAGCGACAAGGCCCCCACGGTCGGGTTGCTGCTCACCGGCGGCGGGCTGGCCATCCTGCCGTGGCTCACCACCTTGGCGCCGGCGCTGGCGTGCTCCGCGTTCATCGGAGCGGGCGTCCTCACCGTCCAGATCAGCACCCAAACCACCTTGCAGTCATCGTCGCCGGACCTGCGGGCCCGCCTACTCAGCCTCGGACAGTCGGTCACCGGCCTGGCCCAGATCACCGCGATCCTGCTGACCGCTGTGCTGACCGGAGCTATCGGCGCGTCCTGGGTGCTCTGCAGCACCGGGATTGCCGTCGCCGCCATCGGGTTGGCCCTGTCCGCCACCCCCTTACCCCCAGCCGTTGCACCCACGATGTCCACAGCGACGCACCCGGAAGGACCACTGTCATGACCGCCTCGATCCCGTTGACCATCACCCTCGCGAACCTCGACTCCCACGAGCCAGACCTGGTCGCCACGGTCGGCGGCAAAGGCGCGGGTCTGGCGCTCCTGCACCACGCGGGTATGCCGGTGCCCGACGGCTTCTGCGTGACCACCACGGCATACCGGCGGTTCGTCGCAACCCATGAGCTCGAGCCGGCTATTCGCGCGGCGATCCAGGGGACGATCACCCCAGCCGACCTCGCTGAGCAGTTCCTCGACGCTCCCCTGCCGGCCGACCTCGCCACGGCCATCATCGACGCGTATTCCGCTCTCTCGCAGGGCGATGCATCCCTCGCCGTGGCGGTGCGGTCGTCTGGGACTGCTGAGGACCTGGCCGCCGGATCAGCCGCTGGCCAAGGCGACAGCTACCTCGGGGTGAGCGGGCCGGATGCCGTGCTCGATGCGGTCCGGCGCTGCTGGGCCTCGTTGTGGAACGCGCACGCCATCGCCTATCGCAGCCACCTGGCCACCGGTGACGGACCCGCAGATGCGCTCGCTGCCGGCTCCGTGGAGATGGCCGTCGTCGTCCAACGGCTGGTCACGGCCGACGCGGCGGGGGTGGTCTTCACCGCGGACCCGGTGAGTGGCCGACGGGACCAGTACGTCGTCAACGCCACCTGGGGTCTGGGTGAGGCGCTGGTCGGCGGCGAGGTCACTCCCGACCACATCGTCCTGGACGCCGCAACCGGTGCCGTCATGGCCGAACACCTCGCCGACAAGCACGTCATGACGGTCCGCAGTGCCAGCGGCACCACCGTCCTGGCCGTGCCGGACGAGATCCGGGCCGCAGCCACGCTGTCCGGTGCCGACCTGCACACGGTGTGGCGGCTCGGCACCGCGATCCACGAGGCCGCCGGCGAGCCGATGGACATCGAGTGGGCGCGGGAGGGTGGGCAGATCTGGATCGTGCAGGCCCGGCCGATCACCGCGCTTCCCCCGGATCTGTGGGGCATGGAGTGGAGCCGCGAGATGCTCATCGAGCGCTACCCGGACCCGCTCACGCCGATGACCTGGTCGGCGGTCAGCGAGACCTTCTTCCGATCCCTCGCCGCGAGCGTCCGGGCGCTGGGCGGCACGCTCCCGACCGATGTGCCGCTCGTCCGGCTCATCCATGGCCGGGCCTATATCAACGTCACGGCGTTCCAGCGCGGGATGAGCACTCTGCCGCTGCGGCCACCGGTCGCACGCCAGAGCGAAGCACCTGCCTCACCCACCGGAGCAAGCCGCCCCGCGACCAACCCGCTCGCTGCGCTGCGGGGAGTCACCGCACTGGTGCGCTTGGTCCTGGGCACCCACCGCGACTGGGAGCGCAGGCTGCCCGGATACGTCACCGCCACCGCCACCGCCGATGCCGTGGACTGGGCCACCCCCGACGCGGCGGGGCTGCTGGCCGCCTCCCAGACCCGCCGTGAGCTGCTGACCCCCATGCTCGACAACCATGCCCGGGCGATCGTCGCCGGTGACCTGACCCTGCAACTGCTCGGCACCCTCGCCACGCGATGGTTGGGTGACACCGACGGCACCCAGGTCCTCACCCTCATCTCCGGGCTCACCGGCAATCGGACCGTCGAGACCAACCATGCGCTGTGGCTGCTGGCCGAGCGAGCCCGCCGCCACCCCGCGCTCGCAGATCTCGTCCGCCGCGGCACCCCGACGCCGGCCCAACTCGAGGCCACCGACGGCGGACCCGAGTTCGCCGACGAACTGGCGCTCTTCCTGCACGACTACGGGCACCGTTCGCCGCGCTACGAGTTCCGCCACCCGACCTGGCGGGACGATCCCCAACAGGTCATCGACCTCATTCGGCTTCAGCTCGACGGGACACCCGACCCACTCGTCGGTCAGGCCGAGGCGGCCGAGCGCCGGGTGGCCCTCACCAGGCAGATCCGGCGCACCCTTCCCCTGGCCCGGCGATTGGTCTTCGATCGGGTGCTCGCCCTCACCCAGACCTACTTCCGGCTGCGCGAGAACCAACAGTTCTACCTCGTCCTGGGCACCCCCGGGATGCGGGCCATGCTGGCGGCCATGGGTGCCCGTCTGACCGCGGCCGGGCTGCTCACCGATGCCGACGACATCTATTTCCTCGAACGCCCCGAGGTCGACGAACTGCTGCAAGCCCTCGCCGAGCAATCGTCCGAGCAATCGTCCGAGCGATCGTCCGAGCGCGGCGAGCAGCACGCCCAGAGCACTCGGGCGTTGGTGGCCCGCCGTCGCGCAACGATCCGGCGCCATGTCGCTGGCACCGCACCGCTGCACCTCGACGGCACCTCCACCACATCCGGCGATCCGGCGTCGGCCTCAGGCCCGGCCTCAGGCCCGGCGTCGGGCTCGACCTCTGGCGCCGCCTCGCCCGATCCGGAGGCCGGGTCCGAGCGGCAGCTGCACGGCATACCGGCCAGTCGGGGCACCGCGACCGGGCTTGCGCGGGTGGTGCACGGCCCGGAGGACTTCGCCGCGCTGCAGCCGGGCGAGATCCTCGTGGCACCCGCGACGACCCCGGCCTGGACGCCGCTGTTCGCCGTCGCGGCCGGTCTGGTGACCGAGTTCGGCGGGCTGCTGTCGCACGCCGGTGTGGTGGCGCGCGAATACGGGCTGCCGGCAGTGCTCGGAGTCGACGCCGCCCTCGGGCGAATCGGGACCGGGGATATGGTCACCATCGACGGCGGCACCGGGGCGGTCCTCGTCCGGCCGGGCGGGGACGATCCCGCCCAGGGTCCGAACGGGCCAGCCCGAGCGCAGGACACCGCCGACAGGTAGCCTCGAGCGGTGGCCACACCACCCCCGCCAGCACCCGGCGCCGGGCCGCCCGCGTCAGCGACCAACCGACTGCCCGCTCAGATCGGCGGCTTCGTCTGCGGCCTGGTCGGGGGCCTGCTCGTCAGCGTCGTCTTGGCCTTCTCCGGCTCGGGGCTGGTCGTGCCGCTCAGCGTGGTCGGCGTGCTCCTGGTCGTCGCCATCGTGGCCATCGCGACCTCCTCGGTGCGCAACTCGGGGACGGGTTTTCTCGCCGGCTTGGCGGTCGGCTACATCGTCTTCGCGGGCAGCTGCGGCCTGATCATCCTGTCGCTGCTCGCCCCCCGATGAACGACGGGTGAACCCCCGCCAGGGTATGCCGTGCGGCACGGCGCGCGGACGGCATACCCAATAGGCTGGCAGGGAATCCATACCCGCCCGAGGAAGGACCCCCGCGCCATGTCCGGCACCCCGATCCGTCGTGTCGCCCTGCTCACCGCAGGCGGCTATGCCCCCTGCCTGTCCGCAGCGGTCGGCGGGCTCATCCAGCGCTACACCGAGCTGCTGCCGGATGTCGAGATCATCGGGTACAAGCACGGCTACCACGGGGTGTTGTCCGGCAACTATGTCGTCATCGACGCCGAGGCCCGAGCCAAGGCGCACCTGCTGCTCAACTACGGCGGCAGCCCGATCGGCAACTCCCGGGTCAAGCTGACCAACGCCAAGGACCTGGTCAAGCGCGGCCTGGTCACCGAAGGCGAGAACCCCCTGCATGTCGCGGCCGAGCGCCTCAAGGCCGACGGCGTCGATGTCCTGCACACCATCGGCGGCGACGACACCAACACCACCGCGGCCGACCTGGCCGCCTACCTGCACGAGGCTGGCTACGAGCTCACCGTCGTGGGCCTGCCCAAGACGATCGACAACGACGTCGTGCCGATCCGCCAGTCCCTCGGTGCCTACACCGCGGCCGAGCAGGCCAGCCTCTTTGCCCAGAACATCCTCGCCGAGCACGGCTCCAACCCGCGGATGCTCATCATCCACGAGGTCATGGGCCGAGGCTGCGGGTGGCTGACCGCCAAGGCAGCCGCCGAATACCAGGCGTGGCATGCGGCGCAGGAGTGGGTGCCGAGCATCGGCCTGGCCGCGGAGCGCTGGGCCATCCACGGCGTCTACATCCCCGAGATCCACATCGACCTCGACGCGGAGGCCGTCCGGCTGCACCAGGTCATGGACGAGGTGGGCTGCGTCAATATCTTCCTGTCCGAGGGCGCCGGCGTGACCGACATCGTCGCCGCGATGGAAGCTGCCGGACAGGATGTGCCGCGCGACCCGTTTGGCCACGTCAAGCTCGACATGATCAACCCGGGCCAATACTTCGCCAAGCAGTTCGCCGCCAGGCTCGACGCGGAGAAGACGATGGTGCAAAAGTCCGGCTACTTCAGCCGTTCGGCGGCGGCCAACGCCCAGGACCTCGAACTCATCGCGGCGATGGTCGACAAGGCGGTCGAGGCCGCGATGGCTGGTGTGGCCGGAGTCATCGGCCACGACGAGGAGCGCGGGGACGAACTGCGCGCCATCGAGTTCCCCCGGATCGCCGGCCACAAGGCCTTCGACACGAGTGTCGACTGGTTCCAGGACGTGTTGCGCCGCACCGGCCAGGCCTGAGCGCCACCCTCGCCAGCGGCTTGGCCCGCTGGTCCGCTAACCCTCCTCGACCGGTTCGGCGACGACCACGTGACAGCCGACGCCGCGGATCCGCTCGATCACCTCGGGCGCGAGCGCGGTGTCGGTGACGAGGCACTCCACGTCCTCCAACCGGCCGAACGAGCTCAACCCGACGACGCCCCATTTGGTGTGGTCTGCGGTGACGACGGTGCGCGCTGCTGCGGCGACGAGGGCACGGTTGGTGGCGGCCTCGACGAGGTTGGGAGTGGTCAGGCCGGCGCCGAGCGACATGCCGTGCACGCCCAGGAAGAGCACGTCGACATGCAGAACTCGTAGCGACTCAACCGCCACCGGCCCGACGAGGGCGTCCGACGGAGTGCGCGAGCCGCCGGTGAGGATGAGGCTCTGCCCGACCTCCGCACCGTCCTGGAGCACCTGGGCGATGAGCATCGAGTTGGTGACGATCGTGAGGTCGGGCACCGAGCGCAACTCGCGAGCCACTTCGTAGGTCGTCGTGCCGGCCGAGATCGCCACCGCCGACCCCGGCCGAGCCATCGCCGCGGCGGCTCGAGCGATGCCGCGTTTCTGGGCGACCTGCAGCTGGGCCTTGACGAGGAAGCCCGGCTCGACCGCGCTCATCGCCCCGGTCGGCAACGCCCCGCCATGGACCTTGTGGACCAACCCCTTGGCAGCGAGGAACTCGATGTCGCGCCGGATGGTCATGTCCGACACCCCGAGGATCTCGACGAGTTGCGACACCCGCGCCCCGCCGGACTGCACGTGCCCGAGGATGATGTCGCGCCGCTGACTGGCCAGCACGGTCAGTCCTCGCGCACCACGGCGACACCACCGGCTGCCAGGTCGCACTGCCCGCCGGTATGCCGTCCGGTCGCCAGGTCGACGCCGGCCACCGGCACGGCCAGGGGCCGATCGGTGCGGTTGATGGCAAACACCCAGGACTGCCCGTGCTCGGCGCGCCGCCTGGTGAGGTCGACGCCCTCGGGGGCACCGGCCACCACGGGCTCGACGCCGGCCGAGGCGCACACCGTGCCGACGATCTCGGCGAGCGTGTCGCGATCCGGGCGGGTGGCGAGGTACCACCGCACACCCGAGGCCGGATCGCCCTGCGGCCCAACGGCATACCGCGTGAAGGCGGCGTGCCCCGCGGCCGGGCCGTCGGCAAAGGCGAGCACCGCCTCGGCCCCGGCGAGCGCGACATCCTCGCTCCACACCGAGCCGGAGTGGGCACCCGAGAGGGCTACCACCTCGCCGGGACGCAGCGGCGCGAACTCGGTCGACCGCACCCCGAGCAGCTCGCGGAAGGCCCCGGGATAGCCACCCAGCCGAATGTGGTCGCGCTCGTCGACGATCCCCGAGAAGTAGGTGACGAGCACGTCCGCGCCGGCGGCGACCGCCGCCTCGATCGCCGCGACATGGGCATCCGAGACGAGATAGAGGGTCGGGACGACGATGAGCCGGTATGCCGTGAGGTCGGCTCCCGGGTGCACCACATCGGCGCTCACGTGCCGCTCGCGCAGGGCCCGGTGGATCTCGATGGCGAGGTCGGGGTAGTGCACGTGGGCCGAAGGGAGCGCCGGCCCCTGGGTGGCCCACTGCGCGTCGTAGTCCCAGAGGATCGCCACCTGGCTCTCCACTCGGCTGCCGGCCACCTCGCCGAGTCGCCCCGCGAGCTCGCCCAACCGGCATACCTCCGCGAAGCGCGCAGCGTCCTCCCCAGCGTGCGGCAGCAGCGCGGAATGGAACTTTTCGGCCCCGGCCCGGGAAGCCCGCCACTGGAAAAAGCCCACCAGGTCGGCACCCCGCGCGACATGGGTGAGCGAGTCCCGGATCGTGCCCCCCGCGGGCTTGGGACGGTTGACCGGCTGCCAGTTCACCGCGCTCGTCGAGTGCTCCATGAGCAGCCACGGTCCGCCGCCAGCGATGCCACGGGTGAGGTCGCCGCAGAAGGCCTGCTCGGCCCACGGGTCCTCGAGCAGGTCTACGACGTAGTGATCGGTGGAGATCCGGTCGACCGGCTCGGTGAGGTGCGCCGCCCAGCGGTGGTAATCCAGGTGGCTGAAGTGGCGCATCGTCATGAAGTTCGTCGTGATCGGCACGCCCGGCGAGTGCTCGAGCAGCACTGCCCGCTCGGCGAGGAACTGCCGCAACAGAGCGTCGGACTGGTAGCGCCGGTAGTCCAGGGTCTGCCCGGGGTTGGGGAAGGTCGGGGTGCGCCGTGGTGGCAGCGGCTGCGACCAGTCGGTGTAGCGCTGGCTCCAGAAGGCGGTGCCCCACGCCTGGTTGAGGTCATCGAGGGTGCGGTATCGCTCGCGCAGCCAGTCCCGGAATCCGGTCGCGCAGGTGTCGCAGTAGCAGGGGGTGTTGTGGCAGCCGTACTCGTTGGAGATGTGCCACATCGCCAGCGCTGGGTGATCGTGGTAGCGCCGGGCCATTGCCTCGGTGAGCCGGGTCGCGTATGCCGTGAACGTCGCCGACGAGGGACACCAGGCCTGCCGGGAGCCCGGCCAGAGGCGTTGGCCGTCGTGGTCGATCGGCGCGATCTCCGGATGGGCCTGGGCCAGCCACATCGGCGGCGAGGCAGTGGCGGTCGCGAGGTCCACGGCGATATCGGCATCCGCGAGCAGGCCCATCGCCTCGTCGAGCCATTCGAAGTCGTAGCTGCCGTCGGCCGGCTCCAGCCAGGACCACGCGAAGATCCCCAGCGACACGAAGGTCACGCCCGCGCGCCGCATCGAGCCGATGTCCTCCCGCCAGACCTCGCGAGGCCACTGCTCGGGGTTGTAGTCGCCGCCGAAGGGGATGACACCGCGTGGCCAATCGCGCATGGCGCCAGTCTCGACATCGAGATCACAATTGTCAACAAAACCGAACACCCCGCCTGGATGACCGGCGCCCGGCGATCGGCTGGTTTCAGCTCGCTAACGACCCATAAAGAGGTGTTGACAGCGCCAACTGGTAGACGCGAGGATCGATCCAGCGACCCCCACGGGGTGTTCGGTCCTGTTGGAATCCATACAAAGGAGTTGACATGTCCCGACCGTCCAGTGAGGACGCCTACCTCGCCAGCTTGGTGCCTGCGTCCGTGCGGGCCCAGCGTTTCAGCCGCCGCAACCTGCTGGTCGGCGCCGGCGCATTTGCCGTCACCCCGGCCCTGCTGGCCGCGTGCAGCTCTGGGTCGTCGACGCCCGCCGCAAGCACGTCCGGCGGCGGTGCCGCGACCGGCACGGTGAGCTTGGGGTCCAACCAGTCGGATGCCGTCCCGAAGGCTGCCGTTGCCGCCGTCGTCGACGCGTTCAAGAAGGACAACGCGGGCCTGGACGTCAAGGTCAACACCGTCGACCACAACACCTTCCAGGAGCAGATCAACAACTACCTGCAGGGCAGCCCGGACGACGTTTTCGCATGGTTCGCCGGCTACCGCATGCGGTTCTTCGCCAGCAAGGGCCTGGCCGGGGACATCTCCGATGTCTGGGGCAACCTCGCCGGCATGTCCGACGCCATGAAGAAGTCCTCGACCGGGGATGACGGCAAGCAGTACTTCGTCCCGTCGACCTACTACCCGTGGGCGATGTTCTACCGCAAGAGCGTCTGGGCGGCGAAGGGCTACACGGTGCCCAAGACCCTCGACGAGCTGATGACCCTCGGCCGCAAGATGAAGGCCGACGGGCTCGTGCCGATCGCCTTCGGCGACAAGGACGGCTGGCCGGCCATGGGCACCTTCGACCAGATCAACCTCCGGGTCAACGGCTACGACTTCCACGTCAGCCTGATGGCCGGCAAGGAGGACTGGGCCGGCGACAAGGTGAAGAAGGTCTTCGACACCTGGCGCGGACTCCTCGAGATCCACCAAGCCGACTCGCTCGGCCGCACCTGGCAGGAGGCCGCCCAGAGCCTGCAGAAGAAGGAGTCGGGCATGTACCTGCTCGGGTCCTTCGTCGCCCAGCAGTTCAAGGGCGAAGAGGACGACCTCGACTTCTTCAACTTCCCGCAGATCGATTCGGCCATCGGCGCGGACGCCATCGAGGCCCCGATCGACGGCTACATGATGGCCAAGAAGCCCAAGAACGAGGCCGGCGCCAAGAAGCTGCTCGGCTACATCGGCTCCGCCGCCGGCCAGGACGTCCTGGTCAAGGCCGACCCGAGCGTCGTCGCCGCCAACGGCAAGGCGAGCACCGCGGCATACACCGCCTTGCAGAAGAAGTCGGCGGAGTTCGTCGCTTCGGCCAAGTCGATCGCACAGTTCCTCGACCGCGACACCCGGCCCGACTTCGCATCGACGGTGATGATCCCGGCGATCCAGGACTTCATCAAGACCCCGACCGACGTCGACGGCCTGGTCAAGAAGATCCAGGCGCAGAAGCTCTCGATCTTCGGTTCGTGATCCACCACCAGTGACGGGGGTGGCCCCGGGTGACCACCCGCGGCCACCCCCGTCCTGTCAGGAGGCACCAGGGCCGACCAGGAGGCACCGTGGCCAAGCGCTACAAGGGCATCAACCAGTTGAGCACCGGCGACAAGGCGCTCGTCGCGCTCATGATCGTCGTCCCGACCGCTCTCGTCGTCGGGCTGGTGTGGATCCCGGCGATCATGTCGGTCTGGCTGTCGTTCACGAACTGGGACGGGCTGGGGTCCTTCTCGGACGCTCAGTTCATCGGGACGAAGAACTACACCGACGTGGTGTCGATCTACCCTCCGTTTTGGCCGGCCATTCAGCACAACCTCATCTGGCTGGCGGTGATGTTCCTCTTCGCCACCCCGGTCGGGATGCTCATCGCGGTGCTCATCGACCGTGAGGTGCGCTTCACCCGGTTCTACCAGACCGCGTTCTATATGCCGGTCGTGCTGGCCCTGGCTCTGGTCGGCTTCATCTGGCAGCTCATCTTCAGCCGGGATGAGGGCTTACTCAACGACCTCACCGGCTCGACGATCGACTGGTACGGCGACCCGCGCTACAACCTCTGGGCCGCCCTCGTCGCGACGAGTTGGCGCCATATCGGGTACATCATGCTGCTCTACTTGGCCGGCCTCAAAGGCGTCGACCCGTCGCTGCGGGAAGCCGCGGCCCTCGACGGTGCCACGGAGAAGCAGACCTTCTTCAAGGTCGTCTTCCCCGTCCTTGCGCCGATCAACATCATTGTCCTGGTCGTCACGGTCATCGAGTCGCTGCGCGCGTTCGACCTGGTGTGGATCATCAACAAGGGTCGCAACGGGCTCGAGCTCATCTCGACCCTCGTCACGGCCAATGTCGTCGGGGAGGCCAGCCGAATCGGCTTCGGCTCGGCACTCGCGACGATCATGCTGCTCATCTCGTCGGTCTTCATCGTCATCTACCTGCGCATCGTCATGAAGGAGGATGCCCGGTGAGCACCACGACTGCGCCCGCCCGGGTCCGGCCGCCCCGCGAGGGCGGGGTGCAAGCCAACCGGACCGGCACCCGCATCTTCCTGGCCGTCTTCGCCGTGCTGTGGATCTTCCCGCTCGGGTGGGCGGTCCTCAACTCGTTCCGCGACTACAAGTTCACCTCGGTGAACGGCTACCTCAGCTGGGGTGGCTTCACCCTCGACAACTACAAGAACGCCTGGGACCGAGCCGACTTCGGCACCCACTTGGTGAACTCGGCGATCATCACTATCCCGGCGGTCATCCTCACGCTCATCCTCAGCTGCTGCATCGCGTTCGTCGTCGCACGGTTCTCGTTCCGCTTCAACCTCACCCTGCTGGGGTTGTTCACGGCCGCCAACCTGCTGCCTCCCCAGGCTTTGCTCATCCCGGTGTTCAAGATGTTCAGCAAGGTCGAGGTCCCCGAATGGGTGAGCGACTCCGGCACCCTGCTCAACACCTATTGGGGCCTCATCGCGGTCAATGTCGCCTTCCAGACCGGGTTCTGCGCCTTCGTGCTGTCCAACTACATGAAGACGATCCCCAAGGAGATCTACGAGTCAGCGGTGCTCGACGGCGCCGGTGTCGGTCGACAGTTCCTCCAGCTCACCCTCCCGCTGTGCCGGCCCCCGCTCGCTGCCTTGGCCACCCTCGAGGTGACCTGGATCTACAACGAGTTCTTCTGGGCGACCGTGCTGCTCACCCAGGGCTCGAAGTTCCCGGTCACGAGTTCGCTGAACAACCTCCGAGGCGAGTTCTTCATCGACAACAACCTGGTGGCTGCCGGCTCGGTCATCGTCGCCATCCCGACGCTCGTCATCTTCTTCGCCCTGCAGAAGCAGTTTGTCTCCGGCCTCACCCTCGGGGCCACCAAAGGCTGAAGCCACCGAGCGGGCTGCGCAGAGGCGGTCAGGGCAGCCCGCCGGCGTCGACGACCAGGTCGGCCGGCGGGGCGGAGACCGGCGCGACCTTGTTCCAGTCCGAGTAGAGGAAGACCTCGTTGCGGGTGGACGCCTTCACCGGCAACCAGCTACCGTCCGCGGCGACGAAGACCTGCCCGGCCTCCTTCCCGAGTGAACGGGTCCACACGAAGACCGGCTTGCCGTCCAGAGTTGTGGTCTCGACCGCTGGAGCCAACAACTCGGGCGCGGAGCTGTCGATGAGGGATTTGAGGTGATGCGACACGGTCGTGCTGCCCTCGACCTTCTTCGCCGCGGGCGATTTCAGCCATTTGCCCAGATAGGGCCGACCGAAATCCTCGAGCCGCTGGGCCTTCCAGAAGGCCTCGTCGGCTTTGAGATAGGTGTTGCCTCCGGCGAGGATGAATTCCACGACCCCACCGGTGTCCAGCGCCGCGACATGGTGCCCGTTGCTGTCGTCGGTACTGCCCGCCAGGTTCGTCGAGGTCGGCTTCCCGCCCACGACACCCGTGCCGGTCACCCGCACGGAGGTGGCCTTCGTGATGGCGGCCACGGTTTTCTTCGCCAACTCAGCCGACGTCGCTGGAGCCGCGATGGCACTCGTCGTCGGTGCCGCGACGCTGGTGGTCGCGGTCGGCGGGCCCGCTGGGGCAGCATCAGGCCCACAGGCAGTCAGTCCGACAGCAACGGCGGTCGCGCCGACCACCGTGCAGATTCGGGCGAGTTTGACGGCCATGGGTCCCCCTTGGGAGTCTCGTGCACGCAACGCCCACCGTCACGTGCACAGCATCCTAAGGACATCGGCCGGTCAGACAGGGACTCCGAGTGCCGTCATGCTGCCCAGACCCGGGTGATCCAGTGTCAGAAACCGCACACTAGGCGCGCAGGCGCGCCACGCCCTACTCTGGAGTAACTAAGCAAGCGCTCACCTGGGCGCTGCTGGATTCCGAGGAGCCATCCGTGACCGAGGCTGTCATCGTCGCCGCCGCCCGCACCCCGATCGGTCGGGCCTTCAAGGGATCGATCAAGGACATCCGCCCTGACGACCTGTCCGCCCAGGTCATCCAGGCTGCCCTCGCCCAGGTGCCGGGCCTGGATCCCGCGCTCATCGAAGACCTCTACTGGGGTGCTGCCGACCACACCGGAAAGGCCGGCGGCAATGTCGCGCGGGTCATCGCGGTGTTGCTCGGCTTCGACCACCTGCCCGCCGTGACGATCAACCGCTACTGCGCGTCGAGCGTGCAGACCACTCGGATGGCATACCACGCGATCAAAGCCGGCGAGGGCGAAGTCTTCATCAGTGGCGGGGTCGAGTCGGTGTCGCAGTACACGAGTTTCCTCGGGGCGGGGGGCATCTACGAGAGCGACCACAACCCAGTCTTCGCCGCTGCCAAGGAGCGCAGCATCGCGATGGCCGCCGACAACGTCACGTGGACCGATCCGCGGCTCGAGGGGCTGTTGCCCGATGTCTACCTCTCGGTCGGCCAGACCGCAGAGAACGTCGCGACCTCGCGGGGCATCACCCGCGCCCGCCAGGACGAGTGGGCCGTCAGCTCGCAGAACCGCGCCGAGGCGGCCATCGCCAGCGGCTTCTTCGCCGCCGATATCTCGCCGGTGACCTGCCCCGACGGCACGGTCGTGAGCACCGACGACGGCCCGCGACCGGGTGTCACCCTCGAGGCACTCGCCGGTCTCAAGCCGGTCTTCCGCGAGCAGGGCACCGTCACCGCCGGCAACTGCTGCTCGCTCAACGACGGTGCAGCGGCTCTGGTCGTCATGAGCGACCGGAAGGCCAAGGAGCTCGGCCTCGAGCCGCTCGCCCGGGTGGTCTCCACCGGCACGACCGGCCTCTCCCCCGAGATCATGGGCCTGGGGCCGGTCGAGGCATCCCGTCAGGCGCTGGCGCGAGCCGGGATGACGATCGCCGACATGGACCTCTACGAGATCAATGAGGCCTTCGCGGCACAGGTGCTGCCCTCGGCCGACGATCTCGGGATGGACTTCGACAAGCTCAACGTCCACGGCGGAGCCATCGCGCTCGGCCACCCATTCGGCTCGACCGGCGCCCGCATCACCACCACCCTGCTGCACGGCTTGCGCGAGCGCGACGGCCAGTTCGGCCTCGAGACGATGTGTGTCGGCGGTGGCCAGGGCATGGCGATCATCTACGAGCGGCTGCGCTGACCTGCAGGTCAGCGCAGGTCGGCCCGCAGGCGGCGTAACACGTCGGCCAGGTCCGTGACACCCGCCTGCGTTGCGTCGAACACCGTCACCGACAGTTGGTCCATGACGATGGCCGGCCCGTCGCGCTCGTGCACACGCGGCAACGGCATACCCGGTATGCCGTGTGCCCGGGCGGTCGCGTCGGCGAGCGCCTGGGCGGCAGCGAAAACCACCTCGGCAGCAGAAACCGCCTGACCCAGCGGCAGCTGGTGCCACCGCTGGGTCAGGCGGTCGAGTTCTGCGTCGACGTCGCGATCAGCGCCGTCCGGGATCATCGCGACAGCGATCGTCAGTCGCGCAGGCGAGCCAGCAGGCGGACGATCTCGATGTAGAGCCACACCAGGCTGACGATGAGGCCGTGGGCCAGCAGCCAGGAGTACTTCTGCGGGGCACCCATCCGGACCGCGCCGTCGATGGAGTCGAAGTCGACGGCCAGCGAGTAGGACGCCAGGCCGACACCGAGCAACGAGATCCCGATGCCGAGCAGGCCGCTGCCACCGAAGCCCCAGCCACTGGTCCAGCCGGCGAAGAGGGCGATGACGTTGACCAGGCTGAACAGCAGGTAGCCCATCAGCGCGAAGCCGAAGATGCGCCGACTGCGGCTGGTCACCTTGATCAGGCCGCTCTTGTAGCCGAGGAACATGCCCGCGAAGGTGCACAGGGTCGCGACGACCGCGGTGGCGACGATGCCGGGGTAGGCCCGCTCCATCACCCGGCTGAACGCGCCGACGAAGACGCCCTCCAGCGCGGAATAGAGGACGATGAGCGGCACCGAGACGGTCTTCTTGAACGCGATGACCAGACCGATGACCAGGCCACCGAACATGCCGGCCAGCCAGAACGGCATCGTCAGACCGGGGGACCCGGCGGTGACGACCCAGCTGAGGGCAGCCAGGGTGACCACGAGGGTGAACAGCCCGATGGTCTTCATGATGACGTCGTCGAAGGTGACCCGGCCGGTCTGCAGTGGTCCGGCGCTGGGTGCCTGATACATGTCCTGCAGCTGCTGGTGGCTCAGCTGATCCTGGTATGCCGTGCCCGCCGTGGCGTACGGCCCCTGGCCGTACGGTTGCTGGGGCTGCGGCTGCTGGCCGAAGCCGGCATACCGGTCTTCCTTGAGCTGCTTGTCGATCCGAGAGAACACCGGATTGTTGCCCGCCATCGATCCTCCAAAGGTGTGCCCCCTGAATGGGGCGCGTCTTGTCCGGCTCAGCGTACGGGGTCGGTGCCTTTGTTCCCGGGCGTGCCCCCGACGAGACTCGAACTCGCACTGAAGCGATTTTAAGTCGCCTGCCTCTGCCATTGGGCTACGAGGGCACCAGCAAGTATGCCGTCCAACCCGCCGCTCAGAGGTAGGTGCGTCGTGGGTGCACCGCGTGCGGACCGGCGACCCGGTCGAGGAAGATCATCCCGTCGGTGTGGTCGATCTCGTGCTGCAGGGCCACGGCCTCGAAGGCGTCGGTCTCGATCGTCACCCACTCCCCCGTGCCGGGCAACTGGCCCCGCACGACCAGCCGACGGGCGCGGGCTACGTCGCCGGTGAAATCGGGCACCGACATGCACCCCTCGCGGCCTCGTTCCTTGCGGGTGGCCGACTCGATCACCGCATTGCACAACACGAACTCGCCGTGGCAGGTGCGGGTCTTGGGGTGGCCGGTGACGTCGACGGAGAACATCCGCCAGGCGATGCCGACCTGTTGGGCCGCCAGGCCGACGCAGCCGGGCGAGACCGCCTGGGTGGCCAGCAGGTCGGCGGCCAACGTGATGACCTCCGGTGCGGTGGGATCCACGGCCATTCCCGGGGTCGCGAGCACCGGGTCGGGGGCCTGCACGACCGGGAGCACCCGGCCGACCGGCAGGGACGGCATGACCACCGAACTCACAGCAGGTCGTCGTCCACGGGGTGCAGGCTGACATCGACGCCCAGCCTGCGTGCGGCGTCGGCCAGGTCGGCCTGAACGGCCGATACGTCGGCGCCCTCGGGCAGCACGACTTCGGCCAGCAGCACATAGAGAGCCGAACCGAGCCGGGTGCCGAGATCGACGATGTTGCCCCCGTGCCGGGCCAACACCCGGGTGATCGACGCGACGATGCCGGGTCGGTCGGCGCCGTGGACCCGCAGGGTGAAGGACTGGCCCGCGCCGGAGTGCTGGGCTGGGTCGGGCAGCGAGCGCACGTCGACGCTCAACCCACCCGAGTGCTGCAGCGGCTGCATGGCTGCCTCCACGGCACTCTGGGAGGCGTCGCTGCGCACGAGGACGACCATGGCGAAGTGCCCGCGCAACAGGGTCATCGTCGAGTCTTCGAGGTTGCCCCCGACCCCGGCCAGGGCCTCGGTCAGCTCGGCGACGATGCCGGGCCGGTCATCGCCCAAGACGGTCACGGCAAGCACGGGAGGGGGTGGCGTCACGGGCGACAGCCTAGCTCGGTGTGACATCGGGCCCGTCCCTGCGGTCACAGGCTCCCGATCACCGCGTCGAGCATGGGCTCGGTCAACCGCCCGGTGAAGGTGTTCTGCTGGCTCACGTGATAACTGCCGACCAGTCGGATCTGCCGGCCTGCGGGGGTGACCACCCGGCATACCGCGCCGTGGCCGAAGCGAGGCTTGGGTGCGGGCACCTGCCACCCGAGCCGGCGCGCGGCGGCGAGGGTGGCATCCCACCCGATCCCGCCCAGGGCGAGGATCGAGCGCAACGACGGCGCCGCAAGGGTGAGGTCACGGTCCAGCCACGGAGCGCAGGTCGCCTTCTCCTGGCCCGTGGGCTGGTTGCCGGGCGGGGCGCAGCGGACGGCCGCGACGATGCGCAGGCCGGTGAGGGCCTGGCCGTCGCCTGCCGCGACGCTCGTGGGCAGGGCGGCATATCCGGCGCGGTGCAGCGCGGCATACAACCAGTCGCCGCTGCGATCGCCGGTGAACATCCGCCCGGTGCGGTTGGCGCCATGGGCCGCGGGCGCGAGCCCGACGACGAGCACCGCCGGCTGCGGATCGCCGAAGCCGGGGCCGGGGCGGCCCCAATACGGTTGCCCCGCAAAGGAAGCCCGTTTCCCGACAGCGCACTCTTCCCGCCACGCGACCAGCCGCGGGCAGGCCCTGCATACCGAGATACGAGCGTCCAACTCGGCGACTGCACCGGCCGAGGCGGCCAGCGAGCTCACCTGCGCGGCGGTGCCGGCAACGGGGGTATGCCGGTCGGCCAGGTCGCCCGGCCAGCCCGTGCCAGCCGGGACCGGCGACCCAAACGACTGACCGGTGACGGGGTGTGGCAGCTCGATCATCCCGGGCCGCTGGCCGTCACGCCGGCCTCAGAGCCCGACCAGGGACAGCGCGATGCCGTCGAGGATGTCGTGCTCGGAGGTGACGATCTGCAACTGCTCGCCCAGGCCGGTGTCTCGCTTGACCCGCTCGATGACGCGCGACCACACCAGTGCGCCCGCTCCGATGACATCGACGCGGCCGGGGTGCATAAAACCCAGCTTCGCGCGCTCGGCGCGCGGCATCCGCAGCAGCTCGTCGCACGCCTTCTCGGTGGCGTCCGGGCCGGCGATCGACAGGTGGATGGCCTCGGGATCGTAGGCCGGCAGCTTCAGCAGGTGCGCCGTGACCGTGGTGATGCTGCCGGCCAGGCCGACCAGGGTGCGCACCGGATGCACGTCGACCTCGGTGGCACCGACCTCGATCTGGCCGTCGACGTCGACGATTGCGGCCGCGATCTGCTCGAGCGTCGGGGGGTCGCTCACCAGGTGGCGCTCGGTCATCCGCACGCAGCCGATGTCGACCGAGCGCGCTGCCTCGACATCGGACGTGCCGCGGACGAACTCGGTCGACCCACCGCCGATGTCCATGACGAGATAGGGGCCTGGGATCCCGGCGGCCCGCAGGTCGCCGGTGGCCCCGAGGAAGGACAGCCGGGCCTCCTCCGCACCGCTGATGACCTCGGGCGTGACGTCCAAGTCGCCAAAGGCGGCGCGCACGCCGGCGACAAACTCGTCGGCATTGCTGGCGTCCCGACTGGCCGACGTCGCGACGAAGCGGATCGTCGTCACCCCGTGATCGCGACATTGCTGGGCGTATTCACGGGCTTTGGCCAGGGTCCGGGCCATCGCCTCTGGGGCGATGACGCCGGTCTTGTCGACCCCATGCCCGAGTCGGACGATGTCCATCCGGCGCACGACATCGGTGAGAGCGTGAGTATCGCCGTCGATATCGGCGATGAGCAGACGGATCGAGTTGGTGCCGCAGTCCACAGCGGCGACGCGACGGGTGCGGGAGGTCACCGGTCATCTCCTTCGTTCTCGGTGGTCACGCACGATTGCGTAGCCCACCACTGCGGCAACAGGGCAAGCGTCTGGTCGCCGAACGGGTTGACGCCCGGACCGACCGCCAGCGCATGAGCGGCCAGGACGTGCAGGCATTTCACCCGGTCGGGCATGCCTCCGGCCGAGATGCCCGCGATCTCGGGCGGCTCGCCAAGCCGGGCGCGATCGGTCAGGTAGGCCTCATGGGCCCGACGGTAGTCCTGGGCCAGCTGGGGGTCCTCGCCGAGGCGCTCCTGCATCGCGGTCATGACCCCCGCGCTTTCGAGCGTGCTCAACGCCCCGGTGAGCCGGGGGCAGGTGGCGTAGTAGGTCGTGGGAAATGGGGTGCCATCGGGCAACTGCGCGGCCGTGGTGACCACGTCGGGGGCCCCGCAGGGGCAGCGGTGCGCGACCCCGACGACACCTCGCGGCGCGCGTCCCAGCTGGCGCTGGACCACCGCGAGGTCGGCAGCATCAACCGGCTGCTGGGGTCCCCGGATCCTCACCCTCCCGAGCCTACCGACTCCGCCGGTGACCTTCGGGCGGCCCCCGGGTCAACGTCCGGGCAACGCCGCGTCAACGCCGCGTCAACGCGCAGTGACCGCCGAGAGCGGCTGGTCGGCCAATTGGACCGACTGCCACAGTTGGCCGTACCACGGGGCCGAGGCGTCGGCGCGGGGTGCGGCGACCGAGACCGCCGGCCCCGCGGACTGGGGAGCCGTGGCATCGATGACGGTGTATGAGCGGTCCCCCGGCTTGACGTACTTGAGCCGCTGGCGGGCCTGCTGCTCGACATAGGCCGGGTCGGCCCAGCGCTCCTCCTCGGCCTTGAGCTCGGCCAATTGCTGTTGCTGCGACACGATCTTGTCGCGCAGCGCGTCGATCTCGGCATTCTGCCGGGCCAGGTTGCGGGCGGTCGGCACGACGGTGACCATCAGCACGACGACCAGACCGGCGAGCACCACCCAGCGCCACCACACCGTGCCCTTGGTGGCCTCGGCGGTGACGGACTCTCGCGGCCGCGCGGCCGACGGGGGGCGCCGAGCCCCGGTGCGCGCTCCCGGGCCGGTATGCCGTGCGCCGGGGCGAGACGACGCAGCACCCGGCCGGCGGGCGGAGCCCATCGGCCGGGTGCTGCGCGAGGTCGTCACGTCAGGCTCCTGAACGGCATACCGTCCAGTGTGACCGACGCGGCGGCGAGATTACTTGCGCCCCGCCGCGAACCGCGGGAACGCGCCGGCACCGGCATACACGGCCGCGTCGTCGAGCTCCTCCTCGATGCGCAGCAGCTGGTTGTACTTGGCCACCCGGTCGGAGCGGGCCGGAGCACCGGTCTTGATCTGGCCGCAGTTGGTCGCGACGGCGAGGTCGGCGATCGTCGTGTCCTCGGTCTCACCGGAGCGGTGGCTCATCATGCAGGTGTAGCCGCTGCGGTGGGCGAGCTCGACGGCGTCGAGGGTCTCGGTGAGCGAGCCGATCTGGTTGACCTTGACCAGCAGCGAGTTGGCGGTGCGGGTGTCGATGCCGCGCTGCAGCCGCTCCGGGTTGGTGACGAACAGGTCGTCGCCGACGAGCTGGACCTTGTCACCGAGCTTGTCGGTGATGGCCTTCCAGCCCGCCCAGTCCTCTTCGCTCATCGGGTCCTCGATGGACACCAACGGGTAGTTGGCCACGAGGTCGGCGTAGTAGTCGGCCATCTCGTCGGCGGTCTTCTTGACCCCCTCGAACTCGTAGGAGCCGTCCTTGAAGAACTCGGTCGCCGCCACGTCGAGCGCCAGCGCGACGTCCTTCCCCGGGGTCAGGCCGGCCTTCTCGATGGCCTCGACGATGAGGTCGAGCGCTGCCCGGTTGCTCTCGAGGTTGGGGGCGAAACCACCCTCGTCGCCCAGACCGGTGGACAGGCCACGGTCGTGCAGGACCTTCTTGAGCATGTGGTAGACCTCGGCACCCCAGCGCAGCGCCTCCTTGAACGACGGCGCGCCGATCGGGGCGATCATGAACTCCTGGATGTCGACGTTGGAGTCGGCGTGCGCGCCGCCGTTGAGGATGTTCATCATCGGCACGGGCAGGATGTGGGCGTTCGGGCCACCGACGTAGCGGAACAGCGGCAGGCCGGCCGAGTCGGCCGCCGCGCGCGCGACCGCGAGCGAGACGCCGAGGATGGCGTTGGCGCCGAGCTTCTCTTTGTTCTTGGTGCCGTCCAGGGCGATCATCTCGGCGTCGATGAGGCGCTGCTCGGACGCCTCGAAGCCCATGATCCGCTCGTTGATCTCGTCGAGCACGGCCTCGACGGCCTGCTCGACGCCCTTGCCGAGGTAGCGGCCCTTGTCACCGTCGCGCCGCTCGCACGCCTCGAACGCTCCGGTCGAGGCACCGGACGGGACGGCTGCCCGCGCGATAGTGCCGTCGTCGAGGGCCACCTCGACCTCGACCGTGGGGTTGCCGCGGGAGTCGAGGATCTCGCGTGCACCTACTGCCTCAATGCTGGCCACTGGACTGCCTCCAAGACGTGGTTCGGGCTGGGCCGATCCCGCCTCACGCCGCATTGCGTCAAGCCGCCGGCCGTCGTCCCAACCCTATCCCTCGGCGTCGGTCAGCGCCCTCACCGCGGCCCGCAGGGCAGAGTCGGGATCGTCACCCGCACGCACCAGTCGCGCGACCATTCCCAGGAGTTCGGCACCCGGTCCACCGGCGTTCACCTGAGCATCGACGCGGGCCCCGAGTCCGGCCCGATCGAGGCGGGAGACCACCGTGGCCGCCCGGGCGAGGGACGGCATACCGGCCGGTATGCCGTGCAGCGGACCGCCCTCGACGCCCTGGGCCGCCCGCTCGGCGGCCTTGAGCTGCTCCCAGTTGGCGATGACCTGCTCGGGGGTGTCGGCCTGGACGTCGGCGAAGACGTGGGGATGCCGCCGGCGCAGCTTGCTGGCCAGTCCGGCGGCGATGACCTCCAGGTCGAACGGCGCGTCTGGGTGTTCCTGCCCGACGCGAGCTTGGAAGACCACCTGCAAGAGCACGTCGCCGAGTTCCTCGACGATGTGGTCACGATCTCCGGACTCGATCGCCTCGGCGGCCTCGTGGGCCTCCTCGAGCAGATAGGGCACCAACGACGCATGGGTCTGCTCGGCGTCCCAGGGGCAACCCCCCGGTGACCGCAGCCGGTCCATGACCGCCACGAGGTCGGCCAGCGCCGACGGCGGGGAGTCTGTCGAGGACTCGCTCGGGGTCACCCTCGAGGCCACGCTCAACGTCAGGGAGCTTTGCTGGCCGCGGGCGGCTGGATGATCCAGTCGGGAGTGGTCTTGAGCAGGGTGCCGTCCTTGGGGTTGATCCCACTGCCGTAGCGCGGATCGATGACGACCTGCGAGCTGGAGATCTGGGCGAGCACCTCTTGCCAGTCGGCGTCGGTGAAGGTCGCGGCCGCATTGTTGGCCTTGACGATCGACACCGTCTCGGGGGTCGGCGACGCGATCTGGGTGATCATCGCGTTGTAGCCGGCGTCCGGGGTCCACAGCGCCTTCTGCTCGGTGTGCGCCAGAACGAAGGGCGCGACGACCAGCCAGTTGACCGTCGTCGTGTCGGTGAGCGGCTGGGCCGCCAACTCGGCCATCGTGTTGAGTTGACGGGTCGCCTCGTGCACCTGGGCCTGGCTATAGCTCGTGCCGTTGACGATCAATGCCGTGCCCGGGCGGGCGGCGCCGCTGCACCCGGACAGGGCCATCGCCCCGGACATGAGCAGGGCAGTGCCGACAAGGCGCCACGAGGTCCGGCGAGTGATCATCGAGCGGGTCCTTTCCCTTCGTGCCGTGCGGCACCGGAGCTATTCTGCCCCACCTGCCCCCCGGCTGTGCCAGCCCCCGCGGTCGCGACGCGGGCGGCGTCGGCCACGTTGTCCAGCAGCACCGCGCGGATGACGTCGCACGCCCACCGCAGCACCGCGGTGTCGCGCAACGGCTGGCCGCCGACCCGGGCCGTCATCGGCTTGGGAACCAGAAGCACATCGAGACTGTCCTTGACGATCGACCCGGGATAGAGCCGGGTCAGGCGCACCCGCCGGCTGTCCGGGAAGGTCGCGGCCGGCACCGGCCCGAAGCGCACGAACGCGCCCTGCATCGAGACATCCGCCAGTCCCGCCGCTCTCGCCACGGTGCGCAGGCGCGCCACCTCGAAGAGGTTGGCCACCGGCTCCGGTGGCGGCCCGTAGCGGTCGCGCAACTCCTCCTCGATCGCCAGCACCCCGGCCTCGTCGGTGACCGAGGCGAGCTTCTGATAGGCCTCCAGTCGCAGCCGCTCCCCCACCTGGCGGGGATAGCCCTGGCCCGGCACGTAGTCGTGCGGCAGATGGGCGTCCACGGGCAGCTCGATCTTCACTTCGGCGGGAGCGGTGTCGGCCTCCCCCTTGTATGCCGCGACCGCCTCGCCGACCAGTCGCACGTAGAGGTCGAACCCGACCCCTTCGATATGGCCGGACTGCTCGCCGCCGAGCAGGTTGCCGGCCCCCCGGATCTCGAGGTCCTTCATCGCCACCGCCATGCCAGCCCCGAGCTCGGTGTGGCTGGCGATGGTTTCGAGCCGGTCGTGGGCAGTCTCGGTGAGGGGTTTCTCCGGGGGGAAGAGGAAGTAGGCGTATGCGCGTTCGCGGCTGCGTCCCACTCGACCCCGCAGCTGGTGCAGCTGGGAGAGCCCGAGCAGATCTGCACGCTCGACGATGAGGGTGTTGGCGTTGGAGACATCCAGGCCGGTCTCGACGATCGTCGTGCAAACCAGGACATCGAACCGCTTCTCCCAGAAGTCGACGACCACCTGTTCCAGGCGGCTCTCGCCCACCTTGCCGTGGGCCGTCGCGATCCGCGCCTCCGGGACGAGCTCTCGCAACCGGGCGGCGGCCTTCTCGATCGACTGCACCCGGTTGTGCACGTAGAAGATCTGGCCCTCGCGCAACATCTCACGCCGGATCGCCGCCGCGATCTGCTTCTCGTCGAAGGGACCGACGAAGGTGAGCACCGGGTGGCGCTCCTCCGGAGGGGTGGCGAGCGTCGACATCTCGCGGATGCCGGTCACGGCCATTTCCAGGGTGCGCGGGATCGGGGTGGCCGACATCGACAGCACGTCAACGGCCGTGCGCATGCCCTTGAGGGCTTCCTTGTGCTCGACGCCGAAGCGCTGCTCCTCGTCGACGACGACCAGGCCAAGGTCCTTGAAGCGCACCGAGTCGGTGAGCAGCCGGTGGGTGCCGATGACGACATCGACGCTGCCGTCGGACAGGCCGGCGACCACCGCCGCGGCCTCGGTGTCGCTCTGGAAACGCGAGAGCGCCTTGACCGTCACGGGGAACTGCAGGTAGCGATCGGAGAAGGTCTGCAGGTGCTGTTGGACCAGCAGCGTCGTCGGCACGAGCACGGCGACCTGCTTGCCGTCCTGCACCGCCTTGAACGCCGCCCGCACCGCGATCTCGGTCTTGCCGTAGCCCACGTCTCCGCAGATGAGCCGGTCCATGGGGACCTCGCGCTCCATGTCGGCCTTAACCTCGTCGATCGAGGACAACTGGTCGGGCGTTTCGACGTAGGCAAAGGCGTCCTCGAGCTCGCGCTGCCAGGGCGTGTCCGGACCGAAGGCATGACCCGTGGTCGCCATCCGCGCCGAGTAGAGCTTGATGAGGTCGGCCGCGATCTGCTTGACGTGTTTGCGGGCCTTGGCCTTGGTCTGTGCCCAGTCGGAGCCACCGAGGCGATGCAGGGTGGGCGACTCCCCACCGACGTAGCGGGTCACCTGGTCGAGTTGGTCGGTCGGCACATAGAGCCGATCGCCGGGCTGTCCGCGCTTGCTCGCGGCGTATTCCAGCACGACGTACTCCCGAGTGGCTCCGCCGACCGTGCGCTGCATCATCTCGACGAAGCGCCCCACGCCGTGCTGCTCGTGGACGACGAAGTCGCCCGGGCGCAGCGCCAGGGGATCGATCTGGGCCCGGCGCCGTGAAGGCATCCGGCGCATGTCGCGGGTCGACGTGCCCGACCCGGTCGAGCCGGTGAGGTCGGCCTCGGTGAGCACGACCAGGCCGGCCTGCTCGTCGAGAAACCCCCGGCCCAGCGCCCCCGTCGTGACGAGGGCAACTCCGGCAGTGGGGTCGACCTGCTCGTCGGCGACGCGAGCCGCCAGGCCATGCTCGCCGAGCACCTCGTGCACCCGCCGGGCCAGGCCGGGCCCCTCGGTGACGAGGACCACTCGCTGCCCCCCACCGAGCCAGGCCCGGATGTCGGCGATGGCCCGCTCGGTGTCGCCGCGATAGGCCGGCGTGTCGTGCAACCCGAGGTCCAGCCGGCTCACCTCGTCGGGCTCGTCGACGAAATCGGCCAACTCCTCGTCGGCGGCGAACGACGAGAACTGCCACCACGGCATACCGAGGTGCTCGGCCTGTTCCCGCAGCGCCGCAACCGAGTGGTAGGAACCCGTGCCGAGCACACCGCGCAGGTCGACCGGCACGGCGCTGCCTGCGGCGGCCGAGGACCAACTCGCGTCGAGGAACTCCTCACTCGTGGCGACCAGGTCGCGGGCCCGCAGCCGGATCCGCTCGGGATCGCAGGCGACCACCCGGGAACCGCGTGGCAACTCATCCAGGACCGTGCCTAGGTCGGCACCGACCAGCGCCGGCAGCAGCGACTCCATGCCCTCGACGGCGATGCCCTCGGCGACCTTGGCCAGCAGGTCGGCGACTCCAGGCAGCCGGTCGATCAGGCCGGCGGCCCGAGCGCGCACGGCCGGGGTGAGCAGCAACTCACGACACGGCGGGGCCCACAACCCGTGCTCGGCGACCTCGAGGGAGCGCTGGTCGGCCACCCGGAACCAGCGGATCTCCTCGACCGTGTCGCCCCAGAACTCGACGCGCAGCGGGTGCTCGTCGGTCGGGGGGAAGACGTCCAACAGGCCACCGCGCACGGCGAATTCGCCGCGCTTCTCGACCAGGTCGGTGCGGGTATAGGCCGCCGCGACGAGCGACTCGACGACCTCGTCGAGAGGCCGCTCGTCGCCGGGTCGCAGGCGCACCGGGGCGAGATCACCCAGGCCGGGTGCCAGCGGCTGCAGCACCGCGCGGACCGGCGCGACGACCACCTGCACCGGCCCGTATGCCGGGTCGTCGGGATCCGGGTGTGCCCACCGGCGCACGACGGCCAGCCGACGGCCGACCGTGTCGGAGCGCGGCGAAAGCCGTTCGTGCGGAAGGGTTTCCCAGCTCGGGAACACCGCCACGGCATCGGGGTCGAGGAAACACCCGACCGCCGCGGCGAGGTCCTCGGCCTCGCGCGTCGTGGCTGTGACCGCGAGGACCGGGCCCCCTCCGTCGGCCGCCACCGCTGCGAGCACCAGGGCTCGGGCGCCGGTCGGGACGGCCAGGTCGGCGCGCAGCACGCCCTGCTCGCTCAGCGCGTCAAGAGCCCGGCCGGGGGCGCTCTCGGACCATCGACGCAGCAGCGGGGCGAGCCGGCCGGTCGCCCAGGGGGTCACCAGTGACGAGGGAGCAGACATGCGAAACGGGGTTCCTCGTCGGCGAGAACGGACGGCGAACGACGCCACTGGCGCGCGGTCGCCGTTCCGGGATGGATGAACCGGATCATTCTCAGTTCACCGCACTAGGGTACCCGCCATGACGTGGGCGCTCGGTCGGCCGGCCGCACCTAGCCGCCCGACCCGCCGCCAGCTCCTGGCGGGTGTGGCCGCCCTCTCGGTGGCCCCGTCGGCCGCCGGATGCTCGCTGGATGGGGCGCCCACCCCGAGCGTCGCCACCTGGTGGCAGCACCGCGGTTCGCGCTTCTTCATCGCCCACCGTGGCAGCGGCGACGTCTTCCCGGAGCACAGCCTGCCGGCATACGAGGGCGCCCTGACCTGGGGAGCACCGGCGATCGAGGTATCCGTCGTGCGCACCTCCGACGGGGTGCTGTTCTGCCAGCACGACCTCGATTTCCGGCGCACGACGACGAGCCAGGGGTTGGCGTCGCAGACCACCTGGGCCGCGCTGGCCGACGTCCGCATCGAGATCCCCCGGCTGGGCCCGCGCTGGCTGGGCGACAGACGCCCGGGGTTGGCGCGGCTCGACACCGTCCTGACCCGGCTGGGACACAAGACTGTCGTGGTCCTGGAGGCCAAGGACCCGGAAGCCTTCGAGCCGATGCTCGCGCTCGTCGTCGAACTCGGGGTGCAGTCCTGCGTGGTGTGCAAGCTGCACCAGTCCAGCCGCCGGATCCCGCGCGCCCGGGAGGCGGGCTTGCCGGTCTTCTGCTACTTCGGCGCGCCCGAAGAGGTCACCGCCGATCGGTTGGTCGAGGTCGGCGCCACCCTCAACCGCGAGCAGGACCTGCTGGTCATTCCGACCGGCGACGGGGACAACGCGTTGCCCGACCCACTGGTCGCGGCGGCGGTCGCCACCGGCATACCGGTGTGCGTCTTCCCCGTGCACCGCCGCAGCGAGGTCGACTACTTCGCCGCGCGGGGGGTTCAGGGCTTCGTCACGTCCAGCTATGGCTATGTCGCCGGCGCGGTCGCGCCGGTGACCGCCACCGAGTGGGAGCAGGGGGCGATCGCGCCCGGGGAGATGACGGTGCGCCCCGAGCTGGCCGAGTTCGGGCTGGCGTGGCCCGGATCGGGCGTGGTGCAACTGGCGGCCCAGGACCGGATGGCCTTCCTCACCCTCGGGCAGCTGGCTCCGCTCGCGCGCCCCACGGCATACCGGCTGGACCTACAGGTGCGAGTGGACCGCGCGCCGGCCGACGGCGGGCCGGTCGAGGTGGCCTTCGGGCACCCGGACGACCGGTATTACGAGTCCGGGCAGGGCCGGCTCGACGGCTACCACGCGTTGCTGGGCATGGACGGCACGCTGCAGCTCGGGCGCCACCAGGCCGGCAACCGCGCCGGTATGCCGTTGGCTGCCACCGTGCCCGGGCCGGCCCTCACCGTCGGCACCTGGGTGCCCCTGCGGCTGGACGTGACGCCCGACACGATGACCTGGAGCCGGATGGACACCGGCGCCGCCGTCACCGGTCACGACGCCACCCTGCGGGGGTCCTACCTGCACGTCGGCCGGGCTTCGACCACCGGTCTGATCTCGCTGCGCGGGCTGCGGATCAGCTGACCTTCCTGGGGGCCGTCGGGCCGTCGAGTCGTGGGGTCAGCCGGTCGGCGGGGTGCTCGCGTCAGTGCAATGGCCCGACCTTGGCAGTGCCAGCCGGCACGCCGAGCAGGGTCGCGACGGCGTCGGACAGCGGCACCCCGATGGTCATCGCCGCCGCCTGGCGCAGTTCCTCGTCGACCGAGGTGCCGGCCGCAACCAGGGAGTTGCGCCAGGTCTTGCCCTTAGCCGCGTTGAAGGCCTCGCCGGTGTCGTACTTCTCGACGGTGACGTTGTCGGTGCCACCCCAGCCGATGAACGTGGCATCGGTGGTCAACGCCTTCTTCACCCCGACGTTGCCGTTGAGCGTGATGTTCATGGCGTCGGCGTCGATACGGGTGGCCTTGTCCAGGACGTAGAACTGGAAGTAGGACGGCGCGGTGTCCTTGCCCATGACGTTGTTGATCACGACGATGTTGCGCAGCAGCCAAGGGTTGGTGGGGTCGGGCACGGGTTGCCGGACATCACGCCCCACCGAGTAGGTCGCCTGTCGGCGCTCGTCCTGGGACAAGTAGATGTCCGCGTGGGTGGTGTCGTAGGCGAGGTTGTTGGCCACGGTGAAGTCACCGCTGTCGAACAGGTAGATGCCCATCATCCCGCCGGAGACCCGGTTGTCGGCGATGACGCCCTTGGCACTGATCTCCACCTGGATCGCCGCGCGCCCGCTGTTGGTCACCGTGTTGCTCAGGATGTTGATGCCGTAGCAGGACTCGTCCAGCCAGATGCCCTTGGCCATGTTGGAGTTGGCCACGACATTGCCCTGGACGGTGATGAAGCGGCTGGACGTGAACTTGATGCCGCCCGCCTCGGGCAGGTTGTTGAAGTTCTCGTAGTTGTTGTTGCTCGCCACCGAGTTGGTGATCGCCGAGTTGTCGGCGTAGTGGCCCATGTAGGCGACCATGCCGGCGCGGTTGATCGTCACCCGGTCGACCTTGACGTTGCCCGAGATCGACAGCCCGATCGTCGCGGCGTCATCGATGCGGACGTTCTCGATCCGGCTGTTGTCCTTGGCGATCCGGATGAGGCCGTTGGCCATGATGGGGTTGGCATAGCGCCGGAACCCGATGCCCCGGATCGTCACCCCGGCCACCTGGGTCTCGATCGCCTGCTCCAAGTCGGCCGCACGGATCTCCTTGCCAGTCGGGTCGTCTCCGAGGATGAGCCGCTTGGTGGTGTAGTCGACGGCGAAGGTGCCGGCGACGACCGCACTCGGAGCGACCTGCTTGAGCTGGCTGCCATTGACGTAGGCCTGGTCGGGCCAGGCTGCCAAGGGGTAGCCCGGCTGCAGATAACGAGTGTCGTTTTCCCAGGTGTGGTAACCGAGGGTGTGGTCGTGGACGACCGCCCACGGGGCCACCCACGTCGTCCCGCTCTTGGTGAAGCCGGTCACCGGCACCGTCCCGTCGAACCACACCACCTCGCCGGGGTAGCTCTGCAGGGTGACGGCCTTCGTGATGACCAGTTGCTCGTGGTAGTAGCCGGCCCGGATGACGACGGTGCCACCCGCGGGAGCCGCGTTGATCGCCGCGCCGACACTGGCCTTGGGGCTGGCCGCCGTGCCCGGGTTGGCATTGCTGCCCCCCTGAGCGACATAGACGGCCCCCGCTGGGATCGGGTATGCCGTGCTGCCGAGAGCCGCAGCACCCGCGGTGGTCGTCGAGGCCGGGACGGTCGGGGTGACCGTTGTCGTGGTCGTGGTCGTCGTCGTGGTCGTCGTCGTGCTCGTCGGTGCCGTGGTCGTCGGCTTCGGCGTGGTCGTGGCCGACGTCGTTGCGGCGGTCGTCGTCGTGGTGGTCGGCGGGGGCGGAGCAGTCACGTCACGGGCTTCGAGGTCGTCCAGCCGCACCGGCGTGGTCACCGTCGCGCTCAGCCCGTATGCCGCCAGGCCCACAGCTCCCGCGGTGGTCACCCGGGAGCCGGACGAGTCGGACAGATCGGACTGGAAGGCCGACGGAGTGGCCCCCACGGCATACACCCTCGCCCGGATGCGCACCGGATTGGTGCCGGTCACGACCACTTGGGTGACCAGCTTGGCGTTGGGGGCCACCAACCCGGTGACCGTCGCATCGCCGAGGGTGGTGTCCCCGGCCGCGGACAGCCGCTGGGTCCGGATCGTCACGACGCCGTCGTCACGCATCCGGAACCACGCCCGATAGCCGACTCCGGTGGCCGGGTCCTTGCGCGCTTCGACGGCGGTCATCACCCGGGCCCCAGCCTGCACCGCGCCGAAGCCAACGGTGGCGACGACGCTGGTGTCGAGTGCCTTGACCGAACGCAGCTCGCCGTTGAAGACGGCGGATGGGGATCCGGGGAAGACGGCAGCGGCACCGTCTACCGACACCGCATCGTTGCCGGCGGTCAGGGTGTAGGCCCCGCCGGTGTCGGCCAGGCCCAGCCCAGCGGCCACCGTGCGGGTGAAACCATCGGTGGCCAACACTGTGCCGGTCGGGATGGCGTCCGCCGCCTGCATCGCAGCGCGGGATTCGGACACGACAATGCCACCGACGACCACCCCGAACACGCTGCCGACAGCAGCGAGACGGTGGAGGGCACGCTTGCTGAGGGAGATTCGGCGCGCGGCCATGAACAGGTCCTTCCTCCGGGCGCGCAGCCGTGCAGAGCTGCGTGCCGTTGGATTGAGGCGCCGACCGTAGCCGCACTACCCCAGTGTCAGGCCCGGAGTGTAACGGATTGGCAACGACAGACCCAAGAGACAGCACCCGACGCTCGGTCGTCTGACCGTCGGGTTTATGACCGTGTGTCGCGCTTTGTCGTGGTGTGAATCAGACCTATTTGTCCGCGTGAAAAATCAACTACGCCGGTATCCGTAGGTCACCTTCCCCCGGGTGCCGCGCAGGATGCCCTGACCGGTCGCAACCGTCATCGTCGCTCGGGCGTGCCGGTTGGTGTCGGGCCGCAGCCGCGCCCCCAGCAGGCCGAGGTTGCCGGTGACGATCCGCTTCACCCCGCGGGCGGTGAGCACGACGCGCATGGCCAGCTCACGATCCTGCTCCCGGGCCAGGTCCAATCTCGACCGGGTGTAGCTGTTGCTCGTGCGCACGGTGCGCTCGGTGACCCACTCCCGGGTGCACCGCGACGGCGGGATGTAGTCGAGTACCTCCGCCTCGTCGCACCACTTGAGCACCTCGCCTCGTCCCACCAGCTGGTGAGTCAACCGGGTGTCACTCCCCCCCGAGAGGCCATACCCCGGATCGAAGCGCAGGCCGTGTCGCTCCAGCACGTGCACATCGAGCAGCAGGTTGTTCGTCGCGGCTCCCGGGATGAGGCTGCCGGAGGGCCGCGTCACTCGCTCGAAGAGACCGCTGGCGTCGATCCACGGGTCGGGTTCACCCTCGAGCACGGCGATGACCGGCCCGGCCACACCCGCGCAACCCCACTCACGCCACGCACCGACCAGGGTGCTCAGCCAGCCCGGCAGCGGGACCTCGTCGTCATCGACGAAGATCACCGCGTCCATACCGTCCGCGAGCGCCGCGTCGACGGCTGCATTGCGGGCGGCCGCGATGCCGGGGGTGGGCTCGTGCACATAGGTGATGCCTGAGTCCCCGCCGGGGAGGTCGGGACTGCCGGCCGCGAACGCCTCGATCGCGTCGGCGACCTGCTCGCGGGCGCCTGCCTCAGGATCGTTGTCGACGACGATGATGCTCGGCGGGGGAGACAGCTCTGCGCGCTGCTGCACCAACACCGGCAGGATGCGGGCCAGCTCGGCGGGTCGCTTGAACGTCGCGAGGCATATCGCAATCCGCGGACCGGTCACCTCACTCATTGCTGGTGCTGGAGGCCGTCACACCCACACCGACCGACCGACGCCGATCGCGCCGGGAGACCTGGAATGCCGCACCGGGATCCACCGAACCACTCGATCGGGTTGAGGTGAGGTCCTCGCCGCGCACCCGTTTGCGCGCATCGGACCCCGGACCGCCCAGCCCGCCAGCAGACCGCACCATGTCGGCCAGCAACACGAAGGCACAGCCGAGCAACAGACCGAAGGCTGCGCCGATGATGGCGTAGTTGCGGCGCACCGGTTGGATCGGGCCGTCGGTCACCCGCGGTCCCGACACGACCTGCAGCGCGACCTGCGACTGGGCCGGGTCGCTGCCCGCCTCGAGCTCATTGGTCAACTTGATCATCTGGGTCGCGATCTGGGAAGCCAGGCTGAGCGCCTGGTCCTGGTTCTCGTCGAGGATGTTGGCCGTGAAGAGCACGGTGTTGGCATCCGACTGACCCGAGATGCGCTTGGCGAGTGACGTCGGCTCGACGGTGAGCTTGGCATCCTGGACGATCATGCCGGCCAACCGGTCTGAACCGAGCAGTTGCACATAGCTGGCCACTCGTTCCTGGGCCAACTGGGCCGACTCGAACCGCGATGCCTTGGCCGAGGTGGGATTGGAGACGAAGAAGGTCACCTGGCCCTGGTAGCGGGTCGGCACGAGCGCCGAGAACCCAATGCCTGCGACGACCCCGAGCACGAGCAGCGTGGCGATCATCTTCCAGCCCCGGAGCAGCGTGATGACCGAGGACGACTCCGCTGAGGAGGGGTGCATCGAACTCATGACTGGGTGTCCTTCCGAGGCTCCGCTGTCTCAGCCGTGGCCCGGCCCAGCGCGTGATAGGTCCATCCGGCGGCAGTCCACGCCGATCCGGGCAAAGCGTTGCGTCCATCGATGACCACCGGCCTGCGGACCACGGCAGCGAGCGCAACCGGGTCCGCGCTGCGGAACTCGGGCCATTCGGTGAGGACGGCGACGACATCGGCGTCCACACACGCATCCCACAGGTCGACGGCGTATTGCAGCTGCGGCGCCACCTGCTTGGCGTTGGCCATGGCCTTGGGGTCGAAGACGCGCACCTGCGCGCCCCGCTCCTGCAGCGCCGTCGCGATGGTCAGCGCTGGGCTGTCGCGCACGTCGTCGCTGTGCGGCTTGAAGGCCGCACCGAGGATGGCCACGCGCACTCCGGTGTGGTCGCCGCCACTGAGCTGAGCGACCAGGTCGACGACCCGGTCACGACGGCGCTGGTTGATGCCGTCCACCTCACGCAAGAAGGCCAGCGACTGGCCCAGGCCGAGTTCCTCGGCGCGCGCCCGGAAGGCGCGGATGTCCTTGGGCAGGCAACCCCCGCCGAAGCCGACTCCGGCCCCGAGGAACTTGCGTCCGATCCGCTCGTCGTGGCCGATAGCTTCGGCGAGCTTCACGACGTCGCCGCCGGCTGCCTCACAGATCTCCGCCATGGCGTTGATGAACGAGATCTTCGTCGCGAGGAACGAGTTCGCCGCGGTCTTGACCATCTCGGCCGTGACGTAGTCGGTGACCACCCGGGGGGTCCCGTCGGCCAGGCTCGCGGCATACACCCGATCCAAGAGTGCGATGTCGGCCTCTGCCGTGGCGCCCTGTACCCCGTAGACGAAGCGGTCAGGGTGCAGCGTGTCCTGGATCGCCACGCCCTCGCGCAGGAACTCGGGGTTCCACAGCAAGCGCACCGTGACACCCTGCCGCGCGAGCTCCGCCATCGCTGCGTGGACGGCCGACGCGGTGCCGATCGGCACCGTCGACTTGCCGACGACCAGCGATTCCGACGTGAGGTACGGCGCCACCGAACGAGCCGAGGCGTAGACGTAACTGGTGTCGGCGGCATACCCGCCCTGCTGCTGCGGGGTGCCCACGCAGAGGAAGAACACATCCGAGCCCGCGGTCAGCGCGTAGTCGGTCGTGAACGTGAGCCGCCCGGTAGGCGCCACCTCGGCGAGAAGTTCCTCCAGCCCCGGCTCGAAGAACGGCGGCCGGCCCGCGGCGAGCGCCGCGACCTTCCCAGCGTCCGAGTCGACGGCCACGACGTGGTGACCTTGGTAGGCCATACACGCGGCGTGGACTGCGCCGAGATATCCGGTGCCGATCACCGCGATGCGCAGTGGCTCCCGCGGCTGTGCGCCGTCAGCCGATGCTGCGGCGTCGACAAATGTCCCCAATTGCTGATGAGTCAGCATGAATTGCCCCCATGCCCCTGAAATGAAAAGTGCCCCTCGGAGTTCCCTTGGCTCCAGCGCCGAGAGTAGCAGACGACGAAGCCGACAAAGTTGCCCTTATCAGAACCTGGACCGCGCCACGCCGCTCATCGGCGGCCCAGCCCCCGCCTGAGGAAGCCCACCAAGGCCACGTTTTCGGACCGCACCGACGGGAGGAACAGGGTGGCGATCGCCAGCCACGCCGCGGCGGCACCCAGCCCGAGCAGCAGTTGCGCCGCCGATCCCGGCACGAGTTGGGCGGCTCCGTATGCCGCGAGTCCGGCCGGTCCGCTGACCAGGACGAAGCTGCGCATCGCCTGGGCGTAGAGCGGGGTGGGATCGAGATCCGCTGCGCGACCCATCCGGGCCAACGAGACCACCCAGTACAGCGCGAACGCCACGCTGTGACCGATCGCGACTCCGATCGGACCCCACGGCAACCCTGACAGCAGCACGAGGATCATCAGCGGCCGGGTCCACAGATACAGGCGCAGTTGGTCCCCCGTTTTGCCGACGGCCAGGAAGCACCAGTACGGCAGCTGGATCAGCCCTCGAAACACCCCGCCGATCGCCAGAGCCGCGAAAATCGGTGCCACCAGGGCCCATTGGGGTCCGAAGAGGATGTCCGTGATCGGCCAGGCGAGCCCAGCGGCCACCGCGAAGATCAGCCCGAGACCGTGCGTGCCGACCAGCTGTGCGCGCTGCACATAGCGAGTGAAGGTCTCGTGATCCTCACGAGCGCGCGACAGCACCGGCAGGACGACTCGGGTCATCGGCGCGTTGATCTGCTCGATGGGCACCATGAGCAGTTGGTAAGCCCGGGAGTAGTTGCCCAGCGGCCCGGCGCCCCACGTCGCCCCGAGGGCGACGTTGTCGATGTTGTTCGTCGCGAAGCCGATGAGTTGGGTGCCGAGCACCCCTCCGCCATACCGGAAGAACCGCCCCATCGGGGTATGCCGGTCCGGCCGGCTGGGGATCCAGCGGCACTGCAGGGCATTCATGACGAAGCCGACGACGACGAAGGTGATCTGCTGCCCGACGACGGCCCAATAGCCCCACCCGGTCAGCGCCATCCCGATCGCCACCGCCACCGCGGTGATCTGTGCGGTGACGTCAGTCAGGGCCAGACTCGAGAAGCGCATCCCTCGGCTCAGGTCGGCGCGCAGTTGGGTGTTCGCCCCGGACACGATGACCAGCCCGGACAACACCAGCGCGATCCCGACGACGCGATCATCGCCGTAGACCCGGGCGAGCAGGGGGGCGAGCGCGACGATGAAGAAGGTGCACAGCACCCCGATGCCGGTGTTGATCCACCAGAGATTGGAGCGTTCGGCATGGCTCAACGTCTTGGCCTGGATCGCCGCTGACGACAGCCCGAAATCACGGACGATCTCGGCGATCCCGACCACCGAGGTGACCATCGCGACCACGCCGAAGTCGTCCGGGGTGAGCAATCGCGCCAGCAGGATGACCGAGCCGAACTGCACGACGAAGCGCACCAACTGCCCCGCCAGGGTCACCGCCGTGCCGCGCAGAGCGCGCTGCCCTAACGGTGTCGTTGTGGAGCCGCCGACCGACGGGTCCGCAGCCTTGACCCGCCGGGAAAGGCGGGTCGACTCCGAGGGTCTGGCAGGTCGCCCTCCCAGGTCGCCGGGCTCTCACCCGCCCCGACGACCCTGATCGGTTGGGTGATGGTCCGCAGATCCATCGGCGGCAGGTCGAGGTCGGGCAGGTCGGGGAAGGGCTCGTATGCCGTCGGCGCGGGCGGTGTCTCGTCCCACTCCCCGTCGTCCTCGCGCCGAGACACCAGCAGGGCAGCCAGCGGAATGGCGACGACCGGCATGAGCACGGTGTTGTCGACGAAGGTGTAGGACACTTCGAACAGACAGGTGGCGAAGAGCACCGCGACGAAGGCCGCGCCGAGGAAGGTCGTCCGCGTGCGCGCGGCAGCCTTCCACGCGGCGACAAGGGAGTAGGCCGCGATGACCAGCACCCCGACCAGCCCCCCGGTCGTCAGGGTGTGGATGAACTGATTGTGCCCGTGGAAGACCGTCGGGCCAAGGTTGCCGGCGCTGCTGCCGATGGCGCCGTACCACCCCGGCCCCAGCCCGAAGGCCGGCTCCGCGTCGGCGAACTGGCGGCTCACTGCCCAGATATAGCCGCGGTTGGTGAAGGCTTCGTATGCCGTGGTGACCAGCGGGACCACGACGACCACGCCCGCCAGAGCGGTCAGACCCATCCCCACGGCATACCGGCGGCGCTGTGGCGACCAGGCCATACAGACCAAGGTGACGAGCGCGCCGGCCACGACGGCGATTTCGGACGTGCGCGAGGACGTCCAGACGATGGCGAGGACGACCACGACCACCCCGAGGAATCTCGTCAGCCCACGGCGGATGAGGGTGACGAACGGCAGGCCGATCACGAGGTACTGCCCGAGCGAGTTGGGGTGCGAGAACATCCCGGTGAGCAGGCCCCAGGGCAAGTCACTCTTGGCGGTGACGATGACCTCACCACTGGGCTTGCGGAAGATGCCGGCCTCGGGGATCAGCACGCCGAAGGCGATCGCCAGCGCCGCGGTCACGACGACGACCCACCCGAGGGCGACCAGATCGCGCAACCGTGGTCGCAGCACCCAGATCGTCACGACGATCAGGGGATAGGCGATCTTGCGGATATCGACCCCGCCGCCCTCGGCCATGCTGCGCAACACCAGGTAGATCCAGGGCAGCAGGAGCAAGAGCAGCGGTCCGACCGGATGGTGCGGCAGCGATCGCCACGCAGAGACGATGACCAGCACCAGGGTAAGCACGAGCAGCCCGCCCATGACGGTGGCCGACATGGCGGCCGCCGCGGTGTAGGGCACCTCCTGGGTGACGCTGGCCCGGCCGGTGGGGCCGGTCAGCCGCTGCACAACCGGGGGCACCATGGACCAGAGCCACACGGCGACAACGACGAGGTTCAGCTGCGCTGCCCGCGTTCGATCCACTCGGCCCACCCCCTCGATGACGCCGTGCGACTGTATCCCACTTGCCATGTGCCTGCCCCCTCAGGACGCATCCGCGGTTGACGCCGCAGCGTGGATCCGCACCCAGCGCGGGTCATGACCGCGGGCATACTCTCGGAACCGCCAGCCGAACGCACCGGCGAGCATCCCGACCCCGCGGCAGGCGGTGCGTAGCCCGCGAGCCTGGTGGCGGGATGACCGGCCGATGGCACCGAAGCGCTGCTCGAGCGGCGCCAGCGCCCATCCGGGCGACGCCGCCGGCCGCGAACCGGGCCCGGGCCGCGGCGAGGCGGTGATCGGGCATGAGCTGCAGATCGATGAGGCTGGAGCTGTTGCCGTGGCTGACCGCCCGCATGAGCACCCAACGGCGCCGTAGCCGTCCTTCGGGGACGAGGTCGGTCACTGCTGCCTCGTCACACCACACGATGCGTCCCCCCGCCCGGGTGAGCGCACTCGTGAACAGTCCATCCTCACCACCGGTGAGTCCGAATTGCTCGTCGAATCGCAACCCGAGCCCGCGCACGACCCGCAGGTCGAGCAGGAGGTTGTTCGTCGCGGCGACGTCGACGACCGTGCCGGTCGGCAGGGAACGCCGGTCGAAGAAGCGCCCAGCGAGGATCCACGGGTCCGGTGGCACGGCATACTCAGGAAGCACTCGAGCCGCCACTGCGGACGCGTGGTGCTCGCGCCAGGTCTGCAACAAGCGCGCCAGCCACTGCGATGTCGGGGTCTCGTCGTCGTCGATGAAGACCAGAGCATCGCTGGAATCGGCTTCCGAGAGAGCGCGATTGCGTGCCGCTGAGATTCCCGGCGTCGGCTCGACCACCCATCTCACGGGCGTGCGATGGGTCAGGTGTAGGTCGGCCAGAGCGGCAGCCCCGGTGCCCTGCGGGTCGTTGTCCACGACCAGGATCTCGATGATCGCCTCGGCCGGATCCACCTCGCGACACGCCCCATCGAGCGCTTCGACCAGCGCCGGCAGCAGCTGCGGCCGGCGAAAGGTCAAGGCACACACGGTCACTCGCGCAGTGGACGGCACCGGAGGTGTCGCCAGGACACGCTCTGCCATCGGGGGCCTCAGACGCTCAGTGCGGGCAGCCGCAGCATGCCGCAGACCTCGCACGTCGCGGGCGCGAGGAAGGTGTCGTGCTCGACGGCCTCGGGCAGCGGCGCTACCGGCGTGTGAGCCAACCCGGACAGCACCTCACGAAGCAGCGAGCTGGAGGTGTGACTGGTGTACGGGAAGTATTCGACGCGCGCGCCGTGAGCGGCCAGATCCGACTCGAGCTTGCGGCCCTTGGCCGTGTCGCGCCAGTCGTCACCCTTGAAGATGACGTCGAAGCCAAGTTCTTTCCAGGTGTCGTATTTGTCGGCATACCTGTCGATGACGACCTCGTCGACATCCCGCAGCCCCCGCAGGATCTCCAAGCGCTCCTCGAGCGCGATGATCGGCTTGCGCCCCTTGATCCCCTCGACGACCTCGTCGGTGACCGCACCGACAATGAGCCGGTCGCAGCGAGCCCGCGACTTCACGATGATGTTGAGGTGTCCGATATGGAACATGTCGAAGACACCCGAGACATACCCGGTAATCATGTGCTTATCCCCTCGTTGCACGCACCCGCCCCGGATGCGATGGTGACCGATCTGCCCTCGGTCGCCCCTATTGTCCCCCACACGGCCGAGATGTGGGGCCCCGGCGCCGCCGAGGCCCCACACTCGATCGTCAGTTGCCCGTGAGCCGGGCTGCGAACTCGCTGTACTTCACCGTCACCGGTGCATTGGTCGCCGACGCCGAGAGGTAACTCAGCAGTCCGATCGACGCCGGCACCTGGAAGGCGGCGGTGGTGTCCGTCGCGCTGGCCAGCCAGGTGGTGGGTTCGGTCGTGCCGACCTTCCACACCTTGGCCCGCAGCGACGTCGTGCCCGACCCCCAGACCTGCACCCGCAGGTTGTAGGTGTCGCCCGGCACATACGTGACGCCGGTGACCGCCTTACTGATCAAGGTGGTCTCCGTGCCGGCCACGACCTTGAGGACCGACAGCGTCATCGCTCCGGTGCTGGAGACGACGAGCTTGCCCCGGTAGCCGTTGGACTTGTCGCCGCGACCGATGACCGTCACCTGGGTGCCACTACCGCCACCGAGCTTGTCGAGTGAGAACTTCACCGACAGATCGGCATCCGTGGCCGTCACCCCGGACAGGACCGCACTCGCGGTCTGGCCGGCGGTGATCTTCATGGCGCCCAGGTTCGGGGTGACCGAGAACGGAGTCGCACTGGAGGCCACCGTCCACGCCCCACCCTGGGTGGCCGTGCCCCAGCCGCTGGCCAGGGTGCGGTCGAAGGCATCCCGGGCGAAGGTGCCCGTCACCCAGACCGTCGAGGTCTTGGTGGCGATGCCGCCGCGGTTGTCCGTGACCGTCAGGGTCACCTGGTAGTTGCCCGGTGCCGTATAGGTCTTGGAGACCACGGGCCCCGTGCCGGTGGTGCCGTCGCCGAAGGTCCACGCGTAGCCGACAATGCTGCCGTCGGGGTCGCTGGAACTGGACCCGTCGTAGCCCATGACGAGCTCGCCACCGCTGACGGTGAAGTCCGCCGTCGGCAACTGGTTGATCGACTCGACGGTCACCGCTTGCGTGGACGTCGCGGTCGCACCGAGGTCGTCGGTCACCGTGAGCGTCACCTGGTAGGTGCCGGCTGCCGCGTAGTCGTGGGCGGCGGTCACGCCGCTCACCGATGCAGTGCCGTCGCCGAAGTCCCAGCTGTATGCCGTGACCGTGCCGTCCTCGTCGTGCGACGCACTGGCGTCGACGGCGACGTGCTGAGGCGACCCGGTGGCCGTGAAGGCCGCCACCGGTGCCTTGTTGTCCGTGGCGATCACCTGACTGGCCGTGCTCACAGCGCCGAGGTCGTCGGTGACCGTCAGCGTCACGGTGTAGCTGCCTGCCACCGCGTAGACGTGGGTGGCCGTCACACCGGTCTGTGCCGGGGTGCCGTCACCGAAGTCCCAGCTGTAGGACGCAATCGTGCCATCGGCGTCGAACGAGGCCGAGGCGTCGACGCTCAGCGACGTCTGCTGGGTGTTCGCCGTAAACGTCGCGGCTGGCAGCTGGTTGCTCGCGTCGGCCAGCCCGGTGGTGGACGCCGTCGCCCCAAGGTCATCGGTCACGGTCAACGTCACGGTGTACTGGCCGTCGGTGGCATAGGTGTGCACGGCAGTCACCCCGGTCTGCGCCGGCGTGCCGTCGCCGAAGTCCCAGCTGTAGGACGCGATGGTGCCGTCCGGGTCGCTGGAGCCGGAACCGTCCGCTGCCACCGACCGCGCCGCCGTCTTGGTGAGGACGAGCGCTGCCGTCGGCGCCTGGTTGGCGATGACGACCTGCCCGGTGGCGGTGCCGACGGTGCCCACGTTGTCGGTCACCGTGAGGGTGACCACGTAGGTGCCGTCCACGGCATACGTGTGGGTCGCCGTCACCCCGGAGGCGGCCGGAGTGCCGTCGCCGAAGTCCCAGCTGTAGGACGCGATGGTGCCGTCCGGGTCACTGGAGCCGGAACCGTCCGCCGCCACCGACCGCGCCGCCGTCGTGGTCAGCACGAGCGCTGCCGTCGGCGCACCGTTGGTCACCGTCACCGGACCGGTGGCCGTGGCCGTGCCGCCGGCATTGTCCGTCACCGTGAGGGTGACCAGGTAGGTGCCGTCAGCGGCATACGTGTGGGTTGCGGTCGGTCCGGTCACCGCTGCGGTGCCGTCCCCGAAGTCCCAGCTGTAGGACTCGATGGTGCCGTCGGTGTCGGTGCCCGTGCCGGTCGCGGTGACCAATCGGCTGGCCACCGTGGTGTTCAGCGCCGCAGTGGGCAGCGTGTTGGTCACTGTGACCGGGATGGTCTTGGTGGCCGTGCCGCCGGCGTTGTCCGTCACCGTGACCGTCACCTGGTAGGCGCCATCTGCGGCGTAGCGGTGCGTGGCGGGCGAGCCGGTCACGCCTGTCGTGCCGTCGCCGAAGTCCCAGACGATGGAGGCAATGGTGCCGTCTTCGTCGGTGGACCCGTCGGCCGTCACGGTGACGTCCAGTCCGACCGCCGTGGCGGCGGCCGCCGCCGTCGGGAGGATGTTGGGTAGCACCCCGCCGCCCGCGACGTAGTGCGCCCGGATCTCCGAGGCCGGCAGCTCCCGCAGGTAGACGGCCGCCTCATCGACGCTGCCGGCGAGGTAGCCGCTGGTCGCGCCACTCCACGGGACGTCATAGCCCACCCGCCAGTAGCCGGTGAAGTTTTGGGCCGCCGTCTGCGGGTTGGTGCCCACGAGGATGCCGTCGACGTAGAGCTGCATCCCCGCCGCGCCCTGGGTGGCCACGACGTGGTGCCACGCGCCGTTGTTGTAGGACGCGTCCGTCGTGATGCGGTTCTCGACTCCCGTGTAAGTGCCGAAGACGATCTTGCCGGTGTTGGTGAGGAACAAGACCCGGTCGTTGCTCGTGCTCGTGCCGGTCGCCGCGTTGCCGAAGCCCATGAGGCGTCCGCCCTTGATCGAGGTCGACTTGAACCAGATCTCCTCGGTGTAGACCGTCGGGTTGACGAATGCGGTCTGCCCGCCCAGCCAACCGGAGGTTCCGTTGAGCGTCACTCCATTGCTGCCGGCCACGGCGCCGGGCTGGTTGTAGGTCACCCCACCGCTGGAGTAGGTGCCGTAGTTGCCGTTGGCCGTCGTGTCGATGACCATCCGGCCGGTGGCCTCGTCCAAACGCCAGTAGATCGTCGGGTTCGAGGCGGTCACAGCCTGGCCATAGGAGTATGCCGGGTCGGTCGGGTTGGGCACGGTGCGGCCGCTGGCCGTGTAGTGCGCGGCGACCTGGGCCGGGGTGAGCGCCGTCTGGTAGACCGCGACCTCATCGATGGTGCCGTCGAGGTAACGGTTGCTCGGGGCGTTGGGCCACGTCCCGAGGGTGTCGCCGCCGATGTGCCAGTAGCCAGTCTTCTGTTCGGCCTTGATCGCACCGTTCAGGGCGCCAATGCGCCGACCGTCGACATAGAAGGTCATGCCGGCGGCCTGGTCGACCGCACCCACCACGTGGTGCCACTGACCGTCGTTGTAGCCGGTGCCACTGGTGAGCGTCTTGGTCGCCCCGGCGTAGACGCCGAAGGTGAGCTGGCCGGACCCGTTGATGTAGATGTGCCGGTCGTAGGACGTGCTCGACGCGTTGGTGGCGTTACCCCAGCCGACGATCTTGCCCCCTGCGGTCGACGAGGTCTTGAACCACGCCTCCACCGAGAAGGTCGCTGGGGCGAGCGTCGGCACGCTGGTTGCGGTCACGGCATACCCGGTGCTCGTGCCGTTGAAGGCGGCTGCAGTGTCGGTCTCGCTGAGCAGCGCACCCGCCTGGCCCTTGGTGGTGCCATCGGCATAGATGCCATGCCAGTCGCCGAGCGCATCAGCCAAGGTGCTGCCGGAATCGTTCATCCGCCAGTAGTGGACCGGGGAATCCGCGAGGAGCGCCATGGCATACGGGGCGGAGCCGGCAGTCAGGGTGGCCGGGTTGGACGTCGTGCTCCACGTGGCGTTGCCATCCGGGTCGGTGATCTTCACCGAGTAGGTGTGCGGACCTGGCGGGGGGTTGCTGTCCGTCGCCCCGAGCATCGGAAGGGTCCAGAAGTTGCTCGGCGACGTGAACTCGGCGACGGTGGCCCGGCTCGGGAGGTCCTGATCGCGGATGACCTTGTAGGTCAGCGTCTTGTTGTCCTGGTCCCACGCGGACGGGAACGAGATCCGGATCACGCCCGGGATGCTCCCTGACGCGATCACCGGAGGAATCGTGCGAGCCGGGTTGGTGTCCCACTGCGGAGCGCGCTTCTTGGGTGCGACCGTGGGCATGGCGAAGCGACCCAGCCCCTGCTGGGCGACGCCGTTGATCTTGGGGAACTCACCCCCGACCACGGTGTATTGCGAATTGCCCGAGACCGACCAGGCAGCCTGGGCCTGACCAGTGACGGTGCCGGCGGTGAGGTCGGGGAACCAGTGCAACAGACCCGCGGCCGGAAGCCCGGCGTAGTTCCAGCCGTACATGTCCGGGCCCTTGTTGACCGTCGTGGGGTAACTCGGCACCGCGATGGCCCGCTGCCAGCGGACTCGAGGGCTGGTGTCCGGGAACTCGTTGATCATCAAGCAGTTGTGGGCGTGTCCGACGAGGTACGTGACCGGGCCGATGGGCTGGACGTCGTAGGTGTCGCCCTGGCAGTCGTTGAGCCACCTGATCGAGCCATCGGAGGGGTTGAGCGAGAACGGCCCTTCGAAGGTCGCGCCGGTGCCATAGGAATAGCCACTGCCGTAGATGTAGGTGCCGTCGGTCTTGAGCGAGGTGATCGCGCCGTTGGTCGCATCCTTGATCGTGTTGTTCGCCAGCCAGGTGACCCGCGTGCCGCTGACCGGATCGAAGGCGGCCATTCCATTGGCCACCGCTCCGTTGGCGTTCGGGAACTGGCCACCCGCGACGACCTTGGAGCCGTCCGGGGTCAGCACCATCGACCACACCTCGTTGTCGGCCGTCGGAGCCCACGGCAGGAGGGCACCGTCGGCGGCGTTGAAGGCCGCGAACTTGGTGCGGGTTGTACTACCCACCGAGGTGATGTTGCCGCCGGCATACACGGTCGTGTTCGTCGCCGCGATGGCTCGGATGCGGCCGTTGACCTGCGGGGCGAACTTGGTGATGAGGTTGCCGGTCGCCACGTCGATGGCCGCAATGCGCTTGATCCACTTGTTGTCGACCTGGGTGAACTCGCCGCCGACGTAGACCCGCGACCCATCCGGCGAAGCGGAGACGACCATCCCCTGAGCGTTGAACGTGTGGTCGTACTTGGCGATGCGCTCGCCCGTCGTGATGTCGTAGGCGATGAAGTTGCCGACCGCGATCTCGCCGGCACCACCCACGGCGACCCCCGGTGGGCGAGCGGTGCTGAAGGCGCCGGTTGCGAAGACGGTGTTGCCGACGACCACCTGGCTCCAGACCACGCCGTTGATCTGCCAGGTCGGCAGGACGTCGACAGAGACGGTCGGCGGAGTGACAGGGGTGGTCACCTCCTGCGGCGCCGTGTCGGCCGCGGCCGATCCGGCAGGGATGACGGTCAGGCCGACAGCAACGACCGCCGTCGAGGCCGCCGACACCACCCACCTGGTGATACGAGAAATGCCCACGTGATAACTCCCCCTACTTTGCGCACGTCACCCCCCGGTGACGCGGCCCCTTTAGTTGAACTCCCTGACGCCTAGGATAGGGGTCAGGGACGGAGATGGAATACCGAGTGACAGAATTTGAGACCGCGGGATTCTCGCACCCCGCCTTTATTTGCCAAATGTCCGGATTATGACTTTCAGGCGCGCCCTGTGAACTCAGCGATGGTGTGAATTCCGTCGAGATCGACGTAGACGTGCAGATCTGACTGCTCCGCAGCCGGCACGCCGAAGACGTATTTCCCCTTGGCGTCGGCGCCCGGCGCGAGGATTCCCGACAGGTCGACAGCTCCCTCGCTCCCGAAAGCCCGCCCGATCCGACGGGGATTGCCACTTTCCAGGCTGACCAAGCTGTGGTCGAGGTTGATCGCAGCCGTGGTGCCGTTGTGCACGACGAGGTCGACGATGACGAGTGGCGCGCCCGGGAACGAGCCCGGCCCCGAGCCGGACATCGTGGCCGCGGTCGCCGAGGCGAGGGTGACCGTGAGCCCGTCCGGATAGCTGACCGTGCCGCCGAAGGTGGCCGGGGCTGCGCTCACCGACGGCGCGCCTGTCACGGTCGGGCGCTGCGCGGCCTCGTGCGTAGCCGGGGCCAGCGGTCCAGGCGGCATGGATGCCACGCCGCTGCTGGTCGGCGGCTGGGTAGCGACCTGGTCGCCCGCCCCGGACGACGACGAGCACGCCGACAGCGTGACCGCCAGGCAGGTGGCTGCCAGCAGCGACCCGATCCCCCCCGGTCGGCGCCACGAGTGGGCCGTCGTGATCACCCGCCGTTGCGCATTCCCCGCAACCCTGTATGTCTCGGTCATCGCACCATCCTGCCTTCCCCCGCGGCCCCCGCCACGGCGTATCCCCCGATCGGGCCGTCCGAACCGGACGGCCCGCCCCACACCGCAGCAACGATCCCCTGGTGATAGCGGGTCATCGACTGCCGCTCAGTCACAGCCCCCACGGCACGCATCGCATCTGCTCGAGCCCGATCCCAGTCCACGACAGTCTGGCCGACCGCCCGCGCCAATTCGACTGCGTCCCCTGGGGGGACGACCCGCGCGCTGGCCACACCCGCGACGGCCTCCGGAAGTCCGCCGGTCTCGGAGACCACCACCGGACGCCCCGCGAGCACCGCCTCAACCGCCGTATTGCCAAAGCCCTCGGGCTCGACCGACGGCACGAGCGCGATATCGCACTCGGTGAGCGCAGGTCCCGTGTCCGTCTGATATCCCGCGAACTCCAATGCGCCACAGGCCAGCAGGTCGGCGCCGTTGGCTCTCAACTGCTCCTCGAACCACTCGTAGCCGGGGAAGACCGAGCCGACCAGCCGCAAGTTGGCATCCATGCCCTGCTCGCGCAGCCGGCGGACGGCGGCCACAGCGACATCGACCCCCTTACGCGGCGAGATTCGCCCGACGTAGAGCAGCCGCACTGGCGCATCGATGTGCTCACGGGGCGGACGTGTGGTGGTTGCCGGGACGACACCGTTGCTGACGACGACAGTGCGGCCGCGCAGGGCGGGCACGGCCGCCGCGTGGGTCGTGCGGGTGTATTCGCTGTTGGCCACCACCGTGTGCGCGGCGACCAAAGGCACGGACAACGCCCGGTGCAGCAGTCCCCCGTCGGCCTCGGCCTCGTGGACATGCGCGACGACGCGCCGCCCGCTCAGGCGCCCGACGAGCAGCCAGACGGGGATCGTCACGGTGTTGACATACACGACGTCGACACCCTCCGCGCGCACCAGGCGGATCATGGCCGGCAGGGCCGCGAGTGCCTCGAGTGCCAGCCGCACCAATCCACGCGGCGAGAGCGCCGACTTGCGCAATACCGGTGTGGCACAACGCCGCACGTCAGCCCCAGCCGCAGTGAGCAACGGCACGAGCGGGCCGTCGCCGGGCACGGCCACGATGACGCGCAGCCCGGCCTCGACCAGGCCGTTGACAGCCGCGACCAACATCCGGTCGGAGCCGTAAACATCGGCGCCTGGATGGGCGACCAGCACAGTGCGCGGAGGCGACTGCCTCCCGGAGTGTCGTTGCATGATCGCTCAGGCGCGCCGCAGCGTCCGCAGCCCGGCATACCAGCGCGGCAGCCCGAGCACGAGGTAACCGATGTTGCCCAGCAACATCACGGCATACACGACGATGAACACCTGCGGGAGACCGAAGAGCAGGAAGGTGACCGCGAGGAAGCCATAGTCGGTCGGGATGGTGAGCAGCGAGCGCAGCACCGAGGACGAACTCGCGGGCTTGGCCGCGTCTGGCCCCTGGATGCGGCGCATGAGATCGGTCGCCACGAAGACGAAGAACCCCAGCGAGTCGACGATGGCGTAGGCGAGCGGCACGAGCAGCCAGCCGCTGGGCACCTCGGCCCGGAACAGCCCGATGAGTGCGCCGACGTGGACCGCGGTGCTTTTGAAGGCGTCACACACGTGGTCGAGCCATTCGCCGGCCAGCGACCCACCGCCGCGCAACCGCGCGAGCTGACCGTCGGCGGAGTCCAGGGCGTAGCCGAGCACGAGGAGCAGCCCGGCCAGCAGCCCGGTGGCCACCGCGGACGGGCCCAGCGCCAGCACGCACACCCCGGCAAACGTGGTGACGGCACTGACGAGGGTCACCTGATCGGGGGTCATCCCCAGGTGGTATGCCGTCGCGGCGAACCATCGCCCCAGCGGCCGGTTGACGAACCGGGAGTATGCCGGCGCGCCGGCTTTGCTCTTCTGGTGCGCGGCCAGCCTGCGGACCGTCGCCGGGATGCTCTCGGCCGGGCGGGTCATGACGGTCATCCGGCTCGGACCGCCCGGTCGCCCACGCTCGCGAGGTCCGCGAGGTCGGCGTCGGTCAGTGACAGATCGGGCAGATGGGCCGAAACCTGGCTCGCGGCCGTGGTGTCGGCCGCCACGGCGCCGTGATCTGTGTCGGCGGCAGCGGGGGCGTCGGCGGGCGCCTGGGTGCGCACTGGGTCGGGCGTGGCCTCGGTGTTCGAGCGGATCGCGACCCCTCGACGCCGGCCGCTAGCCCCGCTGCGCCGGTGCGTGCCGTTGGCCAGGCCGTGACACAGCTTCTCGTAGGACTCGGCGACATCGTCCCAGTCGTAGAGGTCAGCACGTGCCTCGGACAGCACCGAGCGCCGCAGGGTGAGCTGCGCGTCGGCCTCACCCGCGTCGATGAGCGCGGCGACGTCGGCGGCTGTGGTGAAGAACTGCCCGGCGCTGCCGAGCACCTCGCGGTTGAAGATCACATCCAGGCCGTTGGTCGGGGCACCGGCACCAAGGGCACGCAGCAACGACGGGTTGGTGCCGCCGACCGAGTGACCATGCCAGTAGGTGAAGGCCTGCGCGTAGAGCTGGTCGAGCAGGTCTTGGTCCCACACCGGGCCGAGGAAGCGAACGCGGTCGTTGGCCAAGGCCTTGACCTGGGTGGTGTAGGCGTCGGCGTAGGGGGCCCCACCCACGACCACGAGCGGCAAGGTCGAGCGGCTGCGGACATAGCCCTCGACGATGAGGTGAACGTGGTTCTCCGGTTCGAAGCGGGCCACGACCAGGTGGTAGCCGCGCGGGGTGAGCCCGAGCTCGGCCAACTCGGAGCCATCGCCCCTGGCGACCCGAGGGGCGCCATAGCGAATCAGCTCGGTCGGAACTCCGAACTCGTCACGGTAGTAGTCGGCGATGCCCTGGGCGTCGGCGATCAGCGCATCGGACCAGCGCACGGCGAGCGACTCGGCTGCGCGGTAGTACTTCTGACCGGCGCCGGACCACTTCGCGCGCTTCCACTCCAGGCCATCGACGTGCGTGGCCACCGGGATCCACCGGGCGCGCAGGGCGGGCAGGAACGGGGCATTGGCGGCATTGAACAACAGCGCCGCGTCCGGGCGGCGCCGCGTGATGACGTGGCCGACCGAGACGGCACTGTGGCTCAGGGTCTCGGCAACCTTGTGCGAGACCGCCGGCAGCGTGACCAGATCCATGCCCTTGTACAACGTAGGCATCGCTCCACCGGTGGTGTTGCGGCAGTAGACGGTCACGTCATGCCCAGCCTCGACCAGGCGGCTGCCTACCTCCTCGATGCAGGTCTCGAAGCCGCCGTACCGGGCCGGAACCCCACGTGTGCCCAACATGACGATGCGCATAGCGCTCTTTCCCCTTCCCCAAACGGCCCGTTCGCCAAGAACGGACCGGCCCCTCTGATGACCGCCGCGAGCCCTATGCGGCGGCCGGCCGGGTCGACGCCCTCACGTCGACCGTGTGCCTCGAATCAATATGCCCCGGACGCCCGCACGACTGCCTTGGCGGTTCGCGCCAGGATTTGCCAGTCGAGCATCGGCGTCCAATTGTCTACGTACCACAGGTCCAAGCGCAGAGATTGTTCCCAATCCAAGTCGCTCCGACCACTGATCTGCCACAACCCAGTCATTCCGGGCAAAACGCGCAAACGCTGCATCGCGTCCGACTCATACCCGGCGACCTCGCGCGCCAATGGCGGGCGCGGCCCGACCAGGGACATGTCGCCCTTGAGGACATTGAACAGCTGCGGAAGCTCATCCAGCGAGTACTTCCGGAGAATCCGCCCCACCCGGGTGATTCGGGGGTCCGATTTGTCCTTGAATAGGACGGTATTGACCTGACCGTCGCGCGACATCTGCGCCAACCGCGCCTCGGCATCGGTGACCATGGTGCGGAACTTGATCATCCGGAAGGTGCGTCCCCCTTGGCCGATCCGCTCCTGCAAGAAGAAGGCGGGACCACGGTCGCCCAGCCGGACCGCCAGGTAGATCGCCGCAAGGATCGGCAGCGCGAGCAGCACGATGCACCCGGCCCCCACCGTGTCGGTGACTCGCTTGAGCAGCAACCGGCCGGCCCCGTCGGCGGGCCGCTCGACGTGCAGCATTGACAGCCCAGCCGCGGGCCGCAGCGACAGCCGCGGGCCGGCGACCTCGGCGATGCCGGGCGAGACGAGCAGGTCGATCTTGCGCTCGGCGAGCGACCAGCCCAGCCGCCGCAGCGGCGCTCCAGCGAGGTCTGCGTCACTGGAGACCGCGACGACGTCGCAGCCCATCCGGTCGACGGCGGCAACGGCCGTTCCCGGGGTGCCCACGACAGGGACGCCCTCGACCATCCCGGGGCCACGGCCCGACGGGTCCGCGGGCACGCAGGCACCCACGACCCGGAACCCGGCCTGCGGGGCGGCGTGGAACTCGCGGATCATCGCCGCGACGCGGTCTTCGCGGCCGACGACGATGGTGTCCATCAGGTGGCTCGAGCCCTGGCGCAACCGGGCGAGCCGACGGCGCATGATCGCGTGACTTGCGAGCGTCCCAGCAAAGGCCACGACCACGAACGGCAGCAGCACGGTGCGCGCCTCACGCCAATCGGCGACGAGAGCGCCGGCCGACACAACGGCCAGGGTGATGACGGCCGCCCGGCCGATGACGCGGTATTCCTCCGAGCCCGTGCCGCTGTGGTAGCGGTCGTAGCCGCCCGAGCCGGCGAGCACCGCCAGCCACAGCGCCGCGACGCCCACGAGCAGCCACGTGGTCGCCGGCTCCCAGCCGCCAGTCACGCGGCGGCTGACGCCGACGGCCGACAGCAGAGCAAGTGCGAATGCGACGACATCGCCGGCGACAACGACTGCGGTATGCCGTGGCACCCAGGTCGTCGCGGACCGGCCGTCCCCGCGCACGTCGAGTGCGCTGAGAGTGTCGTCCAGAAATGGCCGTAGCGCCGCCCCCCGGCGCGCTGACAGCAGACGTGCATCCGTCGTCACGATGTGCCCCTAGTTCCCCATAAACCTGACGACGCCTCTTTCGTCAGGTGCCCTGTGCCCTGCGGGCCACCCCCGTGACCCAACCCTGCAAGCAATGGACATCGATCTGTGATCTCGTCCAGCGTGACGGACCCCCTCGGCCCGACCCCCCTGCGTGGCTAGAGCGATAGTAGGGCCAAGCGCGTTCGCCGAGCGCCACTTGGGCGGCTTCACACGGAAAAGTGGCCCATGGCGTCTCACATTACGAGACGCCACGCAGGGACTATCCCGATCATTCGGACATTCAGGGCGCGGGCTGGCGCGCACCTCTCAGGGCGCGTGGAACCGCTGCTGGGCGGCCAGCAGTCCCTGCTGCACCAGCACCTCGACGGCATCTGCAGCCTCGACCACGGCCAACTGCACGTCGGGTCGTTCGGACGCGGTGAAGTCTCGCAACACGAAGTCAGCGGGGTCCATCCGGCCCGGCGGCCGACCCACTCCGACCCTCACCCGAAGATAGTCGCGGGTGCCGAAAGCGCTTGTGAGAGAACGTAATCCGTTATGCCCTCCTTCGCCTCCCCCGAGCTTGAGCCGAATCACCCCGAACGGCAGGTCGATATCGTCGTGGATCACGACAACCTGTTGGGGCGCAACGGAATAGAAGGCCGCAAGGGCCTTGACCGGCCCTCCCGACTCGTTCATGTATGCCGTGGGGACAGCGACCGTCACAGCCGGGCCGGGCACCCCTCCGGGGAGCGTGCCGAGCCGGAGCGACGCGACCTGAGCCCGAGCCTTGTGGGCCTTGAGCCCATCCGTCGTCGTGGTGACCGGCACAGCAGACGCCGACGGGGAACCCGACCCACCGGCATACCGGCGGACGAGTTCCCCGATGACGAAGGCTCCGACGTTGTGCCGGTTGGCGGCGTACCGGGGGCCGGGATTGCCCAGCCCCACGACCAGCCACGCGGACACGGGCGCTAGGGCTTACTCGACGTCCAGCAGCGGCGTCTCGTCCTGCGCCTCGCCCTCGCCGAGATCGGCGTCAAGCTCGGCCTGGGACATCGTCGCCGAGACGTTGACGACCAGCGTCTCGGGGTCGCCGGCGAGCTCGGCACCCGCGGGCAGCTCGATGGCGCCGGCGTGGATCTGCACGCCGGCCTCCAGGCCCTCGACGGAGACGACGACGTTGGCCGGGATGTTGGTGGCCTCGACGAGCAACTCGACAGTCTGGCTCTCGACCGTGACGATCGTGTCGGGAGCGGCTTCACCCTCGACGTGCACCTGCACGTCGACAACGACCTTCTCGCCCTTGCGCACGATGACGAGGTCGATGTGCTCGATGATCGGCTTGATCGGGTTGCGCTGCACGTCCTTGGCGAGGGCGAGCTGCGCGGTGCCCTCCAGGTCGATCGAGAGCAGGGCGTTGGCGGTCTTGAGCGCCATCTGGGTGTCGTGGCCCGGCAGGGTGATGTGCACCGGGTCGGTGCCGTGTCCGTAGAGCACGGCGGGGATCTTGTGGTCGCGGCGGATCTTGCGGGCGGCACCCTTGCCGAACGCAGTGCGGCGCTCGGCGGGCAGCTTGATTTCCGACATCTGGAGTCTCCTGGCAGCGGTTGGTCGTGCGGATGGCGGGCCTCGACGCGGGACACGACACGCGCGGGCGGGAGATCCACCCACGTCGATCACGGACAGCGCGCGTGGCACGTCCCTCGCCGAGGCAACCCGCACAGCTTACCCATCGGGTCAGGTGTCGCGAAATCCGCTCCCGCGCAGCTCACCCACCCGCACTGCGACCACACCCGCGAGGATGAGCGCCCCGCCGACCAGCTGGATCGGTCCGGGCAGTTCGCCGAGCAGCAACCAGGCGAGCAGGACGGCAAAGAGCACCTCGGTCAACCCGACAAAGGAGGCCACCGTCGAGCCCAAGGCCCGCGCCCCGATGGTGCCCAACAGGTATGCCGCGGCAGCCGCGACGAGCGCGAGCTCGAGGATCGCGGCATACCAGGGCAGGTGCACGCCCCGGATCGTGACATCCGCGCTTGCCCACGCCGTGGGGAGCGCGCCCACGAGCTGCAGGACGACGAGCGCCACGGTGCCCACGAGCATTCCGAACCCGGCCAGAGCCACGGCCGGCAGGTCGCTGTGGGCACGGGAGGCGATGACGAAGAAGGCGGCCAGACCGACCGCCGCCCCGAGCCCCCAGACCACGCCGACGACATCGACGGTCGCCGAGCCGGCCACGTCGAGCACGAGCACCAGGCCGGCCACGGCGAGTGCGCCGCCCAGCGCCACCGTGGGGGCGGGCCGACGCCGGGTCCGCGCCCATACCCAGAGCACGACGAGGATGATCCCGAGGTATTCCAGCAACAGCGCCACCCCGACCGGCATCCGCGCGACGGCGTTGAAGTAGGCGACCTGGCACCCCGCGACCGAGACCAGGCCGTAGGCGAGGATCATCCCGCGCTCGGCTCGAAGCACCGCCCATCGACCCCGCAGCGACCACAGCGCCGGACCGAGCAGCACGAGCGCCGCGATGCCGATCCGCAAGGTGACGATCGTCGGCGGTGCCCAGCCGGTGACGAGCAACGACTTGGCAAACGGCCCGGAACTGCCGAAGGCAGCCGCCGACACGACGGCAGCCAGCAGCCCGAGGTCGACGGCGAGCGCGGAACGTTTCAGCCGCGCGGCCGGGGTGACCTCGGCAGCCAGCTCACCAGCGCTCATGCGCCGACCGCGGTCAGACGCCAGTAGCGCTCGCGGGCGGGCAGCCCGGCTGTCGAGTCCAAGGGGCCGTGCGGGGCGTAGAGGAAGGCCAGCTGCGACCGGTAGCTGCCGATCCGGCGAGCCTTCTCGGCGCGGTCGACGTCGATGACGACCGGCTGTGCGACGCGGCCGCAGCGGCGGGCCAGGCTCCCGGCCTGATCGTCGCCCGGAGCGCCCCACAGATAGGGGACCTCCTCGTAGAGCACGACATCCAGGTCGGGACGGGCCGCCAGCCGTCCGGCCACGACATCACGAACGAGAAGGTGGTCATGCTGGGCCGCCGGTTTGGTATGCCGTGCGATGTAGCGTGATCGAGCATCGAGCAGGGCGCCCCCGAATGGGCCGACCGCCTGGCGGATGGCGCGTTTCCGGGCGCTGACCGCCCCACCGCCGATACTCGCCGCGGGAGCCGGCCGCCCAGCTCCGGCCGGGACGGCGACCGTGCACCGCGGCTCGCCCTGGGTGTGCACCCAGTCGAGAACAGCCGTGAGGATCCGCTCCGGTTCGTCGAGACCGCGCGGCGCCGTGAGGTACTGCGAGTCCAGCAGGCCCACGGACAGCTGCGGGACGTCGAGGCCGGCGAAGGCTGCGGCATTCTCGGCGTGCCGGGCCGACACTGCGTCGTCGGAGTCGGCGAAACCGCACAGCCGGTCCCAGGTCGTCTCGTGCCGCGGGGTCGGTGCGCCGTCGAAAACGTTGAGCACGGTGGCGCGCTCCCATCGGCACAACGCGAAGGCCGAGAGGATCGCGTCGTCGAGATGCGGCGAGACCACCAGGACCGGTTGGGTCGGGTCGAGCGCCGACACGGGCAGGGACATGCAGGCGATCGTATGCCGTCCGGTCCCCGCACCCGGGGCCCCGTCCAGCGGCTCAGGCGTGACCGTCAAACATGCTCGTCACCGAACCGTCCTCGAACACCTCGCGGATCGCCCGCGACAGCAGCGGGGCGATCGACAGGATGGTCAGCTTGTCGAATCGCCGGCTGGGCACGATCGGGAGGGTGTCGGTGACGATGACCTCCTTGACCGTGCTCGTGCGGAGCCGGTCGACGGCCGGGCCGGACAGAATGGCGTGCGTGGCGGCAACGACGACGCCCTCGGCACCTTGGGCCATGATCGCATCGGCTGCCTTGGTGATCGTGCCGGCCGTGTCGATCATGTCGTCGACGAGGATGCAGATGCGGCCCTTGACGCTGCCCACGACGCGGTTGGCGACGCTCTCGTTGGGTCGGGTGATGTCGCGGGTCTTGTGGACGAACGCCAGCGGCGCCCCGCCCAGCCGGGCCGACCACTGTTCGGCGACCTTGATCCGGCCGGCGTCGGGCGAGACGACGGCGAGTTTGCGGTCGCCGTACTTCGCGGCGACATAGTCGGCGAGGATCGGCAGGGCCATGAGGTGGTCGACCGGCCCGTCGAAAAAGCCCTGGATCTGTGCGGTGTGCAAGTCGACCGCGATGAGCCGATCGGCGCCCGCGGTGCGAAACAGGTCGGCGATGAGCCGGGCCGAGATCGGCTCGCGACCGCGGTGCTTCTTGTCCTGCCGGGCGTAGCCGTAGAAGGGCAGCACGACCGTGATGCGCTTGGCCGAAGCCCGTTTGAGCGCATCGACCATGAGCAGTTGCTCCATGATCCACTCGTTGATCGGCTCGGTGTGGCTCTGGATCACGAAGGCATCGCAGCCGCGGACCGACTCCTCGTAGCGGACGTAAATCTCGCCGTTAGCGAAGTCGTAGGCCTGCGTCGGGACGATCTCGGTGCCTAGATCCTCGGCGACCGCCTGGGCCAGCGCCGGATGCGCCCGCCCGGAGAAGAGCATGAGGTGGCGCTTGGGTTTGCGGCGAATGGCGCTCACAGTCACTCCCCCGGCCCTGCGGCCTGGGCCTCGATCATGGTGTCGCCCACATAGGTCAGCTGCGGGATGACACTGCCCGCAGCTGCGACGACGTTCTTCGTCTCGACGAAACTCCTGACGACCGAGTCGGGCCCGAGCTCAGTGCCGGGGCGGAGGTGGGCCCATGGGCCGACCGTGCACCCTGCCCCGACGACGGACAACTCGGCGTGGGTCCGCACGACGCTGGCGCCGTCACCCACCTCCATGTCGCGCAGCGTGGTGTCGGGGCCGATCACCGCCCCCGCACCGATCGTCGTCGCCCCGAGCACCTGCGAGTTCGGGTGGATCACCGTGTCGGTCCCCACGCTGACGTCGGCATCGATCCACGTCGTCGCGGGGTCGACGACGATCGCGCCGGCCCGCATCGCGCTCTCCACAGTGCGCCGGTTGAGTTCCGCGCCGAGCCGGGCCAGTTGCACCTTGTCGTTGACGCCCTCGCACTGCCAGTAGTCCGCGAGCACGAAGGCCCCGACCCGCGCCCCGCCCGAGCGCGCGATGCCCAGGACGTCGGTGACGTATTTCTCACCCTGGGCATTGTCGGTCGTGAGTTGGGCCAGCGCGGCACGCAACAGAGTCGCGTCGAAGGCGTAGATGCCCGAGTTGATCTCGCAGATCGCGCGCTCCTGCTCGGTCGCATCCTTCTGCTCGACGATCCGGGCGACCAACCCGTCGGCGTCGCGCACGATGCGGCCATAGCCCGCGGGGTCGGCGACCTCGGTCGTCACGACGGTCACGGCATACTGGCCGCCCTCGTGCGCGCGCACGACCTCGCGCAAGGTGTCGCCGGAGAGCAGCGGGACGTCGCCGTAGGTGACCACGACGGTGCCGGCCAGGTCGGGCGGCAGGGCCTCGAGCCCGCACTCGACCGCGCGACCGGTGCCCTTCACCTCGTCCTGGTCGGCCACCACGCAGTCGGGGTCGCATTCACGGATGTGCGCCGCGACGCGATCACGCTCGTGCCGCACGACCACCGTGAGATGCACCGGGTCGAGGGCCCGCGCGGCGGCGATCGCGTGGCCGAGCAGGGAGCGGCCCCCGATGGTGTGCAACACCTTGGGGAGGTCGGACTTCATCCGGGTGCCTTCGCCTGCAGCCAGGACAATGACGGCGGCCGGCCGGGAGGTGGTCACGACTGGTGATCCTACCCGGGGCCATGGGGGGCTCGCCCACCCGCGACCGTCTCCACCCAGCACAGCTCCCCGGGCTGGAATCGAACCAGCGTCGCTAATCCTGATTCAAAGTCAGGCGGGCCCTGCCAGCAGACCAACCGGGGAACGTCCGCGACCGGACCGCCCTAGGGTAGCCGTTCCCGGAGGCCTCCCAGGCCCGACAATGGGGATGTGACCCCTCGTGAGCCCGCCCAGACCAGTCGCCGCCCCCGGATGAGCGGCACCGAGCGCCGCGAACAACTCATCGGGGTGGGCCGCGCCATCTTCGCCGCGCGCGGCTTCGAGGCGGCGACCGTCGAGGAGATCGCGGCGAAGGCCGGAGTGTCCAAACCGGTGGTCTACGAGCACTTCGGCGGCAAAGAGGGCCTGTATGCCGTCGTCGTCGACCGCGAGATGGCGACCCTGCTCGGGGTGGTCACCACGGCGTTGAGCGGGGGAGGCACGACCCGGGCTGTCGTCGAGTCTGCGGCGATGGCCTTGTTGGACTACATCGACAACTCGACCGACGGGTTCCGGATCCTCGTGCGCGACTCACCGGCCGGCCAGTCCACGGGCTCCTTCGCCAGCCTGATCGGCGATATCGCCACCCAAGTCGAGCATCTCTTGGCCGCGGAGTTCCACGCCCGCAAGCTCGACCCCAAGGCGGCGCCGATCTACGCCCAAATGCTCGTCGGGATGGTCGCCCTCACCGGGCAATGGTGGCTGGAGCACCGTCGGTACAAGAAGTCGGTCGTCGCCGCGCACCTGGTCAACCTGGCGTGGAATGGACTCACGACCCTGGAGGCCAAGCCGACCTTGCGGACCCTGGACACGTGAGCACTGCAGGGGCTCCCCGGTAACGATCGGTTACCGGGGAGCCCTTGGGCTGCTGCCGTTACTGAGTCGGCGTGGGCGTTGTCGCTGTCGGGGCATCGACCACCGGCACCGAAGGCTCGACCACCGGCACCGAGGGCTCGACGACCGGCACCGAGGTCTCGACGACCGGGGCCGGCTCGACTGCGGTCGCTGGCTGGGACTGCTTGGCGCTGGCGGTCGCGACTGGCGGTGGAGCAACCGTTGACGTCGCCACGTGGACGACGTCCTTCGGGTCGGTCACCGTGACTGTGAGGGTCGCGTCGGTCGGGGCCGAACCCCCGTCCGTCGGCGTGAGAGTCACATCGAAGCTGCTGCCGCCCCGGCCCGAGCACACCGCGGCGACCAGGGCATAGGTGCAGGTCCAGCCGTCCGTGCCCTTGCCCGTCGTCGACACGGGGTTGACGACGATCGTGCCTCCCTGGCTCAACTCGAACAGCGCCGTGGAGTCGGCATTGGCCGGCACCTGGATCGCCACGAGGAAGGGATCGGTCCACTGCGCGCCCGTGGCTGGGAAGGTCACGGTGCCGTCCGTGGGCGGCGTGGTCGGGTCGACCGGGGTGGTCGGGTCCACGGGTGTCGTCGGCACAACCGGCACCGTCGGCACAACCGGCACCGTCGGCGCAACCGGCACCGTCGGGCTGGTGCCCGTGGTCGATGTAGTCCGGCGCTTGGTTGTGCGGCTGCCTGACGTGGTGGTCGTCGCCGCCGCAGTGGTCGCAGCAGAGGTCGCGCCGGTGGTGTCGGCCGGTGCGCCAGGGACCGCAGTGGGATTCGGAGCAGCGCTCGGAGCAGCGGTGGGCACAGGCACGATTGGGGCAGCCAGGTCGCTACCCGCTGAGCCACTTCCACCGGCACCGCTCGCTCCAGCTGCCCCAGCCGCGGAGGCACCCCCGCCGGAGCCGGAGAAGAACGCCAAGCCGGCCGGAGCGGCCACGAAGCCGACGCCCAGCGTGACCCCGACGACGAGAGCGGCAGCCTTGCCGCTGACATTGGCCACCAGGGCCGCAGCCAGGGCGGCCTTGGAGTCCTCTCGCGGCCCGGCCATCCCTGTGTTGGCAGTCGCCCCAGCGACCCCCACCCACGCGGAAGCCATCGACGTGCCGGCCATGAAGATGAGCGGGACCATGACCGCCGGCAACGCCCGGTTGACTTCGGCCATCTCGTAGGCGAGGCCCTGGGCGTGGCGACAACCCCGCAAGTGCTCGTCGATGCGGGCCTTCTGGCGCACCGGCACCTTGCCCCGCACGTAGCGGCCCATCTGGGACAGGACCCAGCGGCACTCGTCGTCTTCGGCGCGGCTGATGGCGCGGTCGGCATGGGCATCGAGGTACTTGGCCCGCAGGCTGTCGCGAGCGCGCAGCGCCACGACGCTCACACCGTTGGCGGTCATCCCCATGGTGCTCGCGACGGCGGCCGGCGAGGTGCCCTCGACCGCGGTGTGCCACAGCACCTGCTGGTCTCGGACCGGCAGCCGTTTGAAGGCCGAACGCACCAGGTCGTGGTCGACGGACGCCGTCGCGTCGTATGCCGGTGTGGCCGGTGCGGCAGCGGCAAGGATCGAGTCCTCGGTCGGCACGGCGCGCAACTCAGCGCGCGCGGCATCGACGGCCGATGTCTTGACGGTCGACAGGAAATAGGACCGGAAGTTGGTGGTCGGCCCCTTGCCCGCCCTGATCAAGTCGTAGACGCGGACACTCGCCTCACCCACGATGTCCTCGGCGGACGTGCGACCGCGGTGGCGATGCGCCACGGCATACGCCGCAGGCAGGTGCCGTCGCCATAGTTCTGCATACGCGTCCGGATCCCCGTCGCGCACCAAGCCCAGCAGCACGGAATCATCCGCGTCTGCCCAGGCCTGCCCCCAGATCCCGGCAGTTGCCGACATAACTTCTCCCCCAGCGTGTCGTGGCACGTGTCGTGCCGCCTGTGGGCAGCCGCCAGACACGCCGGACGGGTGCACACAGGAATGTGCTCTCTTAGTGTGCCCTGTCAACACCCGATCGCGAAAGCCCACGCAACTCGCATCAATGTCTTGACGTCGAGATTCTCGGTGCGAAGGACTACCGTGACAACGTGAAGAGCTCGGGTGCGCCGTCCGACGATGTCGATCGCATCGTCGCGGATTGGGCTCGCGAGCTGCCCGAGACCGACGTCAGTCCGCTGCATGTGTTGTCCCGGGTCACCCGTCTGGCGCGGCGTCTCGACCTCACCCGCGGCGATGTCTTCGCCCGACACCAGCTCGAGGGATGGGAATTCGACGTCCTCTCGGCGTTGCGGCGGGCCGGTCGCCCCTATCAGCTCTCCCCAGGACAGCTGGTGACCGAGACGCTCGTCACGTCGGGCACGATGACCAACCGCGTCGATCGGCTGGAACGCCGCGGCCTGGTGCGCCGCTCGCCCGCGCCGAGCGACCGGCGGGGGGTGCTGGTGCGGCTCACGGCGGCCGGACGCACCGCAGTCGATGCCGCCCTCGCGGACCTGCTTGCGCACGAACACGTTCTCCTGCAACCGCTCTCGCCGACCGAGTGCGAGCACTTGGCCGGCCTCCTGCGGCGGCTCGGGTCCCCGCTGCAGGACTGACTGCGCACGGTGGGGCTGAGCTCGTGCCGGCCCGGCATACCCGGCGGGTCGGAGAGTTTCCCGGCATACCCGCCCCTCACGCCTGGATGAGCTCCAAGCGGTTGCCCACCGGATCCTCGGTGTGCAAGCGCCGCACCCCAGGTATGCCGTCGTCCCACCGCACCGGCGCACCAGCGGCGCCCAGCGCGACCACGAGGGCGTCGAGATCATCGACGAGGAGGGCGGGGTGGGCTTTGCGCGCCGGCCGGAAGTCGGTCTCTACCCCGGTGTGGATGACTGCGGCACCGCTGCGGAACCAGCACCCGCCGCGCGCCGCGAGCCTGGGCGGTTTCGGCTCCTCGACCATGCCGAGCACCCCGACGTAGAACGCCCGCATGGCCTCGTCGGAGCCGGGCGGGCTGGACACCTGGACGTGGTCAAGACGCATCGCCATCGCACCAATCTATCTTGACGTCAAAATACCGAGCGGGTATGCCGTCGGCGCATCCCAGCAGGCGACCGGCCAACCGCGGGTCAGCCGACGATCTCGGCGGCCTCGAGCCACGCGAGTTCGAGTGCCTCGCGGTCGTCGACGAGGGCCCGCAGGGTGCGGTTGAGGTCGAGGACGGCGAGGTGGTCGCTGGCCCGGGCGGCCATGTCGGCGTGCACCCGCTCCTCCCGCTCGGCGATCCGGGCGAGCGCCTTCTCGATCCGGGCCAGCTCTTTGCGGGCCTCCCGCTGCTGGACGGCAGTCGGCCCGGTCGGGCCGCCGGAACCGCTGGCACCGCTGGAACCGCTGGCACTCGCCGGCGCCTGGGTCCCACCACTGGAGCGAGCCGACCCGGCATACCCGGGTTGGGCGTGCAGCAGCGCGAGGTATTCGTCTACTCCCCGGGGCAGGTCGCGCAGTCTGCCGTCGCCGAGCAGCGCCAGCTGCCGATCGGTGACCCGTTCGAGCAAATAGCGGTCGTGCGAGACGACGACGAGCGTGCCGGCCCAACCATCAAGGACATCCTCGAGCGAGGTGAGGGTCTGGATGTCGAGGTCGTTGGTGGGTTCGTCCAAGAGCAAGACGTTGGGCTCGGCCATGAGCAGTCGCAAGATCTGCAACCGCCGCCGCTCGCCGCCGCTGAGGTCGCCGACGCGGGTCTGCTGGCGCATGCCGGTGAAACCCAGCCGTTGCGCGAGCTGGCTCGCGGTCACCTCACGGTCACCGAGGGCAACGACCCGGCCCACCTCTTCGACGGCATCGATGACCCGGTATGCCGCGAGCGCGTCGAGTTCTCGGACTTCCTGGGTGAGATGGGCCAGGGCCACCGTCTTGCCCACCTTGCGCCGCCCGGAATGCAGCGGCAGGTCGCCGGCGATCGCGCGCAACAGGGTCGACTTGCCCGACCCGTTGACCCCGACGATGCCGACCCGCTCGCCGGGCGCGAGGCGCCAGGTGACCTTGGCCAGCAGCGGCCGCTGCCCCAGCGTGATCGAGGCGTCGACGAGGTCGATGACGTCCTTGCCCAGCCGACGGGTGGCAAATCGCACCAGCGCGACGTCGTCGCGGGGCGCCGGGACATCGGCGATGAGGGCGTTGGCGGCCTCGATGCGGAACTTGGGCTTGGAGGTGCGGGCGGGAGCACCCCGGCGCAGCCACGCGAGCTCCTTGCGCAGCAGGTTGTCGCGCTTCTCCGCGGTGACAGTCGCCATCCGGTCGCGCTCCGCTTTGGCGAGCACGTATGCCGCGTAGCCACCGTCGAACGCCGACACCGCCCCGTCGTGGACCTCCCAGGTCAACGTTGCCATGGCGTCGAGGAACCACCGGTCGTGGGTCACGGCGACCAGGGCGGTGTCTGCCCGGGTGCGACGGGTGGCCAGGTGCTCGGCGAGCCACGCGACGCCCTCGACGTCGAGATGGTTGGTCGGCTCGTCGAGCAACAGCAGGTCGGGATCGGCGATGAGCAGGGCCGCCAAGGCCAGGCGCCGTCGCTCACCTCCGGAGAGCGGGCCGACGCGTGCCGCCAGGCCGCCGACCGCGGGGGCGTCGACCCCGCCGAGCAGACCGCTGAGCACGTCGCGGACCCGTGCGTCGCCCGCCCATTCGTGGTCGGGTCGCTCGCCGACGAGAGCAGCGCGGACCGTGTCGTCCGGGTCGAGCTCGTCGGTTTGGCCGAGCAGGCCGATGGTCGTGCTGCCGGTGCGGGTCACTCGGCCACCGTCGGGTTCCTGAGTGCCGGCCAGGACCCGCAGCAGGGTGGACTTGCCGCCACCGTTGCGGCCGACGACGCCAATCCGTTGCCCGCCGAGGACTCCGGTGGTCACGGAGTCCAGGACATGGGCCACCCCATGGACGACGGTGACCTTCTCAAGGGCGACGAGGACGGCCATCGCTCAGCAACCCTTCACTCGCGGGTCGGTCCCGCGATGAGGTGGGCGCCCAGGACCGGGCCGCGGGCTCGGGTCACCTCGGGTGCGACCCCGGACGCGGTGAGCGCGACGCACAGATCCAGCGCATGTTCGGCCGAGCCCGTGAGGAAGGCGATCGTCGGACCGGAACCGCTGACGATGCCCCCGAGCGCGCCGTATTCGAGCCCGGCGGAGAGCACATCCCCGAGGTCGGGGCGCAACGAGAGCGCAGGCTCCTGCAGGTCGTTGTGCAGCGCAGCCCCCAGCGCCAGGGCATCGCCGGACCGCAGCGCGGACATGAGCGCGGGCGAGGCCTCGGGGGTGGGCACCGGCGCGTCGCCACGCAACCGGTCGCACTCGGCATACACCGCGGGGGTAGACAGCCCCTGCGGGCTGAGCGCGAAGACCCAGTGGTAGGTGCCGCGCGCGAGCACCGGGGTGATCTGTTCGCCGCGGCCCGACCCCATGGCGATGCCGCCATGCAGCGCGAACGGCACGTCGCTGCCGATTGCGGCGCCGATGGCGTCAAGGTGTTCCCGCTCGGCGCGCATCCCCCACAGTGCGTCGCAGGCCACCAGAGCGGCCGCCGCGTCGGCCGACCCGCCGGCCATCCCGCCGGCCACCGGGATGGCCTTGTCGATGCGGATGTGGACCGGCCCCTGGCGATAGCGCAACCGCCGATCGAGCAGCCGAGCCGCCTTGAGCGCGAGGTTGTCAGCGGTGTCGGGCACCAGCGCGGCATACGGGCCGGTCGTCTGCACCGACCAGGTGGTGGACGTCGTCACCGTGACCTCGTCATAGAGCCCCACGGCCATGAAGACGGTCGCGAGGTCGTGGAAGCCGTCGTCGCGCACGGCGCCGACCCGCAGATCGAGGTTGACCTTCGCCGGCACACGGACGGTGACCGACCGGGTGGGGGTGGCGAGGCTCATCACACCACCCTATGTGGCTCCGCCGCCGCTGTGGGACCTCGGGAAGCCAGCGCGGCGGCAACGGCCGCGAAGTCGCGCACCCCCAGCGTCTCGCCCCGCGCCGTCGGGTCGACTCCGGCGGCCCGCAAGGCGACCTCGGCCTGCGGGGCGCCGCCGGCCAGACCCGCGAGCGCCACCCGAAGGGTCTTGCGACGCTGGGCAAAGGCCGCGTCGACGACCGCGAACACCTCGACCCGGGTGGCTGTCGTCGCCGGTGGCTCGCGACGGGTCATCGCGACCAGGCCGGAGTCGACATTGGGCACCGGCCAGAAGACGCTGCGCGGCACGGTCCCGGCGAGCTGGGCGTCGGCATACCAGGCCGCCTTGACGCTGGGCACGCCGTAGACCTTGCTGCCTGGCGGCGCCGCCAGCCGTTCGGCGACCTCCAGCTGCACCATGACGAGCACTCTGGCGAGCGTCGGGAATCGCTCCAGGAGCGTGAGGACGACCGGCACCGAGACGTTATAGGGCAGGTTGGCCACGAGAGCGACCGGTTGCGGATCGGGCAGGGTCATCAGATCGAGCGCATCAGCGTGGACGACCCTCAGCCGGGAGGCTGCCTCGGGTGCCACCAGGGTGACGGTCTCGTCGAGGGCCGCGGCCAGGGTGGGGTCGATCTCGACTGCGGTGACGTGAGCCCCGGTCTCCAGCAGCGCGAGGGTGAGCGATCCGAGCCCCGGCCCGACCTCGATCACCGGGTCACCCGATGCCACCCCGGCGCGCCGGACGATGCGGCGCACGGTGTTGGCGTCGACGACGAAGTTCTGTCCCCACGACTTGGTCGGCCGGATGCCCAACCGCTGGGCCAGTTGCCGGATCTGGGCCGGGCCGAGCAGAGGGGGTGGTGGGGCTGCCGTCACGGACGCCAGCCTAGGGCCGCCGCTCGGCCTGCTCGGGGCGGCCCGGAGACGCCGATGCACGGCATACCAGCGGGTATGCCGTGCATCGAGCGGACGGTGCGGCAGGCGCGCTCAGGCGGCCCAGCGGCAGCCCCACGGCTGCAGCCCGCGCGAGGCGTAGAGCCGGTTGGCGACGGTGATCTGCTGCTCGCGGCTGGCCAGGTCGGCGCGCGAGGCGAAGTCGGCACCACCGACAGACAACCACGTCGAGTAGCTGAACTGCAGGCCGCCGTAGTAGCCGTTGCCGGTGTTGATGTGCCAGTTGCCACCGGACTCGCACTTGGCGATGCGGTCCCACATCGCCGCATTGGCCAGGTTGAGGCCGGCGCCGGAGGTGTTGCCGGCGGAGACAGGTGTCGACGGCGCAGCAGGCGCAGCCGGAGCGGCGACGGCCTTGGTGCCGACGAGGACGACCTTGTCGGTGGCTGGCTTGGTGACCTTGGTCTCGGTGGCGGTCTTGCTCTCCAGCACGCCGTCGACCCAGGTCTCGGTGTAGGTCACGACCCGCTCGCCAGACACACCGGGGGTCTGGACCTTGGTCTTGCCCTTGTCGAGGGTGGCGTCGTCCTTCTTGACGGTGGCGAAGGCGACCTGCTCGGTGGCCGTGGACGAAGCGGTCTTGACCCGCTTCACCGCGATGGCCAGGCCCTCGGTGACGGCGGTGTCGACGGCCGGGCTGACCCGGTCGGCGGTGCCGATCGTGACACCGAGCGCGGTGAGCAACTCGCCGACCGTGGCGGCGTGCGTGGCCTCGGTGCGAGTCGCACCGTCCACCGTGATCGACACCGCGCGCGGGGTGCGCACGGTGAGGGCGAGACCGTCCCGGCCGAGCACCTGCGAGCGCGACACCGACAGCTGCGCGTTGTCGGGAGTGCGGATGCCCAGGGCCACCAGCGCCTCGTCGACGGTGCTCGCGGTCGTCCAGTATTCGGCCGACTGCCCGTCGGTGGTCACGGTGAGCTTGCGCCCATAACGCACTGTGACCTGCGTGCCATCCGCGATCGGCTGATCGGCGGCAGGCACCACGAGGTCTTTGGCGCCGACGCTGATCCCCGCGGCCGAGAGGACGTCGGCCACGGTGCTGCCCATGACGTGCAACTCCGACTGCTGGCCTTCCACGCTCAGCGCGACGGCCTTGTCGATCGAGGCGACCATGAGGCCGGTAGCGGCGAAGACAGTGGCCACTCCGGCGGCAGCGACGCGGCGGCGAACGGTTGAGAACACAGTGCTCCAGACGTTGTGCTGTCCGGTTCGGCGGCTCATCGGGCCCCCCAGAGCACACCCGGGGGGTCCTTGGGGGGAGAGCGCCTCCCGGCTTGTCGGGGTCTACGGTGCCCTGCGATTCCCGCAAAGGTCAAGTTTCGGTAACGACGACTGCCTAATACGTGATTCAGGTCACATCCCAGGAGTCACATACGCCTCAGTCGCCCCGTGGGTCACGAATCCGGGGACGAAAGGCCCGCCGGTATGCCGTCCCAGTCGCCGTACACGGCCCGCCGGTTGCCCTCCAACGCCTCGCACAGGGCCTCGACGGCGACCTGTTTCACCTCGGCGATGAGCCGCACGGTCACCGGGACGAGATAGGAGGCATTGACCGCCCCGCGCCACGGATGCGGTGCGAGATAGGGCGCATCGGTCTCGACGAGCAGCTGGTCCAGCGGAGTCAGCGTGAGCGCCTCACGGAGCATCCCGGCGCTGCGGAAGGTGACCGTGCCGGCATACGAGAGGTAGTAGCCGCGCCGCACGGCCTCGCGGGCCACCTCGGCGTCCCCGGAGAAGCAGTGCAGCACCGTCCGATCCGGCGCGCCCTGCTCGGTCAGCAGGCGCAGCACATCGGCGTGGGCCTCGCGATCATGGATCTGCAGCGCCCGGCCGGTGCGCTTGGCCAGGTCGATGTGCCAGCGGAATGCGTCCTGCTGCGCGCCGCGACCCGGCGGCTCGGTGCGGAAGTAGTCCAGACCGGTCTCGCCCACCGCGCGCACCCGCGGGTCGGCCAGGGCCGCCTCCACCACGCGGTATGCCGTGTCGAGGTCACCGGCGGCAGCATGCCGAGCGGCGTCGTTGGGATGGATCGCCACGGCACCGACCACCGAGGGGTGGGCGTCGAGCAACGCGGGCAACGCCCGGATCGACGGGACGTCACAGGCCACCTGGACCACCCGGGTCACCCCGACCGCGGCGGCCGCAGCGAGGGCGTCTCCCACCGGCATACCGGCGCTGTCACCATGCCGGACGATGTCGAGGTGAGCGTGGTTGTCGGTGACCGGCAGCGGCAATGGCTCCGGGGCAGGCGGACGGGTGGGAACGGCCACGGCGACGGTCAGCCCGCTGCGCCGGCCGCGCGCATCCGGGCGATCTCCTCGTCGACGACGCTCGGGTCGAACTTGGTGAAGACCGGCGTCGGCGGCCCGATCGGGGTGCCCGGCACGACCGGCTGGGAGGCCCACTGCGGGGTCGCGGCGTAGTCGCCCATGATGACCGGATAACCCGGCCCGCCGTCGAGGTCGTCGACCTCGCGCAGCTCGGGCATCGGCACCAGGTCGCCCGCGCCGCCCATGATCCGGTGAATGCGGTTGGCGCCGTGCGGCAGGAACGGTGCCGAAAGCGTGGCCAGATCGGTCACCGCCTGGGCGAGCACGTGCAGCACGGTGCCGAGGCGCTCGCGTTGGTCCTCGCCCTTGAGCTTGAACGGCTCGGTGGCCGAGACATACCCGTTGGCCAGGCCCACCAGGCGCATGACCTCACCGATGCCCGCCTTGAACCGTTGCCTCTCGATGAGCGCCCCCACCGTGTCGAACCCTCCGCGGATCGCTGCGAGCAGCTCCTCGTCGACGGGCTCGAGCGGCCCAGCTGCGGGGATCTCGCCGAAGCGCTTGTGGATCATCGACGCCGTGCGGTTGACCAGGTTGCCCCAGCCTGCGACAAGCTCGGAGTTGTTGCGCTGGACGAATTCGGCCCAGGTGAAGTCGGCGTCCTGGTTTTCCGGTCCGGCGGCGCAGATGAAGTAGCGCAGCGGGTCGGGGCCGTAACGCTCCAGCACATCCCGCACATAGATCACGTGACCGCGCGAGGTGGAGAACTGCTTGCCCTCCATCGTCATGAACTCGCTCGCGACCACCTCCGTCGGGAGGTTCAAGACCCCGTATGCCGTGGCGTCGGGATCGGTCGCGCCCCCGCGGGCCCCGCGACCGGCATACCCGAGCAGTTCAGCCGGCCAGATCTGGGCGTGGAAGGTGATGTTGTCCTTGCCCTGGAAGTAATAGGACAGGGCGGCGGGGTCGTTCCACCACTCACGCCAGCGCTGCGGGTCGCCGGTGCGGCGGGCCCACTCGATCGACGCAGAGAGATAGCCGATGACCGCGTCAAACCACACGTAGAGCTTCTTGCTCGGGTTGTCCTCCCAGCCGGGCAGCGGCACCGGGATGCCCCAGTCGATATCGCGGGTCATCGGGCGGGGGCGGACGTCCTCGAGGAGGTTCTTGGAGAACTTGATGACATTGGGGCGCCACGTGCCAGACGCCTCACGCCCGTCGAGCCACTGCCCCAGCGCCTCGGCCAGCGCCGGCAGATCGAGGAAGAAGTGGCTCGTCTCCTCGAATCGCGGTGTCTCGCCGTCGATCTTGGAGCGGGGCTCGATGAGGTCGACCGGGTCCATCTGGTTGCCGCAGTTGTCGCACTGGTCGCCGCGAGCCTCGCCGTAGCCACAGATCGGGCAGGTGCCCTCGATATAGCGGTCGGGCAGGGTGCGCCCGGTCGACGGGCTGATCGCGACGAGTTGGGTCTGCTCGATCATGTAGCCGTTGGCGTAGTTGCCCCGGAACAACTCCTGCGCGACCGCATAGTGGTTGCGGGTCGTCGTGCGGGTGAACAGGTCGTAGGCCAGACCCAACCCGACGAGGTCTTCGGCGATGACCCGATTGAACCGGTCGGCGAGCTCGCGGGCGCTCACGCCCTCCTTGTCGGCCTGCACGAGGATCGGGGTGCCGTGTTCGTCGGTGCCCGAGACCATGAGCACGTCGTGGCCGGCCATCCGCATGTACCTGCTGAACACGTCGGAGGGCACGCCGAAACCGGCGACATGGCCGATGTGGCGCGGGCCGTTGGCATACGGCCAGGCGACGGCAGACAGGACCTTGCTCATAGCGCCGATCCTATGGGGGTGAGGCAAGCGGGTATGCCGGGCACCCGCCTCCCAGCCCGGCCGCACATTACGCTGCGGCCTGTGCCCGCGACCCCCGGCCCTGACGCTCCCGGCCCCGACGCTCCCGACGCCGGCTCTCCTGACGCTGACGCTCCCGACGTCGATCCGGCTCCAGATGCTGAGGCCGAGCCCGAGGACCGCCGCGAAGTCGGCCGCTGGTTCCTGCGGCGAGGGCTGGGCGCGCTCGTGGCGGACACGGCATACCACTCGACCGCGACCGTGCGAGCCGCTCCGGCCCTGGTCGTGCTCTTCCTCGTCGTGATGTTCTGGCTGGTGCCGACGCTGACCTCGACCCCCGCCGTGAGCGTGGCCATCGTCCTGGTCGCCGTGCTGCTGACCTGGGCAGGCGGCAACCTCGGACGAGGACGGCGGGCCTTCGCCCCGATCGAGCGGGTGGGGTGGCCCGAGCGGGTCGCGTTCGTCGCTGTGCCTGTGCTGGCCGTGTTGATCTCGCCGCACGAGACGGAGGTCTTCGAGGAGTTCGTCTCGACGGCCACCGAGAACCGGCTGCTCAATGCCAGTGGGATCGCGACAATCCAGATCATCGTGTTGGCGGTGGTCATCTTCGTCGTCAACACCGGCCTGGTCTCGGTCGCGACCTTTCTCAGTCGCGAGGTGACCCGGTCCTTCCTCGCCACCAGTGCGGCCCTGGCTCGCACCCTGCCGCTGCTGCTCGGCGTCGTGTTCTTCTTCTTCTTCACCGCCGAGATGTGGCAGTCGATCGGCCGGCTGGACTCGCTGGCCTATGCCGGGGTGATCGTCGGCTTCGTCGTCATGTCGCTGCTCTTCCTGTCCAGCCGCGACCACCTCGACGTGGGGGCGCTGTCGACCTTCGCCAGCCGGGAGGAGATCGACGCGGCGCTCGCACACGGGCCGTTCCCGGGCACGGCGCGCACGGCGACTCCGGCGAGCTGCCCGCTGGACCCGGTGCAGGAGCGCAGTCTGCGGCTGATCGTCGCCATGTCTCGCCTGGTCGTGGCGGGGGTGGTCGCCCTGGCCGTGCTCGCGTTCTTCCTCGTTTTCGCGGTCGCGACGACGAACGTCGATGCCGTCAAGACCTGGAGCCAGTCCGAGCCTGATGTCATCTTCCAGTGGGCGACCTCACGGCACGCCTATGCCTTCACGTGGGAGCAGGTGCGAGTGTCGGGCTTCCTCGCGGCCTTCTCTGGGTTCTACTACGCGGTGGTGTCGGCGACCGACCCCAGTCTGCGCGAGGGGGTCCAGGACACCGCCGAGGACACCGTCCGCGAGGCGTGCGCCGCGCGCCTGGAGGCTCTGGCCCGCACCCGGCCGGCGGGATAGCGCGGGGAAACCTTCCGACCCGCCGCGTTTCCGGTCGCGGCCACGGCGCGTATGCCCGGAAACCTTCCGACCCGCCGGGTTTCCGGTCGCCGCCACGGCCCGTATGCCCGGAAACCTTCCGACCCGCCGCGTTTCCGGTCGCCGCCACGGCCCGTATGCCCGGAAACCTTCCGACCCGCCGCCTATCCGGCCGCGGCCACGGCCCGTATGCCCGGAAACCTTCCGACCCGCCGCGTATCCGGTCGCCGCCACGGCCCGTATGCCCGGAAACCTTCCGACCCGCCGCGTTTCCGGTCGCGGCCGCCTCATCACCCGTCCCGGAAGTCGGACGCCTGCGGGATCAGCTCCGCCACGAGGCGATCGGCGTCGGGCGCAGGGGCGTCGAGGACGGCATACCCTTGCCGGCCGGCTGCGGTCGCGGCGACCACCGTCGCCACCCCGGCCCGCCGCTGGAAGTAGGACTCCCGCACAACCACCCCGACGATCCCGTCGCGCTGGAGCGCGACGCGGCGCCGATAGACACTCCCCTCCTGAGTGACGAGGTAACCCTCGAGCAGGGTGTGGCCGAGGCCGGCATACCGATCGGCGGCCAGGAAGGGTGCCGTGAGCAACAGGAGGAATCCCACTGCAGTAGCCGCCAGAGGCAGATCGAAGCGCCACTCGAGGAATCCCGCGATCGCGGCCAGGGCGACCGCAGGCAGGAGCGCCCGCACGTAGCGACGTCGGCGCGCCGCCGGGCCATGCCCGACCAGGGCAACCCGCAGCGGCTCGGGGTCGCCGAGCACTGCGACCCCGACGTCGATCGACACCTGCTGCGGCGCCGGCGGCACCAACGGGGCGACGCCGGCCCCGCCACCGGGCTCGGCGTGGCGCAGCCCGGTCGTGATCGCCGACAGGTGGGCGGCCCGGGCCAGCCGCAGCAGGAGTGGCTGGGCGAGCTCGACACCACGGATCCGCCCCTCCTCGATGCTCGTGGACCGGGTGGTGAGTAGGCCCCGCGAGGTGTGCAGGGTCCCGCCGGGGTGCCGGGTCAGCCGGAAGTCCCAATACGCGAGCACGTATGCCGTGACCGCCAGCAGCGCGACCCACACCGTGGCGGCGCTGACCAGGACGATCACGGTGATCCACACCCCCCACGCCCGGAATTGGTCGAATGCGGCCTCGATCGGCCCGGTGACGGCGCCGATGAACTGCACCGCGAAACCCCAAAGAGCCAGTGCGGTGAGCAGGCCGCTCGTGGTGAGTGGGGCATAGCGCAGCCAGCGTGGATCCAATTGCAGAAGAAGGCTCTCCGAGCCGGTCCCGACGGACGTGGGCTCAGGACCGACGAGTCCGGCGTCACTCGCGCGAATCTCCTTGCCGTGCAGCAACTCCGCTCGCAATGCGTGGGCAATCGGCGCCGCCAGGGCGTCGAGCACGATGCGCTCGCTTGGCGTTCCCGAGGCGGTGCCGATCTCGACGCGCGCCAGACCGAGCAGGCGGTGCCAGATCGGTGCCGTCACGTCGACAGTGCGCACCCGGTCGGCCGGCGTCGCGAGCAGCTTGCGGTTGAGCAGCCCGGTGCGCAGCTCGATCTGGCCGCCGGTGATCCGATAGCGGGTCGTGAACCATCTCGAGACCCCGAGGGCCACGACGGCGATGAAGGCGGCGACGTCCCACCACGGACTGCGGCCGGAGGTGCGGCCCGTCACGAAAACCGCCAGCAGCGCCGGAAATAGGCGCACCGCCTCCTGCACCGGGTGCACGAGCAGCATCCGGGCGTCCAGCCGCCGGAACTCGGGGTCGCTCACCTCCGCCGCCCGCCCTGCCGCCCGCGGAGACTCACGTGGCATCCCCGAGATCGGACACGGTGAGCTCGGTGAGCTGCTCGACGAGGCTCACCGCGAGGTCGTGGTCGAGGCCGTGGATCGCCAACGGTCCCGCCGAAGACGCCGTCGTCACCCGCACCGACGCCAGTCTCAGCACCTGGGCCACCGGCCCGCGGGTGAGGTCGACGGTCTGGATCCGCACGATCGGCGCGATCCGCCGCTCCTGGTTGAACCATCCGGTCTGGGTGTAGACGGCCTCTGGGGTCACCTCCCAGCGGTGCACCCGGTAGCGCCACTGCGGCATGACAGCCAGGTATGCCGTGCCGAGCACCACCGTGGCAGCCACTAACCACCACTGCACCGGCCGAGGCGAGGCCGGGTCGCGCCACCACCAGATTGCCTGGGCGGCGATGAGGGGCAGCAGCGAGCCCACCCCCTCGACCAGCCACAGCCACCGGGCACGCGGCGAGACTCGATGTGTCGGCGGCCGCAATCGGTGCGCAACGGGCTCGGATTCGGTCACGTGGTCAAGCAAACCACCCCCAAGGCACCATCGGCAGGAGCGAGGGGCCAGGATGGGGGGCATGGCCGATCTGCGCGACACGACCCACATCGACGCGCCCGCACCCCTTGTCTACGACCTCATTTCGGATCTCACCCGGATGGGCGAGTGGTCACCCGAGTGCGAGCGGGTGAGCTGGCGGGGTGGGGCGACCGAGGCCGTGAAGGGCGCTCAGTTCATCGGCTACAACCGCCGCGGGACGCTGCGCTGGATCACCTTCGGCGCGATCACGGCTGCCGAGAAGGGTCGCCACCTGGCCTTCGACGTCTTCATCGGGCCCGCCGCGATCTCGCACTGGGAATACTTCATCGTCCCTGACGACGACGGCCCGGGCTGCACCGTTGCGGAGGAGTGGACCGACCGGCGAGGGGCGGCCTCCCGGGCCATCTCCGAGCGCATCCTCGGCGACCGTCGCGCGCACAACCGCAGCGGTATCCGCCAGACCCTCGCCGCGCTCAAACGCTCGGCCGAAGGCCAGCACCACCGCTGAGCCCGCACCGGCTCAGCTGCCCGGCGGGCTGGGTCGACCTCGCCGGGCCACCACGGCGTCGTAGAGCGCCTTGCGGGACAGGCCAGTTCGCGCGGCCTCGGCTGCGCACACGTCTTTGAGCCGCTCGCCGGCAGCAACTCGCGCCTGTATGCCGGTGACCACCTCGTCCAGCGCGGCGGGCTGACCTGGAGGCGCGCCCGCGACGACAATGGTGATCTCACCCTTGACTCCCTCAGCCGCCCATTGCGCCAGCTGCGCCAATCCCCCGCGGCGGACCTCTTCGTAGGTCTTGGTGAGTTCACGGCATACAGCCGCGGGGCGGTCGGGCCCGAATGCCTCGGCGAGCGTCCCCAGGGACTCGGCCAGCCGGTGTGGCGCCTCGAAGAACACCATGGTGCGCGGCTCGGCGGCCAGGCCGGCCGCCACCCGGGCCCGGTCCCCCGCCTTGCGGGGCAGGAACCCCTCGAAACAGAACCGGTCCACCGGCAGGCCACTGACGGCCAAGGCCATGAGCACCGCGCTCGGCCCGGGGACGGCCGTCACCCGGATGTCGGCTGCCACCGCGGCAGCGACGAGACGGTAGCCCGGGTCGGACACCGACGGCATACCGGCATCGGTGACCAGGACGACACGCGCGCCGCCGCGCAGCAGCGCGAGGAGTTCGGCGGTTTGGGACGCCTCGTTGTGTTCGTGATAGCTGCGGATCCGGGCGGTCGGCTCGACACCGAGCGCGCTGGTGAGTCGACGCAACCGGCGAGTGTCCTCGGCCGCGATGACATCGGCGCCGAGCAACTCGTCGGCCAGGCGTGGCGCGGCGTCGCGGGAGTCGCCGATGGGTGTCGCCGCCAGCACGAGCACTCCGGCGGCGGTCATGCCGGCCATTGTGGCAGGGTCGTCCACAAACCCATCGCCGCCCGGCTTCACGCCGAGAGGATCTCGACCGTGGTCGTCACGCTGGTCAGCGACGGCGTGCGGGGAGTGGAGGAGAACCCGAAGCGGCACGGCGGGTCGACGGGCGCGAGCGCCCCGAGCGGTATGCCGTCGAAGGTCCCCTCCAGCGCCACGACGCGACGGATGTCCGTGGCGCCATAGCTCTCGCGCCGCCCGTGGACAGCGGCGCCTCGGGTGCGCACCCCGCGCATGACGATTCGGGCAACTGGGTCGATCAGGCCCGCCCAGGTCGGACTGGTCGCGAGTGGGCGTGGCACCGAGCGCAGGAGGTGACCCAACGGCATACGCGGGCCTGCCGCCAGCCGGGCCGACAGCGACGGGGACGCGATCTCCCAGGTCGCACCCCGACCTGCGCCGGTGACCTGCACGGCGAACTGCTCGATCCGCACCTCGTCGAATTCGTATGTGCTAGAGACGAACTCGGCGATCTGATCGGTCGGAGCAAGGAGGAAACGGCGGCCGTCCGGACGTTCGACCATGGCATCGGCGAACGGCCCGAACGGCGAGTGCGGCCATCGGCCGACGACGATGCGGATGCCGCTTGCCGATCCAACTCCGGCGATCTGGCCGTGGAACCGGTGCACCTCGCGGGGCCGGGTCATCGGCCCGCCGCCCGCGCCACCTGACTCAGCATCCTGAGATCCGCTCTCGCCCGGCTGCCCGCGGGGTGAGGACCTGGTCGTGGGCCGCGTCGTCGACGGCCGTCCAGTCGGTGACGAGGGGTTTTCCGTTGTGCGGGGCCATGCCGGCGATTCTCGCCCATAGGGTGTGGCCGTGATCGAGCGTCGGCTGTTGCACCGCGAGGTCGTCATCGTCATGGGGCTATCGCTCGGGGCGTCGGCGATCTGGTCGCTGCTGCGGATCGTCGAGCGTCTCACCCGCGAGGTCCCCCTCTCGGCACAGACCTCGGCCCTGAACACGAGCGTCACCCCTGACCGACCGTGGCTGGACCTCACCTACCAACTCGTCGGCATCGCGCTGGCGGTGGTGCCGGCGGCGCTGGGCGTGCACCTGCTGGCGACGTCCGTGCCGCCGGGACCACCCGGCATACGACCTGCGCTGCGGGGCCTCGGGCTGGACGGCAGCAGCCCGTGGCGAGACCTCGGGCGAGGGACCCTGCTCGCCGCCGCCATCGGCATCCCCGGCCTGGGGCTGTACCTCGCCGCGCGGGCCCTCGGGGTCAACACGCAGGTCGCGGCCGCCAACCTCGGCCAGACCTGGTGGGCCGTGCCGGTGCTCATCCTGTCGGCGGTGCAGAACGGTCTGTTGGAAGAGGTGCTCGTGGTCGGCTATCTGCTGACCCGGCTCGAGCAGGCGGGGTGGAGGTGGCGCTGGGCCGTCGCGGCGTCTGCGCTGCTGCGCGGCGCCTATCACCTCTATCAGGGTTTCGGCGGCTTCGTCGGCAATGTCGTCATGGGCATCGTCTTTGCGCTGGTATGGCGACGCACCCGCCGGGTCGGTCCCCTGGTCCTCGCGCACACCCTCATCGACGTGGCGGCCTTCCTCGGGTATGCCGTGTTGCACGGCCGGGTCAGCTGGCTCTAGCCCTGCGAGCGGTCTGGCATACGGGCCCAGGCCACGACCGGGAACACGGCGGGTCGGAAGGTTTCCCGGCATACCCGCCGTGCTCCCGCCGGACTTCACGGCGAGTCGGAAGGTTTCCCGGCATTCCCACGCTGACCGGCCCGGGTTTGACGGCGGGTCGGAAGGTTTCCCGGCATACCCGCCGTGCTCCCGCCGGACTTCCCGGCGAGTCGGAAGGTTTCCCGGCATACCCGCCCTGCTTCCGCCGGACTTCACGGCGAGTCGGAAGGTTTCCCGGCATACCCACCGTGCTCCCGCCGGACTTCCCGGCGAGTCGGAAGGTTTCCCCGGCATACCCGCCCTGCTTCTGCCGGACTTGACGGCGAGTCGGAAGGTTTCCCGGCATACCCGCCGTGCTTCCGCCGGACTTCACGGCGAGTCGGAAGGTTTCCCGGCACTCCTGCCCAGGCTGTCGGCGGCCAGCCCTCGTGGCTGACCTACGCGACTGGCGGGACTGGTGCCACTGACCCCTCGGCCGGGGGGACGGCGTGGTCGAGCAGGTCGGCTTCGTAGGAGCGCGGGTCCTCGATGGGCTCGAGGTGAGTGTCGATGACGATGTGCTCGAACTCGCGACGGAAGGCGTCCTCGACCTCCTCGAGCACGTCATGCCCCTGTTGCACCGTCCAGTGCCCGGGGACCAACACGTGCATCGCAACGTGGTTCTGGTGTCCCGACACCCGACCGCGCACCCCGTGGAAGTGCACCTCCTCAGTGGTGTGGGCATCGATGATCGCCTGGATCTGGGCCTGACACTCGGGGCTCGGCGCGGCATCCATGAGGCCGTCTACGGATTCGCGCACGAGGTGCCAGCCGGTCCAGATGATGTTGCAGCCGACGAGGAAGGCGATGATCGGGTCGAGCCGCAGCCAGCCGGTCAGCGCGACGAGCAGCACCCCGACGACGACGCCCGCCGAGGTCCACACGTCGGTGAGCAAATGCTTGCCATCAGCGGTCAGGGTGATCGAGTTGTGCTTGCGCCCGGCCCGCATGAGCACGAACGCCACGGCCCCGTTGAGCGCCGAGGCGACGACCGAGATCCCGAGGCCGAGCCCGACCTTCTCCAGCGGCTCCGGCGCGAGGAACCGCTGCACCGAGCTGTAGATGATGAAGGTCGCGGCGACGAAGATCATGACCCCCTCGACCGCTGCCGAGAAGTACTCCGCCTTGCTGTGCCCGAACTGGTGCTCGGCGTCGGCGGGTTTGGCCGCCACGTGCAGCGCGATGAGCGCGACGAACGCCGCCACGAGATTGACCACCGATTCGGCGGCATCCGAGAGCAGGCCCACCGACCCGGTCACGAGATACGCCCCGGACTTGAGGGCGATCGTGCAGACGGCTGCCGCGATGGACAGCCAGGCGAAACGGGTGAGGTTCTCACGGGGCATACCCGCGAGTGTGCCCCGGTATGCCGTCCGCTCGCCAGCAAGGAAAGGCTCACCAACCCGCCGGGCGGAGTGCGGGAGGCAGACCCAGGCGACCGGCCTACGATGGCGGCCATGCCCCTCACCGCGCGCCTCCCCGGCGCGCCCGGCGCCCCCTGCGCAGGCGGTCACAGCCCGCGAGGCTCTCGTCGACACGTTGCGCGGTCGCCTCGTGGGCGACTCGATCGGCCAACCGATGTTGGGCTGGCTGGGGCCACTGCTGGCAGCGCTCGTAGGCGGGGTGCTGCGCTTCTGGGACCTGGGCTACCCCCACAAGCTGGTCTTCGACGAGACGTATTACGTCAAGCAGGGCTGGTCGATGATCCAGTACGGCGTCGAGCTGAAGAACACCGACAAGTACGGCGAGCTCATCGACAAGGCGTTCACCGAGGGCACCCTCGACGTCTTCAACACCGAGGTCGGCGACCTCGTCGTGCACGGTCCCGTCGGGAAATGGATCATCGGTGCCGGCCAAGGGCTGTTCGGGGCCGACTCGTCGGTCGGCTGGCGCTTCTCGGTGTGCGTCATCGGGGTGCTGTCGATCGTCATGCTCGGCCGGGTCGCGCGGCGACTGTTCCGTTCCTCGGTCTTGGGCACCATCGCGGCGATCCTGCTGACCATCGAAGGTCACCACTTCGTGCACTCACGCACCGGGCTGCTCGACATCGTCGTCATGTTCTTCGCGCTCGCCGCGTTCGCCGCGCTGCTCCTCGACCGCGACCGCACCCGCGAGCGCCTCGCCGTCCGGGCCGCCGCCCAGATCCCGCTCTCACCAACTGGTCACCCTCTGCCGCACACCGCGACCTGGCGCGGCCCGTCGATGGGCTGGCGACCGTGGCGGTGGCTGGCCGGGATCGCCCTCGGCCTGGCCGCGGGCACCAAATGGTCGGGTCTCTACTTCCTCATCGTCTTCGGTCTGCTGACCGTGCTCTGGGATATCGGTGCCCGGCGGACCATCGGCGTGCACCGCTGGATCAGCACCGGACTGTGGCGGGACGGCATACCGGCGTTCGTCGCGATGGTGCCGACCGCTGTGGTGACCTATGTCGCCTCCTGGACCGGCTGGTTCCGCTCCGACACCGGCTACAACCGCAGTTGGGCGCTGACCCACCCGGCGGACCCGCGCTGGACCTGGGTGCCCGATGCCGTGCGCTCGTGGTGGAACTACCACGCGCAGATCCTCGACTTCCACCGCGGCCTGTCGACGCCGCATGCCTACCAGTCCAGCCCCTGGTCGTGGATGGTCATGGGACGGCCGACGTCGTTCTTCGCCGAGTACCCCAAGCTCGGGCAGGACGGCTGCGATATCGACATGTGCGCCCGGATCATCACGCCGATCGGCACGGTGACGATCTGGTGGTTGGCGACCGCGTCGCTCGCGGTCCTCGCCTTCCGTTGGGCGCTGCGGCGCGACTGGCGCGCGGGGGCGATCCTCGCAGGGTATGCCGGTGGCTTCTTCCCGTGGTTCCTCCTCGGGGACCGCACGATCTACCAGTTCTATGCGGTGGCCTTCGTGCCCTATGTCGTCCTCGGGGTCACCTATGTGCTCGGGATGATCCTCGGGCCGCCGGGGGTAAGCGCGCAGCGGCGCCAGGTCGGCGTGACGATCGTGGGGTGTTATCTCATCGTCTCGGCGTTGGTCTTCGCCTGGTTCCTGCCGATCTATACGGCACAGCTCATTCCCTATCAGCAGTGGTGGATCCACATGTGGTTCCCGTCATGGGTTTAGCGGGCGCATTGGCGGCCACGAAGCGGGCGGCGCTGCGAGAATGACCCACATGTGGCCGAAGGGGCGGACCCCGTCGCGCTCCGGCGTCGGCGTGCGCTTCCCCCTGGCTGCGGCAGTCACCGCGATGCTGGCGGTCGCGCTGTCAGCCAGCCTGGTGGCCGCCTGCACGGTCGCACCCAACCCGCAGCCCGCCCCGACCACCGCCACCACGACGACCCGCACCAAGAGCGGGCCTGGCGGCCTGGACCTGGCGGCGCTGCCGGTCGGCTCGAGCGAACACGCGCTCACCGTGGGTGGCTTGATCCGGATGTACCGCGTCTACCGGCCGGCCCAAACGCTCACCCCACCCCCCGTGGTCGTCATGCTGCACGGAGGGCTGGGCACGGCGCGCGCGACCGAGCAGGCCTACGGCTGGGATGCGCTGGCCGACCGCGAGGGCTTTCTCGTCGTCTATCCGGACGCTGTCGGCCTCGCGTGGAACGTCGGCAACGGTTGCTGCGGCATCGCGCCTGCCACCGGCGTCGACGACGTCGACTTCATCGCCAAGGTCATGGCTGACATCGGCAAAGACCTCCCCTACGACAAGACGCGGGTCTATGCCACCGGAATGTCGACCGGCGGGATGATGGCCTACCGACTTGCTTGTGACACAACCCTTTTCGCGGCTGTCGCTCCGGTAGCCGCCACCCTGGTCGGCGATTGCACCAACCCGGCGCCGCTGTCGGTCATGCACGTCCACGGCACGGCCGACACGACAGTCCCGTATGCCGGTGTGTCCGATCCCGCCGCCCCGTTACCTACCGCCGCGCCCGGCTCACCGACCCCGACCCGACCACCGGCAGGGTTGGCGGCCTTCGAGGGACGGACGATCCCGGATCTCATGACGTTCTGGCGCAACGTCGACCGCTGCGGCGGCACGATCTCGCATTCGGACGGCCCGGTGACTGTGGAGACCGCCCAGTGCGCGGTCGGGCGCACGGTTTCGCTCGTGCTCCTCGAGGGGGGCGGACACGAGTGGCCCGGCGTCCGGCATACCGGGCCGTTAGATGCCAGCCCAGCCCCAACCGCTCTCGGCAAATCCACGATCTCAGGCGGTCCGGAATCTGCCACCGGCTTGCCGACGACGACCGGTACCCCGACCGGGACCGGGACCCCGGCCGCGACCGGGACGGCATACTCCGCGACTCCGGCGATCTGGGAGTTCTTCGCAGCCCACGTGAAGTAGCGCACCGTCGACTGGAACGATGGCCGACAATGCCGGAGTGACCCATCGGCATGTCGTGCTCCCCCGTGGCATCAACCTCGGCCGCCTCAACAAGGTGCCGATGCCGGCGCTGCGCGGGCGGCTGGCCGCGTGTGGATTCGCCGGGGTGCAGACGCTGCTGCAATCCGGCAACATCGTGCTCGATGCCGATGAGGCTGAGGGCGAGCGCGTCGCGGGCCAGGTGCGGGCGGTGCTGCGCGAATCGTTCGGCGTCGACGTGCCATGCGTGGTGCGCTCACCCGAGCAGATCCGTGCGGTCGTGGCGCTCAACCCGCTCGCCGATCTCGCGACCGACCCGGCGCGGTATCTCGTCACCTTCCTCACTGCCACTCCACCGGCCGAGGCGGTCGAGCGGCTGCTGGCCTCCGACCGGCTGCCTCCTGGCTTCACGGTCAGTGGGCGGGAGGCCTACGTCTGGACACCCGACGGAGTGGCGACCCTGAAGCTGACCAACACCGTGCTGGAGCGCAAGCTCGGCGTCACCGGCACCGCCCGCAACTGGCGCACCGTGGAAGCCATCGCCGCGCTGCTGTGAACACTCCTGGGCGCGAGGTCTCGGCGATTCTCGGTCGCGGGCCGCGAGGTCGGAACCGCCGGGCCAGGCTCAGAACATTCCGTTGCCGTTGGCGGACGTCTCGGGAATCACCTGCAGCACATCCCAGTGCTCGATGACCAACCCGTCCGGGTCGAGCCGGAAGATATCGATGCCCGCGTAGTCGTCGGAGCCCGGCCAGGTCTGATGGCAATGCAGGACGACGTAGTCGTCTTCGGCGACGACTCGGACGAACTCCACGTGCTTGCCGGGGTACTCGGTGGCCATCCGCTCGAAGTAATCGACGAACGCCTCCTTGCCGTCTGCGACGTGCGGGTTGTGTTGCCGGTAGTGCGCACCTGCATAGCGCTCGATGGCCTCACGTGGACGGCACTGGTTGAACATGAGGTCATAGAACGCCGTGACGTTGGCCTTGTTGCGTTCCAGCTTCGATGCCATCGCTTGCCACTCCTCGGGGCGCGGCCTCCCCACTGCTGGCATTTTCACCTGGTGGAGCTGAGGGGATTCGAACCCCTGACCTTCTCATTGCGAACGAGACGCGCTACCAACTGCGCCACAGCCCCAGATGCGACGGACACTCTAACACCGGCACCCCAGCGCAACACCAATCCGGGGGGACGGGCCCAGCCAAGACCACCGCACCGTCACCGCGCAGGCATGATTAACGGCATACCGGAGTGGCGTAAAAGTTGCTGAGCGGCCCGAAGGTCCTCTAGCATCCTGCCCACGAGGGGAGTACTTCCCAGACCTGACCCGGTCAATACGAGCGTCCAGAGGCGCTCTCGGGCAGGGCCGGCGCCGCCGGTGAAGGAGACCTCAGGCCGACCGAAAGTGTCTCCGACCCCTCATGCCTCTTCTGCCCCTTGCCGCCGTGGCTGCCCAGCCGCCTGCCGCCGCAACGACGACGCTCGCCTCCCCCACCCTGTGGTGGGTCACCATCGCCGGAATCGTCGCGCTCTTCGTCCTCGATTTCCTCATCACCCGCCGTCCACACGAGGTGTCCATGGCTGAAGCCTGGCGCTGGTCGGCCTGCTATGTCGCCATCCCCACCGCCTTCGGAGTCTGGCTCTGGCAGCGCTACGGCAGCGACCAGGGGCTGGAGTTCTTCACCGGCTACCTCGTCGAGAAGTCCCTCTCGGTCGACAACCTCTTCATCTTCCTGCTGCTGCTCGGCGCCTTCGCGGTCCCCCGCGAGCTGCAACAACGCGTCCTGCTCATCGGTGTCGCAGGCGCCCTCGTGCTGCGTGGCATCTTCATCGCCCTCGGCGCCGGCCTGATCGCCACCTTCTCGTGGACCTTCCTGATCTTCGGCGCCGTCCTGCTCGCCACGGCCGTCAAGGTCGGTCGCGACGCGCTGCGGGGCGCCGACCATGCCGTCGACGTCGATTCGCTGCGCACCGTTCGGCTGCTGCGCCGCTTCTGGCCCGTGCAGAGCGAGTATGCCGGCCCGCGGCTGTCGGTGCTCCGCGACGGCAGGCGGACGCTCACCCCCATGGCGCTGGTCGTCATCGCAATCCTGGCCACCGACATCGTCTTCGCCATCGACTCGGTGCCGGCGGTCTACGGCATCACCGGTGACCCCTACCTCGTCTTCGCCACCAACGCGTTCGCGTTGCTCGGGCTGCGAGCCCTCTACTTCGTCCTCGCTGGCGCCCTCGCGTCACTGGCCCATCTCGGTCACGGCCTGGCCCTCATCCTGGCCTTCATCGGCGTCAAGCTCGTGCTCCATTGGGCTCACGACGTGTGGCCGGGCGTGCCCACCGTTCCGACCCTCGCCAGCCTGGCCGTCATCGTCGGGATCCTCGCGACCGTCACCGTGACGAGTCTGCTGGCCGCCCGTCGGCAGCGACGCCAAGACCCAGATGCGGCACCGGCAATACGCTGACCCGTATGCCGTCCCACCCGTCCACCGTCCCGCCCACGATCCGCGCCGCCAGCGAGTGGGCCTGGCGACTGCTCGTCATCGCCGCGGCCCTGGTGGCCACGGCATACCTGCTGGGGTTCGTCTCCGAGGCGGTGATCCCCATCGTGGTGGCCACCCTGCTGGCCGCCCTCCTCGACCCGATCAAGCGGGCCCTGCGGCGTCACCTCAAGCCGGCTGCGGCAGCCGGGGTCACCGTGCTGGGCACCATCGCCGCCATCGGATTGATCCTCTTCCTCATCGGCAGTCAAATCACCGGCGGCTTCTCCGAGATGGCCGGGCAAGTCGGTCAGGGTCTGGACCAGATCCGCAGCTGGATCCGCGACACCTTGCACATCAGCGACAGCCAGTTCGCGACCTATCTCGAGGAAGCCAAGCAGGCGCTGTCCTCGAGCGAGGGACTGCGGGGCTCGCTGACCAAGGCCGGACTGGGTGCCACCCACGTCATCGCCGGCACGTTCATCAGCCTTTTCGCGCTGTTCTTCTTCCTGTACGAGGGCGACCGCATCTGGTCGTGGGTCGTGCGACTGTTCCCCAAGGCCGCCCGCGAGCGTGTCGCGTCCTCGGGCGAGGTGGCCTGGGCGCAGCTCACCGCGTTCACCCGCGCGACGCTCCTGGTCGCCCTGGTGGATGCTGCCGGCATCACCCTGGTCGCCGTGATCCTGCGGGTGCCCTTCGCGTTGGCCATCGGCGCGCTGGTCTTCCTCGGCGCGTTCATCCCCATCGTCGGTGCGCTGATGTCCGGCCTGGTCGCCGTGTTGATCGCCCTGGTCGCCCACGGCCCGATCGTCGCCCTGCTCATGCTCGCCGGCGTGATCGCGGTGCAGCAGCTGGAATCCCACGTGCTGCAGCCCTTCCTGCTCGGCCGGGCCGTGAGTGTGCACCCGTTGGCCGTTGTGCTGGCGATCACGGCAGGTGTCGTCGTCGCCGGCATCGTCGGAGCTCTCATCGCGGTGCCCATCGCGGCCGTGGTCAACGCGGTGCTCAAACACCTGCACGGCGACTCGATCGCCGAGGGGACCGCTGCCGCGGTCACCGAGCGGATCGCGATCGAGGATCCGGACGACCGGAGCTGACGGTCACTCGACCTGGCTCAGCCGTCGGCGGCTAGCCGCCGACGACCCACCGAGCCGGCACGTCGTCGTCGTCCACGTCGACCACGCCCAGGGTCGCCGTCGTCGGCTCGCCCTCGAGCTGGGCCTCGGACGTCGACTCGACGTTTCCGTCCGGGAGGGGGTGGGTCGCCTTGGCCTTGAGCGTGTAGGTGGGCGGCGGCACATCGACCGGGCTCCACTGTCCATGCAGGGAGTGCTCGTCCGGCGGGCCGACGGTGACGCTCGTTGGGTCGACACCGAAATCGGCGAACGCCACGACCTGCGGGGCCACCTCGACCACGACGTTGGGCTGCGAGCCAGGTGCGCCGGCCACCGGAAGCTCCGTCGCGACGGTTGTGGCCTCGGTTGAGGCACCACCTGAGGCGACGGTTGAAGCTACCGCTGAGGCGACGGTCGGCACGGGAGAGCGAACAGCAGCGTGGCCACCCACAGCGCGGCCGGGGTGCCTGCTCGCGCCCGGTCGGGCACTCGGGCGAGAGGCCCCAGGGCGAGTGCCGGTCGGCGCGTGCGGCCGGGTCGGCGTCCGAGAGCCGCGAGGGGCGACGGCATCCGGCACAGGGCGTCGGGCGCCTGCCGTCGAGGCCCGCGGGTCAGTGGCCGCCAACTGCGCTGCAGTATGCCGTCGGGTCCGCTCCCGCACGGCGGCGGCCCGCAGCGACACCAGCAGCACGATGAGCAGACCGGCCCACACCAGCAGACTCGCCCACGGCAGCAGCCCGAGGATGGCCGCGGTCACGACGACCGGCAGCGCGACGAGAGTGAGGACCAGGGTCACCCCACGTGCGGCCCGACCGATGCGCGGAGTGATCCGGCGCGGGCGCCGCGACCGAGCCGACCCTGCCGATCGAGCCAACCCTGCCGAAGTCCGCTGCGAGGCAGTCACATCCGGCCTCTGCGAGGCAGTCACATCAGGCCTCTGCGAGGCAGTCACATCAGGGCCATCCGCGATGGGCGCGGCCGCAGGTGAAGCAGTGGAAGCAGTGGAAGCAGTGGACCCGACCGGCTCAGCGGGTCGGATGACGGTGGCGCTGGCCCGGGTGCCCCGGGCCACGAGCGGGGACCCCACGGCATACCGGGCGAAGGGCGGGCGCGGGTCGGCGGCCGGCAGCACCGGACGGCGTTCCAGCACGTGCATCGCCGCACTGAAGCGGTCGGCAGAGCGTGCGGTGGCGACGTCCTCGCGGCGACGCACCCAGTACTGCACGAGGAAGGCGCCCCAGATCGCGACAACGGCGAGGAAGATCAGGGACGAGGGCTGCACCGCTCTACGGTAAGGACCCGGCTCCCGCGGTCGACGGACCTGCCGCGGTGTGTCGCGGATGAGGCTGTTGTGACAGGTGTTAAATGCCCTCCGGGCGGCGCTCGACCCAGCGTTGGATGACCGGCTGCCCGGCGGTGTCCTCGACGGTGAGGGCGAAGCTGCGGTGGTCGCGCCAGGCTCCCGCGATGTGCATGTAGCGCGACCGCACCCCTTCCTCCCGGAACCTCAGGTGGGCGACCACGGCCAGGGAGGCGAGATTCTCGGGCCGGATGTTGACCTCGATCCGATGCAGCCCCAGCGGTCCGAGGGCGTAATCACAGACCGCCGCCAGGGCGCGCGTCGTGATCCCCCGGCCGGCATCCGCCTTCCCGACCCAATAGCCGATCGATCCCGACAGCAGTGACCCGCGGCCGATCCCGAAGACGTGGACCTGACCGGCCAGCCGGCCCTCGACCTCGATCGTGAGCGGCAACAAGGTGCCCTCCCGAGCCTCGCGCGCCATCCCCCGCAGGTATTGCGCATATCCCACCCGTGTCGCCGCCCCGCTCGGCGAGGTGGGGTCCCACGGCTGCAGGTATGCCGTGTTGGCCCGGCGCAGCGCCTCCCACTCGGCGCGGTCCCGGCGGCCGAGCGGCCGCAACACCAGCCGCGGGTCGAGCCCGTCGGTCACCGTGAGACTCACCGGCCACCGTCCCGTGCCGGTCACTCGGGCGCCCCCGGAGCGCCGGCCTCGGCCGGCGCATGGTCGCCGCCGCGCAGTTGCTCGACGATGTGCGCGACGACCGGCTCCAGCACGCCGATCGCGTCGGTCACCCCACCGCGCGAGCCGGGCAGGTTGATGATCAGGGTGCGTCCGGACACTCCGGCCAGGCCGCGCGAGATCGCGGCCAACGGCAGGCCGCGGCTCACTCCCGCGCCGCGGATGAGTTCCGGTATGCCGGGCAGCTCCCGGTCGAGATAGGGCCGGGTCTGCTCGGGCGTGACGTCGGTCGGGCTGACTCCGGTGCCTCCGGTCGTGATGACGACAGCGACCCGATCGGCGATGGCGCTCTCGATGGCAGCTCCGACCTGCGGCCCGTCGGGCACGACGACCGGGCCGGTCACGGCATACCCCCAGTCGTGCAGGGCGGCGACCAGGAGCGGTCCGGTGCGGTCCTCGTAGGTGCCATCCGATGCCCGGGTGGAGGCCACGATCACCCGCGCAGTGTGCCGCGGATCAAGCTGCCCACCAGGGGATTTCATCAACTCTCAGTCCAATCGCCGCTCCTGCCACCGGATTTGGCGGTGACTCTGATGTCAGTGATGCGGGCATGCCGGTCGACGGCCTTGACCATGTCGACAAGGGCGAGCGCCGCCACGGCCACCGCAGTGAGGGCCTCCATCTCGATGCCGGTGCGATCGGCGGTGCGCACGGTGGCTGCGATCTCGACCGCCGTGTCGGTGACGACGAGGTCGACGGTCGCGCCGTGCACGGCGATGGGATGGGCCAGCGGGATGAGGTCGGGGGTGCGTTTGACCGCCTGCAGCCCCGCGATGCGGGCCACCGCGAGCGCATCGCCCTTGGGGACCGTGCCCTCGCGGAGGGCCGCCACGACCGCCGTCGAGACCAGCACGCGTCCGGCGGCCGACGCCTGGCGGTGGGTCACGGCTTTGGCGGACACGTCGACCATGTGGGCGCTGCCGTCGGCGCGGACATGGGTCAGCCCAGCTTCCGGTGCGCTCATTGCGTGACCGCCAGCTCGCCGTCAAGCAGCACCGCCTCGACGAGGCTCCCTGCACTCAGCTCGGTGGCGTCCGGCGGCACGACGAGCAACAGGTCGGCCGCGGCCAAGTCGGCGACGAAGTGCGATCCCTGCCCAGCGACCGGCTGGGCTCCGAGGCGACCACTGGGCAGCATCCGCGACTGGGCCCGGGCAAACTGCACCTTGCCGGCCGGTGAGCGCAGCCCGGCGGTGAGTTCGACCGTCACCGTCGTCGTGTCGGCTGGCTCCAGGCCGAGCATCCGCCGCACGACCGGCCGCACGAACACCACGAAGCTCACCGCCGCCGACACCGGATTGCCCGGCAGCCCGAAGAACGGCACCTGCCGATCGCCATCCATCAACACGCCCAGGCCTTGGGGCTTGCCCGGCTGCATGGCCACCTGGACGAACTCCACCGTGCCGCTCTCGCGCAGCACGTCCTTGACGACGTCGTGCACCCCCATGCTCACCCCGCCGGTGGTGATGACGAGATCGACCTGCGCTGCCAGCCGGGTCAGCTCGGCCCGCACCGTCGCGGGGTCGTCACCGATCCTCCCCCGGTATGCCGTCCGCCCACCTGCCGCGGTGACGGCCGCGGCGAGCAGGTGGCTGTTCGAGTCGTAGATCTGGCCCGGGGCGAGATCATCGCCCGGTGGGACGAGCTCGGCGCCGGTCGACAAGACGGCAACCCGCGGACGTGGGTGCACCATGACCTCGCCATGACCCGCGGCCGCGAGTAGGCCGATCCGTCGAGGAGTGAGCACATCACCGGGCGATACGACGACCGACCCGGCAGCAAGATCCTCGCCGCGGCGACGGACGTGCCGGCCGGCCGGCACCGCCGCGGTGACCGTCACCATCTGCGCCCCGCCATAGGTGTCTTCGACCGGGACCACGGCATCGGCCCCGGGCGGCACCGGCGCTCCGGTCATGATCTGGATCGCCGTCCCCGGTCGCACCTCCTGCGTGGGGGCATCGCCGGCGGCCAGGTGAGCGATGACCGGCAGGCGCACCCCGCGCTTACGACGCGCGCCGGCGAGATCGGCCGCCTGCACGGCATACCCGTCCATCGCCGAGTTGTCGAAGCCCGGCAGGTCGACCAGCGAGACGAGCCGCTCGGCAGCAATGAGGCCGACCACCTCGTCCAGCGGGGTTCGCACCCCGGGCAGAGGCGTGCGGCCGGCCATCGCGGCTGCCAGGTGCTCCAGGACGGTGCGCATCTCCGATGCCTCACTCATGTGTCGCCGAGGACGGCACCGAGGACACTGCCGTCAGGAATCTGGAGCGGGCCGGACGAACCATCGAGAGCCGCCTCGGCCGACACCACGACGTCGCCGCGGCACACGACGTCGGCCCCGAAGACGACATCGCCGACGACCCGGAACGAGGTGCACTCACGCAGCGACGGCACCCCATGGGGGAAGCGCCGCTCGAACTCGGGCACCAGCGCGAAGGCCTTGCCGAGGTCGACGAACGGCTCGGGACGCTCGGTCGTCGTGACCACGTGTGATTCCGCGTCGAGCCGATAGCGGTCCGAGCGCAGCAGGGCCAGCTCGTTGGTCGTCTTGACCGGCCGGAACCGGGTGCGCGGCACGAGCAAAGCCTGCGACCCATCGACGGCCTCAATCGCCGCTCCCATCGCGGTCTCCAGTTGGAGCACCGGCGTCGAGTCGGGGCGCGTGGGGTCGACCGTCTTGCGGTTGACGATGATCGGCAGCCCGATCTGCCCGTCCCCCTCGGCCAACAGCCGGGCGACCACCTCGAGGTCGACCCAGAGATTGTTGGCGTGGAAGGTGCGGTGCCGCTCGATGTCGCCGAAGAAGTCCTCCTCGCCAGGCACGACCATCGCGCTGTCGCGTAGGACGATCCGGCCGTCGGACACCCGACGCGCGAGGTGGCCACCCTTGCGGTCGTTGACCGTGCGCTCGCAGACCTCGGCGAGATAGGGCACGTCGTGGCGCAACAGCCACGCGGCGATGTCGGGGTCGCAGGTGGCCCCGAGGTTGTCGGCGTTGGACAAAAAGGCGTAACGAATCCCCTTCTCGCGCAACCGATCCAGCAATCCGGTCGTCGAGAGCGCGAGGTAGACGTCACCGTGGCCCGGCGGGCACCACTCCAACTCCGGGTCCTGCGGCCACTCGACCGGGCTCAGGTCGTCGGCGCGCAGTTTGGGCTCGGCGCCTTGGAGGAAGTCCAACGGCAGCCCGTCGACCGCGAGGTCGGGATAGGACGCCAGCACCTCGAGGGTGTCGGCCTGGGTGCGGAAGCTGTCCATGAACAGCACCGGCAGGTCAACGGCATACCGGGCGCGCAGCGCGAGTGCCTGGCGGGCGATGACGTCGAGGAAGGTGAGCCCGTCGCGCACGACCAGGGCGCTCTTGGGGCCGGCCAGCCCCATGCTCGTGCCGAGGCCACCGTTGAGTTTGATCATCGCGGTGCGCCGCAGCGCCTCGGCCCGCTCGCTCTCGGTCGCCGAGAAGGCCTCCAGCCGCGGCAGGTCGTGCAACGGGGTGATACTCGCCTCGGGGATGGTGCCCCGGGCTCCTGCCTCGACGTCGCGGTAGTAGCGCGCGAAGACCTCGATCGCCGTGGGGTGCATCCCCCGGTCGGTCATCCGGCGACGGGCTTCAGCCAGGCCTGGTGCGCTCACTGGGTGGTCCCCCACAACGGCGTTCACAGCGCCCACCCTAATCCGCTTCTACAACTTCGAGCGGGTGTCCTGGTCTGAGGGGGCTCGTGGCCTGGTCATGCTGTTGGTCTCTACTCCGCCAGCGGCAACGAGGCCACGAGCATGATCGAACTACGTCAGGGCTGCGGGGTCGGAAGACGAGTTCGTCGTCGCCAGCCTTGGACGGATGGGCAGCAACGACCTTCGGGTCGTGATTGAGCGCCAGGAGCAGGAGGCGCCGTGCCCGGAGTCCGCTTGCCGAGATCACCTCGGCAGGAGTCCCTCTTCGTAGGCCCACGCGAAGAGACTGGCTCCGGATTCGATGGGCAGATGCATGCCCGTTGAGATCAGGTCGTCGACGATTCGAATGGCTGCCGAACGATCCCCGTCGAGAATTGTTGAGAACGCCTCGATGACGACCCACAGTGTGTCGTGCGTCAGCACTCCGTGAAGCCCAGCTTGAGTGACCGCCGCCCTCTCGTCCACGAGAGCCACGTGCCCCCGGTGCTTAGCGCAGGCAATCACCGAGCATTCACCAAGATGATCCGTGGGCGCCCCTCCCATGGCCGCCTTGATGACGAGTTGCGTGAAGACCTCGTCTTCAGTGAGTACGGCGAGTTCGACCCAAGCCAAGCTCGCCGGGTCCGCGATTCCCGGGTAAAGATCACGGCCAGCGCCTATTTCATCGTGAACCTCGGCGGGGACCAGGATCAATCCCGCGGGAGCTACTTCATTCAGTATGTGGAGATGTCCCGCGCGGGAAAGGTGAGTATAGACACTTGTGTCGACCACCCACATAGGCCTGAGGTCAGACATGTGTGAGGGGGTGGCCCTCAAACGCGCTGCGAAGAGTGTCCATCGAGGCTGGCTCAACGTGCGGCAATTGCTCTGCACTCACAATACCGCGAAGAAGTTCGAGCACTCGTGCCTGCGTGATGCGCGAACAGGCATACCCGTCGAGACAGCCTGCGACGAAAGCTGGGGAGAGATACGGCGCCTGGAACTCGTCTCTCCATGCCATACCCAGCCGGAGGTAGTCACCAGCCCGTGGTTCATGAATGCTGAGCCGGTCGCGATCCTGGGTGGAGATGAGGTCGAGGTTCCGCAACTGGGCGATAGTCGCGGACCAGCTCAGCCTGTAAGTCACGCCGACCGACATGGCGCGATCACGGAGAGTCCGTTCGCGATCCTTCGACCAAGTCGCAATGACACCCGCACGAGGAGCGAGGAAATGAATCGCGAACGAGTTGATCATCTGCTCCGACTCGGAGGTGGCTCCCGTGTCGTAAGCGTCGCCGAACAGCCAATGCCCAAGTTCGTGAGCTGCAGTCATGCGTCGGCGACCTGATCCGGCGTCGCCGTTGATTACCGCCGCACCTGCTGTCGCTGCACCTGAGTCGACTTCGACGCATCCGCCATCAGGGCCGCCTACCCCCATGGCCGCCGCAAAGACATAAAGACCGAAGTGCTCGCAGACCCGCCCCAAGTCGTCAATCGGGTCCGAAGCGAGTCCTGCGTCGCGACGGAACCGCTCTGCTGCTCCCTCCGCCTCCATGTGAGTCCGGGGCGTCCGGGCTGTCGGATCGCGGGTAACTGCCTTGACTAGGTCAAGCCGTAGCAGTCCGCGGATATCGCTTGCAAACTGCTCAAGCTCAACATCTAGCATTCGGGTTGAATCGTGGTTCGATCCGGGGGCTGCACGTCGGCTGACGGCCGCCGGAACCGGCGGGTCAACGAAGTAGGCGAGCGGACGACCGAGCACACGGGCGATCTCAACTAGTTCGGGAACCTTGAGATTGCGTTCCCCCTTCTCCAAGAGAACGATGGCAGTCCGGTCCAGCCCCACCGCTCGCGCAACGCTCCCCTGGGTCATGCCCGCGAGGTCTCGCGCGTCAGCCAACCTCTGACCGAGCTGCACCCTGTCCATGTGTGGGATTTTCGCACATCCACGCCTACGTGCACTACCTCGCCGGCCCTGCCTGTCGCCACGACCACCGGGGCGCGGCGCGCGGGAGATCGCGGTCGGCACCATCATTCAGCCATCTGGCTTGGAGCCATGCGAGAACGGATCGAGGCTAATGGCCCACCCGCACGATCCCCTCGTGGTTGCGCCCCTACAGCCCTAGCCTGGACCGGTGGCGAGCAACGACGCGGGAGGGGCCTCGGCCAGCGTGGCCCAGGCCAAGGCGGAGCGCCGCGCGGCGATCCGGGCGCGGCGCCGCGCGCGCGCCCAGGCGGCTGATGCCGCCGGCCACCGCGCGGCGGCCGGCGGCGCGCTCGCCGATGCTGTCGAGGCACTGGCGGCCGGGCTCGCGCTCGCGGCGATGGGACAGGTATGCCGGGTGGCCGCCTACGAGTCCCGGCCCACTGAGCCGCCGACGGAATCGCTGATCGCCCGGCTCCGGGCCGACGGCCACGAGGTCATCGTGCCGATCACCGGGCCGTTGGCCGAGCACACCTTGTCCTGGCGGACGGCCGATGGCCTCGACGATCTCGGCGAGGCGGCTATCGCGTCAGCGCAGCTCGTGCTCACTCCCGGTCTCGCGGTCGACCCCTCGGGCCTGCGGTTGGGGCAGGGCGGCGGCTACTACGACACGGCGCTGGGACTGGTGCCGGACGGCATACCGGTGCTCACTCTGCTGTGGGACGACGAGGTGAGCGACACGACCCTGCCCGCCGATCCGCACGACCGCCGCGTGGACGGCGTCGTGACCCCCGGTGGTGGGGTGCAATGGCTGCCGCTGGATGGCCGCGACTGACGGCTGCCCGCCGACCGGGCCTTCGGCCTCAGGGCTTGGGGACCAGGGTGATTCGTTCGCTGGCCGCGGCGGTCACCGACGCCGCAGAGAACGGCCAGGCGAACGCGCCCCCGGAAGCCCAGGTGTCGAGTTGGTCGACGTAATGCGGGTGACCAGCGTGCCCGCTTTGTCCGGTCTGCAGCACCCAGGTGGAGGCATCCAGGTCGCCGAGGTCGACGACCAGCCGCGCCGCCGGCGCCGAGATGACCCGGAAACCCATCGACGCATCGAACGCCGTCGCGAGGACGACGGCCGATCCGCCGGCGACCGGCACCGGTCCGCGGTCGAACAGCCGCGCGACGAGTCCCGCGTCACTGCGGTCGCCGAGCACCGGGTGACTGAGGTCGAGCAGGTGGACCTTGCCCCACGACCAACTGGAGGTGCTGGAGCCCATCGACCGGGTGAGGTCGAGACGGGCCTGCGCGAGGGCTCGGTGCAGGATCTCGTCGCGGTTCTCCACGACACCGGACGTGCGTTTGTCGTCCCACCAGAGGTTTGCGGGATCCTCGAGCAGCCGGATCACCGCCTGCCGCCACCGCGGGCCGCCGTCGGAGCGCAGGTCGGCGGGCAGTTGGTCGTCGAAGGTGCCCTGGACCAGCCGCGACCACACCGCGTAGAAGTAGACCGCGGCGGCCGATGCGTCGGAGCGGTCCGCGGGCGTCGTGAGGTCCCAGCTGCGCAGCAACCGCTGGGCCTCCTCGGTGAAGCCGTCCAAGGAGAGGTCCACGCCGAGCAGCACCGGCACGAGGGTCCGGGCGAAGGCGTCGAAGGTGTCCTGTTGCAGCCGGTTCATGTCGGCCGGCGTGAGCTTGGGTCCGGTGGCCAGCAGCTGGCTGATCCTGGCGGCGCGCCAGCCGGTGTCCCAGTCCGAGCCGAGGTAGGGCGACGGCAGCGGGGTGACCTTGTTGTTCGCCGCGACGATGAACCCTTCCTGCGGGTCCAGCGCCCACGGCAGCTCGGCGTTGGGGACGATGTCGCGCCAGTCCCAGGTGCTCTGCCACCCCGGAGCTGGGACATACCCTGCCGGTGCACCGGCAGTGGCCGCCGAGCGCACGGGTATCGACCCGGGGGCCAGGTAGCCGATGTGACCGTGGACGTCGGCGTAGACCACGCTGAGCGCCGGTGCTGCGTAATTCGTTGCCGCAGCACGGAACTCCGCGAAGGTCGTCGCGGTGCTCAACCCGAAGATCGCGTCTGCCGTGCGACCAGGGGGTGAAGCCCGTCCAGGCCAGCGACACGGCATACCGCTGCCGTTCTGCCACGCCGTTGATCACCGCGCGACGTCCGGCCTCATCGACCGCGGTGACGATGTCGCTGAGGATCGGGCCGTGCGTCGTGCGCCGCACCGTGAACACCGCGTCGGCGCCGCCGCGGACCGTGATGGTCTCGGTGGACTGCTGCAGGGGCACGAGCGCGCCGTCCCGGACCGACGAGTCTCCCGTCACCTGCTCGTAGTAGAAGTCGCTGACGTCGGCGCCCAGCGCCGCGGTCGCCCACGCGATCTGCCCGGTATGCCCCGCCATGACGCCGGGGAAGCCCGGCAACGTGATCCCGGTGACGTCGAAAGGACACTCGGCGCTCACGGTGCGGCAGCGCAGGCCGACCTGGGCGTAGGCGCCGGGTTGCGTGGGTGCCAGGTGGGGATCGGCCGCGAGCAGGGGTGCGCCGCTGGCCGTCCGCGACCCGGCGACCACCCAGGCATTGGACCCCAGGCCATCGCCGGATCCCACCAGGGCCGCGGTGGCCCGCGCATCGAGCGCGGCTTGGGCAGAGGCGAGCGCGGCCGCTGCATTGAGTCTGTCGGGGCCATTGAGTCCGTCGATGCCGTCGGCGGGGCCGGACGACCGAGCGTGTCCCCAGGCGGTGGCGGCGAGCACCGTCGGATGCTGGGTCGGATAGTCGGGGTAGATGGCGCGCAGTTGGGCCGCATCCAGGGTCGCCGCGAGCCGGCCGCGAGCGAGTTCGGCGCTGTCGAGACCGGCGATGTCGAACGCATAGGCCTTAAGCCAGACCAGCGAGTCGACCGCGGTCCACTTCTCGGGCCGTTGGTCGCCCAGCCGTGCGCCGAGCACCTCGTATTCGAGCCCGAGCGCCATCGGGTCACCGGCACGCGTGATGAGGTCGTTGACCCCTTCGGCGTAAGCGTTGAGATACAGCCGGGTGCTCGGCGCGAGCAGCGGCAACTCCGCCTCGGCGACCCGGCGCAGACCGAGCGTGCGCATGACCGTGTCGGAGGCCACGCCCGCGGCACCGATGAGCTCCGCCGAACGCCCGGAGGCCACCTTGCGGCGCAGGTCCATCTGGAAGAAGCGGTCCTGCGCCGTGACAAACCCCTGGGCGCGGAAGAGATCAGCGGGGGTGTCGGCGTAGATCGTCGGCACACCCTGCCCGTCACGCACCACCTCGACCGTAGACGTGAGCGAGTCGAGGGTCAGCCGGCCTGCGGTCTGCGGCCAAGAGCGCCGCACCACCCCGGTCGCGAACACCACGGCGCCGACAAGCGAGACCACGAGGACGAGGAGGACTCCCAGCCCCACTCTGCGTCCGACCTTCCACCGAGCCACCCTGCGAGACTAGGCCACGTCCGCGACTCCTCGGGGCAACGACAGGAGGATGAGGTATGCCGTTTCCGCCAGGTCTGGTGGAGGGCTACACCCTGGCCGACCTCACCCGATGGTTGCTCTTGGGCACCGTCGTCGTGCTGTTGTCGCTGGTCGCCGTGCGGATCTCCGCGCGGTCGGGCCTGCCCACCATGCTGCTCTACCTCGGCATCGGGCTGGCCTTCGGCGACGGAGGCGCGGGCATCGCGTTCGACAATGCGGCCCTCACCCAAGTGCTCGGGTATGCCGCCCTCATCCTCATCCTCGCCGAGGGCGGGCTCACGACCCCATGGAACGGCATACGGAAGGCCGTCTTTCCCGCGATCGTGCTGTCGACCGTCGGGGTCTTCGTGTCCATCGGGGTCGTTGCGGTCGCGAGTCACCTGCTGCTCGGACTGACCTGGCCGATGGCCTTGCTCATGGGCGCGATCCTCTCCTCCACCGATGCGGCGGCGGTCTTCTCGGTGCTGCGCGATGTGCCGCTGCCCACCCGGCTGCGCGGCATCCTCGAGGCCGAGTCAGGCTTCAACGACGCGCCGGTCGTCATCATCACCACCGCCTTCGCCCTGCAACTCACCGAGGGCGACGCGCCCGACCCGGCCTGGCAGCTCGCGCTCCTGGCGCTGGTCGAGCTCGGCGGCGGAGCGATCATCGGGATCGCCGTCGGCTGGCTCGGGGGCAAGACGGTGCGTCTGCTGGCCCGCGGCACTTCGGGCCTCTTCGCCATCGGTGTGATCGCCGTGCCCGTGCTCGGGTATGCCGTGGCGGCGAGCGTTCACGCGTCGGGGTTCATCGCGGCATACCTCGCCGCTCTCGTCCTCGGGAACATGCGCCTGCCGCACCGAACCGCCGTCAACGGGTTCGTCCAGGCGCTCGGGACGATCGCCCAGGTCGGGCTGTTCTTCCTGCTCGGTCTGCTGGCCTCGCCCTCGCGGCTGCCCGTCGAGGCCTGGCCGGCCCTGGTCATCGGACTGGTCCTGCTCGTCGTCGCCAGGCCGCTGTCGGTGGCCGCGAGCCTCACGCCCTTTCGGGTGCCGTGGCGCGACCAGCTCTTCGTGTCCTGGGCGGGACTGCGCGGTGCGGTGCCCGTCGTCCTGGCAACCGTGCCCGCGACGCTGGGGGCGACCGGCACACGGTGGATCTTCGATTTCGTCTTCGTGCTCGTGCTCATCTACACCCTGGTGCAGGGCCCGAGCCTGCCCTGGGTCGCGCGCACGTTGGGCGTCGTCGAGTCGGTGACGCAGGTGCCGCTGGCGGTCGAGACCACCGCCCTGGATCGGATGGACGCCGAAGTCGTCATGGTGAGCATCGGCCCAGACTCCAAGCTGGCAGGGGTGGAGGTCTTCGAGTTGCGGCTGCCCGCCGGCGCCAATGTCACGCTCGTGTTGCGCGAGGACGGGTCGTTTGTACCCGAGCCGGTGACCCGGCTGCGCACGGGTGACGAGCTGCTCATCGTCACCCCCTCGGATGCTGTGGATGCCGTGCACGAGCGGCTGGTGGCGGTGAGCCGGGCCGGGCGGTTGGCCGGGTGGGTGCCCGATCCCTATGAGCCGCCGTCCCGCGCCGACCGGGCCAAGGCACGGGCCAAACGGATTGCCCGCAAGGCCGGATCGGTGTTGCCGCCGAACTCATCGTGACGGATTGGGAGCGACGCGGCGACCCCGCATAGAATCCGGACGCTTCGCCGACCAGGAGGTCCCGTGCCCACCTACGCCTACCGCTGCACCGAGTGCGACCACGCATTCGACTTCGTGCAGTCTTTCAGCGACGACCCGCTGACGATGTGTCCGGAGTGCTCCGGCCGGTTGCGCAAGGTCTACGGATCGATCGGGGTGACCTTCAAGGGGTCGGGCTTCTATCGCACCGACTCGCGGTCCGGGTCCGGCACGGTGGGTTCGTCGGCTGGTTCCTCGGGTGCGGCGGGGTCTTCTGGCGCGGGCGGCACCGGTTCGACATCCAGCTCGAACGGCGCCTCGGGCGGCTCGAGCACTGGCGCCGTCTCCAGCGGTGGGTCCGCGGGCTCGGGTTCGTCGGCAGCGGGCTCGGGTTCGGGCGGTTCGGGTGGCTCGGGTGGCTCGGCCTCGACGCGTTCGGCGGCCGCCGGGAACACGTCCTCCAGCTGATTGCCCGGTCAACCCACCGGCTCGTCCACAGCCTCGGACCGGTCGTCCCACCATCCACAACGGACGCGCGTGCGGTGACCACCCGGCATACCGGCGTCCTACCCTTGCCGTCATGACCGCCCAACCCGGCCCCGCCGAGTCCGACGACCAACCCACCGAGCCGCTCCGGCGCGACGACGCCGAAATCGGCGTGATCGGTGGGTCGGGGTTCTACAGCTTCCTCACCGACGCGCACCGAGTGGCCGTGATGACCCCGTTCGGGCCGCCGAGCGACGACGTGGTGCTCGGCGATTTGCACGGGCGGCGGGTCGCCTTCCTGGCCCGGCACGGCCACGACCACCGCTTCCCGCCGCATCAGGTCAACTACCGAGCCAATCTCTGGGCGCTACGCTCCCTGGGCGTGCGCCAGGTGCTCTCGCCGTGTGCGGTCGGGTCGCTGCGTCCGGAGCTGGGGCCAGGCACGGTGGTCGTCCCCGACCAGGTCATCGACCGCACCTGGGGGCGCGCGCACACCGTCTACGACGAGGTCGGCGCGGTCGTCCACGTGAGTTTCGCCGACCCGTATTGCGCCCGCGGTCGGGCGGCCGTCGCGCAGGCGCTGGCCGACAGCGACCTGCCGTATGCCGTGGGCGGCGCACTCGTGGTCATCAACGGTCCGCGCTTCTCCACACGCGCCGAGAGCCAATGGCACCAAGCCGCCGGTGGCACGCTCGTCGGGATGACCGCCATGCCGGAGGCCGCCATCGCGCGCGAACTGGCGATGTGTTTCACCACCGTGGCGCTGGTGACCGACCTCGACGCCGGAGTCGAGCACGGTGACGGGGTGACCCATGACCAGGTGGTCGCGACGTTCGCCAGCGCCATGCCGCCGTTCAAGGCGCTGATCGGTGCCGCGATCCAGGGGCTGCCGGCGGCCGAGTCCGACAGCGCCGCCGAGTGCGCCTGCCGCAGGGCCGTCGACGGCCTCACCCTGCCGTTCGCGTTGCCGTGACCCGGTTGACTCGACCCGGCGCGGCCAGCGGACGCACCGGGTCACGACGGCATGCCTACTGGCGCCGCCACGCCCGCCGCCTGACGGCGGCGCTGCTCGCCGCGCTGGCCGCCGTCATCGTTGTCGCGGCGTTGCGCGCCAACGCCGCCGATGCCACTGCGGTGCCGGTCGTCGTCGTCAACGCTGACCTCTGGCCCGGACATCGCCTCACGGCGCAAGACCTGCAGGTGCGGCAGGTGCCCTCCGCCGCGAGGCCACCGGGCGCCTTCACCGTGACGGAGGCCGCTGTCGGGCGGTCCCTGATCGGCCCGATCGTGGCCGGGGAAGTCGTGACCTCCAGCCGAGTCGCACCCGTGAAGGGCCTGGCCGGGGTGGCCCCCGGGCACCTGGCGATCGCCGTGCCACTGGCCAATCCCGCTGTGTTGCAGATGATTTCGACGGGCGATGAGGTGCTCGTCCTCGAGTCCGGCAGCGGTGCACGGGTGACCGAGGCGGTCGTCCTGCAGACCGCCAACCTCGCTGCGGATGCTGGCACCTCGTCCACCAGCGCACCCGGTGCCTGGTCGATGGCCTCGCCAACGGAAGCTGCGTTGTTCGTCGCCGTCCCCGAGAGCGACGCTGCCCGGGTGGCGGCGGCCTTCGGGCCGGCGGGCAGCGGAGCCGGTTTCGTCGTCGCCGTGCGGCCTTGAGCCAGCCCGCGTCGGCCACCTGACCTGGCCCCGACCGGCCCATTTCGCCGGAAAGTTCGCCCGCGACATGCCACTGTCAAGGCCCAGTTCGGTGACCTGCGACACGCGCGGGGCTGCTTCCGATTGGCTGACTTGGCGAGCTTTGGGTAGCGTGGGTGCGCCTGCCTGGGGGGGACGCGGTGACGCACCACCCGCCGAGCAGGTCAGTTACACACCATGTCAATGGCTCCCCGGGGGCGAACTACCCGCCCGTCCACCCCCTCACGTGAGGGGAGTTAACCCTCCCAGTGTCGGGAGCAACCCCCACAGAAAAGGACAACAACCCATGCTCAAGGGTTTCAAAGACTTCCTCATGCGCGGAAATGTCGTCGATCTCGCGGTTGCCGTCGTCATCGGTGGCGCGTTCGGCAAGGTCATCGAGTCGTTCGTGACGGTCATCATGGACCTCATCGGCAAGCTCGGCGGCACCCCCAACTTCTCCGGTTGGGTGCCCGAAGGCATCCACATCGGCGCCTTCCTCACGACGCTCATCTCGTTCGTCATCGTCGCCGCGGCCGTCTACTTCATGGTCGTCGCCCCGCTGAACAAGCTGGCCGAGCGCCGCGCCAAGGGCGCCGAGCCGGCAACCGAGGCGCCCTCCGAGGAGGTCGCCCTGCTCACCGAGATCCGCGACGCGCTGCGCGCTCGTTGATCCTCGTCTGACACCTGCCAAGGGGCGGGAGCCGATCGGCTCCCGCCCCTTGCGCGCGTCTGCGGCGCCGACCGTCACTCCCAATGCGGCGGGCGTTGCTCCTGCAACCATCGATCGTGGGCACCCTGGTCAGGCCGCTCCCCCCACCCGGCATCGGTGTCGTCGCGGGTTTGCTCTGGGCGACGTCGTGGTGCTGGCCGTGCCGCCGACTCGGCGGGCGCTCCCGGCCCGGCGGGCGCTCCTGGCCCGGCGGGTGCTCCTGGCTCGGGCTGTGCCGGTGGCTCCGGAGCTGGCTCCGGCAGAGCCGCGCCGGTGCCGACCGACGGCGACTGCGCAGCGTCGCTGGCGGATCGTTCCGCAGCTGCCCCGACCGTCTCTTCGATGGTCGTCCCTTCGATGGTCGACTCTTCGATGCTCGACTCTTCGACGACGGCCTCTTCGATGACCGCCTTCTCGACCACTTCCTCGACCTGCGCTACAGCAGACGCCGCGGCCCGCTCCGGTCGTTCGGCACGGACGATCTCGCGCACCTCTGCGACGATGCGAGCCACCTCGCGAGCCGGGTCGCGATAGAGGTCGGTGGACCAGACCCGCACAAACCTCCACCCCGCGCGAGCAATCTGATCGGGTCGCAGCCGGTCGCGCGCACGCACGCCCTGCCGCGCGGCATACCGAGGTCCGTCGCTCTCGACGGCGACGAGATAGCGCCCAGGCAGGTCGGGATGACCCACCGCGAGTTCGACGGTGTGCGCACCGACACCCACCTCGTGGGCGACCGTGAGCCCCTCGCCGCGCAGCCGCTCGGCGAGGTAGGTCATCAGCGCGCTGTCGGATCGGGCCTCGACGTCGGCGGAGCTCCCCTCCCCCGCACCGTCGGCACGAGCCACACCTTCGACGGTGACCAACAGGTCGCGCAAGGCAGTCGCCCCGCGCGACTTCAACCGGCTCGGCACGAGGTCCTGCGACGTCAACGCAGTGACGACGACGAAGCGGCGCCGGGCCGCGCGCCGCACCGCCGCCAGGGCGTCCACCGCCGCGGGCGCATCGAGGGACGGGAACTTGTGCAGCACCCGGCCGTGCGGGGTGCGCCCGTAGCCCACCGCGAGGATGACGACATCACGCTCGATCATCGCCGCGTGCTCGAAGCCGGTCACGACGAACGGCTGGTCCCCAGCCCCGGCAACGAACGCCGCGGCAGGGTCACCCTCGGCCACGTCGGCGACCGCCTCGCGCAGCCGGGATCGCACCGCGTCGACGACGGCCCCGGTGAGGCCGATGACAGCCAGGCTCTGACCCGCGCGATGCCGGGCGTGCTCGAGCACGGCCGCGACGACCGCCTGGGCCTCGGACTCCGAGCATTCGATCGGTTGGTCCGCCCCAGGCGCATAGGTAACGACCCCCTCGACGGTGACCAGGTCCATCGGTGCCGCACACGACGGCGAGGGGACGCCCTCCACCGTCCCGGCCAGGTCGTCCGGTCGCAGTCGGGGGTCGGCTGTGCTGTGCCACCAGGTGAGATCCGCCACGCGCAGCAGGCCCTGGGCCCGCTCGGCGAGCGACGGGCACTCGGCCACCGCCGGTGTCACCTCGAGCGACTGACCGACTCGGAACGGCTCGGGCGGCGGTCCATAGGGATCGCTGGCGACGACGACCTGCCGGCCGCGCGAGAGGGCCGAGATTGCCTCGGCCACGGTGAGGCTGCTCGCGTCGTCGATGACGACGACATCGAAGGAGGTGCCGGGAGCGAGCAGCTGCGCGACGGCATACGGGCTCATCGCCAGGCAGGGGCGCACCGCCGCGACGAGGTCCTCACCCTCGCGGACCACGTCGGCGAAGGCGAGCCGCGCTCGGGCGCTGACACCGGCACCCTGGGAGCGCAACAACTGCGCCTGGCGCTGGTTGTCGCGGCTGCGTCGCCGGACCAAGGCTTCGGTATGCCGGGTGATCCGCTCGCGCGCGTCGGCGCGGGCGGTGGTCTCGTGCTCGGCGAGCTGGCTGGCCCGCTCCCGCAGCCGCGCCCCGTCGTGTCCGGAGTAGCGCCGGTCGGAGGAGGTGATCTCCTGCCCGATGGAGGCCCACCAGATGTGGTCGAGTTCGTGGCGCACCTCATCGGCGGCCACGCCCCGGCGGGCGAAGTCGTCGATGACCGCACCCATGCCAGCCGCGCGCAACTCCTCGACGACCGGCGTGACCTTGGGGAGGATCTCCAGCCGTTCCAGCCGCTCGGCGAGGTGGTTGATCCGGCCACGCACCAACGGCATCGAGGTGCCGAGCAGATTGCCGCCGGCTTCGGTGGGCTCGAGCCGGGCCTGCAGCCAGGTGAGATCGGCGGCGATGCTGTCGTAGCGCTCTTGCGCCTCGTCGAGCCGCGGCGAGATCTCCGGGCGGCCCCCGGCGCCGACGAGCTCGTGCCAGGCGTTGCGCTGCTCGCGGGCCGAGATCAACTCGGCATGCAAGTCCTGCGGCGGGCGGCCGGGGCGCAGCAGCCGCCGCGCTTGACGACGCACTCGCGACCGCGTGACGAACCCGAGGTCGGCTTCGTCGTCCTGGTCGCGGAAATCACGCGAACCGGTCGCGGCGACATGCTCGTCCAGCGGAATGTCGAAGATCTCCGGCCGGAAGACTTCGAGGGTCTCGCGAACACCGCTCATGGTGCGCAGGGCGCGGTCCCACTCCAGGGGTGTGCGGGCCGGCTTGAGCGTCGACTCGGCGAAGATGCCGTCGAGATCCTTTGCGGCAGTGGCGAATCCCTCGCCGGCGAAGCGCTGGACGATGGCCTTGGCTCGGGCCACCTCCTGCTCGGTGCGGATGTCCGCGGCATACCAGGGGTCGTGTCCGTCGCCGGCCGCCCAGGCTCCGGCCGCCGCGGCCTCGGCCAGATGGGAGGCGAGTTCGTCGATGCGCGCACGGCTCAGCGCCCGCAGCGCCGCTCCAGCGATCCGCACCCGGGAGCCCGGCGCCGGGGCGTGGGTCGCGAGTGCGGCCATCGCTTCCTGCACCTGGTATGCCGTGACGCCCCAGGGCTGGCGCACCTTGTGCAGTGCCTCGACGTGACCGGCCAGCTCGTCACGGACCTCGGCAACGGCAAACGCGCGGGCGAAGGCCCCCCGCGCATCGGGCAGCACCGAGGTGCTCTCGTCCCGAGCCGTGGCCGACGCGACAGCGGCGGCGAGTTCCTCCAGGGCGCCGCCACGGCCGGCATCGGACCCGGTGAGGTCGAGGACCAGGTCGCCGAGGCCCACCGAGGCCAGCCGCTCGCGCAGGTCGCGGACGCTCTGTCGGTTGCGGGTGACATAGAGGACCCGGCGCTCGTCGAACGCGGCCGCCGCGACGACGGCAGCCAGGGTCTGGGTGCGTCCCGTCCCGCGGGGCGCCCGCAGCGCCACCCCGGTGTCCCGCCGGGTCGCCTCGACCACGGCGTGCTGCATCGGGTCGAGGTCCAGCGGCAACACCTCGCGCTCGGGGTCGGGGTCGATCAGGGGCTCCAGCGGAGCGTGCGACAGCCGCGTCGTGGCTCCCTCGTCTCCGGCGAGCGCCGCGATGAGGTCGACCTGGGACAGCCACCGAGCGTTGGCGCTGACATCGGCGACCATGGCGAGTTTGACGTAGGGGTAGGTCGCCAGTGCCAACCGCGGAGTGACCGAGAAGCCCGGCACGTCGGCGCACAGCCGCGCCAGCGCGGCATACACGGGGTAGGGGTCGAACCCATAGGCGCCGTCGGCGAGCGCGGCGAGGGCCGTCGGGTCGACCTCGATACCGGCGACCGAGCGCAGGTAGTTGACCAGCGCCGGGTTGACCTCGACGGTCGGCCCGAGGTCGAGGTCGAAGTCGGCCTCGGCCACCGTGGTCGGCCGCAGCGTGCAGGTGCGCAGCAGCACCGGTGCCTCGACGACGGCCCGCGCGCGCGGTGGGTCCCAGGTCGCGACCCCCATGGCGACGAATCCGCAGGCCAGTCCGCGGTGTTCGAGCAGGTTGACAGCCTGGACGTGCACCCGCCGGGCGACCTCCAGCGCGTCGTCGAAGGCGCCCGGCTCGCGCACCAGGTCGCTCAGGCGGGTCGGTCGCCCGGCAAGGAGCATCGAGACGCCGCCGGGGTGGGCCATGGTGAGTTCGAGGAACCCATCCCGGCGGGTCGGTGCCCACAGCAGGGTGTTAGGCCCGCCCACGTCGGACAGTTCGCGGGCCCAGCCGGCGATGGTTTCCACGACAGTCACGCCAGCAGGCTAACCAGTGCGGTCCCTCACACCCCGGACCCGCGCCGAGCCCCGGCCGGCTTTTGTCCGTCGGTTGCGCACCGGCGTCCACCGCCGACGCCCCAGGTATGCCGGGTGGTTGGCTACTGCGGGTCCAGGTCGGGCCGAGTCGGGTCCGGCCGGTAGGAGTCGTAGAGCCCCGATTCGATCCGCAGGGTCTCGGCGATGCGGCCGGCGAGCGCCTTCTCCACCAGCCCACCGACGAAGGGCAGATCCACCCGCAGCCGCACCTGGTGGGCCAGCAGGCACCCGTCGGGCGCGCCGGAGCGCCCCTGCGCCGGTTCGATACGCATGACCGCCGAGGCGCTGGCTGGCACTCCGAACCCCGAGAACTCGGTGCGGCCGGTGCCACTGGCGAGGTCCCAGGTCTCGATCCGGGTGATCGTGGGCAGCGCGCTCGCGGCAGCGGCCACTTTGCCCGGCAGCCAGTCGGCCCCGATCGTGGCGGTGCTGCGGATGACGACCTCCGCGGGGGTCACGCGGTGCTCGACGAGGTCGCTGCGCAGCGCCGAGTTGGCCTCGCCGCGCCAGGCGACGAACGCCCGGTCGGCCAGCCGGGCCAGCACCTCGTCTCGGGTGAGCCGCAGCGACACCCTCTCGTGGATCGTCGTCATGACGGCCGCCCTCCGGCTCGGGCGCGGATGTCGTGGAGGATCCCGCGTTGCCAGCCCGGCACGGTGCGCACCAGCACGTCGGTGAACCCCGCCTCCCGCAGGGCGCCGGCGATCCGGGCCGGTGCCCAGTTGGTCACCACGCTCTCTTCGAGATAGTCGTAGAGCTGCGCGTTGCCGTCGACCGCGGTCGCGAGCGGCGTGATGACGGCCCGGCAGACCAGCCGCCAGATCGCCAACGGTCGGCGACCCGGCGCGAGCGAGTAGTCCTGTAGCACGACGGTGGCACCCGGGCGCAGCGCGGCCCGCAGCGCGCGCAGGAAGTCCATGCGCTCGCCTTCAGGGACATTACGCAGCAGGTATGCCGCGAACGCACCGTCCAGGGGCCCCGCACCTCGGTCGCGCAGCACCTGGGCGAGCTCCTGTGCGGGCGAGTGGACAAAGCTCACCCCAGGTGGCCAGGCCTTGGCCCGAGCGGCCTGCAGCATTCCGGCCGAGGCGTCGACGCCCAGGACCGTGGTGGCTCCGGCTGCGAGCAGGGCGCGGGTCGACAGCCCTGACCCGCACCCGAGGTCGGCGATGAGCCCGCCGGCGGGCACCTGCTCGACGAGCGCCCGGGCGGCCGAGCGCAGGTGGCGGTGGTAGCCGGGGTTGAGCCCGACCAGTAGGTCGTAGCGGCGGGCGCCCGCGTCGAAGGCCTCGTCCAACTCGTCCACGTCAGTGGTCCTGGCCTTTCGGTGGGTGGTGGTCGATGGTGGCGTCTTGCTCGGGCCGTCTGCTGGGCTGGGCGGTGCGCCGCCACGGCATACCGGGCAGTGTGGTGAGTTTGGGCAGTGTGGTGAGTTTGGGCAGGTGAGCCAGCGCGGCGCGGGCCGGGCCCACCCCGGGCAGCACGGCTCCGGTCGGCACCGACCAGAGTTCCTGACCCTCGTGGCCGTGACTGGCGAGCAGCGCATTGGCGGCGAGCATGCCGGTTGTCGCCGCGCGCTCCATGAGTGCGATCGGCAGGTCGCACCGCACCAGATCGCCGGCGAGCATCACCCGGGGGTCGGGGGTCGCCACCGTGGGCCGCCGCTCCCACGGCGAGGTGTCGACCAGCGGGCAGTCGTCGTGGACCAACCACTCCTCGTGGACGATCGGGGCGCCGGCCGACTCGGGGTGCAGCCGGAGGTATTCGTCCCAGAGCGCCGCTTTGACCTGATCGGCGGGCGCGTCCATGGCGTAGGCGTGCAGCTCGACGACGGCGCCGCCGGTGGCCTCGGCCCAGGCCCGGGCACCGGCTTCGAGCGACTCGAGGCGGGAGATGTTGTCGAGCGGCCCGAAGGCGGCCGTGCCGAGGAAGGGTGGGGTATCGGCAGCCACGGGCCGGCCCAGCCAGCGTCGCAGCACCCCGAACGGCGGCGCGGCGCGCAGCGCGGCGATCCGCTCGCGCCAGTCGACGTCGCCCAGCCAGGGCGAACTCGCGACGACACCCTGCAGGGCCTGGGTCGACAGAGCCAGGACGACCAGCCCAGGTTCGGTGCATCCCTCGGAGCACCCCTCGGTGGTGTGAACGACGACGCCCGCCTCGGTCTCGGTGAGGGCTCTGGCACGCACCCCCGTGCGGATAGTCACCCCCCGGTCCGTCAGGTATGCCGCGAGCGGGGCCCACAGCGCCGTGTCGAAATCGTCTGTGGCGCAATCGAAGAGCAAGCCTTCCGACGATCCGAGGAAGTAGGTGTGGAACATCCCCACCATCTCGCCGCCGGAGAACTCCCGCGGGTCAGCAAAGAAGCTGCGAGCAAAGACCTCCAGGGCCAGATGCCGGGCCGAGGCCGGGAAGTGCAGCCGGTCGAGCACCTGAGCGGCACTCACCCCGTCGTATGCCGTGAAGGTCGCCGGGAAGTCGACGTCGAGCAGCCCCATCGCCTCGCCGACATCGACGCGCAGCAGGTCGCGCCAGCGGAAGGACGGCGACCGCGCCACGAAGGCCATGACGTTGAGCGGGGGCTGCCGCGGGATCTTGGCGAACGAGTCGCGTTGGCCCGAGGCATGCACGAGGGGGTAATCCACGACCGGAGCTAGGGACCGCAACTCGGGGTCGGCCCGGCGCAGCAGCGCGCGCAGGTTGTAGTACTGCCGGAAGAAGGCGTGGAAGCCCCGCGACATGGTGAGCGTCTCACCGTCGGCGCTGGTCACCGGCCAGGAGCGCACTCGCCCGCCGAGAGTGTCCTGCGCTTCCAGGAGGGTCACCCGGGCACCGTGTTCGGCCAGGACGGTCGCGGCCGCCAGGCCGGCGATGCCGCCGCCGACGATGGTGACCGGCGGCAGTGGGCGCGGTGTGCCGACCGGCGCGGCAGGCGCCCAGCGCTCGGCGCGGCGATCCAGGCCCGGTCGGCCAGTGCGGCCGGGCGGGTCTGCCGGCAGCAGTGCGGCCCGCGGTGCGGTGCTATTCGGGCTGGTCACGTCGGGCCTCCCAGAAGAGCAGGGCGAGGGTCACCATCGCGAAACCGAAGGCGAAGTCCTCGACGGGAATGTCCCAGGGCGCCCGCACGCCGAGCATGTGGTCCTGCCCATAGAGCACGACCGGCGCCGAGAGCTTGGTGAGCCAGCCGTCGACGAGACACTGGAAGCCGAAGACGATCGCCATGGCGATCCAGTACTGGCTCGTGCGGAAGAGCCCGGTGCCCAGCCAGAGCACTTCGAGCGCCACGACGACGAGCACCGCGACGGCGCTCCACACGGTGTACTCCCTCATGGCGCGCCGCCGGCCCGTGCCCGACCCTGCCGCGCGCGCCCGCGCCAGTCCCGCACCCAGCCGAGCACGGTGCCGACCGCTTCGTAGGTGAGCAGCCCGCAGGTCGGGATGACGACGAAGAAGACGAGCTCCTCCAGCGGCAGACCGGCAGGCAGGACTACCCCGGTCGTGTATGCCGGGGAGTACCACCAATGCTCGCGCGCGATCGCGACGACGTCCCAGACGCAGAAGATGACGACCACCGGCAGCAGCGCCGCCAGGTAGCGCCGCGGGCGGCGGTAGATCCGCGCCCGCAACACGAACTCCAGCGGCAGCGTGATGAGCACGCACGCTGCCATGAGGACGAGGTATTGATAGCGGTCAGCCACGACGCACCTTGCCGATGCCGGCCTCGCCGCGGCGCACGGCATACCGACGCTCGGCGTAGTCCTGGTCGTCGCGCCACAAGCCGGCCGCGGTGCGCACGATGAGCGGCCGCACGAGTCGCGCTGCCGGGCGCAGCATCCGGAAACCGAGCCGGTCGGAGGTGGCGATGGTCGCCTCGGTGAGCACGGTGACGGCGGCACCGTCGCGGTCGGTGCCCAGCGGCGTGGCGTGGGTCTCGACGACGCTGCCGGTGCCCTCGCCGTCGAGGATCGTCATGACGATGGTGCGGCTGTCAGGGGTGTGAAAGGACGCCCGCACCGGCACCCCGAAGGTGCGGCCCAGCCGGAACGTGACATCGAGCACCAATCGGTCTGCGTCCGAGGCAGATTCGTCGACGGTGAGATGCGAGAAGGCGTACGGGTGGAACCATGCGCCATGCCACGGGTCGAGGCGATTGGCGATGACGTCGGCGGGTTCGCAGCGCATTCGTCCGACATAGACCGCGGCGATCGTGCGCTCGGGGTCGGGCCGCTGCGGCAGTCGGGGGGCCGGTGTCGGGGTCTCGCCCTCGGCCGGCAGCCGCACCCAGGCGAGCACCCCGTCGTCGTATGCCGGGTGCTCGCGATAGCCGTGCCGTCCGTCGGCCAATGCCATGCCGTGCCAGCGGCACAGCACCATGTCCCCGGCGACCGGGCAGCGGTCCAGGAGGGCGCCCAGGTGCGGGCAGGCGCCCGGCCCGGCATGCAGCCGGCCGTCAGACCCTCGCCAGAGTGCCAGCTCACGGCCGGCGACGACCCGGGTGATCGACTCGGCCCGGGGCGCGTCCGGCACATCACTGCTGCGCCCCACGACGAACCAGCCTCCGGCGTCACGCCGTTGGGCGCGCTCGAGCGCCGCCGCGATGCGCCGCACCGAGGCATCGGCCCAGGTGGGCGTGAGCGCGGGAAGCGGCGGCTCGGGCCTGACCCGCAGCGGCGAGCGCGCCCGCACCTGGGCCAGCACCTTGTCTCTGAGGCTCATCGCTGTGTGGTCCCTGCTCCCGTCACGAAGATTGCCGCGGCCGTCGCGGCCTTGCGCCAGGTGGGCACCCGGGCGCGCGTCGAGAAGACGTCGTAATCGGCCGCCTCGATCCGGTCCAGGATCCCCGAATACAGCCGCCGGGCGGTGGCGACGCACCTGGCCGATCGAGGCGGCAAGTGGGGTATGCCGGTGTCGGCCACGGCATACAGCTGCCGGTTGCGCTCGATCTGGAAGGCAAGGACCTCGCGCCACGGCTGGTCGGCGACGCGGCGGGCGGGGTCGGCCCCGAATCGCGCGAGGTCGTCCTGCGGGAGGTAGACCCTGCCGCGGTCGAGGTCCTCCCCGACGTCGCGCAGGAAGTTGGTGAGCTGGAAGGCCAGGCCGAGCGCGCGGGCCGGCTCGAAGGCCGCGGCGGAGCGCGGCCTGAGCACCGGCAGCATGAGTTCACCAATGACGGCAGCCGAGCCCTCCATGTAGCCGCACAGGTCGGCCCAGGTCGCGTAGTGCGTGGTGTCCAGGTCCATCGCCATGGCCCCGAAGAAGCGGTCGAAGGGCTCGGTCGTGAGACCCAGCTCCACAGTGGTGGCGGCAGCGGCGGCCAGGACAGCGGCCTCGCGGGCACTGGCCGCACCGCCCTGGGCGGGCGACTCGACGTGGCCGGACCGGGCCCGCTCGACGGCCCGGTCGAAGCGGTCCCGGAAGGCGTGCAGCTCGTCGCGAGTCTGCTCGACGCGTGCCGTTGTGGCCCCCGCAGCGTCGACGATGTCGTCGGCGACGCGGCACAGTGCGTAGATCGCGTGGACATGCCGGCGACTCTCCCGGGGCAGCAACTGCACGCCCCAGAAGTAGGTCGTGCCGTGCTCCCGGGTGATCCGGGCACACACGGCATACGGCTGCTGCAGCGCGAGCGCGCTCGGTGGGGCGGTCACCGGGCGTACTCCCGCACCCGAGCGGCCGCGAGCTTGCCGCTGATGAGCACCATGGGGACGCCCACTCCGGGTGTCGTGCCAGAACCCGCGAAGAACAGCCCGGGGAGCCGCTTTTCGCGATTTCCCGGCCGGAACGGACCGGTCTGCCCGAAGGTGTGCGCCAGCGCAAAGGGCGTGCCTTCGGCCATGCCCATCGCGGCCCAGTCGAGCGGCGTATAGAGCCGCTCGGTGACGATGTCAGTCGGATATCCCTCTGCTTCAAGGAAGTTGAGCAACCGATCGCGCAATCGCGGTGTCTCCGTGCGCCAGTCGGTCGGCCCGCCGAGGTTGGGCACAGGCTCCAGGACATAGAGGGTCGAGCAGCCCTCTGGTGCCAGCGCAGGGTCGTCGACGGTCGGGATCGTCACGAGTCGGCTCGGGTCGGTCATCATCCGGCGGTGGTCGATCAACTCGGCGAAGGCGCTGTCCCACGCGTCAGCGAAGTGGATGTTGTGGTGGGCTGCACCGTGGGGCGCCGGGCCGCGCACGCCCAGGTGCCAGACCGCCGCAGACGGCGCGTACTTCGCGCGGCGCAGCACCCCGGGCGGACTGAGGTCAGGCAGCAAGAGCCGGTATGCCGTGGGCAGGTCGAGCGTGCACACCACGGCGTCGGCGGCCACGACATCGCCAGTCGCGAGCTGGACCCCGCTGATCCGGCCGCCGGATCGGGCCAATGCGGTGACCGTCGTGTCGTAGTGGAAGGTCACCCCGGCCGAGGCCGCAGCGTCGGCCATGGCGCGGGGGACGGCATACATGCCGCCAACGGGTGCGTAGACCCCGGCGATGGAGTCCATATAGGTGATGACCGCGTAGATCGCGAGGGCATCAGTCGGGGCGAGACCGGCATACATGGCCTGGAAAGTGAACAGCTTGCGCAGCCGGTCGTCGGCGAACCGGCGGGCAACAGCACGGTCCAGGCTGCCGAAGGCGCCGGTCGCGAGGAGTGCGGCGGCGGCGAGCGGGTGACGGGCCAGGTGCCACGGGCGGTCGAGGTTGGCGTCGATAAAGTGCGGGAGTTCGAGGTCGTAGAGGCGTTCGAGCCACGCGACGAACGGGTCGAAGGCGTCGGCATCGCGGTCGCCACAGACGCGGCGGATCTCCTCGCGCATGCTGTCGCGGTCGCCGCGGACGCGCAGGGTCGAGCCGTCGGCATACCGAGCCAGGTATGCCGGGTCGAGCCGCCGCATCGGGATGGCGCGTTCCACGGTGGCGCCGACCTGTCGCAGGGCGTCGTCGATGAGGCCGGGCATGGTGAGGACGGTCGCGCCGATGTCGAAGGCGAAGCCGTCCTGGGTGATGCGGGTGCTGCGGCCGCCGGGGAGCGGTTCGCGCTCCAGGACGGTGACGTCGTGACCGTCGGCGCGGAGGTAGCAGGCGGCCGAGAGGCCGGCCAGGCCGGCGCCGATGACGACAACCCGACTGGCGTGGCCGGCGCGGCCGGCGCGGCCGACGCGGCTCACGCTGTTCTCCAGGCGATCGACCGGGCCAGGTCGGTCAAGCCCTCGCGGGCGTCGGGGTGAATGGGGGCCGTGTCGAGGGCGAGGAGCGCGGCGGCGGTGGCGTCGGCGATGAGCGCTTCGGCTCGGTCGGTGATGCCCGCCGCGGCGAGGGTGGCCTGGATCTCGGGCACGTCGTCGGTGGTGACCGAGCGGTTTTCGATGCGCGCCAGGGCGCCGTGGACCGCCGGGTCGTCGGTCTGGGCGGCGAGGGCGAGCAGCACGGTCGGTTTGCCCGCCACCAGGTCGTCGCCGACCGGCTTGCCGGTCGCGCTCGTGTTGCCGAAGGCGCCGAGCAGGTCGTCACGCAGCGCGAACGCCTCGCCGACGTGGTGTCCATAGCGGGCCAGCCCCTGGCGGACGAGCGGGTCGGCCCCCGCGGCGGTCGCGCCCAGGTCGAGGGGACGGACGACGGTGTAGGCGCCGGACTTGGTGCGGGCGATTGCGCGGGCGTGGACCAGATCGCGGCGACGCCCCGCGGCACCGGCGAGGTCGGTGGCCTGGCCGATCATCAACTCGAGGGACAGCGTGTTCCAGACCTCGCGCATGGGCGGCGGGAGGGTCATCGCGAGCCGGACGGCTTCGGTGTGGGCGAGGTCGCCCACGAGCACGGCGATGCTCTCGCCGTATCGGTCGGGGTCGCCGTCGGCACGGTGGCGGCGGTGATCGGCGGCGGCGCGGCGGTGCACGGTTGGGCGACCCCGGCGCTGGTCCGACTCGTCCATGACGTCGTCGTGGACCAGCCCGAGGACGTGCAGCAGTTCCAGGGCCGCACCAGCGGTGACCATGTCGGCATACCCGTTGGCGGCCGGGTCCGCGTCGGTGCCGTGCACCGACGCCCAGCCCCAGAAACACATCTGCGGCCGAATGCGCTTGCCCGGCCGGGCGAGGAAGTCGACGAGGTAGCCCAGGACGTCGGCCGCGCTGAGCGCTGCGGTTGCATCGCCGCCACCGACTGAGTCGGCCGGTCCGCCCGATCCGTCAGGAGTGAGCACACCCCACCGTCGGCTGAGGTCGGCCACAACCTCGGCCAGGGCTGCGTCGACAGCCGACTGCGCGCCGGCGAGCGGCCGGCGCACCTGCGGGGCGGGGGCCAGATCGGTCATCCGCTGACCTCGACACCACTGTCGCCGCCCTCGCGCTCGCTGCGGGGTGGGCGAGCCTCGGCCACGAGGGGGATCTGCAGCACGGCCCACGGGCTGAGGCCGGCCGGGTCGTTCCGCGCCCGGTCGATGACCTCGCGCCAGGGCACCCAGCGCGAGTCGGCGATCTCACGGGGGTCGGCTCGGCGCGGATCCTGCCCAGTGCCGTCGATCTCTGCGACATAGACCGGGCACATCTCGTGCTCGACCACGCCGTGGGCATCGATCGCTCGATACCTGAAATCCGGTGCGACACAGCGCAACTCGCCAGCGTCGATGTGGAGTCCGAGCTCCTCCCGAATGCGTCGGCTGGCTGCGTCCCTCGGATCTTCACCCGGTCGCGGGTGGCCACAGCAGGAGTTGCTCCAGACGCCCGGCCAGGTCACCTTGTCGTGGGCCCGCTGGGTGAGCAGCAGCCGGTCATCGACGTCGAAAAGGTAGGTCGAGAAGGCCAGGTGCAGCGGCGTCCGGTCGGTGTGGACAGTGCGGCGGTCGGCGGCACCGATGGGGTTTCCGCCCTCGTCGAGCAGCACCACGTCGTCGCCGTCCGCGGAGGGTGCGGTGCACGGCATACCGGCCTCGTCCATCGCGGCGTGGGTGCTCGCGCCCGGAGCGTCGGGATGCGTCATGCTTGGCTTCGCCCTTCGGTATGCCGTAGTGCGGGTCGGTCTCACCGCCTCGCCGCGCCCGAGGAGACCGTCGGCTGGACCGTGGATACTTCGACAATCGAAGCATATAGGAGGCTCACATGGCAGGGGAGGACGGCGGGGCGCGGCTGGGCCAGCCTGCCGTGACCCGCGTGCTGCGCCTCGTTCGGGCCGTGGCGACGCAGTCCGATCGGTATTCACACGCGATCCGCGAGCGGCTCGGGATGCACTCGACCGATCTCACCGCGATGGGGATCATCAGCGACGCCGCCCGCGATGGGGCCGAGTTGACCCCCTCGCAGCTGGCGGCGGAGTTGCACCTGTCGGCCTCGGCGGTGACCTCGTTGGTCAGCCGGCTGGAGCACATCGGCCATGTGCGGCGCCTCCCGCACGTCGTCGACGGGCGCAAGGTGGTCGTCGAGATCACCCCGAGCGCCGCCGATCTGGCCTCGACGTCTTTCCAGCCGTTGTCGGCGGCTATCCGGGCAGTGTTGGCGTCGCGATCGGACGCAGAGTTGGCGCTCGTCGGCGACGTGCTGTCCGATGTCGTGCGGGCCATGACCGACGTGTGCGACGACGGGCGGGGCGCTCGTGCCGCTGGATTGGTCGCGCCGCGCGGCGCGACTACCCTTGACCCGGCGGCTGCGCCCGCCCCCCGCCCTCGTAGCTCAGGGGATAGAGCACCGCTCTCCTAAAGCGGGTGTCGCGCGTTCGATTCGCGCCGGGGGCACCAACCCGCTTCCGCACGTCACCGGCCATTTTCGGGCCTCCGCATCCTCGCCCGTTCGAGGCGGCAGACCGTCCGCTGGATCAGCGTCCATGGCACCGGTCCTGCGCATGCTGCCTAGTGGTTCGCTGAGGTTCGCCGCACTCCACTGAGGGTCCAACATCGCCGGACTGCGGCTTTCCTCGCCGAAGCCGCCCGATCAGCGATGGCTGAGCGCCGGAGAGACCTACCCCGCGCTACTTGGGCCCGCTTGAAACACGGGGTCCAGGATGGCGATGACCTCACACATCTGATCGTCCAGGTCCGACTCGCACATGTCCTCGAGGCCTTCCTTACGGCGCCAGGCCGCCCACTTGGCCTGTGCGATCGCACCGTACCCAGCGACCGAAGCCGCGACGGGACGAAGAGTCACCCGGCGGTATCGCGCCACAGCCCGCGCCGAGCTCAAGAGCACCTCGGGGTCGATGCCTCGCTGAGCGAGCGCCACGATGTCGACGTAGTCGCGCCAGCGGGTGCTGGTCATGCCTCGCTCGAGAATCGTGACGCCCCTTCTCGGCCACCAAGGTCTCTGGCGCCTACCCGAGCATCTCGATGGGCTCTCCCAGCACTCGGGGAATGGAGACCAGGGTTGGCAGTGGGACAACCGGGTCGCCGGTCGAGATGTCCCAGGCCAGCACGACTCGCGCGGTTCCAACTGTGCCATGCACCCGCATCCGGAGGCCGGGGTAGTCAGCAGCCTCTCGGATGGTTCGGACATCAAGGCTGCTCCGGTCGAGATCAAGACCGTCTTCGACCTCGACAGCTGCGACATCCATGACGACTTGCTCGATATGCGCTGCGGTGACGGAAGCCGAGATGGCCTCCGAGTCCACATCCTTGGTTGGGCGGCGAATTCCATAGCCAGCCAACAGGATGCCGCCCTTGAGTATGAAGTCCTTCCCGTGCGGAGACCTGCGAAGTCGGTCCAGGAACGACTCAAGAGCGTGACGGGTGACCAACTCGCCAGTCGCGACCGGGGCATCGGTCTTCCTGGACTCGTGCGCTTGGCGTTGAAGCTGCCGAAAGACCTCATCACCATTCACGGTCATCAGCCCAAGGCCTCGAGCGTCCGAAGCAGAGGCCCTCTGGTTCGCGGTAGCTGGGAGGCGACCTCCAACAAGTCGGCCGGCTTCCCACCCCGACCCAGCCAGTTGCGCAACGCGTCACGCCCCAGCTCGTACCCTAGCGAGCCGCGAAGTCGGAACGCGTCGGCGATGGACCGCTCCGGACCGTAGATGCCTATGTGAACGTTCGAGCCCGGGATGACCATGGTGGTCCGGCCTAGGCCGAAGGAGTCGGCGGCGAAGTGGTGCCAGGCGATGGCCCCTTCAGTCGCTGGAGTCCGGCTACCTCGTGGAATCGCGACGTCAAGTGCCCGAGGAATCTCGTCGGTCAGGTCGTAGTAGGCGAGCGCCGAGGCCAAGCAGACAGTCGCCTTGGGATGTTTGGCGGCCGCCTCGAGCCAGTCCCAGTCAGCTGGGTCAGCGTCAGATGGCAGGTACACGCCGCGCGCGATCCTCTCGTAGGCGCCGACCTTTGCACGTCGGTAAAACGCGCTGCGCGACGTGGCGCGCTCACCAGCACGAAGCAGTTCTGCAGCGGGCATGCTGGCCCTCCTCCCTGGAACAGAACGTATACCGATAACTGTTCCTGCATACGGTTTGTTCCGCACTCTGCGTGGTCTGTGACGGTTGGCCGCATGGTTCGCTGAGGGTGGCCGCACTTCACTGAGGGTCGAGCCTCACCGGAGTGCGGCTTTCCCCGCCGAAGCCGCCTGATCAGCGATCGGCCGGTCCCGATGCATCGGCAGCTTGGGTCAACAGCGCGGTGAAGACCTCGACGGGTTGAGCACCGGAAACCGCCACGCGTCCACCCGCCACGGTGAAGGGCACGCCGGTCACGCCGAGCGAGCGTGCCTCAGCCTCGTCGGCACGCACCTGCGCAGCAAACGCATCCGAGCCGAGGACCTCGCCAATTCGGTTGCGAGACAGGCCCACACCCGTGGCGAGATCCATCAGCACACCGTGATCGTCCAAAGCCAGGCCCTGCCGGAAGTGCGCGGCATACATCGCCTCCTGCAACTCCCCCGCCAGCTGCCCGACACCCTCAGCGGCGGCCAATGCCAGCAGCCGGTGCGCGTCGAAAGTCGACGACTTCACGGCCCGGGCGAAGTCCAGGACCAGCCCGTCCTCGGCAGCCACCGCAGCCACCCGCTCGGTCATGGCCAGACCAGCGGCCAACCCACCCCCGTATTTGCGCCCGAGGTACTCGGCCACCGGCACCCGCTCGCCGGACGGCATACCGGGGTCGAGCTCGTAGGCTCGATGCCGCACCGCGACCGGCCCGGCATACCCGGCTACCGCCGCCGCGAGCCGGCGCTGCGCGATGTAGCACCACGGGCAGACCAGGTCGGCCCACACCTGCACGTCCAGCGCATCCACCGCGTCCACCCCGTCGCTCATCCCCCGAGTTTCGCATCCCCCCGCACCTGCGGCCGCGGCCCATGCGCCAGCAGATAGCGCCGGAACAGGCCTGCGGCCGGAAGCAGAGCGCGCTCGGTCGACCAGACCAGCCCCACGTCGCGGGCCCCCGCCTCATCGGTGATGCGCACCAACCACGGCCCACCGGCCGAGGGCGGCAGCGGGTCGTCTCCGGTCGCGGGCACCACAGCAACCCCCAGCCCGGCCGCGACGAATCCCCGCGCGGTCGTGAGATCGTCGACCTCGAAAGCCACCGGCGGTTCGATCCCCGCAGCCGCCACGAGCCGTTCCCACCGCTGCCGCATCGGGCTCGGCGCGCGTGGCACGACGAACGCCTCCCCCGCCGCCTCCGCCATCGACACCTCGGTGCGCCCCGCCCACGCGTGCCGCGCCGGCACGGCCAGGAAGAGGTCCTCGCGGAAAAGCAAACGCCACTGCGCCGGTATGCCGTGCGGCCGCTGCGCGGTGATGACCAGGTCCACCCGACTCTCGACCAAACTGTCCGCCGCCGCCAGCACCCCTTCCTGCCCAGTCTGGTGGACGACGAACTGCACGTCGGGGTGCTCGGCCCGGAAGCCACTGATGAGTGCCGGCACCAACCACGATCCCAACGACGGGTCATGGGCGAGCACGACCGTCCCCCGCTCGGGATCGAGCAACTGGTCGACGGCAGCCAGTCCGTCGTCGAGGGTGTTGATGAGCCGGTCGACGTGTCGCTTGAAGACCGACCCCGCGTGTGTCAGCCGAAGCACGCGGCCAGAACGCGCCAGTAGCGGGGTGCCGATCTCATCCTGCAAGGCCGCCAAGGCACGCGAAACGCTCGGCTGGCTCACCAGGTGGAGTTCGGCGACCTCGGTCACCGTCGCCCCGTCGGCAACGAACTGAAACCACCGCAGCGCATCCGTTTCCACCCGAGAACCCTATCCATGCAGTATCCGCATAGATAGGGTTACTCAGAGGTATTGGACGTATGGCACATGATCGCTGCAGCATGGATGTCATGAACAACCGCACTTTTGCCAACTCGACCACCTACGCCGCCAAGCTCGTGGCAATGGTCCGCGACGACCTCCAGGAGCGCCGCCAGGCGCGCACCGCCCGTAAGCAGCTGATGCGTGAGCTCGACGGCTACCACTCGCGCGCCGACATCGACGACCTGCTTGCAGCCGTCGACCGCCACGAGGGCCCCGAGGCCGAGATCATGCGCACGATCCTGCACTCCAAGCTGGCGCACGCGCAGCGCGGCTCGCTGCTGGCCGGCTGACCTGCCGAGCGCTCGACCTCGGTCGCTGCGCTGAAGCGAACCACGAAGCCCCCGTTCCGATCGGAACGGGGGCTTCTAGTGGTTGCAGAGGCTCAGTAGCGGCCGTAGCTGACGTTGTTGGTGGTCCAGATCGTGTGCAGACCGGACAGGGATGCCGGGGCGGCGCGCGTCGTAGAGCATGCCCGGGCCGGCGTAGATGCCCACGTGGTAGGCCGGGTAACCGAAGAACACCAGGTCGCCGGGCTGGGGGTTGCTGACCTTCGTCGCACCGGCACGCTGGCCTTCGGCCGTGCGCGCAATCGACTTGCCGACCTGCCGGTAGACGTATGAGGTGAAGCCCGAGCAGTCGAAGCCGGCCGACGGTGAGGACCCACCGTGGACGTAGCGGATGCCGGACAGGCTGCGCGCGATGCCGACGATGGTGCCATCGCTCGGCGGAACGTTGACGTCGGCCTTGGGCGCCGCGGTCGTCTTGGCGGCAGTCGCAGCCAGCGCAGCGCGGTCGGTGGACCGCGACGCGGCGGTGACCTTCTTGGTCGTGAAGCCCAGCGATCCGAAGGTCTCGTTCCCGGGGGCGCTGGCGGGCGCACTGAGCGACGGGCCGACCTCGGCGATCACAGCGCCATCGGCAGACTCGGTCGAGGGCACGGCCGACTCGGGAAGCGTGAGCGCCGAGGCGGGCATGGCCATCGACGCAACCAGACCACCGGTCAGGACCGCGGCGGCGGACACCCGGGCGACAGGCTTGACATTGTCCGTGGCGATCTGAGCCAACTCGGCCAACGGGGAATACCCGGAGGCGCGGTGACGCCCGACGTGTGTAGACACGATGTACCTCTCCTAGCGCCATACGAGGTGAGCTGTCGGGTTCGGGTGGGAGTCACCCGGGCCTCGACCGACATCTGGCCGCGACCTTCACCCCAAGGGCGTCTCACGACGCCCGGAAGTGGTTCCCCCGCTCCTGCCTGGCGGTAAGTCGTCCCGAGGCAGTGGCAGGATTCGGCGATCCACCTCGGCACCGGGCCATGTCTGGACCGGCGTCGGGAAGACTAACCCATCTCCCGGCGCAATGTCACGTTCCGATCACGGAATGGCCACTGTGAGATCACCGACGTTCCCATTCGTGCTCAGCGCAGGCCCGGCATACCCGGCAAACCGACCCCGACAACGCGGCATACACCGGGCGAACCGGGCGCTCAGCGCGCCTGGAATCCTTCCCCGAAAACGTGTGCCGCGACGGCGTGCGGCAGCCGCACCGCGGGCGTGTCGGCCCCCTCGCCGACCCCGACGCACACGTCGGCACCCTCGACCCACACGCGCACGGTGGTGCCCGGCAGCACTCCGGCCTCGATCAGGATGCCCAGCGAGTCGGGATCGACCTGCGCGATCTCGCCGATCCGGCGCACGACCACGGTCTGCTTGACGCCATCAGCCCCCGCCGCCGGAGCATGCCGGGCCCAGTCGCGCAGGCTGCGCGAGCGGTCGGCGTCCGGAGCCTCGCGTTCGCCCTCGAGCTCCTCCAGTCCCGGGATGGGGTTGCCCCAGGGCGAGTCTCGGTGGTCACCGATGAGGGCCAGGATGCGGCGCTCGACCCGCTCGCTCATGACGTGCTCCCATCGGCACGCTTCCTCGTGGACGTACTCCCACTCCAGCCCGAGGATGTCGACGAGCAGCCGCTCGGCGAGCCGGTGCTTGCGCATGACCCGCGTCGCCGCGAGGCGTCCGGTCGCAGACAGTTCCAGGTGGCGGTCGTCGGTGACGCGCACCAATCCGTCGCGCTCCATCCGCGCGATGGTCTGCGACACGGTCGGCCCGGAATGCCCGAGCCGCTCGGCGATGCGCGCGCGCATCGGCACAATCCCCTCTTCCTCCAGCTCGAAGACGGTCCGCAAATACATCTCGGTCGTGTCGATCATGTCGCTCACGAGGGCTAGCCTCTCACCCAATGAAGCCCGTCCTGGTGTGGTTGCGACGCGACCTGCGCATCGCCGACCAGCCGGCCCTCCTGGCGGCTGCCGGATCGGGCCGCCCCGTCGTGCCGGTCTTCGTCGTCGACCCCCTGCTCTGGGACGCGGCCGGGTCCCCGCGCCGAGACCGCCTCGCGGCCTCCCTGCGCTCCCTCTCGGCTGACCTACAGGCCCGGTATGCCGTGCAGCTGGTGCTCCGTCGCGGGTCACCGCTGCGCGTGATCCCCGCTCTGGCAGCCGAACTCGGCGCCGACGCCGTGCACGTGACCGCCGAGACCACGCCCTACGGCCGCCGGCGCGATGCCGCGGTCGCTGCGCGATTGGCCGACGCCGGGGTGGCCTGGGTGGCGACGGGCACGGCATACGCGGTCGGTCCGGGCACGGTGCTGACCGGCACCGGCACCCCTTACCGGGTCTTCACCCCGTTCTCGCGCGCTTGGCGGGCGCATGGTGCGCCCGGGCCGGCACCCGCTCCCGCCACGCTGGTCGGCCTCAGGGACGTGCCGAGCGACGGCCTCCCGAGGCAGCTCCCGAGGCAGCTTCCAAGCCCGGGGACCGCGGGTGCGGTTGGAGATGGCCAGGTTGGAGATGGCCAGGTTGGAGATGGCCAGGTTGGAGAGGCCGCCGCGCACGCGCGGTGGCGCGAGTTCCGGGAGGGTGCCCTCACGGCATACCGGACCGACCGTGACCGACCCGATCTCGACGGGACCTCGCGGCTCTCGGCGGCCCTGAAATACGGCGAGATCCATCCCCGCACCCTGCTGGCCGACCTCGGCCGCGACCAAGCGCCCGGCACCCCCGGCGCGAGCACGTTCGTCACCGAGTTGGCCTGGCGAGAGTTCTATGCCGACGTGCTGTGGCACCATCCCCGCTCGGCGTGGCACGACCTGCGGCCGCTGCCGGGGATGGACTACGACGAGCCGGGCGCCGCGTTCCACGCCTGGCGCGCGGGGCGGACCGGCTATCCCTTCGTCGACGCGGGGATGCGGCAGCTCGCGGTGACCGGCTGGATGCACAACCGGGTGCGCATGGTGACCGCGAGCTTCCTGGTCAAACACCTGCACCTGTGGTGGCCGCACGGGGCGCGGCATTTCATGGCGCAACTGTGCGACGGCGACCTCGCCTCGAATTCCCACGGCTGGCAATGGGTTGCCGGCACCGGCACCGACGCTGCGCCGTATTTCCGGATCTTCAACCCGGTCGCGCAAGGGCAGCGGTTCGACCCGAGGGGTGACTACGTGCGCCGCTGGGTGCCGGAACTCGGTCACCTCACCGGTGCCGCTGTCCACGAGCCGTGGGCGCACGCGACCGGGTATGCCAGGGGCTACCCCACCCGCATCATCGAGCACGCCGCCGCCCGCGCCGAAGCCCTGCGCAGGTATGCCGTGTCCCGCACCGCCGCCGCCCGAGGTGGCGAACCGACAGGGGGTCCGCCCGAGGATCGCGAGATCGCGAAATCGGCCGCTCTTGGCCCGGAATAGCGACCCCATTCGACATCTCGCAAGGGCCCCGTCTGCTCCGGGGACCCGGGGACCCGGGGAGACGCCGGCGTGGTGGACACGGCAGGATCTGACCCATGCCCGAGGTCCGCATCCGTCCCGCCCAGCCCGCCGACGCCCAGGCCATCCACGATCTCGTGGTCGGCCTGGCCGTCTATGAGAAGGAGCCGGACGCGGTCGAGGGTGGGCCGGAAGATTTCGCCGCGGCGCTGTTCTGCGACACCCCGCAGGTCTTCTGCCAGGTCGCCGAGGTGCGCGAGGTCGCCGGCGACCAGTCGCGGGCCGATGCGGGCGGCGGCGGGGGCGCGGGCGCTGGCACGTGGGAGGTCGCCGGGATCGCGATCTGGTACGTCACCTTCTCGACCTGGAAGGTGCGCCACGGGCTGTGGCTCGAGGACCTGTTCGTCACCCCCGAACGCCGTGGCCTCGGCCTGGGCCGGCTGCTCCTGGAGGAGTTGGCCGGCATCTGTGTCGAGCGCGGCTACCCACGGTTCGAGTGGTGGGTGCTCGACTGGAACACCCCCGCGCACGGCTTCTATCGATCGCTCGGCGCAGTGCCGCAGGACGAGTGGACGGTCTGGCGCACCGATGGTGAGGCGCTGGTGACCCTGAGTCGCCGCCGCTGACGACGCCACCCTGGACAGATCGCGATCTGTCCGGCGCTACTCGGCTGCGACCGGTCGGCGACCAGCCCTCGTCGGGTCGTACCGGGGCACCCATACCCGCAGCCAGGCCGCACCGAGCCACGCCAGGCCGCCCATCATGACGGCCGCTGCCCCGAGCGACAGCACCGCCGCCCCAAGGCTCACCAGCGCGGGACCGGCCGCCCAGCCCAGGTCGCCCATGAGCCGCCAGCCGCCGAGGAACTGCGCCCGCCCCTGCTCGGGTGAGGCATCCGCACCGAGGGTCATGAGGATGCCCGAGCCGATGCCATTGCCCACGCCGAGGACCAACCCGACCAGGACCAGCCCGGCGAACGACCCCGCCACGGGGATGAGCGCCATCCCCACTCCGAGCACGAGCATCGACGGCACGGCGACGTGCACCCGACCGAACCGGTCCATCGCCCATCCGGCCGGATAGAACAGCAGCATGTCGGCCGCGCCGGAGATCCCGAAGACCAGGCTCGTCGACGCGGCATCCAGCCCGATGCTCTCGGCCCACAGCGGCACGATCGCATTGCGCGCGGCCCGGGCAGCGGCGACCGCCAGCACTCCCAGGCCCAGGGTGGTGAGCACCCGCCGATGGGCCCGCAGGACCGACCAGACCGAGGCCGGCCGCACCGCAGAGGCACCGCCGCCCTCGCGCGCCGCACCTCCCTCCGCTGCCGCAGCTCCTGATACTCCCGATGCTGCTGACGCCACTGCAGCGGTATGCCGGGCGGCCCGCTGCCCTTCATAGCGCGCCAGATCGGGCGTCAGGGCCACCAGCACGGCGGCCAGCACCGCGAAGGTGACGCCGACGGCATACGCGGCCCTGGTGTCCCACACCGAGACCGCGGCCGCCCCGAGGAAGGGACCGACGAAGATCCCCACCCGATGCACCCCGCCGAGCGTCGACAGCGCTCGGGCCCGCATCCCCGCCGGCACGACCTCGGTGAGATAGGCATGCCGAGCCAGCCCGAAGACTGACCCGGCCACCCCCATGACGAGCACCGCGGAGGCGAGTGCGAGCACCGACCGCGACAGTCCTGCGCCGACCATCCCGAGTCCTTCGGCCAGCGCAGCGAAGAGCAGCGCGCGGCGCTCGCCGATCCGCGCCGCGAGGGCTCCAGCCGGCAGATCACCGACCACCATGCCCACGCCCATGAGCGCGACGACCACGGCGGCCGTCTCGGTGGTGGCACCGAGGTCCAGGGCGGTGAGGGCGAGGATCGGGGTGACCGCGCCGGTGCCGACCGACGCGAGCGCGGTCGGTCCGTACGCCGGGACGGCGATCTCACGCAGAGAGGTCACCGTCACATCGCTCACGACCGGCACTGTATGCCGCGTGGCCGACACCGGTGGGGTGGTTCCGCGCCTGGGCCTATCCGTGGCCCCAGCCGTCGTCCCCGCGGCCTCGGGCAGAAACCTCTTGAGCCGCAGCCGGAATCGATCTACCGTCGGCCGTACACGGGAGAGGAGGTGGTCAGGTAGTGAGTTCCTATCGGACTCGTGAGGTGGTTGCGCAGTAGCGCGATCGTTCCTACCAACAGGACATCGCGCGGCTGCAATCCAACGCAGCCGCCGCGGCCCGTGGGCACGCACGTCTCGTCCAGCGTGCGAGGTGAGGTCTCGACCGATCCTCCCCCACGGGCCGTTCCCGTGCCCGGCCGATGCGCTCTCCGCAGGCCCCGACGGCTCCCTGGGCGCTCAGGGCTGCCGCCGGCTCACCGACCAGCCGTCGGGGGCGTCGAGCAGCGGCAGCGGGTCCGATGTCGTTGCGCGATAGACGATTCGGTCGTGCAGCCGTCCGGCTCGCCCCGCCCAGAACTCCATTTCGACGGGACGGATCCGAAAACCGGCCCACGACAACGGGACTGGCACATCGTCGGGCCTCCCACGGTCGGGGAACTTCGCGGCATACTCCTCGAACCGCGCTTCGAGTTCCGCCCGCCCGCCGATTGGCTGGGACTGGTGCGAGGCCCAGGCGCTGATTCGCGAGCCCCATGGCCGCGTCCCCCAATACTGCGTGAGGGTCGCGCTCTCGACCGGCTCGGCCACCCCCCGGAAGCGCACCACCCGGAACAGCTCCGGCCACCCCAACGACGCCGCGACCCGCGATTCCCCGGCAATCTCCGCGGCCTTGGTCGAGCCGCTGTCGGTGACGAATCCCGGCCCCCGCGCATCGAGGAAGCGCATGAGCACGGTGCGCACATTGGGCGCGCCGTCGGCGTCGACGGTCGCGAACGCCAAGGCCAGCCCCTCCGGCGCCTCCGCGGCATGCACCCCCGCCGCGCGAGCCTGCTCGATCCAGCGGGTCAGTTGGTCATACGGGGTTGCGGCCAGATCGGCCTCGTCCAGCCCGTCACTGCGGTAGTCCACGCGGTCTGTCACTCCCCCAGCGTAGGCTTCCCGCCAAGACGGGCGCGGGTGAGGAGGCCACCAATGGCGGCAGGAAAGATCGTCGGGTATGCCGTGAAGTACGGCGTGAAATACGGTCCCCACCTCGTCGTGGCGGCCAAGGCGCTCAAGGAGCCGGCGACGGCATACGCGCAAGCCAAGTTGGCCGAGCAGCGCGAGCGCAAGATCGCCCTCGCCGAAGCCGCGACCTTGCAGGCCGGCACCGTGCTCAAGGTCTTCCATGACAATCACCCGGTGTGGGTGGTCTACGCCGGCGAAGAGCCGGTCAGTGCGCACCCGGCCGTGCCGGTGCCGCTGGCGGCGCTCGTCGAGCGGGCCGACCTCAGCCAGCGGATGCGCCCCGAGGAGGTCCCAGCGGTCAAGGATCGAGTGGCGGCGGTCAAGGACTCGGCAGCGGCCACAGCCCGCAAGGTCGTCAAGCGCCACCGCTGAGCGGTCGGCGCAGCAGTCCCGGTTGCGGTCAGCGCAGCGGTATGCCGTCACACGGCATACCTGGCATGCGGCAGAATCGAGCGTGCGCCGCCCCGCACGTTCCTAGGAGACTGCATGACGACCCAACCCCTCGCCACGCCGGATTACGCCAGCTTCAAGCCGGGCCTGGAGGGTGTGGTCGCCTTCGAATCGGAGATCGCCGAGCCCGACAAGGAAGGCAGCGCGCTGCGTTACCGCGGCGTCGACATCGAAGACCTCGTCGACAAGGTGTCCTTCGGCCAGGTGTGGGGTTTGCTCGTCGACAACGCCTTCGAGCCGGGTTTGCCGCCCGCCGAGCCGTTCCCGCTGCCGGTGCACTCCGGAGACGTGCGGGTCGACGTGCAGTCAGCCCTGGCCCAGCTCGCGCCGATCTGGGGCTTCCGCCCGCTGCTGGACATCGACGAGGCCGAGGCTCGCGAAAACCTCGCCCGCGCCGCGGTCATGGCGTTGTCGTTCGTCGGGCAGTCGGCCCGCGGCCTCAACAAGCCGATGATCCCCCAGCGCGAGGTCGACAAGGCCCGCACCATCGTCGAGCGCTTCATGATCCGCTGGCGCGGCGAGCCCGACCCCCGTCACGTGGAAGCCGTCGACGCCTATTGGGTGTCGGCCGCCGAGCACGGCATGAACGCCTCGACCTTCACCGCGCGGGTCATCGCCTCGACCGGTGCCGACGTCGCCGCGTGCCTGTCCGGAGCGGTCGGCGCGATGAGCGGCCCGCTGCACGGTGGCGCGCCCTCGCGGGTGCTCTACATGCTCGAAGGGGTCGAGAAGACCGGCGACGCCCGGGCCTATGTCAAGGGCGTCCTCGACAGGGGCGAGCGGCTCATGGGCTTCGGTCACCGGGTCTACCGCGCCGAGGACCCGCGGGCCCGCGTGCTGCGCGCGACCTGCAAGCGGCTCAATGCGCCGCGCTACGAGGTCGCCCACGCTCTGGAAGAGGCGGCCCTTGCCGAGTTGCAGGAGCGTCGCCCCGACCGCGTGCTGGCCACGAACGTCGAGTTCTGGGCCGCGGTGCTGCTCGATTTCGCCGAGGTGCCGCCGTCGATGTTCACCCCGATGTTCACCTGTGCCCGCACGGCCGGCTGGTCCGCGCACATCCTCGAGCAGAAGCGCACTGGCCGGCTCATCCGGCCGTCCTCGCGCTACATCGGTGAGGGGTCGCGCAGCCCCGAGCAGGTGGCCGGCTGGGTCCGCCACATCGACCCGCACGCGATCGGCTGATCGCGCACCTTCGACGTCAGAAGGGCCGCACGGGTATGCCGTGCGGCCCTTCCTGTCGTGGTCACAACGACGGGCCTTGCGCCCGCAGCTTGTCGACCTCGGCCATCTTCTCGCGCAGCTCGCTCAGCCATGCCTCGGTGTGCTGACCGACCAGGGCGACCGCCCAGGCCAGGGCTTCGGATCGCGACCGTGCCACACCGGCGTCGACGAGGGTGTCCAGCACCTGCCGCTGCGGCTGCCGCAACCGGGTCATGACCGGCACGGCCAGGTGGGCGAAGAGCTCGCGCCGCTCACCGAGGGTGGCGCCCCAGCTCACCTTGCGGCCGTAGCGCGCCTGCGCGGCGTCGGCGATGGCCATCCGCTCGCTGCGGGTCTGCTCCCGGAAGCGCGCAATCCGGCCTTCGGCCGCGGCGGCGCTGTCTTCGCCGTCGACCGGCGGGAGTTCACCGACGACGAGGATCTCCTCGCGGTCGATCGTGATGGTCGGCGTGCCGACGAACCAGTCGCCAGGCAGGCGTCCGGTGAACCAGGCGGTGGCGTCATCGGCGCTGGGCAGGTCGGCCTGTTGCCACCCACCCGGACGGGCGAACGGGCCACCGCGGCGACCGCGAGGACCAGGGCCGCCCGGGCCGAACGGCATACCTCCGGGGCCGAAGCCGGGGCCACCGGGGCCGAAGCCGGGCCCACCGGGACCGCGCCGCCCGCGCCCGCGGCCGCGGCCGGCGCCGTCCTCGGGACTGACATCAGAGGGGTTGTCGTGCTTATGCATCTGCATGTCTCCTTACGTGATTACTTCATTACACCCCGCCTAACGCGGCAGCCGTCAGCTGTGTTCCCGACTGCGTGAGACTGGCCACATCGAGCGCGCCACGCGTCCATTTCGTGGACCCAGCGACTTCGCGGGGATGAACAGTTGGTTGACTGGAAGCTCTAGCCGCACGCGACCGAGGTGACTCACCGTGACCGAGCCGATCACCATTCCTGCCGATCTACTGCCCGCCGACGGACGTTTCGGATGTGGTCCGAGCAAGGTCCGCCCTGAGCAGGTGGACTTCCTGGCCGGCCTGGGCAGATCACTGCTGGGCACCTCGCACCGCCAGGCACCGGTCAAGGACCTCGTCGGCCAGGTGCGGGAGGGCTTGAGCTCACTGTTGAAGCTGCCCGAGGGCTACGAGATCATCCTCGGCAACGGCGGGTCCACCGCCTTCTGGGATATCGCCGCGTTCGGTCTCGTGCGGGCCAAAGCCCAGCACCTGGCCTTCGGCGAGTTCTCGGCGAAGTTCGGGTCGGTCACGACCAAGGCGCCGTTCCTCGGCGAGTCGACGATCATCAAGGCCGAGCCGGGCACGCTCGCGAGCCCGGTCGCCGAAGCCGGCGCCGACGTCTACGCCTGGCCGCACAACGAAACCTCCACCGGCGTCATGGCGCCGATCCAGCGGGTCGAGGGCGCCGACGCCGACGCGCTCGTGCTCATCGATGCCACGTCCGGCGCGGGCGGGCTGCCGGTCGACATGACGCAGGCCGACGTCTACTACTTCGCTCCGCAGAAGTGCTTTGCCTCCGACGGCGGCCTATGGCTGGCCGCCTTCTCGCCGGCGGCGCTGGCCCGGGTCGAAGAGATCACAGCGAGCGGCCGGTGGGTGCCCGACTTCTACTCGCTGCCCACGGCGATCGACAACTCCCGCAAGAACCAGACCTACAACACCCCGGCGCTGTCCACGCTGGCGCTCATGGCCAACCAGCTCGAATGGCTCAACGGCAACGGCGGACTGGACTGGGCCACCGCCCGCACGGCCGACTCGGCGAGCCGGCTCTACGGCTGGGCGGAGGCCGCGGCATACGCGACGCCGTTCGTCGCCGACCCGGCCGCCCGCTCGCAGGTCGTCGCGACGATCGACTTCGACGCTGCGGTCGACGCGGCCGCCGTGGCCACGACATTGCGGGCCAACGGCGTCGTCGATGTCGAGCCCTACCGCAAGTTGGGCCGCAACCAACTGCGGGTGGCGATGTTCCCCGCCGTCGACCCCGAGGACGTCTCGGCGCTCACCGCGTGCATCGACCACGTGGTCGCGGCGCTCTGACCGGCGCTCGACCGGCGCGCTGACCGCGCCAGCTCGCTGAGCACGCCAGGAGGCCGCCCGCAGATCGCGGGCGGCCTCCAGGCCGTTGGGGTCGGCGCGTTCGGTGGGAGGCGTCAGCGCACGATGGCCGCCACGATCGCGATGACGACGACCAGGGCCAGGGCCGCCAGGGTCAGCCGATGCCGGAAGCGCACGTTCACCCACCCATTGTCCCTCGATCCCCGAGCGGGAACGCCACGAGGGCGGCCGGGATGCAACCCGACCGCCCTCATGCGATCCGGTATGCCGTGCGGCACGGCATACCGGTTGGGGTCAGACGCCCAAGATGCCCTTGAGCGGGTCGATGGCGAAGTAGACGACGAACAGGCCCGCGACGACCCACATGAGCGGGTGGATCGCGGAGGTCTTGCCGCGGATGAGCTTGATGAAGACGTAGGCGACGAAGCCGGCGCCGATGCCGACCGTGATCGAGTAGGTGAACGGCATGAGGACGATGGTGAGGAAGGCCGGGATGGCGATCTCGAGGTCATCCCAATCGATGCCCTTGACCTGCTGCATCATGAGGAACCCGACGAGCACGAGTGCAGGCACCGCGGCTTCGTTCGGGATGATCTTGACCAGCGGCGCGAACACCATCGAGATGAGGAAGAGCACGCCGGTGACGACCGAGGCGAGCCCGGTGCGGGCACCTTCGCCGACACCCGAGGCCGACTCGATGTAGGACGTGTTGGACGAGACGCCGGCTGCGCCACCGGCCGCTGCGGCGATCGAGTCGACGATGAGGATCTTCTGGGTGTTGGGTGGGGTGCCGTCGGCGTCGAGCAGGCCGGCCTCGGCCCCGATCGCGGTCATCGTGCCCATGGTGTCGAAGAAGTCGGCGAGCATGAGCGTGAAGACGAGCAGGAACGCCGCGACCGCACCGGCGCTGGCGAACGAGCCGAAGAGATTGAATTGACCCAGCGTGCCGAAGCTCGGCGCGTCGATGACCTTCTCCGGCATGGCCGGGACGTTGAGGTTCCAGCCGGCCGGGTTGACCTTGTTGCTGCCGTCAGCATTCTGACCGATGACCGTGGGGCCGACCTTGGCGATGGCCTCGACGATGATCGCCAGGATGGTCGTCGCGACGATCGAGATGAGGATGGCGCCCTTGACCTTGCGCACCCAGAGGGCGATGACGAGGAAGAGCCCGATGACGAAGACCGCGACCGGCCAGCCGCCGAGCGTGCCACCGATGCCCAGCTCGACCGGCACTGGACCGACTCCGGTGCGGCGCACGAAGCCCGCGTCGACCAGGCCGATCATCGCGATGAACAGGCCGATCCCGACCGAGATGGCGACCTTGAGCTGAGCCGGCACGGCATGGAAGACCGCCTGTCGGAACCCGGTGAGCACGAGGACGAGGATGATGAGGCCCTCGAGGACGACCAGACCCATGGCGTCGGCCCAGGTCATCTTGGTGGCGATCGAGAAGGCGACGAAGGCGTTGAGGCCGAGGCCGGTGGCCAGGGCCAGCGGGAAGTTGGCGACGACGCCCATGAGGATCGTCATGATCCCGGCCACGAGCGCGGTGCCGGCGGCGATGGCCGGCAGGTTGGGGGCGGTGCCGCCACCGAGGAAGTGCCCGCTGCTGTCCTTGGTGAAGCCGAGGATGAGCGGGTTGAGGACGACGATGTAGGCCATCGTGAAGAAGGTGACGACGCCGCCGCGGATCTCGCGTTCGACGGACGAGCCACGTTCGGTGATCTTGAAGAACCGGTCAAGACCGCTGGCCGGCGGGAGGGGCGCCGCAGGGGCCTTACGGGTAGAGGTGGGCATGCGGCCAAGGCTAGTGGTCACCGTGGCATGGCGGTCGTCCGGCCCGTATGCCGTGCCGTCCCGTCATCGCCCGCTGCCGAACTCACCCTCTATGGTGCTGCTGTGAGCCAATCCGACTCCACCGACGCCCCAGTGCCGCAGCCGATCGCCCCGGTGCACGTGCCGACGCAGCGAATCGTGCTCGCGGGCACGGCCGGATGGGCCGTTGCGCTGTTGGTGTCGCTCGTCGTCCCGGCGTTGCACACCGGCGATCGGGATTGGTGGCCCTGGTGCGCGGCGGCCGGGGTCGCCCTAGGACTGCTCGGCTGGAGCCTGGTCCGGCGCGGTCGGGGCAACTTCCACGAGGCCTGAGCTGGTCGGCTCCTCGCTGGCGAGGGCCTCCGCAGCCACGACGGGCGGTCGGTCGAACTCGACCACTTCGACGGCATACTCGTCGACGATCGGGGAGCCGACCGAGCTGGGAGGCGCCGGGGTGACGTCGGCTTCGCTGTGGGCGCCGCAGCCATGGTCGAGGCTCACGACCTTGCCGTCCGACGGCGACCACTCGTTGGCGCAGACCCCGAAGGTGCGCCGCAGGGCGCCGGCCATCGGCACGAAGTAGCCACACGTCAGGCAGCGAGCCGGAGCCTTCTCGGCGACCTCGCTGCGGGGCCCGTGCTCACCGTCGTACCAACGCTGAGCAGCGGCTTCGCGGCCCTCGGGTGACAGCACCCGCTTGCGGCCGAGGCCGAGTTCGTTGATCGCGAGCGCGTCGATGTCGTCGTCGCCGGTGGCTTCGAAGCCGGGCTGCAGGTTGGGGTCCTCCTGGCGGTAGGGCAACACATCGCCCGCGCCGAGGTCGCCGGGGGCGATCCGCTCGGCATACGGGAGCCATTCCGGCGCGAGGATGGCGCCCTCGCCGGGCACCAGGCTGGTCTCGCAGATCGTGGCGCGCTTCTGCCGCGGGCCACGGGCGACGCTCACCGACCAGCGCCACCCCTGGTATCCCGTGGAGGTGCACCGGAAATAGTGCGTGGCGAGCCGTTCGGCCTCCATGACCATGACGAGGTGTTCGCCGACCGTGTCGGGTTCGGCGATGGAGATGGCTGCGTCACGGGCCAGCTCGACCGCGGCAGCGAGGGTGGAATCGGCCTTGAGCTCGACCATCAGGCCTCCAGGTCCGCGGCGACAGCCCGCAGGACCTGGGCGACCTTCGAGGCGTGGCCCTTGTCGGGGTACTTGCCGCGACGCAGCGATTCGGACGTGTTGTCGAGCAACTTGATGAGGTCTTCGACGATGACGACCATGTCCTCGGTGGGCTTGCGATGCGCCTGACGCTGGGCCGCAGCCACCGAGGGGGCGGGCTCGAGGATGCGCACCTGCAACGCCTGGGCACCGCGGCGACCTTCGACGATGCCGAACTCGACGCGGGTGCCGCCCTTGAGCGTGCTCACACCTTCCGGGAGAGCATTGGCGTGCAGGAAGACGTCGCCGCCGGCGTCATCGGAGAGGAACCCGAAGCCCTTCTCAGCGTCGTACCACTTGACCTTGCCTGTGGGCACCGTTCCACCTCGTGCTCGTCCTGCCGGACCACCATGGTCCGCGCGTCGCTGTGCGCCTGCTCAGCCTATCTGTGCGGGCAACCCGATTGCCGGTCTGCAAGGATGGTCGGATGGCTTCGCGGAGATCGGCAGCTCAGGGGGCGAGCCCGGGAAGCCGGACCAGCCCGGCCAGCCACGCCAACCAGGCGGGTCCGGTCCGCAGCCTCGCCGACGATCTGCGCACGCGCACCGATACCGAACTCGCCACCCTGCTGCTCATCCGACCCGACCTCGGTCGCCCGGTCCCGGCCGGCTTTGCCGCGTTGGCGGCTCGGGCGACGACTCGGCCGAGCGTGCACCGCGCCGTCGAGACCCTCGACCGTGCCGAACTCACCGTCGCGCTAGCCGCAGTCGTCGCCGCCGAGGCCGACCCGCACGGCTCGGGCGTGGTCACCGAGGACGCCGTGCGCGCCTTGGCCGACGGGCCGGTCGCCGAAAGCCTCACCCGGCTCTGGGAGCGCGGCCTGCTGTGGCGCTCGCCGCAGGGCTGGCACGTCGTGAGCACGCTCGTGGAGGTGCTCGGCCCCCACCCTGCCGGGCTCGGCATCTCGGCCCGGGAGGTGCAACCCCGGTATGCCGCGTGCTCACCTCCCCGAGGGCCGGACCTGGACGCCGTGCTCGCCGAGGCATCCCCGGCCGCGCGGGCGGTCCTCGACACCCTCACCTGGGGGCCGCCGACGGGGAGCATTCCCGCCTCAGGTCCCACCCACGACGCGGCCCGCTGGCTGATCGCCAAGGGCGTGTGCGCCCCGAGCGGTGTCGGCCACATCACCCTCGTCCGCGAGGTCGCCCTCCAGCTACGCGGCGGGCGGCTCTTCCGCGAGCCGACGCAGACGCCGACCATGGCCTGGGAACCCAGCATCGATCCGGCCACCGTCGACCGGGTCGGCGGGGCCCACGCTCGCGATCTGCTCACCCTCGTCGACGAGCTCGCCGACCGCTGGGGCACGGCCTCACCGCGGGTGCTGCGCACCGGCGGTGTGGGAGTGCGTGACCTCGCCGCACTCGCCGCCGACCTGGATGTCTCCTCTGACGAGGTCCATTTCCTCGTCGAACTCGCTCGCGCGGCGGGCCTGCTGGGACGCGCCGGGTCGCCGGACGGCATACGGCCCGAGTCGTGGGCTCCGACCGCCGACTACGACACCTGGTCCGCCCGGGGCGCCGCGGACCGCTGGGCAGCCCTCGTGCTGGCCTGGCTGACCAACCCGCGGGCGACGCATCTCATCGGCGCGACCCTCGGTCGGGGCACCACGGTGGGCGTGCTGTCGCCCGAGGTGAGTTGGCCTCCGGTGCGCGAGATCCGGCGCGATGTGCTCGAGGTGCTCGCGGTCCCCCAGGCGGGCGGGGTGGCCGCGGCCGAGGAACTCGCGGCGGTGTTGGCCTGGCGGCGTCCCCTCCGCGACCGGAGCACCACTGCCCAGGTGCTCGCCGTGACGCTGCGCGAGGCCCAATGGCTCGGCGTCACCGCGCTGGGCAGTCTCACCACGGTTGGTCGACTGCTCGCCGAGGGTGCCACGGAGGACCAGCTGGCAACCGCTGCGGCCAGCGCCATGCCTGATCCGGTCGACCACCTGTTGTTGCAGGCCGACCTCACGGCTATCGCTCCGGGGCCGCTCGACGGGACCTTGGCCCGGTTCGTGCGTTTGGTCAGCGACATCGAATCCCGCGGCGGTGCAACAGTTTTCCGCATCTCCGCGGAATCGGTGCGTCGCGCACTCGACTCCGGTCTGACAGCCGATGAAGTCCTCGACCGGTTGCGCGAGGCGAGCCGCACCCCGGTGCCGCAACCGCTGGACTACCTGGTCCGTGACGTCGCGCGACGGCACGGCCAGACCCGAGTCGGCGGCGCGACGGCATACCTGCGCTCCGACGACGAATCGCTGCTGTCCGGCATGCTCGCCGACCGCACCCTCGCCCCCGCCCTGTTGCGCCGGATCGCTCCGACCGTCCTGGTGTCGCTAGCCGAGCCGGCCAGCCTGTTGGACCTGCTCCGTGAGGGCGGGTACGCCCCCACACAAGAGGCGTTCGACGGCAGCATCGTGGTGAGCGAACCCGCATCCCGCCGCGCCCCGGCCGGTCGCACGCGGACCGGCAGCGACCCGGCGGCGCCGGCCCTCGATGCGACCCTCGCGGGGGAAGTGGTCCAGCGGCTGCGGTCGGAGTCGTGGCCCGGTCACGCCAGCCGCGCGCCGGCCAGACTGCAGACCGACGCGGCCGAGATCCAGGCGGTCCTTCGCGAGACAGTCGCCCAGGGAGGTGCCGTGTGGGTGGGCTATACCGACAGCGACGGACGCTCCAGTAAGCACCTCGTCTCACCCTGGCGCTTCGAGGGCGGACGCCTGTATGCCGTCAACGCCGACACCGAGACGGTGTTTGTCCTGCACCGGATCACCGGGGTGGCTCCGGCTTGATCTCGGCGTCGAGGTCTGCCGCGAGCGCGGTGACGACCCGGCTGGCAGCAGGGCGCCCGAGCTGGCCGGCCATCCAGGCCGACGTGCGGACCAGCGCTTCGAGGTCGACGCCGGTCTGCACGCCCGCCCCGTGCAGCGCCCAGACGAGGTCTTCGGTCGCGAGGTTGCCCGTAGCGCTCTTGGCGTAGGGGCAGCCGCCGAGCCCGCCGGCCGACGAGTCGACGATCGTCACCCCGTCGCTCAGGGCCGCGAGCGTGTTGGCCAGGGCCTGGCCATAGGTGTCGTGGAAGTGCACCGCGACCTGGCCACGCGGCATACCGGCCGTGTCGAGCGCGTCGAGCAGGTCACGCACCTGTCCGGTCGTCGCGACCCCAATGGTGTCCCCGAGGCTCAACTCGTCGCAGCCGAGGTCCATCAGCCGGCGGGCGGCATCGACGACCTGCGCAATCGGCACGTCGCCCTCCCATGGGTCGCCGAAGCACATCGAGACATAGGCGCGCACCCAGAGGCCAGCGCCCTTGGCGCGATCCACGACCGGCCGGAACATCTCGACCGACTCGGCGATCGAGCGACCGAGGTTGCGCTGGGCGAAGGTCTCGGTGGCGCTGCCGAAGATCGCGATCGCCTGCACCCTGCTCGCCAGGGCCCGGTCGAGGCCACGCTCGTTGGGCACGAGGACCGGCCGATTGCGCGCGGTGCCCTCGGGCCCGAGCACGGCGAGCACCTCGGCAGCATCGGCGAGCTGCGGCACCCACGCGGGGTTGACAAAGGATGTGGTCTCGACGGTGGTGAGGCCCGCGGCGATGAGCCGCCGGATGAACTCCGCCTTGGTCGCCGCCGGGACGACCGTGCGTTCGTTCTGCAGGCCGTCGCGCGCGCCGACCTCGTAGATCGTCACCCGCGCCGGCAATCCCGTGGAGGCAGACGGGTGAAACTGGGGAGCGCGCATGGGATCTCCTTGGGTGGACTGCTGTCCATTCTCGGCCCATTGTCTGCACTTTGTCGCGAAGCGGCTGCGGGCGAGCTGTCGGGTAGAGGGCGTAGTCTCGCGGGCGAGCACAGAGGAGGCCCCGTGTCCGACACCGCAGCACCACCGCCCTGGCAGGACCCGACCGTCGATGCCACTGGACCGTCAGCCCCAGACCCGGCTGCGGCGCCCGACACGCCAGCGGCGCCTCCCATGCCCGAGGTGCCAGCGGCTCCTCCCACGCCCGAGGCATCCGCGCTCTCCGACCCGCCAGCCGCGGCTGCGCTGGATCCGCTGGCCCCGCTCACTCCTCCTGGCGCGCCCCTCACTCCGAGCGCGCCCGCGGCCGGCCAGCCGGCATACCCCCAGCCGGGGGCCTGGCCACCGCCTCAGGGGCCGGGGCAGCAGGCGCCTGCGGCCTATCCGCCCTATCCCGGCCAGCCCGGCTACCCGCCCGGTGCGGCCCCCCACCCTGGCCAGCCGGGGATGCCCACCGTGCCCGGTCAGCCCGGCCGTCCGCCGGGTTACCCACAGCCGGGCTACCCGCAGCCGGGCTACCCGCAGCCGGGCACCTACCCCGGCACGGCATACCCCGGCACGGCACACCCGAGCACGGCATACCCGAGCACGGCATACCCGAGTGCAGCCCAGCCGCAGCAGAGTGGCTACCCCCATCAGCCGGGCTACCCCCCTGGATACGGGCCGGGCTATCCGCCGGCGCCGGCGGGCTACCCGGCATACCGGCCCCTTGAGCCTGCCCAGGTCGCGCCCCGCAACGTCTCGGCCATCGCGCTGCTGGTCATCGCGGCGCTAGCCACCTTCATGACGGGCATCATCGGCCCCCCGAGCGTGGTCATGGCACTGCTGGCGCTCAAGCACAACTCGACCGACCCGGCTCGGGCAGCCAAACTCGCGTCCCGGGGATGGATCGTTTTCGCCATCAACGCGATCATCGGTCTGGCCCTGATCGTGGCGTTCTTCTGGGTGCGGGCGAATCGCTGACGGATGACTGACGGACCGCTGATCGTCCAGAGCGACAAGACGCTGCTGCTCGAGGTCGATCACCCGTCGGCGGAGTATGCCCGGCGGGCGATCGCGCCGTTTGCCGAGTTGGAGCGAGCCCCCGAACATGTGCACACCTATCGGGTCACCCCGCTCGGGCTGTGGAACGCTCGCGCCGCCGGCCACGACGCCGAGCAGGTCATCGACGCGCTGCTGCGCTACAGCCGGTATGCCGTGCCGCAGCCGCTGCTCGTTGACATCGCCGACACCATGTCGCGGTATGGCCGGCTGACTCTGGAGAAGCACCCGGTGCATGGCCTGGTGCTGCATGCCACCGACCGGCCGGTTCTAGAAGAAGTGTTGCGGCACAAGAAGATTCAACCGATGTTGGGTGAGCGGCTGGATCCGGACACCGTGCTGGTGCATGCCTCCGAACGCGGGCACCTCAAGCAACAGTTGCTCAAGATCGGCTGGCCGGCAGAAGATCTCGCGGGCTATGTCGACGGTGAGGCGCATCCGATCGCCCTGCGTGAAGAGGGTTGGTCGATGCGGCCCTATCAGCGGCATGCGGTCGAGGGGTTCTGGCATGGCGGATCGGGTGTGGTCGTGCTGCCCTGTGGGGCCGGAAAGACCATCGTCGGTGCCGGCGCGATGGCTGCGGCCTCTGCGACGACCCTCATCCTGGTCACCAACACCGTGGCCGCCCGACAGTGGAAGGACGAGCTGCTGCGCCGCACCTCGTTGACCGAGAACGAGATCGGTGAATACTCGGGCACCCGCAAGGAGATCCGCCCGGTCACCATCGCGACTTATCAAGTGCTCTCGGTGCGTCGCAAGGGCGTCTACGCCCACCTCGAGCTGTTGGATGCCCGCGACTGGGGGCTGGTCGTCTATGACGAGGTCCACCTGCTGCCGGCTCCGATCTTCCGGATGACTGCCGACCTGCAGGCCCGGCGGCGGCTCGGGCTGACCGCGACGTTGGTGCGCGAGGACGGCCGCGAGGCCGACGTCTTCTCGCTCATCGGACCGAAGCGATTCGACGCACCGTGGAAGGACATCGAGGCGCAGGGTTACATCGCGCCCGCCGACTGCGTCGAGGTGCGCGTCACCCTGCCGGAGGCCGAACGGATGGTGTATGCCGTCGCGGAGCCCGACGAGCGCTACCGGCTGGCGTCCTGCACCCCGTCCAAGGAACGGGTCGTGCAGACCCTGGTCGACCGGCATACCGGAGAACCCACGCTCGTCATCGGGCAATACCTCGACCAGCTCGACACTCTCGCCGGCCGCTTGGACGCGCCGCTCATCACCGGCGAGACGCCCATCGCGCAGCGACAGAAGCTGTTTGCGGGGTTCCGTGCCGGCGAGATCCCCCTGCTCGTCGTGAGCAAGGTGGCCAACTTCTCGATCGACCTGCCCGAGGCATCGGTGGCGATCCAGGTGTCGGGCACTTTCGGGTCCCGGCAGGAGGAGGCCCAGCGGCTCGGGCGGCTGCTGCGACCCAAGGGCGACGGGCGCACGGCGCACTTCTACTCGGTGGTGTCGCGCGACACCGTCGACGCCGACTTCGCCGCCCATCGGCAACGCTTCCTCGCCGAGCAGGGCTACGCCTACCGCATCGTCGACGCCGAAGAGCTCTGACGGTCCGTCGAGGCGTCGAGGCATCCGCTGGTCACCGGTCGAATCCGGAGGCCGCGTGAGGACCCCTCTGGCCGCCGATGTGGCGCGCTATCGGGCGAGGCGTTGCAGCTCATGGCTGATGCGATCCATGAGGTCGGGGTAGGGGTCGACCAACGGCGCTCGCCGGCGTTTCGCAGCGAGGCCGACCTCACGCACCGGCCCGTCGGCGACATAGAAACGCCCCTTGGTCTGGCCCTGTGCTGCGAGCAGGCCAGCCTCGACGAGGTGCTTGAAGTCGCGGCTGGCCGTGCGTTCCTCGATGCCACTGCGCCGAACATAGCCTGGCCGTCGCACGCGCACTCCCATGGCTGCGTCGAAGACCGGGTCGAGGGTGCGCTCGGGCAGACCACGTTCTGCGACCAGTTCGAGCAGTGCCGTGCCGACGGTCTGCGCCTCGTCGAAGCGTCGCGCGACGGTCTGCGCCTGCATGTGGTGGGCGCGCAGGCAGAACTTCACCCAGAGGTGGGCGTCGCGTTCGGGCTGCCAGCTACCCGCGCCGGTGAGCGCGAGGATGCGGTAGTAGTCGTCGGCGTTGGCCCCGAGCCACTCTTCGATGCTGTCGAAGATCGGCTCGACGGGGTGGTCGCGGGCGAGGACGAGGGTCTGCAGGGCGCGCGCCATGCGACCGTTACCGTCGCGGAAGGGGTGAATCATGACGAGGTTGAGGTGGGCCATCGCGGCTTGCACCACAGCTGGGGCTGGATCGGATCGGTTCATCTCGGTGGTGAGAGCATCCATGAGCGTGGGCACGAGGTCAGGATCCGGGCCGGTGTAGACGCGCTCGCCCGTGTGCTCCTGCTCGACGAAGATCTCGCCCGCGCGGTATCGGCCTGGGCTCTTGTGCGGGACGTGCTCGAGCAGCATGAAGTGCATCGAGCGCAGCGTGTGTGCGTCGAGGCGGAAGTCGGAGTCGGAGGCCATGTGCAGGACATAGGTCAGGACGCGGCGGTAACCGACGATCTCCGCCCAGATCTGCTCGTCGGCGGTCAGGGGGTCCTCGTCGTCGACGGCGGCGAGGGCATCCTCCGCAGACACGACATATCCCTCGATCGAGTTCGACCCGCGGATGGCCTTGGCTTGCGCGGAGCGGCGCAGACCGCCGGTCCAGGTTCTGGGGGTGCGCAGGTATGCCGTGAGGCGAGTTCGCAGCTCGACGAGGTCGTCGAGCGCCCTCTGGTCGGCGAGGTCGAGATTCGGTGTGCCAAACAGCGCTGCCATGGCCCTATGTCCTTATCATTGAGACACTACTCTCCCACGAGATCGTCGGTTGGCGCAATGATAAGGACATAGAGACACGCATGACCTCCAGCGGTGGCTGTGCTCCTGGGCATCACCCGGCTCTCGGCCCGTGGCCTGCGAGGATCGACCGGTGACCTACGCTGACGGCGGCCTCGCGGTGAGCCGTTCCTACTTCGTCGAACTCGTCGCGCCGACGATTCGCCAGCACCTGCCCGAGCTGCGCTACGCGGCCGCGCGGATGGGTGCAGGCTCGGAGGTGCTCGGCCTTGACGATGAGATGTCCCGCGATCATGACTGGGGCCTGCGCCTGCAGCTGTTCGTGCCTGACGCCGACGTCACCCACCTGCTGTCGATGCTCGACAAGCGTTTACCGAACCAGTTTCGCGGGCACCCCGTGCGGTTCGGCTTCTCGGGCGACCCGGCCGTGCGGTTGCGCATCGATGTCCAGACCGTGGACTCCCTGCTCGCCACGCGCCTGGGCTTCGACCCCCGGCGTGCTCCGTCAGCGATGGACTGGCTGAGCCTCACTGGTCAAGCCGTCCTCGAGATCACCGCCGGAGAGGTTTTCCGCGACGACCTGGGCGACCTGACCTCGCTGCGGGAGGCGCTGTCGTGGTACCCCGAGGAAGTCTGGCGCCATGTCATCGCCTGCGACTGGCAGCGCATCGATCAGGAGCTGCCGCTGATGCAACGCGCGGGAGACCGGGGCGACGACCTTGGCTCTCGCGTCATCGCCGCGCGTCTGGTCGACACGACCATGCACCTGGGGTTCCTGCTGTGCCGACGGTGGGCGCCCTACCCCAAGTGGCGGGGGACCCTCTTCACCCGGCTGCCGCTACCTTCCGAGGTCGCGCCTGCGCTGAGCCACACGCTCCTGGCCACCACGTGGCAGGAACGAGCCGCCTGCCTCTCCACTGCACTGGACGCGCTCGCCGACCATCAGGGACGGCACGGCATACCGACATCCTGGCCCGCTTGTGTGCCGTTCCACGACCGGCCCTATGGCCATGTCGACGACAGCATGGTGCCCCGCCTGCTCGACAGCATCCGTGACCCCGCTGTGCGGACGCTGCCAGCTGGCCTCGGCAGCATCGAACAGCGCTCCGACAACGTCGACCTGCTCACGCGAGCCACTCACCGGCGCGCGGCGCTGACCCAATCCCTCCGGTCGACAGACACCTGACGGCGGTAGAGATCGGGCCACCGTCGACTCGCCCTGCTCGTCGCGCGACGCGACATCCAGGTCGGCGAGGAAGTGACGAACAACTACGCCCCTCGACTACGGATCCCAACCGCGACCCCCGCCGCCGAGCAGGGCACGGCCTCGGGACTGGTCAACCTGGCTCGGAACCTCGGGTCGGTGACGGGCGCCTCGGTCATGCTCTGGATCTACACGGCGGCAGCCGCCCGCGAAGCCACCCCAGCAACGTCCGCGGTGGCTGGCTTCCGCGCGACCCTGCTCGCCGGGGCGGTGCTCGCTGGGCTAGCCGTCCTGGTCATCCGCCGGGCGGCCCCGCGGTATCCAGCGAATCACTCGCCCCCCCGTCCGATCACCGAGTACGGCGCTGCGCGACCCACACCGGGTTTGCGCCAGCTTACGGGTGCTCGTTTACGGGCGCTCGGCAAGCTGCGGGTGGTCGCGCCAGGCCGGCATACCGCGCATATGCGCCCGGGTCTGCGCTTCCGCGGTGGCGCGATCCGCGCCGGTGCGTTGTGCCCACCCGACCATCCGCTCGAACCGGGTGTCGAAATCCTGCAACCGACCGGAGGCATCGACGCAGTGCTCGCAGTAGGGGCCAGCCTCGATCGGCATGCCGCAACTCTCACAGGGGGTCGACGTAGTCACGGTGCTCCTTTGTCGCGGCGAGGGTCGGGATGAACCGGGTGCGGCCACCCTGCCACCGCTGACCAAGTCCTACAACGGGTGGATGGTGATCAGCCGTTCGAGGCCGGCGAAGTCTCCCGGGTTGCGCGTGTAGAGCGTTGCACCATGGGCATGAGCGGTCGCTGCGATGAGAAGGTCCCTGACCCGTCGCCTCGGCTGACGACCCGACGCGACCACGGCCGCTGCCAGTCGGCCATAGCTCGCGGCGACTGCATCATCGAGCGGCAGTGCGTCGAATCGACGCTGAAGCACGCTCAGCCGCCGGAGCCGTTCCGCGCGCACGTCGTCAGCCCGAGCCACGAGGACCCCGAAGTGCAACTCGGCGAGCGTGACTGCGCTGATAGCCAGCACACCGGACAGTGGCACGACGTCCTGCGCGATGACGACACTGGTGTCCAACAGACCTCGTTCGCCGGTCTCTGACCGCGCCGTCACCGAACTGCCCATGGATCGCGAAGTGCATCGTCGAGCAACTCGCGATCACGACTCCACTCTGGATCGTCGGGCCCGTCGAACAGGTCAGCCACGTCAGCCCAGCGCTGCCATCGGGTGAGCTGTGCGGGCACCAGACGGGCACTCGGCCGACCGGAAACCGTGATCACGAACTCCTTGATCAGGGCCTGCGAAAGATCGCGCTGGCGAGACGAGCGAGGCAGGCGACATGACGCACGTCGGACCGGAGCACCTGAGGCGAGCACACGGCATACGGAATCCGCGGTATCTCCCCCCAAACTGGACTGTTTTCCGTCGTTGACTAGGCAGTTCGCCACGGATAGGCAACAATGCACCCAACCCGGCGAAGCTCGCCCTCAGCACAGGAGACGGCATGACCGACCAGCCCAGCACCCCGTCCTGGCCCGCCCACGACCCGGCGACCCGACGCTGGCTGCCCACCAGGTCCACCCCGCTCAATGCCGACCGCGTCGAGGCGCTGCTCGCCCAGGAGTGGGAGAAGTTCGAGCGCAACACCCCGCAGTCGGGCGAGCACAACGCCCGCGCAGCCAAGATCCTGCCGCTGGGGGTCACCTCGTCCTTCCAGCACTGGGACCCCTACCCCATCTCGATCGTCTCGGCCCGCGGCGCCCACGTCACCGACGTCGACGGGCGCAGGCTGTTGGACATGTCGATGGGCTTCGGCGCGATGATGGTCGGCCACCTCAACCCGGTCGTCGTCGATCATGTGCGCCACGCGCTCGACCACGTCGGCACGCTCTTCGTCACCCCGTCGCCGACGGCCACCGAGGTCGCCGAGCTCTTCCAGGAACGCTTCGGCCTGGACATGTTGCGCTTCACCCAGTCGGGCACCGAGTCGCTCATGTATGCCGTGCGCGCGGCGCGCGCCTACACCGGCCGCAAAGCAATCATCAAGATCGAGGGCGGCTACCACGGCGGCTACGACCCGCTGCAGGTCTCGGTCAAGCCGGCCCTGGCCGACATCGGCCCCGCCCACGCGCCGACCCCCGACACCCCGCCGGAGGTCGAGGCGGGCACCGTCCACGTCGTGCCGTTCAACAACCTCGACCGCCTGCGCGCGATCCTCGCCGAGCACGGTCGCGAGATCGCCGCGCTCGTCATGGAGCCGGTCATCGAAAACCTCGCGATCGTCGTCCCCGACGAGGGCTACCTCGCCGGCGTGCGCCAGGCCTGCGATGAGCACGGCGTCGTGCTCATCTTCGACGAGGTCAAGACCGGCCTCACCGCCGGGTATGCCGGCGCCTCGCAACGGGTGGGCATCAAGCCCGACCTGGTCACCCTCGCCAAGAGCATCGGTGGCGGACTCCCGCTGGCGGCCTTCGGCGGGCGGCAGGAGGTCATGCAGGTGGTCGTCGACGGCCGGATGGCCCACTTCGGCACCTACAACGGCAACCCGTTGGTCATGGCCGCCGCCCGCGCGGTCGATGAGGTGTGCACCCATGAGGCGCTCGACCGGGCCGAGGGCATCAACGTCCGCACTCTCGACGCCATCGACGCCGTGATCACCGAGTTCGACCTGCCTGCGCACACCGTGGGCCTGGGCATCAAGGGCTGCATCACCTGGTCGACGACGCCGGTCCGCAACTACCGCGACTACAAGGCCACCGACTTCCGGGTCGCCGAGCTGTCCTGGCTGTGGGGCGTCAACCGGCACATCCTCACCCCGCCCGGCTTGGACGAGCAGTGGCTGGTCTCGCTGGCCCACACCGACGAGGACATGGCCGCGCTCGTCAGCGATTTCCGCGAACTCGCCGAGGCGCTGCGCGCCTGAGCCCGCACTGCACTGCAGCAGCCCTCCCGCGGTGAGCCGTCACTGCGCGGGGGGCTGCTGGCTGCCGGGGTGCTGGCTGCCGGGGTGCTGGCTGCCAGGAGGCTCCCCACCGCGCGGGGGACGCCGGTATGCCGTGAGGTCGGCTTCCCCGAGGTCCACCCCGTCAGTGCCGGGCAAGACCCCCGGCCGGGTGAACACCCCCGATCCGACCGACGGCGGTGACTCCCAGCCTGGAGTTTCGTTGCCAGGGCCTGCTGCGCCGAGCACGCTCGCCGGCCCGGCCAGCCAGTCACCAGCAGGTCACCCCCCGATGCGCTCGCAGCTTCGGCTGCCTGCTTCGGTCCGCGAGGGACCGTCTCGGCAGGATCCGCCGACGACGGCAAAGGCGGGTGGGCGACCTCGTCTTCGCCATCGGCCGACGTCGATCCCATCGCGGTGGCAGCGACGGCCGGCGTCAGCCGCGCCATTCCGGTGTTGACCACCACGACCGCCGCCAGGGTCAGCGTGGTGGCGATCCACCTCTGCTGACTGCCCAAGGCGCCGATGACCCAGTTGCCCCGCTCGCGTATCGCGGCAAAGTAGTCGCTGGCGACCCAGGGGAAGACCGCACAGAGCAGCGTGATCGCAGTAATCACGGCCCAGACGATCGCCCCGGACAACGCCGACAGCCACGGCGGGTTGCGCGTCCACGACCTCGCCGCCGTGCCGCGCCGGTGCAGCGCGGTGATGGCGGTGCCTGCGACGGCGGCCGCCGGAAGCGCGGCCACCCAGTCGCCGGGCGACCCCATCGACGTCGTCATGATGTACAGGGCGGTGCCGAACTGGCCCCAGGGCAGCGCCGGCAACGAGAGCGGCCGGCCGTTCTCATCGAACTCGCCGAACACCGGCCCCATCTCACCCGTCGCGGCATAGAACCCCCAGAGCGCGTGCGCCCACAGGACGGGCACGGCATACAGAGGCACCACCAACCAGAGCGGGATGACCTTCCGAAGCCACGCTGTCGTCGCGTTCTCCCCTGCGTGCATGCCTGACCCTAATCCGCTGGTACCGACAGCGGCGCCGCAGCCCTCCCACAGAATCACCACAGCATCCCCCCAGCGGGCTCCCAACCACCCGAGGTGACATCGAGGGAACGGCCCATCGCATCCCAAGGAGCGCCCCATGACCCAGACCCCCACCGGTGTCGGCCCCACGGCGACCCTGCCCGGCTCGGTCAGCCAGACCCCAGCGAGCGGTTCCCGGCCCACCGAGGCGTTGCCCACGGCATACCCGACCGCAGTCTTCCCGCCGCCGTTCCCGCCGGCCGGACCGCCGAGTCCACCGGCGAGCACGCCGCAGCCCGCCCGGAGGCACGGCGCCCGCCGGGTCGCCGAACTCGCGACGGTCGCCGTGCTCGCCGCTGGGCTGGCAAGCGGAGGCACGTATGCCGTGACCCGCACCTCCCCCGCCGCGGTGTCGAGCACCGGGACCACCCAGCCCCAGAACGCCAACCCCGCGGCGCCGGTCATCCAGGCCGCTGGCACCGCTCCCGACTGGGCAGCGACCGCCAAAGCGGTCTCGCCCAGCGTTGTGGCGATCAAGGTCACCAGCGCCCAGGCAGAGGGCGAAGGTTCAGGTGTGATCCTGGATAAGGCCGGCCACATCATCACCAACAACCACGTCGCCACCGGGGCCGGCAGCGCGGCCACGATCACGGTCACCCTCGACGACGGCCGCACCTACCCCGCGACGATCGCGGGCACCGACCCGTCGACCGACCTGGCCGTCCTCACCCTCAGCGCGCCACCAGCCGACCTCGTGCCGATCAGCATCGGCGACTCGGATGCACTCACGGTGGGCCAGCCGGTCATGGCGGTCGGCAATCCGCTGGGGCTGGCCGGCACCGTGACGACGGGCATCGTCAGCGCGCTGAACCGGCCGGTGAGCACTGGTTCGGACAGCACGAGTCGCGGCGGTGACCCGGTGGTCACCAATGCGATCCAGACGTCGGCTGCCATCAATCCCGGCAACTCCGGTGGCGCCCTGGTCACCGCCAACGGCCAACTCGTCGGCATCAACTCGTCGATCGCCTCGCTGGGCTCCTCCAGTGGCCAGAGCGGCAACATCGGCATCGGCTTCGCCATCCCGGTCACGGAGGCCAAGGCCATCGCCGATCAACTCATCGCCACCGGTTCGGCCAAGCACGCCTACCTCGGCGTCTCGTCCACCGATGGCACCGTTACCGACGGCGGCGCACAGCGGGCGGCCGCGGTCCTGCGGACGGTCGCGCCCGGCACCCCGGCGGCGACGGCCGGCCTGCGGTCCGGCGATGCCGTTGTGGCCATCGGCGGCGAACGGGTCGACTCCTCGCTGGCCCTGGTTGCCTCGATCCGGGAGCGCCGGGTGGGCGACACCGTCTCGCTCACCGTCGTGCGCGAGGGGCAGCGGCAGCAGATCGACGTCACGCTCGTGGCGCGTCCGGCCGCCTGAGCCGGCCCGCATCCGGAGAGCAGCCGGGTCCTGTCCCGCAACAGGACCCGGCTGCGGCCGTGAGAGTCGCATTCCGCCGACTCCCGCTTTGCTGCGCCACCCCACACACAGGTATGCCGTGCCACCGATGCGGGGTGCCACGGCATACCAGTCTTTCGAGCGATACGGCGCCAAGATCATGTGTTCAAACCCCCACAAACCGGGCGGGGTTAAGCGAGGCAACCGCGCGCTGAGCGTCTGCGGTTGCCTCGCTCTTACCCCCCGTCCTCACCCGCGTTGGGATCTCCGAGGCGGTGGTTAGGGAGCCACCGTTGACTCGGACTGTGGCTCCTCGGGCAAGGGGGACCCGTTGGGCTAGGAGCTGCACCGTGCGATTGAGGAAGGTAGGTGGAGCAGCTCTCCCCACTGCCCCACCTACCTCGTTCGTGTGGTTCGCCCTTCCGGCTGGTCCCCCCCGGAACCCTCCGGAAGGGCGAACCCTGACTCCGCCTCGTTCGCGCCTGGCGCGGTGTCCGTGTGCGTTGTCGGATGTAGGACGGCAACCCCCCCGATCCATGACACATGTTTCGAGAAGTTTTTTTTCCGGACTTTTCGGCCCCCCGCCGGCCCCCACCTCGCTGCCGCGGCAGGCCCGTCGGGACAGCCCGGCATACTGACTCCTCATGCCCGCCGAACCCCCAACTCCGCCGCCGCCTGGGCAGGAGCTCGCGCGTGAGCAGGCCTGGTTGGCGCATGCCCGCGAGCAGCTGGCGCGGATGCGCGCCCGTGCCGAGGCGATGCGCGACACCGCGACCGGCGGCGACCGGGTGTCCAGCGAGTTCCTGGCCCTGCGCCTGCACGAGCGGGTGGGCACCCTCGTGGACGATCCACGCAGCACGCTGTTCTTCGGTGCCCTCGTCTTCGGTCACGAGATCGAAGGCCACGAGCGGTGGTATATCGGCCGACGACACATCAGCGACGCGGCCGGGGACCCCGTGGTCATCGACTGGCGAGCCGAGCTGTCGGGAGCGTTCTACCGGGCCAGCCGCACCGACCCGATGGACGTCGTGCTGCGCCGCCGGTTCGGCGCCGACCAGGGTCGCCTCACGGCATACGAGGACGAGCGGCTCACCGCGGCGGCCAACACCGAGCCGGACGCCGGCCCCGACGCCACTCACTCGGGCCGTTCGGCGATCCTCGCTGCAGAGATCGAGCGGCCCCGGGTCGGCCCGATGCGCGACATCGTCGCGACGATCCAGCCCGAGCAGGACGAGATCGTGCGCTCGGACCTGCGCCTATCGCTGTGCGTCCAAGGCGCGCCGGGCACCGGCAAGACCGCCGTCGGCCTGCACCGCGCCGCCTGGCTGCTCTACGCCCATCGGGACCGGCTCAGCCGCTCGGGCGTGCTCGTCGTCGGTCCCAACACCGCCTTCCTCGACCACATCGGCGCGGTGCTCCCCGCGCTCGGCGAGGTCGAGGTGCGGCACACGACCGCGGCCGGGCTGGTCGCCTCGACGCCGGCTCTGGCCCGGGTCACCGTCCGTGCCATCGATGACACCGCCCGCGCGACGCTCAAGGGCGACATCCGGATGGCCCAGGTCCTGTATGCCGCGTTGTGGGCTCGCGTTGGTGACCCGTCCGAGGCGCTCGTCGTGCCGCGGGGGGCGCGCCGGTGGCGGGTGCCGGCCTCAGCGATCCGGGAGGTGATCGGTCAACTGCGGGAACGGCAGGTCTCGTATGCCGCGGCCCGCACCATGCTCGGGCAACGGCTGGCCCACCTCGTGTTGCTGGAGATGGAGCGAGCGGGGGACGCCCCGGACGACCGGGTGCAGGACGCGGTGGCCAGGTCGGCTCCGGTGCGCGCCTACATCGGCGCACTCTGGCCGCTGCCCACCCCGGTGCAGGTGCTCGCCGGGCTCTACAGCGACCCGGCCGCGCTCAGCGCCGCGGCCGACGGCATCCTCGACCCTGCCGAACAACGCCTGCTGCTGTGGCCCACGCCCCCGCGCTCGCCCGGCACGGCCCGCTGGACCCTCGCCGATCTGGTGCTCTTGGACGAGCTCGCCGATCTCATCGACCGCACCCCGTCCCTCGGTCACGTCATCCTCGACGAGGCCCAGGACCTGTCGCCGATGCAGCTGCGGGCCGTCGGTCGCCGCGCCGCCACCGGCTCGGTCACCGTGCTCGGCGACATCGCGCAGGGCACCACGCCGTGGGCCACCACCTCGTGGGAGGAGACCCTCGAGCACCTCGGCAAGCCCGGCGCGCAGGTCGAGGTGCTCGACCGCGGCTTCCGCGTGCCCGCCGCGGTCATCGAGTATGCCGCCCGCCTCCTGCCGCACATGGCGCCCGGACTCGGGGTGCCACAGTCCGTGCGGGAGAACCCCGGCGTGCTGGACGTCGTGGCCGTGCCTCCGCCGGGGTTGGGACCAGCCGACTCTGCGGGAGCTGGGCAGCCGCACCTGCCCGCGGTGGTGACCGCCAAGGTGCGGCACGCCGCAGCCCGCCCCGGCTCGGTCGGGGTGATCTGCGCCGACACCGTGGTCACCGATGTGTCGGCAGCGTTGACTCGGGCCGGCATCGAGCACGGGGTGCTGGGTGCCGACCACGGCGACGTCGAGCACCAGGTCGACGTCGTGCCCGCGACCGTCGCCAAGGGTCTGGAGTTCGACCGGGTCATCGTCGTCGAGCCCGCCGCGATCGCCGCCGCCGAGCCGGACCACCGCACCGGCCTGCGCCGGCTCTACGTCGTGCTCACGCGTGCGGTGTCCGAGCTCGTCGTCGTCCACGCCGAACCCCTGCCCCCCGAGTTGGCCTCGTGAGCCTGGGAGACTGACTCCCATGCCCGCGCTCATCCAGTGGTGGACCCAGGACCTCCGACAGCTGTCTCCGACTGCCTTCGAGGACGCCGTCGTCGCCCACGGCAGCGCGGTGCTGCACCGCTGGACCGAGCCGCACCGGCACTACCACGGCACTCGCCATCTCGTGGAAGTCTTCTGGGCCCTGGAGGAGCTCGAGCAGGTCGAGGAACTCACCGCCGACGAGGCCGTCACCGCCCGCGTCGCCGCGTGGTTCCACGACGCGGTCTACGACCCCCGCGCAGCGGCCGGCGCCAACGAGGCCGACAGCGCCGACCTAGCCCGCCAGCTGCTCCCCGACCTCGACGTCGACCCCGATCAGGTCGAGCAAATTGCCGGCCTCGTGCTGCTCACCGCGGGCCACGAGGGCGCAGCACCCGACGGGGCCAGCCGGTCATTTCTCGATGCCGACCTGTGGATCCTCGCGGCCGAGCCGACCCGGTTCGATGCTTATTGCCAGCAGATCCGGGCCGAGTACGCGCACGTGGCGGACCCGGCATACCGGTCGGGCCGGGCCGCGCTGCTGGAGAACCTGCGGGACCGCCCTGCGCTCTATCGCACCGCGCACGCCCGCGAGCACTGGGAGCCGCAGGCCCGCAACAACCTCGACCGTGAACTCGCCCGGCTCGCCGCTCCGGTGCTCGACCTCACCTGACCTCCACGGCCTTGGCCGGGTGTCACCCCAGCAGGTGGGCCGCGAGCGGCCACCAGAACTGCCGCCCCGCGAGCAACGCGAACTCCTCGGGCGAGACCCACTCCGGCGGCCGGGACACGCCCGGCTCGGGACGCAGCCGCGGCGCCACCTCATGCAGGTGCACGGCATACACCTGCATGAGGTCGTGCGAGATCGGGAAGCGCGACGGACCGACGACCGGCGCGAACCGCTCCCAGCCCACGGGAGCCAGCGCTTCGGCGGCCACGGCCAGCCCGGTCTCCTCGCCGATCTCCCGTATGCCGGTGTGCGCCGGTGCCTCGCCCACCTCGCGCCAGCCACCGGGCACCGACCACTCCGCGCGCCGCTCGCTCCACGTGAGCGCGACCGAGCCCGCGGCGTCGCGGACGAAGGTCATCGCAGCGAAGACCTTCTCGGGCGGGACCGGGCGGGGCGAAGCCACGAGATCGACATCGGTGCGGGAGCCCGGCCCGATCCGCGCCGAGACCGCTCGCAGGATGCCGCGGTCACCCTTGCGTTTGCGCAGTCGCAACCCACTGGCGTTGAGGCGACGGACCACTTCGGCACCCGGCGTGAGCGTGGCACCGGCCGCGACACACTGCGCGTGCCGATGCTCGGGGACGTCGTAGTGGTCGCCGTCAAAAGCCCGCGCCGGCAGGCCGACCCGGGCGGCGAAATCGTGCAACTCGGCATACGAGGTGTCACTCACAAGGTGAGCGAAGACCGTGCCGTGGGCCTGCCAGATCGGGGCGTCGATGAGGATCATCGCCGGCCAGCTTAAGCCTCGATCGACCGAGGGGCTGCCGGGTCTGATCGTGCGACGGCGACCCGGTCCGTCAAACCCTCACGGCCGTCTTCGGCTATGGGGATCCCGTTGCTGTGCGACCAGCCGTGGCCAAGGACACCTTCTTGCCGTCAACCACCACGAGCAAGGTGTCACCGGGCGGAAGATCCGCCGGCAACGGGACGATGCTCGTGAAATACCCCAAGTAGAGCGCGGCAACACCGCCAGGTCGGAACTCCTCGGTGTGCACCACGACTTTGACGCCAATTGCCGCAACCCGCTCCGGCAGACGAGGCCACTCTCCGTAGGTCACGATCATCACCTTGTCCGGTGGGAGCCAAAACGCCGTCGGACAGAGTTCAGGGGAAGCCTGGTCGGCAGGTATCGAATCCGGCAGCCCTGCCTGCCATGAGATGACGGCATCCGGAGTGCCGACGGGTTGTGCCGTCGAACCCAGCGCACAACCACTTGCACTGAGAATCACGAGCGCCACCATGACCGAGCGCAAGAAGGTAACAACTCTTCGACCGGCCATGGAAACTTCCCTGTGCGGTGAGCTTCTCTTTCGCCGCATCGTAGCCCCGGACCGACGCCTATGCCGGGAACCCTCTTCGCTGAGGTCCTGCGGCCGCGCGCCAGGTCAGCGGACGAACCGCAGCGTGAACGGGGGCTCCCACCACTGGCCGGCATTGGCGCGGCTCGCGCCGATCGCGTGCAGCACAACGGCAACCACGATGGCCAGCCCGTAGGTGAGGAAGCCGATGCCCACGAGCATGAGCGGCAGCGAGATGAGCAAGACGATGCCCGTCATGATCTGCACATTGAGCGAGTTGGCGGTGTGGGCCCGGACGAACGGCCCGCGGTCCTTGTAGAGCAGGTAGACGACCAGCGACCCGACGAACCCCAGGGTGCCCGCCGACAACACGGTCGCGGCCAGGGGCACCACATGGCCGATGGTGGCCCAGGTGCGCTCCTCGGTGGGTGTCAGCGGCTGCGGCGCGGCGGCATAGGGGTCGTGGACCGGGCGGTCGTTCGAGAACGGTTGGTTGCTCATCGGGTGCTCCTTGGTGCGGCGGATGGTCCACACAACCACGAGGTATGCCGGGCCCGCGGCACTTCGCGGGAGAGTTCAGGGTCGCCCTCAGGGGCCGGTCAGGGCAACCCTGTGGATAACTTCCGCGGCCAGGGCGGCGGACGGCATACCGTCGTGCCACGCGCCGGACCGATCAGGGGGCCGGCTCCAGCTTCAGGAGAAAACATGTCCTTCACCGTCGACGTCAGCCAGATCCACAACACCTCCGGCGAGATGAACCGCAACGCCGCCGAACTCGAGCACGCCCTCGCCCGGGTCGTGGGGTCTGTGCAGACCCTGGCCGGCTCGTGGACCGGCGCCGCCGCCAACGAACTGCAGGGGGCCTTCGCCGAATGGCAATCGATCCAGACCCGGGTCCGCGAGCAGCTCGCCCTGATGGCCCAGCTCACCGCTCGCGCCGGCCAGACCTACCAGCAGACCGAGGACTCCGTCCGCGGCATGTTCGCCCGGTAGTCCCTGCCCGAGCCCGCGGATCCGTATGCCGAGCACCAGGGGGCACGGCATACGGAAGGCGGCCACCCGGGTCAACCCGGGTGGCCGCCTTCGCTTCGACGCGCGGGCTCAGAAGGCTGCGTCTTTGGGACTTCCTCCTCACCCGCTTGCTTCGACGCGCGGGCTCAGAAGGCTGCGTCTTTGGGACTTCCTCCTCACCCGCTTGCTTCGCTGCGCAGGTTCGTCAGAAGTCCATACCGCCCATGCCGCCGTCCCCACCCGGCATCGCCGGCGCGGACTTCTCCGGCTTGTCGGCGATGACGGCTTCGGTGGTGAGGAACAGCGCGGCGATCGACGCGGCGTTCTGCAGCGCCGAGCGGGTCACCTTGACCGGGTCGATGATGCCGGCCTTGATGAGGTCCTCGTACTCGCCGGTGGCAGCGTTGAGACCCTGGCCCTTCTCCAAGCCACGCACCTTCTCGACGACAACGCCACCCTCCAGGCCGGCGTTGACAGCGATCTGCTTCAGCGGCGCCTCGGACGCGACCCGGACGATGTTGGCTCCGGTCGCCTCGTCGCCGGAGAGCTCCAGCTCGGCGAACGCCTTCTTGACCGCCTGGATGAGCGCCACGCCACCACCGGCGACGATGCCCTCCTCGACGGCCGCCTTCGCGTTGCGAACGGCGTCCTCGATGCGGTGCTTGCGCTCCTTGAGCTCGACCTCGGTCGCAGCGCCGGCCTTGATGACGGCAACGCCACCGGCCAGCTTGGCCAGCCGCTCCTGCAGCTTCTCGCGGTCGTAGTCGGAGTCGGACTTCTCGATCTCGGCCTTGATCTGGGCGATCCGCCCCTCGATGGCCGAGCGGTCGTCAGAGGCCTCGACGATGGTCGTCTCGTCCTTGGTCACGACGACCTTGCGAGCCCGGCCGAGCATGTCCAGGTCGGCAGAGTCGAGCTTGAGCCCGACCTCCTCGGAGATGACCTGGCCACCGGTGAGGATCGCGATGTCGCCGAGCATGGCCTTGCGACGGTCACCGAAGCCGGGGGCCTTGACGGCGACCGACTTGAAGGTGCCCCGGATCTTGTTGACGATCAGGGTCGCGAGCGCCTCGCCGTCGACGTCCTCGGCGATGATGAGCAGCGGCTTGCCCGACTGCATGACCTTCTCCAGCAGCGGGAGCAGGTCCTTGACCGACGAGATCTTCGAGTTGGCCACGAGCACGTAGGCGTCCTCGAGGACGGCCTCCATCCGCTCGGTGTCCGTGACGAAGTAGTGCGAGATGTAGCCCTTGTCGAAGCGCATGCCCTCGGTGAGCTCCAGCTCGAGGCCCATGGTGTTGGAGTCCTCGACGGTGATGACGCCTTCCTTGCCGACCTTGTCCATGGCCTCGGCAATGAGGTCACCGATCTGCTGGTCGGCCGCGGAGATGGCCGCCGTGGAGGCGATCTGCTCCTTGGTCTCGATGTCGATGGCCGACTTCACGAGCTGGTCGACGACCGCGTCGACGGCCTTCTCGATGCCGCGCTTGAGCGCCATCGGGTTGGCCCCGGCGGCGACATTGCGCAGGCCCTCGCGGACCATCGCCTGGGCGATGACGGTGGCCGTCGTCGTGCCGTCGCCGGCGACGTCGTCGGTCTTCTTGGCGACCTCCTTGACGAGCTCGGCGCCGATCTTCTCGAAGGGGTCCTCGAGCTCGATCTCCTTGGCGATGGAGACGCCGTCGTTGGTGATCGTGGGGGCGCCCCACTTCTTCTCGAGCACAACGTTGCGGCCCTTGGGGCCGAGCGTGACCTTGACGGCGTCGGCGAGGATGTTCATTCCCCGCTCGAGGCCGCGACGGGCCTCTTCGTCGAACGCGATGATCTTGGCCATACGGGTGGTTCCTCCCACGCAGCACGAAGGTGGTGGCCAGCGGTGCCCGCGACGGACGACACGGCATACCGGACGCTCCTTGCGTGCGGATCCCGCGCCTCACCGGTGACCAGTGATTATCACTCTCTCGATGAGAGTGCTAACGCCATTATTGGCACTCTCACCTGGAGAGTGCAAACGAACGACGGCCGGTATGCCGTGCCACACGGCATACGGTCAAGGCAGCACGGGCAGGCGAGCCGACACGACGAAGCCCGCATCCGGAAACTCGACCACTCCAGGTGACCGCCGACCGAGGTCACCTGCCAACGCATCCCGAGCAGCCCGCTGCCCGGGTCGTCGATCGCTCAGGGCGGGCTTACGGGGTGGCCGGCACTCGGGCGCTCAAGGTGACACCCCGTCCGGGCTCCGACTCCCACTCCACGGTGCCGCCGATGGCCTCGACCCGTTCGCGCATGCCCGACACCCCGTTGCCGGGTTCGAGGTCCGACACCCCGACCCCGTCGTCACGCACCGTGATGAGCACCATGTCGTCACGCAGCCGCACGCTGACCCACGCATGCGCCGCCGCGGAGTGACGCACGGCGTTGGTCACTGCTTCTTGGACGACACGCAAGACCACGTGCCGCACCTCGGTGGGCACGCTCTCGATCGCGGGGTCGACCTCGACCTTGGTCCGAGGGCTGGTGATGACCTGGGCCAGACGCTGCAGCTCGTGGACGATGTCAGCTGCAGGATCGCGCAATTGCGTGACGACCTCACGAATGTCGCGCAGCACCTCGCGGGCCAGGTCGCGGGACGTGGCCACCGGCTCGGCAATGGGACCTTCGGCGAAGTGGGACGCGACCTCGAGATTGAGGGTCAGGGCGGTCAACTGGTGCCCAATGGCGTCGTGCAAGTCGCGAGCGATGCGCAATCGTTCCTCGCTGCGGCTGCTCTCGGACAGCAGGACGTGGGCGGTGGCCAGCCGCCCGTGGGCCTTCTCCAAGTCAGCCATCGTGCTGGCGACCAGTCGCCGAGCGTGGAACTCTCGGATTCCCATCTCGGCGGCCAGGGCCGCGAAAGCGATCATGCCGGCAAAGGCCCCAGCCCAGGCCAGCAGCTCGTTCCCGCGGATGACCGCGATGACCAGGACCAGCCACTCGACGACGACGACGACGAACACCCAGCGTTGGGAAACGACGAAGCCGATCATCGCTGTCGTGACACAGAGAAACACCGGTGCGAGGGACTCGATCGGGCCGAGCAGCGTGGCGACGATGCCGCACCCGGCCATGAGCATCGCCGACGCTTGGTAGTTACCGGTGCGGGGGTTGACCAGGGCCGGACGCATGCCGAAGAAGAAGGCGAGGTATCCGAAGGCGGCGATCCACCACATCAGCGGAAGGTTGGCCTGCAGGCTCGGGACGAAGAAGGCCGGACCGACGATCCCCGCCCAGGCGACCACGACAGCGGTCGCCAGCAGCGTGCTCACACTCGGCCCTCTCCGGGTGAGCCTGGCGCTCTCCGAGACGCCCTCCTGAGATGTCCGGATCGAGTGCCGCGTCACGGGCTTGTCCGGCATTCCAGTTCCTCTCCCGTGCCGTGCAGCGTCGGCCGACGTGGTCCTGCGGAATTAGCCATCGCGCGCCCCCGCAGCACCCAGGTTGGCTGCGGGCTCACGGGGCAAGCGCACGATCACCCCAGATCCCCACCGGGCTCGGCGTCGAATGTCACCGTCCCGCCCAACTGGTGAATGCGTTCCCTCATGCCCAGGAGCCCGTCGCCGGGCACCACTGGCTCGACTCCTCGCCCATTGTCACCTACCTCGAGTATTTGACGACAAACCGGCGCAGGATCTCGGCCGAGTGGGGAGTCTCCCGCTCGCGCGCGACGGCCTTGAGCGACTCGGCCTCCTCAGGTGCGAAATAGCCGAAGTCCCGATAGGCGTCGATCCGTGTCTGCAGCGAGGCCGAGTCCATCTCGGGGTGGAACTGGGTGGCATAGACGTTGCTGCCCACCCGGAAGGCCTGCACCGGGCAGGCCTGCGACGTCGCGAGGACGACGGCGGTCCGCGGCACGGTCGACAACGCCTCCTTATGCCCGCCGAACGCCTCGAACGTCTCGGGCAACCCTTCGAAGAGCGGGTCCTGCGCGCCCGCCCCCGTGACAGTGACCGATAGCCGACCCACGTCCTCGCCGAAGGTGCGGTCGACCAGGCCGCCTTGGTGGGTGCCGAGCATCCCGATGCCATAACAGAGCCCCAGGAAAGGCAGGTCCTGACTGACGACGGTGTCGAGCAGGCCGAGGATGTCGGCTTCGGCCCGCCGTTGGGTGTCGGTCTTGCGCTCATCGGGGTCGCTGGCGAGGTAGGGCCCGCCGCCGAGGATCACGGCGCTGTATGCCGTGGGGTCCAGATCCCCGATCGGCCCCTGTTCCAGCCGGACTCGGCGCAGCTGCCCGGGTGCCAGCCCGCCCAGCCGCAGCACCGCTGCGTATTCGTCGTCGGCAGCGGCATCTTCGGCTCGGTGGGCGAGCAGGACGAACGGGAGCACCGCACCAGAGTAGGGACTGGTCGCCGGGAAACGCGCGCCCAGACCGGGGGGTGGGACGCCGGTTACGCTGCCGATCATGACTCGGGTCACGCGGCGCCGGCGGATCATCCGGTATGCCGTGGGGTCGCCTGCCGCCCACCGCGAGGACGTGGTCGCCGTCGAGGAACCGCTGCAGATCCGGTTGTCGGCGTTGGCGTCCGGGCCGGTCGCCGCGGCGCCTCGGGATCTGACGGTGACGATGCGCACGCCTGGACACGACTTCGACCTCGTGGCCGGTTTCCTCGTCGGTGAGGGCGTCGTCCGCGGACCGGCCGACATCGCGATGATGCGCTACTGCGCAGGGACCAACGACGCGGGCGAGCAGACCTTCAACGTCGTCGACGTCACCCTCGGACTGGGAATCCCCCTGCCTGGGGCCGAGATCGAGCGCCAGGTGCTGACGACGAGTGCGTGCGGAATCTGTGGCACGACCTCCATCGACCAGGTGCGCAAGGCGCTGCCGCCCGATCTGGCCGGCCGGCCGTCATGGCGCGTGTCGGTGGCCGTTCTCTTGACGCTGCCGGACACCCTGCGGACCGCCCAGGGGCTGTTCGCCAAGACCGGCGGCGTGCACGCGGCAGGGGTGTTCACCGCTGCCGGGGAAGCGCTCTGCGTGCGCGAGGACGTGGGCCGGCACAACGCCGTCGACAAGGTCGTCGGGTGGGCGCTGCGCGAGGGGCGACTTCCGTTGCGCGAGACGGTCCTTCAGGTGAGCGGCCGAGCGTCCTTCGAGTTGGTGCAGAAGGCGGCGCTGGCCGGCATACCGGTCCTTGCTGCTGTGGGGGCACCCTCGTCACTGGCCGCGGAGCTCGCCGACGAACTCGGGGTGACCCTCATCGGCTTCAGCCGCGGTCGGTCACTCAACGTCTATACCCACCCCGGGCGCGTCGAGAGCTGACCCGCTCCGACCTTCGAGCCAGGCCGCTTCCCACTCCGCACCGCCCAACGATCCGTCCGCCAGGATGACCAGGCGGGTCATCCCCGGTTGCAGTATCCATTCGCGGCCGTCGCCGACATCGACACCCACTTTCACCTCTGGCGGAGCGTAGATGTGGACCGAGGTTTCGCACTCGTTGAGCCGCCACTCCAGGCCGTACAGCGGGTTGGCATCTACTTCCAGGAGCGTCGGATCCTCAGCTGGATGGATACTCGGCTCGGTCCGAGACGGGATGGCACAGGTGCGGTCGACCGATGCCATGAGCGGCTGCCCCGCTGGGATCCGCTCCACCTCCACCCAGGCCCGACTGGCCCACACGTAGACCCGGTCGACCAGCGGCCAATCCTGTCCGCGCCGCTCCATCGTCATCCCGGCACCCGCGGCCGCGACCATCTTGAGGGCCGGTGCAGTGCCGACCCCCAGGATGACCAGAACGCCAACCACTGCCCCAATACGCCGACGCCAGCGCTGCTCACCCAACGTCGTCACCCGCGCCTCTCGCCGAGGAAGCGCAGGACCGCAAGAACCCGCCGATGCTCGCCCGCGTCGGGGTGCAGGTCGAGCTTGGCGAAAATGTTGGAGATGTGCTTCTCCACAGCGCCCTCGCCGATGGCCAGGTCTGCCGCGATCCCCCCATTGGAACGCCCTTGAGCCATCGCCGCGAGAACGTTGCCTTCGCGTGGAGTCAGGTTGGCCAGGGGATCGGTATGCCGGGTGCGCGCCAGGAGTTGGCTCACCACCTCCGCGTCGAGAGCCGTGCCGCCGCCGGCGACCCGGCGTAACGAGGCGAGGAAGTCCGCCACATCGGCGACCCGATCCTTGAGCAGATAGCCCACCCCACCGGCACCGGTGCCCAGCAACTCGGTGGCATAGTGCTCCTCGACGTACTGCGACAGGACGAGCACCGCAGTCTCTGGCCACGTCGCTCGGATGGCCAGCCCGGCCCGCAGGCCCTCGTCCGTGAAGCTCGGCGGCATCCGCACGTCGACCACGCACAGGTCGGGTCGATGCCGGGCCACGCTGTCGAGAAGCCAGCCAGCGTCACCCACAGCGTCGACCACATCGATCCCGTTCTCCGCGAGCAACCGGACCAGCCCTTCCCGTAACAACACGGAGTCGTCGGCGACGACGACGGTCAACATCGTTGGGTCAGTGGACATCTGGGACCTCGATCGTGATCACCGTCGGACCGCCAGGCGGGCTGGAAACGTGCAGGATGCCGTCGACGCCGGCCAACCGATCGGTCAGGCCGGCGAGTCCCGACCCGGCATCACCGGTGGGGTCGGCCCCGCCGACGCCGTCGTCAGTGACCGTAGCGACGATCCACGAGGCGCAGATGCCTGGCGCATGGTCGGGAGTGGCCCGGCATACCCGCACGGCGGCGCGGCTGGCGTGCGCGTGTTTGGCCACGTTGGCGAGGCATTCAGAGATAGCGAAGTAGAGGACCGATTCCACGGTGAGGGACGGTCGTGGTTCAAGGTCGATGTCGATCCGCACCGGCCAGGGGAATCGGGCAGCAACGGCAGACAGCGCCGCATCGAGCCCGCGGTCGACCAGCACCGGTGGCCGCAGCCCCCGCGTGATGTCGCGAAGCTCGGTCACCGCGGCCCTGGCTTCAGCTTTCGCTTCCGCGAGTAGCGTCCGCACCCCTGGCTCCCGATCGGCCAATTGGGCTTGCGCCCGGCCGAGCAGGATCGTCAACGCCACCAAGCGTTGTTGCGCCCCGTCGTGCAGGTCGCGCTCGATGCGCAGCCGTTCCGCCTCAGCGGCGTCGACGGCCCGCGTACGACTCACCTCCAGGGTGTTGACGCGGTCGGCGAGCAGCTCCTCTTGCGATCCGAGCAGGGCCAACGCGGTCCATCCATCCAAGGTGACCAAGACGTGCAGGACGGGTCCTGACATCACAAGAACAGCCCCAGGCAACAGGATCCCGCCGACGATGCGTGCGGAATCACCGAGGTACTCCGACCAGGACGCGATCCAGCCCTGCGGCCAGGACGAGTCCATCCACCCACCGCCACGCCGATGTGCGTTGCCCCAAGCGAGCGGTTGGGCCACCAACACGACCAGCGGTGCGCAGACCACCAGCGCTGCCACGACCACGTGGAGCACCGCAAGGAATGGACGGACCACCCAGTACAGGACCGCTCGCCAGGTGCAGCCGTCTGTGCCGATGAGATAGCTCCGGCCGGCCTGCGCATTCGGGCGGACGACAACCCCGCCGAAGGACGCGAAACGCCAGCTCTCCCACCTGCCGAGCGCATCGAACGTGCGTGCGCTGACCGACCATGCCGACGCGCCAAGCGGGGGCACCATTCGACACCCAGCGGCCAGCAGCGCCAGGATCGGTGCCGCCAGGCCCACACACGCTGAAAGGGCACCGAGGCCGAGGTGCGCAAGAGCCGTCCCCGGCAGCACCCCACGGCGCCGCACCCACGCCAGGGCACCCGAGGCCTTCGACGCGGCTGCGGTCACACGGCCCTCCTCAGGGCGAATGAGTATCGCCCCACGGTAGCCAGCTCAGCTCGGCAGGGCAGCGGGGTGACCGCCCCGAGTGTGCGGGGGGTTAACCCCCGGGCGTCGCGGGGTTCCTGCGGCCACAACGGACGGCTCGCACCAGTGCCTGCCACGAGTGCGGTTGCCAGCGTGACGGGCATGTCTCATGTGCCGTCTCCGCCACCCCGCCTCGTTGATCCTGTCGGGGTCGCCCGGCGGCAGGGCTTCCGTCGTGCGGGCCTCGTCGTGGTTGCCGGGCTGACCCTCGCCCGGCTCTGCTGGCTGGACTCGTCGGAACACCTCGACTTCTCGGTCTATCGCCGGGGTGCCGCCGACGTGGCGGCAGGGCTCTCCCCCTACCAGGACGCAGGTGGACTGCCGTTCACCTACCCTCCCTTCGCCGCTCTTGCCTTCCGGCCGCTCACCTGGGTCGACGCAGCAGTCGGGCAGGTGCTGTTCCTGGGAACCAACCTCACGGCATACGCAGCCGTCGTCCTGGTGTCTGCCGTGCGTCTGGGCATTGCGAGGCGGGCTTTGCCCTGGTGGTTCTTGGGCGGTGTGCACCTGGCGCCGGTGGCGCGGCACCTCGGACTCGGTCAGGTGAACCTCATCCTCGTGGCGCTGGTCGTCATTGACCTGCTCGTCGTGCCGACTTCCCGTCGGGGATGGCTCGTCGGCATTGCCGCCGCCCTGAAGATCGTGCCAGGCATCTTCGTCGTGCTCCTGTTGGTCCGCCGCGAGTGGAGCGCTGCTCTCCGCTCGGGGTGCGCCGCCGCGTTGGCGACGGCGTGCGGCTGGTGGGTGGCTCCGGAAGCGTCCGATCGCTTCTTCCGCGCACTGCTGTGGGACCCCGTGCGGGTCGGCGGGTTGAGCTACGCGGACAACCAATCGCTGATCGGGGTTACCGCACGCGCGTTGGCCACGAACCCGCCCCCTGCCTGGGTCGGCCTGCCTCTGGAGGTCGGCGCCGTTGCCGTGGGTCTGCTCGCCGCGGAGCGATGTCACCGCGCGCACGACGAGGTCGGAGCCGTGCTCATGGTCGCCATGGGCTCGCTGCTGGCCAGCCCGGTGAGCTGGTCACATCACTGGGTCTGGGTCGTTCCGGTGGCCATGTGGCTGACCGCGCAACGAGAGCTTGCCGGCGCGGTGGTTGCCGTCGGGGTGACCCTCGTCGAGCCGCTGACCCTCAGTGGGCTGGTGCAGCCATGGCCCGAGCCCTACGGTCCGTGGCTTGCGCAAGTCGCGTGCGCCCTGATGCCGACCACGGCACTGGTCCTGCTCCTGATCGCCATTCGCCGGCGAGGCGACCTCACAGGTCGGCCCGGAGGCGGACGGCATACTCCTGCAGTTCGTCCTCCGACTCGTAGCGGACCCGCGGCCAGAAGAAGCCGCGCAGACCGTCGCCCTTGGTCCGCGGGACGACATGGCAGTGCAGATGCGGCACCGACTGGCTGACGACGTTGTTCATCGCGACGAAGCTGCCCTGGGCTCCGAGCGCGGTGGTCATCGCGTGGGCTACCCGCTGGACACCGGCCAGGAAGGGGTCGAGCAGATCGGTGGGGAGGTCGACGACGGTCACGACATGCGTCCGGGGGATGACCAGGACGTGGCCCTTGAACACCGGCCGGGTGTCGAGGAAGCCGAGGACCTCGGGTGTCTGCAGGACAACTGCCGCCGGCTCGTCGCCGAGTGAAATGCGACAGAACAGGCAGGTGGACGCACTCATGACACCACAATGCCATCGTCCAAACACAGAGGAAGCGGCGCGCAACCTGCGCCGCCCCTCGGTGGCGTTCCGGCCAACGTCAGGTGAACATCGGAGGTGTCTCGGTGAACGGGGTCCGACTCACACGTGAAAGTTCCCGATTTCCGGTGTGACCTGCGGGTTTTCGGGGCATTGGCCCCTGGCGCGAGGTGACCCCGGTCCTCAACATGAGCCCGTGACCACCGCAACCATCATTCTTACCTTGGTCGTCGTCGTTGCCCTGGCATTCGACTTCACCAACGGTTTCCATGACACCGGGAACGCGATGGCTGCGTCGATCGCCACCGGGGCCTTGAGCCCCAAGGGCGCTGTGACGTTGGCCGCGATCCTCAACTTGGTCGGTGCGCTGCTCTCCGTCGAGGTCGCGCTCACCGTGTCCAACTCTGTCGTCAAGCTGCAGGACTCCAAGGGTCTGCCCCTCAAGGAGTACACAGCCAACAACGGCACCCTCCTCATGCTCATCGTCTTCGGCGGCCTCGTCGGCGGCATCATCTGGAACCTGTTCACCTGGCTGCTCGGGCTGCCCTCGTCCTCGTCGCACGCCCTTCTGGGCGGCCTCGTCGGCGGCACCATCGGTGGAGCCGGCTTCGCGGGCGTCAAGTGGGCCGGCGACGGCACCAAGCTCGACGGCGTCATCGGCAAGGTGATCCTGCCGTCCTTGTTGTCACCGGTCATCGCGCTGATCGTCGCCGCCGTGGCGACGCGGTTGATCTTCATGGTCACCGCCATGGTCGAGGACCGCTTCCGGGAGAAGCGCTTCCGCTGGGGCCAGGTCGGCGCTGCATCGCTGGTCTCCCTCGCGCACGGCACCAACGACGCTCAGAAGACGATGGGTGTCATCACCCTCGCCCTCGTCGCGGAAGGCCAGATCAGCGCCACGCAGGTCTACGTCCCACTCTGGGTCAAGCTTTCCGCGGCCCTCGCGATCGCCCTGGGCACCTACCTCGGTGGCTGGCGCATCATCCACACGATGAGCAAGGGCCTGGTCGACATTTCCTCGCCGCAGGGTCTGGCCGCCGACTCCTCGTCCGCGACCGTCATCCTGGCCTCCAGCCAGCTCGGTTTCGCGCTCTCCACGACGCACGTCGCCACCGGCTCGATCATGGGCACCGGCGTCGGCAAGAAGGGCGCCACGGTCCGCTGGGCCGTCGCCGGCCGCATGGTCGCGGCGTGGGCCATCACCTTCCCGGCTGCTGCCGTGATGGGCTGCATCATGTTCTGGATCGCCAACGGCATCGGCGGGCTCATCGGCCCCGCCATCGTCATGGTCATCCTCATCGGCCTCTCGGGCTACATGTGGAAGCGCTCGCGGGTCAACAAGATCGACCACAGCAACGTCACCGATGAGTGGCACGACGGCAGCAAGCCTGAGGTTGCCGTGGCGGCCCACGACATCATCGACCCTCACCACGAGCTGGACGAGGTCCAGGCTCCGTCGGCCCACTGATCCAGAAAGAAGACTGAGTCACCATGGACATGATTCCTCTCGCCCTCGAAGGCGCGTGGAAGGTGCTCGCCGCTGGTCTGGTCCTCGGCGCCGGCCTTCCGCTCCTCTACGCCTTCGCCGTCAAGGGCATGGCAATGGCACACGGTGCCGGAGCCGTCATCGGTCAGCAGACCAAGTCCCCGATGGGCAAGGCCCTCACCTGGGTGTGCCTGTTGGTCATCCTGCTCGCCGTCTCCTACGGCATCAGCTTCATCGTCGCCACGGGTATCGGCAAGACGGTCACCTTCGACCACGTCATCCCGTGGTTCGTCGACAAGAAGAAGTAAGCCAGCAGTAAACCGGAAGCCGCGCGGCATACCAGTCGCACGGCATACCGGAATGAAGGCCCCGGCAGGTAGGTCCTGCCGGGGCCTTCGTCGGCAGGAGCGGGACGTGTGATCCCCGTTCATCCGCCGACCCCAAGGGTTTGACCGAGGCGGAGGCCAACGAAGTCGCCACGGCACTGGTCGACGAGGGCTACTACGACGACGAGCCAATCACCCTCGACGAGATCCCCGAGATGATCGCCGCAAGAGTCCCGGAGCAGGCCAGCCAGGAGGGCATCGAGCGAGTCTCCGAGGTGCTGGCCAAGGCAGGCATCAAGCTGGATGACGGCCTGCCGGGTGCCGATGCCCGACCCGACCGACCCCCAGACTTCACCTGAGATCACCCCCGTCCGGGACATCTAGACGGGGGTGACGCCCTCAAGGAAACTTCAGGTGAATACCGGGAAAACGAACGCCTAGGCGAGGGTGCCGTGGTTCACGTACTGACATAGGACATTCGTCCCCCGGACATCTGGCGTTCATCACCACGATGGTCCAGTGACCACCGCTACCACCGTCATTCTCGTCATGGTCGTCGTCACGGCCCTGGCGTTTGACTTCACCAATGGTTTCCACGACACGGGCAACGCCATGGCGTCCTCCATCGCCACCGGTGCGTTGTCCCCCAAGGCCGCTGTGACGCTCGCGGCCACTCTCGACCTGGTCGGAGCACTCATCTCCGTCAAGGTCGCCCTCACCATCACCAACGCGGTCATCGACGGCATCCAGCTGAAGAACGGACTGCCCAACCCCGAATACATCGGCACCGAGAACGGTAAACAGGGCACCCTGCTGCTCTTGGTCGTGCTCGCCGGACTTGTCGGCGGCATCGTCTGGAACCTGTTCACCTGGCTGCTCGGCCTACCCTCGTCCTCCTCGCACGCGCTGCTCGGCGGCCTCGTGGGCGCCACCATCGCCGGCTTCGGCTTCAGCCAGGTCAACTGGCTGGGCCACTCCACTGAGAAGCTCGACGGCGTGGTCGGCAAAGTCCTGTTGCCCTCGCTGATCTCCCCCGTCATCGCTTTCATCGTGGCCGCCGTCGGCACCCGGATCGTCTTCAAACTCACCGAGAAGATGGGCGAGAAGTTCCGCGAGTCCCGCTTCCGTTGGGGTCAGGTCGGCTCGGCCTCGCTCGTGGCCCTCGCGCACGGCACCAACGACGCTCAGAAGACCATGGGTGTCATCACCCTGGCGCTCATCGCCGCCGGCGAGATCGACGTGACCAAGGAGATCAGCATCCCGCTGTGGGTGAAGATCTCGGCCGCCGTGGCCATCGCCCTGGGCACCTACCTCGGTGGCTGGCGCATCATGCGCACCCTGGGCAAGGGCATCGTCGACATCAACGCCCCCCAGGGCTTCGCCGGCGACACCTCGACCGCGTCGGTCATCCTCGCCTCCAGCGGGCTGGGTTTCGCGCTCTCGACGACCCACGTCGCCTCCGGCTCGATCATGGGCGCCGGTGTCGGTCGCAAGGGCGCTGAGGTCCGCTGGTCGGTCGCCGGCCGGATGGCCAGCGCCTGGGCGATCACCTTCCCGGCCGCTGCCGTCGTGGGCGGGCTCATGCTCGCCATCGGTCGCGCGCTGCCTGGGCTGCTCGGCCCGAGCGTCGTCATGATCATCGTCATCGGCGTCTCGCTGCTGATCTGGGTGCGCTCGCGCAAGGACCCGGTCGACAAGCACAGCGTCGGCAAGGACTGGGACGCCGAGCCTGACGCGGCGCCGGTTGTCGAAGCCGCTCACCACGTCCACCACTGACGTCCACCCCTGACCCGGAAGAGTTGACATGAACAACTTCATCATCGCCCTGGACGGCGCGTGGAAGGTCCTGGCCGCTGGGCTGCTCCTTGGCGCCGGCATACCCGCTCTCTACGCCCTGGCCGTCAACGGCCTGGCCATGGCGCAGGGTGGCGAGGCCTCCGGCAAGCCGGCCAATCCGCTCGGCAAGGCCATCGCCGCGGTCGTCCTGTTGGTCATCCTGACCGTGGTGGCCTACGGCCTGGCCTGGCTGATCTTCACCAGCCTGGGCTACTCCGTATCGTTCAGCGGCATCCTGCCGACGTTCAAGAAGTGAGGTAGGTCCCCACCATGTCCCCCCACTCCGAAGGCCCCGCTCGCCGAGTCCTCAATTGGCTCCGAGGCGGTCGGCCCGAGGGCATCGCGCAGGGCGACTACATCGCCTTGATGGGTGTCCTGCACCGCAAGCTGACGACGGTCGAGGTCGAGCACGTGGCCACCGCCCTGCTCGAAGAGGGCCACTACGACGACGACCTCATCACCCATGACGAGATCCACGACATGATCGCCGCCAAAGTCCACGAGGAAGCCACCGAGGAGGACATCGCTCGGGTGTCCGAACTCCTGGCCAAGGCCGGTATCCACTTGGAAGCCGGTCTCCCCGGAGCCGACGCCTGACGCGACGGTCACCGCGTCGGCGCGCCGACAGCGAAGCCGCCCAGGATTTCCTGGGCGGCTTCGTGTATATCGGCGTCGGGCGTATGCCGGGTCGCTGTGCCGTATGCCGGGGTGGTGTGTTCGTGCTTACAGCGTGAGTCCGAGGCGACGGGCGCTGCGCTGACGCTGCCGACTGGCTCGCATCCGACGCAGTCGCTTGACGAGCATGGGGTCGGCCGCCAGCGCCGCGGGGTTGTCCAGCAGCCCGTTGAGCACCTGGTAGTAGCGCGTGGCGCTCATGTCGAACAGCTCTTTGATGGCCTGTTCCTTGGCTCCCGCGTATTTCCACCAGTGCCGCTCGAACGCCAGCACCTCGCGGTCGCGATCGGTCAAGGTCGCCCCCGGCGCCTCGAGCCGCGCTGCCGTGTCAGCCATCAGTCCCTCCATACCCACATGTCTGACAGCCACTATAGGCGGGGAATCACATCAGTGTCATTCGACTCCGTGGCGGCTGCGCAGGTCGTGACAACTGTGACGAATGAGGCTATTGAGGTATGCCGGGTGGCTGGGGCCGCCTTCAATCTCGGCCAAATTCGCTCGCCCTTATCTTGCAATTCGTACACGTGTCGTAGTACACTCGTGCTATGACGATCACTCTGTTTGACTCGCAGCCAGGCGGCGGTATGCCGTCCGGCACGGTGTCGCGGGGTGGGTCAGTGGTGGGGGTGCCGACGGGGGTGCTGCATGCGCTGGTGGACCAGGTGCAGGCCCGGTTGGCTGACCCGGCTGCTGCCGTGGTGGTGGGTGCTGCGGATATTGGTGAGGTGGAGCGGATTGCCCGCCGAATCGAGGCACTGCGGTTGGCGTTGGTGGCTCGGGCTGACCGGCAGCAGGTGCATCGCCGGACCGGGCATTCCTCGACTTCAGCGTGGGTGGCGTCAGCGACCCGGAGTGGTGGGGCTGATGCAGCGCGGAAGGTGCAGTTGGCGACCGCGTTGGATGGTGAGGGGTTGGCGGTGACCCGGGCTGCGTTCGATGCCGGTGACGTGTCTTCACGGAGTGTGGGGATTATCGCCTCGACGATGGACAAACTCCCGGAGACGTTGACTGACGTGGAGCGGGCCAAGGTCGAAACCTCCCTGGTCCGGCAGGCGCAGCAGTTGAACCCGGGCCGGTTGTCTCGGGCGGCGAAGTTCGCCCTCGCCGACGCTGAACGGTCTGCCGCTGAGGTGGCTGAGCATGTCGAAGCCCAGTTGGTCGATCAGGAGTGTCGGGCGTATCGGTTGGCGACGGTCACCATGCAGGACCTGGGGGATGGGACCACGCGACTGCAGGCGTTGTTGCCGACGTTCACCGCGCGGATGCTGGGGAAGGTGTTGCAGTCGATGACTGCACCCCGGCGTGATCACCTCCGCCAATCCGCCGAAGCAGCATTAGCTGACGGTCAGACCGCTGCCGGTGACTTGGGCGACGGGTCGGTCGCGGCCGACCTACACGCCTCCACCCGCCACCCCAGCCAGGGCAACACCGAAGGCAATCCCGCGGGTGCCGCCTTCGGTCTCGGCGGTCATGAGGACTCTGTCGCGGATGCCGCGTTCCGGATCGCCACGCCGGCCGACGCCGTTCGCGGCGCGGCCACTCTGGCGACCGCTGGCTTGGCTGGGCAGGCACCCTCCGGTGCGGCTGGGCAATCTGCGGCTGGGCAATCTGCGGCTGGTGTCAGCGCGGGTCGGGGGGCGGGTCGGAACGCGGATTGGGCCGATATCGACTGGGCCCACCGCCGCGGACGGGCGTTGACCGAGTTGATCGAACACCTCGACACCGAACGACTCACCGGGAAAGTCGCCGCCACCGTGATCGTCACGATGACCATCGAACAAGCCATCGGCGCTGCACAGGCGGCACTGGTGCAGCAGTCGATCCGCCAGAGCACCGGGACGCTGCTGGAGATGACCCCCAGTGCCGGTGCCGCCAGCACCGACACCGGCACGTTGATCTCGGCCAGTGCCGCCCGGCGGATCGCCTGCCAAGCCGGGATCCTCCCCGCAGTTCTCGGTGGGCCCGGGCAGGTCCTCGACCTCGGCCGACACCACCGGTTCTTCAGCGACCCGCAACGCACCGCCCTAGCCCTCATCTATGACACGTGCGCCGCGGATGGGTGTGACCGTCCGTTTGCGTGGTCAGAGCTGCACCACCAACAGCCCTGGTCGAAAGGCGGGCTGACCGATCTTGATCACGCGATCCCGTTATGTGGCTACCACCACCGGTTGATCCACGACCCCCACCACCGACACCACACCACCACCGTTAGCCCCGACAACCTCGACACCCCCGACAACCCGGGCGCGAAGACCGTCCACTTCCACGAACACGCGATGAGCGCACCGGTGAGAGGGGGCGAAGACTGTCCAACCCGACCCCACGTATGACGCCCACCGTCGAACCGGTTGGGAGCATCCACGTTCACGGCCACGGTCACGGCCATCAACGCAGTTGACGGGCCGGCACGACAACGGCACGAGCGTCGACCACCGGAAGGTGCAGCTCGCGATCACCGGGACACTTCGCCGAGTCATCCCGGCTATGCCGACCGTGCCGCAGGACGCACCCTTGGCATAGTCAGGCAGAGACCTGCCGCGTCAGAAGGTGCCGGCGCTGCTCGCTGGCGAACTGGCAACCACATGCCTCGAGCCAGCCTCGACCACATCGAAGTCGATCTCGTGCTGCGCGCGGCCCGGCCGGTCAACTGGCGGCGCTGCGACGACAAAGAGCAGCTCGTCAAGCGCTTGGCAGGAGCGTTCGCGGCTGGCCCGACGGTGCGGCGGCGGCGGCAGACAGCAGCCTGTCAGGCGCCTGGCAGGAGCTTTGCGCGGAGGTCGTCCATCGTCGGCGCGACGGCATACGGACCAGCGGCCTCGATTGCTGCGCGTTCCCCCGCTCCCCAGAGCACGCCGATCCCCTGCATGCCGGCCGCGCGGGCCGCGAGAATGTCGACCGCGGCGTCCCCGACGTAGGCAGCTCGGTCGACCGACCCGCCGGCCTGGCCCAGAGCGAGCAGCAGCGGCGCCGGGTCGGGCTTGTGGACCGGGGTGTCCTCCATCGTGACCAAGACGGGCACGAGCTCGGCGAGTCCGCAGCGTTCGAGGGCGAGCAGTGCCGGGTCGCGCCGCTTGGAGGTCGCCACCGCAACCCCGACGCCGGCGGCGTGCAGCGCGCGCAGCAGGTCGTCGGCGCCGGCATACGGCTGGATGAGGTGCGGATGCGCCTCGTTCCACACGGTGTAGCTGGCAAAGAGCGCGTCGGCCCGCTCGGCATCGACCTCGCGCCAACACTCGATGAGCGGGCGTCCGATGAAGGCGAGGACCCGCCGCTCGTCGAGTTCGTGCCCGAGCACCTCGCGGGCCGCGTGCTGATAGGAGGCGACGATCAACCCGATCGTGTCGACGAGCGTGCCGTCCAGGTCGAAGACAACGGTGGACCAGGGCGGTGACACGGACGGCATACCGGGCAGTTTAGGGGCGCCGCGGATCCGGTCCGGCTGGGGCTACCGGCCGGATGGAGCCGCCACAGCGCCCTGCTCGGCCACCGGGGCTGCCTCGGCCGCGTCAGCCACCGGGGCCGCGTCGGGAACGACCCACGGCGTGCCGACCCGGAAGACGCGTGCGAGCGCGGTCGCGATGTGACGGCCGTCGGGGTATTTCTCACCGAAAGCGTGCACGTCGATGCGGTAGACCGCGGTGCGCCCGGTGCGGTTGATCTCGACGCCCTCACAGACCAGCGTGTCGCCCAGCGAGCCGGCGTTGAGGAACTCAGTGTGCACGTCCTGTGCCACCGCGAGGGTGCCGTGGCTGTTGCTCACCGCCGCATGGACGACGTCGACGAGGGCCATCATGACGCCGCCGTGAGCGGTGCCGGGGGCGTTGAGCAGCCGCTCCGTGACGAGCATGGTGGCGCGGGCGTAGCCGGCGCGGATGGAGTCGAAGCGGATCCCGAGGAAGTCGGCGACCGGGTCGGTGGCGAGCATCGCTGCCAGCGCGGGGTCGATGGGCTCGAAGCGGCTTTCGTCGGTCATCCCCCGAGCATAGGGATGCCCTCCACCACCGGTATGCCGTGCCCCGGCTCACCCGGGTCGTCGAGTCCGCCTCCTGAAACCCTGTCGCGAACGAACTACCGCGAGGTAACCTCCTCCCACTCGGGGCACCACACCATCAAGGGGAACCACATGACCTCACGTACCCGCCGGCGCGTGCTCACCAGCACCCTGTCGGCCGCGGCTCTGGGGCTCGGCCTGCTCACCAGCGCCGGCGCCACCGGAGTCACCAACGCCGCGCCACCACCGGCCCGCGTTGCCTCGCCTGCGGTGCAGGCATGCGAGGACTCCACGGCATACCCGTTCTTGTCTGCCTCCTCCTCGGGCGCGCGGGTGCGCGACGGCTCGGCCGCCAAGGAGCCCAAGCTCTACCCGGACAACCAGGCCAATGCCTACGGGGCGCTCAAGGACAGCCCGCGGATGCCCAACGGATCGGTGACGATCCCGACCGTTTTCCACGTCGTGTCCGACCACGAGCTCAGCACTGCCGAGAAGACCCGCTGGGAGGGCATGATCGCCGCCCAGATGCAGGTGCTCAACGACTCGTTCGCCGGCCGCACGGCCGAGGTCGCGGCCGACTCGCCGTTCCGGTTCGGCCTGACCAAGATCACCTGGACGGTCAACGCCGCGTGGTATCACGTCACCCCCGGCAAGGTCGAGCGTGACATGAAAGCCGCTCTCTATGAGGGCGATTCGCGCACCCTGAATGTCTACAGCGCCGACATCGGCGATGGCCTGCTCGGTTGGGCCTACTTCCCGAAGGGCTACAACAACGGGCGCGACTACATCGACGGCGTGGTCATGCTCGACGAGTCGATGCCCGGCGGCACGGTCACCCGCTACAACGGCGGCGACACCCTCACCCACGAGGTCGGCCACTGGATGATGCTCGAGCACACCTTCGCCCACGGCTGCGCGTCCTCGGGCGACTGGGTGGAGGACACCCCCAAGGAAGCCCAACCGCAGTTCGGCTGCCCCGAGGGTGCCGACTCGTGCCTGGCTCCCGGGCTCGACCCGATCCACAACTTCATGGACTACTCGGTCGATGACTGCATGAACCACTTCACCCCCGGTCAGGTGGAGCGGATGAACGACGCCTGGATCGCCTTCCGAGACCCGACGAAGTAGCACTGGGTCTGCACGACCGTTCTGCACGACCTTCTTTCTGCACGACCTCTTCGACATGACCAACGGGCGCCCGGCGAGAGTCTCGCCGGGCGCCCTCCGTCTGGCAAGGCGACCCCAGAGCCCGACGCCGCTCCGACGCACCCCTGACGTTGCGCGGACGTTCACTCAGGCAGGTTTGACCGCCCTGACGAAAGCACTGGCGAAGGCACCGTCGAGCAGGGCCACGGCAGAGTCGACATCCACACCATCCGGGAGCTCGGACGGCGCGAGGCTCGCGGCGAGTTCGGCCAAGTCCACCGTCGAATAGGTGCGAGTTACCTCGACCGCGGCATCCTCGAAACCCGCGGCGCGCAACCGAGCGACATAGTCGCTGTCCAGCAGCGCCCCGGCAACACAACCGGTCCACAGCGCCACCAGGCCAGCCATCTGCGCCGGAAGCGGTCGCAGCAGGACGATGTCGGAGACCGCCAACCGTCCGCCCGCGCGCAGCACCCGGAATGCTTCGGCGAACACTCGGTCCTTGTCGGGGGTGAGGTTAATGACGCAGTTGGAGATGACGACATCGACGCTTTCCTCCGGCAACGGAACGGCCTCAATGGTGCCGAGGAGGAACTCGGCGTTGTCGATGCCCGCCTCGGCCTGGTGACGTCGCGCGAGCGCCAGCATCTCGGGGGTCATGTCCAGCCCGTATGCCGTGCCGCCCGGGGCCACCCGCCGCGCCGACAGCAGCACATCTAGTCCACCCCCCGAGCCGAGATCGAGGACGACCTCGCCGGGAGACATCTGCGCCAACGCCGTGGGATTGCCGCACCCGAGCGAGGCGGCCAGGGCTCCAGCCGAGGGAGCCTCGGCGACGGCATACAGGTCCCGACTGATCGGGTCCTCGGGCCCCAGGCCGCGCGGCTCGGAGCCGCAGCAGGAGGTGGGTCCGCAGCAGGACGCACGCTCGGTGGGAGCCAGCAGCGAGGTCTGGGCCGCGTGTGCGTAGCGGCCTCGCACCGCCTCGTGCACTGCTGACGCATCAGCCGGATCGAGACGTGCGCTCTCGGGGGTCGGTGCGGCCGCGGCGTCCATACGGGTTCCTTACTGATTAGATGGTTGTCTAATCACAAGAGTGATCCTTGATTCGATATCTGTCAAACTACGGGTATGACTGCGCACGCTCCGACCGCCTCCGGAGGATCCGCCTCCGGAGGATCCGCGACCGACTGCTGCGCACTGGCAGACCCGCCGCTGGATGCCGCCAGCTCCCAGGCATTCGCGCCCATCTTCAAGGCGCTGGGTGACCCGGTCCGCCTGCGCCTGCTGTCCCTCATCGTCGCCCAGGGTGAGGTCTGCGTCTGCGATCTCGTCGCGGCGTTCGCTGTGTCGGCGCCGACCATCTCCCACCATCTCAAGGTCCTCCGCGAAGCAGGCCTGGTCGACAGTGAGCGACGGGGCACGTGGGTCTACTACCGGGCCCGCATGCAGACCCTGGATCGGCTGGCGACCCTGCTCGGACCGTCGCCCCGCCGGGGATAGGTTGGCGGGTGTGAGCCCGCGACCCCTGACCGATCTCGTGCATCCGTCGTGGGCGGGCGTGTTGAGCAGCCAGGAGGGCACCCTGGCTCGGCTCGGCGAGTTCCTGCGGGGGGAGCTTGCAGCCGGCCGGGGTTACCTGCCGGCCGGAGAGCACGTGCTCCGGGCGTTTGCCCAGCCGCTGGACGCCGTGCGGGTGCTCATCGTCGGCCAGGACCCCTATCCCACTCCGGGGCACCCGGTCGGGTTGAGCTTCTCGGTCGCGCCCGATGTCGCTCCGATCCCCCGGAGCCTGGCCAACATCTACCAGGAACTCGGCACCGATCTGGGCCTGCCGCGACCGAGCACCGGTGACCTCGGCCCATGGGCCGAGCGCGGGGTGCTCCTGCTCAACCGCGTGCTCACCGTCGGCCCGGGCAAGCCCGGCAGCCACCGGGGTCGGGGCTGGGAAGAACTCACGGCAGCGGCCATCGCCGGCCTCGTCGCGCGCGGCGGCCCGCTTGTGGCCATCCTCTGGGGCCGCGATGCCCGCAACCTGGGGCCGGCTCTCGGAGGGGTTCCGCGGATCGAGAGCGCCCACCCGTCACCGCTGTCGGCCCACTCGGGGTTCTTCGGCAGCCGGCCCTTCTCGCGGGCCAATGCCGCGCTCGTCGGGCAGGGCGCCGCCCCGCTGGATTGGAGCCTGCCGTGACCGGCGCCCCGGCCCCGCAGCTCTGGGAGCGCTACGTCGCGATCGGCGATTCGTTCAGCGAGGGGATGTGCGACCCGCTCGCGGCGCCGGGCACGGCATACGCGGCCGCCGGGCCGTCCCTGCCCGGGGGAGTGCATCGGTATGCCGGCTGGACCGACCGCCTGGCCGTGGCCCTCGACGTGGCCGCCCAGGCGCAGGGCCGCCGGACCCGATATGCCAACCTCGCCGTGCGCGGACGGCTGCTGGCCGACGTCGTCGGCCCGCAGGTGCAGGCCGCGATCGCGCTACGGCCCGACCTGGTGAGCATCGTCGGAGGCGGCAACGACCTGCTGCGCTCTTCGGTCGATGTCGATGCCCTCGCCGACCAGCTCGACGGCGCCGTGGCGGCACTTCGGGCCGCGGGGGCCGATGTGCTGATGGCCACGACGATGGACCCGCGTGAGGCGCCCGTGATGAAGTACACGCGGGTGCGCTCGGCGGCATACACCGCCAATATCTGGGCCATCGCGCACCGGCACGGCGCCCACGTCATCGACCAATGGACGATGGCGGCCCTGCGCGACTGGCGGCTGTGGGCACCCGACCGGATCCACCTCAACGCCGAGGGCCACCGCCGCATCGCACTGCACGCCCAGCATGCACTCGGGCATCCCACCGACGAGTCGGATTGGCGAACCCCGTTGCCGGACAAGCACCTTCCGACAGGTCGGGACGCCCTCGTCCGGGACGCTCAGTGGGTGCGGGAGCACGTCGCACCGTGGCTGCGGCGTCGGGTGCGTGGCGAGTCGTCCGGGGACCGGATGACCGCCAAGCAACCCGAGCTGGAGCTGCCTGCGCGCACCTGGGCCGGCCCGGCCGACCCGACCGATGCGGCTGATGCGGCCGGCGCGGCCTACCCGACTGACCCGCCTGACGCCTGAGCGGGCGCTCCGGCCGACACCTTCCTCGGCCACCAGAACCGGTCACCGAGGAGCAGCGCGAGCGCCGGCACCAGCACGGTGCGCACCAGCAGGGTGTCGAGCAGCACGCCGAGGCAGATGATGACGCCGATTTGTGCGAGCACGACCAGCGGCAGCACCCCGAGCACGGCGAAGACCGCCGCCAGCAGGACTCCGGCGCTGGTGATCACGCCGCCGGTCGCGCCCAGGGCCCGCAGCATGCCCTCGCGTGACCCGTGGGTCGCCGCCTCCTCCCGCGCGCGCGTGACCAGGAAAATGTTGTAGTCGACGCCGAGGGCCACGAGGAACAGGAAGGTCAGCAGCGGCGCACCCGAGTCCAGGGCCGAGAACCCGAAGACCTTGGTGAAGATCCACCACGCGGCACCGATCGACGCGAGGTAGGTCGCGACGACGGTGAGCGCGAGGATGATCGGCGCGACGATCGAGCGCAGCAACACCATGAGGGCGAGCAGCACGAGCCCGAGGATGAGCGGGAAGAGCAGCATCCGGTCGCGGCTAGATGCGTCGGCGACGTCGACCGCCTTGGCCTCGGTGCCACCGACATACGTTTCCGGTATGCCGTGCAGCGCCGCCCGCAGGTCGCGCACCGCCTGCCGGGCCGCTTCGGTGCCCGGCTCGGGACTGAGCACGACTGCCACCTGGTGCAGTGAGCCCGCGGTCGGGCCGGGGGCAGCACCGGAGACACCCGGCACGGTCTTGGCCGCGGCAACGACAGCGGCCGGGTCGCCAGCGGTGATGACGGCCACCGGGTCGGAGCTGCCTGCCGGGAAGGACTTGGCCAACCGCTCGGAGGCGCTGATCGCCTCGGGTTTGACGAGGAACTGGTCGGTCGCCGATAGGCCGGTCTTGACCTGGGTGAGCCCGAAGGCCATGGCCGCGAGGATGACCAGAGTGCCCGCCACGAAGGCCGACGGCCGCTTGGCGACCTGGTCACCGACGCGGCGCCAGAACGACCGGGTCTCAACGAGGCTGGCCTGCCCCACGCGAGGCACCAGCGGCCAGAAGATCCAGCGCCCGAACAGCACAAGCACGGCCGGCAGGACGAAGAGTGCATAACCTGCGGCGACGAGGATGCCGACCGCGCTGGCCAGGCCCAGGCCGCGGGTCGCCGGCAGCAGCGACAGCAGCAGGGTGAGCACCCCGAGGACGACCGTGGTCGCCGAGAGCATGACGGCTTCTCCGGTATGCCGTAGCGCGGTGCGCATCGCGGCATACCGGTCCTCGTCCCGACGTAGCTCGTCGCGATACCGGGAGATGAGCAGCAGGGCGTAGTCGGTGCCCGCGCCGAAGACGAGCACGGACAGGATGCCGACCGTGGACTCGTCCCATGCGACGCCGGTCCACTGCAGGACCCGGGTGGCGAGCACTCCGGCGAGTTGGTCGGCCAGCCCCACGACGGTGAGCGGCACCAGCCAAAGCAGGGGGCTGCGGTAGGTGATGATGAGCAGCAGGCCCACGACGCTGGCCGTCGCGAGGAGCAGGCGGGTGTTGGCGCCGTCGAAGACCGCGCCGAGATCGGCCTGCACGGCGGCCGGGCCAGTGAGCTGGACCGAGACCCCCTCGGGCAACGACTCCTTGAGCTGTGCGCGCAGGGCCTTGACGACCTTGATGTTGTCGGTGGCACTCGTCGACTTCACCGGCACGACCGAGAAGGCCGCCGAGCCGTCCTGGCTGGGCACCAGCGGACTGCCGCCCTGGATGCCCGGCGCGGTGCGCAGCGCCGCCACGGTCGCCGGCTCGAGGCTGCCGTCGTCGGCGGTGAAGAGCACCAGCGCCGAGGAGGAGTCCTTCGCCGGGAACTGCGCCTGCAACTCGACGACCCGGGCGCTCTCGGACCCGACCGGGAGGCTGTCCAGCGGTGATGCTGTGCGGGTGCCGGCCTTGAGCCCACCGATCAGTGCCCCGGCCACGAGCACGAAAAGCAGCGCAATCCACCAGGATCTGCCCCGGCGGATGAGCTGTGCGGGGCGATCGAGAAGGGTCATGCGAGACTCCGATGCTCTGTGAAGATTGCTGGATGTCAGGGTGGCGTGTCGAAGTTCTGTCTTACTCTGGCCGGAAACCAGCCAGACACTAGCCAGATGCTAGACAGCTAAGTAGATTAGTAATCCAATGAGCGATCACCTGTCAACCGGTCGAGCCGAATCGTCGGCTCCGATGCCGCACACGGCATACGTGGCGCAGTGGCGCCAGACCGACACCCTGCGTGCCCTGCGCGAGTTGTTGTCGCTGGCCGAGCAGGTCGCCCCGGTGCTGGCCAGGCGGGCCGACCTCGGCCAGACCGATCTGCGCGCCTTGGAGCTGCTCGTCGAGAGCCCGCACGGACCAGTCGAATTGGCCACCCGGCTCGGCGTCAGCTCGGCCGCGGCATCGGGCATCGTCGACCGCATGGAGGCGCGCGGCCACGTCGTGCGAGCACCCCATCCCACCGACGGACGACGCACCCAAGTGGTGCTCACCCAGTCGGGCCGCGAGGAGTTGCTCGGCCATCTCGTGCCGATGTTCATGGTGCTGGCCGAGGTCGACAGCGCCCTGAGCGAATCCGATCGCGTTGTCGTGCAACGCTATTTGGACGGGGCAATTCGCGCCGTGCGATCGGTGCTCGGCCCCGGCCACCCGTAGGTCTCGGCTGAGTCCCGGCTCACCCGCCTTCCCTGTCCCCCAACGCGCGCGGACGGCATACCGGAGCATTAGGCTCCCGACCATGGCAGCGACGCGGCTGATGCCCTCCGAGGAGTCCCAGGCACTCATCGAGATGACTCGGGAGGTATGCCGTAAGGAGCTTGCTCCGCGCGTCGACGCCTTTGAGCGCGAGGGTGGATTCCCCGAGCATGCGTTCCGCACCCTCGGCGAGCTGGGGCTGCTGTCGCTGCCCTACCCCGAGGAGTTCGGCGGCGGGGGGCAGCCCTACGAGGTCTACCTGCAGGTCGTCGAAGAGATCGCGACCGTGTGGATGAGCGTGGCCGTCGGTGTGAGCGTGCACGCGCTCACCTGCTATCCGGTGGCCGAATACGGCACCGACGAGCAGCGGGAACGCCTGCTGCCCGACATGCTCAGTGGGGCCTGGCTGGGCGGCTACTGCCTGTCCGAGGCCGATTCGGGCAGCGACGTCGGCTCGATGGCGACGCGGGCCGACCGTGACGGTGACGGCTACCGGTTGCACGGGGCCAAGATGTGGATCTCGCATGCCGGTCACGCCAACTTCTACACGACCTTCGCCCGCACCTCCGACGACGGCTCGCACGGCTTGACCTGCTTCGTCGTCCCGGCCGACGCGCCGGGGCTGAGCTTCGGCAAGCCCGAGGACAAGATGGGCCTGCACGGTGATCCGGTGGCCCAGGTGATCTTCGACGACACCCCCGTGTCGGCCGACCGCCGCGTCGGTGCCGAAGGGCAGGGTATGCCGATCGCGCTCCACGCTCTGGACAATGGGCGTCTCGGGATTGCCGCTGCCGCAACGGGATTGGCGCAGTCCGCGCTTAATGTCGCGACGGCATACGCGAAGGAGCGCAAGCAGTTCGGGCGGGCCATCGCCGACTTCCAGGGGCTGGCCTTCCTGCTGGCCGACATGGAGGCGTCCGTGACGTCAGCGCGGGCCACCTACTTGCACGCGGCGCGGCTCAAGGATGCCGGCCGGCCCTATACGAAAGAGGCGTCGGTGGCCAAGCTGGTCGCCACCGATGCGGCGATGCGCGTGACCACCGACGCCGTGCAGGTGCTCGGCGGCTATGGCTACACCCGCGACTTCCCCGTCGAGCGCTTCATGCGTGAGGCCAAGGTCACCCAGATCTTCGAGGGCACCAACCAGATCCAGCGACTGGTCATCTCGCGCCAGTTGCTGCGCGAGAGAGGCTGATTCGATGCAGATCACCGACAAGACCGTCGCCGTCGTCACAGGCGGCGCCTCGGGATTGGGCGGCGCGACGGTGCGACGCCTCGCCGCCGACGGAGCCAAGGTCGTCATCCTCGACCTGCCAAGCTCTCCCGGCGCCGAACTGGCTGCCGAACTGGGCGACGCGGTGCGCTTTGCGCCGACCGACGTGCGCGACGAGGCGCAGGTGCAGGCGGCCATCGACATCGCTCGCGAGCTCGGTGAGCTGCGCATCGCGGTGACCTGCGCCGGCGTCGCCACCCCCGGGCGAGTCATCGGACGCAGCGGCCCGCTCCCCCTGGACACCTATCGCAGCGTCATCGAGATCAACCTCATCGGCACCTTCAACGTGCTGCGCCTGGCCGCCGCCGCGATGCTCGACAACGACCCGGTCGACGGCGACCGCGGGGTCATCGTCATGACCGCGAGCATCGCGGCCTTCGACGGGCAGGTGGGCCAGGCGGCATACGCATCGAGCAAGGGCGGGGTCGTCGGACTCACGCTGTCGGCCGCCCGCGACCTGGCCGACAAGTTCGTGCGCGTCGTGACCATTGCGCCGGGCACCTTCATGACCCCCATGCTCGCTGGCCTGCCCGAGGCCACCAAGGCCTCCCTCGGCGCGCAGGTGCCCCACCCAGCACGGCTGGGCGATCCGGCCGAGTATGCCGCGCTGGTGCGGCACATCGTCGACAACCAGATGCTCAACGGCGAGGTCATCCGCCTCGACGGCGCGCTGCGGATGCCGCCCCGCTAGCGGCCATCCCGGGCCGTGCCGGACGCTCGTCGTCGGCGTGTCCAGCCGACACGCCGACAAAATCAGGATTGGTCGAGGATATTTCGGCCCACCCCTTGCGGACCCGCCGGAACCGAAGTAGAACTGTTCTACGCACTCCTGCAAGGGAATGCGATCGGAAGGCAAACGAGGTTCCACGCTCCGGGAGCAATCCCGCAGTCCGACAGGACGACGTCGGAGAGCCAGCCGCGCCGGCCGAGTTCACATCGGCGTCACGATGCGGACGCACGAGGCCCCGCCAACTCATACTTGGCGGGGCCTCACCCTTTGTACCGCGTTCTGCGGCTGAGGCCGCGCATTACCGCGGCGTGTCGAGCCGGCCGTGGTAAACGCCACCCCCGGGGGGTCGGGCAACCTCGACGCCCTCGTGGGGATCTCTGGGATATGGCCAGCCCGAGCTTGACCCACCCGCAGACCGGGGGCTGGAATGGCTCGTGCTGACACCCGGCGCGACACCGAATTCGCCGAGTGGTTCCTGGCCCGCCGCGGTCGGCTGCTGCGCACGGCATACCTGCTGGTCGCAGACCCCGACCTGGCCGAAGACCTCGTCCAGGAGACCGCGGCCAACCTCTATCTCGCGTGGGATCGCCTCGACGCGTCGGGGGCCGTCGACGCCTACGCCCGCACCACCCTCGTCAATCAAGCCCGCAAGCTGTGGCGCCGACCCTGGTGGAAGCGCGAACGCACCGTCGAGCGCCTGCCCGAGCCGATCCCGGCCGACGCGATGTGGCCCGAGCACGATCAGGGCGCTGATCCGGCGAGCCGGCCGGACGTCACTGAGCACGATGCCCTGTGGCGGATGGTCGGCGAGTTGCCGACCCGCATGCGCGCAGTCCTCGTGCTGCGCTACTACGAGGACCTGTCCGAGGCCGAGATCGCTGCCGTGCTGGGCGTGAGCCAGGGCACGGTCAAGTCGCAAGCGAGCAAGGCGCTGGCCCATCTTCGTGCTGCCCTCCCTCACCACCCCGAACTGACCCGGGAGTCCGGATGACCCGCCCGATGCCCCCTTCCCCGCTCACCCCACCGGAGCAGGCCCTCGAGGAGCTCTTCGCCGCTCGGGCCCGGCGCATGCCCGAGGACGGCCTGACGGTCACCGCCGTCCTGGGCCGGGCGACCACCTTGCGCCGCCGCCGCACGGCATACCGGAGTTCGGTGGCTCTCGTCGCCGTCCTGGCTGCGATCCCGATGGGCACCGAACTGGCCCACCGACTCGGCGTGCCCCCCGCCACCTCGGTCGTCGCGGGTACGGCGACGGCAACCGGGTCTGCGACAGTGTCGAGCACGTCGACCGCATCGACCGGGCCGTTCGGACCGCGCGTGACGTGGGCGACGACTCTCGCCGGCGATCTCGCGTCCCGACGGATCGAATTGACCATGACCGGTCTGCGCCGGGGCGCCGACCTTGCGGTCCCCTACGTCACGGACCCCGCCGCTTGGCGGATCGTGCCCCCGACCGGCGCGCCGATCACGCTGCCTGGGCTACCTGTGGCGCAGGGTCGGTATGGCGCACCGGTGCGGGTCTCGGGCGGGTGGCTGGTGCCGAACTATCGCCCCAATGGGGTGTCCGCCGAGCTGGTGCGGATCGCCGACGACGGCCGGGTCGTCGGGCGCAGCGTCGGAGGCGCGCTCGCAGCGAGCACCGACGGGCGCACCGTGGCTTACACCTGGGCCGGACGCCTGATCCGCGAATCCGTCCTCGACGGCGCCCAGGTGACGGCCGAGTTCCCGGCCGGTGAGGTCTCCGATGTCGCCGTCCTTGATGACGGCACGGTCTATCTGCACGACCAGACCGGCGGGAAGGTGACGGAGTACCGGTGGCGGGTGGGTGAGGGCGTCACCGAGTGGCCAGGGCATGGCTACCTGCGTGGCGCCTGGAGTGGAAACACCGTGCTGCGCGACACGATGGACGCCGTCCCGTGCTCTGCCCTGCTGGCCGCTGACACCGAGACGTCGCAGGTGCGCAGCTGCGCACGGTTCATCAAGGCGCTGTCCCCTGACGGTCGCTACGCATGGGTGAGCGGGCAGCAGGCGGGCGGCTATGAGAGCGGGCCGGGTGGCATTGCCGACCTGGTGACCGGGCAGATGGTGCTCGACCTGGTCACCACTGCGGACGGGGCTCCCCAGATCCTTGGGCAGGTCTGGGAGGACTCCACGCACGTCCTGCTCGTGACGACCCAGACGGCCGCCCAGAGCACTGCGACGAGCGGCGCCACGGGTGCCACCGGCGCCACCGGCGCCACCGGCGCCAACCGGTGGACGGTCCTGCGGCTCGGGGTCGACGGCACTCTGGAACTCGCGACAGATGTCGTGACCGGTGGCGACACGTCGCAGTTCGATCTCGGCCGGGAGGTTCCGACCTGACTCTGACGGCCTCGACCCGAGCTGTGGCCGGGCAACCTTCCTGGACTGCGATGGATCTTCAGGGGTGGAGGGTGCACGCAGCACCGGCGACGCGACGCCGACCCAGTGTCGGCGAGTGCGCAGCCCACCGAAGCAGACCGAACAGCCCACCTCATTGCCACCGCTTGACAGAGCACACCGCCACAGGAGCCCGACATGGCAACCGCCACGATTCCCCTTGCCAGCCACCAGCACACCCGCCGCACCGTTCGGTTCCTCGTCGCCGCAGCTGTGCTCCCCGTGGCACTCGTCGGGTGCGGGACGGCCTCGGGGCCGGTCGGCGGAGCGTCCCCGACCGGCGCCACCCCGTCGATCACCGTGCCGGCTTCCCGGACTGCGACGCCTCAGACCTCGGCCCCACAGATTTCGGGGGCTGCGAGGACTCCGACGGCCCCCGACTCGACCCCCACTGTTGGCTCGACCGGCTCTGCGTCGGGGCTGGGCGACCTGTCCAGGCTGACCCTGGACGGCATCGGCAACCTCCGCCTCGGGCTCACCCAGGATCAAGCGCTGAAGCTCGGCGCTCTGGTCAACAGCCCGGGGGCCTGCGAGGGCGACCTCGCGATGGCGCCTGTGCTCGCCAGTGCCGGCATCGGACTCACCTTCTCCCGACGCACCGACGGGTCACAGGTCCTGGCCATGATCACCGTGAGCAAGCCTGGCGTGCGCCTCAACGGTCGGGGTGAGGTCGGCCTCAACGAGGGCGAGATTCGCGCCGCGCTCGACGGCAAACTGATCTCCGGCCAGCTCACCACCGAGGCCCGGGGCCTGGTGCCCATCCTCGTCCTCGCCGGGCAGAACACCGAGGTCCAGGTCCTTTTCGACTCCACCAGGGTGACGATGTTCCAGCTGCGCAAGGCCGGGGAACGGTTCGCCTGGGACGGTTGCTGAGCGCCGTCGGCCGTCGCAGACTCCGGTATGCCGGGAGACTTTCCAACTCGGCGACAAACCCGCCCGCGCAGCCGCCGCCACGCCGGGAAACCTTCCGACCCGCCGACAAACCCGCACGCCCAGACTCCGGTATGCCGGGAAACCTTCCGACCCGCCGACAAACCCGCCCGCCAAGCCGTCGCCACGCCGGGAAACCTTCCGACCCGCCGACGAACCCGCACGCTCAGCCGTCGCCAGCCCAGGAAACCTTCGGACGCGCCTCAATCCTCCCGGCTCGACACTCCCGCCGAGTCGAAGGTCGCGACCTCGCCGAGCATCCGAGCGGCCGCCTGCACGATCGGCACCGCCAGGACCCCGCCAGTGCCTTCGCCCAACCGCAGGTCGAGTTCCAGCAGCGGCTGCAGCCCCAGCGCCGCCAACGCCACCCGCGCGCCGGGCTCACTCGAGCGGTGCCCTGCCACGAGGTATGCCGTGACGCCGGGACACAGCGCCCGCGCCGCGAGGGCCGCCGAGCCGGCGATCACCCCGTCGAGCAACACCGGCGTCCGCCGGGCAGCCGCGCCCAGCAGCAAGCCCGCCAACGCCGCGTGCTCCAGCCCGCCGAAGGCGGCCAGCACCCCGATCGGGTCGGTCGGGTCCGGCTTATGCCGGGCCAGCCCGGACCGGATCACTGCCACCTTGTGCGCCACCATCCGGGCGTCGCTGCCCGCACCCGCCCCGGTGACATCGGCGGGGTCAGCGCCGGTGAAGGCCGCGATGAGCGCGGCCGACGCCGTCGTGTTGCCGATGCCTAGGTCTCCGGTGACGAGCAGCCGGTCCCCCGCGCCTACGCGGTCGTCGGCCAGGGCGATTCCCACCTCGATCGCCGCCACCGCTTCGTCGCGGGTCAACGCGGGCTCACGACTGAAGTCGCGGGTCCCGCTGCGGATCCGCCGTTGCACCACACCCTCCGGGAACAGCAACGGCGCCGCGACCCCCACGTCGACGACCTCGACGGCCGCCCCCACCTGGCGGGCCAGCGCGTTGACCACCGCTCCCCCGGAGGCCACATTGGCGACCATCTGCACGGTCACTTCCTGCGGCCACGGTGACACCCCCTGGGCGTGCACCCCGTGGTCGCCGGCCATGACGACGACGGTCACCGGTGCCGGGATGGGAGGTGGGCACACGGCATACACGCCGGCGAGCTGGTGCGAGAGCGCCTCGAGCCGCCCCATCGAACCGGCCGGCTTGGTCAGCCGCGCCTGCCGATCGATGGCCGCTGCGAGCGCACCGGAGTCCGCGGGTGAGACGGCCGAGCAGGTCCTGTGGATAACGTCAGAGGGCACCTGGCCATCCTGCCCTAGCCTGACCACGTGTCCATCTCCTTCGTCCTGGGCGGCGTCCGCAGCGGCAAGAGCCGGTATGCCGAGGCCCTGCTGTCCTATCGTTACGACGTCACCTACCTCGCCGCCGGGGCGCGCCCGGCCGACCCGGTCGCCGACCCGGAGTGGGCAGCGCGGGTGGCCTTCCACCAGGCCAGCCGGCAGAAGTCGTGGACCACGATCGAGACGACCGACCTCGTGGCCCAGCTGCGGGCACCCGGCGGGCCGCTGCTCATCGACTGCCTCGGCACCTGGCTGACCGCGATCATCGACCGGGCCGGCGCCTGGGACAGCCCCCAGGCGGCCGCCCTCATGGCGCATCGGGAGGGCACGGCGCTGCTGGCCGCGCTGCAGCAGACCACGCGTCGGGTCGTTGTCGTGAGCAATGAAGTCGGGCTCTCCTTGGTGCCGTTGACACCGTCGGGGCGGGTCTTCCAGGACGAGTTGGGTCGGCTCAACGCCCGCGTCGCCGACGTGTCCGACTACGTCTTCCTCGTCGTGGCCGGTCGGGTGCTCGACCTGTCGACGACCCCACGGGTCGACCTGCAGAAGGGGCTCGAGTGGAGCGTGCAGGACGCTCCGCCCCGCGCAGCGCCGCTGCAGGATGCCCCGCTCAACCCGACGCCCCAGGATGCCCGGTGATCGACGCCTGGCGCTTGGCCGTGGGCACGCTCACCGCGCTCCCGACTCGCCCGCCTGCACACGTCACTGCCACCACCGCCGGTCGCGCGATGCTGCTGGCCCCGGTCGCGACCGCGCCGCTCGCGCTCGGGGTCGCGGTGGGCTGGGGCACCCTGCGCCTGGCTGACCTGCCGGCGCTGCTCGTCGCCGCCCTGGTGCTCGGCGGACTCGCGCTGGCGACCCGGGGCCTGCACCTGGACGGACTGGCCGACACCTGCGACGGCCTCGCGGCCAGCTACGACCGATCGCGCGCTCTGGCCGTGATGCGCAGCGGAGACGTCGGTCCCGCGGGAGTCGCCGCGGTCGTCCTGACCCTGCTGGTCCAGGCCACTGCCCTGGCAGCGTTGCTCAGCAGCCCACCCGGAGCCGCACTCGCCGGGGTCGCGGTGCTGACCAGCCGGCATACCCTCGCGTGGTGTTGCCGCACCGGCATCCCTGCCGCGCGGCCCGAGGGGCTCGGCGCCACGGTCGCGGGCACGGTCGCGAGCCGGTATGCCGTGGGGTCGGCTCTGCTGCTCGGCGCCCTCGCGGGGGCGACGGTCCAGGTGCTCGGTATGCCGTTCTGGACCGGGCCCGCCGTGGTTGCCGCGGGCATCGTCACGGCGTGGACGTTGCTGGCGCGAGCCCGTCGCCGGTTGGGCGGGGTCACCGGCGACGTGCTCGGAGCGAGTGTCGAGCTGTCCCTGACCGCCGCTCTCGTGGCCGGGACGCTCGCTGCGGCAGTGCTGCGCTGAGCCACCCGACTCGGCCTGAACGACATGGGACTGGTCTTGAGCAAACCTGGGCGATCACGCTGGGCAGAACCATCTGGAGCGACGAGCGGTGGGATGGTTGGGCCTATGTATGTACCTGCGCACTTCGCCATGACCGATGCTCAGATCCAGGACGTGCTCATGCGGATGGGCAGCGCCGACCTGGTCACCCACCACGCGTCGGGCCTGCTGGCCACCCCGCTGCCGTTCGTCTTCGATCCTTCTCGTGGGGCGCACGGGGCCTTGCTCGGTCACGTCGCGCGCAACAACCGGCAGTGGTCCGAGCCCACGACCTGCGAGTCACTGGTCGTGGTGTCGCTGACCGACCACTACGTGAGCCCGGCTGACGTGCCCTCGAGCCGTGAGCATGGGCGGGTGGTGCCGACCTGGGACTACGTCACGGTCCACGTCTACGGCGACCTCATCGCCCATGACGACCTGGCCTGGACCGGCCAGGTGGTCCGCCGCCTCACCGACCACCACGAAGGCCGGTCCGGCAGCGGACGGCCGGAGTGGTCCGTCGACGAGGCGGCACCCGGTTACGTCGACGCGATGTTGCGCGCCGTGGTCGGGCTGGAACTGCAGATCACCCGGATCGAGGCCAAGGCAAAGATGGCGCAGAACAAGGCCCCGGCCGACGTCGTGGCGCTCGCCGAGCTGTTGGCTGCCGAAGGCGATGCCGAGGGTGAACGCTGGCTACGCGATGTGTCCTTGCCCGCAGCCCAGGCTCGCGCCGACACCCTGGCCGCGTTGCGCCGCTGACGAGCCCACCAGGTCAGCGCAGCAGGGCCTGCAAGCTCGCGATGGTGTCGGCCTGCGCTGCGGGCTTGTCCTCGCGATACCGCTTGACCCGGGCGAACCGCAGCGCCACGCCACCGGGATACCGATTGGACCGTTGCACCCCGTCGATCGCGATCTCGACGACGAGCTCGGGGCGCACGTGCACGGCATACGAGGTGCGTCTGGTCTCCAACGCCTGCAGCCGTTCGGTCTGCCAGGCGAGCATCGCGTCGGTGAGCCCTTTGAAGGTCTTGCCCACCATGACGAAGTCGCCCTTCTCGCCGAGGGGCACCCGCGGGTCGCGCGCGCCGAGGTGGAGATTTGACAGCATGCCGGTGCGTCGCCCGGAGCCCCACTCGACGGCCAGGACGACCAGGTCGTAGGTGTGCACCGGCTTGACCTTGAGCCAGGGCTTGCCACGGCGTCCGGCGGCGTAGCGACTCGCCAGCGACTTGACCAGCACCCCCTCATGGCCAGCTGCGAGCACCTCACGCGAAAAAGCTTCGGCCACAACGGGATCGGCGGTCTCCACCGACGGGATGCCGTGCTCGCCGACGATGCGCGCAAGCACCACCCGACGCCGGGAGAGCGGCTCGTCGATGAGGTCGACCCCGTCGGCGTGGAGCACGTCGAAGAACCACGGCCGCAGGATCTCGGCACCCGACGCCGAACCGAAGCGGCTCATCGTGTCCTGAAACGGGCGCGGTGCCCCGGATTCGTCGAGGGCGAGGGTCTCGCCATCGAGAATGAAAGCACCACCCGGGAAGGCCGACACGACCTCGACGATCTCGGGCAGGCGGTCGGTGATGTCGGCGAGGGTGCGGGTGAAGACCCGCACCTGGCCGCCCGGCCCGCCCGCACGGTGGACCTGAATCCGGGCGCCGTCGAGCTTGGCCTCGACCACGGCGACCGGCTCAGGGCCATCCGCAACCGGCGCATCCAGCGCGACAACAGCCGCGACTGCCTCGGCCACCGACCCGGCAGTGGAGGCCAGCATCGGATGCAGTGGGGTGCCAACCTGCAGTCCTATCGCCTCCACCCCGGCCAGCGATCCGGTCAAGGCGAGGTATGCCGTCCGGCTCAGTGACCCCGACAGCATCACCGCCCGGCGCACTGGCTCGGACGGCATACCCGCGGCTTGGGCGACGGCCTCGGTGAGCAAGCCGGCGAGCGCACCCATCCGGACCTCCCCGAGCAACACACCGGTCAGGAAGTGGCGCTCACTCTCGGTGGCGCGGGCCCAGAGCGACTGCAAGGCGTCCCCGCGCACCCCGACCGAGCCCGGCCCAGCCGCCGTCGCGAGCGCCTCGATCGAGGCGTCGACATCGAGCACGGTAAGCCCGGCCTCGGGCGCAGCAGTGCCGACGAGATCGGACAGGTTGGCCAGGCTGCGCCAGCCCACCCCGAGCTTGCCCTGCCGGGGAGCCGCGGTGAGCAGACCGACGGTCGCCTCGATCTCTCCGGGGTGCAGACGACGGAGCAGGTCGGCCAGCAGGCCGAGCTTGGCCCGCCGGGCCGTATTGCCGCCGACGGCCGTGACCGTGGCCACCACCTCGGCGAGGGGAGTCGAGGGAATCGAGGGAGTTGAGGGAGTCGAGGGCGTCGAGGGCGTCGAGGACATTGCCGGCATCGCCGCGGTCATCCGGCGTAGGAATACACGAGGACCGAGTAGGGCGCGATGGAGATGAGCGCCGTAGCGCCCTGACCGTCGTCGGGGCTGGGCTCGGCGTGCGTGTCGGTGGAGACGAAGTCACCGAAGTCGTCGCTGTAAATGCGAGCGTCGCTGTTGAGCTCGAGCTTCCAGAGTCCCGGCAACGGCATCCCGATCCGGTAATCGTGGCGAGATTCGTGATGGAGGTTGACGACGACTACCACGCTGTCGCCGGCCCCACCGTCGAACCACCGGTGGAAGGCCAGGACGTTGTCGTCCTCGTTGACGTGGTAGGCGTCGATCCCTTGACCGGTGAGCCCGCGGGTGGTGTCGCGCCAGTTGCGCCGCAGCCGGATGAGGTCGCGCACCAGCCGAACGATGCCGTGGAAGTCGTCGTTGAGGTCCCAGTCCAGCGGCACGTCGTCGCGGAACCATTCACCCTGGAGGAACTCCTGGCCCTGGAAGAGCATCGGGATGCCGGGACTGGTGAGCACGAGAGCGGCTCCGACCGTCGAGCGCTTCTGGGCGTGCCAGCCGGTGGGGTCATCGGGATTGACCTCGGTGGGCACCCGGGCCCGGCCGTTGGCGACCTCGTCGTGGGACTCGGTATAGATCACCCGGTGGAAGGCGTCGCCGTTGTAGATCGTCACGATGGCATCGCGCAGCGCACCGATCGAGCGATCCTCGTCCGACCGCGCAATGACCACCCGGCGAACCGGGTGGACGAAGGCCCCATCCCACTGCGCGTGGAAGGCTGCACCGCCGTCGTCGATCTGGCTGATCCGCGGGTCCTGGTGCATGTCCTCGGCGATCGTGATGGCCCGTGGATGCGTCTGGCGCACCGAGGTGTTGATCCAGCGCATGAGGTCCCAGCCCTCGGGAAGGTCGATCCCCGAGCCGTGGACGCTGCGGATATAGGGCGTCATGTCGAACCGCAACCCATCGACATGGAAGTCGTGCAACCACATCATCGCGTTGTCGTGGATGAACCTGCGCACCTCGTCGCGGCCGTAGTCGGGCCGGGTGTCGCCCCACGGCGTGGTGGACCGGTCGTCGTTGTAGAAGTAGACGCCGCCCTTGCCGTTTTCGCTCCACCCGTCGAACTGCCACAGGTCCAGGTCGCTCGGCCCGAAGTGGTTGTAGACGACGTCGATGATGACGGCCAGCCCGCGCCGATGGGCTTGTTTGACCAGGTCCTTGAGCGCGTCGGGGCCGCCATAGCCGGACTCGACGGCGAAAATGTGGGCGGGGTTGTAACCCCAGGAGAAATCACCGGCGAACTCCATGACCGGCATGATCTGGATCGCGTTGACGCCGAGTTTGACCAGGTGCTCGAGCTTCTCGCCGACGAGCTCGAAGGTGCCCGGCCGACCCTCCGTGTCGGTGAAGAACGACCCGACGTGCAGCTCGTAGATGACCAACTCGTGGTGCCAGGGACAGTCGTATTGGTCGCCCTCCCAGTCATAGGCCCCGTGGTCGTAGATGACGCCATGTCCGACCGAGTTGGTCACTTGGCGGGCGTAGGGGTCGATCCGATAGAAGGTCTGGTCGCCGTTGGTGACGAAGAACTTGTAGCCCTGACCGATCGCAGCGTCGGGCAGCACGGCATACCAGAAGCCGTTGCCCTCGGAGGCCATCGGGGCCGCCGTCTCGCTCCAGTCGTTGAACTCCCCGACGACGTGCATCGCGCTGGCGTGCGGAGCCCACACGCGGAAGGCCACTCCCTCGTCGACAGGGATCGCACCCATTCCTTGATGGACGACAAGTGCTGCACTTTCCGGGGGGGTGCTCACTCTCGCAGCGTAGTGGCGTCCGCCGACCGGCCCGCCCAAAGTCACCCCGGGTCAGGGCTCCAGGAGTCCGGCCGCCATGAGCATCGCCGGCACGTCGGTCAGCGACCGCAGCCCGTCGTTGAGGTGGGTGCAGGACTCTGGCCCGTAGAGGGCGGTGGAGACCCGGTCGCGCAAGTCGTCGCACGGCATACCGAGGATCTGTTGCGCGGACGCAGCGGCGACCGGGCACTCGTGGTGCGGCAGCACCCGCCCCGCCGTGGTGACGTCCAGGACCGGGTATGCCGTGCGGCCCACCTGCGCGTGCAGGGTGTATTCGTGCAGCACCCGCTCGACCCCCTCGTGGTCGACGAACGAGTCGCGGAACATGGCATCGACGTGGATCGGGCGCTGCGGATCGCCCGAGTGTGGATCGCCCGAGTGTGAGTCGACCCAGGCGTCGATGCGGCGGCGCCGACTGATCCCCCAGATCGGCGTGGCCGGCCAGGTGTGCCAGCCGTGTGGGTCGGCGTCATCGAGCAACGGCGGCGCCGGCGGGGTCACCGCACGCGGCGCGCTGCCGGTCTCGTCGAGAATGCGAGCCGCGCGGGAGTCCGAGGCCCAGCCCGCGCACACGTCCAGGCGCCTCCCAGGTTGCGGCAAGGGGTCGCCACCGGAGGCGAGCGCGAGCGCTCGACCTCGGGTGAACCCGCTGATGACGAACCCGCCCGGCAGATCGTCGAGGAGTTGGTGCAGGTCGGAACCGCTCACGACGTCCTCGCGGATGGTGCGCCAGAGGCCGGTGCGCCATCCGACGAGGGCGCGACGGCCGATCAGCTGCGCGAGCGCGGGTCGCCGGGGATAGGTGGACAACGCGGTGACGATGCCGTCTTCGACGGTGAGCGAGGCCAGCGCCGAGCCGATGACCCGAGGGGTGCCGTCGGCGTCGGTGTGCAGGTCGCGTGCCCGGCCGCCGACGTGCAGCGGCCCGTCCGGGCCGTGCGGCCGGGTGAGGTCCAGGCTCGTCGTGCGGCGCACCGAGCCCGGGCGTCGCGCTGGCGTGCCGGGGTGCGGCCCCGGCAGCCCGTTGTGCGCGAGCGTCTCGCTCGAGTCACTCGAGTCACTCGAGGCCACGGTCATGGCAGACACGGTATGCCGTGGGCCCGCGAGATGCCGAAAGGGGCTGTATGGGACAGCCTGAGCCAGCCGATTTCGAGATCTCGCGGTCGAGCGCCGCCGACCCCGGCCGTTACGCTCGCGCGCATGAGCTCCTCGTTGCCTGCGATCCTCCTGGCCAGTGCGTTGGCGGTCCTCGTCCTGTTGGCCGTCACTGCGGTCATCGCGCGACGCCAGGACAAATACGCCCTCATCGACGTGACCTGGGGGCTGCTCTTTGTCGCGGTGAGCTGGGTCGGGGTGGTGATGAGCGGGGCCACCGCACGCTCGCTCGTCCTGGCTGCGCTCGTCACGGTGTGGGGCGGTCGGCTGGCGCTGCACCTGGCTCGGCGCACCCGCGGCATGGGCGAGGACCCGCGCTACGTCAAGATCTTGTCCGGCGCGCCGGAGGGCAAGAAGTTCGGGTATGCCGTGCGCCGCGTCTTCCTCGTCCAGGGCGTCATCGCGTGGTTCGTTTCCCTGCCACTTCAGGTGGCTGCCTGGACTTCGACCACCCATGAGGCGCATCGCGTCGTGTCCGGCGTCGGCTGGCTCGGGGTCGCCCTCGTCGTCGCCGGGTTGATCTTCGAGTCGGTGGGTGATGCACAGCTGGCTGCTTTCAAGGCCGACCCGGCCAACCGGGGCCGCCTCATGGACCGCGGCCTGTGGGCCTGGACTCGGCACCCCAACTACTTCGGGGACGCCGTGTCGTGGTGGGGGTTCTGGCTGATCGCCCTGCAGGTCAGCCCGGGGTGGGCCACGGTCCTGTCGCCGATCGCGATGACCTTCCTGCTCGTCAAGGTCAGCGGTGTCGCCCTGCTGGAGAAGTCGATGTCCCAGCGCCCGGGCTGGGCCGAGTATGCCGCCCGGACCAGCGCCTTCGTCCCGCGTCCGCCCCGGCGCTGACCGCGGGGTTGACCCGCAGCGCTCACCGCCGCCCGGAAGGCTGCCGCAATCGGCCTGGGTGCGGCAGGATGAGCGGTGGGGGAATCCGGGGTCCACAGAGAGGCAGGCCGATGCAGAACTCGACGCTGACGGTGCAGGCTGCGGACGGCATACCGCTGCATGTCTACGTGTGGACCCCCGACGGCGCGCCGAAGGCGGTCGTCCAGATCGCGCACGGGATGGCCGAGCACGCGGCACGCTACGAACGCTTTGCCGAGCACCTCACCGGCCGCGGGTATGCCGTCTACGCGCAGGACCACCGCGGGCACGGCAAGACCGCGGGCTCGCTGGACAACGTCGGGTATTTCGCCGACTCGGACGGCTTCGAGAAGGTCGTCGAGGACCTGTATGCCGTGACCCGCAAGATCCAGGCCGACCACGCTGGTCTGCCGATCTTCCTCTTCGGGCACAGCATGGGGTCGATCATCGGGCGGGCCTATGTCATGTCCCACGGCGACGCCCTGCGCGGGCTGGTGCTGACCGGAGCCGGTGGCGACCCGGGTGCGCTGGCCAAGGTGGGCGCGGCGCTGGCCTTTGGCGAGGGCCTAGTGCGTGGGCGCAAGGCGCGCAGCAAGGTGCTCGACACGATGACCTTCGGACGCTTCAACGACGCCTTCAAGCCCGCGCGCACCGGTTTTGACTGGCTGTCCCGGGACAAGGCTGAGGTCGACAAGTACATCGAAGACCCCTGGTGTGGAGGGGTGTTCACGACGGGGTTCTTCGGCGACCTCTTGCACGGGGTGGGCGTCGTCAACAACCCGGCCAACATCGCGGCGGTGCCCAAGGACCTGCCGATCTTCGTGCTGTCCGGCGAGAAGGACCCGGTGGGCGACAACGGCAAGGGTGTGCGGCAGGTGGTCGAGCAATATCGCACCGCCGGGGTGCGGCACGTCGAGATGCACCTCTATCCGCTGGCCCGCCACGAGATCCTCAACGAAACCAACCGCGACGAGGTCATGAAGGACATCAGCGCGTGGATGGACGCCCGGGTCTGAGGGCAGGGGGTCCATGGATGGAGCCTCCACCGTTTGAGTGCTAGCATTGCTGTCACACAGAAGGTGGTGACGCCATGAGCACCCTGACGATCAGGCAACTGGATGAGCGCACGCATGCGCGGTTGCGCGGCCGCGCGGCCGCGCACGGCAGGTCCGTTGAGGCCGAGGTGCGTGCGATCCTTGCCGCCGCGGTGAACGCCCCCGATAAGAACTTCCTGCTCGCCGACGGGGAGGCCGGCCCGGCCGCCCAGCACCCCAAAGGTGTCCGGTTCCCCCCGAGGGGCCCCCCCCCCCTCCGCCCGGCGGGGGGACGGCGGCGCCCCGGGGGGGGCCGCGGCCGCGACACGGACGCGAAGATGGCGACCGAAGTCCTGGCCAAGGAACTGAAGCTGCCAGCCACGCCGAAAACGGCGCGGCACTGATTCGAGGGGGTCCCTGATGCACATCCGATACAGCGAGCACAGTGTCCCAGCGACCCCGGAGGCTGTCGAGCAGGCTGAGGCGCAGCTCGGTTTCGTCCTGCCCGACCAATACCGCCGCTACCTGCTGACCCAGGCGAACGGAGGATGGATCGATGACGCGCTCCTGCCCGGCTTCCCCCACATCGCTGTCAACCACATTCTGGGAGTCGGCCGGCAAGACTCCGACGATCTGGTGAGGTCCTGCGGCCATCTGGCGCCCTTGTTGGGGCTGGGCTTCCTGCCGGTCGCGGACGCGGAGGGAGGCAACCCGGTCTGCATCTCTAGGCGCACGGGGGACATGGGCACGGTGTGGTTCAACGACCACGAACTCGACTACGACGAAGAAGGCGCCTTGACGCAAATTGCCGCCTCGTGGGATGCATTCATCGACGCCACCCAGCCAGACAGCACACCTCCCTCGACCCCAGCCGAACCGGCCAAGGTCTGGGTCAGTCCGGAGATGGAGGCGATCCTTCGGAGCCAGTTCGCCGACTAGAGGATCGCGACGAACCAACCTGGTCATCTCGTGGACGTGTGGCACAAGCTGCCGGTACTGCTGCCGGTCGCCCCCAAACGGGGGCAGAATCAGCGCCAGAATCCACATATATGCAAGTCAGGACCGGAGCCGACGAGGGGACTTGAACCCCTAACCCCCTGTTTACAAGACAGGTGCGCTGCCAATTGCGCCACGCCGGCACGCCCGTCGGAACGAGCCGCACAAGCTTACCCGGGCACGGCATACTCGCCGTCATGCCCAGCGCCGGCCACCTCCTGGCCTTCCTCGCCGCGGCGGCGATCATCGTCGCGATCCCCGGCCCGAGTCTGCTGTTCACCATCGGACGGGCGCTGACGGTCGGGCGCCGCGACGCCTTGCTCACCGTCGCCGGCAACGCCATCGGGCTGTTCGTCCAGAGCGCGCTCGTCGCCGTCGGCCTGGGTGCCGTTCTCGCGGCCTCGGCCACGGCATACACGGCCGTGAAGCTGCTCGGGGCCGCCTACCTGGTCTACCTCGGCGTCCAGGCGATCCGGCATCGCGCCGACCTGGCGGCCACACTGAGCACCACCGAGACGTCCGAGACAACCCAGACGACCCGGTATGCCGGGCCGCTCACCTCCCGAGCCCGCGCGCTCGCACAGGGCCTGATGGTCGGGCTGACCAACCCCAAGACGCTGGTCTTCCTCTCGTCGTTGTTGCCGCAGTTCATCGACCCGACCGGCCCGGCGGGTCTGCAAATGCTCACTCTCGGCGCGCTGTTCGCCCTGCTGGCAGCCCTCGGTGACTCGATCTGGGCGATCGGTGCAGGCAGCGCGCGAGACTGGTTCGCCCGGTCCCCCAAGCGGCTCGGGACGATCGGCGCGACCGGTGGCTCGCTGATGATCGCCCTGGGCGTGGCCGCGGCAGTGGCGGGTCGGCCGGAGTAGACCCGGGGGACCCCCAGCTAGCGACCGGTCGGGAGCGGGCCGAGGAAGCCGGGGGGCGCACTCAGCGGCCACCAGAAGACCGAGCCACCGCGCAGGAAGGCCCATCCGGCGAGCGCGAGCGAGGCCACGACGAGCGCGCCCACGACGATGTCGGTCGGCAGTCCCGGGCGGACCACGCCGCGCACCATCGACCGGGTGCCACGGCGCAGCGACGCGCCCCCAGGCCCCCACCAGGCCATCAACAGCGACGCCACCGCCCCGACCCCCAGGCCGAGCGGGTTGACCGGGGTGGGCGCTCCGCCCGCTGCGGCGGCAAGAGCCAGCGCCACACAAAAGACCATCGCCAGGCCGACGAAGACCGGCAGGAGTGCCCCGAGCACGGCCGCGAGGGCAGCCGTGACGACGTGCACGGGTGATAGCGCGATCGACAGCGGCACATCGCGCCGCCGGTGCCCGAACTCGTGCCGACGCAGCAACAACGAGGTCATCGCCTTGTCGGCGAACCGCGCCACCCAAGCCCACACCAGCGCCAGCAGCAACGCCGCCATCGGCGCATTGGCCGCGAGCGCGCCGGTGAGGGCCACCCCCGCGAGCAGGGTGCCGGAGCGGTCCGGCCGGCCGATCCGCGGGTCGGCCTGGCCCGGCTCGACCGACCACTCCTCCTCCCAGGTGGAGACCTCCTGGCCCCACCCCTGCGGATCGGGCACCGGCTGCTGGGACGCCCCCGGAGGCGGCCAGCTCTCAGGCGCGCCCGCCTCCTGCGGCAAGGCCCGGGTATGCCGTTGGGTCACCACGGGCGCGGTCAGATCGACGTCTGGATGGGCGGGCAGGACGGTCGTGGCCGACCCTGCGTCGGCGTAGTGGCGCAGGCCGGCCAGCAGTTCGTGGGACGACGGACGCTGCCCAGGGTCCGGTGACAACGCGGCGGCCAGCCAGGACGCCAACCGTGGATCGACTCCCGCGAGGTCGAACTGCCCCCCGCGGACCCGGGCCAGGACGACGTCCATCCCACCCGCGCCGAACGGCGGGCGTCCGGTCGCGGCATACGCGAGGGTGGCCGCCCAGCCCCACCAGTCGGTCGCCTCGGTGACGTCGGCGCCTTCGATGATTTCCGGCGCCAGGTAGCCGGGCGTGCCCATGACCAGGCCTGAGGAGGTCAACCGCACGTCGTCGGCGACATGGGCGATCCCAAAGTCGATGAGCACCGGCAGCCCGTCGTCGTCGAGCATGACGTTGCCGGGCTTGAGGTCGCGGTGCACAATGCCGGCGGCATGGATCGCGTCGAGTGCATCGGCCAGCCCCTGCGCGAGGGTGAGCAGCGCCGGTCCGGACAACGGCCCGTATGCCGTGACGACGTCGTCGAGCGGGTCGCCACCGATGTAACGGGTGACGAGATAGGGCAACGGACCGGAGATATCCGCGTCGAACACCGGAGCCACCCGAGGGTGGTCGACCCGGGCCAGGGTGTCGAGTTCGCGCTGCAGCCGGTCGCGGGCTTCGGGGTCGTCGGCGATATGCGGGCGCAGCACCTTGATAGCGACCGCACGCCCGCTCGGATCGAGGGCCAGATGGACCACGCCCATCCCACCCTGACCGATCCGCTGGATGAGCCGGTAGGGACCGAGCCGCTCGGCGAGCCGCTCAGTCGGGGCACCGCCGACCCCCCCGGCGCCGCCAGCGCCCCCGCGCGGGTCGGCTGCGGGAGGCGACGCACCGGCATACCCGTGCCCCGCAGGGGGCCGTGCCGATGTCGTCATGGGGACAACGGTAAGGGACTACTGCTGGATGTAGTCCTTGAGCTGGTCACGCTCGGACTGCAGCGCGTTCATGCGGTGCTTGACGATGTCGCCGATGCTGACGATCGCGACCAACTCGCCGTCGGCCAGCACGGGGACGTGGCGGATGCGACGGTCGGTCATCATCTGAGCCAGGCCCTCGACCTCGTCGCTGCCCTCGCAGGTGTGCACCTCGCGGGTCATGATCGCGCTGACCGCCGAGCCGAGCACGTCGGCGCCGGAGCGGTGGAGGTGGCGCACGACGTCGCGCTCGCTGACGATGCCGGCCACCTCCTTGCCGTCGTCGCTGACGACGAGGGCACCGATGCCGTGCTCGGAGAGCACCGCCAGCAGGTGGGCCACGGTGTCGTCGGGACGGATGGTCACGACGCCACCACCCTTGTTACGCAACACGTCGGAGATCCTCATGAGTCGACCGTAGAGCCAATAGGCCGCTCGCGCCACTGATCCGGGCAGCGCTCAGCGGCCCCGGACCGCCCGCGGCGAGCGCCGTTGCCCCGACGTCGCCGCTGCCGGCCGGGTGACCGGGGTGCGGACCACCCGCACCGGGCTGGCGGCCGTCGACCCCCGCACGACGAGTTCGGGGGTATAGACGTATTCGGCGCGCGAGGCATCCGACCCGCGGATCTCGTCGAGCAACGCGACCACGGCGGCCTCGGCCATCGCCATGACGTTCTGTCGGATCGTCGTGAGCGGCGGGTCGGTGAAAGCGACCAGCGGCGAGTCGTCGTGCCCGACGATCGACACGTCTTCGGGCACCCGCAGACCCCGCGAACGCACCGCGCGCACCGCCCCGAGTGCCATCAGGTCCGATGCTGCGACGATCGCCGTGACCCCACGATCGAGCAGCCGCGCGGCAGCCGTCGCGCCGCCTTCCACGGTGAAGAGCTGGTTGTCCACCAGGTCGTCGAGGGTGCGCGGTGTCGCCCCGGTGAGGCGGGTCATCACCGCCCGGAACCCGGCCGTCTTGCGCACCACCGGCACGAACCGCACCGGGCCGGCGGCCAGGCCGATCCGCCGGTGTCCGAGCTCGACCAGGTGGGCTACGGCGAGCTCCACGGCGGCCACGTCGTCGTTGACGATTGTGGGCACCGCCAGGCCGGGCACCTCGCCGTTGACCAGGACCAGCGGCAGGCCGAGCTCACGCAGCCGGACATACCGCGCGAGGTCGGCCTCGGTGTCGGCGTGCAATCCGGAGATGTTGATGATTCCGCACACGCCGTGGTCGAGCAGCAACTCGACATATTCGTCTTCATGCACCCCACCAGCGGTCTGGGTGCACAGGATCGGGGTGTATCCCTGCCGCGCCAGGGCCGACTCGATGATCTGCGCAAAAGCCGGGAAGATCGGGTTGGTGAGTTCGGGCAGGATGAGCCCCACCAATCCGGCGCTCTTGCGCCGCAGATAGGTCGGCCGCTCGAAACCGAGCACATCCAGCGAGGTCAGCACGGTCTGGCGGGTCGCCTCGCTGACCCCCGGGTGGTTGTTGAGCACCCGGCTGACGGTCGCCTCACTCACCCCGGCATGTGCCGCGATGTCCGACTGGCGAGCCCGCACCATTGCGTGATCCCTCCCCGAACCTCAGCCGCCGCCCGTCGGCACCCAGGTATGGATGCCGACGCTCGGCGCGGACGCCTCCAAGCGCAGCCCATCCCCAACCCGATGGGCACCGCCACCGAATCGTGCCAGGGCCGCCGCGCTACCGGGAAGTAGCCGCGCGTCCAGCGTGATCGGCGGATGGGCATCGCGGGCGATGTGCACCAGCGCGGTCTCCCCCGGCGCCTCCCGGAGATAGACGAGCGCGTCGCGGCCGGCATACAGCCACCGCATCCCCCCGCGACGCAAGGCGACCGACTCGCGCCGCACCCCGATAAGACTCCGGTATGCCGTGTGCAGCCGCTCGTCCCACCGCGCCGGGTCGCGTCCGGCTGCGTCCCAGGGCATCGGACGGCGGCCATCCTCGCCGCTGTGACCGGTGAGCCCGATCTCGTCGCCGTAGGTGAGCATGGGGATGCCCGGCATGGTGAACAGCAGCCCGGCCGCGACGACGACCAACCGGTCGTCGGCGACCAGCGAGCGCACCCGCGAGGTGTCGTGCGACCCGACGAGGGTGAACGAGCGCGTGAGCACCGACCACGCGACCCGTGCGGAGAAGTCGCGCATCGTCTCAGCGACGAGCTCACCGCCCAGGCGCGGCACCCGCACCGGCTGGCCGAGGAACTCCGGCGGGTCCTCCGGCCGGGTCAGCCAGGTCCACACCGGCCGGGTGAAGCCGGCGTAGTTCATCACCCCGTGCCAGCCGTCGCCGGGCAGATCGGTCGTGTAGTCGTGGGTGTGCTCGCCGACGACGAGCGCGTCCGCGCGCGCCGCCACACTGGCCACCCGCATCTCGCGGGCCACCTCATGGTTGAGGTCCTGCCCGCCATAGCGCCCGGTCATGTTGGCGACGTCGACCCGCCAGCCGTCCAGGCCCCCGTCCGGGCCGAGCCACTTGCGCACGACGCCGTGCTCGTCGTGGAACATCCGCCGTCGCAGCTCGGGCGAGGCGTGGTCGAGCTTGGGCAGCGACGGGATGCCCAGCCACGCGGCATACCGGCCGTCGTCCTCGATGAAGTAGAAGGCGCGTTCCGGGGCGGCTGGGTCGGCGAGCGCCGCGCGGAACCAGGCGTGCCCCGCCCCGGTGTGGTTGGTCGTGAAGTCCCCGAGGACCCGTATGCCGTGCGCGTGCGCCGCCGCGGTGAGTCGCCGCAACGCGTCGTCGCCGCCGAGCAGCGGGTCGACCGCGTCGAAGCTCGTCGCGTCGTAGCGGTGGTTGGACCGGGCCGGGAAGAACGGCGTGAGGTAGAGCACGTCGACCCCGAGGTCGACGAGATGGTCGAGGTGGTCGGCGATGCCGTCGAGGTCACCGCCGTAGACCTGGCGACCCACCGCAGTCGGGGAGGACAGGTCGACCGGGTCGTCCCAACCGGCCGGGCGGGCCCAGTCCGGCAACGCCCGGGTGTCGGCGGCCGCCGACCGCGCGAACCGGTCCGGGAAGACCTGGTAGACGACCGCGTCGAGGGGCCAGTCGGGCGCGCTCGGCTCGAAGGTCACCAGCCGGAAGTCCGCGGAGTCGGGCACGTCGCGCAGGTGCAGCCCGGTGCCATTGACCCACGCGTATGCCGTGGGGCCGCCGGTGAGGATCCAGCGGTAGTTCGTCACCGGGTTGTGGCAGGTCAGCGTCGCTCGCCACCACGTCTCGGCCGGCGTGGACCGGTCGGCGTCGACGACGGCCGGGACGAAGCGTGCTTCGGCGTCCGGGACGATCCGGACGTGCACCGCGTCGACGTCCGAGCCCCCAACCAGCGCGGTGGGCACCCGCAGCCACACGGTGACCTCGGCTCCGAGGAGGGGGGCCGCCTCGGAGACATAGAGCGGCGACCCGTCGTGGTGCGGGTGGGTGATCCAGCAGTCTCCGGCAGGCGCCTGCGGGGTCGCTCCGATCACTTCACCGAACCTGCGGTGAGCCCGCCCACCAACTGCTTCTGGAAGGCGAGGTAGAGCAGCACGATCGGCGCCGACGCCAACACCGCGCCCATGCAGAACGCGCCGAAGTATTTGTTGCGGTCGGCGGTGAGCAGTGCGTTCAGGCCCACGCCCAAGGTCTGGCTGTCGACATCCCGCAGGAAGACACTGGCCAGCAGGAACTCGTTGAACAGGCCGATGAACTGGATCATCCCGACCGTGACGAGGATCGGCGTGATGAGCGGCAGCGTGATCGTGAAGAAGATGCGGGCGTGGCTGGCTCCGTCGACCTTGGCCGCCTCGTCGAGCTCCTTGGGCACCGTGTCGAAGTAGCCCTTGAGCAGCCAGACATTGCCACCCATCGCCCCACCGAGGTAGGCCAGGATGAGGCCGGCCGCGGTGTCGAACCCGATCTGCGGGATGACGTCGCCGAGTGACCCGAACATCCGCAGCAGGGCCACGAAGGTGAGCAGCGACGGGAACATCTGGATGAGCAGCAGGGTCATCAGGCCCGGCCGCCGGCCGATGAACCGCAACCGCGAGAACGCGTATGCCGCGCACACCCCGATGAACACCGCGAAGGCCGAGCCGAACCCCGCGATGATCAGCGTGTTCTTGTACCAGGACCAGAACGGCCGGGCGTCGGTGAGATCGGTGTAGTTGCCCAACGAGAGGCCGTTGGGCAACCACTGGGTCGTGTTGAGGTTGCCGGCCGGGTTGACCGCCGCGGCGACGATGAACCAGATCGGGAAGAGCGCAAAGACCAGGGCCAGGGCAATCGCCAGATAGCGCGCCCAGGCATAGGGGTCGCGGCGCGCGGCGGCCTTGACCGGCGGGGTCGGCGTGGGCGCGTCGTTGACGCGAGGGGCAGCATCGCGGATGACCGACATCTAGTTCACGTCCTCCAGTCGAGCGGTCTGTCGGAAGCCCTGCAACGAGATGATCGCGATGATGACGAAGATGAACATCGAGATCGCCGCGGCGAACCCGTAGTTCGGCGTCACCCCACCGATGGCCAGGCGGAAGGCGTAGGTGATGAGCAGGTCGGTCGAGCCGACCTGGGTCTGGTTGCCCTCGAACGGACCACCGCTGGTCAACAGATAGATGAGCGCAAAGTTGTTGAAGTTGAACGCGTAGGACGCCACGAGCAGCGGCCCGACAGCGACGAGGACCAGCGGCATGATGATCGATCGGATGGTCCGCATCCCGCTCGCACCGTCGATCTTGGCGGCCTCTTTGACATCCGAGGGGATCGCCTGCAGGGCACCCGTGCAGATGAGGAACATGTAGGGGAAGCCGAGCCACAGGTTGGTGATGAGGATCGCGATCTTGGCCCAGGTGGGATCGCCCAGCCAGTCGATGTTGAGGTGCAACGTCTTGTTGATCAGCCCGAACTGCTGGTCCTGGTTGAACATCTGCCGCCACACCAACGCCGTGACGAAGCCCGGCAGGGCATACGGGAGGATGAGCAGCGAGCGCCAGACGCCCTTGCCCTTGACCCGGTCGTCGTTGAACAGCAGCGCAAACGCCATGCCGAGCAGGAAGGTCGAGAGCACCGAGATCAACGGGAAGATGAGGTTCCAGATGAGGATCTTGATGAACCCGTTGCGCAGCGTCTCGTTGGTCAACGCGTCGGTGTAGTTGCGCAGGCCGACATTCTCGACCCACCCGGTCGCCAGCGATCCGCTGCCGTCCTCGGCCACCCACTGCGCGTGCTGCGGGCCGTACCGCTTGCCGGTCGCCGTGTCGATGATGCGGTCGGCCGCGGCGTCGTAGCGCAGCGATGCCTTGCCGACGAAGGCTTCCGACAGCCCGGACGCCTTGATCCCGCCACCCTCGACGGGCACGGCGAACGCCGACAGGTCCTGGGAGCGAGCGTTGACCTCGCGGCCGGTGAGGACCTGATATCCGGTGGCCGCGGTGATCTTGCCGGCCTCGGTCTTGGTCACCCCGTCGGTGAGGTCCTTGAGCCCGTCGGCGGTGCCGACAGAGGTCTTGCCGTCCTTATCGGTGAGCAGCAACACCAAAGGCGAGGTGGTGACATCGCCGCCCTGGGCCACGCCGACCGACATGGTGTAACGCGGGGCGTCTGCGACCTCCTTGACCGACTGGGCCACGAGGTATTTGACCGACGCCTCCTTGGTCTCCATGTGACCGTCGCCGTAATTGGTGAGCGAGGTCATCAGGGTGAAGACGATCGGCCAGACCTGCAGCGCGAGCAGGAAGACCAACCCGGGGAAGAGGTATTTCATCGGCACAGCCCGCCGGGTGGCATAGGTCGCGAGGACCGCCAGGCCGAGGAAGCCGAGCAGGATGACCATGGGAAGGTTGCCGGCGGCGGCGAACTTGCCGGCCGCCCACAACACGAGGGCCAGGGCCAGGGCGATGGCCACCCATTTGAGGACGAGCCACGGGCTGCGAGAGGTCACGGCATACTCCGGGGGGCTGAAGGCGGCAGGGCAGGGTGCCAGGGTGCGCGGCATACCAGGCAGGTATGCCGCGCACCCGGCTCAGCGGTCAGCGGCTAGCGGTGCTCAGCCGGCCTTCTTGATGTTGGCCTCGATCTCGGTCTGCGCCGCCTTGAGGCGGTCAGCCGCGGTGGCCTTCTGGGCGATGATGTCGGCCGTCGCCTGGCCGAGCGGGCCCCAGACGGAGTTCATCGCGGGGATGTTCGGCATCGGGAGGGCACCCTTGCCGGCCTCGAACCAGGCCTTGATGTCGGGGTCGCTCGCCGCGACCTGGGTGTAGGCCTCGGTGAGGGCCGGCGGACGCTTGCCGATGTTGTACATGTCGATCTGCAGGTCCTTCTGCGTCACGTACTTGGTGACGAACTCCTGCGCGAAGGCGTCGTTCTTGGCCTTGGCCGAGACGTAGAACATCTGCACGCCGAGGAACGGGGTCATCTGCTTGCCCGCGATCGTCGGCAGCGGCGAGATGCCGTACTTGATGCCGGCCTTCTTGGCCTTGTCGATGGCCCACGGGCCGGTCATGGCGTAGGGGGCCTTGCCCGCGTCGAAGACCTGGTCGACGATGCCGCCGTCGACGTTGGTCGACAGGATGCCGGCCTTGCCGAGGGCCGCGAGCTGCTCGCCACCTTGGATCGAGCCGGCCGAGCCGACGATGACCTGCGCCGGGTCGTAGTCACCGTTGGGCTTCTGGGCGAAGACGCCGCCGCCGAAGGCCTTGAGGAAGGGGTAGGAGTGGTAGGCGTCGCCGGTCTTGCTCACGGTGAGCAGCACCGCGTTGGTGGCCTTGCCGTCCTTCACCAGCTGCGAGCCGAGGGTGACCATCTCTTCGAAGGTCTTGGGGGCCTCGGGAGCGAGGGCAGTGTTGCGCACGATGCCGATGTTTTCGACGGCATACGGGACGCCGTAGATCTGGCCGTTGAACTTGGTGGCGGCCATGGCCTCGGCGGGGAACTTGGCCTGCACATCGGCCGAGAGGTTGATCGGCTTGACGGCCTGGTTCTGCACGAGCTCGCCGAGCCAGTCGTGGGCGCCGACGATGACGTCCGGGCCCTTGCCAGCGTTGGTGGCGTCCTTGAAGTCCTTGCGCACGTCGGTCGAGACCTGCACCGCGACCTTGATGTTCTGGGCCTCGCCGAATGCCTTGGCGTACTTGTCGATGATGGGCTTGCGGTCCTGGTCGCACCAGATCACGAGGTCGACGGCCGCGTCACGGACGGGGGCACCCGTCGTCGTGGGGGCTGCGGCGGAGGTCTTGGCGCTGGCGGCGCTGCTGGCCGCACCCGTCGTGGACCCACTGCCGCACGCTGCGAGGGCGAGCGCCGAGACGCCGACCAGGGCGACAGCGCTGAAAGCACGCTTGTGCATGGATTCTCCTTTGAACCGGACGACCGGCGTCGTCCTGACCCTGCCCAGGCTAGCCGGGTTCTGAAAGATCTTCCATAGCTTCGTGAAAGAAGATTCACAACTTCTGCAGGAGGTTTCGGAGTCACTGCGCCTGGCTTCAACGGGACGCGCGCCCGCAAGGAAGCGGTCGCCGAGAGCGCTGCCACCAGAATCTGAGCCATGTAAACGCTTGCAGCCCGCTCCTGCCACCTGCGAGAATGAGCCCGGCCCAGTCTCCTGGGCTGAAACACCCGCCCTTTACGACGGATCGTCCGGCACGTACCTGCCGGTGAAGGAGAGACGACCATGGCCACTGTCCGCTTCAAGGACGCCACCCGGCACTACCCGGGCAACCCCAAGCCCACCATCGACAAGCTCAACATCGACATCGCCGACGGCGAGTTCCTCGTCTTCGTCGGGCCGTCTGGGTGTGGCAAGTCGACCTCGTTGCGCATGCTCGCCGGCCTCGAAGAGGTCAACGGCGGCCAGATTTTCATCGGCGACCGCGATGTGACCAACCTGTCGCCCAAGGACCGCGACGTGGCCATGGTCTTCCAGAACTACGCGCTCTACCCGCACATGTCCGTCGCCGAAAACATGGGCTTCGCCCTGAAGATCGCCGGCGTCGACAAGTCCGAGATCCAGAAGCGCGTCCTCGAAGCCGCCAAGATCCTCGACCTGGAGCCCTACCTCGAGCGCAAGCCCAAGGCCCTCTCCGGTGGTCAGCGTCAGCGCGTGGCGATGGGCCGGGCGATCGTCCGCTCCCCGCAGGTCTTCCTCATGGACGAGCCGCTGTCCAACCTCGACGCCAAGCTGCGCGTCCAGACCCGCACCCAGATCGCCTCGCTGCAGCGCCGCCTCGGCGTCACCACGGTCTACGTCACCCACGACCAGACCGAGGCCATGACGATGGGTGACCGCGTCGCCGTCCTCAAGGACGGCTACCTCCAGCAGTGCGACGCGCCGCGTTACATGTACGACCACCCGAACAATGTCTTCGTCGCGGGCTTCATCGGCTCCCCGGCGATGAACCTGCTCGACGTGCCGGTCGTCGACGGTGGCGTCAAGATCGGCAACTACGTCGTGCCGGTCGACCGGGCCGCGCTGGCCAACGCCGGCAACCACGTCACCATCGGCGTGCGCCCAGAGGACATGGAGATCTCGACCTCCGGCGAGGGCATGGAGATGGTCGTCGAGCTCGTCGAGGAACTCGGCGCCGACGCCTACATCCACGGCATCGCCCAGGGCGTCAACCAGGTCAAGGTCGAGGGCGAAGACTCCGCCACGGCCAAGCCCTTCCTCGCGCGCGTCGACGGCCGGCGCCCTCCGGGCCGCGGCGAGAAGGTCCGCCTCCTGCCCAAGCAGGGTCACATTCACGTCTTCAACGCCGACACAGGCCTGCGGATCGGCGACTGACAGCGCTGTCCTGAGCTGTCCTGAGCGGACCTGAGCCCACCGGCTCATCGAACACGGCGGCGGCGTGCTCCCGGCGGGGCGCGCCGCCGCCGTCGTCTCTGTCGCTACTTCACCCGGAGCACACTTACCGACATGACGCTGTCGATCACCTCGGCCCGGCCGGACCCGGCGATGTTCGACCTGCCCTGGTCGGTGCCCCTGGAGCAGTGGCCCGCCGACCACCTCGCGGCACTCCCCCGCGGCATCTCCCGCCATGTCGTGCGCTTCGCTCGCCACGCGGGCAAGGTGTTCGCGGTCAAGGAGATCAAGGCCGACCTGGCCCGGCGGGAGTACGAGATGCTCCGCTTCCTGGGCCGGCTTGATCTCCCAGCAGTCACCCCGTATGCCGTGGTGACCGGCCGCGTCGCTGCCGACGGGCAGCCCCTGGATGCCTGCCTGGTCACCCGGCACCTGTCCTTCTCGCTGCCCTATCGGGCGCTCTACTCCCAGTCGCTGCGGCCCGACACCGCCAGCCGCCTCATCGACGCCCTGGCGGTCCTGCTCGTCCGGCTGCACCTCTCCGGATTCTGGTGGGGCGATGTCTCGCTCTCGAACACCCTGTTCCGGCGCGATGCCGGCGCGTTCGCGGCATACCTGGTCGACGCCGAGACCGGGGAGTTGCACCAGAGCCTGTCCGACGGGCAGCGCGGCCACGACCTGGAGATCGCCCGGGTCAATATCGCCGGCGAACTCATGGACCTGGCGGCCGGGGGCTTCCTGGAGGAACACACCGACCCGGTCGAGACCGCGACCCTCATCGTCGCGCGCTACACCTCGCTGTGGGACGAGCTCACCGGGGTGGAGCGGTTCGGCACCGGAGACCGCTGGCGGGTCGACGAGCGGATCCGCCGCCTCAACGCACTGGGCTTCGACGTCGACGAGCTGGCCATGTCGACCGACCTCGACGGCACCTCGATCCAGATCCAACCCAAGGTCGTCGACGCCGGCCACCACTCTCGACGGCTGTTGCGCCTGACCGGCCTGGACGTCGAGGAAAACCAGGCCCGTCGCCTGCTCAACGACCTCGACTCCTACCGGGCCGCCACCGACCGGCTCGGCGACAACGAGGAGATGGTCGCCCACGACTGGCTGACCCGGATCTATGAGCCGACGGTGCGCGCGATTCCGCGCGAGCTGGCCGGCAAGCTCGAGGCCGCCGAGATCTTCCACGAGTTGCTCGAACACCGGTGGTACATGAGCGAGCGCGCCGGTCACGACACCCCGTTGGGCGAGGCCATCGCCGACTACATCGCCACGGTGCTGCCGGCCAAGCCCGACGAACGCGCCATCCTCGGCGTGGACACCACGGCGATGCCGGTCATTGCCGTCGAGGGAAGCTGACCGGCCCCGGCTGACCGCCCCGGGTATGCCAGCCACCCGGCATACCCGCCCGGGGTTGTCCAGCCCTCCCTACCGGGCGAAGATCGGTGCTCGTACTCATGACCCCGCGTCAGCGACGCGGTAGACATGACGCAGGCCATGACACGCCGCGTGGACGGAGGACGATGGACGGATTCAGCGTCGACACGGATTCACTGGGACGGGCCGGCCAGCGGGTCCAGACGGCGGGTGAGCAGCTGCCGCGCAGCGCCCCGGCCCTCGACGCGGCCGGGCGTGCCCTCCCGGGCGGCGTGGCCGAGCGCCGGCTCCCCGACCTGGGGGTCGCCATCGACTCCTGGGTGTCGGCGTGGCTGCAGGCCACGGCCTCCCTCGGCTCCGCATTTTCGCTCAGCTCCACCGGGTATGCCGTGTCGCAGGAGCGGGCGGCCGAGGCTTACCACCGCGCGGGCCAGGCCGCCTCCGACCCGAGGTCGCGACCGTGATCACCCTCGATCTGCTGCGCCGATGGGAGGCCGACCCCCTGGAGGTCGCGGGGCGGCAGGTGGGTGCGCTCCGTGACGCACTGACCGAACGCGCCGACCTGGTGCGTCGCACGCAGCCATCCATCTGGGGTGGGACTGCGTCGATCGCTGCCGCAGCCGCGCGCACCGCCCTGGTCGCGCCTGTCGACGACTTCGCCAATTCCCTCGACGCCGTGCGGCGCATGCTCTTTGCGGCGAGCTCGGGCGTCGAAAGCCTGCGACGTCAGCTCACCGACCTCGATCACGATGCGGCCGATCACGGCTTCCGGATCGGGTCCGACGGCTCGGTGACCGACGTGCGCGGCTCCCGTGACTTCCCCACCCAAACCGAGGCAGAGGCTTACACCGCTCAACGGACGACACTCGCGCGCACCTTCGCAGACCGAGCTGCCCGGCTCCTCGACGCCGGTGCGGAGATCGACGGGTCGCTCAGCTCGATTGCCGCTGGATTCCTGCCCTCGGACGCGCCCTCGGGCGATCTCGACTCCATCCTCCGTGACTACCAAGTCAGCGATGACACGGTTGTCGAGTGGTCACCGCCCTGGCCCTTGAGCATGTTCACCGATCCCCGCAAGGTCACTGCCCACGAGGCGGAGTTGCTCGACGAGCTCAGTGTCATGCAGCTCAACGACTTCAAGAGCATTCACGACCGCGCCTTCGACGAGGCGGACCAGCAGTTCCCGTCCGATGACCGCAACGACGATCACAACGACGCCTTCCGGCATACCTATTGGAATGCGTTGTTAGGCAATCGATTTGGCGTCGATTGGGCGCAGGACTATGCGACCGCCCACGAGCGACTGCCAGGCAACCCGGCGCAGCGAGAGGCCATGGATCTCTACAACAACAGCGTCGGTCGGCAGATCGCAGCAGCCCACCCTGGCGCCTCCGAGGACGAACTCGCGCGCTATGTGCGTGAGGCCGTCGACCAGGGCAAGGTGCTCGTCATCGACAAGGGCGGTCACCTGGCGTGGAGCAATGGTGTCCCAGTCGGCCAGACGGGAGACGCCACCGGCGGGCCACTCCCGGGCAAGGACCCACAACCACACGGGGGCGGAGCGAAAAGTTGACCACGCCATTGGGCCGACGTTCGGCCATCGTCTTGATCGTGGCCATGCTCGTGGCCGCCTGCACGGGAAGGAACGACATGGGCCCTGTCAGCGACGAGAGCCTCGACAAGGCGCTGATCGCCCAGACGTCGGCGACCGCGCCGCGTCTGCTGCGCGACATGACCGGCTTCGGCTGGGACGAGGTCATGGTCCTGTCCGAGGGGACCACCGCCGACGAGATTCAGAGCCTCACCGGAGCGCGGATCATCAAGGGTGACCGCTACGTGAGTTCGGCGAATCTCATGGTCTTCCGCGCCGGCGGGCAGTTGGTCAAGGCCGTGATGGTCACCCCTGATGCCTTCAGCTCGGCTGACCTGCGCCGGTGGCTTGGGCATGATGTGAGCGTCAGCCCGGGGCCGATCCTCCGACTCGCGTGAGGCCCGTGGCGCGCGCCCTGCCGGCGGGGTATGCCGTCCGTCCGGGGTGCGCCGGCCGCGCCGAGAGCGCGCCTGGCACCACGGCATACCGCAATCCCACGACGGAGAAGCGAGCCCAATGGAGCGGGCGCGAGTGGTCCGTCTCGTGGGGTGAGTAGCCGGCGGCCACAGCTGGGAGGACGTCACCGGGCACCCGGTTCGGCGCGTGCACGCTTGGGCCAGGAGCTCACCCGGGAGCGGCCGGCCCTGCATTTCCGGCTTGAAGACGTGAGCTGAACCCGTCGCCGACGTTGCTGGCCGACGCAGCGGGCTTGTTGACACTCCCGGAGGGACAGTACTTCGAGCGCAAGTCCGGACGCATCAGCCCGAAAGACCTGGCCATCCCCCTGGTGGCCATGGCGAATGCCGAGGGCGGGGCTATCGTCGTCGGGCTGCACGACGGGATGGTCGATGGCGTCGAGCCGGCTCGGGTCAATGCCCTCAGGCAAGCGGCGATGGACCACACCGCTCCGCCGGTGCCGGTGTCCCATGAGGAACGGGTGATCAAGGTCGGGGGCATGTCACGGACGGTGCTCGTGATGCGGGTCGAACCTTCCGACACCCTCCACTCGCTGACCAACGGCACGGCATACCTCCGCGTCGGTGACGAGTCACGCAAGCTCAGCGCCGCCCAGCGGCAGGAACTCGCCTATGACAGGGGAGCCGCAGCCTACGAGGGATCCCCGATGAAGCTGACTATCGAGGATCTCGATCAGACCCAACTTGGGGCCTACGCATCTGCACTGGGAGCGGCGAGCGTCCGTCAGATGCTGCTCGCAAGGGACCTGCTCGATCGCCGGGGACGCGTCACGGTGGCCGCGTGCTTGCTCTTCGATGAGCGACCGCAGCGTGAGTACCCCAACGCAGTCGTGCGGGTGCTTCGCTACGGCGACACCGATCCGGGGCTCGGCGCGAGGATGTCTCTGGAGGACGGGCGAGACATCAGATTCGAGGGCTCGCTCCCGCACCAGATCATCGGTGCCGCGGCTGAGATCGACCAGCTCATGCCCAAGTGGCAGCGGCTGGGCGAAGGCGGCGTCTTCGAGGCAACTCCACGCATCCCTCGCGATGCGTGGCTCGAGGGCTTGGTCAACGCAGTCGTGCACCGGTCCTACAGCATCATGGGCGACCACATCAGGGTTGAGATCTTCCCCAACCGCATCCAGATCACCTCGCCCGGACGATTCCCCGGCCTGGTCGACCCGGCACGACCGCTCGAGATCGACCGCTACGCCCGCAACCCGCGCATTTCCCGGGTGTGTTCTGACCTCGGCGTCACGCGTGAACTCGGCGAGGGCATCCGACGGATGTTCGACGAGATGCGGCGCCGGGGGCTGGCCGACCCGATATACACGCAGATGTCCTCCAGCGTGCGACTCGTCCTCGTGGCCAGCGATGCCGTCCCCCAAGAAATCCTCTCCACGCTCACACCGAGCGCGCGGGCCATACTCGAGGTCCTGCGGGTGACGGATCAGCCCCTTGGCACCGGGCAGCTCGCAGAGCTCGCGGGGATCAGCCGGATGACGGCCACCCGCGGCCTGAGCCAACTGCGGGATGTCGGCCTGGTCGGCTGGCACGGAGTGTCCGCGAAGGACCCCCGAGCAACCTGGCGACTGCGATGACCTCCCGAAGCACGTGGGTGGCATCAGGTGGCTGACATCGTCGCTGGTCAGGGCGTTTCGTCGCACTGACCGGATACGCTGGCAGGGCCCATCGTGCTCTTCCCTTGGGGGTCCTCCCGTGTCACAGCAACCCGATCCGTTCCACCCGGCGCAGCAGCCGCCTGCTCCCGGTGACACCCCATCGCCGTTCGAGTCGCCCCAGCCGTATGCCGGTCAGCCGTATGCCGGTCAGTCGCCTTTCGCAGCACCTGCGCAGCCATCCCCCTTCGACCAACCCACGGCGGCCGGCGCGCCGCCGGTGGCTCCGGCACCGGCAGCCCCGTTCGGCTATCCCGCGGCGCCGCCACCACCCCCCGGCGGTGACTACCCGGCATACGGGCAGCCGCCGACCGCCCCCTACCCGAGCTATCAGCCGTATGCCTCCGCACCCCGGCCCGACCTGGCCAGCTGGGGTGAGCGGGTCGTGGCCCATCTGCTCGACCAACTGCTCATGCTGCCCGGGTGGATTCTCTACGCCGTGGGCTTCGTCGTCATCATCGCCAGCAGCGGCACGAAGAACAGCCGGGGCGTGACGGTGGGAGCAAACGAGGGTGGGATCGCCGTCGGCCTGCTCATGCTCGCCCTGAGCGGTCTGGTCTTCCTCGGCGTCGGCATCTGGAACACCATCATTCGGCAAGGCCGCACCGGGCAGTCCTGGGGCAAGTCCAAGCGCGGGCTCTACGTCGTCGGTCAGGAGACCGGCGCGCTCATCGGGATGGGCAACAACTTCCTGCGTCAGCTCGCCCACATCGTGGACGGCGCTATCTACATCGGCTATCTCTGGCCGCTGTGGGATCCCCACAAGCAGACCCTCGCCGACAAGATCGTCAAGACCGTCGTCATCAAGGCGCCGCGCTAGACAGGGCTCAAACCAGCTGAGCGTCAGCCTTTGACCCGGTCCTTGTACCGCACCCGGGCCGGAGCCGGCTCAATCATGATCTGGCCGAAGATGAGCACGACGAACAGCGCGAAGGTCAGCACGTGCACGACGGTGCACCACAGACAGATCGCGCCGATCTTGAACAGCTCGGCCCAGACCAGATAGAAGACCATCGCCAGCCCGACACCGACGGCGGCCAGGCGCAGCTGGTCCATGCCCTTGCCGGAGCGACGGAAGGCCGCCCCCCGGGTGAGCCAGGCCATCGCGGCGAAGAACAGCAGCCCCATCGGCGCGACCGGGATGCCGAAGAGCTTGGACCACTGGCTCTCGGTCACCTTGGCGCAGTTGATCGTCTCACCCTCGGGGCAGGCCAGCGTCGCCCCACCGCTGAAGGTCTCCCAGGTGAGGTAGGCCGACACGAGCAACCCGACCACGCAGATGGCCAGGCACGTGGTGACGAGCCACTGCGGCACGATGCGTTCCGGCCGGTATGCCGTGCCGGCGCCAGTCCGGGCCATGGTCCCCGCCTACTTGAGGGCGGCCGCGGCCGCGGTCACACCAGCGGAGGTGCAGACCTCGGCGGGCTTCTGGTCGGTGAGCTTGCAGATCTGAGCGGTGAAGACGTTGGCGCTGCCGACGATCGCCTTGGACGTCGGGGTGTTCGGATCGGCCAGGCCTGCCGCGATCTCGGCGTGCGTCTTGCCGGCGATGGCCTCGTTGGCGAATGACGCGCCGGCGACCAGCGACGTGCCGCCGAAGTTGAGCCACGGGATGGCTCCCGGGCTCGTGACGTAGGGCTTGTTGTTGTAGGTCTGGAACAGCGTGAGGTCATCGCCCTCGATGGTGTCCAGCTTGGTGAACTGCCCGTTGGACTTCTTGTTCGTCGCGGTCTCGTAGCCGGTGAAGGTGAGGTATTGGCTGGTGAAGGTCGCGCCGTGGAAGCTCACCGTCGGCGTGTCGGGGTTAGTCTCCGGAGCTGGTGCCGAATAGGTGGCGTTGAGGTTGTTCCACGTGCCGAAGCGGGACAGGGCCACGACGACCGGCCAGCGCTGGTCGGCGCAGAACGGGCAGTACTCGGCGCCGACATAGACGACGCGCGGCTTGCCGTCCTTGCTGATCGCCGGGGCGTCGATCGTCTTGGGCAGGTTGGAGGCGGTGCCGACCCCCACCTTGTCGAAGGTGCCCGCTGGGACGGTGGTCAGTTTGGAGAAGGTCGCCTGGTCCAAAGGCGTGCCGGTCTTGCCGTCGGCGTCCTTGCCCGCACCCTGCATGGCCGCGATGACGAGGGCCACGATGATCACGACGATGACGCCGACCGCGCCGCCGGCGATCAGGAGCTTGCTGCGGCGCTCCTGACGGGCCTGCTCGGCCCGCAACGCTGCCAGGCGCGCATTGTCCGCGCGTGCACTCTTACCCACGTCAGATCTCCTTCGAACCCCTACCGAATCCTCTACCGGATCAGCGCGCCCGACTCCGGAAAGGAGCGGACGTTCTGGACATGCTAACGACCGCGGCTGGCAATCCGGCGGGAGCGGGCAACCTCGTACAACGCCACCCCGGTCGCGAGGCCCGCATTGAGGGATTCGACGCTGCTCACCATGGGGATCGACACGATCCGGTCACACGTCTCGCGCACCAGGCGGGAGAGCCCCTTGCCCTCGGATCCCACGACGATGACCAGCGGTTCGCCGGCGAGGTCGAGCTCGGGCAGCTCGACGTCGCCGTCCATGTCCAGGCCCACGACAAAGAAGCCGGCCTTCTGGTATGCCGTGAGGGCGCGGGTGAGATTGGCTGCCTTGGCCACCGGGACCCTCGCGGCGGCGCCGGCCGAGGTCTTCCACGCGCTCGCCGTCATCCCGACCGAGCGCCGCTCCGGCACGACCACGCCGTGCCCCCCGAAGGCCGCGACCGACCGGATGATCGCACCGAGGTTGCGGGGGTCGGTGATGCCGTCCATGGCGACGACGAGCGGCACACCGGGGGCCTCCGGGTCGACGAAATCGGCCGGGTCGGCATACTCGTAGGCCGGCACCTGCAGGGCCAGGCCCTGGTGGACCGCACCGTCGGTGAGCCGGTCGAGTTCGCCGCGCGGACACTCCAGCACCGGTATGCCGCGCTGGGTCGCCGCTTTGAGTGCTTCGCGGACCCGGTCGTCGGAGTCGATCCGGGTGGCGACATACATCGTCGTCGCGGGAATGTCGGCGCGCAGCGCCTCGACGACCGAGTTGCGACCGGCCACGATTTCGGAACTGGGCTTGGCGCTGCGGCCCGGGCGTCCCGTGCGCCCCGGGCCGGTCCCGCGGCCGCTGCCCTTGGCACCGGCATACCGGGTCGGTCCTGCGCCCCGCGAGCTACCCCCGGATCCGGCCGAGCCGCCCGAACCGGCCGAGCGCCCGGTGGCCGCCCCGGGCTTGCCTGCTGCCCGCGCGGCCGAGGTGGCGCGCTTGTGGGCCGGGTGGTGCTCCCGGTCGACGGCCTTGGGGGTGGGGCCGCGGCCTTCCAGACCCTGGCGGCGCTGGCCGCCGGAGCCGACGGTCGCGCCCTTGCCGCTCTTGCGCACCGCGCCGCGACGCTGGGAATTGCCGGCCATCTGGGTCTCCTCTGAGGGGGTGGTTCTAGGCCGGGCCGGCGCTGCGCGGCGCCCGGGACAGCGACCACTGCGGGCCGGCGGGGGTGTCTTCGATGACGATGCCGGCGGAGCTGAGCTGGTCGCGGATGGCATCGGCGGTGGCGAAGTCGCGGCCGGCCCGGGCGGCCTGACGGGCTGCGAGCCGGTCGCGGACGAGGACATCGAGCGCCGCATGGGCATCCTGGTCGCCTGCCGCCACATGCGAACCCCAGTGCGGGGCAAGCGGATTGACCCCGAGCACGTCGGTCATCGCGACGACCGACGCCGCCAGAGCCGCGGCGCGCTCGTGGTCGGCGTCATCGAGCGCGGTGTTGCCCGCCCGCACCGTGTCGTGGACGACCGCGAGGGCGCCCGAGACGTTGAGGTCGTCGTCCATGGCCGCCGCGAACTCGGCCGGGAGCGTGCCGGCCAGACCGGCATACGGGCGCACTCGGGCCACCCGCTCGAGGAAACCCTCGATGCGGTCGACCGCGGCCGCAGCCTCGGTGAGCGAGCCGGGGTGGTATTCGATCATCGAGCGGTAGTGCGCGGCGGTGAGGTAGTAGCGCACTGCGAGCGGCCGGGCGATCTTGACGAGTTCCTGGATCTCCAGGGCGTTGCCCAGGGACTTGCCCATCTTCTGGCCCTTGACCGTGACCCAGGCGTTGTGCAGCCAGAAGTTGGCGAAATCGGTTCCGGCAGCACGGGATTGGGCCTGCTCGTTTTCGTGGTGAGGAAACCGCAGGTCGATGCCGCCGCCATGGATGTCGAAGGCATCGCCGAGGTAGCGCCGGGCCATCGCCGAGCACTCGAGATGCCAACCCGGGCGGCCGGCGCCGAAATGGGTCGACCAGCGGGCCGACTCGGGCTCACCGGTCTTGGCGCCCTTCCACAGCGCGAAGTCGCGCGGGTCGCGCTTGCCGCGTGGGTCGGCATCTTCGGCGTCAGCCATGTCGTCGATCGACTGACCGGTGAGCGAGCCGTATTCCGGCCAGGACCGCACATCGAAATAGACATCGCCGCTGCCGTCGGGCGCGGCATACGCGTGGCCCTTCTCGACAAGGGTGTCCATGAGGTCGACCATCTCGGTGATGTGACCGGTCGCCCGCGGCTCGTAGGTCGCCGGCAGGACGCCGAGCAGGTCGAGGGCCTCGGTCGTGAGCCGTTCGTTGCGGTAGGACAGCACGAACCAGGGCTCCCCCGCCTCGGCGGCCTTGCGCAGGATCTTGTCGTCGATGTCGGTGACATTGCGCACCAGCGTGACGTCGTAGCCGTGGCCGATGGTGAGCCAACGGCGCAGCACATCGAACGCCACCGCGAACCGGACGTGCCCGATATGCGGGGCACCCTGGGTCGTGAGCCCGCAGATATACATGCCGACCTTGCCAGGCTCGAGCGGCTGGAACTCACGCATCTCACGGGTGGCGGTGTCAAACAGGTGCAGGCTCACCCGCCCAAGTCTATGGGCGGGTCAGGCGGCGCCGATTTGAGCGGGTGGTTTGGGTTGTCAGTGCCCGCGGTCGAGCCAGTCCTGCAGGTGCGGACGCTCGGCCCCGATCGTCGTGGCCCCACCGTGGCCGGTGAGCACGACGGTCTCGTCGGGCAGGTCGAACAGCGCCGACGTGATCGACGCGATGATGGTCGGGAAGTCGCTGAACGATCGCCCGGTGGCACCCGGACCCCCCTGGAAGAGGGTGTCCCCGGAGAAGACGATGCCCAGGTCGGACACGACGAAGCAGCAGGCCCCGGGCGCGTGACCCGGCGTGTGCAACACCCGGATCGTCACGTCCCCGACGGTCAGCTGGCCGCCGTCGGTCAACTCCCGGTCCGGCGCAGTGTCGTAGACCCGGTCCCACAGCACCCGGTCGGCCGGATGCAGGTATGCCGGTGCGCTGGTCGCCGCTCGCAGCTCGCCGACCGCGGTGATGTGGTCGTCGTGGGCGTGGGTGCACAGGATGCCGACCAGCCGCCGGCCACCGATGGCAGCGAGGATCGGCGCGCTGACATGCGGGGCGTCGACGACGACACACTCTTCGTCGTTGCCGAGCAGCCAGACGTTGTTGTCGACCTCCCAGGTGCCACCGTCCAGGCTGAACGTGCCGGAGGTAATGAGGTGCTCAACCCGCACCCCACCCGGGGAGGTGGGGATGGACGGCATACCCGTCGTGGCGGTCGGCTCGGTCTGGTCGTCCGTCTCGGGCGGGTCGGATGCGTCGGTCACGACTGCACCTCGACAACCGAACGCAGCACCTCGCCGTGGTGCATCTTCTCGAACGCCGCCTCGACGTCACCGAGGCCGATGCGTTCGGAGACGAAGGCCTCGAGCGGGAAGCGACCCTGGCGGTAGAGCTCCACGAGCATCGGGAAGTCGCGGCTGGGCAGGCAGTCGCCGTACCAGCTCGACTTCAACGCGCCGCCGCGGCCGAAGATCTCGATCATCGGCAGGGTGACCTGCTTGTCCGGCGTCGGCACCCCGACCAACACCACGGTGCCGGCCAGGTCGCGGGCATAGAACGCCTGCTCATAGGTCTCGGGGCGCCCGACCGCTTCGACGACGACGTCGGCGCCGTGCCCGCCGGTGAGCGCGCGAATCGCCTCGACCGCGTCTTCCCGCGCCGAGTTGACCGTGTGGGTCGCGCCGAAAGCCGTCGCGCTGGCCAGCTTCCGGTCGTCGATGTCGACGGCGATGATCGTCGTGGCACCGACGGTGCGGGCACCCGCGATCGCGGCGTTGCCGACGCCGCCGCAGCCGATGACCGCAATCGAGTCGCCCCGCTGGATCCCGCCGGTGTTGACGGCCGCACCAAAGCCGGCCATCACTCCGCAGCCGAGCAGCCCGACCGCTGCAGCGTCGGCCTCGGTGACCTTGGTGCATTGCCCAGCGGCGACGAGGGTCTTCTCGATGAAGGCGCCGATGCCCAGGGCCGGCGAGAGCTCGGTGCCCGCACCTTCCCCGGAGGCGATCGTCATCTTCTGCCGTGCGTTGTGGGTGGCGAAGCAATACCACGGCTTGCCCTTGAGGCACGCGCGGCACTGACCACAGACGGCGCGCCAATTGAGGATGACGAAGTCGCCCGGCGCGACCTCGGTGACCCCCGGCCCGACGGCCTCGACGACGCCCGCGGCCTCGTGCCCGAGCAGGAAGGGGAAGTCGTCGTTGATGCCGCCCTCGCGGTAGTGCAGGTCGGTGTGGCAGACCCCGCAGGCCTGCACGGCCACGACCGCCTCACCCGGACCCGGGTCGGGCACGACGATGTCGACCACCTCGACCGGAGCGCCCTTACTGCGGGCGATGACGCCTTTGACGGTCTGCGGCATGAGGACCTCCTGATGAATGGTGCGACACCCGGACGATAGCTGGTGCGGCGCCGCACAGCGCTGCCCCAGCGCCGCACGGCACCACACCACGCCGCCCGTCCCGTAGCTCACGCCAGGACGGCCGCTGAGGCAAGAGCCACGGTATGCCGCAGCGGCATCACTGCAGGTTGCACGGCATACCGAGCGGTTTCCTTTCCGGAAAGCCGGGCCTACCATCGGCAGGGTGAGCCCACGCCCACTCTTCGACGAAGTCATCCACGAACGCACTCGGCTGCGGCTCTCGGGGATGCTCGCGGCCGTGGTGGAGGCGGAGTTCGCGACCCTGCGCGAGGCGCTCGGGGTGAGCGAGTCGGCGCTGTCCAAACACGTGCGAGCGCTTGAGCAGGCTGGTTACGTCGTGCTGCGCAAGGTGCGCGACGGCAGCCGCACCTTCACCATCATCGCGATGACCGACAGCGGCCGGCACGCCTTTTGCGGACACGTCGCCGAGATCCAGCGTCTGGCCGGCGTGGCGTCGATGCGCCCCGGCCGACGGCCGGCACCCCACTCCGTGTCGCAACAAGCCCCAGTCGCCATGACCCGCCGGGAGCGGTGAGGTTGTCTTCCGGTGGGTTGCCGGCTCCCGCTCGGTTTCGCTGGTTGAGCGATGTCGCGGGGCGCGGGAGCGCCTTGCCGGGCCGGGACCAACCCCGCTAGGTCGACTCGCCCGCCCGCCAACTTCTCTCTGTATATTGCCCCTCAGGCTTGCAATTCGGACAGGTGTAGTAGTACACTCGTGCTATGACGATCACTCTGTTGGACTCGCAGCCAGGCGGCGGTATGCCGTCCGGTGCGGTGTCGCGGGGTGGGTCGCCTTCGCGTGGGTCGGCTGTGGTGGTGGGGGTGCCGACGGGGGTGCTGCATGCACTGGTGGACCAGGTGCATGCCCGGTTGGCTGACCCGGACGCTGGCGTGGTGGTGGGTGCTGCGGATATTGGTGAGGTGGAGCGGATCGCCCGCCGAGTCGAGGCACTGCGGTTGGCGTTGGTGGCTCGGGCTGACCGGCAGCAGGTGCATCGCCGGACCGGGCATTCCTCAACCTCAGCGTGGGTGGCGTCAGCGACCCGGAGTGGTGGGGCTGATGCAGCGCGGAAGGTGCAGTTGGCCACCGCGTTGGATGGTGAGGGGTTAGCTGCGACCCGGGCCGCGTTCGACGCCGGTGACGTCTCTAGCCGGAGTGCGGGGATCATCGCCGCGACGATGGACAAACTCCCGGAGACGTTGACTGACGTTGAGCGGGCCAAAGTCGAAACCTCCCTGGTCCAGAAGGCGCAGCAATTGAACCCAGGCCGGTTCTATCGGGCGGCGAAGTTCGCCCTCGCCGACGCTGAACGGTCTGCCGCTGAGGTCGCTGAGCATGTCGAAGCCCAACTGGTCGATCAAGAGTGCCGGGCGTATCGGTTGGCGACGGTCACCATGCAAGACCTGGGGGATGGGACCACCCGACTGCAGGCGTTGTTGCCGACGTTCACCGCGCGGATGCTGGGCAAGGTGTTGCAGTCGATGACCGCACCCCGGCGGGATCACCTCCGCCAAGCCGCCGAAGCGCTCCTGGTTGATGGTCAGACCGCTGCCGGTGACCTGAGTGACGGGTCGGTCGCTGCCGACCTACACGCCTCCACCCGCCAGACCCCTGGCGCTGCGTTCGGCCTCGGCACGCCCACTGACTCGGCTGAGGCCGCTGGGCAGGCGGCGGCTGGTGTTGGCGCGGGTCGGGGGGTGGGTCGGAATGCCGATTGGGCCGATATCGACTGGGCTCATCGCCGGGGGCGTGCCCTGACTGAGTTGATCGAGCACTTGGACACGGAACGACTCACCGGGAAAGTCGCTGCCACCGTGATCGTCACGATGACCATCGAACAAGCCGTCGGCGCTGCACAGGCGGCACTGGTGCAAGCCTCGGTCCAAGAGGCGACCGGCGTGTTGTTGGAGATGACCCCCAGTGCCGGTGCCGCCAGCACCGACACCGGCACGTTGATCTCGGCCAGTGCTGCGCGGCGGATCGCCTGCCAAGCCGGGATCCTCCCGGCAGTTCTCGGTGGACCCGGACAAGTCCTCGACCTCGGCCGACATCACCGGTTCTTCAGCGACCCGCAACGCACCGCCCTCGCCCTCATCTACGACACCTGCGCCGCCGACGGGTGTGACCGACCCTTTGCGTGGTCAGAGTTGCACCACCAGCAGCCTTGGTCGAAAGGCGGGCTCACCGACCTTGACCTCGCGATACCCCTGTGTGGCTACCACCACCGGCTGATCCACCACCCCCACCACCGACACCACACCACCACCGACAACCCCGACGGCCACGACAACCCCGGCGCCCTCGACAACCCGGGCGCCAAGACCGTCCACTTCCACGAACACGCAACGCCCGGCACGAGTAGCCAGGTGGCGACAGGGGCGAGGTCTGCCTACGCGCGGCGGTAGCTGAGTGCCGCCCGGAGGCGACCCGTCGTCCCGATAGCGCGGAAGCACCAGCCGAGTAGCCGTGAGGACCGGTGCGAAGAGGTGCGAACAGGCGAGGACCGGTGCAGTTAGGTGCGTCCGGGCCCGCCGTGACCGGCACGACCACCGGGCCCGCCCCGACGGCCGCGACCACCGGGAGATCCCGCGCCAGCACCGTCTCGGGCGCCGGCGCGCAGCTTGGCGATGACGTGTTCCGGCACGCCGCGCTCCTTCATGATCGCAATCCGGCGGCGGGTCTCCGCATCGAGACCGTCGTCGGATTCTTCGCCGGACTCATCGTCGACTTCCGCCTCGCCCAGGTCCACCGCAGCGGCACTGAACTGAGCGGCATACAGGCGGGCGTAGGCGCCGTGTCGAGCGAGGAGTTCGTCGTGGGTGCCCTGTTCGACGATCCGGCCGTTCTCCATAACGAGGATGACGTCGGCGTCGCGGATCGTCGAGAGCCGGTGCGCGATGACGAACGACGTGCGGTCGGCCCGCAATGCCCCCATCGCCTGCTGCACCAGCAGTTCGGTGCGGGTGTCGACCGACGAGGTGGCCTCGTCGAGGATGAGCAGCGCCGGATCGGACAGGAACGCCCGCGCGATGGTCACGAGCTGCTTCTCACCGGCCGACAGGTTGCTGGCCTCGGCGTCGAGCACCGTGTCATAGCCGTCGGGCAGCGAGTGGACGAAGCGGTCGACATAGGTCGCCCGGGCCGCGGCCAGGACCTCGGACTCGGCCGCATCGGGCCGGCCGTAGGCGATGTTGTCGCGGATCGTCCCGGCGAAGAGCCAGGTGTCCTGCAGCACCATCCCGACCCGGCCACGCAGGTCGTCCCGCGTGAGATCGCGAATGTCCACGCCGTCCAACGTGATTCGCCCGCCGTCGAGCTCGTAGAAGCGCATCACGAGGTTGACCAGCGTGGTCTTGCCGGCGCCGGTCGGTCCGACGATCGCCACCGTGTGGCCCGGCTCAACGACCAGGTCGAGGTGCTCGATGAGCGGCTTGTCCGGGGAGTAGGAGAAGGACACATCCTCGAACCTCACCTCCCCATGCGGGTCGGCAATGGTCACCGGGTATGCCGTGTCGGCCTCCTGCTCGGGGGCGTCGAGCACCTCGAAGACCCGCTCGGCCGAGGCGACGCCCGACTGCAGAAGATTGGCCATCGAGGCGACCTGGGTGAGCGGCTGGGTGAACTGCCGGGAGTATTGGATGAACGCCTGCACGTCACCGAGAGAGATCTGCCCGGACGCCACCCGCAGGCCACCGACGACCGCGATGCCGACATAGGTGAGGTTCCCGACGAACATCATCACCGGCATGATGATCCCGCTGATGAACTGGGCACCGAAGGCGGCGCCGAAGAGCTCATCGTTCTTGGCCTTGAAGGTCGACTCGATCTCGGCCTGACGACCGAAGACCTTGACGAGCTGGTGACCGGTGAAGGTCTCCTCAATGATGCCGTTGAGCTCGCCCGTGGCTTCCCACTGCTTGGTGAATAGCTTCTGGCTGCGCTTGCCGATGACGGCCGCCAGGGCCACCGAGAGCGGCACCGTGACGAGCGCGATGAGCGCGAGCAGCCAGGAGATCCAGAACATCATCCCCAGCACCGCAATGACGGTGAGCAACGAGGAGAGCAACTGCGAGAGGGTCTGCTGCAGCGACATCGCGACGTTGTCGATGTCATTGGTGACCCGGCTGAGCAGCTCACCGCGCGGCTGCCCGTCGAAGTAGGCCAGCGGCAACCGCCCGAGCTTGGCCTCGACGTCCTCACGCAGCCGATACATGGTGCGCTGCACCACGCCGGTGAGCAGGTAGCTCGACGCCCACATCAGGATCGACGACGCGACGTAGATCGCCAAGACGAGCAGCAACACCCGCCCGACGGCCTCGAAGTCGATGCCCTGGCCGGGGATGAAGTCCACCCCGGAGAGCAGGTCGGCCATCTGGTTCTGACCGGCTGCCCGCATCCCGGCGATGACCTGCTCTTTGCTCGCGCCGGCGGGCATCTTGACGCCGAAGAACCCGGCAAAGATGAGGTCGGTCGCCTTGCCGAGGATCTTGGGTCCGACGGCGCCGGCGACAACCGAGGCGACCATGAACCCGAGGATGACGAACAACTGGGCCCGGTGTGGGGCCAGCAGCCCGAACAGCCGCTTCGCCGAGGGGAGGAAGGTGATCGACTTTTCCCCCGGCATACCCATCGCCATGTGCGGCGGACCGGCCATCCGGCGAGCGCCCGGGCCGCGGCGCGCCTCGGCCGCCTTCTCCTCGGCGGTCTTCACTCCCTCGCTCATCGGGTCACCTCCAGTTGGTCTTCGGCCGCCCGCTGGGACACGACGATCTCTTGGTAGGTCGGGCAACTGCTCAACAGCTCGGTATGCCGTCCGCTCCCGACGATGCGCCCGTCGTCCAGGACGATGATCTGGTCGGCATCGATGATCGTCGACACCCGTTGGGCGACGACGATGACCGTCGCCTGCCGAGTCACCGGCGCCAAGGCGGCCCGCAGGCGGGCATCCGTGGCGACATCAAGAGCCGAGAAGGCGTCGTCGAAGAGGTAGACGTCCGGCCGCCGGACGATGGCCCGGGCGATGGCCAGGCGCTGGCGTTGACCGCCGGACACATTGGTGCCGCCCTGGGCGATGCTCGCCTCGAGGCCGCCCTCCATCTCGCGGACGAAGTCTTCGGCCTGGGCGATGTGCAGCGCCCGCCACAGCTCGTCGTCGGTCGCATCGGGCTTGCCGTAGCGCAGGTTGGAGGCGATCGTGCCGGAGAAGAGGTAGGGCCGCTGCGGGATGAGCCCGAGCCGGCCCCACAGCACGTCCGGCTCGGCCTCGCGGACGTCGACCCCGCCGATCCGCACGGTGCCACCGGTGGCGTCGAAGAGCCTGGGCACGAGATTGACCAGGGTGGTCTTCCCCGCGCCGGTGGACCCGATGATCGCGGTGGTCTGGCCAGGACGTGCCTCGAAGGAAATGTCCTGCAGCACCGCGACCTCAGCCTTGGGGTAGTGGAAACCCACGTGGTCGAAGACCACCGAGGCCGGACTGGCCAGGTCGCGCCGGCCGCCGCCGCGGGCGATGACGACCGAGGTCTCGGTGTCGAGGACGGCGCCGATCCGCTCCGCGGAGACCGAGGCCCGCGGGATCATCATCGACATCATCGTGGCCATCATCACCGACATGAGGATCTGCATGAGATAGGACAGGAACGCCGTGAGCGCGCCCACCTGCATCTCACCGGACTCAACGCGGTGCGACCCGAACCAGAGCACGGCGATCGTCGACAGGTTGAGCACGAGCATGACGACCGGGAAGATGATCGCCATCAGCCGCCCGACCCCGAGCGAGGCGCCGGTCAACGAGCCGTTGGCCTCGGCAAAACGACTCTGCTCGAAGCGTTCTCGCACGAAGGCCCGCACCACCCGGATGCCGGTGATCTGCTCGCGCAGGATGCGGTTGACCGCGTCGATGGAGTCCTGCATGACCCGGAAACGCGGCAACATCTGCCGCAGCAGCAACCCGACAGTGATCGCCAGGACCGGGATCGCGACCGCGACCAGCCAGGACAATCCGACGTCGGTGCGCAGCGCCATGATGACGCCGCCGACCATCATGATCGGCGCCCCGACCATCATGGCCAGGGTCATGAAGACGACCATCTGCACCTGCTGCACGTCGTTGGTCGACCGGCTGATGAGCGTCGGCGCACCGAACTGGGCCACCTCGCGGGCCGAGAACTCGCCCACCCGGCTGAACACCCGCGCGCGCAGATCGCGGCCGAACGACATCGCCGTGCGGGCGGCGAGGTAGACGGCATACACGCTGGCCAGGATCTGCAGGAACGAGATGGCGAGCATCACCGCACCGGTGCCCGCGATGTAGCCCGTGTCGCCCTTGGCCACGCCCTCGTCGATGATCGCGGCGTTGAGGTTGGGCAGGTAGAGCGAGGCGATGGTGCTGACGAGTTGCAGGACGACGAGCAACGAGATGGCGCCGCGGTGCGGGGCCAGGCCGTGTCGGACGATCCGCCAGAGCATGGGGGTCCTTTGCGATGGGTATGCCGTGTGGTCACGTGGCGATCGGTGCGATCGGGTATGCCGGGTGATCGGCTTCGGTCGAAGGTGGCAGTCTGCAGGCTGACCTCGGGTGAGGGTCAACCCGAATTCGGCGGGGGCGGCCCGGTGGCACCGTGGGTGGTGCCGTGGGTGGTGCCAGGGGTGGCGACGTGAGTGCTGTGGGTGGCGTGGTGAGTTCGGCCTGGGGCGGTGTCGAGAACCCCGTGCAGCAGGATGTCGACGATTTGCGGGGGTTGCAGCGGCCCCCCCAGCCCGACTGGGTGGACGCCGGCCATGGTGAGGCTGTGCAGGATCCGCACGACCTCCGGGACCGGCAACCGCAACTGGTGGGCGTCCGGCTCGAGCACCTGGGCGATGAGCGCCTCGCTGCGCCGGACGACTGTCGGCCCCACCAGCGTGCGGGGGTTACCCAACGTGTCGTTGTCGGACTCAAAGGTGACGAGCACCCGGTGAATCCTGGCCATGACCCGCGCGAGGATGCCGACGACCTCGACCAGCCGGGCCTGCAACGGCAGTGTGGCGTCGACTGCGGCCAACTGCTCCAGGTGGTCCTGCCGGGCAAAGACACCGCGGGCCGCAGCGAGCACGAGCTCGTCCTTGCTCTCGAACACCCGGAAGAGGGTGCCCTCGGCGACACCAGCCGCGCAGGCAAGCTCCTTGGTGGTGGCCGCCATCCCCTTGTCCAGCACGACCGGGACCACCGCGTCGAGGATCGCGGCGCGGCGCTGCTCTGGCGGCAGGGCACGGGCGCGGGGTGGCATACCGAGCACTGTAAATGAGTGAGCACTCACTCACAACCCGCGGGTGATACTCGGCGAACGCCACCCTCCGAGCGGATCACTCACTAGACAGACTGACTAGATAGACCTACTATCTAGTCATGCCGGGTCCCACACCGCCCACGACTCCCACGCCGCCCTGGCCGGGGGACTGGCTGCGCGGCGTCCTGGAGATCGCGGTGCTGCGAAGCCTCGCCGACGGCGGCCCGTCCTATGGCTATGCGATCGCGGAGTCCCTGGAGGACGCCGGGCTCGGGCAGGTCAAGGGCGGCACGCTCTATCCGCTGCTCGGCCGCCTCGAGGAAGCCGGTCGGGTCGCCATCGAGTGGCGGCCAGGCGAGGGCGGGCCGGGGCGGAAGTACTACGAGATCACGGCGAGCGGCACGGCATACCTGGCTGCGACGGTCGCCCAATGGCGGGCCTTCGCGCGCACCATCAGCGCCCTCCTAGAGCAACCCCCCTCTCCCCCAGCCTGATCCGAGAAAGGCATGGCCATGCTCGACCCCTTGAAGACCTCCCTTCCGGCCAGTTGGAGCGTGCCGTTCGTCCTGACGCTGCGCTCAGGCAATGTCACGGGCGCGGCCATCGGCGCGGCGCTGCGCGAGGTCGAATCGCACTGCGCGGAGAGCGGTCAGTCGCCGATCGACGCCTTCGGCGACCCCGAGGCGTATGCCGATTCGCTGCGGCTGCCGGTGGCCCACAGTGGCGACGGGATGGTGAGCACGCTCGCGCCGAGCGTCGTCGGCCTGGTCGGTCTGCTGCTGTCGACACCGACGGTTGCCGCCTGGCGGCTGGGCACCGCGGTGCAGGTCAGCACGGGGCTGGCCGCCAGCGCCGTCATCGCGGTCATCGTGGTCGCGCTCGCGGCGCGACCTCAGGTCTTCCGCAAGCGGGCGCTGTTCGCGGGCGTGGCGGCCGGCGGGTTCCTCGCGGTCTTCCTCGCGCCAGTGGTGTGGACCGGCATCGCCTTCCGGGCGCCGGCGCTGCTGTGCGGAGCGGTCGCCGTCGCGGCGTTGCTGGTTTCGGCGCTGTGGCAGCGGCACACCCTCGACCCCGACGTCATCACCGACCCGCTGGCGCCGCATTCACCCGGCCCGGGCCGCTGGTTCACCGTCCTCACCACGTGGCTCTTCCCGCTGCTCGCCCTGGCGTCGGCGATCCTCACCTGGGTGCTGCCAACCCCCGCCTAGGCGCGAGCCGTATCCCCGCCGGGCTGGCGCATGAGCAGCGAGCCGGTGGCACCGATGAGCGCGGCGAGGGCCGCAAGCAGGTAGGCGGAGGTGAACTCGCCGGTGTGCTGGCCGATGACTCCGGCCAACGCCGGCCCGGCCGCCTGGCCGATGCCGAAGAAGATCGTGAGGGCCCCGAGCGCGTGCACGGCCTGGGCCGGCGGGAGGTAATCGCCGACCACGGCGCCCATGATGCCGGGGACGCTCCAGGCGGCGATCCCGAAGAGGGCGACGGCGGCATACAGGAGCACTCCGGGCAGTTGCAGGCCGACGATGAGATACGCGACGGCGTGCATGGCGAAGACGATGGCCAGGCCGCGCTTGCGCCCCACCCGATCGGAGAGCTTGCCGAAGAAGCCGCACGCCAGCGACAGCAGCCCGATGACGAACCAGATCCAGCCCGCCGCCGACTCGGCCAGCCCGCGCTGCTCCACGAGGGTTGTGACGATGAAGGTGACGAAGATGGCGTAGGCGAAGCCGTACATCGAGTAGACCAGCCCGAGGGTCAGGGTCGTGCGGCGCTGCTCGGCCTGGGAGACTGGCGCGGGCTCGACGGCGTCGCGCACCGGATGACCGGCGGCCTTGATGCCGACGTATTGCGGCCCGTCGCGCAGCAGCACGGCGGCGACCACGCCGACGACAGCGATGCTGCCCGCCATGATTCGCCAGCTCAGCCGCCAGCCATCGCCCGGTCCGATCATCCGGTTGACGGCCGGCACGACGAGCCCGCTGCCCATGAGGCCCAGCCCGATGCCGCCGACGACCAGTCCACTGGCCCAGCCGCGCATGCTCTTGAGGAACCACATGCCGGTCATGGCAACCATGGTCACGTTGGCGACGCCGCTGCCTAGCCCGGTCAGGGCGAACAGCACGATGACCGCCCACAGGGCCGACGCGAAAGTCACGAGGGCCAGGCTGAGCGCGACGAGGGCCAGCCCGACCGTGACCGTGCTGCGCGGGCCGAGCCGCTTGGCGACCGCGCCTGCACGCGAGGCCCCGGCAAGGTAGCCGAGGAAGTTGCACGTGCCGATCCAGCCAGCATCGCCGTAGGAGAACCCCAGCCCGTCACGCATCGACGGCAGCACCATGCCGAAAGCGAAGCGCCCCATACCGAGCACGGCCATCGACACCACCGCACCCACGGCGACAATGACCCAGCCGTAGTGGAAGGGCAGGCGGGCCTCCCACGCGGGCCGGGTGTCGTCCGAACCCAGCACGTCGGGCGATCCCGGTGAGCCACTCATGACTCATCCTTTCACCACCGGGTCCTGCCGCCCAGGTCAGGCGTGCAGGAAGCCGTCGGCGACCAGCGCGCGCAACGTCGGCAGTGCGGCAGCCACCGTGTCGGCCGCACTCTCACCGAGCAACTCGGCGATGACGCCGAGGGCGACTCGCGCGGTCAGCGACCCGTCACAGACGCCGAGCAACCCGGCCGTGGCCGGGTCGAGGGTCGCCACCCGCAGCAGCCCCGACCCCTGCCGGGCCAGCAAGGCGGCCGGCGCGTCCGGGTGCTCGGACGACGGGACGGTATGCCGTTCCACCGTGACATCTGGGGCGACCCGCCAGGCCGTGTCGAGCAGCCACGCCTCGCCCCGTTCGGCCAGGGCGGTGCGCGCGATGAGACCCGCGTCCACAGCATGTCCGACGCCGGCCGCGACCGGACCGGAGACGACCGCCAGGTCGATCCACGGCTCACGTTCGGTGGCCGGGCGCTGCACGGTGACCACCCCGAAGCCGATCGCCTCGACGTCTCGGTCGGCGAAGTCGGCCAGCCACGCGGCATACATCTGCTCGTAGATCGCCGCGCCTTGCCGCTGACCGGCGTCGCGAGCCCACAGCTCGGCGTACTCGGCCGGGTCTTGCACGTCGCGCTGGATGACCCAGGCGTCCAGCCCGGTGCCGGCCAACCAGTCGCGCCAGCGGTCGCGCCAGTCGGCGCCGCGACGGATCTCCCAGTTGCCGAGGAACTGGGCGACCCCGCCCGGCTCGAGGTGCTCGCCGACCGAGCGCACCAGGGCCTCGACGACACCGTCGCCGACGAGGCCGGCGTCGCGGTATTCGTACTGCGGGACGCCGGCCGCGCGCGGGGTGATGACGAACGGTGGGTTGCTCACGACGAGGTCGAAGCGCTCCCCCGCGACCGGGGCGAGCAGGCTGCCGTGCCGGAGCTCGACGTCGGTGTCGTTGAGAGCCGCGGTGAAGGCCGCGAAACGCAGCGCCCGCGACGACAGGTCGGTGCCCGTCACGTGATCGGCGTGGGTGGCCAGGTGCAGCGCTTGCACGCCGGAGCCGACGCCGAGGTCGAGGGCGGTCGCGACCTTGCGGCGAATCGTCCACTCCGCCAACGTGGTCGACGCATTGCCGACCCCGAGCACGTGCGACTCGGCCAGCGGGACTCCGGTCGCGATCTCGGACAGGTCGGAGGCGACCCACCAGGCGTGGTCCTCGTCCCCGTAGGGGCGCAGGTCGCAGGTTGCGCGCAGGTCGGCGCCCTCGGCGCGGGCGATGCCCAGCTGCACGGCGCCATCGGCCCGCAGGGTCGGCAGAGCCACGTCGGCGTCGTCCCAGGCGACCGGGAAGCCGAGCGCGAAGAGCCGGATGAGCACTCGGACCGGCTCGTATTTGCCGCGGGTCGCGAGGTCGGCCGGCAGGCGCTGCTCGCGGTGCAGGGCGCCGGACGCCAGCGGCCCGAGGGCGGCTTCGACGCCGTCCACCGTGTAACCCGCGGCGGCCAGGTCGGCCCGCAGGCGAGGCAGCAGCGTCGGGTTGATCTCGGGGGTCACGCTCACGGGAGACAGGGTATGCCGTGTGCTTGCCTGCGATCGCCGGTCACGGTGACCGATGGGTGGAGACTTTCGCACCACCGGGGTGCGAAAGTCTCCACTCACCCGGTGGTCGGCGCAGCGGCTCCGGTCAACAGGCGGTGCACGGCCGGCCAGGCCATCGCGCCGAGGGCGCGGTCGGCATCCGGCGTGCCGCCCCGAGCCATCCGCATCCCCCCGCTCACCTCGGGCTCGCCGGGCAGGATCGTGCGGTGCCCGGCCCCGGCGAGCGAGACCACCTCGGTATGCCGTCCGGCCGCCAGCCGTCGGGCGGTGATCGTCTGCGCGGCATCGACCGATGGCCACACCAGATCGTCGCCCCCGGCCACGAGGAGGACTTCAGGGATGCGCTCGACCGCGATCGTGGCCGCCAAACGCTGCGCGGGCGAGACCGCCGCCAGACTGCGCCGATAGTGATCGACGAAGGCCGGCGGATCGGACCCGGGCTGCCAATCCTCGGCCAGCGGCACAAACGGCAGCGGCGCGCCACCCGAGGTCCAGTGCGAGGTCTGGGTGCCGTCCGGACGCACGCCCGCCCAGACCACGTGCGAGGGCGCGAAGGCAGCCACCGCGGCGACGGCCGGGGTCACCGACGCGACCAGCAGGGCCGCCTCGGCGCCGAAGGACGTCCCGACGACGACCACCCGGTCGGCCTGCGCCGCCAAGGCGGCGATGCGCGCCTGGAACACCTCCAGCGGCACCTCGAAGGGTGCCGGCCGCTGAGCAGGCCCACCGAACCATTGGATCGACTCGGTCACCGCCCCGGTCGAGGCGAGCAGCCGCGCCCGATCGGCGTCCACCCGGCCACTTGACCCGGCGAGCACCAGGACGCCGACACCATTGGGGCGCAACGGCATACAGCGAAGGCCCGGGGGTGTGTCAGCGCCCGAGACCGCTGGGAGCGGGACTTCCCGGAACGGCATACCCTCACCGCCCCCGGTCGATCTCGTCGAAGACGAGATAGGTGCGCGTGCCGGTGACCCCGGGGATGGCCTGCAGGCCTTCGAGGATGATCTCGCGCAGATGGTCGTTGTCGCGGGCGCGCACCAGGAGCACCGCGTCGAACTCGCCGCCGACGAGGGCGACGTAGACGACTTCGGGGAGGGATTCGAGGGCCTGCTGCAGGCCCCGCCACTGCTGCTGCTCCATCTGCAGGGTGACGACGGCGGAGGTCGCCAGGCCCTTGGCCCGGGGGTCGACGCGCGCCCCGAAGCCGGTGATCACCCCGTCGCGCTGCAGTCGCTCCAACCGGGCGTAGGCATTGGCCCGCGAGACATGAGTCTGCTCGGCCAACTGCCGCACCGAGACCCGGCCCTCACGCTCGAGGATGCCGATCATGGCCAGGTCGACGGGGTCGAGAGCGGCGGCGCGCTGGGTGCGTCCGGTGACGAAGGGCCCGTTGGTCTCCGATGAACCGACCGATCGTTCAGCCATGTGTCTCCCGTCCGCGACTCCGGCCCGGCACGATGTGGACAAATCATCACGCCCGGGTTGAGCAGAGAGCCAATTGTCTCAGAAGTGCCAACTTTGACAAACAGAGTGCCCACATGCGAGAAGATTCCATGAATTGCCGTCAGACGTCTCCCAACCCCGATGGGACCCTCATGACCCCACGACAGCCCCGCACAGCGCCCACCCGCGCCGCCGAGCCACCAGCCGAGCGACCGGCATACGACCTCGCCGATGCGCACCTGCTCCCGACCCCCGAACCCATCCAGCTGGTGACCCCGGAGGGCTCCCCGGTCGCCGACCCGCGGCTGCCGATGCCCGACACCGACACGTTGGTGCGCGCCCACGACCTCATGGTGCAGGGGCGGCGGTTCAACGACCAGGCCCATGCCCTGGTGCGGCAGGGGCGCCTGGCGGTCTATCCGTCCTCGCACGGCCAGGAGGCCTGCCAGGTCGCGGCGGCGATGGTGCTCGAGGACCAGGACTGGCTCTTCCCGACCTACCGCGACACCGTCGCGGCGATGGTCAAGGGAGTCGACCCGGTGCAGATCCTGCTGCTGCTGGCCGGCGACTGGCATGCGGGCTACGACCCCTACGCACACTGCTGCGCCCCCACTGCGACGCCGCTGGCGACCCAGCTCGTGCATGCCGCCGGCGTCGGGTATGCCGCGCGGGTCAAGGGCGAGCGCACGGTCGTGGTCGCCATGTGTGGTGACGGCGCCACGAGCGAGGGCGACTTCCACGAGGCGCTGAACTTCGCGGCGGTCTTCAAGGCCCCCGTGATCTTCCTCGTCCAGAACAACGAGTTCGCGATCTCGGTGCCCCTGTCGCGCCAGACTGCGGCGCCGAGCCTGGCCGCCAAGGCGATCGGTTACGGCATGCCCGGCAAGCGGGTCGACGGCAACGATGTCGCAGCCCTGCTGGCCGTGCTCGGCGAGGCCGTCGACCGGGCCCGGGCCGGGGAGGGTCCGACCCTGGTCGAGGCGCACACCTACCGGATGCAGGCGCACACCAACGCCGACGACGCGACGCGCTATCGCTCGTCCGAGGCCGTCAAAGAGTGGGAGCCCCGCGACCCGATCCTGCGCTCGCAAGCCCACCTGCTCAGCCTCGGCGCCATCGACGACGAGCACGCCACGGCCCTCACCCAGCGCGTCGAAGAGATGGCGGCTGAGATGCGCCTCGGGATGAGCGCCGAGCGCGAGCTCGATCCGACCGTGCTCTTCGATCACGTCTTCGCCACTCCCACACCGCAATTGCGCGAACAACGCGCCCAGCTGCTCGACGAGCTCGCCCGAGAGGAGGCGGCCAAGTGAGCCCCATGCCATCGGCCGACAGCCCGGTCCCCCATGTCGAAAAGATCACCGTCATGCAGGCCCTCAACCGGGCCATGCGCGACGCCCTGCGGCACGACGAGACGGTCCACGTGCTCGGCGAGGACGTCGGCACCCTCGGCGGCGTCTTCCGGGTCACCGACGGGCTGACCAAGGAGTTCGGCGAGCGCTGCTTCGACACCCCGCTGGCCGAGTCCGGGATCATGGGCTTCGCCATCGGGATGGCGATGGGCGGGCTGCGCCCGATCGTCGAGATGCAGTTCGACGCCTTTGCCTACCCGGCGTTCGAGCAAATCACCTCGCACGTGGCCAAGATGCGCAACCGCACCAAGGGCCAAGTCCACCTGCCGATGGTCATCCGGATCCCCTACGGCGGTGGCATCGGTGGCGTCGAGCACCACTGCGACTCGTCGGAGAGCTACTACACGCACACCCCCGGCCTCACTGTCGTGGCCCCGTCGAACCCGGCCGACGCCTACCACCTGCTGCGCGCGGCGATCGCCTCGCCGGACCCGGTCATCGTCATGGAGCCCAAGCGGCTCTACTGGTCCAAGGCCGAGGTCGACCTGTCCCGCCCCCGCCCGGGCATCGGCAAGGCTGCGATCGTCCGCGAGGGCAAGGACGCCACGATCATTGCCTACGGCCAATCGGTGCCGGTCGCCCTGGAGGCTGCCGAGGTCGCCAAGCGCGAAGGCCGCGACCTGCAGGTCGTCGACCTGCGCTCGCTGGTGCCTTTCGACGACGCCACGGTCATGGCGGCGGTCGCCTCGACCGGCCGCGCGGTCGTCGTCGCCGAGGCCCAGGGCTTCTCGTCGTTCTCCTCGGAGGTGGCCGCCCGGATCGGTGAGCGTTGCTTCCACTCCCTCGCCGCCCCGGTGCGCCGGGTCACCGGCTTCGACATCCCCTATCCGCCGCCGAAGCTCGAGAAGCACTACCTCGTGAGCGTCGACCGCATCCTCGACGCCGTTGACAGCCTGCAGTGGGAGGACCAGTGAGCCACGGGTACACCGGCCCGGCCTTCGTGCCGCCGCCGGGACATCACACGTTCGTGCTGCCCGACCTCGGGGAGGGCCTGACCGAAGCCGAGATCGTCACCTGGCTGGTCGCCGACGGTGACTCGGTGGCTATCGACCAGGTCGTCGTCGAAGTCGAGACCGCCAAGGCCAAGGTCGAGGTCCCCTCGCCCTACGGCGGCGTGGTCGCCATCCGGCACGCCGCGGAGGGCCAGACCCTCGAGGTCGGCGCCCCGCTGCTCACCGTGGCCGAGTCCGCCGAAGCGCTCGCCGCTGCGGGCGACTCCGGCACGGCCACAGACTCCGGTATGCCGTCCGCCCCAGCCGCCGTCGACCCGGACCCCACGCCCCTGGAAGCCGCAGTTGCTGCCGACCCCGCAGTCGCCGACGAGAGCGCGACCGTCGCGGGCGAACCGCTCGACACCGGCGAAACCGGTGGCGGGTCGGGCAACGTCCTCATCGGCTATGGCACCACCGACACCACTTCGACCCGGCGGCGCCGAGTCGGGGCCGATCCCACCAAGGCCACCCAGGTCGGGGCGATCGTGCCGCCGCCCGCTGCGGTGCCCGCTCCCCCATCGGCCGGTCGCCACGACGCTGCCGTGTCCCGTCCGCAGGGCCGGGCGCTACGGGTGTCCTCGCCGGTGGTCCGACGGCTGGCCCGCGACGCCGGACTGGACCTTGCGTCGGTCGTCGGCACCGGACCGGAGGGACTGGTCACCCGCGCCGACGTGCTGCAGGCCATTGCTCACGCCGACTACTCGGGCGCCGCACCGCGCGCAGGTACAGGTGCGGGTGCGGGTGCAGGTGCGCGTGCTGCCGCTGCAGCTGCGCCGGTCGCGAGCCCACCGGCTCCCGCACCCGCAAGTGCCCGCCCGGCAGCCTCGGCCACGACTGCTGCTCCGCCGGCTCGACCCGCGGCGGCGCAACCCGCTGCGGTTCGCCCCACGGCGGCGTCGGCCGGCGTGATGGCGGGCGACCGGCATACCGGTCTGGAGGTCTTGGAACGGCGACCGATGTCCGCCTTCCGGCGCTCGGTGGCTGCCTCGCTCTCGCGCAGCCGGGCGGAGATCCCAGAGGCGACCGTGTGGGTCGATATCGACTTCACCCAGCTCGTGGCGCTGCGCGCGTCGCTGGCCGGGCAGCCGGATTCGCCGGGACTGCTGGCCTATCTCGCGCGGTTTGCCGTCGCCGGACTGCGGGCGCACCCGGAGTTGAACTCGACCTACGACGCCGAGCGCGAGGAACTCGTCATGTGGGACGGGGTCAACCTCGGCGTCGCGGTGCAGTCGCCGCGCGGCCTCGTGGCACCCGCGATCCTGGGTGCCCACACGATGACCACGCGGCAGCTCGGCGCAGCGCTCAAGACGCTCACCGCCGACGCGCGGGAGGGGCGCTCCACCCCGGCCGAGCTGTTGTCGGGGACCTTCACGCTCAACAACTACGGGATGTACAACGTCGACGGCTCGGCCGCGATCATCAACCACCCGCAGTCGGCGATCCTCGGTTTCGGCCGGGTCATCGACCGCCCGTGGGTGATCGACGGGCAGATCGTCGTGCGCAAGATCGGCCAGATGTCGTTCGTCTTCGACCACCGGGTCTGTGACGGCGGGCTGGCCTCGTCGTTCATCCGGTTCGTCGCCGACGCCATCGAAAACCCAGGTTCAGTCCTGGCCGACCTCTGACCCGGCCGCACGGCATACCGCTGCCAGTGCCGCCGGTTGATGTCCGGTTTAGGCCCGGTTCGGCGAGGTTAGCCGCGCTGCGCTGAGGGTGCATCCTCGGTGCAGAGCGGCCACCTTCGGTGCGGCGCGGCCACCCTCAGCGAAGCACCACCGCCGAGGCGGTCACAGTCCGTGCTCGGCCCAATGCCGCCGGTGGGCGCTGACCGCCCAGGCGTTCACCGCGTCGCGATCAGGCTCGGCGGGCAGTACGCCACGGCCGGTGTCGATGACGTCGGCGAGTTCGGCACGCGCGGCGTCGATGAGCGCCAAGGCGCGCTGGAAGTCCACCTCCCCGCGCTTGACCGCGAGACATTGCTCGAGGTCCGACGGTGGCATCGGCAAGGTCAACCGTCCGGTCATGGTCAGCTCGACACCCTGTCGACCCAGGCGCAGGGCATGCGAGGCGTACTTCGTGTCATAGCCATGGCGCGCGACCAGCTCGGGCCGGTTGGGCACCTTCGACTGCCGCCCGCCGCCGAGCATCCGCTCCCGCTGCGAATCCAGATAGCCCAGGAAGCGGTGACTCGCCGCCCGTGAGACGAGCTTCGGGGCCAGTTCCCGCAGCTCGGCACCGAGCGGAGTCAGGAGCACTACCGCATCACCCACGGCATACAGGGGAATGAGGATTGTCGGGTTGCCGTTGAGCGCCAGCCGCAGGAACTTGCGCAGCCCATACACCGTGAGGTCGCGGCCCGGCAGAGCGGCCAGCGGGTGCGCCGTATGCCGGGCCGGGCGCCAGCCCGCCATCCTGAGGGCCGCCGGGGGGTCGGGGGCCGGGGTCGCCGGAGGGGGGGTGGGGTCAAGAACGCAAAGCGGGCCGGGTCCCCGGGAGGGGAACCGGCCCGCTTCGGTATGCCGTGGGGCTAGGACGCGACCCGTTCCGCCGCAGGCGAGGCGTCGCCGGCGATGGCCAGGTCACGCCGCTTGGACACGACGACCGCCACGACGACGATCGCGAGTGCGAGCAATGCGATGCCGAACCGGATGCCGGCGTTGGCGCCCGACCCGACACTGAGGACGACGATGGCCGGGGCGACGAGCACCGAGACGAGGTTCATCACCTTGATCAGCGGGTTGATGGCCGGGCCGGCGGTGTCCTTGAACGGGTCACCGACGGTGTCACCGATGACGGTGGCGGCGTGGGCCGGCGAGCCCTTGCCGCCGTGTGCGCCGTCTTCGACGATCTTCTTGGCGTTGTCCCACGAGCCACCGGAGTTGGCCAGGAACACGGCCATTAGGCAGCCCGAGGTGATGGCGCCGGCGAGGAAGCCCGCGAGTGCCCCGATGCCGAGGCCGAAGCCGACGATGATCGGGGTGAGCGCCGCGAGCAGACCCGGCGTCGCGAGCTCACGCAGCGAGTCACGGGTGCAGATGTCGACGACCTTGCCGTATTCGGGCTTGGCGGTGCCCTCCATGATCCCGGGGATCTCGCGGATCTGGCGGCGCACCTCGAAGATGATCGCGCCGGCAGCGCGGGTCACGGCGTTGACCGCCAGGCCGGAGAAGAGGAACACGACCGAGGCACCGAGCAGTGCACCCACGAGGGTCGTCGGCGAGACGATCTCGGTGATGAACGACAGCGGCAGCTCGCCGGCGGACTTGATGCCGATCTCGCGAGCGGCGGTCTCCCAGGCATCCGTGAACGACCCGAAGAGTGCGGTTGCCGCGAGGACGGCGGTCGCGATGGCGATGCCCTTGGTGATCGCCTTGGTGGTGTTGCCGACGGCGTCGAGGTCGGTGAGGATGCGCGCGCCTGCGGCGTCGATGTCGTGCGACATCTCGGCGATGCCCTGGGCGTTGTCCGAGACCGGGCCGAAGGTGTCCATGGCGACGATGACGCCGACCGTGGTGAGCAGACCGCAACCGGCCAGCGCGATGAAGAACAGCGACAGCGCGGCCGCGCCGCCACCGAGGGTGAACGCGGCATACACGGCAGCGCCGATGATGACCGCGGTGTAGACGGCCGACTCGAAGCCGACGCCGATACCGGCGAGCACGACGGTGGCCGGGCCGGTGAGCGAGGTGCGGGCGACGTCGTTCGTCGGGCGGGACTCGGTGCCGGTGAAGTGACCGGTGAGCCAAAGGATGACGCCCGCCAGGACGATGCCCAGCAGCACGGCCAGGGTGGCGCGGATGCGCAGCCCGGAGACGAGGACCTCGCCGGTGGCCGAGGTGAGGGCCTGCGGCAGGTAGAAGAATGCGGCCGCGGTCGACAGGACGGCGGAGATGACGGCGGAGATGTAGAAGCCGCGGTTGATGGCGGCCAGGCCGTTTTCGTTGCCCTTCACCTTGGTGATGTAGACGCCGATGATCGCGGTGATCGCGCCGATGGCCGGGACGATGAGCGGGAAAACCAGGCCGGTGACGCCGAGCGCGACCGAGCCGAGGATGAGCGCCGCGACGAGCGTCACGGCATACGACTCGAAGAGGTCGGCCGCCATGCCGGCGCAGTCACCGACGTTGTCACCGACGTTGTCGGCGATGGTCGCCGCGTTGCGCGGGTCATCCTCGGGGATGCCCGCCTCGACCTTGCCGACCAGGTCGGCGCCGACGTCGGCGGCCTTGGTGAAGATGCCGCCGCCGACCCGCATGAACATCGCCAGCAGCGCGGCGCCGAAGCCGAAGCCCTCGAGGACCTTGGGGGCGTCGCCCTTGTAGATAAGCACGACGACTGAGGCGCCCAGCAGTCCGAGGCCGACCGTCGCCATGCCGACGACGCCGCCGGTGCGGAAGGCGATCTTCATGCCGCCCTCACGGCTGCCCATGCGGGCAGCGGAGGCCACGCGCACGTTGGCCTTGACGGCCAGAGACATGCCGAGGTAGCCGATGGCCGCCGAGAAGAGCGCGCCGATGACGAAGAAGACCGAGCGACCGATCTTGACGTTCATGTCGGCCGGCAGCAGGAACAGCAAGAGGAAGACGAGCACGACGAAACCGCCGAGCGTCTTGAACTGCCGGTTGAGGTAGGCCTGAGCGCCCTCCTCGACCGCGGCGCCGATCTCCTGCATCCGCGGGGTGCCGGGGTCGGCGGCGAGCACCTGGCCGCGGAACATGGCACCCATCACGAGGGCGATGATCGAGATGACCAAGACCGCGATGACCAGGGTCAGGTTGAGCCCCTCAAGGGCCACCTGACTCGCGGCGGGGTTGATGGCGAGCATCCAGTTCCTCCTTGACGCCGCCACCGGCGGCGCACGGGGTCGGCGCCGAGGGCATCCTCGGCGGAGGCACTTCCGTGTGTCCGGCCTGAGGCTACCGGTCCCGGCCGCTCGGGGGCGACCGGGCAGAAGTCTCGTTCCGGTGTGACGCGCGCTACACGCAGGTGAAAGCGCTTACACCCCTGGGTAGGTGAAAAAGATGACGACAGCCGGTATGCCGTCCCGCCGCGGCCGAGCGCGTGGAGCGGCCCTCAGTGGACCTTGCTGACCTCGAAAACCTGGTCGAGCCCGGTGATGACCAGCACCTTGAGGACCCGATCGCGTGCGCCGACGACCCGCATGTCGTTGCCGTTGGCCCGCATGAGCTTGAGCCGGCCGACGAGGACGCCGAGCCCAGTGGAATCCAGCAGGGTGACACCCTCGATGTCGACGACGAGCTCACGAGCACCCTTGGCAATGTGCTCGTCGAGGAACCGGCCCAGCGCCGGGGCCGTGGCCAGATCGATTTCACCGGTGACGTGCACGACGCACGTGTCACCGTAGGTCTGGTTCGACAGCTCCAGTTCCACCGCCACCCCTTGTTGTCGCGCCTTTGTTGTCGTGCCTTGGTTGTCGTGCCTTGGTTGTCGTCGTGCTTCTGTGCCGCTCCGCCCGGGCAGGTCCCTCCGTGCCGTTGCCAGAGTGCTGCACCGGTCACCGGCCGTACTGTTGAGCCGATGCCCGCACCTCCAGATCCGCCGGTGGACCCGCTTGGCGGAGTCCCTTGGCAGGCTGACGACCCAGCACGGTTACTGGTGAGTATTGCAGTCGGTGACCGTGCACGTCGACTACGGCACGTCGAGCGCTTTCCTGCGCGCGCGGCATCGACCGCCGAGATGCCCGAATGGACCGATCCTGCTCTCCGTGGCGCCCTCAACGGCGCGGGCATCCCGCAGCTGTGGGCGCATCAACGCGAGGCAGCCGACCGGCTCCGTGCCGGCGAGCACACCGTGATCTCGACGGGGACGGCATCGGGCAAGTCGCTCGGCTTCCTGCTGCCGGTGCTCACCTCGGTGCTGGCCGGTCGCGACGCCCCGACCGGGCGGGGCGCGACGGCGCTCTACCTCGCCCCGACCAAAGCGCTCGCCCATGACCAATTGACCCGAGTCGAAGCCCTGGCTCTGCCCGGGGTCCGGGTGGCTGCCTACGACGGCGACACCCCGCCGGAGGAACGCCGCTGGGTGCGCGACCACGCGGCATACGTGCTGACCAATCCCGACCTGCTGCACCACTCCCTCCTGCCCGGCCACGAACGCTGGGCACCGTTCCTGCGGGCGCTGCGCTACGTCGTCGTCGACGAGTGCCACATCTATCGGGGCGTCTTCGGCTCGCACGTGGCTCTCACGCTGCGGCGGTTGCGCCGGGTCGCGGCGCGCTATCGCGCGGAACCCACCTTCGCCTTCGCGTCGGCGACGATCGCCGACCCCGGCGCACACGCCACTCACCTGCTCGGTATGCCGGTCCGTCCCGTGCAGCGCGACGGCTCGCCTCGGGGTGCACTCACCGTCGCCCTCTGGGAACCGGCCAGCGCCGAGTCACCGACGAACGCCGCTGCGGAGGATGGACTGCGTGGCGCCCCGGATGATGGACCATCGCCCGATCAGGCACACATCGATCACGACGATGGGCCGGTGGCTGCACCGGCCGGGGACCTCACGCCGAAGCGGCGCAGCGCGGTGGCCGAGACGGCCGACCTGCTCGGCTGGTTTGTCGACGCCGGCGTGCAGACGGTCGCGTTTGCCCGGTCCCGGGTGGGGGCCGAGGTCATCGCGAGTGTCGCAGCTCGGGACTCCGGCGGCTATCGGCGAGCCGTGGCGGCATACCGGGGCGGTTATCTGCCCGAGGAACGCCGCGCCGTCGAGCGAGACCTGCGCGAGGGGACCCTGCGTGGGCTGGCCGCGACGACCGCGCTGGAACTCGGCATCGACATCTCCGGCCTCGACGCCGTGGTGCTGGCCGGCTGGCCGGGCACGCTCGCGTCGTTCTGGCAGCAGGTCGGGCGGGCCGGACGCGCCGGGCGGCCGGCGCTCGCGGTGCTCGTCGGTGCGGATGACCCGCTGGATCGTTACCTCATCGGCCATCCGGAGGCGATCTTCGAGCGCCCAGTGGAGGCTGCGGTCGTCGATCCCGAGAATCCACACCTGCTCGCCCCCCACCTGTTGTGCGCCGCCGCCGAACTGCCGCTCACCCCGGTCGACCTCGAGCTCTTCGGACCCTCGGCCCGCGGCCTCGTCGACCGGTTGGTGGCCGATCGGGTGCTGCGGATGCGACCCACCGGGTGGTATTGGCCGCGGCCGGACCGCCCGTCGGGCTGGTTCACGTTGCGCGGGATCGGGCGCAGCATCCGCATCGTGGAGCGATCGTCGGGCCGGGTCGTCGGCCTGGTCGACGAGGCCCGCGCCGATCACACCGTGCACGCCGGCGCCGTGCACCTGCACCAGGGGGTCACCTTCGTCGTGTCCGAACTCGACCTCGAGGCCGGACATGCCCTGGTCGTCGCGGGCGACCCGGGGTGGAGCACTCAGGCCAGGTCGATCAGCCGCTTCGACCTCGGCGAGGTGCGCCAGCGACGCCAGCACCCCGATCTGACGGTCGCCTTCGGCGAGGTGACCGTCCACTCGCAGGTCGTGTCGTTCCTGCGCCGCGGGCCGTCGGGCGAGGTCATCGGGGAGCACCGCCTCGACCTGCCCGTACGCACCCTGGCCACGACGGGCGTCTGGTGGACGCTGCCAGAGGCCGTCTTGACGGACCTCGGAATCGAGCCGCGGCAATGGCCGGGCGCGCTGCATGCTGCCGAGCACGCGCTCATCGGGATGCTCCCGCTCGTGGCGACCGCCGATCGGTGGGACGTCGGCGGCGTCTCGACCGCATGCCACCCCGACACCGGGATGCCCACGGTGCTGGTCTATGACGGGCATCCCGGCGGCGCGGGCTTCGCAGAACGCGGGTATGCCGTCATCGGCGACTGGGTGCAGGCGACGCTCGAGACCATCCGACGGTGCGATTGCGAGGCCGGGTGTCCGGGCTGCGTGCAGTCGCCCAAGTGCGGCAACGGGAACTCACCCTTGGACAAAGCCGGCGCAATCGGCGTGCTGGCCGCCGTCTTGAGCAGGTTGGCGCTCGCGCAGCGGTGAGAGTCGAGGCTTTCGGGCAAGCCTGACGGTGGCAGGGGTGGGTAATCTCATCGCAGGGCCACGCTGTCGCGTGATCTGGGGTCCGGCTGCGGCTGGGTGCATCGTGGAGGTTGCTCATGGTTGCCGTCGGTCTGGTCCTCCTGTTGATCGGCGTCGGTGGCGGCGCGCTCTTCGCCTGGCTGGCTCTCCAGACCAGCGACCGAGTGGGCCTGGGCGCTGACGGATTGGTGCAACTCACCGTTCAGCCGATCACGGTCTTCATCGCCGGGGCTGCCGCGATGCTGCTGCTGTGGCTGGGCGCACGGCTCATGGCGGCCGGGGCCAAGCGCAAGGCCGCACAACGCCGAGAGCTCCGCGAACTGAAGCAGGCGGCTCCGACCCGCCCGACCGAACCCCAGCGTCCCGCAACTCGGCCGGCCGAGCCGACCGACCGCAGTCTCTGACCCGACTTGGGTGCCCTGACCCGTGCTCGAGTCGCGCGATGAACGGACAGGACTACCTGCACGCCGCAGGCCGTGTTGAGACGGCGAAGGGGGTGGATCCGTGGACGGCCCTCATGCAGGTTTTCGTGGCGAGGCTTCAGGGCATGGACGTGCCGGCTCCGCTCCAGCCAGCGCTGGATCAAGCGGCGAGCCACTGGTCCGGGGGAGCCGGCGCGCTGCTTGAAGTGAAGGCTGGGGTGTGGGAGTACATTGAGGCAATTGGGTCCTCAGGGGCCGATTTGATGACGTCCGAGGGCAGGACGGCTCGGGCGCTGCTGTGCGTACTCGACCCCGCTGGAGACGAGGAGGCGCGGTCCATGTCCGCCGAATGGTTCGCCGCCATGACCGACGACCAGCAGGCCGCGGGCTGAACGCGTGATTCGACAGGGCGGCGCCACGCGCTGGGTGGGGTGGGCCCTTCGCTCGGTTGCGGTCGTGCTGGGCGCCGCAAGGTCCGCGCCCACGACGTGAACGGCTTGGTGGTCAGCCGGGACCCGCGCGGGCAGCGCTGGTCGAGGACATCCGCCACGGCCCCCGTCGCCAGGTGACCGTCACCTCGACCTGAGCCACGCCCGAACTCAGGACCGAACAGCCGGTGAGCACGCCACCATTAGCTGCGGCAATCACGGCGCCCTGGGCGCACGCCATGCCAGGGTCCGCCGACAGCGCGTGGGACGCGACCGCCAGGGCCGCGAGATCCGCCCCGTTGCGCGCCGCATGGGCGGTCGCCACTGCCGTGACGACCGCAGCCGCGCCAACACTGAGCGCCACGACGAGTGCCGCGGTGACGGCCACGAGCACGGTCACACTCCCGCGGTCGCGCCGATGAACATGCCTGACATAGCGACGGCCTGGCCCGGCCTGCGATGGCCCGCGGGGCGGATGGCCCGGCCTGACCTGCCGACGGACATGGTGAGGGCCTCGCCTACTGGCGTCCCTCGCGCCGTGCCGCACGCCCCGAGCCCCTCCTCCACCGTCCGGACTGCCCGGTGCCCGACGCTGAGCGCCACTCACGGGTCAGCCGCTGCGGCAGCCTCGCGCTGCCCGGTCGCACTCCCTGCCACCTCGAATCGACCCAGCCAACCCACCGATCGAACGCTCGTCACGGTGACCGTCACCCGATCGGCCGACGAACTCACCGCGACACCGGCACCCGGCGGTGCTGCGGTCCGAGCCAGAGCCAGCGCAGTGCCCGAGTCGTCGCCGCGAGCCAACGCCCGCGCAGCCAGCCGCGCGGCATCGACGCAGCGCACCCGGTCGACACCCAGCGATACGGCGCCCACGCACACCGCCAGGAGGGTCACGACCACGGGAAGAGCCAGGGCCACCTCGACGCTGGCCATCCCGCGATCGCGGCGCCGGCGCACCGCACCCGAGCGGGAACCATGCGAACTACAGATCCCCAGCAGGCCGACCCGCACCTCAGCCACCAGCGCCCAATGCGGTCTGGATGACCCGCGCGAGGGCGCCACGCACCGCATCCGAGCGAGCGACCGCGATGAGAGCCACGGCCATCGCCACGGCGGCCAGCGTCCCCACGGCATACTCTGCCGTCGTCATCCCGGCGTCGAGCCGGCACCGCACTCGGCGCAACCGAGCCCGCACCGGGCCCACCGTCCGCGCCCAACACCTGCACACCATGTCGTCCTCCTCAAGCTCTGGCTGCTGTCATCGCAGCCATCCTGCGAGCGGCAGGAATCACCTCGCCACCCGTGCACGCTGGGCTGTGGACGATGGGACGATCACGATGAGGATGTGCACAGAGTGATACCCCTAGGGGTATAGGATGGTGGACTTGTGAGCGCGAATCATGAAGCAATGCGGACCGTTGTCGTCGTCGGTGGAGTCGCCGGAGGGATGAGCGCCGCGGCGCGGTTGCGCCGCCGTGACGAGCACGCGCGGATCATCGTCGTCGAGCACGGCGAGGAGGTCTCGTTCGCCAACTGCGGCCTGCCCTATTACGTCAGCGGCGAGATCGAGGCGCGCCGCAGCCTGCTCCTGCACACCCCGACCTCGCTCGCGCGCACCTTGCGGCTCGAGGTCCGCAGCCGCACCACCGCAACGGCGATCGACCGGACTGCACGGACGGTCACCCTGGAAGCGCCCGACGGTGGCACCGAGCTCGTCGACTACGACGCCCTCGTGTTGGCCCCCGGCGCGTATGCCGTGATGCCCCCGATCCCGGGCATCGACCACCCCCGGGTGCGCACCCTCCGCACGGTGCCCGACGCAGATGCGATCCGAGGCTGGGTCACCGACGGCGCCCAGCGCGCGGTCGTCCTCGGGGCCGGGTTCATCGGACTGGAGGCCGCCGAGGGCCTGCGCCACGCCGGGCTGGAGGTCGCGATCATCGAGGCCGCCCCACACGTGTTACCGGTCGTCGACCCCGAGATCGCCCACCATGTGCGCGTCGAGCTCAAGGCCCACGGCGTCGCTGTGCACGAAGGCGTGGCAGCCACAACCATCGCCGACCGAGACGGCCGACCGGTCGTCACTCTGGCCGACGGCACCGTCCTGCCGACCGATCTCGTCGTGCTCTCGGTCGGGGTGAAGCCGCGCAGCGAGCTCGCCGCTGCTGCCGGCCTGGCCCTCACCGACGGCGGCGCGATCGTCGTCGACGCCGACCAGCAGACGTCGGACCCGTTCATCTGGGCCGTCGGCGATGCGACGGCGAGCGTTCACGCGGTCACCGGCGTCGTCGCTCCGGTGGCGCTGGCGACCCCGGCCAACCGCGGCGGGCGGGTCGCTGCGGACGCGATCGTCGCGAGGTGGGCCACTTCCCGCGGCACCGCCGAGGGCGTGGACAGCACGCCAGGACAGCACTCGGACTCGACCGAGTCGGCCGAGCCGCACCCCGCCGTCAACGCGCTCGACGCCGGCCACCGCCGGTCACCGCGGCCGCTCGGGACTGCGATCGTGCGCGTCTTCGACCTCGCCGTCGGGATGACCGGCGCCTCACGCCGTGCCCTGGACGGTCAGCCGTTCCACACCGCGCGGACGCACAGCGGCCACCACGCCGGCTACTACCCCGGCGCCGAGACGATGCATCTGCTGCTGCACTTCGCCCCCGACGGGCGCATCCTCGGCGCGCAAGGCGCCGGACGCGCCGGCGTCGACAAGCGCATCGACGTCATCGCGACCGCAGCCCGGGGCGGCCTGCATGCCGACGACCTGGTCGACCTCGACCTCAGCTACGCACCTCCCTTCGGCTCGGCCAAGGACCCGGTGATGATGCTCGGCATGATCGCGGACAACGTCCTGCACGGAGGGTTGACCCAGCACGATCCGGCGGTCGCGATCGACCCGGAGCAGCAGTTCGTGCTCGACGTGCGCAACCCCGGCGAGTGGGAGCGAGGCCATATCGCCGGAGCCACGCTGATCCCGCAACCTCAGGTCGCCGAATCCGTCGACCGCGTGCGCGAACTGGCCGCCGGCCGCCCGATCGTCGTCCACTGCGCATCGGGGTTCCGCTCGTACCTCGCCCATCGCACGCTCGCAGCAGCCGGTATGCCGTCCGCCAACGTCTCGGGTGGTTTCACCTCCCTCGCGGTGCTCCAACCGCAGCTGGTGACTACCGACTGATCTCGTCGGATCCTTTGTCTGACCCCGCCGGCGCGGCGCGCGCCGAGGGATGAGCCGCGTCCCGCGTCGGCTACGCGGTCCCGCGTCGGCTGCGCTGCGCGGTCCCGCGTCGGCTGCCCTGGGCGCCCGACCGAAGTCACCCCCGCCTGAGGTCACCCCCGCCTGAGGTCACCCCCGCCAGAGCTCGCCCGCCAAGGCAAGCACGAGGGGCACCAGACCCAGCAAGACGAAAGCCGGCAGGAACGCCAACCCCAATGGCAGCACAATGCGCACGCCGAGGCGGGCTGTGCCGACCTCGAGCCGGTGCGCATGGTCACGTCGCTGATCGGACGCTGCTCGGGCCAAGGGATCGCTCGGAGCGACGCCCAGCGAATCGGCCAGCACCAGGGCACGTCCGACAGCTGACCAGCCGGGGCCGACAGCTGCCCAGGCCCGAGCCCACGGCATACCCCACCTGACGGCCGCTGCCACGGAGGCGAGGTCAGCCGCCACGTCGTCGTCCGACACAGCGGCTACCTGCTCGAGGCCGTCGACGACTCCGCACCCGCCACGCAAGACCAAGGCCAGCAGGTCGGTCGTCGCGGCGACCTCCAGCGGGTCGAGACGGGTCGACCCCGGCCCAAGCTGCGCGACCATCCGGGCGCACCACCAACGCCCGATCACCATGAGCGCCACCCCCGAGACCACCGACGCCACGGCGATCGGGCTGTCCAGCCAGGCCGTGGGTGACACGCCCAGGGCGGCGCCGAGCAACGGCCCAGCCAACGGCAGGAGGGTGAGCACTCGGATCGTCGCCCGCGGCCCAGCCAGGGCAACGTCAACGCGCGAGCGAGCAGCCCGGTCGGCCCGGAGAAGGTGCACGCCGACGTCGATCGCGTCGGCCAGCGGGACACCCGCGGCATCGGACAGGCGCCAGGCTCGGGCGACGAACTGCAGGCCAGGCGGAGCCCGCTTACTCTCGCCGGGGTTGCGCAGGCCGGCCCTCATCCCGCCGACATCGATCCCGGCAAAGCCGCTGGCGAGTTCGCCGGTCGAGTTGCCGACCGGGTCTCCCGAGATGCCGGCCCGGTCGCGCGAGTTGCCGCCCGGGTCGGGCGTTGCCGGGCTGTCGAGCGCGAGGCCGGTGATCGCGCCCGGTGCGAGCGGGCTTCCGACGAGTCCGAGCTGGGCGGTCGCAAAGTCCACAGCGGTCCGCGGGTCGGCGCCGGCCCGCACGGCTGCGGCGACCAAGTCGAGAGCCTGCACCATCCGGTCGTCGTCCTGGCTGGACCTGCGGCGGCGCCTTGACCGCCGGCCAGCGGCCAGCATCGAGCCCGAGCGTCTGGACAGCTCGCCACGAGGGTGTCGACCTGCGCCGAGCCTTGCGGCCTCGCGCGTCGGAGCTGCCCTCACCCGCACCGAGCGATCACGCGTCGGCGGCGGCCCGCCCCGACCGACGTCACGAATCGACGGCTCGCCAGGCTGCCTGCCGAGATCGAGGGGGCTCGGACGCGAAGGCCATACGAGGACCGCGAGCGCGATCAACGCAGCGACGACCACGGTCATGGCCGCCCCTGCAGCAGAGCGTCCCAACGGCGTCGGGCCCACGGGTCGACGGGGTTCGCATCGCCGCTGAGGGCCAGAGCGGTCCGCACCACAGGCTCGCCAGCGGCCCGTTGTCCGGCATCCGGGCCGTCGTCGAACCCTCGCTCACCAGCGCACGAGACGACTCCCACCGACTCCACCACCCGGCGCCCATCAGAGCGCCGCCGCACGTGCAACACCGCCTGCACGGCGCTGCGCAGCTGGGCGTGGACTGCGGTGGCCGGCATACCGGCAAGTGCCCCGAGCGCTTCGAACCGGGCTACGACATCACCCGGCGCATTGGCGTGCACGGTGCCGCAGCCGCCGTCGTGGCCAGTGTTGAGCGCGGCGAGCAGCTCGCGGACCTCGGCGCCGCGCACCTCGCCGACGACCAGCCGATCGGGGCGCATACGCAAGGCCTGACGCACGAGGGCGACCATGGTGACCTCACCGGCACCCTCGACATTGGGCGGCCGCCCCTCCAGGTGCACGACGTGTGGGTGGTGCACCCGCACCTCGCGGACGTCCTCGACGATCACCATCCGGTCGCGGGCATCGGACTGACCGAGCAGCGCCCCGAGCAGGGTCGTCTTGCCCGCACCTGTGCCCCCGGTGACAACGAACGACACCCGGCTGCGGACCAACTGGACCAGGTCGTCAGCCCACCCCGACGGCACCATGCCGGCATCGGTCAGCTGCTCCAGGGTGAACGGCGTCCGAGCCGGCACCCGCAGCGTGATGTGGGCACCCCCTTCGACCAAGGGCGGCAGGATCGCATGCAACCGCGCCCCGGAGGGAAGGATCCCGTCGACGAACGGCGCCGCGTCGTCGAGTCTGCGCCCGGCCTGCGCGGCCAGGCGAACGGCCAACGCGCGACACTCTCGAGGATTACCGACGACGACCGGGGTCGCGACCATGCCCGCACCGCGATCGACCCACGCTCGTCCGTCACCGTTGACGGCCACGTCCGTGACCGCAGGGTCGGCGAGGAACTCCTCGAGCGGACCAGCGCCGAGCACGGCAGATGTCAATGCCCGCCAGGTGGCATCGGTGCCCCGTTCCCCGAGCAGCCCGCGCTCCGCCGCGGCTACCTCGGCGACCAGCCGAGGGTCCGGCGCCAAGCCATCCCGGATGAACCGATCGAGCCGTTGCTGCACGCTCTCGGCGCCCCGCGGCAGCCGCGTCATGACGCCCGCCACACGGCTCGCCGATCCGTGCCGCGCGCCGACTCATCCTCGGCCGACCGGCCGACATCCAGCGATGGGTCCGGCCGCGTGCCCGGCGGTATGCCCAGAAGCGCGTCCCTCGATGTCGTCACAGACCTTCCCACCGGCATTCCGACCGCGGTCAACACCGCGGCGGCAGCTCGAGCCATCGGCCCTGATGCGGAGCCCGGCGCCACCCCCCGGCCCAGGTCACGCGCCACCTTCGGGTCATGCGCCACGGTGAGCAGCACGGGCAGACCGAGGCTGTCCTCGACGTCGTCGCACAATCGTCCGGGCACGCGTTCACCCCTGAGCACCAGGACGGCGTCGGCATCCAGTCCGTCCAGGGCCGCGACGACCGAGCTCAGCGCCGCCAACTCGAGCACGCCCGTGCCGGCAACGACCACCACCAGATCGACACATGGCCACCAGGTGAGGTCCGACCCCACGGTGCGTTCACGGCTGGCATCGACGACCACGAGATCCGGCCCGCCATCGCGGCGGGCAGCAGCCAGACCGACGACGACCGCAGCCAAGGCTTCGGGCCCCGGGGGCGGTATGCCGTCGCGTCCATGCGCCAGGACGGACACCCCATCGCTGCCGGGCAGCCGCGCCATGAGATCAGGCCCGTCGACTGCCCCGCGCAGGCGGGCCAGATCGGGCCAGCGCACCCCCGCGACGTGGTCGAGGGCCAGCACGACATCCAGGCCCGCTCCACCCGGCTGGCCGTCGACGGCCACCACCGTCAACCCTCCGCGGGCGGCAGCACGGCATACCGCAGCCGTGAGGGTGGACGCGCCGCACCCACCCGACGCCCCGACCACCGCGACCACGCGAGGCCGCCCATCCCCAAATCCCATGCCCGCACCGTGCGCCATCGCCGCCGCCAGCGCAGCACAGCCGGCCACCAGCTGTGGACCGTGGGACGGGCACCTCAAGGATGTGGACAACGCCCCCAACCGGCCCGGGACATGCGACGGCCCCCGTCGGGGGGGCAACGGGGGCCGTCTGGCGCGCTGGCACCGGGGGGGAGGGGCCAGTGCGCAACCGCTCAACCCCGAAGGGGAGCAGTGCCATTGTCACGCTAGATAGGCCTCAATGCAAACTCTTGGCGGTGCGTATTTCGCGTGGCGGACTCTCAGGGGGGCCGCGTACTACCGCCAAGTGCACCAAACGGACATCATTTCAGGGAGAAACCGTGAGAACTTCGTGAGGGCCCGGCTCAGCCCGCGAGACAAGCGCGCGATACCGAGCCCTCAAGCGGTCACCCGCCGCCGAGCCGCCCCACCCGCACCGCGTCGGCGATCCGTCCGCCCTCGGCAGCCCCGCGCACCAGCGACTCCGCACTGTGTCGCAGCCACAGCGCCACGCCCTCCCGAGATCCGGTGGCATAGGCCGACAAAGCCCCCAGGTATGCCGTGGTGCCCCCGTCCAGATAGCCCACCTCCGGCACCGCCACTCCGGTCGGATCCAACCCCGCAGCCTGCACCAGCAGCCGCTCGACCGCCCGCGCCACCAGGCCGTTGCCGAGGACAAACGGCCGGATGACGGCGATCTCCGCATGGACCAGGGCGGCCACCAGCGGCACCGGTAGCCGGCCCGCCTCGCGGACGAGATCGGCCACCCCCGCCAGCCGCTCACGCACCACCTCGCAGGCAGGCGCCGCGCCGAGATCGATGAACTCGCGCGCATCCTCGCCGGCCACCCGCGGTCGCCCCACCTGCTGGGCCGGCAGCAGCCCGGCCGCGGCAGCCACATGCAGCCGCGCCAGCGCTTGGGCCGGCGAGGCCACCAACACGCCGCGCAGGTGCTCGGTCTCGGCGCTGGCCTGCACCGCTCCCCGCACGACGACCTCGACCGGATCCGGATGCTCCGGCCAGGCGCGCGCCCCCCGGACCAGATCGCGCACGATGTCCACCGGCAACTCGGCACCGTCCAGCGCGGCACTAGCCCGGGCACCGCGGATGCGCGACTCGGCCGACGCCTCCGGCACCCGGCGCCGCAGCGCCTCGTGCCAGCGCAATGCGGTGGTCGCCTCGCGCGCGCGGTCGACGCCCTCACGCACGCCGGGGAGGTCGAGCAGGGCCAGCACAGGATGAGGATCGGACACCCCAGGAGGGTATGCCGTCCGCCCACCCCGCGCAGGTATGCCGTCCGCCTGTAGTCGCCACACTTCCCGCCCTGAGCCATGGGACTCGACCCGAGGGAACGGGGACGCGCACGGCATACAGTGAGGCCCGTGTCCACCCCGCTGCCCACCCCGGCGCTGGTCCTGGTCGCCCTGGGCCTGCTTACCCTGGCGATCGCGTTCGGCCGGTTGGTGCGCAGGCGGCGGTTCGTCTCGCCGGTGGACCGGGCGACCTACCAGACCTTGCACACCGTGTCACTGGCCACCCGCTCGCTGCGGGACGGGCTCACCCCCGAGGGTGCCGCGCGCGCCACCAAGCACCTGCGCTCGATGCTGGGGTCGGAGGCCGTCGCGATCACCGACACCGGGGCCACCTTGGCCTGGGACGGCGCTGGTGCTCACCACCGCGGACAGGTGCACGGCCATGCCCAGCCGGTGCTCACGTCCGGACGGACGCTCGTGCTCACCGAACGCGAAATCGCCTGCGGCGACCCGGACTGCCCCATCACCTCAGGCATTTTGGTGCCGATCGTCGCCGACGACCACGTCGTGGCTGCTCTCGCGGCATACGGGCGATCGACCTCGGCCGGTCTGGTGCGCGCGACCGAGGAACTGGCCCGCTGGATCTCGACGCAGATCGAGCTCGCCGAGCTGGGGCGGCAACGCACCCGGGTCATGGAAGCCGAATTGCGGGCATTACGAGCCCAAATCAGCCCGCACTTCATTTACAACTGCTTGGCGGCCATCGCGTCGTTCGTGCGGACCGATCCCGACCGGGCCCGGGAGTTGCTCCTGGAATTCGCCGATTTCACCCGATATGCCTTCCGGCGGGGCGGAGCGTTCACCCCACTGCGGGACGAACTGCAAAACATCGAGCGGTATCTCGCCTTGGAAAAGGCACGCTTCGGCGACCGGCTGAGGGTGCACCTGACCATCGCCCCCGAGGTCCTCGGCGTGTCCGTGCCCTTCCTCGCGATCCAACCCCTGGTCGAGAATGCCGTGCGCCACGGCATCGAGGGCAAGGCGGGCATCGGTCATGTCACAATCCAGGCCGCCGACGTCGGCGCCCATGCCGAGATCACCATCGAGGACGACGGAAGCGGCAGCGACCCCGACACGATCCGGGCCGTCCTCGCCGGCGAAAGTGGCCGCGACAGTGTCGGTTTGGGCAATGTCGACGCTCGGCTGCGACAGGCCTACGGCGACGAGTACGGCCTGGTCGTCGAGACGGCACCCGGGGCCGGCACGCGGGTGTCCTTCCGGGTGCCGAAGTTCGCTCCCGGCGTCCTGCCCTGAGAATCGGGTTGCGCGTCCTATCCTGAGCGGCATGACCACGGCGCCGGAGCCCCTCACGCCGTTGCGTGCGCTGCTCGTGGACGACGAGGCGCCGACGCTCTCCGAGCTTGCCTACCTTCTTGGACAGGACGAGCGCATCGGCGAGATCCAGACCGCGTCCAGCGGCACCGAGGCACTCAAGGCCTTGGACACCCACGCGATCGACGTCATCTTCACCGACATCTCGATGCCCGACCTCGACGGGCTCGCTTTGGCCCGCGTCTTGGCCAGGTTCGCCGACCCGCCGCAGGTCGTCTTCGTCACGGCATACGACGAGCACGCCGTGGCAGCTTTTGAGCTGCAGGCGACCGACTACGTCATGAAACCTGTTCGGGCGGAACGACTTTCCGAGGCTGTGCGTCGGGTGGTAGCGCAGCGCGCCGAGCCCCGGCCGCTACCGGCGAAACCGGCCGTCACCGAGCAGACCGGCGACGAGACGATCCCAGTCGAGTTGGGCGGCGTGACGACCTTCGTCCAACGCAGCCAGATCATCTACGCCCAAGCGCAAGGTGACTACGCCCGGTTGCACACCGCCAAGAGCTCACACCTCGTGCGGATCTCCCTCAATGCCCTCGAAGAGCGCTGGGGCGAGAGCGGATTCGTGCGGATTCACCGCTCCACCCTCGTGTCGACCGCCCAGATCACCGCGGTCACCGTGCAAGGCGGGCGCTGCAAGGTGCGCCTGGGTGAGGACATCGAGCTCGAGGTGAGCCGACGGCATACCCGCGCCTTGCGCGACCGGCTTATCCGATCCGCCAACCGTCCCACCGGCGCCTGACCGGCCGCTGGTCTTCGACGCCGACCCGACCCGACTCCGCCCGACACCGCCGTCATGCCAGAGACCACTCCGCCCCCCAAGCGCGTGCGCATCACCTCACCGCGGCGCGACGCCCGGCGGCGCGGCGAACGGCGTTCCGACGCCATCGAACTCACTGAGCAGACCGGTCTCGGCGAGGTCTACCTCACCGCTCTGCTGCGAGCCCAACTCCGGCTGGCACTGGCCGTCCTGATCGCCGTCGGGGGCCCACTCGTCGCCCTGCCGGCACTCTTCCTGCTCAACCCCTCGGTCGCCCGCGCCGCGGTTGGCCCGGTGCCGGTCAGCTGGCTCGTCGTCGGAGTGCTCGTCTACCCCTTCGTGTATGCCGCGGCGCGGCTGCACGTGCGCCAGTCCGAGCGCATCGAACGCGACTTCACCGACCTGATGAACCGCCAGCAATGAGCCGACGTGAGCCGACGTGAGCCGACCATGAGTAGCCGATGAGCAGCCGATGAGCTCGAGCTGGGGACTGCTGGCGATCACCCTGGTGTGCGTCGTCACGGTCGGCGTCGGCGCTCTCGGGCTGCGTCTGTCGCGCACGACGAGCGACTTCTACGTCGCCGGTCGCACCGTCACCGCAGGCTGGAACGCCTCGGCGATCAGCGGTGAATACCTGTCGGCCGCGTCTTTCCTCGGTGTCGCGGGCATCGTCTACTCGCTCGGCACCGACATGCTCTGGCTTCCCGTGGGTTACACGCTGGGCTACCTCGTGTTGCTCGTCCTCGTCGCCGCGCCACTGCGCCGCTCGGGCGCCTACACCATCCCCGACTTCGCCGAGGCCCGACTGCAGTCGCGGCAGATCCGCAGCGTCGCGTCGCTGCTGGTCATCGGCATCGGCTGGCTCTATCTGTTGCCCCAGTTCCAAGGTGCCGGCCTGGCCCTGCAGACGGTGACCGGAGCCCACCCGGCCGTCGGCAACCTCGTCGTCGCCGTCGTCGTCCTGGCCAGCGTGGCGGCCGGTGGCATGCGCTCGATCACCTTGGTGCAGGCGATGCAGTACTGGATCAAGCTGGTCGCCATCGCCGTCCCGGTCTTCGTGCTGCTGTGGATCTGGCTGCGCCAAGGCCAACCCCTGCCGGCAATCAGCTCTCCGAACGGCCCGTTCACCGGCCCGGGAGTCGGGTATGCCGCGCGCGAGCACCCCGTCTACGCCACCTACTCGACGCTGCTCGCGCTGTGCTTCGGCACCATGGGCCTGCCGCACGTGTTGGTGCGCTTCTACACCAACCCGGACGGCCGGGCCGCCCGCCGCACGACGGCCATCGTCATCGGGCTGATCGGGCTCTTCTACCTCTTCCCGCCGATCATCGCCATGCTCGCGCGCACCTATCTTCCGGCCCTACCCCCAGGCACCCGCGCCGACAGCATCGTGCTCATGCTGCCCGGCGCGATGGTCCCGGGCACCCTGGGCGACCTGCTCTCGGCGATCCTCGCGGCCGGCGCCTTCGCGGCCTTCCTGTCCACGGCCAGCGGCCTGACCGTGTCCGTCGCCGGCGTCATCGACCAAGACCTCTTCTCCGGGCGGCTCAACCGGCGTAGCGGTGGCGATCTGCCCCGCACCCATAGCTTCCGGCTCGCCTCTGCCGTCGCCATTCTCGTGCCGTATGCCGCGTCGTGGTTCTGGGCCAACGTCACCCTCGCCGACACCGTCGGGATGGCCTTCGCCGTCGCCGCATCGACGCTCTCACCGGTGCTCGTCCTGGGCGTGTGGTGGCGCCGGCTCTCGGTGACCGGTGCCATGGCCGGCCTGGCTGTCGGCGGCGCGCTGGCCATCGGCGCCACCGTCGCCACCGTCGCTGGATGGGCCGGCTCCACCGGACGCGGCTGGGCCGGCACCCTGCTCGCTCAACCCGCCGCCTGGACGATGCCGATCGCCTTCGCCACGACGGTCATCGTCTCGCTGGCCACCCCTGCTTCGGTGCCCAAGAATGCCGCCCGCATCCTCGTGCGCCTGCACGCGCCCGAAGAGGTGGCCGGACGGCATACCGACGCCTGATTCGTCCCCCCGCCGGGCGGTGTCCCGAGCGGCTACCGCTGGGCGTATGCCGTGACCGTTCGGCGCAGCCGGTTGACCCTTCAGGCAGCACCCTTTCCCATCCGGCGCGTGCCCCCTGGCGGCCCACGTCCCGAGCCCCCAGTCTGTGACCCACGCCACTGCGGAGACGATCCGTAGTCCCGTCCCACTGGAGGTCCCCCTTGAGCGGTCCCAACGACATCAGCGAGGAGCGTGCCGCGAGATATCTCGAGGTGCAGAACTCGCAGGAGTTCGCGGCGCTTCGCAAGAAGTTCCGCGGCTTCGTCTTCCCCATGACCGGCGCGTTCCTCGCCTGGTATTTCCTCTACGTCGTCCTCGCGACCTATGCGACCGACTTCATGAGCCAGAAGCTGTTCGGCAATATCACCGTCGGGCTCGTCCTCGGCCTGCTGCAGTTCGTCACGACGTTCGCCATCACGATGTACTACGCCCGCTGGGCAGACCGTGAACTCGACCCGGCCGCCGAGAAGCTGGCCGAGCACATGGAGCGGGGGACCCTGCAGTGAACGCCATCGTCATTCCGGCCGCTACCCAGGTCGGCAACACGACGCTGAACATCGCGATCTTCAGCATCTTCGTCCTGGTCACCCTCGGCATCGTCATCCGGGTGTCCAAGCAGAACACCTCGGCTGCCGACTACTACGCCGGCGGCCGCGCGTTCTCCGGGCGCCAGAACGGCATCGCCATCACCGGTGACTACCTCTCGGCCGCGTCGTTCCTGGGCATCGCCGGCGCCATCGCGGTCAACGGCTACGACGGCTTCCTCTACTCGATTGGGTTCCTCGTCGCGTGGCTGGTCGCCTTGCTGCTCGTCGCCGAGCTGCTGCGTAACACCGGCAAGTTCACCATGGCCGACGTGCTGTCCTTCCGGCTCAAGCAGCGCCCGGTGCGCACCGCCGCCGCCATCAACACCCTCGCGGTCTCGGCCTTCTACCTGCTGGCCCAGATGGCCGGCGCTGGTGGCCTGGTCGCCCTGTTGCTGGGCATCACCGACCGCACCGGCCAGAGCATCGTCATCGCCGTCGTCGGCGCGCTGATGATCATTTACGTGCTCATCGGCGGCATGAAGGGCACGACCTGGGTGCAGATCATCAAGGCTGGCCTGCTGATTTTCGGTGCCGGTGTCATGACCCTCTGGGTGGGCGCCAAGTACGGCTTCAACCTCTCCGGCCTCTTCGACGACGCCATCAAGCAGGCCGGCAACAGCAACATCCTCAACCCGGGTCTGCAGTACAAGAACAAGATCGACTTCATCTCGCTGTCGATCGCCCTGGTGCTGGGCACCGCGGGTCTGCCGCACGTGCTCATGCGCTTCTACACCGTGCCGACCTCGAAGGAAGCCCGTCGCTCGGTCGTCTGGGCCATCTGGCTCATCGGCCTGTTCTACCTGTTCACCCTGGTCCTCGGTTACGGCGCCCAGGCGCTCGTCGGCTCGGCCGCCATCAAGGCCGCTCCCGGTGGCGTCAACTCGGCCGCTCCGCTGCTGGCTTACAAGCTCGGCGGCGAGTTGCTCCTCGGGGTCATCTCGGCGGTCGCCTTCGCGACGATCCTCGCGGTCGTCGCCGGTCTGACCATCACGGCGTCGGCCTCCTTCGCCCACGACATCTACGCCCAGGTCATCAAGAAGGGCGCCGTGTCTCCGGACGAAGAGGTCAAGGTCGCCCGTCGCACGGCGGTCGTCGTCGGCATCCTGGCGATCATCGGTGGCATCTTCGCCAACGGTCAGAACATCGCCTTCCTCGTGGCCCTGGCCTTCGCCGTCGCGGCGAGCGCCAACCTGCCGACGATCCTCTACTCGCTGTTCTGGAAGAACTTCACCACTCGTGGTGCGCTCTTCTCGATGTACGGCGGTCTGATCAGCTCGCTGGTGCTCATCATCGGCAGCCCGGTCGTCTCCGGCACCGCCACCTCGATGTTCCCCTCGGCCAACTTCCAGTGGTTCGGGCTGAACAACCCCGGCATCATCTCGGTGCCGCTGTCGTTCTTCCTCGGCTGGCTGGGTTCGGTCACCGAGAAGGAGCACAACGCTGCGAAGTACGCCGAAATGGAGGTCCGTTCCCTCACCGGCGCGGGCGCCGAAAAGGCCATCTCGCACTGAGGTAGTCCGCAACACCACGCAACACCAGCATCACCCGCTACACCAACTGCACGACCTGGTATGCCGTGCCGGCTCGGGACCTCCGCCGGCACGGCATACCGGGGCCTTCGGGGGAAGGCCACCGGGTCTCCTGAGCGGGACCACGGGGGGATCGAACCAACTCACTGCCGGTATGCCGGCCCGCCGGACAACCGGCCCACAGACCACAGCGCCCGGGACGTGTTCCTGCTCCGTCCCGGGCGCTGTGCCATGTGTGCGAACCCTGGCGGCGAGCCGCCTCTGGCCCGCCTGGGTGTCGTGGCCCTTGGCCGTCAGGCCGGCCGCAGCAGGCCGATGCGCTCCTTGACCCGGTCCATGGTCGCGGCCGAGACGGCCCCGGCACGCTGCGCGCCCGAGGCGAGGATCCGGTCGAGCTCGGCCGGGTCGTCGAGCAGCTCTTTCATCCGCTCCTGGAAGGGCCGCACCGCCGCGACAGTGACCTCGGCGACCTGGCTCTTGAGATCGCCGTAACCCTTCCCGGCATACCCGGCTTCCAGGGTCGGGATCGGCACCCCGGTGAGGGCCGACTCCATGACGAGCAGGTTGGCGACGCCGGGCTTGCGCTCCGGGTCGTAGCGGATCTCGCGTTCGGCGTCGGTGACCGCCGACTTGATCTTCTTGACGATCCGCTTGGGGTCGTCCGAGAGCAGCACGAGCCCTGCCTCCGGCGAGTTGGTGCCCGACATCTTCGACGTGGGGTCGGTCAGCTCCATGACCTTGGCCGTCTCCTTGAGGATGTGCGGCTCGGGCACCACGAGGGTCTGGCCGTAGCGCTGGTTGAACCGCATCGCGAGGTCGCGGGTGATCTCCAGATGCTGGCGCTGATCCTCTCCGACCGGCACCTTGTCGGCGTCGTAGATGAGGATGTCGGCGGCCATGAGCATGGGGTAGGTGAACAACCCGACGTTGGCCTGCTGCCCCTTGGCGGTCTTGTCCTTGAACTGGGTCATCCGCCCGGCCTCGCCGAACGCGGTGAGGCAGTTCATCACCCACGCGAGCTCGGCGTGCTGGGGCAGATGGCTCTGGCAGAAGACCGCCGAGCGCTGCGGGTCGACGCCGCCGGCGATGAACTGCGCCGCCGTCACCCGGGTGCGCCGCCGCAGCACCTCCGGGTCGGTCGGCACGGTGAGCGCATGCAGGTCGGCGACGAAGTAGAACGCGTCGTAGCTCTCCTGCAGGTCCACCCAGTTGACCAGGGCCCCGAGGTAGTTGCCGATATGCAGGCTGTCGCTCGTCGGCTGCATCCCCGACAGGCTGCGGGGGCGGGTGCGAGCAGGTATGCCGGTGGGCTGGCTCATCGTCGTCATCTCTCGTCCTCGTGGGTGGTGGCCGCCTCGCCGCGTCATTCGTCGCCCGATCCGGACACGCAAACGCCGCCTCGAGGGCGGCGTGGAAAGTAGGTCTCAGGCGCCGCCGTCAGGCGCGGCGCCACCGCAGGAGGGTGCGGGAGCGGTGCAGGACCATGCGCACAGGGTAGCAGCGCGTCTCGACTGACCATTGCTGCGCCGGACCCTGGGCCGTCCCGCCGGGTCCCGGGCCTCTCCTGCGCCCCGGATTCTCGCGAGATGAGCCAATTGGTTGCTTCGCGGGCCGTGAAGCCACCAATTGGCTCATGTCGCGCCCCCAACGGTGACGCAACGGTGAACGTCCGGTCGTCAAGGTGAACTTTCGGCGCGTGCCGTTGAAGTCTTGGCTACGTCGCTTCCCCTGCTGCGGCGCGTCCGCTGACGATGTGGCCATGGCGACCCGGCTGGCGACGCTCCCGCGCAGGTTCCTGTGGTGGCTCTCGGGCGGACGCCCGCTGACCTTCGCACGGCCGCCGTTCGCCCCCGAGTTCGCCCTGATCCATCGTCCGCTGACCGAGGACGGCGCGCACGTCATCGCGACGCAACTCGCCCTCGGCGCGGCTGCCCCCCAGCCGAGTCGGCGGATCACCGAGGCCGACATCCGCCAGCGTCTCGAGCAGGCGACGCTGGCGGATGCCGACGCCAGCGATATCGCCCGGGTCGTCGCCGTCCTCCAGGAAGCCGGCTTCCCCACCGACCTGGACGACCGGCATACGGTCTGAACGGGTCAATCCAGTCTGAACGGGTCTATCTGAACGGTCCATCCGGCTTGAAGGGTCCATCCGGCCTGAACGGTCTGACGTGCTCCAGTCGCGGTGTCTCAAATTTCGCGTCGCCGGACTCACACCCCCCTGACCGCCCGCGGCACGGCATACCGCCATAGCCTCGAACCTCGACGTTCCCCGAGACGCAACCCGAGGTTCACCATGCATCACCTGCACCCGGCCCTGATCGGCACCTACGAGACCGTGCTGCGGCGCAACGCCGGCGAGGTCGAGTTCCACCAGGCCGTGCTCGAGGTTCTCGAGAGTCTGCATGCCGTCGTCGAGAAGCGGCCGGAATACGTCGAGGCGTCGATCATCGAGCGCATCTGTGAGCCGGAGCGGCAGATCATCTTCCGCGTGCCGTGGGTCGACGACCAGGGCGTGGTCCAGATCAACCGCGGCTTCCGGGTCAATTTCAACTCGGCGCTCGGGCCCTACAAGGGCGGTCTGCGGTTCCACCCGAGCGTCTATCTCGGGATCATCAAGTTCCTCGGCTTCGAGCAGACATTCAAGAACGCCCTCACCGGTATGCCGATCGGCGGCGGCAAGGGTGGCTCGGACTTCGACCCCAAGGGCCGGTCCGATGCCGAGATCATGCGCTTTTGCCAGTCGTTCATGACCGAGCTTTACCGGCACATCGGCGAATACACCGACGTGCCCGCGGGCGACATCGGGGTCGGCGGGCGCGAGATCGGCTACCTGTTCGGGCAGTACAAGCGCATCACCAACGCCTACGAGGCCGGCGTCCTCACCGGCAAGGGCCTGACCTGGGGCGGCTCGCAGGCCCGCAAGGAGGCCACCGGCTACGGCACGGTCTACTTCGTCAAGGAGATGCTCGACGCCCATGGCGAGGGCTTCGACGGGCGCCGCGTCGTCGTGTCGGGCTCGGGCAATGTCGCGATCTATGCCGTCGAGAAGGCGCAGGAGTTCGGCGCCACGGTCGTCGCGGTCTCCGACTCCAACGGCTATGTCGTCGACGAGGGCGGCATCGACCTCGACCTGGTCAAGCAGATCAAGGAGGTCCAGCGCGGCCGGATCAGCGAGTATGCCGTGGCGCGCACCTCCGCGCGGCATATCGCTGGGGGCTCGATCTGGGATGTGCCCTGCGATGTCGCGCTGCCTTGCGCGACCGAGAACGAACTCTCGGCCGAGGGCGCGGCTGCCCTGGTCAAGGGTGGCGTGAAGTACGTCGGCGAGGGCGCCAACATGCCGACCACGCCGGACGGGATCCGGGTGCTGCACGAGGCCGGCGTTCACTACGCGCCGGGCAAGGCCGTCAACGCCGGCGGTGTCGCGACCAGTGCGTTGGAGATGCAGCAGAACGCCTCGCGCGACTCGTGGAGCTTCGACTACACCGACCAGCGACTGCACAAGATCATGAAGGGCATCCACGACAACTGCCTGGAGACGGCAGACGAGTTCGGTCAGCCGGGCGACTACGTCGCCGGCGCCAACATCGCCGGATTCATCCAGGTCGCCGACGCCATGCTGGCTCTCGGCGTGATCTGAGGCTGGCTTCACGGCGAGTCGGAACGTTTCCCGGCATACCCCACGCCCGTGCTGCCGGACAACACGCCGAGTCGGAAGGTTTCCCGGCGGTTGAGCGGCCCCAGCGCCGGACAACACGCCGACTCGGAAGGTTTCCCGGCATACCCACGCCTGTGCTGCCGGACAACACGGCGAGTCGGAAGGTTTCCCAGCGGTTGAGCGGCCCCAACGCCGGACAACACGCCGAGTCGGAAGGTTTCCCGGAACACACCCGAGCCATCGGCACGCCCCAGGATCCGGAACCGTAGCCACCGCACGTCATCTGCGGACCGGCTGACCGCTCGTCGCGCGTGCGGCACCGCCTGGCCGCACGGCATACCGCTGGGGTTGTGGCGCTACTCACAGCGACGCCAGGCTATGCCTCGACGTGCCGAATCCCGCGACGCCAGGAGGCCCAGTGTCCAACGAAACCCTCGAAAACCTGCTCCAAGAGGACCGCAGCTTCCCGCCGGACCCCGCCTTCACGGCGCAGGCCAATGGCACGGCGGACATGTATGCCGCCGCGGAGGCCGACCATGAAGGGTTCTGGGCCGAGCAGGCGCGCACGTACGTCACGTGGAGCAAGGACTTCACCCAGGTGCTGGACTGGAGCGGCGCGCCGTTCGCCAAGTGGTTCGCCGACGGTGAACTCAACGCGGCATACAACTGCGTCGACCGCCACGTCGAGGCGGGCCGCGGCGACAAGGTGGCGCTGCACTGGGTCGGCGAGCCAGCCGGTGACACCCGCGACGTCACGTATGCCGACCTGCACCGCGAGGTGCAGAAGGCCGCCAACGCGCTGACCGACCTCGGGCTGAGCAAGGGCGACACGGTGGCCATCTACCTGCCGATGATCCCGGAGGCCGTCGTCGCGATGCTCGCGTGCGCCCGGCTGGGCGTCCCGCACTCGGTGGTCTTCGGAGGCTTCTCCGCCGAGGCGCTCAACACCCGCATCGCCGACGCCCAGGCCAAGGTCGTCATCACGTCCGACGGTGGCTACCGCCGTGGCACCCCGAGCGCGCTCAAGCCGGCCGTCGACGCGGCGCTCGACCACGCCGACACGTCCGTGCAGAAGGTGCTCGTCGTGCGCCGCACCGGCCAGGAGGTCGCCTGGAACGACTCGCGTGACGTTTGGTGGCACGACGCCATGGCGGCCGCCGCCGACACCCACGAGGCGCAGGGGATGGAGTCCGAGCACCCGCTGTTCATCCTCTACACCTCCGGCACTACCGGCAAGCCCAAGGGCATCTTCCACACCACCGGCGGCTTCCTCACCCAGGCGGCCTACACCAACTCGGTGGTCCACGACCTGCACCCCGAGACCGACGTCTACTGGTGCACCGCCGACATCGGCTGGGTGACCGGGCACTCCTACATCGTGTACGGCCCGCTGACCAATGGCGCCACCCAGGTGCTCTACGAAGGCACGCCCGACACCCCGCACCAGGGCCGGTTCTGGGAGATCGTCCAGGACTACAAGGTGTCGATCCTCTACACCGCGCCGACGGCGATCCGCACCTTCATGAAGTGGGGCTCGGACATCCCCGCGAAGTTCGACATGTCCTCGATCCGCGTGCTCGGGTCGGTCGGTGAGCCGATCAACCCCGAGGCGTGGATGTGGTACCGCGAGCACATCGGCGGCGGCCACGCCCCGATCGTCGACACCTGGTGGCAGACCGAAACCGGCGGCATCATGATCAGCCCACTGCCGGGCGTGACCAACCTCAAGCCCGGGTCGGCACAGAAGGCCATCCCCGGCATCGGCGCCGACGTCCTGGACGACACGGGCGAGCCGGTTCCCAACGGCACCGGCGGTTACCTCGTGCTCACCAAGCCATGGCCGGCGATGCTCCGCGGCATCTGGGGCGACCCGCAGCGCTATATCGACACCTATTGGTCGCGGTTCGAGGGCATGTACTTCGCCGGCGACGGGGCCAAGAAGGACGACGAGGGCAACATCTGGCTACTCGGCCGCGTCGACGACGTCATGAACGTGTCGGGTCACCGGCTCTCGACGACCGAGATCGAGTCGGCCCTGGTCAGCCACCCCAAGGTTGCCGAGGCGGCGGTCGTCGGCGCCAACGACGACATGACCGGCCAGGCCGTCGTCGCGTTCGTCATCTTGCGCCAGGGCGAGGGCCACGAGCACGACGACAACAGCCAGATCGAAACCGATCTGCGCAACCACGTCGCCAAGGAGATCGGCCCGATCGCCAAGCCCAAGAAGATCATGGTCGTGCCCGAGCTGCCCAAGACCCGCTCCGGCAAGATCATGCGCCGCCTGCTGCGCGATGTCGCCGAGGGCCGTGCGGTGGGCGACGCCACGACCCTGGCCGACTCGTCGGTCATGGACCTGATCAAGACGGGGTTGAGCAACCCGTCCGAGTGAGGTGACGTGGTGCCGCCGAGGCGGCACAGACAAGGGCGGGTATGCCGTGGCGCCAGCCGCGCGGCATACCCGCCTTGTCGTGTGGCCCACGCGGGGACAACACGGCGGGTCGGAAGGTTTCCCGGACGTTGAGCGGCACCAGCGCCGGACAACACAGCGAGTCGGAAAGTTTCCCGGCGGTTGAGCGGCCCCAGCGCCGGACAACACAGCGAGTCGGAAAGTTTCCCGGGCGTTGAGCGGCCCCAGCGCCGCACAACACAGCGAGTCGGAAAGTTTCCCGGGCGTTGAGCGGCCCCAGCGCCGCACAACACAGCGAGTCGGAAAGTTTCCCGGCAGTTGGACGGCCCCAGCGCCGGACAACACAGCGAGTCGGAAGGTTTCCCGGACGTCCACCCCGTCCCCGACGCCCTCGGCCCCGGACAACACAGCGAGTCGGAAGGTTTCCCGGACGTCCACCCCGTCCCCGACGCCCTCGGCCCCGGACAACACAGCGAGTCGGAAGGTTTCCCGGACGTCCACCCCGTCCCCGGCGCCCTCGCCTCCCGACAACACAGCCGGTCGGAAGGTTTCCCGGCAGTTGAGAGGCCTGGGCGCCGGGAAAACACGGCGGGTCGGAAGGTTTCCCGGCAGTTGGACGGCCCTAGCGCCGGACAACACGGCGAGTCGGAAGGTTTCCCGGACGTCCACCCCGTCCCCGGCGCCCTCGCCACCGGACAACACAGCGAGTCGGAGAGTTTCCCGGCAGTTGAGCGGCCCCAACGCCGGACAACACAGCGAGTCGGAGAGTTTCCCGGCAGTTGAGCGGCCCCAGATCCCGATTGCTCGGCGGGTCGGAAGGTTTCCCGGCAGTTGAGCGGCCCCGGCACCCTCGGCCCCGGACAACACGGCGGGTCGGAAGGTTTCCCGGCAGTTGGACGGCCCTAGCGCCGGACAACACGGCGAGTCGGAAGGTTTCCCGGACGTCCACCCCGTCCCCGGCGCCCTCGCCACCGGACAACACAGCGAGTCAGAAGGTTTCCCGGCAGTTGAGCGGCCCCAGCGCCGGACAACACGGCGCGTCGGAGAGTTTCCCCGAAGCCGGGTCAGTCGGAGGTGCCGGGAACGACCGAGAGGCGATAGGCGATGGTGCGGCTCTCGCCAGCTCGCAGGGTCAACGCATCGTCCAACGCCGCCGCAGCCTCGATGCACACGAACCGCTTCCAGTCGCCGTCGCCGATGTCCTCGACGGCGCGAGCCTTGGACGACCAGGGGTTCCACACCACGAGGTCGGCCGCACCCTCGGTCGAGATGAGCAACCGTCGGCTTTGGGCCGGGTCGACCACCGTCACCGGGCCGGACGGACCCCGATAGACCCGATCGGTCTCGCCGTCGAAGAAGAGGTCACCCTTCTGCACGGCATCCTTGCCCTTGAGTTTGTCGCGGTAGGTCAGGCCGTCCAGACCGACGACCCGCACGTGCCTGATGTCGCCGACGCCCAGATAGGTGTGCAGGGCCGCCTCGCACTCGAAGGTCTCGTCGCCGGTGTTGGCGATGGTCAACGACACCGACAGCTCCCGGCCCAGCTTGGAGCGCACCACCAGCCGGTAGGGGTAGGGGAACTCCTTGCTCGTCGCGTCGGCATCGGTGAGCTCGTGGACGAAGCTCACCGACGACTTCTTGGCGGTCCGCTCGACGAGCCGCCACTGCGAGGTCCGCGCGAAGCCATGGGCGGGTGTGCGGTCGCCGGTCACCCCGCTGGCGAACCACGGCCAGCACACCGGCACCCCGCCGCGGACCGGAGCGTCCGCGGCATACCGGACTGCCGTGCTGACGAAGAGCACCGGTTCGAAGGCATCGGGCGTCCAGCGCAGCACTTGGGCGCCGTAATCGAGCACCTCCCCCACACAAGTGGGCAGTTGCACGTCGTGGACCTTGAAGGCCGATCGAGGCATGCTCCATCTTCTCCCGAAGGGCCCGTCCGCGCACTGACGCTAGAATGAAGACTTCTGGCGTGCCGGGAAGTCTGGTCGGCGACTGTGGTCTGGTGAGCGGTATGCCGTGTGCGTCGTGACGTGCGCGTGCTGGCTCCGGACCCGGTCCCACCGCACGAAAGGCCCGGTCGCTCATGCCCGCCACCGACACATCCCGCCGCATCTTCGCGCGGCTCAGCCTCCCGGAGGGCCGCTTCCTGGCCCGCGCCCTGCGCACCGAAACCGTGGGGGGTGCGCTGCTGCTCGGCGCCGCTCTGCTGGCCCTCATCTGGTCCAATTCGCCCTGGCACGAGTCGTATTCAGCGCTGCGCGCGGTCCGCATCGGCCCCGCGGGGCTGCACCTGGACCTCTCGCTCGGCGAGTGGGCGGCCGACGGCCTGCTCGCCATCTTCTTCCTCGTGGCCGGCATCGAGCTCAAGCGCGAGTTCATCGCCGGAGACCTCTCCGACCGCGCCAAAGCGGCCGTCCCGATCACGGCGGCCGTCGCCGGCGTCGCGCTCCCCGCAGCCCTGTATGCCGGGTCCGTCACCTTCCTCGGGGGAGACTCCGATGCGTTGGCCGGCTGGGCGATCCCCACGGCGACCGATATCGCGTTCGCGCTGGCCGTTCTCGCGGTGATCGGCAGCAACCTGCCCCCGGCGCTGCGGTCCTTCCTGCTCACCCTCGCTGTGGTCGACGACCTCATCGCCATCACGATCATCGCGGTCTTCTACACCAGCAGCCTGGCCTGGCTGCCGCTGCTCGGCGCGGCCGTGCCGATCGCGGTCTTCGGCTGGATGCTGCGTCGACGGATGACCAACCCCGCGCTGCTGGCGATCCCGGCCGTGCTGGCCTGGGGACTGGTCCACGCGGCGGGCGTCCATGCGACAGTCGCTGGTGTGCTGCTCGGCCTCGCCGTCCCCGTGAACCGACGCGAGGAACTCGCAGCGGCGGGTGACGATGACCGGCATACCCTTGCCGAGACTCTCGAGCACGCGTTGCGGCCGTTCTCTGCGGGCGTGGCGGTGCCGGTGTTCGCCTTCTTCGCCGCGGGCGTTCGGTTCGTCGGTGGCGGTTTGGAGCAGACCTGGCGGGACCCGGTCGCGATCGGCATTGTCGTCGGCCTGACCGTCGGCAAGGCCGTGGGAGTTTTCACCGCGACCTGGGCGGTGGCCCGCTTCACCCGCGCTGAGCTCGACGAAGGTTTGGCCTGGCTCGATGTGCTCGGCTTGGCCTTCCTCTCGGGTCTGGGTTTCACGGTGTCGCTGCTCATCGGTGAGCTTGCCTATGGCGCGGGCAGCGACCGCGACGACCACGTGAAGATCGCCGTGCTCGTCGGGTCGTTGCTCGCGGCGGTCTGCGCCGCGATCATCCTCACGCGGCGCGATGGCTATTACCGAGCGCTCGCCGAGCATCCCGAGATCGACGAGCCTCGGAACGACCACCGCTGACTGCTGACTGCTGACCGCTGACCCCGGACCGCTGACCGGCCCGAAAGCAGTGGGGCCGACCGCGACCACGGTGGTCGCAGCCGGCCCCAACCGGTGCTGCTGGAGCTTGGGCCGTGCGTCGTCAGTTGGCGCAGGTCTGGGTGCCCTTGGGCACCGAGATCGCGGAGAAGGCGCTCTCGGTCGCCAGGCACTGCGCCGAGTTCTGGCCGTAGAGCTCCTTGGCCGAACGGATCGCGCCCTCCCGCGCCGCGGCATACCCGCTGCTTGAGGTGAGCTTGGTCGTGAGGGTGCGGTACCAGATCTTGGTGGCTGCGTCGCGGCCGGCTCCGGTCACCGCCACCCCGTTGCACGTTGGGCTGTTGTAGGCGACGCCGTTGACCGTGCGCGCGCCGGAGCCCTCCGAGGCGAGGAAGAACCAGTGGTTGAGCGGGCCGGACGAGTAGTGCACGTCGAGCCGGCCCACGGTCGAGGAGTAGCAGTTCGGGCTGGAGCCGTCCTTGCTCGGCTGGTCCATGTAGCGCAGCGGGGTGCCATTGCCGCGCAGGTCGATCTTCTCGCCGATGAAGTAGTCGCCGACGTCGACCGAGTTGGCGGCAAAGAACTCGACGGCCGTGCCGAAGATGTCCGAGGTCGCCTCGTTGAGCCCGCCGGACTCCTTGCGGTAGGCGAGGTTGGCCGTGTTGGACGTGACCCCGTGGCTCATCTCGTGGCCGGCGACGTCAATCGACGTGAGCGGCTTGGCGTTGCCCGTGCCGTCGCCATAGGTCATCTGGGTGCCGTCCCAGAACGCGTTGTTGTAGCCGTTGCCGTAGTGCACCCGGCTGCGAGCGCCGGTGCCGTTGTTCCAGATGCCCGCCCGGCCCAAGACCGTCGCATAGAACGCGTAGGTCTGCTCGGCGCCGTATTCGGCGTCGACACCGGCGGTCTGCCGGTTGCTCGTCGAGCCGTTGCCCCACACGTCGTCAGCGTCGGTGAAGAGCGTGCCGGTGCCGCTCGTCGCGCCGTTGAGGTCGGTCGCGTAGTTGCCGTGCGCGTCCTTGAGCTGGAAGACCCCGCCGCTGGAGATCGTCGCGAGGGTGACCGTGCCGGAATACTGCGAGTTGCCGGTGCCGGTGACGATCTGCTCGATCGACTCGATGAGCTCGCCCGTGGAGGCATCGACATAGGTCGCGCGGCGGCTCGGGGTCTGGTCGGCCTGTATGCCGTCCGTGCGCACCTCCCAGGCCAAGCGCGGGGTGCCTTCCACGGCATACACGACGAGCTCGGTGGCGGACTGTCCGCGCTGGCCGGTGGCCGCGGCGGCCGTCGCGCGGGCCGCTCCCGCCGACACGTCGGCGCTGCGACGGGCCACGGCGATGTCCTTGGCGCGGTTGTAGTGCACGTCGGTGACCGCGCCCGCCGAGGTGAGGGCCGCGACGAGATCCCCGCCGACGACGCGCAGACCGTCGAGAGACCGCTCGTATCGCACGTGCCGCTGGCCGAACTCGTCGACGAGCACGCTGCGCACGGTGAGGCTTTCGCTCGACCCGAGACCCAGCGCCCTGCCGGTCGCGGCGGCGCGAGCCTGCTCCTGGCCGCGTAGCCCATCGGCAGCGGCCACAGCGGCCGCAGCGGGCGCAGCCCCAGCAGGACCAGCAGCGGGCGCGGCGATCGCGCCTGCGGAACCCATGGCGAGGGCGGCACACGCTGTCAACGCACCGGCGACAGCGACGGCTGGACGGAAACTCATCTGTTCTCCTCGAGTTCGACCGATGAAAGGACCTGCCTCAACAGCCGCGGCGTCCGATATGTCCACCCCCGGCGACTCCGGCGACCGGTCCGATGCTGCGCTGCGAGTCCGGCGGGCGCAACAGCAGCGGGCCGTCTTTACGCATTCTTGGAGGTTGGGCGGGTATGCCGTGACCCAATCGAGTCGGGCGGCAGAGATTGCACCCCCGCGGTTGCATCCCCCGCGGTCACAACCCCTGCTTGGGCAGAGCGGCGCTAGGCTCCTGCTTGAAGACCACCCGGGAGGACCCATGGCCAGCGACACGTCAGACCGCGAGTACCGCATCCAGGACGTTTCCAGCCTGGTCGAGTCCGGTGCCCCCGAACCCACTCTGGGTCAACTCGTGGCCAAGGCCAGCCGGGACGCCTCCGAGATCGTCCGCGCCGAGATCGCCTTGGCCAAGGCCGAGATCGCGCAGTCGGCCAAGGCCGGCGGCACGGGTGCCGGGATGTTTGCCGGGGCGGCGTTCTTCGGGCTTTTCGGCCTGGGTTTCCTGCTCACGGCCGCGGCCTGGGGGCTGGTCGCCCTGGGCCTGTCGACCTGGCTGGCCTTCCTCATCGTCGCGGTCGTGCTCTTCGTCCTCGCGCTCATCCTCGCCCTCGTGGGCAAGAAGGCGCTCGCCCAGGCCAAGCCGGTGCCTGAGAAGGCGATCGCCTCCGCGCAGGAGACCATCGCCACCCTCAAGGGGCGGCTCTGATCCGGCAGGTGCGGCCCACCCATCGAGCCGGCTGGTGAGTCTCAGCGGAGCATCCGACGCCGCGTCGTTGCTGTACGACGGGCCCTGGGAGCATTCCTTCGTGTCGGCCAATGGCGCCCGATTCCACGTCGCCACAGCGGGAGACGGGCCTGTGGTGCTTCTGCTGCATGGCTTTCCCCAGTTCTGGCACGCGTGGCGCCACCAGCTCCCAGCCTTGGCCGCTGCCGGCTACCGCGCCGCTGCGGTCGATCTGCGGGGGTTCGGGGTGTCCGACAAGCCGCCCAAGGGGTATGACACCTACACCGCCGCTGCCGACGCCGCCGCGATCGTGCGCAGCCTCGGGCAGGAGCAGGCCGTCGTCGTCGGCCATGGCCTCGGCGGCTGGACCGCTTGGGCCATGCCCACCCTGCAGCCGGCCTTCACGACCGCCGTGGCGAGCCTGGGCATGCCCCATCCCGTGGTCACCGAACACGCCTGCCGCCACGATCGCCGGCTGCGGTCCACGGCGGGGTTCGTCGCGGGCATGCAGGTGCCGTTCCGGCCCGAGCAACTCCTCAGCCGCGATGATGCGCGGGTGCGCGGCTACCTCACGTCGTGGTCGAGTCCGCGCAGCAGCTTCCCGACCGAGGACGACATTCACCGGTATGCCGTCGCGACGGCCCTGCCGTTCGTCGCCCACTCCGCAGCGGAGTACTTCCGCTGGTTTGGCCGCAATCAATTGCGCTGGGACGGGCCGGCATTGCGGCGCCGACTGAGCGCACCGATCACCGTGCCCGTGCTGCACCTGCACGGCGCCGACGACGGCTTCCTGCCGGCCGAGGCGACCCCTGGTTCGGATGCCTATGTGACCGGTCCGTTCCGGCACGAGCTCATCGCCGACGCCGGGCACTTCCTGCCCGAGGAGGCTCCCGAGGTGGTCACCTCGGTGCTCATCGAGTGGCTCGACGGACTGCCGCTCAGCCGCTGATGCACGCCCCGGTCGACACCGGGGCCTGGGCCGAGTTCGCGGCCTGCAACGCGGCTCCCGCTTCCTCGAGGGTGAGGGCATACCCGGTGTGGTCGTCGTCGACGGACCGAGCGAAGACCACACCCACCACTCGACCCGACGTGTCGAGCAGCGGTCCACCGCTGTTGCCCGACTCCACCCGTGCATACAGCGAGTAGATGTGCCGGGTCACGCCGGGGTGGCCGTAGATGTCCTGGCCGGTGGCCAGGATGCGGTCGCGCACCCGGGCTTCGTCGACCCGCAGCGGTCCGTCGAGCGGGAACCCGGCAATGACCGCGTCATCGCTGCGGCCGAGCGCTGCGCCCAGCGGCAGCGCGGGTGCGGTCAGCCGAGGGACCGCGATCACGGCCAGATCGCGGGCCGGGTCGAAGTGCACGACCGACCCGCGCAAGCCAGCGCCGACACCGCGCACCTGGACGGTCACCTCGCCGAGCCCGGAGACGACGTGAGCATTGGTGAGCACCCGTTCGGGGGCGACGACGAATCCGCTGCCCTCCTGGCCCTGGCGGCATTCGGCAGCGATGCCGGTCACCTTGACCACCGAGTCGAGGGCCGCGGTCACCGCCGGTCGTCGCGCCAGATCGACACTCGGCGGGTCGACGGGGATGACCGGTTCGGTGCCCAACCCTTCGAAGACCCGGGGGAACCCGCCGCGGTCGAGCACCTGCCGGAAGCCGGCGAAAAGGTTGCCGGTCTCGGGCGGCACCACGGCGTCGACGACGGCCAGCACGCGTGATTCGCCGATCGCCTTCGACGCCGCCGACGACGCCAGCCCCCGCACCCCTCCGGCGACAAACCACACGAGCACCGAGACCGCCGTGACGGTGGCCAGGGCACCGAGGGCTGCGTCGAGGGCCTGCACCGGGCGGGCGTGGATATGACCGCGCATCCGCCGAGCGACGGACACGAGCACCGTCTGCCCGAGCACGGCCAGGGCAAAGACGACGAGCACGAGCAGATAGCGGGCGGCCGAGGTGTGGCTCTGCGCCCAGTCCCATCGCCGCAGCACCTGTGGCAGCACGGTCATCGCCAGCGCCCCACCGCCGAGGAAGCCCACGAGCGACAGCGCCGAGACGAGCAGCCCCTGCCGGTAACCGGACACGGCATACCAGATCAGCACGCAGACGAGCAGGACGTCGACGACCAAGCCCCCTGTCACGACCGCCTCCCGTAGAAGCGCGGCGGCAGGGGCAACGTCCGGGAGGAGTCCCACGGGCGCGCGACGCCGGCCAGCTCCAGGGCCTTGTCGATGATGCCGCCGGTGAAGCCCCACAGCAGCAGATCGCCGCCGAGGTCCCAGGCCGGGCCGCGGTAGCCCGAGGAATGCACGACGGTATGCCGGTTGTCCGGCTCGGTGAGGAAGGCGATGGGCACGCTCACGACCTGGGCGACCTCGTCGGGGTGCCCGACCGTGACCGGGGCGGGGTCGCGCCACCAGGCGATGATCGGCGCGACCGCGTAGTCGCTCACCGGCAGATAGAGCGAGGGCAGCCGGCCGACGATCTCGACGCCCGAGGTGTTGAGGTCGACCTCCTCGCGGGCCTCGCGCAGCGCGGCGGCGACGACGTCCTCGTCCTCGGGGTCGACCCGCCCCCCGGGGAAGGCCACCTGGCCGGCGTGGGCCCGCAGGCTGTGGGCGCGTTCGATGAGCAGCAGCGATTCCTCGCCGTCCGGGTTGGGCCCGAAGAGCACGAGCACTGCCGACTCCCGGAATCCGGCCTCCGGCGGCAGGAACCGGCTGAACCACGACGCGTCGACCTCGCCCGCGCGCTGGACGATCTGCTCGACCCAGGGCGGACGCGGCAAGCCATTCGGCCCCGCGCGGGCCGGGACGAGCGAGGCGCCGTGTGCGACGCGGTGCGGCAGGGGGCTCACGCGTCGGCCCGAGGGGGCGCGAGTTCGTAGGCGAGCAGCTTCCGGGCGCGCTCCGGGTCGGTCTCGCCGGTGCCGTATGCCGGGCACCACCGGGCGACCGGGCAGGCACCACACGCGGGCTTGCGGGCATGGCAGGTGCGGCGGCCGTGGAAGATGATGACGTGGCTGAGCATGGTCCAGTCGCGCCGGGGGATGAGCGCCCCGATGGCGTGCTCGACCTTGACCGGGTCGGTCTCTTCGGTCCAGCCGAAGCGACGCACCAGCCGGCCGAAGTGGGTGTCGACGGTGATGCCCGGCACGCCGAAAGCGTTGCCCAACACGACATTTGCGGTCTTGCGGCCGACTCCGGGAAGGGTGACCAGGTCGCTGAGCCGACCGGGCACCTCGCCGCCGAAGCGCTCGACGAGGGCCTGGCCGAGCTTGAGCACCGAGTCGGTCTTGGCCCGGAAGAAGCCCGTCGAGCGGATGATCTCCTCGACCTCGGCCCGGTCGGCACCGGCATACTCGGCGGCCGTGCGATAGCGCGCAAACAGCACGGGAGTCACCTGGTTGACCCGGACGTCGGTGGTCTGGGCCGACAGGATCGTCGCGACGAGCAACTCCAGCGGCGTGGTGAAGTCGAGTTCACAGTGGGCATATGGATAGTGCTCTGCCAGAACGCGATACATGAGCCGCGCGCGCCGGGTCAGGGCGAGCGGGGTCTCCTCGGAAGAGACGCCGCGGCGGGCAGGAGGGGGCACGCACGACAGGGTAACTCCCGCTCGGGTGGGCCAGGTGACCGTTGGCCGACCGGACGGCCCGGTCGCGGGCACCCCGTAGGAGCGCGGCGGGGAGTGACATGGCACACTGTGCGACGTGGATCACGACGTGGTGCGACGCGCTCCCCTATTCGCCGCTCTGGACGACGAGGCCGCTGCGGCCCTGTTGCGAGAGATGCAGCCGTGTCGCCTGGAGCGAGGCGACATCCTCTTCCGCGAGGGCGACCCCGGCGACACCCTCTTCATCATCGGCGAGGGCAAAGTCAAGCTCGGGCGCACGAGTTCCGACGGGCGGGAAAACCTCATCGCGATCCTCGGCCCGAGTGAGATGTTCGGCGAGCTGTCCCTCTTCGACCCAGGCCCCCGCACCATGACGGTCACCGCAGTGGCCGAGACCCAGCTCATCGGGTTGGGCAACGACTCGCTCACCTCCTTGCTCTCCGGTCGCCCCGAGGTGGCCAAGGCCCTGCTCGCGGCGCTGGCCCAGCGGCTGCGCAAGACCAACGAGCACCTGGCCGACCTCGTCTTCACCGACGTGCCCGGGCGGGTGGCCAAGGCCCTGCTCGACCTGGCCAACCGATTCGGCTGTCCGGTCGAAGAGGGCATCATGGTGAGCCACGACCTCACCCAGGAAGAGCTCGCCCAGCTCGTCGGCGCCTCCCGTGAGACGGTCAACAAGGCGCTGGCCGACTTCGCCACCCGCGGCTGGCTCAAGCTCGAGGCCCGCGCGGTGCTGCTGCTCGACGTCGAGCGGCTCAAGCGTCGCGCCCGCTAGACCTGACCCTCGAGATAGGCCAGCTGGGCCCGCACGCTGAGCTCGGCGGCACCCCACACCGCGCGAGGCACGTCGGCATAGACGACCTCGACGACCTCTCTCGGGGTGCGCGCCCCGGCCGCCATCGCGGCCCGCACCTGCTCCAGCCGCTCGACCCGGTGGGCGAGGTAGTGCGCCAGCACCGCGCTCGCGTCGGGTAGATCAGGGCCGTGGCCCGGCAGCACGTGGGTCACCGCGCCCGTGCCGCACAGCGCCGCGATCCGCTCCAACGACTCCAGGTATGCCGTGAGCTCACCGTCGGGCCAGGCCACCACCGAGGTGCCGCGGCCGAGCACGGTGTCGCCGGTGAGCAAGGCGGTGTCGGCCGGCAGCAGGAACGACACCGAGTCGGCGGTGTGACCAGGAGTTGTGACGACGACGAGATCCAGCCCGCCGACGCTCAACCGGTCACCGTCGGACAGATCGTCATGGCCGGCTCCGATGGCCCGCACCGCTCGCAGCGGCGCCCCGACCAACTCGGCGAACTCCACGGCGGCCTCGGCGTGGTCGGCGTGGTCATGGGTGAGCAGCACCAGCCCGACCCGAGCCTCGGCAGCCGTGGCCACGGCCTGCACCCGGTCGAGGTGCCCGCGGTCGAGCGGTCCCGGGTCGACGACGACCGACATCGAGGAGCCCGGCTCGCGCAGCACCCAGGTGTTGGTGCCGTCGAGGGTCATCACGCCGGGATTGGGGGCCAGGATGCACTCGGCCCGCTCGGTCACCCGACGGGAGCTCCAGCTCGCCGGCACCGACGGCAACGCCGGCACCGACGGCACCGACGGCACCGACGGCACCGACGGCACCGACGGCACCGCCGGCATACCGGACTGTGCGGACACCGGCGAACTCAGCCCGGCAGCTGCGAGCGGGTGACCAGCTCACCCGCTTCATTGCGGGCCAGCACCGGACGGATGAGCCGGATCACCGGCTCCTCGGCGAAGAACTCGGCGGCGCTGGCGGCCCGCGCGAGGTCTTCCAGGCACACGACGGTCGGCGGCATGAGGATGGCCTTGCCCGCCTCGCGGTCGGCCAGGACGTCACCCGGGCGGAACCAGCCGGAGTGCTGCGCCTCGCTGGTCTCCCCGTCGGCGGTCGCCCCCTCGGGCATGAGCGCCGCGAAGATCCGCGCATCGAATTGCCGCGGCTCGATCTCGGGGGTCATCCAATGCGCATGGGCCCGCAGCAGGTCGGTGCGCAGCAGCAGGCCCTCATCGCGCAGCACCTCGCCCAGCGATGCCTCGCGGGCGACCAGACGCCGACGCAACGCTTGCCACCGCTCGCTGCGGGTGTCGACCAGGCGACCGTCCTCGAGCCGGGAGGCGAAGAGCACGCCGCACTCCTCGAAGACCTCACGGACGGCGGCGACGAGGATCTCGCGGGTGAGCTGCTCATCGGAGTCGAGGCGAGCGGCCCAGGCGTGCACGGGCGGCCCGGCCCAGGGCAACTCGGCGCCGTCGCGGCGGTCGACGCCGCCGCCGGGAAAGACCAAGGTGTTGGGCGCGAACGCCATCGTGGCCACCCGCAGCAGCATGAAGACCTCGACGCCCTGGCCGTCCTCCCGGTCGCGCACGAGCATGACCGTCGCGGCGGGGCGAGCCGGGGGTGCGGCCGGGCGACCGGCCGCCTCCCACTCGCGTGCGTGCGCGTCCAAGGCAGGGGTATACCGGGTGGGGAAGTCACGGGTCACGCTCGCCACGCGGGCCTCCTGAGTGCTGCTGGTGAAGGTCAGTCGCGGGGCGCGACGGAGACGACGATCTCGACTTCGACCGGGGCACCGAGCGGCAGCGCCGCGACCCCGACCGCCGACCGGGCATGGACGCCCGCGTCGCCGAAGGCCGCGCCGAGCAGCTCGCTGGCTCCGTTGATGACGCCCGGGTGCCCGGTGAACGCCGGGTCGGACGCGACGAAGCCGACGACCTTGACCACGCGAGTCACCAGGTCGAGGTCACCGACGACCGCCTTGACCGCGGCGATGGCGTTGAGCGCGCTCGCGGCCGCCAACTCCTTGGCCTGCGCCGGGCTGACCAGCCCTTCGCCCTCGCCGACCTGGCCCGTGGCGGCCATCGCGCCATTGACCATCGGCAACTGGCCGGAGGTGAACACGAGGTCACCCTCACGCAACGCGGGGACATAGGCCCCGACCGGCATGACCACCTCGGGGACGGTGATGCCCAGCTGCGCCAGACGCGATTCGACCTGACCAAGCGCGCCCATCACGCACCTGCCGTCTTGGGGCGCTTGAGGTAAGCCACCAGGCTGGTGCCGTCGGGGCCGGGCACGACCTGCACGAGCTCCCAGCCGTCGGCCCCCCAGTTGTCGAGGATCGCCTTGGTCGCATGGACGATGAGGGGGACGGTCGCGTATTCCCAGGTGGTGAGTGCGCTCATGCGGTCACTCTAGAGGGGAGGGCCGACGGACGGCATACGCTCTCGGTATGCCGTCGACGTCACCACCCGCCCGCGCAAGCGGCTGGCCCGGAGTCCGGTTGCATGTGGTGACCGGCAAGGGCGGCACCGGCAAGACGACCGTGGCGGCGGCCTTGGCGCTGGCGCTGGCCGGGCGCGGTGCCCGCGTGCTCCTGGCGGAGGTCGAGGACCGACAAGGCATCAGCCAGGCCTTCGACGTCCCGCCGCTGCCGCCGACCGAGGTGCCGATCGTGTCCTACGACCACGGCGGTCAGGTGGTGGGGTTGGCCGTCGACGCCAAGGCGGCGCTGCTGGAATACCTTCAGCTGTTCTACCGACTGGGGCGCGCCGGAGGGGTGCTCGAGCGGTTCGGGGCGATCGACTTCGCGACGACCATCGCTCCCGGAGTGCGCGATGTGCTGCTCATCGGGCGGGTCTACGAAGCCAGTCGCCGCCGGGTGGATGCCAAGCACCACCGGCACAGCGACACCAGCCCGCTGGCCTACGACGCGATCGTGCTCGACGCTCCACCGACCGGGCGGATCGGGCGTTTCCTCACCGTGGGATCTGAGGTTGCCGGACTCGCGCGGATGGGTCCCATTCGGGCACAAGGAGATTCGGTCAACGAGCTCCTCACCTCGCCCGCCACCCGGATCCACGTGGTGACCCTGCTGGAGGAGATGCCGGTGCAGGAGACCATCGACGCGGTCGCCGAGTTGCGCGGCCTGGGCATGGCGATGGGCGCGATCGTCGTCAACCAGGCCCGGTTGGCCGACGGCGAAGACTTCCCGAACGCATCAGCTCGGGCCTGGGCGGGTGCAGGAGCTGTCGCCGATCTCACCGACTGGGTCGACACCCTCACCGCGGACCTGCCCACCGTCGGCATCGAACCCAAGCCCGCGCTGGTGACCGGCCTGGTCGAGCAGGTGCGCGACCATGCCGCCCGCGAGGACCTCGAGCGCACCCATCTCGACGCGCTACAGCAGCTCGAGCTGCCCATCGTCAGCGTGCCCGCCCTCCTGGACGGCATCGACCCCGATGCGCTGCGCGAGATCGCCGGGCTGCTCACCGACCAGGGGATGGCCGGCCGGATGACCGCGCGAGCGACCGGACGTGGCACCGGGGGCAGCCGATGAGCGCCACTCTGGACCTCGACGCAGTCTTGGCCGACCGGCATACCCGGATCGTCGTCTGTTGTGGATCGGGAGGGGTCGGAAAGACCACGACGGCAGCCGCATTGGCGCTGCGGGCCGCGGAGTGCGGGCGTCGCGTCTGTGTCTTGACCATCGACCCGGCCCGGCGGCTGGCCCAGTCGCTCGGCCTGGTCGAACTCGACAACACCCCGCGGCCGGTCGCCGGACTCGACACCTCGGCCGGAGGCCACCTCGACGCGATGATGCTCGACATGAAGCGCACCTTCGACGAGGTGGTGCTCGCGCATGCCTCCCCCGACCACGCCGCGCAGATCCTCGCCAACCCGTTCTATCAAGCCGTGTCCTCGTCCTTCGCCGGCACCCAGGAATACATGGCGATGGAGAAGCTCGGTCAGCTGCGGGCCCAGGCCGATCGCGACGGCCGGTGGGACCTCGTCGTCGTCGACACCCCGCCCTCGCGCTCGGCGTTGGACTTCCTCGACGCACCCAAACGGCTCGGGTCCTTCCTCGACGGGCGGTTCATCCGGCTCATCTCGGCCCCGGCCAAGGTCGGCGGGCGCGGGGCGTTGCGGCTGGTCAACGTGGGGATCGGCCTGGTGTCCAAGACCCTCACCACGGTGCTCGGCGGCGAGATGCTCCGCGACGTGCAGACCTTCGTCAATGCGCTCGACACGATGTTCGGCGGCTTCCGCGATCGGGCCGACCAGACCTATGCGCTGCTCAAGGACGGCGGCACGGCTTTCGTCGTCGTCGCGGCTCCCGAGCGCGACGCCTTACGCGAGGCGAGCTACTTCGTGGCCCGCTTGGACAGCGACGGTATGCCGCTCGCCGGGGTCGTCGTCAACCGGCTCGCACCCGAGCCGGTCGCCGGATTGTCTGCTGCACGGGCGCGCGCAGCGGCCGAAACGCTGGAGGATGCCGGGCACGCCGGGAGCGCGGCCGTGTTGACCTTGCACGCTCGCCTGTCGGATCTGGCTGCCCGGCAACGGAATCTGGTGCGCCGCTTCACGGCCGGGCACCCCGGGATCCCCGTGGTCACGGTCGCCGCGCTGGCTCAGGACGTGCACGACCTCGACGGATTGCGCGAGGTGGGCGCCGGATTGGCCGGCTGACGCGGTCCCACCCGACCCACGGCATACCGGACTGGCGCGACGGGCGCCGGCCGCACGGCATACCGAAGCAGTCTGGGTCTTCGCCCCTGGAGAGGGACGCGCGGCCGAGCGGAGCAATGGCACTCTCCCCCCAGAGAAACCCCCGAGGCTGCCGCCCGGCCGCGCGTCGTTCAGGAGGCCGCGACGTCTGCGCGTCCGGCGCCGGCCGATGCGAACAAAGCCCACCACGAGACGACGCCGGGCTTGCGCCGCAAGAGCGCTCGCCGTTCCCGCTCCGTCATCCCGCCCCACACCCCGAACTCGGTGCGATTGTCCAGAGCCTCGGCGAGGCACTCCGCGATGACGGGGCAGCGTTGGCACACCATTTTCGCCTGCTGCTGGGCCGCACCTCTGACAAACAGCTCGTCCGGGTGGAGAGTGACGCAGGCGCCAAGCGACGCCCATTCGGCACGCATCGTGCCGAAGGCTGGTGTGGACATGGCACCCTCCGCAATCCCCAGGTACGCCGTCACCAGGCGCCCACTGGCAGGTTAGGTGTGCCTAACGGTCGGCGACCATGACCCATGTGGGTGGTCTCAGGCCGCGGGTGACTAGTCCGTTGGACACGTCCGCGATGGCTTCGCTGCCACAAGGAGCAGCGGCTGCCCGGCGTGATACAGGGGTGGGGTTACCCTTGGCCCCATGAATGGACGGTCGACCAACGTCGTCGGCGTGGTCAGCCTTATCGGCGCGTTCCTCGTGGCATCGGTTGTCATGGGCCTGCTCGGCGCGGGCTTGGCCATGCCCGCTGTGGGTGCCATCGGCGCGAGCGCACGCACCGGTGTCGACCTGTTCGATTCCTTGCCCAGCGAGTTCACCACGACGCCGCTGTCGGAGCAGTCGGTGATCCTGGCCGCCGACGGCAGCAAGATCGCCACTCCATATGACGAGAACCGCATCATCGTGCCGCTGGCGGAGATCGCCCCGATCATGCGTCAGGCGCAGATCGCCATCGAGGACCACCGGTTCTATGAGCACGGCGGGGCCGACCTGCAGGGCATCCTGCGCGCCTTCATCTCGAACCAGGTGTCCGACGCCACCGGCGGCGGTGGGTCGACGCTCACCCAGCAGTACGTCAAGATCACCTTGCAAGAGAACGCCCTGCGCGCCGGCGACAAGGCCGGGGCCAAGGCCGCGACCGCCAAGAACTACGCCCGTAAGGTGCAGGAGCTCAAGTACGCCATCCAGCTGGAGAAGACCCTCACCAAGGACCAAATCCTCGAGGGCTATCTCAACCTCGTCTACTACGGCGACCGGGCCTACGGCGTCGAGGCGGCCGCGCAGCACTACTTCAGCCACTCGGCCAAGGAGATGTCGATCGCCGAGGCGGCCCTGCTGGCGGGCATCGTGCAGAACCCCGGCACCACCGACCCGATCAACTACCCCGAGAAGGCCCTGGCCCGGCGCAACGTCGTGCTCGACCGGATGAAGGAACTCGGGGTCATCAAGCCGGCCGATTGGACGGCCGCGCGAGCGTTGAAGATCGCCGACATGCTCAAGCCCAAGGCGGCAAAGAACTCCTGCATGGCCTCGGAATACCCCTACTTCTGCGACTACGTCCTGGCTTACCTCAAGCTGGAACCTTCGCTCGATGCAGCGCTGGGCACCGGGGAGGCTGCCCGGCTCCAGGCCATCTATCGCGGCGGGCTGACCATCCAGACGACGATGGACCCCGCGCTCATGAAGATCGCCCGCGAGGAGATCACCGCGCGAGTGCCGATCGGCAACGACCAGGAGATCGGCTCGGCAGGCGCGGTGATCGACGTCAAGACCGGCGCGGTGAAGGCCACTGCCCAGAACACCGACTACAACGTCAAACCCTCCAAACCCGGTGAGACCGCGGTCAACTGGGCCGTCGACCAAAAATACGGCGCGAGCATGGGCTTCGGCTTCGGGTCCACCGCCAAGGCGTTCACGCTCGTCACCGCGCTGGAGGCGGGATACCCCACCACCGCCAGCGTGTATGCCGAGAAGGCCAGCCCCAGCCAGGCGCACAAATACACGAGTAAGGACGTGCCCGGCGAGTGCGGCGTCGACGGCGGCGGGTGGTCGGTTCGCAACGACGAGACCGCCGGCGGCGAGGACATGACCCTCGTCGAGGCCACGGCCCGGTCGATCAACACCGCCTTCGTCGCGCTGGCCGCGCAGGTCGACGTCTGCAAGGTGCGCGAGGCGCAGTGGCGGATGGGCCTGCACCGCTCCAACGGTCAGGAAATGCAGCCCTACCCCTCCGCGGTCATCCTCGGCACCGACTCGGTGTCCCCGCTGACGGTGGCTTCCTCCTATCAGACGCTCGCCAACGACGGGGTCTATTGCCCGCCCACGCCGATCGTGTCGATCAGCAAGGGCGGCAAGGCGCTACCGGTCCCGGCCCTGGGCAGCGCCTGCTCCCGCCGGGTCGACGCCGACGTGGCACGTGGCGTGACCAGCATCCTCACCAACGTCGTCAAGGGCAGTGGCACCGCCGCTCGCAGTGCGCTCGCCGGTGGCCGCCCGAGTGCCGGCAAGACCGGCACGACCGACGGCAACAACGAGACGTGGTTCGTCGGCTTCACCCCGCAGCTGTCGACGGCGGTGTGGGTCGGCACGCCCGACGACAAGAACAACGCCCGGGTCCTGGACAACGTGCGCCTGGCCGGCCAGTACTACCGCGTTGTCTTCGGCGCGAGCATCGCCGCACCGACCTGGAAGGCGATCATGGACCGCGCCCTATCGGGTGTGGCATCGACCCCGTTCCCGGCGGCCAGCGACAAGGTCGTCAACGGTGAGAAGGTCGACGTCCCATCGATCTCCCGCCGATCGCTCGACGACGCCAAAGCGCTGCTCATCCAGGCGGGCTTCACGCCTCGAGTGGTCCAGACCTTCTCCAACGCCCGGGTCGGTGCCGTCATCGGGAGTTCGCCGACCGGCACAGCCACCCGAGGGTCGGTGATCAAGATCTTCGTCTCGAAGGGTCCAGACCCCAACCCGGCGACCACGACGGGGGCCCCGAGCGCGCCGCCGGGCGGCTAAGGTCAGCTGACCCCTGAGCTGAGTGAGCCGAGTGCGGCGCGCACCGCCGCAGCGACAGCGGCCCCGTCGGCGCGGCCAGCCACCCGCGGTTGGAGCGCCTTCATGACCAGCCCGAGCTGCGGCATACCGGTCGCACCCGTCTCGGCGACCGCCTCGGCGACCAGCGCCTCGACCTCGGCCGCCGTGAGCTGCTGCGGCAGGTAGCGCTCCAGGACCGCGAGCTCGGCCTCCTCGCGGGCGGCCAGCTCGGGGCGGCCGGCCTGCGTGTATGCCGTCGCAGCCTCCTTGCGCTTCTTGGCCTCCTTGGTGACGACCTTCTGCACCTCGGCGTCGCTCAGCTCGCGCGCGGTCTTGCCGGCGACCTCTTCCATGGTGATGGCAGCCAGCACCATGCGCAGCGTGCCGGACACGACGGCATCGCGGGCCCGGATCGCGGCGGTGAGGTCGGTGTGGAAGGTCTCCTTCAGGGTGCTCATCGGTCCAGTCTCCCAGCAGGTATGCCGTCCGGTCGCCCCAGTTTCCGGCGGCGGGTGCGCTGGGTTGTGGGTTGTGGGTTGTGGGTTGTGGGTTGTGGGTTGTGGGTGGTGGTTTGTGGGGTGCCGGGGGCTGGGGGTGGGCGGCTGGGAGGTGAGCGCACGGCATACGGAGTCGTGACGCGGCGTGAAAGACTGGTGGCATGTCTCCCTTCGCCCGCGCTGCCGTCGGCCTTGCCGCGGCGGGCGCGGCGGGCCTCGGGTATGCCGCGCTGGTGGAACGGAATCTGTTCACCCTGCGGCATCGGTCGGCGCCGGTCCTGCCGGTCGGCGCGGCGCCGTTGCGAGTGCTGCACCTGACCGACATGCACCTGCTGCCGAGGCAGCGACGCAAGGTCGAGTGGGTCCGCCAACTCGCCCAGTGGGAGCCGGATCTCGTCGTGAACACCGGCGACAACATCGCCCACCGTGACGCAGTGGCGACGGCAATACGGGCTATGGAGCCGCTTTTCGGCCTGCCGGGCGTGTTCGTCATGGGGTCCAACGACTATTTCGCACCTCGGCCGAAGAATCCGGCGCTGTATCTGACGCGGCACTACCGGCGGGGGGTGGGCACCGCACCGGCCCTGCCGACCGACAAGCTGATCGCCGGGCTGTCCGACGCGGGGTGGGTGGAGCTCACCAACGCACGAACTCGGTTGTCGGTCAACGGGATTCCGCTTGAGTTCGTCGGCGTCGACGACCCGCATCTAGATCGTGATCGCTACGATGTGGTGGCTGGGCCGGCAGCCGCGGACGCGGCTTTGACGATCGGCGTGACCCACGCCCCCTATCAACGGGTGCTCGACGCGATGACGGCCGATGGGGCCGGGCTGGTGATCGCAGGGCACACCCATGGTGGGCAGCTGTGCGTGCCGTTCATGGGGGCGTTGGTGACCAACTGCGACCTCGACCGCAAGCGAGCGCGAGGGGTGTCGCGCTGGTGGCCAGGAGCCGGTGGAGCGCCGTCGGGGTCGGCCCCGGCAGACGCGGCATACCTCGCGGTGACGGCTGGCCTCGGCACCTCGCCGATGGCACCGGTGCGCTTCGCGTGTCGCCCCGAAGCGACCCTGCTGACCTTGCTGCCGCGCGCCGAGTGAGCAGCTGCGCCGGCTCACCTCCGCCGGTAGGTGACCGCAGCGCGGGCCGATTGGGTGCCGGTGGTCCCGGTCGGCTATCCTCTCCCCTGCTGCCGTGAACGCCCGTCCAGGTGCTCGCGGGCCACGGGGTGTGGCGCAGCTTGGTAGCGCGCTTCGTTCGGGACGAAGAGGCCGCAGGTTCAAATCCTGTCACCCCGACCAGCCGGCATACGGGCTCTGACCAGCGGAAAAGCGGTCGGAGCCCTTCTGCTTTCCCGCCCTCCGTCATAAGTGGGGCATCAGGCGGCGTCGACGGTCGCCACCCAGCCCCCCAAGTCGGTGTGGGTCGCGACCGGCACGATCGAGAGAACTCGCTCCGACGTCCCTGCTGACAAGCGCCAGCAGGGACGTCACACCGGCGGTGGCGCTGCAAGCAAGCGAGTACGGGCCGGAGTGCGATCTTCTTGGCTTACTCGTCGCCGAGGTCGATTCCGACTTGGGCGTGGCCACTCGGCCTTTGGATGTGCAAGCCCGGGATGGACTCACCGATCTTGAGGTGGTCGTTGTCCAGAGAGAACAGCGTTGCGCACCTAGCGGCTTCCGCCAGCGCCACGTGCAGGGCGTCGGCTCCCTTCATGTTGAAGTCGCGGGCGATCTCTGCAGCCCTCACGCCCTCCTGACGGCCTGCCTCGACGTAGAGGAGGTCAGCCCGCTGGAAGTACTCGATCGCTTTCTGCACCCGGCGAAGTGCTTCCGCTTGGGGGACTCCTTGTGGTGCGCGAAGAGCCGGGGCGCCGACGACCTCGGCTACCACCAGAGCTGAGGCCACCCCGGTCGTGTGCCCCTGCTGTGCGGCCGAAACCGCCGTCAGCGCAGCTTCGTGGTCCGCTGCTTCCGGGCCAAGCATGATCGCCACGAAGACGCTCGTGTCGAAGTAGACGCGGGGAGCACTGACCTTCACTCGCGGTGCTCCAGGATGTCAGCGACGGTCACGCCAGCGGCCGCGACATCGGCGTAGAGCCCGGCCAAGGCCGCGATGTCCATCGGCAGGGGCCTCTCTGCCCTTTCAACATCCAGGATGGTGATCGAGACGCGCTGTCCGGCGCCGTTGCGCTGGATCTCCCCAGAGATCATGACCCGATGGCCAACCGCTTCGCGGAGCACCTTCTCAGTCAGGTCTGCTGGGTACAAGGCGCGGACAGTCTCCCCGGAGTCGAGCGTGAGCCCCAGTGTGCGGCCCCTCCTGGATTGCCACATGTCCACCGTACCGACGACGGTGCCGATAGCTGTTTCCTTTGGAGCCAGCGCCGCGCCCGCGTGGGCTGTGACTTGACCGTCCAGGGACCGCAGCTGGTCGCTCGCACGCCCCAGGCTGACGCAGGTGACGCCTCGTCGGCCCACCAACTCGCCGAGCTTGAGTGCCCTCCGCACCATCCGAGGGGTCCAGCGAGATGGTATCCGCGGGGTCCGGCGCAGCTCCTCGATCCCATCAGCCACGAGGGCGACAGCGCCAATCGCAGACGGATTCAACAGCACCATCGTTGCCGACCCCAGTGTCAACTCGTCCAGTGTCCAGGTCCCAGTCGCGACGTCGAGTTGGCTCGCGGCTTCCGAGAGCAGAGCGATCGCTGCACCCATCGCCTCGTGCACAGCCTCAGCCGCCACTGCGGCATGATCTCCGCCAACAGAGAGTCGCAGCCCCTCGGTCATCGCTTTCACCTCCTCATCAGACGATCTCACGTTAGAAGTGCCCGCCGACAGCGTCGAACCGAAGATCTGTATCGACGGGAGCTTGAACACGGATGACGGGCGTCCTTTCGAATTTGCCCGACGACTTGGCCCCGCCACCTGGAGTGGCCGTTCTTGGCCCCTTCCCTCCGAACGCGAGATCACCTCCGCCGACCCCTGCCCTGTCCGAGCTTGTTGGGGACCTTCTGCTCCGGCGACGGCGTCGACATGATCCGGGAGTCGGTCCGCGCCGCGCTCCAGAAGCTGGTCGAGTTCGAGACCGTGGGGGTAATCGACGCACAGGACGTACGCAACACGCCCGGCAAGGGTGGGCAGGTCGTGTCCATGGCAGTGGTCGTGGCGACTGGAATCGCTGCCGTGGTTCCCGGGAGGTCCTCGGATTGGACGTCGGGGACAGCGAGGACGAAACGTTCTGTCGCAGCTCCCTGCTCAGCCCCAGGCGCTACTGAACACACGGTAAATTCTGGCACCTACGCCCCTATCGACAGCGGCGAGTAGGGCACCGAGGACCCCCGAAGCCCACCACTGCGCGGGCCTCTGGCCTCGAGTACGGTCGGGGGATGGCGACGCTGCGCGACACAGGCTGGTCATACTTCGACGCCATCGTTGCGGCCGCGCCCCTTCGCGAGGTCAATCCGTGGGTCCGCGTTGGTATCGACGCGGCATACCGGCCGGACTACGAGACGTTGGAGCGCCTGCTGGGCGTCCCCGTCCTGCTCAAGGCGACGTCGCAGTCCGGGGTGCCCGCGTTGGCCTTGGACGTTTGGGTGGCCTACGAGTTCCGGCGTGCCGGTTTCGACGCCGACCGGGTCTGGCCCCGGGCAAAGGCACCTCGAGTCCTCCCGCCTGAGATCAAGGACTTCGTAGAGAAGCTGCCGAAGAAGGACCGCGCGGCGCTGTGGTCGCGGATCGCTCGCGGCGTTGGCGGCATGGGGTCGGCCAACCTGCTGGGCAAGAACTACGTGAAGCAAGTCGACGTCGTCATGAGTTCGTGGGCCACCGGACCCGAGCTGATGGTCTCGACCAAACGCATGGACTCTTCCTTCGGCAAGAACGCCGCCAACCGAGTCGAGGAGAGTTACGGAGACGCCAAGAACCTCAGGCTGCGTTACCCCCAGGCCGCGCTCGGCTTCTTCTACTCCCTCAGCGCGATTGCCCTGGAGAGCGAGGCCGACACGGCCGAGTGGCTCATCGACCTGCTCATCAAGCTCGGCCGGGAAGATGACGCCTACGACGCGGTCGCCCTCGTGCTGCCTGATCTGACAAAGTCGCAGGAGCCGTCCGACCCCGAGCCCGAAGACGAAGCCGGCCCCATCGACGCCGGGGCCACGGTGACCCTAGAAGGGGCTTCGGTCGACGGTGCCGCTGAGACGATCGACATCGCCGACATCATCCCCGTGTCGCTCTACCGCGAGGCAGTGCCCGATGATCTCGATCCGGGTCGCTTCTTCACGGTCATGGTCAACCGAATCCTCGACAACTCCCCGATCAACTTCCACGCCGGGGCCAGAGCCCGTCGACGGGCGCCACTCACCTAGACCGCGACCGGACCATCCGGCGCTCGTGCAAGAGAGCGCGGCTTTCCCTGATCGCAGCCAGATCGTGCCGCGCCCCATCCCACAGTGCCTCGTCGACGACCTCGGCCGCGTCGAACACCCGCCCTGCCCTGAGGAGGTCACGCACGCGTCGACGCACAGCGCGCAGGGCAGCCTGCCGACTCTCGACGAGCTCCGGCGAGGGCATCGGCCACCGGTCGGCTTCACGTGGCTCGAGCTTCAGGACTCCCCCGCCATATGACCGGCCAACGAGCTCGGCCCCCAGGAGGCTCACGCTGTTGAGCGAGGCCAGCGACAGCAGGTCGCGCCCCAACACCCGGTGCTCGCTTTTGAGGTAGAGACCGTGCACGGAGTTGAGGTGATGCACCCCGACACGATTGGTGCACAGTCGCGCGGCGTCGGCATTCATGTAGGTCAACAACAGGTCCGCGGGGCGCAGATACGGCACGCGCCACCACGGGTTCCGGACGCGGCACTTGTATGCCGTCTCGACTCCGGTCTTTTCGCCCGCCGCGATGTACCTCAGGGCGGCCCTCGACGGCGTTCCCGCAGGTCGGAAGAGCCATGTGGCCGACCCTTCGCGGTCGAGTGCCTCCAAGCCCTGGCTAGTCAGTGACAGGCCGCGCAAGTGACGGCTACCCGGAGGGGAGAGTCTGACGACGTCCCCCCCGTGCAGACCCAGCCGACGGAAGTCGTCCCCCCGCAGCGTGAAGTACTTGTTGTTCCCCGTGACCATCCCCAGCGTTGTGTCCCCCCACGCCAACAAGGGCACGTAGTCGCCCGAGCCGACCGCACCGGCATACGCGCTCGAAGCTTCCTCATCGAGCAAAGCACCGGACCAGCGCTCGCCACGGACCGGGCTCCAGCGCCGCACATCCGTCTCGACGAGGGCCGACAACGTCTCACCGTTTCGAGTCTGCAACAGCTCGCAATGACCCGTCGGGCCCTCGCCGCGGCCTTCGGCCATCAGGAGGACCACATCCTCCATGACTCCCGGGAAGATGCGTTCGGTAAAGAGCACCAGACGTACCCGGCCGAAGCCACGCATGAGGAACTCGCGCACGGGAGCGGCGTAGTTGACCGTGAGCATCTCTGCTGGGAGGACAAGGCCGAGACGTCCCCCCGGCCGCACATGGAGCGCGGAGTGAACGGTGAAAGCTGCCCAGCTACTGGCCAGGCTCGTCAACGACACCCCGGCGCGCAGCGCTGCCCGTTGGGCTGCGGCTCGCGACTCCCCGGAGAAGGCTTGGTACCGGACATACGGGGGATTGCCAATGACGGCGTCGTATGCCGCCTCGGGCTCGCGCCGGAGAAAATCGCCGACCGCGATGCTCGCCTCGAAGCCCTGCCGGCTGAGGAGGTTGAGCGCGGTGTCGGCCGAATGCTTGTGCAGCTCAGCGCCGTTCAGCCGGCCGGGCAGGCCCGAGGGCGCGCCCAGGATGTCGAGGCGTCGACCTGCCTCGAGCAAGAAGGCCGCCTCGCCACATGAGGGCTCCAAGACGCGATCAGAAGGGGAACGGACCGCCCACTCCGTGACGTAGCGAGCCACCAGCTCGGGTGTGAAGAAGGCCCCGCGCGCCTTCCGGAGCTCCGGAGAATCGCTGGGGTGCAGGGCCATGGGCTCATCCTGCCGCAGGCGACTGACAACACCCGGAACGGTCGCCAGTGAGTCGCTGAGGCGTGATCTTCGTGCAGGATCGAGGGATGCGAGAGCCCGAGGTCGTCAGTCACTTCATCCGATGGCTTGAGGAGGAGGGGTGGTCATGCCGGCAGGAGGTCGATGGATGCGACATCGTCGCCGAGCGGGGTGGAGCGATTCTCTACGCCGAGGCGAAGGGCGACACCAAAGCCCCCGGACTCGACGTGGACACGCTCTACGGTCAGTTGCTCAGACGGAGCTCACGCGTGGAAGGGAGCACCACTCTAGGCGTCGTCGTACCCGTGTCTGCCCGAGCCAAGGCTCTCAGGGTGAGCGCCGAGATCCGCTCTCGACTGGGAATCGTCGTCTTCGTGGTCGCCGAGGACGGGGCCATCGAGGAAATCGGCGGGTTGTGATCCCCCCGCGAACTCAGGCCGCTTTCGGGTGACGAAGGAGGCCAAGCCATGACACACAAGACCCGGCGTCAGTTCGAATCGCTGTCGCAGGCCGCCGAGCGGATCGGCCTGAGCACGCGTACGCTCCGCCGCAGGATCGCCGCCGGTGAGTTGACGGCCTACCGCAACGGCCCTCGGGTCATCCGTCTCGACCCCGACGACGTCGACCGGCTGATGATCCGCATCCCGATGGCCAGTTGACCGTCGGTCACCACTGCCCGCCGAAGGAAGGCCGACTTGGGCCCGGTCTGACGGGGCGCCGGGACTGCGCCCCTACGAGCGCCACTTCGCCGGACGATTGAGTGTGCGGCCTGCCGCTTTGACGTCTCAGGCAGGAACGAGCCGCGGACCTTGGACGGACTGATCTGGAACGACGCGGGCATCAAGGCCTTGAGCTCGGCGGAGTACCTCTTGGGCGGGAAAGCGGCCGCGACGAAGAGCGACGGGTTGATGCCCTTGGCCGCGCGGACGGCTGGCGCCAGGTCGGAGTCGGCGCTCAGGAGCAGGGCGGCATCCATCGCACCCCGTGCCGTGTCGGTGACCAATCCGACAGCGATGTTGACGTCGGTCTCCTTCTCTTCTCGCTCGACCCATTGAGCGCCACAGGTCCGGCACGTCTTGGTCTTGCTCTGGTAACGGCCCTGGACGATGTCGATGCGGGCGCCGTTGTGGGCGACAAGCGCGTCGAGGTAGTGCTGCTGCCGACTCTGCGCGTCCGGCTGGCCCAGGACCGGGGCAGTGAAGTAGCGGACCTGCTGCAAGGCACTGCGCGGGCGAAGACTCGTGGCCAGGGCGACGAGGTCCAGCCAGAGCCATCGGCACCGAGCCGAGTCGTGCAGGCCGTGATAGAGGTTGAAGCCGTCCACGTAGACAATCAGCCGCTCAGCCACGACGACATCTCCCCTGGTGTGCTTGCGGGACTCGACTGAGCCCCTCTATCCTTATTGCTATACCCCGCCAGCGCCTCACGGCGTCTGGCACAACGGCCCTCCTCGGAGGGCCGTTTTTGTCTCTACCCGGATTAAGCTCACGCCCTCTGGGCGCTGCGCGTGGCTTGCCACCGTGAGCCTAGTCCGGGTGGCGGACGACACGCCGACAGCTAAGGCGTGTCGGTGTGACCGGACAGCGCCATGCGCGAGAGACTGGCGGGACCTCGGCGTCGCGACCGCGGGCCGCGTGCTGGTAGCGGAGTGCTGCCTGGGGAGTCGAGTGCCCGATCCGGGCAAGGACGGGTATCAGGTGCGGCGGGATGGCCACGTTCCGGATGCCGGCCTCGCTCTGCGGGGAGCCCACCTTCACCTTCCCGTCGGCGCGGACGACTCCCCTGCGGACCCGAAGCGCGCCTTGTCGAAGATCAAGTTCTTGCGCTGCAACTCGGTCAACTCGCCGAAGAGCAGGCCGCACCAGACGCCGATGAGGGCGAGCACGTGCAGTCGGTCGGCCATCGCTCCGAGGATCACCTCGATCTCGACCAAGGTTGCCGGCTCGATGCTCCGAGCACACCGCGGACGCCCGCCACTTCGACCGGATGCGCCGAGCCCGCAACCAGATGCACTACGAAGCTCGCCCAGTCGCCGCAGCCGACGCCGACAAGGCGGCGCGCACCGCGCGCGCTCTGCTCAAGGCCGCCGCATTGCCCCTGGACCACCAGTGAGCGACCACCGGGATTGCCTAGCTACGCAGAGTGACGCGACGCTTCGGTGAGGGTCCTGCCTCAGCGAAGCGCAGCGAACCTCAGCGAACCTCAGCGAACCTCAGCGAACCTCAACGAAGCCAGACAGGCGTGAGCCGACGAGAATGGGGCCCGCCCGGGAGAGGCGCCCGGCTCCGCCTCAGGCCAGGACGCCGATCTTGAATTGCTTGAGTTCGTTGACCGCGCGTCCGACCGTGCCGTGTTGGGCGACGAACGCCGACGTTCCGTCCTTGCCGCACAAGCCGACGATGACGCTCTCCCCACCCGGGTGGCGCGAGATCCAGCTCGTGAGGTCGTAGACGCCACCCGACACAACGGTCCAGCACGACGTTGCCGACGCGTGCTGTTGCACCTGCGCCAGGGTGTACCCGCCAGCCGATGAGTCAGCCCCCGACCTTCCCGCGGAGGTCGGAGCGGGCGCGGCCACGGTGGACCCTGTTGAGCTGGCAGGTGACGCGGCGGAACTGGGCCCGGCCGACGCACCTGTCGACGTGGGACCGGTGGACGTGGGGGCCGCAGCTGTGGGCGTCGGTTGGGTCGCAGCAATGCGGTTGCCCCACACGGCTTCCGCGCCGCTGTGGCCGACCAATACCGACATTCCCACCGTCGCCAGCGCGGCGAGGATGCCCACCGCACCCAGTGCCTTGACCAGGCCCGAGTCACGCACCGGCTCGGCCGGATCGGCACCAGCAGCGCGACGAGCCGACTGCCGCTGCTGCCGCTGCCGCTGCCGCTGCAACACCATCCACAGCAACGCGACAACCGCAAGGGCGGCTCCGATCAACGGCAACAGATCGCCGTAGGAAGCGTGGGTGGCGGGCGTCCCGACCCGCTTGGCCAACGCCTCGCCCGACTCCTTGGCCACCACCGCGGCGGCCGTCCCGGCGAACAGCCCGAGCATGGTCAGCCAGCCGAAGCTGCGTCGCGCGCGGCGCAGCAGGACGAGCGCGATGAAAGCCACCGCCGACACCGGCAGCACGACGACGGCGACGTGGACCACCAGTGGATGCACGGGCAGCCCCGCGATGGTGTCGAACAACCCGGAATCGGCAGCGAAAGTCGGCATAGTTGAACGTTAAGCCATCGCGCGCCAGCCCGCGCGCCCAGAGCGCTAAGCAACCATCAAGACTCGCTCAAGAACCCGCCTGGGCCAGAGAGCCCCTGGGGTCACCGCGCCGCCCGTCGCGCGCGGGCGCGTTCGTAGGCCGCGGCCTGCCCGGCATACAGGGCTTCCCAATCCTGCGGCGAGATGCCGTCGAGCGAGAGCCCGAAGACCTCGCCACACACCTCGGCGAGTTCGTCGGCGGACGACAACACCCGCTCGTGCCAACCGGATTCGTCGATCCGCACCAGCCAGGTCCAGCGCAAGAGGTCCACTCCGGAGGCGTCGCGGCGCTGCACGGCGAGCGCCCGCACGAACGGCGAGTCGGGTGAGGTCGACAATTCGGTATGCCGGGTGGTCGCCTCCTCCCAGGAACACGCCTGCCCCGCGACGTCGAAGCCCACGAACGAGTCGGCCGACGGATCGTGGTCGAACCGCCAGCCGCCCGCCTCGACATCGGACGGCCGCAACCCATAGACAAACGGCCCCTGACGAATCTGATTCGCCACCAACGGAATTGGTGAGTGCAGCGCACTCCCAAGCCCCACGTCGACCAGCCAGCGCTGACCAGCGACAGCCACAACCAAGGCCAGGTGGTTGCCATTGGCGCCCACCGGCCCGGGGTCCCGCGGCGACTGGACGCCCGCGCGGTGGAAGGCCACGGCATACCCGAATTGCGTGAGCAGCCAACCGAATCCGGTGTTGAGATGGAAGCAATACCCGCCCCGGCCCGCCAGGAAGGCCCCGACCGCCGCCGCGGCGTCGCACGGGTCGGGCAGCCCGAGCACGAGTCGGGTGGTGTCGTAGGGGATCCGCCCGACGTGCGCGCGATGCAGCGCGACCAGCGTCGCGACGTCGGCCGGGGCTCCCGCGAGGTCGGGGCGGCCCAGGCGCGACAGATAGCGCGCCACGGCGGCGGGGTTGTGCTCCATAGGCTCCAGTCTGCCGTTAGGTTCTGGTGCTATGCAGCGACTGCGCGGGGCACGCGCCACTTGGTATGCCGTGAACGCCGCGTCCGCGTGGCTCGGCCTGGCCGTCTCCCTGGCGATCAATCTCAGCGGCGCCTATCGCAAGCCGATCCTCGACTCGAGCCGGTACGGCTACAACAAAGGTGCCGTCACCCCGCTCGCGGAGGGGTTCTTCGACTGGGTCTCGTTCTTCACCATCTGGTCGAGCGTCGTCGTCGGCATCGCCCTCACCGCATTGTGGCTACGCACCCGCCAGTCAGCGCCATCTCCGGCCGGCTCCTCGGCCACCGGGGCCGGCTGGCCGGCACCCTTGCCGCAGTGGCTGGCCGACCTGTGGCTCAGTGGCTTGGTCATGGTCACCGTCACCGGCCTGGTCTTCAATCTCGTACTGTCCTCGCAGGCCACCCAGGAGGGGTGGGACAACCTCGCCAATTCGCTTCTCCACCAAGTCACTCCGGCGCTCAGCGTGGTCGTCTTCGGACTCATCGGCCCACGCGGCCAACTGAGCTGGAGCACCGTCGGCCGCGCGATCATCATCCCGCTGGCGTGGGTGCTCTGGATGCTCGGCCGCGGCGCGATGACCGGCACCTACCCCTACGGATTTATCGACATCGTCGATCTGGGCACCACCACCGCGCTGGTCAACCTCGCGGGCGTCCTGGCGCTCGGCCTCGCAGTCGCGGCTGGCTTCGTCGGCCTGGACAAGGTCCTCTCGCGCACCCAGCACGCCCAACGGCATCTCGCCCGCTGACCCATGCCGGCCAACGACGACCGCGACCCCGGCCGCGACGGCGCCACCGACCGACCGGGGCTGCAGCGCCGGCTCGGGCTACCCGACGCGGTCGTCATCGGCCTGGGGTCGATGATCGGCGCCGGCGTCTTCGCCGCCTTCACCCCCGCTGCCGCGGTGGCCGGCCCCGGACTGCTCGTCGGCCTGGCCCTGGCTGCCGCCGTCGCCTGGGCCAATGCCACGAGCTCGGCCCAACTCGCCGCCCAATACCCCTCCAGCGGAGGCACCTACGTCTACGGCCGCGAGCGCCTCGGTCCCCTCTGGGGCTTCGTCGCGGGCTGGTCGTTCGTCGTCGGCAAGACCGCCTCGTGCGCCGCGATGGCCCTCACCGCAGCCACCTACGCGCTGGGTGGACCGGCCCAGGGCGTGCGGTTCGTCGCGATCGCCCTCGTCGCCGCACTGACCTGGGTCGTCGTGCGTGGCATCACCAAGACCGCCCGACTGGCCCGCGTCCTGCTCACCGTCACCCTGGCGGCCCTCGCCATCACGGCCCTGGTCATCATCGTCTTCACCCGCGACTGGCAGTCTCCACTGACGACCGACGCCAGCGAGGCGACCGCCGCGGCAGGGGTGGTCACGGCGGGCGGTGACCCCACGGCATACGGGATCGTGCAGTCTGCGGGATTGCTCTTCTTCGCCTTCGCCGGCTACGCGCGGATCGCCACCCTGGGCGAGGAGGTGCGCGACCCAGCCCGGACGATCCCCCGCGCGATCACCCGCGCCCTCGGGATGGTCATCGCCCTGTATGCCGTGCTGGCGCTGCTCCTGCTCGCGACGATCGGCGCGGACGGCATCGCGGCCTCGCCGCTGCCGCTGCTGGCTGCCGCGCAGGCCGCCGACGTGTCCTGGGTCGGCGGGGTGCTGCGGGTCGGCGCGACCGTCGCGAGCCTGGGGGCGCTGCTCGGGCTGATGTCGGGCGTTGGGCGCACCGCCTTCGCGATGGCCCGGGAGGGTGACCTGCCGGCCCCGCTCGCGAAGGTCGACCAGACCCATCGGGTGCCGGCCGTCGCGCACCTGGCCCTGGCCGCGGCTGTCGTGCTGCTCGTCGCGGTGACCGACCTGCGGCACGCGATCGGGTTCTCGTCCTTCGGCGTGCTGATCTACTACGCGATCGCCAACCTCAGCGCGTGGACTCAGGACGACGCGCACCGTCGCTGGCCGCGGCGTCTCCAACTCGCCGGGGTCGCGGGCTGCGCCCTGCTCGCGGTCACGCTGCCGATCGGGTCGGTGCTTGTCGGGACCGCGTTGATCGCGGCCGGCGTCATCGGCCGGTCGGCCTTCGGCACGGCGGGCGGCTCAGCGGCGGCGTGAGGTGCCGAAGATCGAGCGGGTGATCTCGCGCCCGATCACGGTGCCCGCCGAGCGCATCATCGACTTGAACACCGACGACTGCACGACCTGCTCGACGACCGTCGGCTCCTCCTTGGGCGCTCGAGCCTGTCGGGCCGGGGCCTGCCGCTCGGCCTTGGCCTGCTCGGCGGCTTGCTCGGCGGCCTGGGCGTCGGCCGCGGCCTGCGCTTCTGCCGCAGCCGCCGCCTGCGCCTTGGCTGTGGCGTCGGCGGTGAGCTTCTCGTAGGCCGACTCGCGGTCGATAGCCACGGCATACTCGCTGGCCAGCGCGGAGGCGCCGACCACCTGGTCCATCAGCCCGTCGGGCGAGGGGCCCATGAGCGACTGCGGAGCGCGCATCCGGGTCCACGCGACCGGGGTGGGAGCACCCCGCTCGGAGAGCACGGTGATGATGGCCTCGCCGGTGCCGAGCTGGGTGAGCAACTCCTGCAGGTCGTAGCCGCTCTTGGGATAGGTCGACACTGCCGCCTTGAGGGCTTTGGCGTCGTCGGGGGTGAAGGCCCGCAGCGCGTGCTGCACCCGGTTGCCGAGCTGGGCGAGCACATCGGCGGGCACGTCCTTGGGCGACTGCGTGACGAAGAAGACGCCGACCCCCTTGGACCGGATCAGCCGCACCGTCTGGGTGATCGCCTGAAGGAAGTCCTTGGATGCATTGGCGAAGAGCAGGTGGGCCTCGTCGAAGAAGAACACCAGCTTGGGCTTGTCGACATCGCCAACCTCGGGCAGGTCGTGGAAGAGATCGGCCAGCAACCACATGAGGAAGGTCGAGAACAGCTGCGGCCGGTCCTGCACGGCGGGCAGCTCGAGCATCGAGACCAGGCCACGGCCGTCGGGGGCGCTGCGCAGCAGGTGTGCCGTGTCGAACTCAGGCAGCCCGAAGAAGACGTCGGCGCCTTGGTCGGCAAAGGTGATGAGCTCACGCAGGATGACTCCGGCGGTCGCGGACGACAGTCCGCCGAGCTCCTTGAGATCGGCCTTACCCTCGTCCGACGTGAGGTGCTGCACGACCGCACGCAGGTCCTTGAGGTCGTCGAGCCAGAGGCCCTTCTTGTCGGCGTAGTGGAAGACCAGCCCGAGGCTCGACTCCTGGGTCTCGTTGAGCCCCAACACTTTTGCCAGCAGGGTCGGCCCGAACTGCGACACCGACGCCCGGATCGGGATGCCCTTACCCTGCCCGCCAAGTGAGAAGAACTCCGTCGGGTATGCCGTGGGCACCCACTCCTCGCCGATGTCGGCGGTGCGGGCGGTGATGCGGTCGCTCGGCGTGCCCGGCGAGGCCATGCCCGACAGGTCGCCCTTGATGTCGGCCAGGAAGACCGGCACGCCACCTTGGGACAGCTGCTCGGCCATGAGCTGCAGGGTCTTGGTCTTGCCGGTGCCGGTCGCGCCGGCGACCAGGCCGTGCCGGTTGAGGACCGCGAGCGGGATCTTGACCTTCGCGGACGGGTATGCCGTGCCCTCCTTGACGGCGGCGCCGAACTCCAATGCGCCCCCGGCGAATTCGTAGCCGGCCTGGATCTGGGCGATCTGCTCGGGCAGGGCCGGGGCGTCCTGCGGTGTCGCTGCCGAAGAGGCCGGAGCTGCTGGCGAAGAAGCGGTCGTGTCGGTCACGAAACGCACTCTAGTTGGGAAGCACTGGCGCGGTGCGGCAGACGCGAGTGCGAGGTGCTGCCTACACTGGCGGCGTGATCTTCAAGGGCATCGGCGAACACCGTCCGTACCCCAACCATGGCCTGGTCACCACCCGCGACTGGGCCGATGTGCCGCCCCGCCAGGTGCGGCTGGCCGACCTCATCACGACCAAGCGCACCCTCGACCTGGCGCAACTGCTCGCCGAGGACTCCACCTTCTACGGCGACCTGTTCGCCCACGTCGTGCAGTGGCAGGGCAAGCTCTATCTCGAGCAGGGCCTGCACCGGGCACTTCGGGCGGCGCTGCAGCAGCGTGGCACCCTGCACGCCCGGGTGCTCGTGCTTGACTAAGCCCAGTACGACCAGCACCACCCGCCTGACCAGCATCGTGACCCTGTCCTCGGGAGGCCTCCGGTGAGCTTCACCGTCGAGTCGGAATCGGTGGCCCGTTCGCGGCGCAACCGACGCGCAGCGATCACGGTCGCCGTCATCGTCGCGCTGCTGTTCGGCGTCTTCTATTTCGCGGCGTCCTACTGGAACACCCCGCCGACCAAGAGCACCCCGGCCGCCGCGGCAAGCTGCACCCCGAGCGCCGGCGCGATCAAGCCCAGCCAGATCACGGTCAACGTCTACAACGCGACCAAGCGCAACGGCTTGGCCGGCTCGACGGCCAAGATCGTCAAGGATCGCGGCTTCGTCGTCGGCACGGTGGCCAACGACCCGCTGAAGAAGACGATCACCGCCCCGGCCGAGGTGCGCTTCGGCCCGGCCGGCGAGGCGGCGTCCAAGGTGGTGCTGGCCCTGGTGCCGGGGTCGGTGCCGGTGAAGGACACCCGCGCGGACGCCTCGGTCGACCTGGTCATCGGCGACGCTTTCACCGAGGTGCCGACCCCCACGGCCAACCCGTCAGCAAGCTGCTGACCTGGTCAGATCGGTGCGCTCACGGCAAGCACGATGATCGGCAGCATCCGAGCCGCGAGCGAGCCGCGATCATTGGGTGAGCCCCCTGCGATCAGGCTGCTGCGGACACTCGCCTCGAAAACCGCTTCCAATGTGTCGAGCGCGTCGATCGGGTCGACCGTGAGGCGCAGCCCGCGAGCGGCGAGCGCGGCGATGAGGAACGGTCCGAACTTCGCCCGCAGCGCCTCCCGCGCGGCCTGGTATGCCGTCGCGAGCTTGGGATCCTTGAGGGCCAGGAAGACCAGCTCGGCCCGCAACGCGTAGTTGTCCGCGCCAAACGGCTGCAGGTCGTAAATCCGCTCGACGACCACGGCCAGCGGCTCGGTGGCCTGCAGAGCCTGCGAGACAGCGGCGTTGAACCGCTCGAGGAGCTTGACCTCCTCACGGTCGAGCAATTGGACGAGCAACTCGTCCTTGGTCTCGAAGTTGGAGTAGAACGCACCGCGGGTGAATCCCGCTCGCTCGCAGACGTCTTCGATGGTCGAGGCCGCGAACCCACGCTCCGCGAAGACCGCGCCCGCGGCATCCAGCAGCCGCTCCCGGGTCGCCAACCGGCTGCGTTTGAGAGTCCCGACCGACCCCGACTCGCCCTTCATCCCGACGCCACCTCCCACGCGACCTCGCACTCCCCCGAGTGTATCGAGGCAGCGTCCATGTTCGATACACTCACGTATCGGATACGTCCGTGTATCCGATTTGAGGCATTCACCCCACCCGCTCCTGGAGCTCCATGTCATCCGCTCTCTACGCCCTCGGCACGTGGGCGGTCGCCCGGCGCAAACTCGTCGTCGGCCTGTGGGCCGGCCTGCTCGTCGCCCTCGGGGTGCTCGCGGGCCTGCTTCATCAGCCGATCAACGACGTCTTCACCATTCCCGGCACCCAGTCGCAGCGCGCCATGGACGCCCTCACCGCCCGCTTCCCGGAGTTCGCCGGCGCCAGCGGGCAGGTCGTCGTCAGCGCCCCAGCGGGGAGCAAGGTCACCGACCCGGCAGTCACGGCCCGCATCGAGGACCTCACGGCCCGGTATGCCGCCCTGCCGCACGTCCGCACCGCAGCGAGCCCCTTCAACCCCAACATCGTCGGCGCCGTCTCGCCGGACGCGAGCGTCGCGATCATCTCGGTCCAGCTGGACACCGACGCCGCCAACGTCACCGAGGCGATCCGCCACCCACTCGTCCAGGCCGCCCAAGACGCCACCGCAGCCGGGCTTCCGACCTCGATCGGCGGAGCGATCTTCATGCCCTCCGCTCCCGAGATGAGCATCACCGAGGGCCTGGGCGTGCTCGTCGCGCTCATCGTGTTGGTCGCGACATTCGGGTCGGCGCTCGCGGCCGGCATACCGCTGGCGACCGCCGTCATCGGAGTCGGGGCCTCGATGGGCCTCATCCTCATCGCCACCCGATTCACCGCCATCACGTCGACGGCACCCTTCCTCGCGCTGATGATCGGCCTGGCGGTCGGCATCGACTATGCGCTCTTCGTCCTCTCGCGCCACCGCGACCTCATCGCCGAGGGCCAGACCCCGGACGAGGCCGCCGCGCAGGCCACCGGCACGGCGGGTTCGGCGGTCGTCTTCGCCGGCGCGACCGTTGCCATCGCCCTGGCCGCCCTAGGGGTCGCGGGCGTGCCGTTCCTCTCGGTCATGGGCATCGCCGCAGCGGCGGCGGTCGCCGTGGCCGTCGCCGTCGCCCTGACCCTGTTGCCGGCCATCCTCGGGTTCGCCGGTGACCGGCTCACCCCGAAGCACACCTCCGACGCGCACCACGCCAAACGGCATACCAGCTTCGCCGCGACCTGGGTGCGGCTGGTGACCCGCCTGCCGTGGCTGACCGCGATCGTCGTCGTCGCCGGTCTGGCTGCCATGGCGCTGCCCGCGCGCGACCTCGCGCTCGCGTTGCCCAACAACGGCACCTCGGGTCCGCAGACCACCCAGCGGCAGGCGTTCGACACCATCGCGACGGCCTTCGGGCCCGGCGCCAATGCGCCGCTGGTCATCACCCTCGACATCGTGACGACCACCGACCCGCTGGGCGTCGTCGCCGACGTCAAGAAGCTCGTCGCGCAGACCCCGGGCATTGCCTCGATCAGCGTCGCCACGCCCAACCGAGGCGCCGACACCGGCGTGGTCATCGCCGTGCCGACCACCGCGCCCGATGCTCAGCAGACCCGCGACACCTTGGCCCGGGTGCGCGCTCTCGGGCCCGAGATCGAGCGATTGCATCCCGGGGTGAGTCTCGCGGTCACCGGTCACACCGCCGCCCAGGTCGACATCTCCGAGCGGCTCGGCGGGGCGCTGCTGCCCTTCGGCATCCTCGTCGTCGGCCTATCGCTCGTGCTGCTCATGCTCGTCTTCCGGTCGCTGCTCGTGCCGGTCACTGCGGCGCTGGGCTATGTGCTGTCCGTGGGCGCGGCGTTCGGCGCTGTCTCGGCGGTATTTCGGTGGGGCTGGCTGTTGGGGCCTTTCGGCCTCACCGAGACCGGCCCGGTCATCGCCTTCATGCCGATCATCCTCATGGGAGTGCTCTTCGGCCTGGCCATGGACTACCAGGTCTTCCTGGTGTCCTCGATGCGCGCTCGGTATGTGCACGAGGGTGACGCGCGCGCCGCGGTCCGGTCCGGCTTCTTGGACTCCTCGCGGGTCGTCGTCGCCGCGGCGATCATCATGGTCGCGGTGTTCGCCGCCTTCGTGCCCAAGGGCGCGGTCTACATCAAACCGATCGCCCTCGGTCTGGCCGTCGGCGTCTTCGTCGACGCTTTCGTCGTCCGGATGACCCTCATCCCCGCCCTCATGCAGATCATGGGCGAGCGAGCCTGGTGGCTGCCGCGCTGGCTCGATCGCCGCCTACCGGTCCTCGACGTCGAAGGCGAAGGCCTCCATCGCCGCCTGGCCGCCGACCAAGCCCGCGCGGCCCGCGCCCGAGCACACCTGCAGCACGGCGGGCTGCCCGCGCTCGCCGTCGTTGCGCACGGACTGCGGCTGCGCAGTCCGGCCGGCCCGATCTACGCCGATGTCGACCTCGAAGTGCCGGTCGGCTCGCTGGTCGTCGTCTCCGGGCCACCCGGGGCGGGCAAGACCGCGCTGCTGCTCACCCTGGCCGGTCGCATGCTGGCCAGCGACGGCCGTCTCGAAGTCGCCGGCCGACTCGTGCCCGACCAACTCAGCCAGGCCCGCCGGGTCACCGCGCTGGCCGAGTTTCCCGGAGTCAATGAACTCGACCCGCTGCTCACCATTGCCGACCATGTCGCCGAACGCCTGGCCCCCACCTCGATCCACCCGTGGGTCAGCGCCCTGCCGACCGAACGCTTCGAGGCCCGGCTGGCGGAACTGCTCGGGTATGCCGTGTCCGCGGCACCCGACGCACACTGCTGGCCCGCGCTCGACATCGATACCCGAGTGCGTGACCTGCAGCCACTGGAACGCTGGCTGCTCGGAGTGGCCCTGGCGCTCGCGGAGAACCCCGAAGTCATCGTCGTCGACGACGTCGACAGCCTCCGCGGCGACCAGGACCGGGTCGCCGCCTGGGGAGTGCTCGAGGCGCTAGTCGGGGCCTGGCGCGAGTCCGATGTGCGTGCCGACTCCCGGGGACCAGCGCTCACCGTGCTGGCGAGTTGCCGCGATCTCACCCTGCCCCGGCAGTTGCTGCACGGCATACCGGTCGTGGAATTGACCCTGCCCGCCCGATCGGGCGAACCCGAGGTGCTGCGCCGCTCCGGTCACGGTGCGACGCCCTTCACCGAGGACCCCATCCTCGAACCGGACGGGGACACGCATCGTCCCGCCGGGCCGCTCGTCGACCATGAGGTGCGCTGATGTCCCGCCGTCCCACCCTTCCGGCCGTCGAGCTGCGGCGGTTCACCGGCAGCCCACGGGCGCTGCTCGCGCTCTTCGCCGTCGTGCTCGTGCCGCTCATCTACGGCGGCCTCTACACCTGGGCCAATGAGAGCCCCGCGACCCGGCTCGACCAGCGTCAGGCCGCGGTCGTCAACCTCGACCAACCGGTGACGCTGACCCGCGCCGACGGCACCGAGCAACTCGTGCCGATGGGCCGGCAGGTCGTCGGCAAGCTCACTGGTTCGACGTCGACGTCGAACTACTCGTGGGTGCTCACCGACGCGGCCGAAGCCGTCGCGGGGCTGGACGAGGGCAGGTATGCCGCGGTGCTCACCATCCCTGCGGACTTCTCCGCAGCGGCGACCTCGGTCAACGGGCCGCCCGCGGACGCCCGGTCGGCGCGGTTGCAGCTGCGGACCAATGACGCGGTGAACTACCTCGACGGCACGCTGGGGCGGGCGATCGCGTCGGCGACGAGTGCCGAGGTGTCGCGCACCATCACCGAGGGCTACCTCGGGGCCATGTATGCCGGGTATTCCACCCTGCACGATCAGCTCGGCTCCGCTGCGGAGGGCGCCGGGAAGCTGGCCTCGGGTGCAGACGACCTGGCCAGCGGCGCGACTGCGGCGGCGTCGGGGGCCGACCGGCTGACCAGCGGGTCGGTGCACTTGGCCGACGGTGCCGACGACCTGCGTGCCGGCGCTGCCGCCTTGGCCTCGGGCGCCGGGCAATCGGCTGACGGGGCCGGGGCTCTCGCTGCGGGGATGTCGACGTTGGAGGCCAAGGCCGCCGGGTTGCCCTCTGGGACGCGCCAACTGGCCGATGGCGCGGCGGCTCTCGCTGCGGGTGCCAGCCAACTGAGTGGTGCAGCAGCGCCGTTCGGTGCTGGAGTGGCCCAATTTCAAGCGGGGGTGACTCAGTTTGCTTCCAGGACAGCGCAGTTGGTCACGGGGGCACAGAACCTATCGACAGCTGCCGGGCCGTTGTCTGTCAGCGCTGGTCAGCTCTCCGGAGGCATCGCCCCCCTCGTCACTGGAGCCGCGCAGACCACCCAGGGTGCAGCCACGCTCGCGGCGGGCGTCACGGCATACACGACGGGGGTGGACGGGCTGAGCCAGGCGTGCGCTGGAAGTGGCGCGGCACCGGCCTTCTGCCTCCAACTCGCCGGGCTGGCCGCCCAGAGCGCCGGTCTACGCACCGGGGCTGATGGAGTGTCCGCTGGGGCCACATCGCTGTCGGGCGGCCTGGCTGGCGTGCAGTCCGGGCTGACCAGCTGGGCCGACGGTGCCGTGGACTGGTCGGCCGGGGCGGTGGCGTGGGCCGACGGGGCCGCTGCGGCCGCGAAGGGCGCCTCGCAGTTGGCGGGTTCCGCCGGTCAATTGGCTGGGGGTGCACACGAAATTGCTTCTGGGGCAGCTCAATTGGCGCCGGGTGCCACTGAGTTGGCGTCTGGAACGACGACGTTGGCGGATTCGATGCCTGAATTGAGCAGCGGCGTCCACGATCTCGCGACCGGCACAGCGACCCTGGCCGGCAAGCTCCCACAGCTGGCCTCTGGGGCTTCGCAGCTGGCCTCTGGGGCTTCGCAGCTGGCCGATGGCGCGTCCTTGTCGGCAGAGGGAACGGCGTCGCTGCGCGACGGGGTCACCTCGATCGCCTCGGGTGCGTCGCAATTGGGTTCAGGGGCCACCGAGTTGCGCGATGGCCTGCAGTCGGGAGTGTCGAAGATCCCGACCTACACGGAGGCAGAACGGGCCACGCTGGCTGCCGCGGCAGCAACGCCGGTGGCAGCCGAGGTGACCCGGATCAACGCGGTGAAGAACAACGGCAGTGGCCTGGCGCCCTACTTCATGGCAATCGCGTTGTGGGTCGGTGGGCTGGCGCTCTATCTCTTGCTGCGCCCGGTCTCCCTGCGCGCCTTGGCCTCGTCGGCACCGTCGCCGCTGGTCGCGCTGGCCGGCTATCTGCCGGCGGCCCTGCTGGCGACCGTGCAAGGCATCGCCTTGGCGCTGGTCATGCAACACGTCGTCGGGGTGCAGGCCGCGTCGTTGCCTCGGCTGGCCGCCGTCGCGGTGCTCGCGGCGTTGACCTTCACGGCGATCAACCAGGCGCTGGTCGCGATGTTCGGCACCGCCGGGCGGTTCGTCGCGGTGGTCCTCGCGGGACTACAGATGACCTCGGCCGGTGGCACCTACAGCGTCGAGACCGCGCCCCTGCTGTTCCAATGGCTGCACGACCTGCTGCCACTCACCTATGCCGTCAATGCGCTCCGCAAGGTGATCGCCGGTTCGTCGGTCGGGCTCACGCACGACATCACCGTGCTGGTGCTCACTTTGGTGGGCGCTTTGCTGGTGTCGATGTATGCCGCCCGCCGTCAACGCACCTGGACGATCACCCGTCTACGCCCCGCGGTGGCTGCCTGACCTTCACGGCTGGGACGTCCTGGGCCGCGAGTCGTCGCCTGCGGTGGCTGCCTGACCTTCACCGCTAGGACGTCGTGGGCCGCGGGTCGTCGGCCGCGGTGGACAGCGGTCGTCGGCACCGGTCGTCGGCACCGGTCGTCGGCACCGGTCGCCGGCACCGGTCGTCGGCACCGGACTGACACGATTGGCTGCTTCCCCACCTCCGCAGGAGACCGCGACACCTCCCGTGAGCGCGGCGAGGCATCGGACTGACGCGAATGGCTGCTTCCACTCACCGCAAGCAACCAAATGCGTCAGTGCGGGTCGATTGGGGAAGGGGCTGGGGTCGGTTGAGGCGGAGCTATGCCGCCCAAGCGGGGTAAATCTCGGGCACGTCGCTGGCCGAGCCATCCGCCCGAGATCGCCGACCGCACCTCCGCCGAGATCGCCGACCGTACGTCAGACGACATCGCCGACCGTACATCAGACGAGATCGCCGACCGCACCTCCGCCGACGTCATCACGTGCGCCCGCCACCCAGGTCGCGGACAGCTCTCTGAGCGCGGCAACGCATCCAACTGACGCGATTGGCTGCTTCCCCACCTCCGCACGAGACCGCGACACCTCCCGTGAACGCGGCAACGCATCGGACTGACGCGAATGGCTGCTTGCACTCACCGCAAGCAACCAAACGCGTCAGTGCGGGTCGATTGGGGAAGGGGCTGGGGTCGGTTGCGACCGGCCTGCGTCGCTCAAGCGGGGTCAACCTCGAGGAGTTCGCCCACCGTGCATCCGAGCACGTCGCAGATCGCGGTGAGGGTGCTGAAGCGGATCGCCTTGGCGCGGTTGTTCTTGAGCACCGAGAGATTGACGACGGTCACCCCCACCGCGTCGGCGAGGGCGGCCAAGGTCATCCCCCGTGCGTCGAGAAGCGAGTCGAGACGGCATACCACCCGATGTGGTTCGTCGACCGGCATCTAGACCAACCCGTCCACGTCGTCACGCAGCGCCGCCCCTGCCAGGAAGGCCTGGGCGATGAGGGCGACGACCAGCCCGGCCACGATGGGCAGCCACGGGATGGAGATGCTGGCCGTGGGGGGTAGGCCACCCAATTCGGTGCCGGTGATCAACGCTCCGCGCGCGAAGAGATCGACGACGAAGGCAACCGGCACGCCTCCCAGCAGGAGCACGGCCAGCCAACGCAGCCGAGCGATGTTTGACCGGTCGAAGGCGTTGCCTTCGGCGATGCTGCGCATGAGGCGCGCGACGATGAGACTGCCCGCGACGAGCAGCGCCGCCCAGAGCACCCCGGCGGCCAGGCCGAAGAGCCGCTGCCCCGTCGTCGGCCCGACCACCCGGATGTCGTAGGTCGCGACGGAATAGGCCACTCCGGCGCCATCGAGCGCGGGCACGGTCACCCGGCTGATGAAGGGCGTCCACACCGGATCGCCGCGCAGCCAACCGAGAATCGGCGCGATCACCCACCCGAAGATCGCGAACCCGTTGACCACAAACAGCACAGCGGTCAATCCGATGCGATCCGCCCTCGTGAAGGCCCAGCGATCCGTGCTGCCACTGCCGCGCTCACCCATGACCAGTCCTCGCTTCCATATCGACTCTCGATATCATGAAGAACGATATGCATATCGTTTATCGATGTCAAGGGTCAGTCGAGACGCGCGGACGGAGGATTGCACGGCATACGACGAAGCGGCGATGCTCGTCCGGTCTGAACCGGGGAACATCGCCGCTGGTCACTGGCGGTGGCGCAGGGATTCGAACCCTGGGTGGACTTGCGCCCACACACGCTTTCGAGGCGTGCTCCTTAGGCCGCTCGGACACGCCACCGCGGATGAGGGTACTCGCTCCGCTCCCCCTGCGCACAATCGCCCGCCCTGCACCAGGCGGCCCCTGTCAGGACAGCACGCTATCGACGCGCCCGGAAGAACTCCCGCAGCACGCCCCCGCACCCCGGCTCGTCCAGTCCCCCGACGACCTCCACCCAGTGGTTGGCCCGCCGGTCGCGCGCGAGGTCCCACACCGAGCCGCACGCCCCCGCCTTCGGATCCCACGCCCCGAACACGACGGTGCGCACCCGCGCGGCCACCAGCGCCCCGGCGCACATGACGCACGGCTCCAGGGTCACCACCAGCGTGCAGTCGGGCAGCCGCCACGAGCCCGTATGCCGTGCCGCCGCCCGCAGCGCCACGACCTCCGCGTGCGCGCTGGGGTCCAGAGCAGACTCCCGCTCGTTGGCACCCCGACCGATCACCGCACCCCCCGCATCGACGACCAGCGCCCCGACGGGCACCTCACCGGCCGCTCCCGCCGCTCGGGCGAGATCGAGGGCGGCAGCCAGCCACCCGGCATACCGAGGGTCGTGTTCGGGAAGCCCTGGTATGCCGTGCGGCACGCGCTCTCCCGGCACTCCCCCGGGCGGCCTGGCGGACTCAGTCACGCGGTAAGTTTCGCCCATGCGCGTGCACATCGCCGATCACCAACTCATCTCGCACAAACTCACCTACCTGCGCGACAAGCGCACCGACTCGCCGACCTTCCGGCGACTGGCCGAGGAGCTGGTGACGCTGCTGGCCTATGAGGCCACCCGCGACGTGCGTGTCGAGCCGTTCGCCATCGAGACGCCGGTCGCGCCGACGACCGGCATCAAGCTGGCCAATCCCAAGCCGCTGGTCGTGCCGATCCTGCGCGCCGGGCTGGGGATGCTCGAAGGCATGATGCGGCTGCTGCCCTCGGCGGAGGTCGGCTTCCTGGGCATGATGCGCAACGAGGAGACCCTCGAGGCGATCACCTACGCCAACCGGTTGCCCGAGGACCTGTCCGGGCGACAGTGCTACATCCTCGACCCGATGCTTGCCACCGGCGGCACCCTCGTCGACGCGATCCGCTACCTCGCCGACCGCGGCGCCGACGACATCACCGCGATCACGCTGCTGGCTGCCCCGGAAGGGATCGTCCACGTCACCGACGCGCTCAAGGACCTCAAGGTGCCGGTGCAACTGGTCACCGGCGCCGTCGATGAGCGGCTCAACGATCGCGGCTACATCGTCCCCGGCCTCGGCGACGCAGGCGACCGGCTCTACGGCGTCGTCTGACCGCCGGCCCCCTCCCTCCTCTTGGCTCCTCGGCGCCTCGGCTCCTCGGCTCCTCGGCCAGGCGACCACCCTCGCGAGTCGACCCGAAGTCGAGGAGCCGCGCCTCAGAGGTGGCGCGGCAGTGCGCAGACGGCGCGCCGCCTTGGTCACTTGCGCACCATCCGTCACACTGAACTCTGATCTCCCCTGCCGTCAGCGCGCCCCCGATCAGGAGTTGACCACCCGTGAAGAAGTTCTGGCACATCTTCCGGTGGTTCCTGCTGGCCTACTTCATCTACGCCGTCGTCAAATCCCCGGACCAGGCGGCGAGCATCGTGCGCACCCTGTTCAACCTGCTGGCCGAGGCCTTCCGCGGGATCATCGGCGTCTTCGACGCGATCCTGCGCCGGACCTGACGCCCGCCGCACCCACCGGCGCAGATGATTCGGGCACGGGAGCCGTACCGACAGCCCAACCCCGACGAGATCGGAGGTGAGCGATGAGCACGGCCGAACGCGACATGCGCCGGGCGCAGGACAACGAGGAACTCCGCCTGCACCTCGCCGACGGCGAGCAGATCCGCTTGGCCGCCCGTGACCACTGGATCGTGCTGGTGCCCTCGTCGGCCATCGCCATCGCGGTCTCGGCGCTGAGCGTCTACCTGCTGCTCACCTCCACCCCGCGAGCGAACTCCACCCTGCCCCGTGACCTCGCCGTCGGGTGCGGTGTTGCCTGGCTGTATGCCGGTTGGTGCTGGCTGGCCCGCCGCCACGACCTGCTGATCGTCACCGACAAACGGATCCTGCGCTTCCGCGGCATCATCTCCACCGATGTGCCGATGATGCGGATCAGCAAGATCACCGACATGCGCTATCACCGCTCGCCGATGGGGGAGCTCTTCGGCTACGGCGAGGTCACCATCGAGAGCGCCGGCCAGGAGCAGGCGCTGCGCGAACTCAAGTGGCTGCCCGACCCGCTGGAGAACTACCACCGGCTGTGCGAGGTCGTCTTCGGCGAGAAGCACGGCGCCGCGCGCAAGTCCCACAAGTGGCGGGACCGGATCTCCCGGGTCTCGCGCCGCGCCAAGCGCGCCGCCGGACGTCGCCCCTCCTTCGACAGCGGCCCGGTCATCGACTATGCCGAGCCCGAAGCCCTGGGCGGGCACGATCACGGGGGCACCGGCGGCGCTCACCCTGGACCGATCCACGCGCCCAGCCTCGACCTGACTGCCCTGCCGGCGGGCGGCGACCACCCGGCATACTCGCGGGCCATCCCGGTGACCCGTCGCACCGACACCCCGCGCTACATCCCGCGGCATCGGCTGCCGGACCCGGACGAGAACCCGCCGGCAGGTGCCGCGAAGTCCGAGACGCTCTACAAGAGTCCGGACCTACGCGAAGACCCGGCTCGCACCCAGAGCATCTGGGTCGACCCCGACCATCGTGGTCAGAAAAGCTAGGTATGCCGTCCGGCCCACCACACACATCGTTAAGGGGCCATCCGGGCCATCCGGGTCATGCGGTGAGGCTCAGAGCGCCTTGACGATGTCCTCGACCCGTTCCTTGGCGTCGCCGAAGAGCATCGCCGAGTTGTCCTTGAAGAACAGCGGGTTCTGCACGCCGGCATACCCGGTGTTCATCGAGCGCTTGAAGACCACGACCTCGGCGGCCTTCCACACCTCGAGCACCGGCATACCGGCGATCGGGGAGCTGGGGTCGTCCTGGGCTGCCGGGTTGACCGTGTCGTTGGCGCCGATGACCAGGACCACGTCGGTCGAGGGCATGTCGTCGTTGATCTCGTCCATCTCCAGGACGATGTCGTAGGGGACCTTGGCCTCGGCCAGCAGGACGTTCATGTGGCCGGGGAGGCGACCGGCGACCGGGTGGATGCCGAACCGCACGTTGACCCCGCGAGCCCGCAGCTTGGCGGTGAGGTCGGCGACGGCATACTGCGCCTGCGCCGTGGCCATGCCGTAGCCGGGGGTGATGATCACGTCGTGGGCGTTCTTGAGCGAGTCGGCGACCTCGACCGCGCTGGTCTCGCGGTGCTCGCCGTAGTCCTTGGCCTCGCCGACCACATTGCCGTCCGAGCCAAAGCCGCCGGCGATGACCGAGATGAAGGACCGGTTCATCGCGCGGCACATGATGTAGGACAGGTAGGCACCCGAGGAGCCAACGAGCGCGCCGGTGATGATGAGCAGGTCGTTGTTGAGCAGGAAGCCGGCCGCGGCCGCCGCCCATCCGGAGTAGCTGTTGAGCATCGAGACGACGACCGGCATGTCGCCGCCGCCGATCGAGGCCACCAGGTGCCAGCCGAGGAAGAGCGCGAGCACGGTCATGATGCCCAGCAGCAGTTGGCGCAGGAACATCTGCTCGTGCGGCACCAGCACGTAGACGATCGTCATGACGACGAAGACGACAATGATGCCCAAGTTGATGGCGTGCCGCGCCGGGAGCACGAGCGGGGCCGACTTCATCTTCGCCGACAGCTTGAGGTAGGCGACGATCGATCCGGTGAAGGTCACCGCCCCGATGAAGACCCCGACGAAGACCTCGACGTCATGGATGGCCGGATAGGCCGCGGTCTCGTAGGAGGAGTTCCACCCCACGAGCACGGCCGCGATGCCGACGAAGCTGTGCAGCATGGCGATGAGCTCGGGCATGCCGGTCATCTCGACCTTGCGGGCCAGGGTGATGCCGATGGCGGCACCGATGGCCATCGCGATGGCGATGATGAGCAAGGCATCGAAGCCGGCCGTCTTGGTCGCCAGCCACAGCGTGGCGGCCAGCGCGATGGTCATGCCGACGATGCCGTACTTGTTGCCCATGACGGCGGTCTCGTGCTTGGACAGCCCGGCCAGAGCGAGGATGAACAGCAGGCCGGCGACGATGTAGGCGCCCTGAATGAGGGTCTCGTTCATCGGACCGCGTCCTCTCGCTTGAACATCTGCAGCATTCGACCGGTGACCGTGAAGCCACCGAAGACGTTGATGCTGGCCACCAACGCCCCGAAGAACGCGATGCCGGTGATGAGCAGCTTGTTGTCATGGCCGATCTGCAGCAAAGCCCCGACGACGATGATGCCGCTGATCGCATTGGTGACCGACATCAGCGGGGTGTGCAGCGCGTGGTGCACGTTGCCGATGACGTAGTAGCCGATGACGACCGAGAGCATGAAGACCATGAAGTGCCCGAGGAACGGGCTCGGTGACAGGTTGGCCAACAGCAGGAAGAGCAACGCTCCGATGGCCATCCACATGAGCCGCTTGTTGGGGTCCGGCGGCGGTTTGGGCGCCTTGACCGCCGGTGCGGCGGCCGCACCCGCGGCCGCCGGGGCTGCCGAGACCTGCACGGGCGGCGGCGGCCAGGTGACCTCGCCGGCCTTTGCGACCGTCATGCCCCGGACGATGACGTCGTCCCAGTCGAGCACGGCCAGGCCGTCCTTGCCCGGGGTGAGCAGCTTCATCAGGTTGACGATGTTGGTGCCGTAGAGCTGGCTGGCCTGCGTCGGAAGCCGGCCCGGCAGGTCGGTGTAGCCGATGATCTTCACGCCGTTGTCGGTGACGACCAGCTGGTCGGCGACCGAGCCCTCGACGTTGCCACCGGCGGCGGCGGCCATGTCGACGATGACCGACCCGGACTTCATCGTGGCGACCATGTCGGCGGTGATGAGCCGCGGCGCCGGACGACCGGGGATGAGCGCGGTCGTGACGATGATGTCGACGTCCTTGCACTGGTCGGCATACATGCGGGCGGCCGCCTCGGCGTAGTCGGCGCCCATTTCCTTGGCATAACCGTCGCTGCTCACCTCGCCCTCGGCGACGTCGGGCTTGACGAAATCGGCACCCATCGACTCGACCTGCTCGGCGACCTCCGGCCGCACGTCGGTCGCCCGGACGATCGCACCGAGGCTGTTGGCCGTGCCGATGGCCGCGAGGCCGGCCACCCCCGCACCCGAGATGAAGACCTTGGCCGGCGGCACCTTGCCGGCGGCGGTCACCTGCCCGGTGAAGAACGACCCGAAGTTGTGGGCCGCCTCGAGCACGGCGCGGTAACCGGCGATATTGGCCATCGACGAGAGCACGTCGAGCGCCTGTGCCCGAGAGATGCGGGGCACGGCATCCATGGCCATCGCGGTGACCCCGCGGGCCGCGAGCGCCGACACGAGGTCGGGGTTGAGGGCCGGCGCCATGAGGCTGATGACGATCGCCCCCGGTCGCAACAACCCGATCTCGGCGTCGTCGGGTGCGTTGATCTTGGCGACGATGTCGGCGGCCCACACGGTCGCCGCATCGGCGATGGTGGCCCCGGCGGCGGCATACGCGTCGTCGTCGAAGCTGGCCTTGGCGCCGGCGCCGGACTCGACGGTCACGGCATACCCGAGCTTGAGCAGTTGGTCGACGGTCTTGGGGGTGGCGGCAGCGCGCGTTTCACCTGCGCGCGACTCCCGTGGGATACCGATGAGCACGTGCGACTCCCGAGGTTCGTGGAGTGATACCGCGACAGGGCGGCGAACCCGGGGATTCCGGGCACCAAGAGAAACCTATGGGGTCGCGCGCCTGCCGTGCCAGGGAAGAAGGTCCGGGCGCGGCGGCCCGACGCAGATCACAGCGGGTGTCGGGGAACTTCACGTCCCGGAAACCCGCCGCTCACCCGCCGGTGTGGCGCGCGTCAGACCGGCCGGTCAGCTCGGGCGACCCAGCCTCCCGGCCTGGTAGTCCTCGAAGGCCTGGATGACCTCGGCGCGGGTGTTCATGACGAAGGGTCCAGCCCAGGCGATCGGCTCGCGGATCGGCGCACCACCGAGCACGATGACCTCCAACGGCTCGGTATGCCGTCCGGCCGAGTGCGCGTCGGCCGTCACGGTCACGAGGTCACCGGCCCCGAGCACCGCGAGTCGGCCGCCCTCGATGGACGCGCCCTCGACGGCACCGGAGCCTCCGACCGCGCCCCGCCCCGACATGACGTAGACCAGGGCGTTGAAATCGGCTCGCCAGGGCAGGTCCAGCCGGGCACCCGGCGCGAGCGTCGCGTGGACCATCGTCATCGGGGTGTGCGTCGCGCCCGGGCCACGGTGCCCGGCGACCTCACCGGCGATGACCCGGACGAGCACGCCGCCGTCCGGCGAGGACAGCAGCACGACCTGCTCGGGGGTGAGGTCCTGGTAGCGCGGCGTGGCGAGCTTGTCAGTGCGCGGGAGGTTGACCCACAACTGCAGGCCGTGGAAGAGACCGCCGCTGGCGACGAGCGCCTCCGGCGGGGCTTCGATGTGCAAGATCCCCGAGCCGGCCGTCATCCACTGGGTGGCTCCATTGGTGATCGTGCCGCCACCGCCATAGGAGTCCTGATGCACGAAGGTGCCGTCGATGATGTAGGTGACCGTCTCGAAGCCACGGTGCGGGTGCCACGGAGTGCCCTTGGGCTCACCCGGCGCGTAGTCGACCTCGCCCATCTCGTCCATCATGACGAATGGGTCCAGCAGCGCGAGATCGACCCCGGCGAAGGCCCGCTTGACCGGGAACCCCTCCCCCTCGAAACCCCCGGGCGCCGTGGTCCGCTGCCGCACCGGGCGGGCGCGCAGCCCGGCTGCCGGGTCGACGACCGGCAGGGTGGGCAGGACGGATAGGTCGGCAACGGACACGGCGGGCACGAGGTCTCCTCGGGACGAACGAGCGCTTCGTTGGGCTAGTCAGACATGTTGGTTGAAACTTCAGTCATCTCCCCCAACGTCGGGCTCAGGGACACCATTCCCGCGAGGTGTGCGCACGTCCACGAGAACCGCATCTTCGTCGACCGACAGATCCACATCCAGCGACCCGCCGTCATGAGCCCCCGCCACGATCTCCTGCACCGCCGTCTGGTCGACGGTGACGCTCCCGACGATACTGATCGACCCCAACCGCCGAGCCCGCCCCGGCCGCCAGCGCGCGAGGACCCGAGCCTGCGGGGCAGCCACGTCCAAGGCGGCGATGAGCAGGCGTCGGAACGCCTCCAACTGCGCCTCCAACTGCGCCTCCAACTGCTCGCCCACCTGCTCCCCGACCGTGCGGCCACGCAGCGCCTCATCGTGCGACGGCTCCTCGGCGGAGAGCACCACGATCGTGCCGCGCGCACGGCATACCTGCACTGCCGCCGCGACGGCAGGCGAGACGAGCGACCGGGCGACGAGCACGTCGCGCGTCGCGGCTTCGAGCCCGATGCAGCGGGCTGCGTCCGCGGCGTCGAGTTCCTCGGCTGCGGCGATGCGGCGCAGCATCGCATCGACCCGGCTGCCGAGTTGCCGACTGCGCGAGACCGCGACGCGGTCGGCCTCCTCGAGGGCGGCGGTCGCCACCCGGAGCCGGCCCAGCCCCGCTGCCGCGGTATTGAGGTATGCCGTCGCGCCGTCGAGCGCGGTGCGGATTCCCCACGAGGCCATCGCGAAAGCAACCAGCTGCGGGGAGACGTCGACGAGGACCCCGAGGTGCACCTGCCCACTGACGACCTGACCGAGGACGAGGCCGGTGACGACCGAGGCCACTGTCGCGAACGCCCACCGGCTTGGAAAGCGGAACATCAGCGCCGCGATGGTCGGGTTGGTGATCCCCACGAACCAGTAGTGCCAGCCGATCGCCCCCGGGTCGACGAGGTTGACCGTGCTGACGAAGGCAAGTAGTCCGCAGCCCAGCCCCGCGGCATACGCGGCGGGCGCAAACCGCACGGGGGTGAACGTCGCGACCGTCCCGAGCAGGTAGGCGAACATGAGGCAGGCCCCGAGGACCGGCAGCGAGCGCGCGGCGTCGGCGTGGACGAGGGCCAGCGCCGCGTAGTCGATGAGCCCGATCGCGGCGATGGCGAAGATGGCGACGAAGTCCCCGGGGTTCCACGTCAGGGTCGTGGCGAAGCTGCCCCGCGGTGTGGCAGCGGCGACGTCGATCTCCACGGTGGTCCCGCGCCCCGGACGAGAGTGCACCCGCGCGGTGCCCCCGGCGACGGTGATCCGCGCGAGAATCCCCCGGCTCACCCCGGCGCGGCCGGCCGGCACGGTCGCTGGGTCGAAGCCGGTGCCGGTGTCGGTGATCTGCAGCCGGAGCCGGCCGGCCGCGAGCTCTCCGGTGAGGATCGCTGTGGCCTGCCCCGCATGCCGGGCCACGTTGGTCAGCGCCTCGGCCGCCGCGTCGAGCACCGCGCGCGCCTGGCTGGCCGGCAGGATCACCGTCGCACCGTCGCTGCGCACGTCCCAGTGCAGCTGCAGCCCGAGTCGGGCGGCATGACGCCGCAGCTGGGCCTCGAACCAGGCCGGCCCGGCCCACCCGAACTCGTCGGCCCGCTCCGGTGAGCTGGCTCGTCCGCCCAGGTCCGACCCGGCAGGCGCGTTGATCACTGCCATCCCATCGAGGGCATCGAACTGGCCGAGGTTTTCGGCGATCCGGTCGTCGGTGACCAGAGCGAGCAACGCGGGAGCATCGGACAGCTGGCCGAGCGGCGCCGGCCCAACCGAGGCCGCCGGACCGGCGGCCCGGAGAGCATTGATGGCCTCGCCGGCCAGCTCGGCAGCCCCGGCCCGATCGGCGGCGGTCCGGGCTCGCGACGCCAGACGAAGCGCCCCGAGCACCTTGTCGTGGATGAGCCCGTCCCAGCGCACCGACGCGGCCGCCATCGATCGAGCCCTGGCCTGGGCTTCGCGTTCCTGCCACACCTGCCCGAGCGCGTGCTCGACCTTGCCCGCGGCCCGCGACATGATGGCAATGGCCAGGGCCGCGAGAGCACCGGTCGTCAGGTGGGGAATCACCGTGAGGGCGGCCTCGGCGGTGCCGAGGACATGTTGCCGGGACAGAAAGATCAGGCCCGAGGCCAGCACCGACACGATCGCCCCACCCAGGGGTGCGAAGGCGAAGCCCGCCACGCCATAACTCCCGCTGGCCAAGGTGATGAGGGCGGGCAGCGCCGCCGGGGCCACGGGTCGGTAGTCCCCCCACCACTGCAACACCGCGCATCCGAGCGCGAAGACGACCGCCACCCGCAAGGCCCAGGGCCGCTCCGCGGTGCGCACCGCATCGACCACGCACCACCCGAGGATGACCAGGCCGAGGGTCATCACACCGGGGAAGAGCAGCCCCGGATAGCCCGCCGGACTGAACACCTGCTGACCCAGCGTCCCGAGCCAGAGCATGACGAGGATCGCGCACGCCCCCCAGTGCAGCCCGCGATAGAGCGAGCTCCGGGTGAGGATCACGGCTGGGGCGGGTGGGTCGCGTCCTGGGGGGCGGGGAGATAGCCGTCTTCGACGGCGCGGATATAGAGATCCACCTTGCTGTATGCCGGTCGGCCGGCTTTCGCGTACTTCTTCCGAGCCCGGTCGAGGTACTCCTTAGCAGTGTCCTCGACCACCTGCATTCGGCGGGCGACCGATTTCATCGGCAACCCGGTGGCATATAAGCGCAAGGCCTCGGCCTCGCGTGGCGCGAGGTCGGGCACGGGCCAGTCTTCGGCGTCCTCCAAGGCCGCAGCCCACTCTGCGTTGAGGAATGGCTGGCCGTGGGCGATCTGCAGGATCGCCGCGGCAAGTGTCGCCAATTCCTCACTCTTGGAGACGATTCCGCTCGCACCGGCCTTGAAACACCGGGAGATGACGCTGCGACGGCCCTCCTGGGTGTAGAGCAGCACCGGCAATCCGGCATCGACGAGACGGGCGACATTGCCGGCGGGATCGCTGTCATCGGCCAGCTGCACGTCGAGCACGACGACGTCGAGGAACGTGGTGCGGCCGAGCGCGCCGAGGAGTTCCTCGACAGTCGCAGCACTGAGCGGAGACCGCAGCTGCGGAAGAAACTCCTGCAACCCCGCGAGCACCCCACGAAGAATGGCGGGATGATCGTCGACAACTCCCAGGTGCAGGGTCGGCGCTGCCATGGCGCCCACTATGTCAGCCGTTGTCCCCGATTGCGCGGCAGAAGGTCCCTGATCTGGAGAGCGATGGCCCATGCTCCCGCCCGTGACCCTGCGCGCCACCGCACGGGGCAGCTCGCGAGCAGGCACAATCTGGCGTTTGCAGTCGAATTCCAGCCTCAATACGCCACTGTGCGTCAGTTCGCGGTTCATCGGACGCCGTTCATCTCGACCTGCTCCTCCCGAAGGTCGATGAGGACGGCATCCTCGTCGGCGGTGAGGGACACGGCATACCCTGCTCTTGCCGACGGCGCGGGCAGGAGCGCCAGCCTCAACCCCTCGACGTCCTCGGTCGTGAAGCGCGCGTCGACGACACTGACCGACCCGAGTCGGCCGCGACCGTCGGGCCGCCAGAGCGCCAGGACCCGCGAGCCCTCCGGCGCGCGGGCGACGACCTCCGCCACGACCGCTCGGAAGGCCGGGAGCGCACTGTGGGTGACCTCGTCGGCCGACAACACCACCCGCACGCCGCGATCCCGAGCTGCCCGCACCGCCGTGGCGACCTGCGGGGTCGCCAGGTGGTGGGCCACCAACTCGTCACGCGTTTCGGCCTCCAGGGCCAGACACTGCCGACGGTCGGCGCGGCTGAGTTCGTCACCGGCCGCGATGCGGGCCAGCATCTCCCCGGCCCGGGCTCCCACCCTGCGGCTGCGTTCGGCCGCAACCCGATCGGCCTCCTCCATCCTGGCCGTCAACAACCGCAGACGTCCGTATGCCGTCGACGCCGACTCCAGCGAGGCCGTGGCGCCGTCCAACGCCCAGCGCACGCCCCAGACGGCGGCAGCCAGCCACACCAGCGCGGGGACGGTATCGGCGAAGACCGCGAGCGAGAAACGCTCGGACACAACCTGAGCGACCAACAACCCCAGACCGACCACTCCACACGCAGCTGCCCCCAAGGCAACTGAGAAGCGAATGACCAGCAGGGCAATGGCGGGCGTGAGCCCCCCGAAGAACCAGTAGTGCCAGCCAACCATCGCGGGATCGGCGACATTGAGCGATGCCGCCAGCACCGTTCCTCCCATGGCGAAGACCACCATCCGCGCCACGCGAATTCTCGAGGGCGCAAGCAGCAGCAAACCGAGCCCGATCATCTGGGTCGCGAGGATGACGGCCAACAGCACGGTCGGAGAGCGGACCAGGTGACGCTGGTCCCATCCCGCCACCACACAGAGGAGACTCTGCGCGACGCCGAACCACACCACCGGGGCGAACTCGTGGGGTCGCCAGGCCGGCACTGCCGCGGCGTGGGTGCGGTCCGCCGTCGCGTCCTCGGGCGGGCCGATCGAGAGGGTCACCGTGGTGCCTGCCCCGGGGGATGACTCGACGGAGGCGCTCCCGCCGACTGCGGCCATCCGCCCGGTGATCGAGCGGGCGATACCTGCTCGACCCCACGATCCCCGTCCCGAATCGAAGCCTCTTCCCAGATCCCGGATGGTCACCGTCAGGCGGTCATCCGAGGCCAGTCCTCGGATCTGCACGTCGCTCACACCGGCGTGCGCGGCAACGTTGGCCAACGCCTCGCCGGCTGCGGAGAGGAGTTCGACAACTCGCCCGTCATCCTCCCGGCCCGGCTCGCCGGTCACCACGCAGTCGGCCCGCAGCCCGTTCTGGCGGGCGAGATCATCCAGGCTCGCCTGCAGCCGCGAGGCTGTCCGGGCCACCGGCCCTGCCACAGGCGGGCCTGTCTGCGCCTCGGGGTGGATGAGGCCGAGGGCCTGCCTGGCCAGATCTCCGGCCGCCGCGTGCGCCAGCGGGGTTCCGCCCTGCCCGGCCAGCCGAAGCGCGGCCAGCACCTTGTCGTGGATCAGACCGTCCCACCGAATCTTGGAGGTCGCGGCTGCGGACGCGCGGGCGGCATCCTCACGCTCGTCCCAAATGGCTTCCTGGCTTCGCTGGATCTGGTCGGCCAATCGCAACAGGATGCCGATGACCGTCGCGGCGGTGAGCCCGCCGATGCACATCACCATCGCGCTGGCGATCCCGGGCACATGATCGGCGGTGCTCCAGCGTGCGGACACCAAGACTCCCGCGACGCCGATCGCCAGCCAGCGACCCACCGTTGGCGTGAAGGCGAAGGCGGCGACGCCAAGGGCGCCGCTCACCGGGGTGAACAGGCTCGGCAAGGTGGGAGCCGGATGACCCACGTATCCGGTCGCGAGGAGAACGAGGGCGAAACCCACGGAGCACCCCACCCATGCCCGCAGAGCAAGCCGCCGTTCCGACACCCGGCGGGCATCCCACACCTGCCACCCCGTGACGACGGTGAGAACGGTCATCGCGGTCACGAACAGCCACGGTGGCGCGTCCGGTGCGGAGCTCGCGTACTGGGCCACCATCGTGAGGAGATTGCCCACGAACATGAGGACGGAGCCCCAGTGCAGGCCGCGCAGCAGGGCGCGCCGGTCGAGGATCATCGCCGATGAGGCGGCTCCGAGCGCGGCCGCGCGCGGTGGGTCCCTCCCATGCCTCTCACTGTGGCAGTGGTCTCACGCCAGGTGAACCCCCGCAGCCGTCCCCGGACCGGGGGACTTGTCCACGTCAGCCACCTTGGGCAGAGTCGTCATCGGCACCAGTGGATGGCGCTGATCAGGGTCAGGAGCGGGTCACCGGATAGGGGGGCTCCTGGCCCTGACTGCGCGGGACGCAGTGCGGGCCCAGCCCGCCCCATGAACCCCGCGTGCCCGACGCGCAGGCGACTGTCAGCCGGCGACCGCAGCCGCACCCGCCGACGCGACCTCGGCGTCCTGCTCGGCGCTGCCACCCGAGCAGCCGACCGCCCCGACCACCGCGCCGTCGACGACGATCGGCACCCCGCCGCCGAAGATGACCAGTCGGTCGCGCTGCACGATGCCGGCCAGCAGCGCCGGCTCGTCCTTGATCGCGCCGTACCACGCATCGGTCGGCATCCCGTTGAACGCGCATACCGAATACGCCTTGTCGCGCGCGATCCCCATCGAAAGCAACGCGGCGCCGTCGGGCCGCAGGAACGCCAGCTCATGCCCCGCCGCATCGCACACCGAGATGTTGACCGGCACCCCGATCTCCCGCGACTTCGCGTAGGCAGCCTGCAGGGCGGCCAACGCCCCGTCTGCCGTGAGGGTGGCTCGGTTGGTCACATGTCCCACCGGAAATGCTCCTTCGGTATGCCGTGCGGGTCAGCGTTTGATGAGCGGCGAGCGCACTCCGCCGCCGGCCTTGTCGGCCTCGTTGAAGAAGTCCTCGCGGAAGATATCGCGGGGAAAGAGCCGCCGCCCCATCAAGGTTTTCAATGCCGCCTCGACCATAACCGGCGGGCCGCAGACATAGCCCTGGTAGCCCCGCAACGTGGGGTGATCGGCCTCGAGCACGTCGGTGACATTGCCGCTGGCGAAGCCGTCGGCCTCGGCCTGCTCGGCGGGCACCTCGGACAGGCACGGCCGGTAGGTGAACTGGTCTGGGTACTGCTGCGCCAACTCCCGGAACAGCTCGACGTCATAGAGCCACTCCCGGGTGCGGGCACCCTGATAGAGAGTGATCGGCCCCTCGTATTCACCGTTGAGCAACGCGTGTTTGATCATCGCGGCCATCGGCGCCAGGCCGGTGCCGCCGGCGATCATCACGACCGGCGCGTCCGACCCGGTGCGCAACACGAAGCGCCCATAGGGCCCCGACAACGCGACTTGGTCACCCACCGCGAGCGGCCTCCGATCACTGCCCTCGGAGGCGTCGCCGACGGCGAAGATCCACCCGTCGGTCGCCGCCCCACCGGCGACCCGACGGATCTGGAACTCCAGCCGTCGCGTCTCGGTCGGTGGGTTGGCCATCGAGTAGGTGCGGTCCACGGCATACCGGCGGGTGTCTCCCGGGCGGGGTGGCACGACGATCCGCATGTACTGCCCGGCGTTGAAGCGCACCTCGCGGTCGGTCTCGATGACCACGCGCTTGGTGTCGGTCGCGACATCCTCGATCGAGACCACCGTGCCGGTGTAGTCGGCGACCGGGAAGACCTCCAGGCTCTCGTCGACATCGATGTCGGCCTCGATGACGACGTCCGAGCGCGGGATCGCGCAGCATGGCAGGGTCTTGCCCTCGTCGCGCTCGAAGTCCATCAGCGCGAAACTCGTCGAGGCGCCGTGGTCGACCTCGCCGTCGAGCACCTCGACCTTGCACGTCGCGCATGTGCCGTGCGTGCAGGAGTGTGGCAGCCAGATCCCGTTGCGCAGGCAGGCGTCGAGGATGGTCTGGTCGGACCGGCACTCGACCTCCCGGCCGAGGGGTTCGACGGTCACGCGGTAGGTCTCGGTCACGCCCGGCCTCTTTCCGTTGGTCAGTAGCTGGCCAGCCGCAACTTGCGCAGCATGGCGTTGGTGAGCCGCAGTGACTCGTCGCGCAGCTCGATCACCACGTCGCCCTCGGGCACGGCCCGGCAGGTCAGACAGGTGCCGGCGGCGACCTCTTCGGGCGGCAGCACCGTGTCGGCGACCGCCCGGTTGTAGCTCACCTCGCCCGAGCGCAGGTCGACCTTGCAGATGCCGCAGCCCCCGCGCCGGCAGCCGATCCGATAGGAGTAGCCCGCGGCATACAAGCACTCGAGGATCGTCTCGCCCGGCTTGGCGACCACGCGTTCGCCCTCGGGCAGGACGGTGACGATCGGCATGCTGCGGCCCCTTTCACGGGTGGTCGGGCCACGGCCCGGGTATGCCGTTCGGGCGGCATACCCGGGCCTGGCCAGGTGGGTGGGGGCCGGCTCAGCCCCAGAAGGGCTCAGCCCCAGAAGGACACGGTGTGCTTGTGGCCGATGCCCAGGTCCGCGAGCGACGTGCCGGGCTCGGGGGTGAACGGCTGGCCGTCCAGGCCCCACGAGAAGTCGTGTGAGGCGTCGTAGTCGGGGTCGGAGGAGGCCCACGGGTCGACGATCGCCGCGCGGAAGTCGGCCCAGCTCATCGCCTGCGGCGCCCGGAAGGTCGCCGCCGCGCAGAACATCGGGTTGTCCTTCCACCACACGTGCACGAGCATGTCCTCGCCATAGAGCTCCTGGCGGGAGCGGCTCGGGAACTCGTAGGTGCCGATGGTCTTGAGCGCCATGTCAGGCCTCCTTCGCTGCTGGCGTGCCGTGCCAGGCCGCCCAGTTGACCTCGTCCCGGGAGCCGGCGATCTCGCCGCCGTCGCCCTCTTGCATGCCGTACCACGCGAGCACGTCGGGCACGGTCGGGCCACCACAGTTGCCCTGGTAGATCTGGTGCACCGGCAACCAGGCCTGGACGTACTTCTCCGGCTCGCGGTCGAAGATCCACTTGCAGCCGTCGGAGCACAGGTTGAAGTGCTCACCGTTGTAGTCGCTGGTGCGCTGGCAGATGGTGTTGAGATCGCCCGGCTCCGGGAAGGTCATCGGGATCTGGCACACCTGGCACAGCTGCGGCAGGCCCATGAAGAAGAACCGGCCGCCGTTGTCGACGATCCGCTGGGCCTTGTCCCAGCGCGGCTTCTGGAAGTACTCGACGAAGGTGTCGGGGTAGTTCTCCGCGAGCCAGGCCTGGTGCTCCGTGCTCGGGATGCTCGTGGTGAAGTTGGCCGCGAACGAGAAGTTGTAGAAGACCCAGTAGACGAAGTGGCTGAGGGCTTCCTTCTCGTCGATGGCCTGCTGCACGTGCCGCGGGGGCTTGATGCCGTAGTACTCCAGGTCGGGGAAGAGCCCTTCGAGCATCTGCTTCTCGAAGTAGAGCTCGAACGCCTCCTTCCACGACATGACCGGCTTGGGCAGCATGTAGTCGAGCATCTGGGCGACGATCGCGGCGACGCGATACCCCCGCCAGAACCACTTGTCCACCCATTCCTGCACGATCGGGACGTTGTCCTCGTCCTGCTCGAGGAGGAACTTGATCGCCTCCAGGCCCAGGGTCATATGCCGCGACTCGTCGGACTGCGCCGAGAACCCGAAGGTCATCGTCGGCAGGTCGCCGTTGAACGACGCCCCGGACATGAAGGGCACGAAGAGCAGGTTGGTCAGCAGGTATTCGAACGAGAACCCGATGGCGATGAGGAACTCGAACGGCCCGGCCGACAGCGCGTCGTCGAAGTAGGACTTGGGCACCGACATGTACCACACCCGGTCGTGCTGCTTGAGGAACGAGTGCATCCCCGAGTAGTACTTGTTGTAGTTCGACAGGGTGTGAATCTCAGTTTGTGCGTGCCGAATCTCGTCCTGACTCTGGCACAACGCGGCAAAGCGCGGGCCAGGGCCGTTGAAGTGCCGCGACAGGAACGCGAAGTTGCGGTGCGCCTGGTATTCCAGCGGGGTCACCCCACCGAGGAAGATCTTCATGGCATTGAGGTAGGACGCCTGCGAGAGCGACAGGTGACCCTGGCTCTGCGCGAAACCGTCGAGGACGGCATACAGGCGCTTGTCCTTCTCGGCCTGGTACTTGTAGTAGGCATCCACGGTGAGCCGGAAGGGGTCCTCCCACTTGCTCCAGTCGTGAATCTTGATCCCCTCGAAACTCGTGTAGGGGAACATCTCCGCCGAGCTGACATAGCTCGGCTCCCAGTCCAGGTCCCGGGTCAGCGCGGAGTAGCGCGCCTTCATCGAGAGCTTGCGGGCCGGGCGGGTCGGGGTTGCCGTCATGGTGTGTCGATCCCTTTCAACGCCGAGCGTTCCAGGCCAGGACGATCTCGTCGTCGTCCCATTCGGTGATATTGCCGGCCAAGGTGATGATGGCCATCTGGAATTCGTGGGTCTCCCAGTCGCGGCCGAGGCGCTCCTCGACCGATTCGCGCTTGATGACCAGGCGGCCGGGAGCCTCGATCTTGACGACGCCCGGCATGTGCCGGACGCTCACGTCGGGGTTGTCGGCCTCGATCGCCTCGATGACCGCCCGGTTCTCTTCGTTTTCCTGCAGGTCGACCGAGACCATGCGGGTTGCGGGGTCGTTCATGCCGACTCCTCCTTCGACTGAGCGCTGACAGTGACGCCGAGCGCGGCCAGGGACGCGGTGACGGAGTCGGCGGCAGCGGCCACGGCACCGACAGCGCCGGCGTCGGGCACGAGCTCGTCGATCGCGGCGGTGAGTTGCGTGACGGCGGCCTGCGCCTTGGGCAGCCACTCGGCGGCGACCGCAGCGAGGTGCTCGGCGTTGGCCGCTCCCGTCTGCGGGTCGGCCGTCCAGGCCTTATAGAGGGCGTCCACCCAGCGGCGCTGGTCGGCGAACCACCCGGCCAGGTGCTGCGCGAGCAGGCTGTAGGACCCGGCCCCGCCGAGGAGGGCCACCTCGTCCAGGTGCCGGTAGAGGACGGCATACAGGAGGCTGTCGGCCAGGTCGAGCGCGACCATCTCGACGCCCCAGTCGCCGGCGACCATGGCCTGCTCGACATAGCGGCGCAGCCCCTGCAACGCCGGGGCGTCCATCCACGCGGCCTTGGCCTCGGCGAGCGCGTCGGTCGTGCCGCCGCCGAGGGCGAGCCCGATCCGGCTGAGGATTTGCGCGTTGCCGACCCGGTCGAAGGCGGCATACCCCGCGCACTGCGCGATCGTCGTGCCGTAGGCGAAGCGGCAGGCATTGCTCGAGATCATCTGACCGCCGGACTCGTAGTGCCGCAACGGCAACACCAACCCGGTGAGCAGCTGCCGCCACGCCTCAGGCAGCCGCGCGAGCAGGTTGTGCGACTCCAGATAGTCCAGCGTCTTGCCGAAGCTCTCGTGCAGCTGCGAACGCGCAGTGACATAGGGCGCGTAGTAGAGCTGCCGCGGGTCGGTGAAGGAGTAGGGGTCGGTCAGGACGAAGCGGCTGTATGCCGGGTCGTAGAGCTCCTTGTCCGGTGCCCACAGCGGGCGGTAGTGGAAGTGCTCGGTGGCCTGCAGGCCGATCGTGCCCTCCTCGTAACGCGAGGCAGGGCGGTCACCGTAGCGCTCGACCAGGTGGGTGAAGGTCTTGCGGATCGGTTCGATGACCTGGGTGCGGAGTTCGTATTGCAAGGGTTCCTCCTCGGGATGGTCCTGGCGGAACTGTGCGGGTCTTGGTGGGGCGGTCCTAGCGCCGTTCCACGGTGGGGAACGTGGGCCGCTGGGTGCCCTCGGGCCCGCGACGCCGGGTCTCAGTGCGGGTGGCGGGTGAGGCCGGATTCGAGCAGCAGCATGACGATGAGGTCGGGCAGGGAGTCGGGGTCGGTGAGTTCCATCGGTTCGCTCGCTGGCAGCCCGTCGACGACCAACTGCCCGTATGCCGTGTGCCCGACGAACCGCGTCGAGACCCGGGCAAGCCGTCCCCGGAAGAAGATCCCGAAGGCCAACTCGTCACCGCCGTATTCGTCGGTGAGGCCCAGGTGGTCGTCTTCGTCGGCGAGCACCGCATTGGCCTCGCAGACCAGTTGCTCGGACAGCGCCCGCAGTGCCATGTGCCGGTCGGCACCGAGGTTGGCGGCGCGGCGGCGGGCCGGGCTGAGGGCGGGGATCGCCGGCTCGTCGATCTCGTCGGTGTCCGCGCCGACGATCTCGGCGACCCGGATCATGAAGGGGGTCACGGCATACCTCCTGTGGGTGATGGGTCCCGGTATGCCGTGGCGCCGGGTCCGTGGGCGCCTCGCGCGGGTGGCTGGTCCGGCGGTGGAGGGTGGGCACGTCCGGGGCGCGGGCCTCTCCGCAGCCGCGCCGCGGACGTGGTCCCACCGTCGCCCAGCGGTGTGGACCTGGCCACTGGCGTTCCGGGTGGCGGAACATGGCGAATCCCTCACCCCCTGGTCACCCCCACGAGATGAGCCAATTGGTGGGTTCAGCCCCCGCGAAACAACCAAATGGCTCATCTCGACAGGGACGGAGGTCCGCGGGTCGACAGGAGTGCAGGTCTGCGGGGGTTCTAGGGTGAGCCTCGTGCCGCAGGCCAAGCGCTCACCCTCGCCCGAGCCCACACCGGAGCACCCGACCGGATGGCGGCCGCCGCCGTCGCTGGTCATCCTCGTGCCGTTCGCGCTGGCCCTCGGAGCGAATTACCTGCGCCCCTGGCCGATCGCCAGCGAGAGCCTCACCCGGCTGGGCCTGCCCCTGCTCCTGGCGAGCCTCGCGGGCATGTATTGGGCCACCCGCGAGATGAACCTCTACGGCACGACGAAGGTGGCCTGGCGTGCAGGAGCCGCGCTCGTGACCAGCGGGCCGTTCGCGTGGAGCCGCAACCCGGCATACCTGGCGTTCTTCCTCTGGTGCCTGGGGGCAGCCCTGCTCTTCGCCACCTGGTGGCCGATCGCGATCCTGCCCGTGGTTTTCGCGGTCTTCCACATGCTCGTGATCCGGCCCGAGGAGGCCTATCTCGCGCAGCGCTTCGGCGCGGACTACGACGAATACCGCAAGAGCGTGCGCCGCTGGCTCTGAAGGCAAGCCGCGCACCCACAAGCCCAGACCCGCGGAAGGGCCCGTCCCCCCTCGGGACGGGCCCTTCGGTATGCCGGTCAGGCACCTCCGGCGCGGATCGTGACGCCTTCCGGCTCCCGACCCGGCGGGATCACTTCTTAACGACGTGACCCTCACCGACGACGACCGAGTCGAGCGCGGCCTTGCGGGCCTCGACCTCGTTGCGGATCTCGCGGAAGCGGGCGTCGTTGAGCGGGTACTTCCAGAAGACGACCATCGCGAGGATCGCCATGACGGCGGGGACCAGGCCGATGGAGGCGCGGATCGCGGTGAGCGCCGACTCGGACTGGGTGGCCGCGCCGCCCACGTAGCCGGCCAGACCGAGCAGCCACGCACCGGCCGCGCCACCGAGGGACTGGGTGATCTTGCGGGTGAAGGAGAAGATCGAGTAGGTCGCACCCTCGGAGCGCTTGCCCGACTTCCACTCGCCGTATTCCACGGTGTCGGCCTCGAGGGCAAACATCGTCGTGTTGATCAGCGAGGCACCGACACCCTTGATGGCGAGCATGACCATCGCGAAGGCGACCGCGCCGGCCGGGGAGAAGAACAGCGCCACGCCGCCGATGACCGTGAAGAGGCCGCAGTACTGGAAGAGGTTCTTCTTGCCGACCTTGTTGATGATCGCGGGGATGAACGGGGTGACCAACAGGCCGATGCCGGCGTTGACCAGCGACATCGGGGCGGTGAGGCCGGTGTCGCCGAGGATGTAGCGGGCGTAGTAGATCGAGGCTGCCGGCACCGCGAAGAGGCCGATGAGGTAGAAGAAGCTCGCGCCACAGAGGAAGGCCAGCGGCTTGTTGTTGCGCAGGGTGTCCCAGGTCTCCTTGATCGTCACCCGCGGGGTGGCCCGGACGACGTTCTCCCGGCAGAACCAGAAGGTGAGGAAGAACGCGATCGAGCCGAGCAGGACGAACAGCAGCGTGGTCTGGGTGAAGACGCCCTGGAGGTCGACCTGCAGCTGCTGGATCTGCGCCTTGATGCCGGCGTCGCCCGGCTTGGCGGTGAGCTGCTTCTGCAGCGCCGTGGACTTGTCCTGCAGTTCCTTGATCCGCGGGGTGATGAGGTAGGTGAGGAAGACGCCGGCGATCGCCGCGCCGAAGGACCGGGCGGCCACGAGCTTGGCGCGCTCCTTGACCGACTGGGTCATCGCCGAGGCGAGCGAGCCGTAGGGGATGTTGACGAACGAGTAGCCCAGGCCGAGCACGGCATAGGTGAGGTAGGCGTAGAGCAGGGCCGGGCCGGAGTTGGGCTGGTCGGGCGTCACGTGCATCGACTGCGGCACCCAGAAGGTGAGCACCGAGAGGAAGAGCAGCGGCACCGCACCGAAGAGGATGAACGGGCGGAACTTGCCGAAGCGGGTCATCGTGCGGTCCACGGCCCGGCCGGCGATGAGGTCGGCGAAGGCGTCCCAGATGCGCACGACGAAGAACATCGTGCCGATGGCTGCGGCGGACAGGCCGGCGACGTCGGTGTAGTAGAAGAGCAGGAAGCTCGTCGAGAGCGCGAAAGCGAGGTTGCAGCCGAAGTCTCCGAGGCCGTAGCCCAGCAGAGCCGTCGGCTTCATCCGCTCCAAGGCCCCGCGGGCTTCGGTGGGGGCGGCAGTCGATGACATGGCGATCCTTTGTCGAGATCCGGGGCTTGCGCCGGCCGGTCGGGGTGGGTTCCTGTACAGGTCAAGTACAGGGCCGGCGCTCAGGCCCCGACAATCAGTTGCCAGTTGTTGCGAAGCGCTCCAGCGAGCCTCCCGACGGACTCGCAGTGTCGCTCAATCTAGTTGTCTCGCACTGCGATTCATGCATATCGCTCGGGCCAAGATTGGCTTCCGGGTTGCCAGATGTTGCCACGCAACGGTCCCCACAGCCGGGCTCCGAGAGCGCCGATCAGCTGCCGGAATGGTGCGGGACGAGGCGGTCGGCGAGGACGGCATACGCGGCGGCGATCTCGGGCAGGCGCGCCTGCACAGCCCGGTATGCCGCGACGCTCACCTGCCCGGCCCGGTAGCTCACGTCGTCAGCGCCAGGTGTCCCGCCGAGCAGGTCGAGCCCCTCGCGCGGGGTCGCGGCGCGTCCGAGTCCGACCAGGCCGAGCGCTGCGGCACCGAGGGCCGACCCCTCCGGGCCGTCGGACACGACGACCGGTCGGTCGACGCAGGCGGCCAGGACATCGCGCCAGAGGGTCGAGCGGAAGACCCCGCCGGTGACCCGCAGCGCCGCCACCGGCGACACCCGGTCGAGGTCGGCGACGACGGCGGCCAGGTGCAAGCAGATCCCTTCGACCGCGGCCCGGGCCAGGTGGCCGGCGCCATGACGGGAGCGCAACCCGAGCAAGGCTCCGGGCTGATCCTCGTCGACCAGGGGTGAGCGTTCGGACAGCAGGAAGGGCAGCATGACCAGGCCCTCGGCACCCGGCGGCACGTCAGCGGCTGCGGCGACGAGCGCGTCGTCGGACAACTCACCGCACAGCTCGCCGATCCAGCGCAGCACCGACCCGCCGTTGCTCACCGCTCCCCCGACCACCCACTCGTCCTCGGTGAGGGCATAACAGAACAGCCGTCCCGCGGGGTCGGACCAGGGCCCCGGCACGAGCAGCCGGGCCGCAGCACTGGTGCCGATCGAGACCCCGAGCACGCCGGGGTCGATGGCGCCCGAGCCGAGGGTGCCCAGCGGCCCATCCCCGGCGCCGAGGACGACCGGCATACCGGCCGGCAAACCCACGCGTGACGCGACGCCGGCAGCCAGGGGGACGGCGTCGGTCGTCGGCCGGATCGGCGGGAGTTGGCCGGGGCGGACCCGCGCGAGGTCGAGGGCTTCGGGGTTCCAGGCCAGGCTCGCCAGCGACAGCAACCCGGTCGAGGACGCGCTGGACAACTCGGTGACCAGCGCCCCGGTGAGATGGTGGACGAGCAGGTCCTTGAGCCCGGCCCAGGTCGCAACCTGACGGCATAGCGCGGGATCGTGCTCGGCAAACCACATGAGTTTGGTGAGCGGCGCGGCGGCATACATCGGGGTGCCCGACGCGCGCAGCAGCGCCTCGCCCTGCCCGCTCGCGCGCAACCGCTGCGCCTGGCTGCGTGAGCGGCCGTCGGCCCAGGTGAGGATCGGCGTGAGCGGGGCGCCGTGGGCGTCGAGCCCGACGACTCCGTGCATGGCGGTGCTCAGCGCGAGGCCGACGACCCGTTCGGGCCCGACGTCGGCGACGCAGTGCGCCAGCGCGGCTTCGGCGGCCGCCAGGACGACGTCCGGCTGCTGGATCGCCCAGGAGGGTTCGGGATGGTGCAGGGGGTATTCGCGGACAACCGTATGCCGCCACGGCATACCGGCTCGCACGCCGAAGGCGGACACCTTGGCGGCGGTCGTGCCGACGTCGATCCCGACGACGACCTCGCGGGGCGGGCCGGTCATGAGCACATCGTCTCGCGTGCCCTCAGGCCCCGTCGACGATCTCGGCGGCCGAGGTGGCGACCGCCGCGGCCACGGCGGCATCGGCGATGCCGAGCCAGCCGCACAGGGCGACCGCCGACTCTTCCAGCGACCCGGTGACGAGCCCGGCGACCTCCCCGACATGGGCGTCGGTGATGGGGGCGCCGTGGCCGCGCAGGTGGCACAACCAGGCGGCGACGGCACGCACCGCGCCGGAGGGCATACCCCCGGCAGCGCGGTCGGCGAGCAGCGTCGGGACGATCCGGATCGGGATCTTCTGGGTGCCATCGGCGGCGATCTGGGCGAGCAGGTGGCGGATGTTGGGGTTGCGGTAACGCTCCAGCAGGGCCGTGCGGTAGCTCGCGATCTCCTCGGCGTGTAGCGGCAGGTGCCGGGCGGCGTCATCCCACCACTGCTGCACCCAGCCCTCGACGACGGGGTCGGCGATGGCGTCGGCGACTGTCTCGGCGCCGCGGATCGACGCGCCATAGGCCATCAGCGAGTGCGAGCCGTTGAGCAGCCGCAGCTTGCGGTTCTCGAAGGGCACGATGTCCTCGACGAAGGTCGCGCCGGCGGCATCCCACGCGGGCCGAGGCGAGACGAACTCGCCGGCGAGCACCCACTCGATGAAGGGTTCGGTGACGACGAGCGCGCGGTCGTCGACCCCGGTCTGGGCCAGGAGCGCGTCGTGGTCGGCGTCTGTCGCGCGCGGGGTGATCCGGTCGACCATCGTCGTGACGAAACCGACGTGGGAGTCCATCCACGCGAGCAGCGTCGGGTCGACGGCGCGGGCCCCGTCGGTGATGACGTGCTGGGCCATCTCGCCGTTGTCGGGCACGTTGTCGCAGGGCACGAAGGTCAGCGGGCCGGCGTCGGCGGCGCGACGGGCCAGCAGCCCCGCGACGAACTTGCCGGGCGCGGTCGTCACGGCGGCCCGGGGGTCGACCCGCAGCATGGCGATGTCGGCGGCGACAGCGGGGTCGGTGAGGTCAAGGCCGCCGGACTCGTTGCGGCGATAGCCGGCCTCGGTCACCGTGCTCGTGACGATCGACAGGGCCGGGTCGGCGAAATAGCCCAGCCACGCGGCGTGGTCGTCGGACCCGTGCACCGCGACGATGCTCGAGATGACCTCCGGGCGCGGGCCCTCAGGGTGGTTGACGACCAGGGTGTAGAGGTTGTCCTGGGCGGCCATGATCTCGGCCGGGCCCACACCCATGCCGGTGAAGGCGGCGATCCCCCAGTCGGCGGCATCAGGTGCGTTCTCGGTAAACCAGCACTGGTGAGCGCGGAAGAAGTTGCCCAGGCCCAGGTGGACGATCCGCACCGGCGCGGCCGGGCGGCCGTCCGTGGCTCGGGACAGCCGCCGGCCGGTCGCGGGCCGGGGCGGGACAGCTGCGGGGGTGCTCATAGCTTGAAGACCTTCCGGGGGTTGGTGGCAACGAGGTCGTATGCCGTGTCGGCGGCTTCGTCCTCGTCGAGACGGTGCTCGGCGACGAGCCGGGCCAGGAAACCGCAATCGAGGCGCCGCGACATGTCGTGGCGAGCGGGGATGGAGCAGAAGGCGCGGGTGTCGTCGATGAAGCCCGAGGTGCGGCTGAAGCCGGCGGTCTCGGTCACCGCACCGCGGAACCGGCGGATCGCCTCGGGCGCGTCGATGAACCACCAGGGCACACCGGCATACACGCTGGGGTAGACCCCGGCCAGCGGCGCGATCTCGCGGGAGAAGGTCGTCTCGTCGAGGGTGAAGAGCACGAGGTGGAAGCCCGCCGCCGTGCCGAAGCGCTCGAGCAGCGGTTGCAGCCCGCGGGTGAACTCGACCGAGATCGGGATGTCGAAGCCCACGTCGGCGCCGAACCGCTCAAACGCCGCGGTGTGATGGTTGCGGGCGACCGCCGGGTGCAGGGTCATGACCAGGCCGTCCTCGACCGCCATCCGCGCCATTTCGACGAGCATGTGGCGACGGAAGGCGGTGCACTGCTGCTCGGTGGCCGTGCCGGCGAGGGCGGCGGCATAGATCGCGCTGGCCTCGGCATCGGTGAGCGAGAGGGTGACGACGTCGGCGTGGCTGTGGTCGGTCGACACCGCGCCGTGGTCCTTGAAGTAGGCGCGGCGGTTTTCCAGGGCGGCGAGGTAGCCGGCATACCTGCCGGTGTCGATGCCCGACGCGTGCCCGAGCGCGGCGACGAGCGCGGGCCAGTCGGGGCGCGCAGGTTCCAGATAGCGGTCGGGGCGGAAGGTCGGCAGCACCCGCCGCGGATAGCCCTCGTCGGCGAGCGCGCGGTGGTGGCGCAGGTCGTCGCAGGGGTCGTCGGTCGTCGCGATGAGGGCGATGTCGAAGCGGTCCATCAGGGCTCGAGGCCGGTATGCCGGGTCGGCCAGGCACGCGGCGATCTGGTCGTAGATCGCGTCGGCGGTCTGCGCGGACGGGCGTTGGGTGACCCCGAAGATCTCGACGAGCTCGGTCTCCATCCAGTAGCGGCTCGGCGTTCCGCGGTAGAGCGGCCAGCGTTCGCAGAAGATCCGCCAGGCGCGCCGGGCGCCGTCGGCGTCGAGCGCGCGGCCGGAGGTGGCAGCTCCCATGCCGAGGTCGGCGAGGTCGACGCCGTCGGCGTGCAGCAGCCGGCAGACGTAGTGGTCGGGGCTGAGCAGCAGCGAGGTCGGGTCGTGGAAGGGCAGGTCCTGGGCGATCCACTCCGGCGGCACGTGGCCGTGCGGGGAGATGATCGGCAGGTCCTTGACGTGACTGTAGAGCCGCCGGGCGATGGCCCGCTCGGTGGGTTCGGCGGGCAGCATCCGGTCGGGGTGCAGCGTCCAGGCGGCGGTCGTCTCGGCCATGTCAGCCATCGTTCGCTGCTGGCTTGTGGGCCGGCAACCGGTTGCCAGGTGTTGCCATCCGGTCTTGCCGGGGCGGCCGAGCGGGTCGCACAGTGGAACCATGACGATCACGTCCGAAGCCCCCGCCCAGAACTACCGGGCCGCCGTCCGCCTCGGCGGGGCGGACGGCATACTGACTGAACGTCAGGTGCGAGACTTCATTTCAGCCCAGCTGGCCGCGACCGACCTCGACGCCAAGTCGGTCTGCCTCGTCATCCCCGACGACACCCGGTCGTGCCCGCTGGCGATGTTGGTGGCAGCGGTCCACAGCGCGCTGCACGGCCGGGTCAGCCGGCTGACTGCCCTCGTCGCGCTCGGCACGCACAAGGCGATGACCGAGGAAGCACTGGGCGCGATGCTCGGCTTCGAGCCGGGCCAGCTGGAGCAGACCTATCCGGGGCTGCGGCTGCTCAACCACCAGTGGTGGGACCCGTCGACCTTCGTGGACCTGGGCACCATCCCGGCCGCGCGCATCGAGCAGCTGTCCGAGGGACGGCTGTCGCTGGACGTGCCGGTGCTGCTCAATCGCGAGATTGTCGAGCACGACGTGGCGATTGTCGTCGGTCCGGTGCTGCCGCACGAGGTGGTCGGCATCTCCGGTGGCAACAAGTACTTCTTCCCCGGGGTCGCCGGTCAGCAGATCATTGACGTCTCGCACTGGCTCGGTGCGCTCATCACCTCGGCCGAGATCATCGGCACGACCGGCCTCACGCCGGTGCGCGCGCTCATCAACGAGGGCGCCGCGCTCGTGCCGGCCGAGAAGCTCGCGCTCAAGGTCGTCGTCGAGGCCGGCAGCGACGCGCTGCACTCGATCTCCTATGGCGACACCATCTCGGCATGGGCCGACGCCGCCGAGGTCTGCGCGGCGACCCACGTCGAATACCTCGACGCGCCGGTGCGCCGCGTGTTGTCGCTCATCCCGCCGCTCTACAAGGACATTTGGACTGCCGCCAAGGGGTTCTACAAGCTCGAGCCGGTCGTCGCCGACGGCGGCGAGGTCATCCTCTACGCCCCCGACATCACCGAGATCGCCCAGATGCACCCGGAGATCTACGAGATCGGCTATCACTGCCGCGACTACTTCGTGAAGCAGTGGGACCGGTTCAAGGATGTCCATTGGGGGGTGCTCGCGCACTCGACCCACCTGCGCGGCGCGGGCAGCTACGACGCGGCGACCGGGCAGGAACGGTTGCGGGTGCGCGTCACCCTCGCGACCGGCATACCGGAGCAGGTATGCCGTGCGGCGAACCTCGGCTACCTGGACCCGCGGGAGGTCGACATCGCGGCCTTCGAGGCCGATCCCGACACCTTGGTCGTGCCCCAGGCGGGCGAGGTGCTCTTCCGCTTGCGCTGAGCGGTGGAGGCGCGCACGACGAGCTTGGTCGGCAGCACGAGCGGCTCCTGCGAGGGTTTGGCGCCCTTGATCATCGCCACGACGTTGCCGACGGCGATCGAGCCCTGGGAGTGCAGCGGGGCGGCCACGGTCGTGAGCGCGGGCGTGACGATGTCGTCGAGCAGGATGTTGTCGAAACCGACGACGCTGACCTCGTCGGGGATCTTGACCCCCATCGCCTGGAAGCCCTTGATGAGGCCGATCGCCATCTGGTCGTTGTAGGCGAGCACGGCGCTCGAGGGGCGTTCGGCGAAGTCGCGGGCGGCGCGCAGGCCGGCGCGGATCGTCGGCATGTAGGAGCCGAGGCGGCGGACCTTGAGGTCGAGCTCGTGCCCCGCCTCGAGGACGGCGCGCCACCGGACGCCGTCGGCCCAACTTGCCTCTGGCCCAGCGATGTAGGTGATCGTCGAGTGGCCCAGGCTGCCGAGGTGCTCCATCGCGCGGCGCACCCCACGCGGGTTGTCGGTGACGACCGAGTGGACGTCGGGCAGCACCCGGTTGAGCACGACGGTCGGCACCTGTTTGGCCATCATCCGGATCGCGGAGTCACTCATCCGGCTGCTCGACAGGACGATCCCGTCCACGGTGCCGAGTGCTCGCTCGACCGCGACCCGCTCGGCCCGGCTGGATTCCTGGGTGTCGCAGAGCATGAGGGCATAGCCGTTGACCGACGCGGAGTCGTGGGCCCCGCGGATGATCTCGACGTAGAACGGGTTGCCGATGTCGGACACGAAGAGCGCCAGCGTGCGGGTCTTCTTGTGGCTGGGTGCACCCGGGGCCTCGGTCGTCGCAACGCGGTAGCCGAGCTGCTCGGCCACCGCTCGGATGTGCGCGGCCGTCTGGGAGCTCACGCGTCCCGGGCGCGAGAACGCCCGGGACACCGTCGATGGCGCGACCCCGGCCGCCTTGGCCACGTCGTAGACGGTCGGGCGCTTCTGCATGGTCACACGGTAGGACGTGGGTGGGGCGCGCGGGCCTGACAGCGCCCGGCAACACCATGGCAACACGCGGCAACTCTGGCAATTGTGGGCACGGCCTGACTGCCCCGGTATGCCGGGTGGTCGCCTACGCCTGTGGGTTGGGCTTCCCGCTGGGGTCTGCCCTTGGGCTTGATCGCCTGACCTGGATGGAAGGGGCTAGGCGTTTAGGCGTTCAGACGCTCGAGAGGCTGCCCGGTGAGGGCCGCGATGAGCTCGAAGTCCTGGTCCGAGTGCAATACCGTGAGACCGGCGAGTTCGGCGGCGGCCGCGGTGACCAGGTCTGGGATCGACGGTGCCCGGTGATGTCCTTCGCGGGCCAACAGCAGCTGGACCTGCACGGCACGGCCCTCGACCGCGGGCGTGAGGTATTCGACCGGCATCGACGACACCGGGGGGCGAGTCAACATCACCCGAGCGTCGTCCCAGCTGCGCGCGGAGTAGCCGACCTCCAGCCGCGTCATCGAGGTGACCCGCACCAAGCGGCGTTCGATCCGCTCGGCCCACGTCACCGCGTCCGGGCTCTGGCCAAGTCGGACCAGTGCTGACTTGTCGGCAAGCCACTGGGTCACTGCCACGCGGCGCCCATCACCTCGGGGTCGCCCAGGTCGCCAGCCAAGTCGGCGAACGCGGTCAGATCTGCCGCCGAAACGGCACTGTCCGCCGTTGCTGCGTCCGCCGCCAGCCGGCGACGGATGTACTCAACCCGGGATAGGCCCAACCGTGCCGCGTGCGCATCGACGCCGGCCAGGACCACATCCGGCACGTCTCGGATCAACACGTCAGCCATTGCGACCACCTCCAGATATCTCACGATATCAACGTCTTCCTATCACCGACTGGTGCGCCGCCCTGCCCGGGCCGCCCCCACCCTCCTCCCGGCAAGGGCGGTGAGTAGCACTGTGTCGTGCAGCCCGGCCAGCGACGCCTGCGGGTGGCTCCCTTCCGGCACGTGGTAGGTGGGCAGCTCGGCGATCAGGCGGTCGACCTCGTGCGCTGTCAAGGGACGCACATCTCCGTCCTCGGGTCGCTCCCCACGGGGCAAGAACTGGATCGCGCCGGCACACTCCTTGCCCACCTGAGTCAACAAGCCCATCTTGTCGATGACGGTGACGTTGTAGGTCGTCGCCAGGTGGCTTCGCAGGTTGCCTTCGGGGAGCAACCCTTCCAAGAGCGAGGACACGGGCCGACGGTCGCCGTCGGTGATCGGACGAGTGCCGACCGGCAACGACAGCGACATGGGACGGGCGCCGACGCCATAGCGATCAAGCGCTTGCTCGGTCTACTCGAGCCGGTACCGGAACGGACGAGGCTCGGTCAGGACGGCGGCGTGCTGACCATAGAGCCACACGTCAAGCGCGCGCGATCTAGCCATCGGTGATCCCGAACCCGGCCGAACTTGGCGACGATGACGGCCTCCCGTCCCAGCTTCGCCAGCGCTTGCATGGCCGTGTCCATGCTCACCGAGCCGACCCGTTCCAGCCTTGATACGGTCATCCGACTGACTCCCAGCACCGCCGCAAGCTCGGTTTGCTGCCACCCCTTCTCACGCCGTGCGTCCCGGATGGCCGCACCCAGGTCTGCAGGGGTCAGAGCCCGCGTGTGATACATATGTTGACCATGCTGCACTAGCGGCCAATGCTCGCTATTTTGTGCACTTCGCCGACACAGCCACCTGCCGAGGCGCCCCCGCTCGGCAACGGGACGTGAACCGCCCAAGGTTTCATACCGCTCCTGCCTGAGTCCAGGAGGATGAGCACATGCCGTAGGTGATTCAGCCCGAGTTGAAGGCTCGGGCTGTGCGTTTGGTGTTGGAGCACCGGGCGGAGTACCGACGATGACGGCCGCGGTGTCGGCTGTGTCCAGGCAGGTTGGTGTCGGCAAGGAGTCGTTGCGCCGGTGGGTGACACAGGCCAGCGTCGACGCCGTGACCGGCCGGGCGTGACCACCGAAGAGGTGGAGGAAATCCGCCGGCTCAAAGCGGAGAACGAGTACCCCACAGTCGAGACCCCACCACCAGCCCCAGTACTCGAACCGACGGTCACCCGCCCAGCAATGTCAGAGGTGGTGGTCGCGATCACGGCGATCTCGCGGCGGCTCCGCTCACGTATGCCGGTCAGTGCCGGTTCACACGAACCGCTCAAATCAGGGGATGAAGGCCAGGTTCTTCGTCTCGAAGTATTGCTTAGCTAAAGCTCGCGGCCATGCAAGAAATAACTGAAGGATCAAATACCATACAGGTATGGTCACCAAACACCACCAGCCCTGAGCGCCCGAAACCGTTTGAGTGATAGTGGTTACAGTCTGGAGCATGAATAGCACACCGCAAGCCCAACTGCCTATTCTATATCGTGCGATATGATTTGTCATTTCAGGGCTCCGTGTTGGCTGACTAGAAGGTTAGGTTGACCATCGTTCCGATCCTTGCGCCACCTCCATTGCCGATTCCTACATCGAACTCAACGGGTTGATTCCGTTCGAGGTTCTTCGAGACATTCGCTGTGACAAATTGTCCGCCTCCGGCAACCCCATTGACGCTCACACCCCGCCGCACCAGAGATCCGTGTCATCCAACGTAAACAGCTTTTCCACCAAATCCGACTCCGCGGAACGAGACCGTCGGGTGCCCTCACTGATATGAGACGCCTCCACAAGCAACACTCGACCAGGTGCGGCGACCCACTGTTGAGCACACGATTATGAACTCGACTGGACGGAGCATCGGCCCGTCTGCGCGAACTCGTCTTTCGTTACAAGCGAGACCTGTCCATCGCGGCTAAACATAGCAAGTCTGTCCGAAGGGATGTTATCGGCCTGAGCGGAACGTCCGTACCAGAATCCAATTTCATACTGCCCCCTTTCATCAAATACCTCAATCATCAGGTCTTTGCGGAGGTCATAGTGTCCACTGACTTCACTCCAGCTGCTTGGCCTGAGGGGAACGTCAGCTCGCGATGACCCCAGGTAGTTGCGTGCCGTCCATGATGGCTCGATAAAGTCGCCCTTCGGCGTGGCTTCTGTAATTTGCGCGCGAAAAGGTAGCCAACCGGGGCAAGCGTTAACAACAATTGAAATGCTCGTGTCCTCCAGCGTAAACGCGACTGGTCTGTTCGCTGGCAAGCTTGGTACGCAGCAAGCCAAGAGCATCGAAAGGAACCAGACCTGTAAAATCCTGCAAGCGCGGTAGGCCTTTGTGTTTGAAGGGCTTAACATCGATAGCCACCCTCGGAGAGTCCGGATTGCATTACGAAGAAATTCGAACACGCACTGCTTTCCGCCGGGAAGTACGCGCCCGCGAGCGAAAGAGGGCCGCCAGGTGGCATCGCTGGATCCACACTCAACCCACCCGTGCCACTGGTGACCCCAGTCAACCGCGACGCACCATCCGTGCAATACGCCGACACAGCAACCGTCCCGCCGCCGACCTGACGCGTCGTGCTGGTCCGAGACCCGTTCTTCCCCGCGGCCGGATCAGCACCACACCCACCCACACCGGCATACCCATACCCCAACGTCACCACCGGCCGCGTCCCCACCGCAGCCAACACCGCCTGAGTCAACCGACCCACCGCATCAAACGAATACGACCAATCCACCGCATTCGCCGCCGCACCACTATCAGTCGCCTGAACCCGAGTCACCCGCCCAGCCTGCGACCGAACCACCACCTCAGACAACACCCGAGCCCCCACCGACCACGCCTGCGCCTTTGCCGCCCCGGCAGCAGTCCGCACCAACGACCCCAACCCGATCACCGGCGGCCCCACCGGCCCATAGGTCACACCCGACACCGCCGCCGCGTCATACCCGACCGCAGCAACCTGTATGCCGTCCAACGACACCATCGACACCCGACCATCATCCAAGTACGAGTACCCCACTGTCGAGACCCCACCACCAGCAGCGGGTCGAGGTCGGATCGGGCACGTTGGGCCCTCGATCAACCCGCGCGGTGATTATGCGGGCGGCACAGAGGAAGCGGACGATGGCCGGGTTAGGCAACCGATATTGGCCGACATGAATTCTTCTTCGCTGACAGAACCCCGATCTGACAGGACCATTCCGTCTTTCAGGTCAAGTGGCACTAGGGCGACTGAAGCCATGGATCCTTTGGATGTCGTTTTACCAAAACCGTAGGAAACATTCGGTGCCAACGACTGCTTCAGCGGGACATCCGTCTTCCAGCCTTCGGGAGCCACTCCGATTTCCTGTCGAAAGATGGAGTGACCCTTGCCTTCAGAGGCCACCTTCCAGAGCCACCCGTTTTGATCACTCAATCGAACCTCCACAACATCACTTCCTGGGCAACTTCGAACGATGACTTTCAGCCGGCCCTCTTCGCGAACGACTCCAATTCCCGATTCGGGACGATTTGATGGAAAGACCACGCAAGACGAAACCATAGTTAGCGTTAGAACCGCTAAAATGGGGACTTGTTGTTTCATGGAGCATATCCCCCGTCCCCCAACCCTGCCCAGACTTCGAAGGGATTGCTCGCGCCGGGGTATCGACTTTCCATGGAAAGATATTCGAGAGCGAACAGAGGGCCCCCCATTGCCCATTGATCTGAATGTTTCAGTCCGTGAGCTCGCAGACGATCCTGGGTCGCCAACTCTACCGCAGGAATACTTGTGACGAAGGTGTTGCCGTAGGTTGTGCCACCGCGCCCGAACCCTCCTGTGGCACCCGTGCAACCCACCAACCCCTCGGAATACAGGCCACACGAACCACCGTTTGCGACAGCGATAGTGGTGCCCACGGTGGTCATGGGGAGGTTAGCGATGAATCTCGCGAACGCCCACACCCCGTTCAACGTCAGCTGAGGGCTGGTGACTGGGCCGTAATAGCGTCCGTCGCTTTTCGTCTGAATCTTCTTCTTCGACTTCGGGATAGGTATTGCTCCAGAATGCACGAGGAAGCCGCCGCCGCAGTCGAGGCAGGTCATCGTGCCGGTGTAGTCGGCGTGGTTGATGGGGTCTTGGGGGTAGGTGTAGGTGGTGGTGTTACCCCCAGCGACCGGATCGGTGGCCGTGAACATCCCCAACGCCGGCAGATACGTCCGGGCACCCATCAAGGTCTGGCTCAACCCTCCCGTGTGTTCATACCCCCGCTGGAACACCCCAGCCCACCCATCAGTGGTCCCAGTACCCGCCCGGGTAGCCGGCACCGCAGTCGTATCCACCACCCCACTAGCAGGATTGAGCGGTTGACCGAACGGGTCATACACACACCCCGCCGTCACCACCCCACCCGACACCGTCGCGATCACATCACCATGCAGATTCGACACCGACCACGAACCAGTCGCCCCCACGGCATACCCCTTCCGGTGCAACACCCCACCCGGCAACGACACATACCGCTCCACCACCGCACCACCGGCAGTCAACAACAGATCCGGCGAATCACCGGTTCCCGTGAACCCATACCGCACCGTCGAAGCCTCCACACCCGAAGCCGACCGTGACGCGACACGACCCAACACATCCCGCACATACGACACCGTTTGCGACGGGGCAATCCCGCTGGTGGACGTGCCGGTCACCCGATCCGCGCCGTCATACGACCACGACTGAGACCCAACCTGCGTCGCGTTCCCATGCCCGTCATACACAATCGTCGCCGGATCCACACTCAACCCACCCGTACTCCTGGTGACACCAGCGCTGCTCCCCCGAACCCTCCGCCGCCGCGGCACGACACCCCAGCACCTTGTATGCCGTCGGCAGCCCAACCCCTGCGGCACAACCTTCGCGAACGCGTTGCACGCGAGTCTCAACGGTCACGTTTGGCCCTGACTGTCCCGTTCCGCGGCCCACGCCTTGAGGTCGACGTCAAAGGGTTCGAAGTGGAACGCCTCGGGTCGTGGAGTGACCGCGGTGCCCTTCACCCACACTGACGAGGCGAACTTCGGCTCGAACTTCAGCCGGCCATGAACCAACCGGATCGTCTTCATCACCTGAGTCAAGGCGAACAGGTCGGCCCGCGCAGGGAAATCCTCTCCCAACTGCTCCCACTCGACCCGGTCAAGTGATGCCTCGATCCGTGTCCGCGCCACACCCCCTTCATCGATGTCGGCAACCACCCGAGCCCACACCTTCGACTGACGATCCTGACGCTCCTGAGACACCCAACGATAGGCACCGAAATTGCGGCGTAAATAGTCCGCCAGCGACGCAGCATCCGCGCCAGAGAGCCCGCCGACAGCACAATTGACGACATACACCCAGGTCGCGATGAGACATTGTCGACTATCCTCAGGCGATAGCACGATCCAATCGTTGCGAACTTTGACGAATATGTTACCGTCGAGAGGCTTGCCATCGAACCCCCCGACCACTGACGCCTGAAGGGGCGCGCCGGCGGGGTACACCGAGATTCCGCGGTTCGACCATTCACTCACTCCGTTGTACTCAAGGTCTGAGAACAGGACTGCCATTCGTGCTCGGCTAGCCATTTGTGCGTGGTTGACACACCACGCCGCGGACCACAGAGACAAATGTCGGGATGCCTGCACGAATCGGGTTAGGCAATGCGTCTGGTCTATGATAGAATTTTCAACAAAATTGTAGACGACAGGTGTTGGCCAGACGAAAAAGCCCTGAAGCTTGGTGGCTTTCACGTGCCGGTCACCCGATCCGCGCCGTCATACGACCACGACTGAGACCCAACCTGGGTCGCGTTCCCATGCCCGTCATACACAATCGTCGCTGGATCCACCGTCAACCCACCCGTGCCACTGGCGACCCCAGTCAACCGCGACGCACCATCCGTGCAATACGCCGACACCGCAACCGTCCCGCCGCCGACCTGACGCGTCGTGCTGGTCCGAGACCCATTCCCCGCGGCCGGGTCAGCACCACACCCACCCACACCGGCATACCCATACCCCAACGTCACCACCGGCCGCGTCCCCACCGCAGCCAACACCGCTGAAGTGAGCCGACCCACCGCATCAAACGAATACGACCAATCCACCGCATTCACTGCCGCCGCCGAATCAGTCGCCTGAACCCGAGTCACCCGCCCAGTCTGCGACCGCACCACCGTCTCAGACAACACCCGAGCCCCCACCGACCACGACTGTGCCTTCGCCGCCCCGGCAACAGTCCGCACCAACGACCCCGACCCGATCACCGGCGACCCCACCGGCCCATAGGTCACACCCGACACTTCCGCCGCCGCGTCATACCCGACCGCAGCAACCTGTATGCCGTCCAACGACACCATCGACACCCGACCATCATCCAAGAACGCATACCCCACAGTCGACACCCCACCACCAGCAGGTCCTTCCTCTGCCGCGTCAGGTCACCTCAGCACCTTGTATGCCGTCGGCAGCCACGTCCCGGCACACTTTTCGGGAACCCGATGCACGCGAGTCTCAACGATCACCGTGTATACAATTGGCCCTGGCGCTTCGTTGCAGGTCCTTCGCATTCCCCTACCTGCCCTTCTTAACAGGAAGCCTTAGCCAATAGATAGTGAACCCGATCAGGCCCGCACCACCGACAATGAAGCAGGCACCCCGCCCTGACTCTTCTGAGCGCATGAGTTGAAACCCGAGGATAGGCGCCATGATCTCGACGGCAGCGATGGTTATGTATATTCGCCAGTAGCCTATGTCGAAGAGCGACCTCCCGGTCGGCCGTCCCTTTTCAGCCTTGTTCATGTGACTACCATCCGCAAGTCGGGCAGGCGATAAGACTTCCCGACACACTGTCGCCAGCACCCGCTACCCACACGTATTGGTCTACGAATGGCCCATGTGCATTAGGTGGATCCATTGCATAATCAACGAGCGTGGCGAAAAAGCCGATCACTACGGTTCCTTTGGTCGCATGGACGATGGGCGGATAGAACTCACGGTGACGTCCTTGATAGGAAGGTGAGGATGCGTACTGCGCCGCGACGTAAGAGTCAACAGTTCCGGCGCCAAACTCCTGGAGAGATTGGATAGCGAGGTCGGCCTCTCCTTGGCCCAGCCACCCTATACTCGAAATCAACGTCCTGAAACTGTAGACCCCCACGGCGGCTTGAATTATCTTATACGTTCGCGACTCTTGGAAGGTTCCGCGCTTAGAATCGCCCCTCTGGGGGTTGAAGGGTTTCCATCCTGGCAGACTGAGGGGGATGTTCAGAGTCGATCCAGACGGTCCGTCGCTGAGCATCGTGCCGGCGTAGTCGGCGTGGTTGATGGGGTCTTGGGGGTAGGTGTAGGTGGTGGTGTTACCACCCGGAACCGGATCGGTGGCCGTGAACATCCCCAACGCCGGCAGATACGTCCGGGCACCCATCAAGGTCTGGTTCAACCCTCCGGTGTGTTCATACCCCCGCTGGAACACCCCGGCCCACCCATCCGTGGTCCCGGTACCCGTCCGGGTAGCCGGCACCGCCGTCGTGTCCACCACCCCACTGGCAGGGTTGAGCGGTTGACCGAACGGGTCGTACACAAACGCCGCCGTCACCGACCCATCCTCCACCGTCGCGATCACATCACCATGCAGGTTCGACACCGACCACGAACCGGTCGCGCCCACGGCATACCCCTTGCGGTTCAGCACCCCACCCGGCAACGACACATACCGCTCCACCACCGCACCACCAGCAGTCAACAACAAATCCGGCGAATCACCGGTACACTCTCACCACCCCCGGATCACCATTCAGGGCATACGAACTGGTCACGGTCGCGGGCGTGTCGGTCCCGAACGCCGGGGCGGTCACCGACGTGACACGGCCCCGGACGTCGTTAAACGGTGCACGCCCACACCCTCGGGTAGGGCTGGCCGTTGTGGCAAGGCCTGACTGCTGAAGCAGGTTGACAACTTCCGGGCAGTCCTCCTCCGGAACTCCATCTGTACACCCTGGGTGCCACAAGACCAGTTTCAGTCGCGAGACCAGCACGATCCGGGAAGACTGAGGACAGTTCACCTACAGCCACAGGCCTTGGCTGGCGAGGAGTCGTTGACCGTCACCGTCCAGCAACGACTTGGCCAAAAGCCTCTTTCCGACGCTCGTGGTCAGGCCGACGAGAGTCTGGCCAGCTTCAACATACGGGCGGACCTGCGAGGACAGGGCTTCGAGGAGTTCCCGCTCGTGAACCCCCGGTGCGCGACCATTCCCCACCGCCAATAGCTCCTCCAACCGCGGGCGATCGGCTTCCTCAAGCAGAGTCTCGGCGCGAGCCTGGAGGTGGCAATGGGTCGGCTTGGGGTCCTTCGCCAGGCCCAGTCCCGTGAACCAAACCCCGATGTTGATGTAGTACCGGCTCGAGTAACTAGACTTCTGCAGGTTGAGGACCACGATCGAATCTGGGCCCGCGAGGTACCATGATCCTGACTTCTTTCGAGCTCCTAACGTCTTTGCGAATTGATCGAAGGTCGACTGCACGATATTCGCAATGGTCATGACCCGTAATTCACCACATCTCCACTCAAGGGTTCGCCGGGGAACTGGACATCACGTAGCTTAAGACACCTCTCAATCTGGTTTAAGCTCGAAGATGTGCCTTGACTAAAAGTTGATCGCATCGACGCGGACACCTGACCGCAGTCGAAAAGCTTTGACGTACCCAGTCCCGTAGTCCATTTGCTGATACATTTGGCATCACGTCAATGCGCTCCGCGCGCGTAACTTGGATCGCTTGCCAAGCGCGTTCAGCTCTCACAGCAGAAGCGCGAGCCGCTCTATTTGCTTTCCCGATGTTTGGGCACACCCTTTGGCGGCAGCGATCGCATCTGCCTTCCGTATTTTGCCCACCACGGCGAGCGCCCTCGCCGTTCCAAAGGTAGCAGCAGAAACCATGTCGAGAATCCCCGAAGCGTCGTGATCCACGGCGACCTTGTATACCCCTCTAGCCTCGATCTTTCGTCGGTGGGGTTGACCCGGTTTCGTGGACATCGGTTAGCGGCTTGTGCCGCGGTGGTGAGCTGGTGCTCGTAGGCTACCGGGTTGGTCTGGCCGAGGCTCGAGTGCCGGCGGCGTCGGTTGTAGATCTGCTCGATCCAGGTGGTGACCGAGGCGATGGCCTCGGCGCGGGTGGCGAAGGTGTAACGGTTGTAGTGCTCGGTCTTCAAGGTGGACCAGAAGCTTTCCTGCTGGCTGTTGTCCCAGCACACCCCGGTCCGTCCGACCGAGAGGCGTACATCGAGGTCTTCTGCGACCTGGGCGAGTTGGGCGGAGGTGTACTGGCAGCCGCCGTCGGCGTGGAAGATCACCCCGGCGGTCCGACCCTCGCGGAAGGTGACCGCGCGACGCTGCGCGGACTCGACCAGGTCGGGGATGGTGTGCACGGTGGTATCGGCGATGGTGGTCACGGGCCGCCACGGGCGAGGGCTGATCCCGCGGATCTCGTTGGCCCGCATCAGTTTCGCCACCGTCTTCACCGAAACCACCTCACCGGTCTCGCGCAGGTCCGCGGTGATCCGCGGGGCCCCGTTGACCCCGTCGGACGCGTCATGGGCGACCTTGATCTTCACCAGCAGATCCTCCCGCTGCGCCTGCCGCGGGCCCAGGGGCGCGTCCTGACGCGCCGACCACGCGTAGAAGCCGGAGCGGGACATCCCCAGCAACTCAGTCATCCGCCCGATCGTCATCCTCGTGGTGGCCTTCTCCGCGTCGATCACCGCGAACGCCCGCTCGGGCTCGAGGTCTCCGCGGCGAAGAAGGCCGCCGCCTTTTTCAGGAACTCCCGATCCATCCGCAACTCGGCATTCTCCCGACGCAACCGCTCCAACTCGGCCCGCTCGTTCACGTCGACCGCTGGCGGCGGATCGTCCATCCGTGACCGCTCGATCGCCACCCACCGACCCAGCAACTGCTCCCGACCCCGATCTCCCGCGCGACCTCAACGATCGTGCGACCGGTATCGATCACCAGACGAGCAGCTTCCTGCCGGTACTTCGGGGTGTAACTCTTCCTCTTCGCACCCATGAGGGCATCCTTCCCTGCCACGCCGAACCTGGCGATCAAGATGTCCACCCAACGGGGTCAACCTCACAACCCGATGACTGGCGACCCCACCGGCCCATAGGTCACACCCGACACCTGCGCCACGGCGTCATACGCGACCGCAGCAACCTGTATGCCGTCCAACGACACCGTCGACACCCGACCATCATCCAAGAACGCATACCCCACAGTCGAGACCCGCCATCAAGCCTACTGGGAGATGCTCGTACTGCTCTTTGTCGGACAGCCGCTTATTTTCGCAAAATCCGCTTCGGTGATGTAAGAGGGGTTACCATCATCATCGAACATGACTAGTGTATTGTCCGCGACCTGCCTTTCAGGCAAGCGACGGCCATACCAGAAGCCGATCTCATAGAATCCGTTCTTATCAAAGACTTGTACCATTAGATTGTTCTGTACGTCATAGCGTCCATTGACTTCTTTCCAAAAACTACCATTCAAAGGAATCCGAGTCCGCGAGAGGCCAAGATAGTTGGAGGCCGTCCACGACGGTTCAGCGAAGTTCCCGTCGGAGGCCTGCTCAGCTATTTTTGCCCGAGTCGGCGACCATCCTGCACACGCATTGACGACAACAGAGATTCCCTTAGACTCCAAGGAAAACGCGACTGGTCGACTCCTGGGTAGAGTGGGAACGCAAGCGGCCAGGGAGAGGACTGTAGCTAGGAGTGCCCAGCGGCGAGCAGCGGACGCGGCTGCGCGGGCAGCGCTTAACATGCGTAGGCCCCATCGGCAAGTCCGGCCTGGATCTCAAAGTAGTTCGCACAGGCATTTCCTCCGGTAGCTGCATATGCGATTATGAAAGAGACGGACCCTGCCGGCTGTGTCATGAAATGCCACCACTGAAGCGTGTGCACAGATTCGTGATTCTTCTCTTCCTCGCTTAGCTTCTTCCGAGCGAAGACAACCCCATTGACTAGCCTCCACCCGGTCGGACAGGCGACACGGTTTCGCCCACCGGGTCCATCGTTCATGATACTTCTACCGTTGCATCCCATATCTCAAATCGCCATTCTCCTGTTTCGTCGAGATAGCATTTCCCGAGCGTACGACGCTGGAGGGGCAACTTGTTGGCAGATTGGAGACGATCCTGGACTGTCCGAACGGCGTCTGTGCATGAACCTCGGGTCACTTCATAGACAACGGTCGGCCGCGAGGACGAACTCATGCAGGGGTCTGTGACTGAGATCGCTCCCCACGAGGCGTCTGGTCCTGACGCCCCACTTGAGTAGATCACAGCGCCGGCCCATGCAGCATACTGCTGACATCGGCCGTCTTCACGCCATATCCACAATACGGGGAACATAAGTAGGTTCAGAATGAGTGCGAGCAGGATGAGCAATGGTAGGCGACGCTTACCGAACAGCATAGATGCCCCAATCTATCATCATCCGCGTGCTCTCAATGGCGTCATAAGTCGTCGATTGCGACGTGAGGCATATTCCGACAGCCCGTCCTGTTGCGTTATTCAATCTATCGGCAGCTGAGTCGATCGACCTGTCCAACCCCTCATGGGCTTCGCCCCATTGCCTCGCTTCGTCAACACCCAGCCTTTGCGTCAGAATCGCTTGCCACATGATGTGGCGAACCGCCTGATACTGATCGTCATTCAGCCCGCTATACACACGATTTGCGTCAGCGAAACTCTTGGCCTCGAACGAGGTAACTGGAAAAATGGCGCAGTTTCTGATATTTCTGCGACACTTGTCATCCTCTGTAGGATTTATGTCGCGAGGCCCCTCAGCGCGAATGCGCGGCCTCACCTTCGCGCGTGGGGCCACTCTCAGGCCGACAGTCGTCTCAGTCGCCCCGTCCCACAATCTCAAGCCACTGAAGTCCTGACAGTTGATGGGGTCTTGGGGGTAGGTGTAGGTGGTGGTGTTACCACCTGGAACCGGATCGGTGTCCGTGAACATCCCCAACGCCGGCAGATACGTCCGGGCACCCATCAACGTCTGGCTCAACCCACCCGTGTGTTCATACCCCCGCTGGAACACCCCAGCCCACCCATCAGTGGTCCCGGTACCCGTCCGGGTGACCGGCACTGCAGAGGTATCCACCACCCCACTGGCAGGGTTGAGCGGTTGACCGAACGGGTCATACACAAACCCGGCCGTCACCGCCCCACCTGACACCTCCCGGCGTGTCCGGAGACTCCCGGAGTTGGGAGGATCCCGTCATGGGACGTCATGTCAAGCCGTACCCGCTGGAGTTGCGGGAGCGTGCGGTGCGGATGGTCGCTGAGGTGCGGCCGTCGTATCCGTCGCAGTGGGCCGCGATCGTCGCGGTGAAGGACAAGCTAGGGATCGGGACCGCGGAGACGTTGCGGCACTGGGTGCGTCAGGCGGAGGTGGATGCCGGGTCGCGGCCGGGGGTGACCACGGGGCAGGCTGAGGAGGTGGCGAAGCTGAAGCGCGAGGTCGCTGAGCTGCGCCGGGCCAATGAGATCCTCAAGGCTGCTTCGGTGTTTTTCGCGGCCGAGCTCGACCGGCCCGCGCGACGGTGATCGCCTTCATCGGCGAGCACAAGGACTCCACTGTGGGCGGGCTGCGGTGGGGTGTCGAGCCCATGTGCACCGTGCTGACCGAGCACGGGATCGAGATCTCTCCGTCGACGTACTACGAGTGGGCGGCCAAGACACCCACGGCCCGGCAGGTCCGCGACGAGGAGGTTGTGGCGGTCATGGTCAAGGAGAGGACCACCAAGCCGTTGGTCGCCGCGCTCGGGTCGCGCAAGATGTGGCTGTACCTGCGCGGGAAGGGCCACGATGTGGCCCGGTGCACGATCGAACGGCTCTATCGCGAGCAGGGTTGGGAAGGCGCCCGGTACGGCAAGAAGCCCCGAACCACGATCCCGAACCCCGGACACGAGCGGGCACCTGACCTGGTGCATCGACGGTTCTTCGCGCCGGTCCCGAACCGGCTGTGGGTGGCCGACTTCACTCAGGTCGCCACCTGGTCGGGCAAGGTGTACATCGCATTCGTCATCGACGCCTACTCCCGCCGAATCGTCGGCTGGCGGGTCGCCCCAACCATGTCGACCGCTCTGGTCCTGGACGCGCTCGAGCACGCCCTGCACACCCGTGCCGCCGCTGGCGTCGCTGACGTGACCGGTCTGATCAGCCACTCGGACGCGGGTTCGCAATACACATCTCTGGTGCTGACCAGCCGCCTGGTCGAGGCCGGCGCTGACCCCTCGGTCGGGTCTGTCGGAGATGCGCTGGATAACGCCTTGGCCGAGACCACCGTCGGATCGTTCAAGACCGAGCTGATCCGCCGGCAGGGCCCATGGCGCGACATCGACCACGTCGAGATCGAGACGATGACCTGGGTCGACTTCTTCAACACCGAACGCCCCCACGAGTACCTCGACGACCTCACCCCCGTCACCGTCGAGAATCTTCACTACGCTCAAACCCAGCAGGCCACCCCGGTCAGCTGACTCAAGAACACGAGTCTCCGGACACGCCGGGAGGTGTCAAGTCGGTCTGTCGAGTGCTGCGGGAGCAGGGCTGTCAGGTCGCCGCGCGGACCTACCGGGCCTGGCGCGCCGCGCGGCCCCGCGTTCGGACCCTGACCGACGCCGCCGTCGAGGACCTCGTCCGCGCCGCGGCATGGACGACCGACCACACCGGGCGGCGCCGGTTGACCCCTGAAGGGCTGTACGGGCGACGGAAGATGACCGCGCTGGTGCGTCGGTCCCTGCCGGACGCCTCGCCAGGCTCGGTCGACCGGGCGATGAGATTCCTTGGCCTGCAAGGGATTCGCCGGGGTAAAGCGGCTCGGACCACGATCCCGGGCAAGGGCGGACACCGGGCCGGGGATCTGCTGGACCGGGACTTCACCGCCGATGCCCCAAACCGGACCTGGGTCATGGACTTCACGTACGTCCGCACCTGGGCCGGGTTCGGGTACGTCGCGTTCATCCTCGACGTGTTCGCCCAAAAGATCGTGGCCTGGAACGCCTCGACCAGCAAAGTCGTCGACCTGGTCGATGTGCCTCTGCGGATCGCGCTGTGGCAACGCGACCGTGACGGACACGCTGTCGTGCCTGGCGAACTGATCGGTCACGCCGACGCCGGGTCCCAGTACACCTCGATCGCGTTCACCGACCACCTCGCCCAGGCGGGCATCAGACCCTCGATCGGGACCGTCGCCGACGCATACGACTGTGAGACTGTCACCGACCCTCGGGCGGCCTGACTCTTGTTTACGACTGACCTCGAAGTTCTGGGTGTCCTTGCTGTTGATCTGTCGTCCGCTCGGGGGCCGCACCACCTGTATGTGGTGCTGGCCGGGCGGGCGTGACCTCATAGGAGCCTGATCTCACCTCAGAATCTGTTCACAGTCCCGTCCACCCGACCGGCCAGCGTCGCGAACGCTCTGTTCCTTCTCACTGGTTGGAGATGCGCTGTGACCAGCATGATCCCTGTCCCCGCGCACCGTCGAGTCATCGTCGGTGTCGACACGCACAAGCACGTCCACGTCGCGGTCGCGGTCAACGACCTCGGCGCGGTCCTGGACTCAAGGTCCTTCGCCGCGGACTCCAGCGGGTACGCCCAGCTGATCGACTGGTCGCTGACCTTGGGTGGGCACCTCACCTTCGGCATTGAGGGCACCGGCTCCTATGGCGCCGGCTTGACCTCGGCGGTGCGTCGACGCGACATCGGTGTCATCGAGGTCGTGCGGACCGACCGGCGCGATCGGCGCCTGCGGGGCAAGTCCGACACTCTGGACGCCGAGAACGCCGCCAAGACCGTCCTAGCCGGGACGGCGACCGCGCTGCCCAAGAGCGCCGACGGGGTCGTGGAGATGATCCGCACCATCAAGGTCGCCAAAGACGTCGCCGTCAAAGCCAGGACGTCGGCGATGATCACTCTCAAGCAGGTCCTGGTCAACGCCCCACCCGCGCTGCGCGAGGAGTTGCAGCCGCTGTCGAGAATGGCCCTGATCCGCCGCTGCGCGGCTCTGCGCCCCGGCCGGGTCGACGATGTCACCGCCGCTGCCAAGCACACCCTGCGGGCCATCGCCCGCCGCTGGCTGGCCCTGGACACCGAGATCACCGCTCACGAGAAGCTCCTCGCCGAGCTCACCGCGGCCGCTGCACCCGACCTGGCCGCCGCATTCGCGGTCGGACCAGACACCGCTGCCGAGATGCTCATCGTCGCCGGCGACAACCCCGACCGGATCCGCTCCGAAGCAGCCTTCGCCCGCCTGTGCGGAGTCGCCCCTATCCCCGCGTCCTCGGGAATGACCACCCGCCACCGCCTCAACCGCGGCGGACACCGACAAGCCAACGCCGCGCTGTACCGGGTCGTCATCGTCCGCATGCAACACCACGAGCCGACCAAGGCCTACCTCGCCCGGCGCACCGCCGAGGGAAAGTCGAAGCCCGAGATCATCCGCTGCCTCAAGCGGCTCCTTGCCCGCGAACTCTGGGCCGCCATGCGCCCCCTGCGGACACCAGCGAGCAGCCCAGCCCACGCCGCTTGACAGCTATAGGAGCATCAACGCGCTCATGGAATGCGTGATCGGCCTCTACAAGACCGAGTGTGTCCATACCACCGTCTTCCACGACGGCCCGTACAAGACCCTCGCCGACGTGGAGTACGCCACCGCCGGATGGGTCGACTGGTACAACAACAGGCGCCTGCACGGCACCCTTGGGATGATGACCCCAGCCGAGTACGAAACCGCCCACTACGCTGCCCTCAAAACCGAGCTGCAGCCCGCATAAGAGCGGCAAAGAACCTGGGGCCCCCGCTCGCCACCACCAGCCCCGCCCGCGACAGGGGCCGGTCCGATGGGAACCCGGCCACCGGCACCCCACGGTGGCCCCTGACCGGCCACACCCGCGCGGTGACCGGGCCCAGTCACCCTGCCCGACGGCACCACCCCCTGATCGCCACCACCAGCTGGGACAAGACGGTCCGGTTGCGAACCCGGCCACCGGCCCCCCACGGCCCCCGCCCGGCCAACCCCGCCCGCGCGGCCGGGAAAAAGGCCCGCCCCCCCCGCCCGACGGCACCACCCTGATCGCCACCACCAGCTGGGACAAGACGGTCCGGTTGTGGAACCCGACCGGCGGCACCGCGCCCGGCGCCCCCTGTCCGGCCACACCCGCGCGGTGACCGGGATCTGCCCGGTCACCCTGCCCGACGGCACCACCCTGATCGCCACCACCAGCGACGATCAGACGGTCCGGTTGTGGAACCCGGCCACCGGCACCCCCACGGCGACCCCCTGACCGGCCACACCGACGCGGTGACCGGGATCTGCCCAGTCACCCTGCCCGACGGCACCACCCTGATCGCCACCACCAGCTGGGACAAGACGGTCCGGTTGTGGAACCCGGCCACCGGCACCCCCCACGGCGACCCCCTGACCGGCCACACCGACACGGTGACCGGGGTCTGCCCAGTCACCCTGCCCGACGGCACCACCCTGATCGCCACCACCAGCGACGATGAGACGGTCCGGTTGTGGAACCCGGCCACCGGCACCCCCCACGGCGACCCCCTGACCGACCACACCAGCGCGGTGACCGGGGTCTGCCCAGTCACCCTCCCCGACGGCACCACCCTGATCGCCACCACCAGCTGGGACAAGACGGTCCGGTTGTGGAACCCGGCCACCGGCACCCCCCACGGCGACCCCCTGACCGGCCACACCAACTGGGTGACCGGGGTCTGCCCAGTCACCCTGCCCGACGGCACCACCCTGATCGCCACCACCAGCGACGACGAGACGGTCCGGTTGTGGAACCCGGCCACCGGCACCCCCCACGGCGACCCCCTGACCGGCCACACCACCTGGGTGACCGGGATCTGCCCAGTCACCCTGCCCGACGGCACCACCCTGATCGCCACCACCAGCGACGACAAGACGGTCCGGTTGTGGAACCCGGCCACCGAAACGCAACTCAGCGAAGCACTCACCGGTGATCACGTGTTCGCAGCCCACGGGCGTCTCGCCGTCTGCACTGGAGCGATCATCGCCGCTGTCGACCTTGGGTCATTCAGCGCATCGTCAGCGACCTCGGTGCGCGTGACGTCTCGGTGAACCGCATCTGCGGGGCAACCTTCTGATCCGCGGGCCTGGATAGCCGAGGCGAGACGACTCGACGCGACCTGGCCGGACAGTATTTGAGCCGGAGGCCCTGACCACGTTTCCGCTGGTCAGGGCCTCGTTTTCTGTCTCAACACAGAGCGCGCCCGAAGGGATTCGAACCCCTAACCTTCTGATCCGTAGTCAGATGCTCTATCCGTTGAGCTACGGGCGCTGGTCGTCTCGACCACCCCACCGAGGGGCAGCGCGACGAGGAGCAAGCCTAACGGCATACCCGCGTTGGGAAGAAATCGAATCTGCGGCCGGACACCCCACCGCCATCCCCGGTATGCCGTCCGCTCACCTGGGCAGACGGCATACCGGGGACTGTGTGGGGCCCTGTGAGGGGACTCACCAGCCCGGGACCTCCGCCCGGTTACGGGCCCCGGGCCCCCCGGGATAGCGTGGTCTCGACCGAGACGTCTGGCACGTCTCTCGGGCGGCGTTCCGTCCGTCCCAAGCGTTGCCGGGCCTCGACCATCGCAACCGAACGCGTCCCGCTGGACGCAGGAAAGGGACGAAGAGCCGATGAGCACGACGCACAAGGCTTTGGCCGCCTGGGTCGAGGAGGTCGCCGCGCTGACGACCCCCGACAAGATCCACTGGGTCACGGGGGCCCCGGAAGAGATCGACGCGCTCGCTCAGGAACTCGTCGCGGCGGGGACCTTCACGCGCCTCAACGACGAGAAGAAGCCCAACTCCTACTACTGCGCCTCCAGCCCGAGTGACGTCGCTCGCGTCGAGGACCGCACCTTCATCAACTCCGAGAAGGAGGAGGACGCGGGCCCGACCAACCACTGGAAGGCCCCGGCCGAGATGAAGGAGATCATGCGCGGGCTGTATGCCGGCTGCATGAAGGGCCGCACGATGTACGTCATCCCGTTCGTCATGGGCCACCTCGAGGCCAAGGTCCCGATGTTCGGCGTCGAGCTCTCCGACTCGGCCTATGTCGTCATCAACATGAACATCATGGCCCGCATCGGCGCCCCGGTCCTGGCCAAGATGGAGCAGCTGCAGGCCGACTTCGTCCAGGGTCTGCACTCGGTCGGCGCCCCGCTCGAGCCCGGCCAGGCCGACGTCGCGTGGCCGTGCAGCGACACGAAGTACATCACCCACTACCCGGAGACCCGCGAGATCTGGTCCTACGGTTCGGGTTACGGCGGCAACGCCCTGCTGGGCAAGAAGTGCTACTCGCTGCGCATCGCCTCAGCAATGGCCCGCGACGAGGGCTGGATGGCCGAGCACATGCTCATCCTCAAGCTCACCTCGCCCGAGGGTGTCGTCAAGTACATCGCCGGCGCCTTCCCGTCGGCCTGCGGCAAGACCAACCTCGCCATGCTCGAGCCCGCCATCGCCGGGTGGAAGGCCGAGATGATCGGCGACGACATCGCGTGGATGCGTTTCGGTGAAGACGGCCGCCTGTATGCCGTCAACCCCGAGTTCGGTCTCTTCGGCGTCGCCCCCGGCACCGGCATGGGCACCAACCCGATGGCTATGCGCACCATCGAGAAGGGCAACTCGGTCTTCACCAACGTCGCCCTCACCGACGACGGCGACGTGTGGTGGGAGGGCATGACCAAGCAGAAGCCGGCGCACCTCACCGACTGGAAGGGCAACAGCTGGACGCCGGAGAGCACCGAGCTGTCGAGCCACCCCAACAGCCGGTTCACGACGCCCGCCTCGCAGTGCCCGATGCTGGCCGAGGAATACGACAACCCCAACGGCGTGCCGATCGACGCGATCCTCTTCGGTGGCCGTCGCGCCACGACCGTGCCGCTGGTCTACGAATCGCGCAACTGGACCCACGGCACCTTCGTCGGCGCCACGCTCTCGTCCGAGACGACGGCCGCGGCCGTTGGTGCGGTCGGTGTCGTGCGCCGCGACCCGATGGCCATGCTGCCGTTCATCGGCTACCACGCCGGCGACTACATGAACCACTGGCTCGAGATCGGCAAGCAGCACGACGAGTCGAAGCTGCCGAAGATCTACCAGGTCAACTGGTTCCGCAAGGACGCCGACGGACACTGGCTGTGGCCCGGATTCGGCGACAACGCCCGCGTCCTCAAGTGGATCGTCGAGCGCCTTGAGGGCAAGGTCGACGCCATCGAGACCCCGGTCGGCCTCGTCCCGCGCCCGGAGGACATCGACACCACCGGGCTGGAGATGGCCGACGACGACGTCGTCAAGGCCCTCAAGGTCGACGTCGAAGACTGGCGCAAGGAGTTGCCGATGATCGAGGAGTGGTTCGCCAAGTTCGGCGACAAGCTCCCGGCCGCCCTGCAGGCCGAGCTCGACGGCTTGAAGGCCCGCCTCGCGGACGCCTGATCGTTGCGCTGATCGCGAGATCAGAAGGGGGCTGCGGCGTATGCCGTGGCCCCCTTCTCGCTGCCCCCTTCCTCCGGCTCGGGCTCGGCACCCGCGCCTGGGACACGACCCTGGTCATGAGCCAGTTCGACTATGCGGCGGACACGTCGTTCGCCGACGCGGCAACGACGACTTATCTCGTCGCCCTGGCCCGGGACGGCTCGGCCGCGGGCGACCTCGTCAAGGCCCGCTTCGCCGCCCGCGGGATCGTCGTCACCGAGTGATCCTGCAACTTCTCGCTCTTGCCCGCCTACCCGGCCGCGAAATGCCGGAAGTGGTCGTTACGCGGCCTCGGGAAGGACCACTTTCGAGACGTCGCGGGACCGAAACGGCCCTGAGCGGCACACAGGGTTTCCGGGAGAGATCAAGGGGTCCCGTTCAGCCCGTTGCGGGAGGTCCCATTGGTCACCGCTGGCCGGTGCCTGCCTGACTCGGGTCGACATTGGGAGGGAACTGCCCCACGCCAGGCTGACGTGGGTCGAAGCCTGGTGGGAGCTGACCCGCCCCGCCCTGACTTGGGTCGAACCCTGGCGGGAGCTGTCCCTGCTGCCCTGAGCCTCGACCCTGACGAGTCTGACCTGGCTGACCTTGCTGACCTTGCTGACCGGGGATGCCACCTTGGCCCGGACCGAATCCCCCACGCCCACCGCCGCGTTGGTCGGTCGGCGCCGTGATGCCATTGGGGGTCGCTGCCGCAGCTGCGACCGCACCGATCGACGACACCCCCAGGGCGACGGCCGCGGCAATCGCCGTCGTGCGCCCGGACCAGCGTCGCGCCTGGGGTGCGCCCGGATCGACCGGCTCAGAATGCATGGCCGGCGGCTCAGAGATCATGGCCGGCGACTCAGAGCTCATGGCCGGCTCTGCGGCCACCGGCTCACCGCCGAAGGGCGGGAACGCGCCCGCTGCAGCGTCGACGTCGGCCTGAGCCTCGGGAACGGGACCACCGGCCCCGGGGAACTGGGCTTCGGGAAGGTGCGCCACGGCATACCTCTCGGGGGTGAAGGTGACAACAAACTAGGGGCCACCCTCCGCGACTTTGCTGTGACGAGGCTGTGGCGCGCCTGGCCCGCCGCCGTGACAGACCCCCCATCTGCGACCATGGCTTCACAGGAAAGCCACAGCCAAGCCACATGAACCGGACAACGCGCACCGAGAGAGTCGGCCCCATGAACCTGAAGTCAGCCAACTCGGTCAAGCCGCAGAAGCTCGAGCGCCCCGACGGCACTCCCCCGCGGGTGCTTGTCGTCGACGACGAGCACAACCTCACCGAGCTGCTCGGGATGGCGCTGCGCTACGAGGGCTGGGAGGTTCGCGCGGCCGGCAGCGGGATGGCCGCGGTGCGCGCCGCTCGCGAGTTCGAGCCTGACGCAGTCGCATTGGACATGATGCTGCCCGACATGGACGGACTCGAGGTGTTGCGCCGGATGCGCGAGCACAACGACCGCATCCCCGTCCTCTTCCTCACCGCGCGCGATGCCGTCGAGGACCGCATCGCCGGCCTCACCGCGGGCGGCGATGACTACGTCACCAAGCCGTTCAGCCTCGAGGAGGTTGTCGCCCGGTTGCGCGCCCTGATGCGCCGCACCGTCCTGGTCGCACAGGAGGAGGACGACTCGATGCTCGTCGTCGGCGACCTCACCCTCGACGAGGACTCGCACGAGGTCACCCGCGGCGGCGACCCGATCCAGCTGACGGCCACCGAGTTCGAGCTGCTGCGTTACCTCATGCGCAACCCCAAGCGGGTGCTCTCCAAGGCCCAGATCCTCGACCGGGTGTGGAACTACGACTTCGGCGGCCAGGCCAACGTCGTCGAGCTCTACATCTCCTACCTGCGCAAGAAGATCGACGCCGGCCGGGAGCCGATGATCCACACCATGCGCGGGGTGGGTTACGTCCTCAAGCCGGCTTCCTGACGTGTCGGGTTCGCCAGCATCCGGTATGCCGTCCAACGGCACCAGCGCGGGTATGCCGTCCGGCGCGGGTATGCCGTCCGGCGCCCCAGCGAACCTTGGTGCGGGCCCGATTGACACGTCGTGGCGACGGCCGGGCTCGTGGTCACTGCGGGCCAAGCTCGTCGTGTCCATGTTGGCCCTGTTCACCGTCATCACGCTCATCTCGAGCGCGGCGTCGGTCGTGTCGCTCAACCGCTATCTCACCGGCCAACTCGACGACCAGTTGCGCACGTCGATGCGGGCGCTGCCCCCGGGCCTCGGCGGGAGCGTCACCAACGATCGGCACGACGAGGGACGCGGGCCGGGCGACGAGGGATTCATCGTCGCCGTCGTCGACGGCGTGCAGTGGACCCGACCGCGCGACACGATCACGTCCGATCAGATCGCCGTCCTGGAGGCCGCCGGTCTGGGCAAGGAACCGGCGGATCTCAACCTTGGCGGTGACCTGGGGCTCTACCGGGTCATGGCCAGCTCCCCCAACTCCAGCACGGTCGTCTACGTCGGCCTGCCGAAGTCGCGCCAGGACAACGCCGTCGGCAACGCCCTGCGGACCGCCCTGCTCGCGACCCTCGCCGGGCTGGTCGCCATGGCCGCCGGCGGTCTATGGCTGGTCAAGCGCAATCTGCGGCCGTTGACCCGGGTGGCGACGACCGCCACCAATGTCTCCAAGTTGCACCTGTCCTCCGGCCAGGTGGCCCTCGCCGAGCGGGTCGCACCCGAGGACACCGACCCACACACCGAGGTCGGCAAGGTCGGCCTCGCGCTCAACGAGTTGCTCGACCATGTCGGTGACGCCCTCAACGCGCGCCACGAGAGTGAGCAGCGCGTGCGTCAGTTCGTAGCCGACGCGTCGCACGAGCTGCGCACGCCGCTGGCATCGATTCGCGGGTATGCCGAGCTGACCAAGCGGGAGCGCGAACCAGTCCCCGCGTCGGTCGTTCATGCGCTAGGGCGCGTCGAGTCCGAGGCGACCCGGATGTCGAGCCTCGTCGAGGACTTGCTGTTGCTCGCACGCCTGGATGCCGGGCGACCACTGGACACCGCGCCGGTCGACCTCACCGAGATCGCCATCAACGCCGTGAGCGACGCGCACGCCGCCTCACCGGAGCACAAGTGGCGATTGGACTTGCCCGATGAGCCGGTCATCGTCCACGGTGATGGCCAACGCTTGCACCAGATCCTCGCCAACCTGCTGGCCAATGCCCGGGTCCACACCGTGCCCGGCACCACCGTGCTCACGAAGATCACCCGCGAACCAGGCACGGTGCGGCTCAGCGTCCACGACGACGGTCCGGGCGTGCCCAGCGAGTTGCAGAAGAGCGTCTTCCAACGGTTCGCCCGCGGCGACTCGTCCCGCAACCGAGCGGCCGGCAGCACCGGCCTGGGTCTGTCGATCGTCGCCGCGGTGGCGGGTGCTCATGGGGGCACGGTCGAGCTGTCGAGCAAGCCGTCGGACACCACCTTCTCGGTCGTGCTGCCGGCCCCGGACGACGCGTCCTCGACCCCCACATGGGCCGCTCGCGTCACCCCCTGACCCTTCGGTGGCCAGTTGGCCAGGGCCCTCATGGGGCTCACTGACCTCTGCTGGACACCTCAAAGCTGGCTCACAGTCACCGCCGCGACTCTCGAAGGCATGAACGAGATGGCCCTGCACGCACACGCCCCGTCCGCTTCCGACCTGCCGACGCTCACCGAGAGTCCGGCGGCACGCAAGGCGAGGGGCACGGCATACCGGATCTGGCGCGGGCCCGACGGGGACCCGACCTGGGCCCGGCCGGCGCTGCTGGGCCTGCTGGCCCTCACCGCGGTGTTCTACCTGTGGAACCTCACCGCGAGCGGCTATGCCAACTCGTTCTATTCGGCTGCGGCACAAGCGGGTTCGGAGTCGTGGAAGGCGTTCTTCTACGGCAGTTCCGACGCGGCCAACTCGATCACCGTCGACAAGCCGCCGGCCTCACTGTGGTTCATGGCGCTGTCGGTGCGCATCTTCGGACTCAGCAGCTTCGCGATCCTCCTGCCCGAGGTGCTCATGGGGATCGCCACGGTCGGCGTGCTCTATGCCACGGTCAAGCGTCAATTCGGCGCGGCCGCAGGCCTGCTCGCCGGCGCGATCCTCGCGCTGACGCCGGTCGCCGTGCTGATGTTCCGCTTCAACAACCCCGAGGCGCTGCTCGTCCTCGCGATGACCCTCGCGGCGTGGGCGACCATGCGCTCGATCGAACAGTCCTCGCCGAAGTGGTTCGCCCTCGTCGGGGTCTTCATCGGGCTGGCCTTCCTCACCAAGACCCTGCAGGCCTTCCTCGTCGTGCCCGGTTTCGCGTTGGCCTACCTCATCGCAGCCAACATCCCGCTGCTGCAACGGATCTGGCACACCATCCTCGGCGGGCTGGCCATCGTCGCCTCAGCCGGCTGGTGGGTCACCATCGTCGAACTCGTCCCCGAGAGCGCCCGCCCCTATATCGGCGGCTCGCAGACCAACTCCTTCCTCGAGCTCACTTTCGGTTACAACGGCCTGGGCCGCATCAACGGCAACGAGACCGGATCTGTCGGCGGCGGGGGCGGCAACGGCGGCAACTGGGGCTCCACCGGCCTGCTGCGAATGTTCAACGCCGACAACGGCGGCCAGATCTCGTGGCTCATGCCCACAGCGCTCATCCTGCTGCTCGCCGGCCTGGTCTGGCGGGTCCGGCACCCGCGCACCGATGCCCGCCGCGCGGCATACCTTGCCTGGGGGTCGTGGTTCGTCGTGACGACGCTGACCTTCTCGCTCATGGCCGGCATTTACCACGCCTACTACACGGTCGCCCTGGCCCCCGCCGTCGCCGCCCTCGTCGCGATGGGTGCGGCCGAGGCATGGGAACGCCGCGACCGGGTCGTCGCCCGTGCGGTCCTCGCCGCGGCGATGCTCGCTGCCACGGGGTGGAGCTTCGTGCTGTTGTCGCGCACGGTCACCTGGAACGGCTGGCTGCGCGTCGCCGTCCTCGCCCTCGGCCTCACGGCCACCGCGGGCCTGGTCCTGCTCGACCGGGTCCACGCCAAAGCCATCCCAGCGATCGTCGGTCTGGCGCTCACCGCCGGCCTGCTCGGCCCCGCGGCATACAGCGTGCAGACGGTCTCGACCGGCCACGCGGGGTCCATCGTCACGGCCGGCCCCGCGGTCGCCGGGCAAGGCGGTCCGCAAGGTATGCCGGGTGGGCTCGCCACCCCGCCCGGCGGCACCGTGGGTGGCCAACTGCCCGGTATGCCGGGTGGGCTCGGCACGACGCCCGGCGGCACCACGACGCCCGGTGCAACGACGCCCGGCGGAACGACGGCTGGCCCCGGCGCTGGCGGGCCGGGAGGTATGGGCGGGCTGCTCAATGCCGACCTGCCGGCGACCGCGGTGGTCCAGGCGCTGAGCACCGACGCCGACTCCTACACCTGGGTCGCCGCCGCCGTGGGTTCCCAGCGGGCCGCCGGCCTGCAACTGGGCACCGGGTTGCCGGTCATGGCCATCGGCGGGTTCAACGGCTCTGACCCCTCGCCCACCCTCGCGCAGTTCCAGGCCTATGTGGCGCAGGGCAAGATCCACTACTTCGCCTCCGGCGGCGGGTTCGGCGGCCAGCAGGGCGGTAGCCAGTCGTCCTCGGCCATCGCCAGCTGGGTGCAGCAGCACTTCACCGCTGTCACCATCGGTGGCTCGACGTTCTACGACCTCACCGCTCCCGCGACCGGGGCGACCGCCGCCGCAACCACCGGCACGGTCTGACATGGACACCGCGACGGCCGTGACAGTGGCTGGTCCGCAACGGACGACACTGCTCGGCCAGGTCGGACGGTTCGCCGTCGTGGGCCTGGTCTGCACGGTGGTGCACCTGGGACTGTTCACCATCTTCCACAGGTGGTGGGACTCGCAGGTCGCCAACCTGGTCGCCCTGGTCCTGGCCACCCTGGTCAACACCATGCTCAACCGCAGCTGGACCTTCCGGTCGGCTCGCCGCGGCAACTGGGTGCGTCAGCAGGCCCAGGCGCTCGGGGTCTTCCTGCTCACCTGGGCAGCAACGAGCGGCGGTTTGGCACTGCTGGAGAGCGGCTGGCCCAACGCGCCGGTGTGGGGCAAGGTTCTCGCCCTCGCCGCGGCCACCGCACTCTCGACGGTCGTGCGCTTCGTGGCCATGCGCCGGTGGATCTTTGCGGCGGCAGCCTGACCAGCGCGGGTTGGCCTTCACGACTTTGGTGGTGACCTCCGTGCGGAGATCACCACCAAAGTCGTGCCGTGCTGGCGGAGGCGGCGGGATTTGAACCCGCGAGGGAGGTTAATCCCAACCCACTTAGCAGGCGGGCGCACTAGGCCACTATGCGACGCCTCCCCACCCAACCGGAGATACACGCGGGCCGGAGCACACGGCATACCGAAGGGGCCGTCACAGGCTACCGGGGCAGCCGGGGCCGGACCAAAACCGCCGCCGAAAGAAATCACACCTCGGGCAGGCAACCGGACCGGCGGGGCCGTCGTCGCTAGGGATGAGGTGCACAATGTCCACGACACCCATGCACGACACCACCGCCAAGGGGGAACCCTCGCCATGACCAGCGACGCTCGGCGACCCCTCCCCGCGGGCTCGCGCAGTCGGCGTCGGCTGACGGCCAGCCGCCTGGCCCGCAGGTCTGCCACCTTGACCGTGATGAGCACGATCTTCCCCGGCGCAGGTCTCACCCAGACCCGCTTCTACCGACTCGGCTGGATCATCGTCACCCTCGCCGCCGGCACGACGGCAGCTATTGCTGCAGTGGTCTTCGCCAAAGGCCCGACTGCCGCGGCGTTGGCCGTTGCGGTGCGGCCGGGAGCCCTGCTCATCGCGGCGGCACTCCTGCTGCTCGGCGGGTTGCTCTGGATGTGGTCGATCTGGCTCACCCACCGCGGGACCATGGACACTCGACTCGACCGCGTCCAGCGCGTCGGCCTGCGGGCCCTGGCGGCGCTGATGTGCCTGGTTGTCGCCGTTCCCATGGCCACCGCGGTGCGCTATTCGTTGATCCAACGCGACGTCATCGGCACGCTGTTCGCTCAAGTGGACCTCGACCAGACCGACGGTGAGACGGCACGCCCGAGCGGCGGGTCCGACCCGTGGGCCGATGTCTCACGCGTCAACGTCCTGCTGCTGGGTTCCGACGCCGGCGACGACCGGATCGGCGTCCGCACCGACTCGATGATGATCGCCTCGATCGAGCCCAGGACCGGTCAGACGATCCTCTTCTCCTTCCCCCGCAACCTGCAGAACGTGCCGTTCCCGGTCAGTAACCCGCTCTCCAAGATCTACCCCAAGGGCTACACCTGCGGCAGCGAGTGCCTGCTCAACGCGGTATGGCACGAGGCCGAGGTCAATCATCCGGAACTGTTCAAAGGGACCAAGCAGCCTGGGCTCACCACGCTCAAGGGGGGTGCTGCAGGAGATTTCGGGACTGCACATCGACTACACGACGATCGTCGACCTCAAGGGCTTCGAGGCCCTGGTCAACGCGATGGGCGGGGTGGTCATCAACGTCAAAGAGAAGCTGCCGATCGGTGGGCATCTCAACGCCGCCGGCAATATCTACGGCGTCGACTCCTGGATCCAGCCCGGCGTGCAACTGCTCGACGGCTTCCACGCGCTGTGGTACGCCCGATCCCGCATCACCAGCGACGACTTCGGTCGGATGCGCCGGCAACGTTGTCTCGTGGGCAAACTCATCGGCCAGGTCAATGTCGGCACGATGCTGAGCAAATACCCGGCGCTCGCCCAGGTCGCCAAGGACAACGTCCAGACGGACATCCCTCCCACCGACCTGCCGGCCTGGGCCGAACTCGTCACCCGGGTCAAGGGTGCGACGATCAGCTCACTGGCCTTCACCCCGGACAACATCAATCCGGCGAGTCCGAGTTTCGTCGCGATTCGCCGGATGATTCGGGAGGCCATCGACCCGAGCCTGGTCGTACCGCCCTCGACCACGTCGAAGCCCTCGACCACGACCAAGACGCCGACGAAGAAGCCGACGCCCACCTCGACGAAGACCCCGAGTACCACCACCACGAGCACCCCGCCGCCCAGCGCGCCGGTGGATCTCGAGGAGGCCTGCTGAGATCGGTGCACCTACGGTGCACTCCTCCCTGCTCGGGCACTCCCTGCTCGGGCACTCCCTGCTCGGGCACTGCCGGGCTCCTGCCGTGCCTTGGCATGCCGTGAGCCCCCCGTGCCGCAGCACGAGGGGCTCACGCGCGCCGACGATGTCAGCGCAGGTCGTTGTCGACGATCAGAGCGGACGAACCTGGTCTGCCTGCGGGCCCTTGGGGCCCTGGGTGACCTCGAACTCGACGCGCTGTGCCTCGTCGAGGGTCCGGTAGCCCTGGGTCTGAATGGCGGAGTAGTGGACGAAGACGTCCGGCCCGCCACCATCCTGGGCGATGAAGCCGAAGCCCTTCTCAGCGTTGAACCACTTGACGGTTCCCTGTGCCATGGGGATAACTCTCTCTATCTGGACACTGGAGCCCGCACCTCGCGAACCCCGGTGCTGCCGCCTACCCCACAACCGGGTCGTACCCGAGTCTTTGGGAACTCCGGCCACGTCCTGGAATGGCGTGGCTACGAGGTCCGTCCTGCGAGGAACTGCAACTGCAACCGACGCCGACGCTAGCACGTCGTGTGAAAAGCGCCACCCCTTCTTCGGGTCATTTTCGGCCTACCCACGAGTAGCCTGCCCGCGCACTCCCGAGCGCGCCCGATCTGTCGCGGATGCGTCCACATCGCGACTGTGTGGTCCCAATCCGCGGACGGCCACCTGCTGCGGGCGGTCACCCCGGATCGAGGCCACCATGTCGACAACCCGACGCGTCGCCCGCACATCATGGGCCCGGAAGACGGTCGCGCCCAGCCAGGCAGCGATCGCGGTCGCCGCCAGGCTGCCCTCCAGCCGCTCCTCGGTCGGCAGGTCGAGCGTCTCACCGACGAAGTCCTTGCGCGACAGTGCCTGCAACACAGGGAAACCCAACGCTGCCACCGCCGCGGTATGCCGGAGCACCCGCAGTGAGTGGGCGGTCGTCTTGCCGAAGTCCAGAGTGGGGTCGACGAGGACTCGCTCGGACGGCATACCGAGGGCAGTTGCCCTGGCGGCTCCCGCGGCGAGGGTGGACACGACGTCGCGCACGACGTCGAGGGGGTCGGGACCATAGGTGACGTCGACCGGGTCGGTGCGCGGCGGGCGGCCCCCGGTGTGCGAGACGACATAGCCCGCGCCGGCCTCGACCGCGGCGGGCAGCAGGTCGCTGTCGTAGCCGGCCCAGGTGTCATTGACGAGGTCGACGCCCGCGCCGGCAGCCATCGCCGCGCGCAGCACGTCCGCGCGCCACGTGTCCAGACTCAACAACAACTGCGGGTATGCCGTCCGCGCCCGGACGAGGAAAGGCACCACCCGCTCGATCTCCTCCTGCACGCCGACCGGGTCGCCCTCGGAGCCGGCCCGGACGCCGCCGACGTCGACGATGTCGGCACCGAGCGCGACCGCGCTGTCGAGGGCGCGCAGCGCGCTGTCGAGGTCGGCGTGCCGGTTGCCGGCGAAGAACGAGTCGGGGGTGCGGTTGACGATCGCCATGACGGCCGGCCGGGAGGCGTCGAAGGTCTGCCCACGCAGGACCAGAGACGCGGGCTCAGACAGGACGATTTGCGGGATTTCGCGCTGTGGAGCGTCGGTCATGGCCCTACCCTCGGGGTCTGGATGCAGAATTTGAAGTTTGTCCGTGGATCGAACATAATAGACAGCGAGTCCTCCGTCCGAGGGCGCGTCCATCAACACGAAACTGAGTTACGTCATCATGCCTAGCTGGATCGTCCTGTTCCCGCTCTTCGGTAAGAGCACGAAGCATGGCGCTTCGTACTACCACCACCGCGACCAGGTCCACTTCCGGACCTTCTGACCGGCCTCGCGGCTCGTCGACCCGGGGGGAAATCTGGGTCCGACCCGCACCAGCCTTCGACGCCACCGGCACCACGCCGGTGGCGTCGCTCTATGTCGGGACGGTCGCGGGCCCACTCCTCCTGGGTGCGGCCCGCTCCGCCGCCCACCGATAGTGCCGCACCATGAGGTAGGCCGACCCCGCCGTCGCGAGATGCCACCCGGCGTGCCCCTGTAGGAGCGAAGCAGGATCACACCAGAGCCCGCGCTCGTCAGCCAGCCACGCGGCATACCCGAGCGTCAGCAGCGCGACCGCAGCGCGCAGCGGTGGCGAGCCCGGCGCTCGCCGCGCTTCCGCGACGATCGCGGGCAGCAACACGACCGCGAAGAGCCACCGGCGGCTGTCGGGCAGAGCCCATTGGACAACGGCGAGAGCGGCCAGGAGCGCGAGCGCGATCGGCGGGGCACGCTCTGCGAGGGCGGTGCGGCGGCAGCTGCCGACCAGGAGCAGGACGGCGATGAGATACATGCCTTGCACGTCCAGGAGTTGGCCCGCGAAGGTGAGGCCGCCGTGGTAGGCCAGGCTGCCCGCCCCGACGGCGATCGTGGCCAAGGCGGCCGCTCGGGCCAGGGCTCGCTCGGGCCGACCGGGGTCGAGGGCGCGGACCGACCGGTATGCCGTCGCACCGGCCACGAGGAAGGCGAGGTTGCTCAGGGCGTTGGCGGGTTGGCGCAGCAGACCGGTGCCGACGGCCTCGCAGAAGCACCGCAGCTGGGCGCCGGGGTTGACCGCGGGATCGAGGCACGTCGCGGGGCGGCCGTCGAGGCTGCCGGGACGCGCGAACTCCAGTAGCGCAGCGGCGGTGACCGCGAGTGCGATCACCCCGATGACGTATGCCGTGCGGCTGAGGTCTGTGCTGCGGCTCGTCATCGTGGGTCAAGGTGGAGCGTCAGGCGAAGCGGCCGAGGAAGCCCAGCAGCCGGATGCGCAGCAGGTCGGCGAGCGCGGCGTCGTATTCATCGGGCAGGCCGGCGTCGAAGAAGAGGTGCCCCTTGCCCGGGTAGACGTAATGCGACACATCAGCCCCTGCGCGCGCAGCGATGTCGACGAGCAGCCGAGCCTCGGCCGGATCGGCCCACGGGTCGTCGACGGCGTGATGCAGGGCCAGCGGCACATCGTGGCGCCAGCGCTCGGGCGTCCAACCGTCGAAGAACCCGCCGCCCCCGCAGAGGATGGCGCCTGCCACCTCGGGCCGGGTCTGCGCGAACTCCTGCGCGATGCCGGCTCCCATCGAGAACCCCACCACGACGCGAGCCCCCGAGATGCTGTCGTATGCCGTGCCCGCCCGCTGCTCGATGGCGGGTTTGTGCTCCCGGACGTGGGCTATCGCCTCGGCATACCCGGACTCGCCCCCCGCGAAGGTGCGCCCGTCGAGCAGGTCAGGGGCGATGACCTGGTGGCCTGCGCTGCGCAGGTGATCGGTGAGGGCGTGGAGCGCCGGACGGAGGCCGAGGGCGGAATGCAGCAGCAGGACGGTTGCCATGGGTTTCAGGCTATGCGGCAGGGGTGACACCCACCCTGGGGAAGTGCATCCGCCCCGGCGATGCCCGCCAGCGGTGACCCCTTCGGCCACATCCGTACCTTCGTCATGGGTCCTACGGCCGGGCTGGCGGGACTTCGAAGGGCGGCTCGCAGTCCTGCACTCGTCTCGGCTTCGTATCCGACAGAGATGGGTAGCTAGCCTGTCGCTGCTAGCATGGACTTAGGCCGTTCGTCGCTTTGGGTCACCGAGGCGCTTGGTCTACGGGCCCACTCCGCGAGGAGTGGGCCCCCATTTGTCGGTCAGGCCCTGGTCCGCGGCCACGTCTCCCGATAGGTCACAATCCGCGGCCCAACATGTGCGTCAAACATGCGAATGAGGGCTTGGTCGCCTGGCGAAAGATGTGTTTGGCCACGTCGACGCCTCGTCCGATTGAGTGCGTAGGCCACCAAGTCCGCCAGTTGCACCCCTCGGTTGTCCTTCGAACGAACGAAGTGGACCGTGTCAACGATGTTCTCCACTCGACGCCCAGCTACGACACCCACCCCGTGCGTCTGGAGGCCTGCCACCAGCCCGATGGAGTACGTCTCATGTTCGGCCGTCTCGTCCGCGACCAACAGCGCCCGGCTCCTCAGTGGATCCGCTTGACGGCCGACGAATCCGTCCAGTCGTTCCACGAGGAATTGCAGGGCAAGGAGATGCGGCGTGGTCGCCTGGCTGCTACTGGACCAGAGTCCCGCTTTGTTGATTGATGAGTGCGCGATCGAGGCTTCGTGAGTAGCCAGAAGTGCCAGGGCCTCCTCGTAAGCTTCCACTCGCTGATCTGGGCTGACGCCCCGCCAGTGCTCCTCCCCGCCGAAGAGCTGTGCGCCGTGCAACTCGGCGGTCGGATGGTTCGGACACGCGCGGCTGACGACGGCGTCGAGGTCGGCGGCAAGCGACAGGACGTGGTCTTCGGGGATCATGACGGCGACCAACCAGTGGATCGGCTGGTCTGGGTCATCAAGGCGCCTACCCGTATTGCCGCTCTCATCTACGTACGCCAACCACATGGTCCTACCTCCGCCCCCGATACCGCTGGTGCCGAGGTTACAGCACCAGCGGGGGCATGCTGGGTCCTACGGCCCGCGCGCGGTTCGTCGCCAAGTCGGAAGGTCCCCCGGCATATCGGCGGCTGGACGGCCGGGAACCACGGCGAGTCGGAAGGTTCCCCCGCAGATCGGCGGCTGGACGGCCGGGAAACCCGGCGAGTCGGAAGGTCCCCCGCCGTATTGGCGGCTGGACGGCCGGGAAACCCGGCGAATCGGAAGGTCCCCCGCCGTATCGGCGGCTGGACGGCCGGGAAACCCGGCGAATCGGAAGGTTCCCCGCCGTATCGGCGGCTGGACGGCCGGGAAACACGGCGAGTCGGAAGGTTCCCCGCAGATCGGCCGCTGAGCCGCCGGGAAACCCGGCGAGTCGGAAGGTTTCCCCGCAGATCGGCGGCTGGACGGCCGGGATCACCGGCGAGTCGGAAGGTTTCCCGGCGCGTCGGGGCCTGGACGGGTAAGAGTCCCGGGGAGTGGTGGGCTTTGAGTTCATCGATGCCTACCGGTCAGCCCTCGGTGAGGGCGACGGTCTCATCATCGTTGGTCTTGCCGATTTTGGCCATGGATTCTTCGGAGAGGTACCGGCGCTCGTCGGTGGCCCATTCGTTGTGGGTGTCGGCCAGGACGGCGCCGGCGAGGCGGATGACGGCGGCCTCGTTCGGAAAGATCCCGACGACGCGGGCGCGGCGCTTGATCTCCTTGTTGAGCCGCTCGAGGGGGTTGGTCGACCAGATCTTGCGCCAGTGCTCCCGCGGGAACGCAGCGAAGGCCAGGACCTCGGCCTTCGCCTCGTCCATCAGGGTGCCGATCTTGAGGTAGCGGGCGGACAGCTCGGCGGCGACCTTGTCCCACTGCTTGCCCATCGAACCCAGGTCGGGCTGGGCGAAGATCGTCCGGAACACGGCAGCGACCATCTCGGTCTCGCCCTTGGCGACGTGCGCGAGGACGTTGCGGATGAAGTGGACCCGGCACCGTTGATGCGAGCTGCCCTGCAACGTCCTGGCGATGGCGGCAACCAGGCCGGCGTGCTGGTCGGAGATGACCAGCTGCACTCCGGACAGGCCCCGCTTCTTCAGGCCGTTCAGGAACGCCCGCCAGAACACTTCGTCCTCGCTGTCGCCGACGTCCAGACCGAGGATCTCGCGGCGGCCTTCGCTGGTGACGCCGGTGGCGACGACGACGGCCTTGGAGACGACCATGCCGTGCTCGGTCCGCACGTGCAGGTAGGTCGCGTCGAGGTAGACATATGGGAACGCGACATGGTCGAGGCGGCGGGTCCGGAACGCGCCGACCGCCTCGTCCAGCCCGGCGCAGATCCGGGAGACTTCGGACTTGGAGATCCCGGTCCCGCCGAGGGCGACGACGAGGTCGTCGACGGAGCGGGTGGAGACGCCGTGGACGTAGGCCTCCATCACCACCGCGTAGAGGGCCTGGTCGATACGCCGCCGCGGCGAGAGGATGCTCGGGAAGAACGACCCGGTCCGCAGCTTCGGCACGGACAAGGCGATGTCCCCGGCGTGCGTGGTCAACACCCGCGGACGGGAGCCATTGCGTTCAGTCGTGCGCGACTCCGGTGCGCTCGTACCGGCCGGCGCCGATTGCAGCGGTCGCTTCGGCGTCGATCAGCTCCTGCATCGCCACCCGGACACACTCCCGGATGAAATCGGTGCCCTCGCCCGTG